>NZ_CP109078.1:5860994-7211988 GCF_035917455.1 Micromonospora sp. NBC_01796 | reverse complement strand
GAAGATCAAGGACGTGGCCGGGCTCTACATCTACGACAACACCCTCGAGGCCGTACTGATCAGCGGCGCGGAGGTGAAGGCGTACCTGGAGTACTCGGCGAAGTACTTCCGGACGCTCGGCCCGGGTGCCCCGGTGGACCCGGCGACGATCAACGATCCGTCGGTGCCGGACTACAACTACGACACCATCTCCGGCGTCGACTACGACATCGACATCAGCCGCCCGGTCGGGCAGCGGATCACCCGCCTGGCCCATCCCGGTACGGGCACCCCGGTCGCCGACGGTGACCAGTTCGTGATCGCGGTGAACAACTACCGGCGCAGCGGCGGCGGCAACTTCCCCGGCATCGTGAAGACCCAGATCTACAACCAGCAGCAGGAGATCCGCCAGCTGCTGATCGACTGGGCGCAGGAGAAGGGGACCATCGACCCGGCCGACTTCTTCGTACCGAACTGGCGCCTGGTACGCGAGGGCGTCCCGGTCGAGTTCCCGAGCTGACCTGCTTCGACGTGCACGGCGGTGGTCCTCGCCCGGTCGGATGAGAACCACCGCCGTCGCGGTATCCGGGGCATCATCGATGCGTCCCGACCAGGTGACTTCCCCTACCCTGCGGCGTTGCGCAGCATCCAGTCGTCTTCGCCGCCGGCTGGTGCCGCCCGGTCCGGGCGCTGGCCGGTCTCGACCAGTTGGACGTGGTCCTCGGGCCGTACCCGGGCGGGTAGCCGGCCGAACCGCACCTGCCGCAGGTGGGCCAGTTCCTCGTCGGTGGAGCGTCCCTCGGGTTCCTGTTCGGTCGCCATAACGGCCTCCTCGCTCCTGTCCAGTGTCCACCGCAACGACCGTCGGCGACCATCCGGTGACTGATTCGCGTCACCGGGTGGAGGAGTCGAAAACGCCACCGGTCACGGGCAGTGCGCGAACCGGGTGTGCCGTTAGGGTGCATCAGGTGCCAGGGGGCGGAAACGGAAGGTGCACGGGTTGAGCGGGGACACCGATCCGGATTTCGGACGACTGTGGGCCGAGGCCGACGACCTCGCCCGGCGGGTGGGCGCGGCGAGCGATCCGGCGGCCCGCTACCGGGGCAGCGATCCGGACGACGTGGTGACCGTTCAGGTGGACGGCGACGGCCGGCTCCGTCACGTACGGGTGGACCAGGGCTGGCGCCGGGTCGGTGGCGCGGTCGGGCTCGGCTCGGCCGTACGGGCCGCGATCGAGTCGGCGGCGCTGGACCGGCTGCGTGAGCTGGACGCCAGGCTCTCCGAGGGGCTCGTGACACCGGACCCGCCGCAGCCGGCACCAACTCCGCCGTCGGCGTCCGCTTCCCGGGACCGGTCGGTGGACGAGCTGGTCGCGGCGTTGTCGGAGCGGCCGGATGCGGCGGCGACGGTCGAGGCGATGCGGGAGATGGTGCGGATGCTGCACGACCTCGACGCCGATCTCGACGTGTTGTCGCGGCAGGTCGCCGACCGGCAGACCCGGTCGTACGACGGGCGGGACGCGGGCCGGCACGTGACCGTACGGATCACCGGGGACGGCGCTCCGGTCGGCGTCGAGTACCACTCGCAGTGGCTCTACGACACCCACGAGGTCAACATCGGCCGGGCGACCCTGGAGGCGTTCGAGGAGGCGTACCTGGTGGCCGGTCGGGAGACCGTGCAGGGGCTGGTCGCCGACAGCCGGGTCGGTGCGTTGGGCCGGCTGGCCGGCGACCCACTGGAACTCGCCCGCCAGTTGGGACTGTACCGCCGACCGTGACCGGCGCCGACCGAACGTCCGCCCGGGTCCGGCCGGGGTCACCCGGCCAGCCAGCGATTGTGAGGAAAGAGCGTGCCACCGAGCAAAGAGCAGATCGAGGCGTCGATCGCGGCCCTGCACGAGGGTGCCCGGTCCTGGGGCCGGCACGCCGACACCATGGACGCCGCGTCGAAGTCTGCCTCGGCGCAGAGCCTGGGCCCGTTCGAGCTGTCCAGCCTGGCGTCGCTCACCGGTCTGGTGGAGACGTACGGCGAGTTGCAGGAGAAGCTGGCGCGGCTGCTGCGCGAGGGCGCGGCCAACTTCGACGCGATCGGTTCGGCGTTGCGTACGGCAGCCGACGGGTACGAGGCCGACGAGCGGGACGCGGTGCACCGGATGCGCGGCATCTACTAGTGGACCGCGCCATGGGCGACCCAGCTGCGGAAAAGGACGGTGTGTGATGGCTCCGAGCCCTGGTGAGCAGGAGTTCCGCGAACTGATCGAGGAGTTCGAAACCGCGCTGAAACGCGTACAGCAGAAGACCGAGGAGATCGTCGACAACGTCAACCGGGTGCTGTCGAAGGTGCCCGGCTTCGTCGGCGACGGGATCCGCGAGTCGACCGAACGCTTCGTCTCCCTGATCAACAAGATCTACGCGGAGCTGAACAGGTACATGCTCAAGCCGGGGTGGCCCCCGACGCTGCTGCGGGTTGGCAACGCGTGGGCGGACGACGTCGGGTCTCCGGTCAGCGCGCTCGCCGGGGCGGCGGACCCGGACAAGTCGGCGATCCTGGACGAGTGGAAGGGACCGGCGGCGGACGCGTACAAGCGGATGCTGGGCGCGCAGCTCAAGGCCATCACCTCGATCAAGAAGGACTTCACCGACGCCATCCACGGTGCGCTGACCGCCACCGCGGCGGCGATCGTGGTCTGGTGGGGTTCGATCCTCGTCGCGATCACGGCCCTGGTGGGCGGCCTGATCGGGGCCGCCGCGTCCACCGCCTCGGTGTTCGGTGCGCCGGCCGGACCGTTCATCGCGATCGCGGCGTGTCTGGTGTTCCTGACCGCCCTGACCGCGGGAACCGGCACCCTCTACGGGGTGACCGCGGTGCAGGAGGGCAATCTCCGGGACCGGATCAACGAGTGGTTGGCCTTCGACGGGCACCGGTGGCCGGTCTCCGCTGCCGACAAGATCTCCGACGGCACTCTGCGGGACAAGGCTCCGGCGGTCGCGGACGGCACGGACTGGCGCCTGGAGCCATGACCGGGCAGACCGGCGCGGACGGCCGTCGGCGCGCCGCCCGGCAGCGGGCCGCCGTCGCGGGCGCGCTGCTCATCGGGTACGCGGTGCTGCTGGCCTTTGTCGGCTACCTGCTCGGCATCGACGCGGTCGGGGTGCTGATCCCGGTCGCGGTGGCGCTCGGTGTGGGCGTACTGGGGTGCGTGCCGGTGCTCGTCGCGAACCTCCGCCTGGCGGCGGGGGCGATCGGTGGTCGGTGGCTGCTCTGGAGCACGTTCCTGTTGACCGGGCTCGCCGTCGGCGGGCTGTTCGTGCTGGGCGCGTTCGAACTGATCGCCGGGGATGCGGCGGTCGGGGGGATCGCGAGCGGGGCGATCGTGCTGGTGCTCGGCCCGCTGGTGCCGGCGGCCCTGTCGTTCTCCGCGACGGACCGCCGATGACACCGGCCGAGTCCGACGGGCTGCTGGCGGGTCTGCTCGGTTTCGGTTGTCTGGCCGCGGTCGCGGTGCTGGCGCTGCTGGTCGTCCTCGTCCTGCTCGGCCGGCGGCGCAACGGGCAACGCCGGGACACGCTACGGCGGTGGGCCGGCCGCAACGGTTGGGTGTACGTGCCACTGCCCACCGTGGACTGGGGAACGAGGCTGCCGGGCGGCAACCGGGCCGGTGTCGCGGTTGTCGTGTCCGGGGTGGTCGCCGGTCAACGGGTCAGTGTTGCCGAGTACAACCACACCGAGACGTACACCGGCACGGGTTCCGACGGCATGGGTGGCACCACCAGCACGACGTCCAGCCACAGCCATCCGTACGTGGTCGTGGTGGTGCACCTGGGGCACGCGTACCCCTCGGTGGAGGTGTCGCCGCGCGGCCCGGCGGCGCAGGTCGGGCGCGCCCTGGCCGGCGGTGGGGGCGCGGTCACCGGTGACCGGGACTTCGACCGGGCGTTCCGGGTCGAGGGCGACCCGGTGGCGGTGCGGTGGGTGCTCTCCCCCGCTCTCGTCGCCGCGCATGTGGCCGGGTCGGTGCCGCCGTGGATCCTGCACCAGGGCGAGCTGATGACCTACCTGCCGGGCCGGCTGGACCAGGTGGACCGGATTCCGGCGCTGGCCGAGCCGCTGACCCGGGTGGCGGCGATGCTGCCCCGGCTGAACTGACACCGGCGGGTTGCCGGCCGGGTTCGACCGCCGGTCAGGACCGGAGCAGGGCGAGCGCCGCGCGGACCGGCATCCGGGTCAGGGTGCGCTGGAACGACGCCTCCCCCTGGCAGAACCGGGCGAACATCCGCCAGCCGGGCCGGGTGGCGACCACGGCGTGGAAGACGCCGGGGTGCCGGGTGAACGCGCCCAGCAGCCGGCGCCCGGCGGCCATCGGCGGCACCAACTCCCGGTGTACGGCGGTGACGTAACCGTCGAGGTCACCGGAGGCCGCGGCGGCTCCGGCGAGTGCTCCGGAGCGCAGGGCGAAGCTGATCCCCTCCCGGGTCCACGGCTCCAGCAGACCGGCGGCGTCACCGGCGACCAGGACCCGGTCCCGGCGCAGCGGCGAGGATTCGCTGCGGCAGCGGGTCAGGTGTCCGGAGTCGTGGATCGGCTCGATCCCGGCGAGCCCGAGCCGGTCGACGAAGTCGCGCAGGTAACGCCGGGTCGCCTCACCCTGGCCCCGCTCGGCGATGACACCGACGGTGAGCACGTCGCCCTTCGGGAAGACCCAGGCGTACGAGCCGGGAATCGGGCCCCAGTCGAGCAGGAGCCGGCCCTGCCAGTGCTCCCGGATCGGACCCGCGACCGGCAGCTCCACCTCGAGCCCGAGGTCCACCTGGTCGTACTCGACGCCGACGTGACGGGCGGTGATCCCGGAGGAGCCGTCCGCGCCGATCACCACACCCGCGGTCAGCTCGGTGCCGTCGGCGAGGCGGATGCGTACGCCGGTGGTGTCCTGGTCGATCGCGCGTACCGCGACCCGCTCGCGGATCTCGGCTCCGGCGTCGGCGGCGGCCCGGCGCAGCCGGTCGTCGAACTCGGGGCGGCGGACCATGAGGACCAGCGGTGAGCCGTGGTCGCGGCTGAACTCGCGCCGGCCGTCGTGGGTGAACGTGACGTTGTGCACCCGGTCGTCGGCGGGCACCTCGATCCGCCCGTCGAGGGCGGCCAGGGAGGTGCCGATCAACCCGCCCCCACAGGTCTTGTAGCGGGGATGTTCGGCCCGCTCCAGCACGATCGTACGGGCTCCGGTCCGGGCGGCGGCGTAGGCGGCGGAGAGGCCGGCCGGCCCGGCGCCGACGACGGCGACGTCACATGCGGTCACGGGAGCAGCCTAGAGGAACGGCCGTCGGGCGCTCGATCGTGCTGACCGTACGCCCCGACCCCGCCCATGTCCGGCCCGAATCCCGCCCACTTCTTTCTTGTAGCAACGGCGACGGATGGCCGGCGTAAGCACGTTTATGTTTCGGCGCGATTGCCGGTTCCATTTGTTTGCGCCGATCCCTGTTTCGGATCCTGTGCCCGATGTGCCGCTCGGCGCTGCATTCGTACACCAAAACATGAATCGCAAACCGAGTCCACTCAGGTTTATTCCAGAAGGGAGGAGATGCGGTCCGACCTCGGACGTCGTCGGACGCGCCACGAACGGGCGTGGCCGGAACACCACAGGATACGCGACTCGCCAACCAAATCATACATCTCTACATTTCAATGAATTGCCCCTAGCATTTCCCCCAATCAGTTACCGGGAACCATCGATCGGTGGACCACGAGTCCACCGGTCGAGCATCGGAAGGGGAGCACGAGGGATGACACTCTCAGGGTCACCGGGGCGCCGCTGGCGCATCGGAGCAGCCGTCACGGCCGCGGCCACCGCCGCGGTCGCGTTCGCCAGTCCAGTCGCCGCCGCACCCGCCGAAGGGCAGATCCTGCAGGCCGGCGGCGTCACGGCGGTGGCCGGCTCGTACGTCGTGGTGTTCAAGGACGCCTCGGTCGCCCAGACCAACGTCACCGACACCGCGGCGAGCCTGGCCAAACGGCACGGCGGCAGCGTCGCCCGCACCTACCAGCACGCCCTGCGCGGCTTCGAGGTACGGCTGTCCGAGGCGGCGGCCAAGCGGCTCGCCGCCGACCCGTCGGTGAAGTACGTCCAGCAGAACCACACCGTGCGCCTCGCCGCCACCCAGTCCCCGACCCCCTCCTGGGGACTGGACCGGATCGACCAGCGCAACCTGCCGTTGAACAACTCCTACACCTACCCGAACAACGGTGCGGGTGTGCGGGCGTACATCATCGACACCGGGATCCGGTTCGCCCACAACGACTTCGGCGGGCGGGCGGTCACCGGGTTCGACGCGGTCGACGGCGGTAGCGCCGACGACGGCAACGGGCACGGTACGCACGTCGCCGGCACCGTCGGCGGCACCGCGTACGGCGTGGCCAAGGGCGTCACCCTGGTCGGCGTACGGGTCCTCGACAACGGCGGCAGTGGCTCGTACGCCGGCGTCATCGCCGGCATCGACTGGGTCACCGGCGACCACGACCCGGGTGAGCGGGCGGTCGCCAACATGAGCCTCGGCGGCGGTTTCGACCAGGGCGTGAACGACGCCGTGACCCGGTCGATCGCGGACGGCGTGGTGTACGGTCTCGCGGCCGGTAACGAGTACAGCTCCAACGCCTGCAACGTCTCCCCCGCCAGCACCCCGAACGGGATCACGGTCGGGGCGACGGAGTCGAACGACGCCAAGGCGTCCTACTCCAACATCGGCACCTGCCTGGACATCTTCGCCCCCGGCAGCGCGATCACCTCGGCCTGGAGCACCAGCAACACCGCGACCAACACCATCAGCGGCACCTCGATGGCCACCCCGCACGTGGTCGGCGCGGCTGCCCTGGTGCTGTCGGCCAGCCCCAGCTACACCCCGCAGCAGGTACGCGACAAGCTCGTCAACGACGCCACCAACGGCGTGGTGACCGGTGCGGGCACCGGTTCGCCGAACAAGCTGCTCTACATCGGAAACGTGGTCCCGCCGACCCAGGACTTCTCGATCTCGGTGGCGCCCGGTGCCGGCACGGTCAACCCGGGGCAGTCGGTGACCGCCACGGTCAGCACCGCCACCACGGTCGGCAGTCCGCAGTCGGTCGCGCTGACCGCGAGCGGCCTGCCCAGCGGGGCGACGGCGACGTTCAGCCCGGCCTCGATCACCTCGGGCGGCTCGTCCACCCTCACCATCAGCACCACCTCGGCCACCCCGTCGGGCACCTACACGGTGAGCATCACCGGCACCGGCCCGGTCACCACCCAGGCGACCTCGTACTCGCTGACGGTCAACGGGGCACCCGGTTGCACCCAGACCAACGGCAACGACGTGGCGATCCCGGACAACACCACGGTGGAGAGCACGATCACCGTCTCCGGCTGTGCGCGCAACGGCCGTACCAACGCCACGGTCGCGGTGAACATCGTGCACACGTACCAGGGTGACCTTGTGGTCAGCCTGGTCGCCCCGGACGGCAGCGCCTACGTACTGCACAACCGCACCGGCGGCAGCACCGACAACATCAACACGACCTACACCGTCAACCTCTCCAGCGAACCCGCCAACGGCACCTGGAGGCTCCGCGTCCAGGACGCGGCGACCATCGACACCGGCTACATCAACACCTGGACCCTGGCGCTCTGACGCCACCGTCCGGTCGCATCGGATCGGAAACCACCGGAGCCCCGGCGCCACGCCGGGGCTCCGGCCCGTCGACCACGGCGGCACGGGGCCGGCGAGGGGCAAGGACGGCAAACCTCGCATGTACGTCCCGCCGGTCGGGAATCATCGGCTGGGGGCGGGGTATCCGCCCGGTCGTGAGGTGCCCGACAGTGTGGTCGAGCGGAGGAGCTTTCCATGCGACAAGTACAACTATCCGACGTCGAGGAGCGGGTGTACGCGGCGGTGACCGCGCTCGAGGCGAAGGGGCAGGTGCCCTATCCGGCCGCCATCGCGACTGAATCCGGGTTGGCCGAGGAGCAGTTGACCGCGCCGCTGCACAACCTCTCGGTGAAGAACCTGCTGCACCGGGAGGACTCTCCGCTGGCCGGCCTCGACTTCGGTCCCCGGTGGTGTGCGCATCAAGCCGCATAGCAGCCAGGGCGGGTCGAACCGCCAGCGCAACCTCGCGCTGGCGGTGGGCCTGATCGCGACGTTCATGACGCTGCTCGACGTGAGCATCGTCAACGTGGCGGTGCCGTCGATCGAGCGGGCGCTGAAGGCGTCCCCGAGTGAACTGCAGTGGGTTCTCTCCGGCTACGCGCTCACCTTCGGCCTGGTCCTCGTCGCGGCCGGCCGGTTCGGCGACATCCGGGGCCGGCGCAACGTGTTCATCGCCGGACTGGCCCTGTTCACCGTGTCCAGTGCGGCTGCGGGCCTGGCCACCTCACCGGAGTGGCTGATCATCGCGCGCCTGATCCAGGGCGCCGCTGCCGGGGTCGTGAACCCGCAGGTCGTCGGCATGATCCAGCAGATGTTCCAGGGGTCGGAGCGAGGCCGGCCATTCGGTCTGCTCGGCTCGGTCATCGGCCTCTCGACCGCGATCGGGCCGCTGCTGGGTGGGCTGCTGATCGCACTCGTCGGTACGCACGAGGGCTGGCGGCTGGTCTTCTTCGTCAACGTACCGGTCGGCATCGCCGCCATCATCTTCGGCTGGCGGGTGCTGCCGCCGCACCACCCCGGCCCACGCAAGAGCCTCGATCCGGTCGCGGTGCTGCTGCTCGGCCTCGGCGTGACCCTGCTGCTGCTTCCGTTGATCGAGGAACGGCAGTGGCAGGGCTTCCTCAAGTGGCTGCTGGTACCCGCGGCCGCGCTGGTGCTGGCGGGGTTCGTCTACTGGGAGCGCCGCTACGAGCGCCGGGGCGAGCCGCTGTTCGACCTCGCCCTGTTCCGACACCGCTCCTACACCCTGGGCAGTCTGATCGCCCTGCTCTACTTCGCCGGGTTCACCGCGCTCTTTTTCATCTTCACCCTGTTCCTGCAGAACGGACTGCGCTACAGCGCGCTGGCCGCCGGCCTGGCGGTGACCCCGTTCGCGTTGGGCTCCGCCGGTACGGCGATCCTCGGCGGACGGCTGGTCAACCGGTACGGCCGACCGCTGGTGGCGATCGGGCTGACCCTGGTCGCGATCGGGCTCGCCGGGACGATGGTGGCGCTGCACTTCGTACCGGGACGCGGTGCCCCGTACGCGACCGCCGTGCCGCTGCTCATCGCTGGCCTCGGCAGCGGGTTCGTGATCACCCCGAACCAGACCCTCACCCTCGCCGAGGTGCCGGTGGAACGGGGCGGCGCCGCGGCCGGCATGCTGCAGACCGGGCAGCGGATCGGTTCTGCGGCCGGGATCGCCGGTGTCGGTACGGTGTTCTTCAACGCCCTCGCGGCCACCCACAACGGCTGGTCGAGGGCGTTTCGGGACGCGCTGCTCATCGCGCTCGGTTTTGTCGTCATCGCCCTCATCGCCGCCCTGGTCGACATCGTCGCCGGTCGGCGTGCCGCCCATCGTTCGGATGCGGCGGCGACCGGCGGCGCCGGTTGACGGCCAAACCCGTCCGGGGCGGGCCCCGGTGTGATCTGGCTCACTCGATTGTCGGAGGCGATCGGGTTCGGATCGGCGCCACCGGTGTATGCAACGGGCGAACCGTGCGTCCGCCACCGGGGAGGTAACCAATGTCCCGCCAGCAGTTCGGTTTCGTGATCGGCTTCCTCATCGCGGCGGTCTGGGCCGTTGCCGGTTTCGGCGCGGCAGCCGGCGCCGTCCTGGCCGGCCTCGTCGGCTGGATCGCCGTACGGGTGATCGACGGTGACCTGTCGGTGGCCGGACTCGCCGACCGGGCCGGCGCAAACCGGCGCCGCTCGCCCACCTCGTAAGCGTCCGCGTCCGGGCGGGGCGCCGAGCCAGGACCGGACCAGGAACGAGTTCAGGAGGCAGCAATGGCTGACACCGACACCCGGACCGATGGCCGAGAGAAGATCAAGTCTCCGAGCCAGCTCATCCAGCCCGGTGGCGGGCAACCCGCCCGTGCCCAGATCACCACCGATTCCGGCAAGACCCGGATCGCCGAGGGCGTGGTCGCGAAGATCGCCGGATTCGCCGCCCGGGAGATTCCCGGCGTGCAGTCGATGGGCTCCGGCATGGCCCGGCGGGTGGGGCAGTTGCGCAACCTCGTACCGGGTGGGTCGGAGGCGTCGAACCAGGGCGTCTCGGTCGAGGTCGGCGAGCGCGAGGCCGCGATCGACCTGGACATCGTGACCTGGTACGGCCAGAGCATCGTCGACGTCACCAGCGCGGTACGGCGCAACGTCATCGACCGGGTGCAGGCGATGACCGGACTGAACGTGATCGAGGTGAACATCAACGTCGACGACGTGGTCGTGGACGGCGAGCAGAACGGCACCGGCGGCGGCCCGGGGACGCGTACCCAATGACCGACCAACGGACCCGCACCGACCCGGTCGCCCTGGCCACCGCCGTACGCGACGCCGTACTCGGGGTGGACGGGGTGAGCGGGCTGAGTACCGGCGGACCGGTCGAGGTGGCCACCCTGTACGCCGGGGGCAGGATCGCCGGCGTACGGCTGGGCGACGCGGGGGTCGAGGTGCACGTCACCGTCGAGGCGGTGCCGATCGGGCCGTTGGGCGAGCGGATCCACACCGCCGTACGGGCCGTACTCGAACGGGCCGGCGCGGACCGGCCGGTGGAGGTTGTCGTCGACGACGTCGACCTGGCGGCGCTGACCGCCGAACCCCGGAGGTGAGCATGCGGGTGGTCAACCGGCTGGCGTCCCTACTGCTGGCCATCATCCTGCTCGGCGGCGGTCTCCTGCTCGCGGCCGAGGCGGCGGCGGTCGCACTGGACCTGCCCTCGCTGGTGGTCGACCGGACGAGCTGGTTCGACACGTTGACCACCACCCGGGTCGACGACCCGGTGTTCTTCGCGGTCGCGATCGCGGTCGGCGTCCTGGGCCTGCTGATCCTGCTCACCCAACTGCGCCGGTGGACGCCGAACCGGCTCGCCGTACCGCTGGCCGACGGCTGGCACCTGCATCGCAGGTCGGTCGAGCACCGGCTCGCCGCCGCCGCCGAACGGGTCACCGGCGTACGGGACGCGCGGGCCCGCGTACGCCGGCACGGCGACTCCTGGTCGTCCCGGATCCGGGCGGTGGGTGACCCCTCCGCCCGCCCGCAGGTCGAGCACGCCGTCCGGCAGGAACTCGACCGGCTGGCCGCGCCACCGGCCGACCGGCTCGACGTCGAGCTGGCCCGGGAACGGAGGACGGTATGAGCCACGCCGGCAACCGGGTCCTCTGGACCGTGATCGGCCTGCTGCTGACCGCCCTGGGCGCGGCGGCCGCGGTGGCGAACCTGGGCCACCTGCCCGGAATCGACGAACGCGCACCGCTGATCTGGACGGCGTTCCGGGGCGTGTTCCGGGACATCTCCCCGTGGGGTCCGATCGTCACCATCGCCCTGGGGTTGATCCTGGCGTACCTCGGCTGGACGCTGCTGCGCCGGCAACTGCGTCCGGCGTCCGACCCCGCCATGGACGAGTACGACCTGCGGGCGGTCACCGGCGACCGGGCGGCGGCGGACGGTAGCGGGCCGGGGATCACCGTCGTCCAGGGTTCGTCCCTGGCCGACGGCCTCGAACGCGACCTCACCCGCGACCCGCAGATCCGTCGGGCCTCGGTCTGGCTGACCGGGGACCCGCCGAGCCCGGAGGTCAGGATCAAGCTCTACGTGAGCCCACAGGCCCCGTTGAGCGCCCTGCGCGAGTACGTGCAGGCGGCGGTGGACCGGTTCGCCGCCACCTCCGGGCTACGCCCCCGGCACCTGGACATCACCGCCCGGGTCGACGCCGGCGGCACCGCCCGGGTGCTCTGAGCCGGCGCCGGCCCTGCCCGCGACCGGCTACTCGGGTTGGAACCGGTAGCCCATGCCCGGTTCGGTCAGCAGGTGGCGCGGCCGGGCCGGGTCGTCCTCCAGCTTGCGGCGCAGCTGGGCCATGTACTGGCGCAGGTAGTTGGTCTCGGACTGGTACTGCGGTCCCCACACGTCGTGCAGCAGCTGCCGCTGGCTGACCAACCGGCCCGGATTGCGGATCAGGATCTCCAGCAGGTGCCACTCGGTCGGGGTGAGCCGCACCTCCCGCCCGGCGTCCGCCCGGACCGTACGGGCCGCCAGGTCGACGGTGAAGCGGCCGACGGTGACGGTGGCGACGGTCTCCCCGGCACCGGCGGTACGCCGGGTCACCGCCCGCACGCGGGCCAGGAGTTCGTCCACCCCGAACGGCTTGGTGACGTAGTCGTCGGCACCGGCGTCGAGGGCGAGGACCTTGTCCTGGCTGCCGGCCCGGCCGGAGAGGACGATGATCGGGATGTTGGTCCAGCCGCGCAGGCCCCGGATCACGTCCACCCCGTCCATGTCCGGCAGACCCAGGTCCAGCACCACCAGGTCCGGGGGCTGGCTGGCGGCCAGCCGCAGCGCGTCGGCACCGTCGGCGGCGACCGCCACCTCGTAGCGCCGGGCCCGCAGGTTGATCCGCAGCGCCCGGAGGATCTGCGGCTCGTCGTCGACCACGAGCACCCGGGTCACGCCGGCCCTCCGGCTGGTCCGCTCATGCGTTGTCTCCTTCGGCCGCAGGCAGGCTGAGCACCATGGTCAGCCCTCCACCGGGGGTGTCCTCGGGCACCAGTGTGCCGCCCATCGCCTCGGCGAGGCCACGGGACAGCGCCAACCCGAGGCCGACCCCGGCGTGGTTGTCCCGGTCGCCGTGCCGCTGGAACGGCAGGAAGGCCCGTTCCCACTGGTCGTGCGGCAGCCCAGGACCGTAGTCGGTCACCCGGAGCTCGACCAGCCCGCCGTGCTCGCTGGCCGAGATGGACGGCGGCCGGTCCGGCGGGCTGAACCGCAGGGCGTTGGCGACCAGGTTCACCAGCACCCGTTCCAGCAGGCCGGGGTCGGCCAGCACCGCCCGCAGGTGCGCCGGCAGGCTCACCCGTACCCGCCGGGCCGGCTCCCCCATCTCGTCGAGCACCGGCGGGACCGCGTCCTCGAGACCGATCGGGGCCAGCGACAGCCCGAGTACGCCGGCCTGCAACCGGCTCATGTCAAGCAGGTTCGTCACCAACCGGGTCAACCGGTCGAGCGACTCGTCCGCGGTGGCCAGGAGTTCCTCCCGATCGGACTCGTCGAAGTCGACCTCGTCACTGCGCAGGCTGGTCACCGCCGCCTTGGCCGACGCCAGTGGCGTACGCAGGTCGTGGCTGACCGCGGCGAGCAGCGCCGTACGCATCCGGTCGGCCTCGGCCAGCGGCCGGGCGGTCGCCGCTTCCTCGGCCAGCCGCTCCTGGCGCAGGGCGAGCGCGGCCTGGGCGGCGAACGCCTCCACCACCCGCCGGTCGGCGGCGTCGAGCACCCGGCCGCAGAGCACCAGGGAAAGGTTCTCGGCGGCCCGTACCTCCACGTCCCCGCCGGCCGGGGTGAGGCACGGCGCGGGCCCGACGGTGCCGGCCACCTGCCACGCCCTGGGGTCGCGCTGCCGGTCCGGGCCGGCGGCCACCTCCGGGACCCGTTCCAGCAGGGTGACCGAGGTCAGGCCGAAGGTCTCCCGGAGTCGTTCCAGCAGTGCGGTCAGCGGGCGGGCGCCGCGCAGCACGCTCCCGGCGACCATCGCCAGGGTCTGGGCGTCCGCGCTGGCCCGTGCCGCCTCCCGGGTACGCCGGGCGGCGAGGTCCACGACCATGCTGACCGCCGCCGCGACGAGCAGGAACACCACCAGGGCGAGCAGGTTCTCGCGCTGGGAGATGGTGAACGCGTGCAGCGGCGGGGTGAAGAAGAAGTTGATCACAAAGGAGGCGGCGAGCGCGGCCAACAGCGCCGGCCAGAGCCCACCGACCAGGGCCACCGCGATCACCACCCCGAGGAAGAGCAGGATGTCGCTGGCCAGTGAGAGGTCGTCGGCCAGCAGCCGGAGCAGCACGGTCAGCACCGGCAGGCCGATCGCGGCCAGACCGAATCCGCTCAGCCGGCGGCGCCGGGACAGCGCGCTGGTCACCGACGGCGGTCGCCGGCCGTGTCCCATCTGGTCGTGGGTCACCAGGTGTACGTCGATCGACCCGGACAGCGCCACCGTGGTGACCCCGACACCGCGGGAGAAGATCTGGGCCAACCGGCCACGACGACTGGCGCCGAGCACGATCTGGCTGGCGTTCACGCCACGGGCGAAGTCGAGCAACGCGGTCGCGATGTCACCGCCCACCACCTGGTGGTAGGTCCCGCCGAGGCTCTCCACCAGAACCCGTTGCCGGGCGAGCTGGGTGGGGTCGACACCGGTCAGCCCGTCGCTGCGACTGACGTGCACGGCGAGCAGGTCGGCACCGGTGGGCGTACGGGCCGCGACCCGGGCCGCCCGGCGGATCAGGGTCTCGCCCTCCGGTCCACCGGTGAGGGCCACCACGACCCGCTCCCGTGCCTCCCACTTGGCCCCGATGTGGTGTTCGGCCCGGTAGCGGTCGAGCTGGTCGTCGACCTTGTCGGCGAGCCAGAGCAGGGCCAGTTCGCGCAACGCGGTGAGGTTGCCGACCCGGAAGTAGTTGCCGAGGGCGGCGTCGATCTTGTCGGCCCGGTAGATGTTGCCGTGCGCCATCCGCCGGCGCAGCGCCTCCGGGGTCATGTCGACCAGTTCGACCTGTTCCGCGGAGCGGACGACGTCGTCGGGCAGGGTCTCCCGCTGGGTGACCCCGGTGATCTGCTCGACCACGTCGTTGAGGGACTCCAGGTGCTGGATGTTGACCGTGGAGAGCACGTCGATGCCGGCGTCGAGCAGCTCCTGCACGTCCTGCCAGCGCTTGGCGTTGCGGGAGCCGGGGACGTTGGTGTGGGCGAGTTCGTCCACCACGGCGATCTCGGGCCGCCGGGCGAGCACCGCGTCGAGATCCATCTCGGTGAACTCTGCGCCCCGGTAGCTCATTGTCGCGCGCGGCACGATCTCCAGGTCACCGAGCATCGCCGCGGTGTGCTTGCGGCCGTGGGTCTCGGCGAATCCCACCACCACGTCGGTGCCCCGCTCGGCGCGGCGGTGCGCCTCCTCCAACATCGCGTACGTCTTGCCCACACCGGGGGCGGCCCCGAGATGGATGCGCAGTTGTCCACGTGCCACCAGTCGATCCTGCCGCATCTGCACTCGGAGCCACCCCCGGTAGGGGTCAGCTGTTGCCGGGGAACTGTCGGTCCAGGGCGAGGTTGAGCTCCAGTACGTTCACCGCGGGCTCGCCCATGAAGCCCAGTGCGCGCTCGGTGGTGTACCGGTCGACCAGCCCCCGTACGGTCGCCACGTCGGTGCCCCGCTCCCGGGCCACCCTCGGCGCCTGCAACCGGGCGTACGCCTGGCTGATGTTCGGGTCGAGGCCGCTGCCGCTGGCGGTGACCGCGTCGGCGGGCACCTCCGGCTCCGCCGGGGCGTCGCCCCGGATCGGGGTGACGATCCCGTGGCTGTAGTCCTGCCCGATCTCGGCGCACTCCACGGTCACCCCCTGGTAGGTGGTGACGAACGGGGTGGCCGGGCAGGCCTGGTTGATGCTGACCGCCCGGGTCACCGGTCCGGTCAGTCCGTCGCGGTGGAACACCGACAGCACGGCGCCGATCCCGTCGGGGGTGCAGTACGGTCGGGCGCCGCTGACCCCCTCCAGCTCACCGATCGCCCGGCTGCGCTCGCAGACCTGGGTGAGCAGGCTCTGCGAGGCGTCGTCCGGGTTGGCGGCGAGGGTGTCGACCACACTCTCCGGGCCGAGGTTGCTGGCACTGGTCGAGGTCGGGTCGTAACCGTCACCGGCGGCCGACGGACGGCTCTGGAAGTAGCGCGGTACGGCGTTCCCGTCCGCGTCGGTGAAGAGCTGGCCGATCAGCCGGCTGCCGACCGTGCGACCGTCGGCGGTCTGCACCAGGGAGCCCTCGGCCCGGCTGTGCAGTCCGGGAATCTGCGCGACCGCGACCATGGCCAGTGGATAGGCCAGACCGAGCAGGGCGGTGAAGACCAGCACCGCGCGGAACGCGGCGAGGTGCTGGGCGAGCCAGGAAGGTAGACGCATCACGAAATCCCCGGGATGAACTGGATGATGAGGTCGATGATCTTGATACCGACGAACGGGGCCACGATCCCGCCGAGCCCGTACAGCAACAGGTTGCGACCGAGCAGGGCCGAGGCGCTGCTCGGCCGGTACCGCACGCCGCGCAGGGCCAGCGGCACCAGGGCGATGATGACGATCGCGTTGAAGATGACCGCGGACAGGATCGCCGAGGTCGGACTGGACAGCCGCATGATGTTCAGGGTGTCCAGGCTGGGGTAGATCCCGGCGAACATGGCCGGGATGATCGCGAAGTACTTCGCGATGTCGTTGGCGATGGAGAACGTGGTGAGGGCGCCACGGGTGATCAGCAACTGCTTGCCGATCTCCACGATCTCGATCAGCTTGGTCGGGTCCGAGTCGAGGTCGACCATGTTGCCGGCCTCCTTCGCGGCCGACGTACCGGTGTTCATCGCCACGCCGACGTCGGCCTGGGCGAGCGCCGGGGCGTCGTTGGTGCCGTCACCGGTCATCGCGACCAGGCGACCACCCTCCTGCTCCCGCTTGATCAGCGCGAGCTTGTCCTCGGGCGTCGCCTCGGCCAGGAAGTCGTCCACCCCGGCCTCGTCCGCGATGGCCTTGGCCGTACGCGGGTTGTCGCCGGTGATCATCACCGTACGGATGCCCATCCGACGCATCTCGTCGAACCGCTCCCGCATCCCGCTCTTGACCACGTCCTTCAGGTGGATCACCCCGAGGGCACGAGCCGGCTCACCGTCGACGTGCTCGGCGACCACGAGCGGCGTACCGCCACTGCCGCTGATCCCGTCGACGATCCCGCCGACCTGCTCGGTCGGGTGACCGCCGTTGTCGCGTACCCACTTCATGACGGCCGCCGCGGCGCCCTTGCGGATCTGCCGTACGCCACCCTCGGCGCCGAGGTCGACGCCGCTCATCCGGGTCTGCGCGGTGAACGGTACGAAGGTGGCGTGCGGTACGACGCCCGCCTCCCGCTCCCGCAGGCCGTACTCGTTTTTCGCCAGGACGACCACCGAGCGCCCCTCCGGGGTCTCGTCGGCCAGGCTGGACAACTGAGCGGCGTCCGCGACCTCCTCCGGGGACACCCCCTCGACGGGCAGGAACTCGGACGCCTGCCGGTTGCCGAGGGTGATGGTGCCGGTCTTGTCGAGCAGCAGGGTGTCGACGTCGCCGGCCGCCTCGACCGCGCGGCCGCTCATCGCCAGCACGTTGCGCTGGACGAGCCGGTCCATGCCGGCGATGCCGATCGCCGACAGGAGCGCACCGATGGTGGTCGGGATGAGACAGACCAGCAGCGATGCCAGCACGATGCCGGTGACCCCGTTGGCGTCGACCGCGGCGGTGTCCGGCGCGGCGGCCTGGAACGCCTTGGAGAAGATCGCCAGCGGCTGCAGGGTGACCACCGAGAGCAGGAAGATGATGGTCAGCGAGGCGAGCAGGATGTTGAGCGCGATCTCGTTCGGCGTCTTCTGCCGGTTGGCACCCTCGACCAGGGCGATCATCCGGTCGATGAAGCTCTCCCCCGGCTTCTGGGTGATCCTCACGATGATCCGGTCGGAGAGGACCTTGGTGCCGCCGGTGACCGCGCTGCGGTCGCCGCCGGACTCGCGGATCACGGGGGCGGACTCGCCGGTGATGGCCGACTCGTCGACGCTGGCGATCCCCTCGACCACGTCGCCGTCGCCGGGAATGATCTGCCCGGCATCGACCAGCACGACGTCGCCGAGACGCAGTTCGGTGGCGGCGACCGCCTCCTCCCGGTAGCGGCTGGCCGGGGTGTTCGGCGACCAGCCGGTGAGCCGGGTCGCGATGGTGTCCTTCTTGGCCTGCCGCAGGGTCGCGGCCTGTGCCTTGCCCCGCCCCTCGGCGACCGCCTCGGCCAGGTTGGCGAAGAGCACGGTCAGCCAGAGCCACACCGTGATCAGCCAGGCGAAGACGGTCGGGTCGGCGATCGCGAGCACCGTGGTGAACACGGCACCGACCTCGACGATCAGCATCACCGGGTTGCGCCAGAGGGTGCGCGGGTCGAGCTTGCGCGTCGCATCCGGCAGGGAGCGGAGCATCTGCTTCGGGTCCAGCAGGCCACCGCCGATCCGACTGCTCGGATCGCCGGATCCGCCCGACGAGGGGCGCCCGCCCGACGAGGCGGGAGCCAGCGGAGTGCTAGTCATGTTCTCTTTCCTCAGCATGTCGGTCACAGGCCTTCGGCCAGCGGGCCGAGGGCGAGCGCGGGCAGGAAGGTCAGCGCCACGAGGATCACCGTCACGCCGACGACCATGCCGACGAAGAGCGGGCGGTGGGTCGGCAGCGTGCCCTCGGACGCGGGTACGGGTTTCTGCCGGGCGAGCGACCCGGCCAGGCCGAGCACGAAGATGATCGGCAGGAAGCGGCCGAGCAGCATCGCCAACCCCAGCGCGGTGTCCCACCAGCCGGTGTTGACGGTGATCCCGCCGAACGCCGACCCGTTGTTGTTGCTGGCCGAGGTGAACGCGTACAGGACTTCGGAGAGGCCGTGCGGGCCGACGTTGAGTGCGGTGGCGTTGTTACCGGTGCCGAACGCCAACGCCGTGCCGACCAGCACCAGGGTCGGTGTGATCAGGAAGTAGAGCGAGGCGAACTTGATCTCCCGGGCACCGATCTTCTTGCCCAGGTACTCCGGGGTCCGGCCGACCATCAGACCGGCCACGAACACCGTGATCACGGCGAGGATCAGCAGACCGTAGAGGCCCGCGCCGACACCGCCCGGTGCCACCTCGCCGAGCATCATGTTGACCATCGGCATCATGCCGCCCAGCGGGGTGAACGAGTCGTGGAAGGAGTTCACCGCGCCGGTCGAGGTGAGCGTGGTCGCCGCCGCGAAGGTGGCCGAGTTCGACACCCCGAATCGGACGTCCTTGCCCTCCATCGCGGCCCCGACCGCGTGCGGGACCGTGCCGCCACCGCCCAGTTCGAACGCGTTGGTCAGGGCGATGCTGGCGATGGCCAGGATCGCCATCACGGCGACGATCGCGTAACCCTGCCGGTTCTGCCCGACCAGGCGACCGAAGACCCGGGGCAGGCTGAACGGAATCAGGAAGATCAGGAAGAGCTGGAGCCAGTTCGTCCAGGTGGTCGGGTTCTCGAACGGGTGGGCGCTGTTGGTGTTGTAGAAGCCGCCACCGTTGGTACCGAGTTCCTTGATCACCTCTTGGCTGGCCACCGGTCCACCGGTGATCGTCTGGGTGCCGCCGGTCAGGGTGGTCACGTCGGTGCCGCCGTGCAGGTTCTGCACCATGCCCGCGGCGATGAACACGACGGTGCCGACCACCGCGATCGGGAGCAGGATCCGCAGGGTGATCCGGGTCAGGTCGACCCAGAAGTTGCCCAGCTTGTCGGTCCGGCTGCGGGCGAAGCCGCGTACCAGCGCGACCGCCACCGCGATGCCCACCGAGGCGGAGACGAAGTTCTGCACCGCGAGCCCGGCCATCTGCACCAGGTGCCCCATGGTCGACTCACCGGAGTACGCCTGCCAGTTGGTGTTCGTGACGAACGAGACGGCGGTGTTCCACGCGATGTGGTTGGTGACCGGGTCGAGGCCGAGGGAGAGCCAGAGCTTGTCCTGCAGGCGCAGGAACGCGTACAGGAACAGGATCGAGACCAGCGAGAAGGCGAGCACGCTGCGGGCGTACACGCCCCAGGACTGCTCGCCCCTCTTGTCCACCCCGATGAGGCGGTAGATGCCCCGCTCCACCCGCGAGTGCCGGGTGCCGGCAACCACGTTGTACATGTAGTCGCCGAACGGGCGGTAGGCCGCGACCAGTGCGGCGGCGAGCACGACGATGAAGATCACGCCCGCGGTTGTCGTACTCATCTAGAAACGCTCCGGGAACAGGAGGGCTACCACCAGGAAGACAGCCAGCGCGGCCGATACGATCAGACCGACGAGGTTGATCACGTTCACAGCCGCTCCACCGCCCGGACCACCAGGGCAAGGGCCGCGAACAGTCCCACTGTCAGCAGCACGAACACGACGTCGATCACCGAACGTCTCCTCAATCGCGGGTTCATCGCGGCCGTGAGTGACCGCACAGAACCATGGAAGCGCGATCAACCGAAGCGGGAGGCGGTTCTGACGATCCCGCTACGCCGGGCCGCCCCTTCTTGACGCTCCCTTGACGTACCGGCGAATCCGGCGAACGGGAGTGGCGGGTCGGGACATGCGGGTAGTGGATCGAGAGGGCACGGCGGTGCGCGGCCGGCACCGGGGCCGGGACGTATCCGGCGGGGGTTCGACACCGGTGGCACCGGTCGCCTCGGTGGACGGGAGCGCGGCGCGAGCGACTACGGCAGCCACGGGTGCGGCGGCGCGACACCGCGGGGCGGGCAACCGCAGGGCGGGGTGACCGCTGGGTGGACAGCCGCTGGGCGGGGCGATCGCAGGGCGGCGGCGAACACCGCCAGTCGTGCCTCGCCCCGGATCCGGCACCCGCCCGCTCACGCCGGACCGGGTACGGACCGCGGGGCGGTCGCCCGGGTCAGCCGGCGCTGCGGCGGGCCCGGATCCGCAGGCCCAGCACGACCGCGGTGACGACGATGGCCACGCCCAGCAGGCCGAGCACGAAGACCAGGGGACGCGAGGAGGTCCCGTCGGAGTCGCGGATCGCGGTGGCAGACGGTGGCGTACCGGTGATGGTGGCCGCAGGCTCGGCGGCCGGGGCGGTGCCGGTGACGGTGGGCACCGGTCCGGTAGTGGCCGTGGCGGTGGGAGCCGGCGGGTTCGCGGCGGGCGGCGGCGGGGCGGCACCGCTGGGCGCGGGCGCGGTACCGCCCTCGGTCACGGTGAAGCTGAAGCTGCCGACGGCGGGCGGCCCGGTGACCGGTGACATCTCGTAGCTCACGGTGTAACGCCCGGCGGCGCCCGCCCGGACCGGTTGACGTACGCCGACACCCCGGATGTTCGGCGGCGACGACACCACGTCCACCCCGTCCGGTCCGACGACGGTGATCTTCACCTCGGACGGGGACTCGTCGAACACCAGCGTGATCACCTCGGGCAGCCGCGCGATGGTCTGGTCCGCCGACGGATCGCTCTGCCGCAGGGTCGCCTGCGCGGCCCCGGCGGACTGCGCCGAGAGCAGGGGCAGGGTCAGCCCGAACAGGATCACGGCGAGGGCGGCGAGTACACGGCCCGCGGTGGTACGCATGCGCCACACCATAGTCACCGACCGATGTCGGGGCCAGCGCCGGCATCCGCCCGGGACCGCCGATAGCTCGACGCCGACCGGCCCGTGCGCCGGAGCGTGTTTTACGGCGTGTCGGCCGGGTAGCCCGGCGGGGAGCGACAGGGGGTACGCGATGTCGGATTCGTGGGTTCGCGAGGCCACGGCGACCGCGGCGGGCGGGCAGTTGCGTACCGGCGACGGGAAGCTGTCGACCGCGCTCGCCTCCCCGCTCGCCCCGCACTGCAACGGGCTGGCGCCGGAAGAACTACTCGCCGCGGCGTTTGCCGCCTGTCTGCATCACGCCGCCGTCGAGGCGGCGACGTCGGTCACGGACGAGGCGCACACGGTCCAGGTACGGGCGCAGGCCCGACTCGGCCGCGACCCGGACGGCTGTTACCACGCCGACGTACGGGCGAGCATCGCCGCGGTGGGGCTGACCCGGCAGCAGTTGGCGAAGCTCGCCGACCGCGCCGACCGGCTTTGGCCCTTCTCCGGCAACGGCGGCGGCCGGCACACCCTCACCGTGACCCCGGCGACCTCCGCCGACCGCTGACCGCCGCGACCGGACACCACCGCCGACCGCCGCGACCGGACACCACCAGCGCTGAGCGGCGCAGCGGCGGACGTCACTGGCACCGTGACCGCTCCGCGTGCGGGGCCGGCGGTCAGCGGAAACCGGCGGTGACCGCGCGGTGGTCGCTGGCCGGGGTCCGGACCACGCCGGCCGACGCGGCGGTGAGGCCCCGGTAGAGGACATGGTCGGGTCGGGTGAGCGGGAGCGCCGCCGGCCAGGTGAACCCCAGACCGCGCCCGGCGTCGGCCTGGGCGTCGGCGAGCAGGTCGGTCAGGGGCGAGATGGCCCTGTCCGTGCTCGCCGTGTTGAAGTCACCCAGCACGATCAGCCGCTGCGCGGGGTCCTGTCGCAGCGCGGTGGCCAGCATGTCGACGGTGTGGTCACGGGTCGCGGTGTCCCCCGCGCGGGCGGACCCGAGGTGGACGACGTAGACGGTGACGTCGCCCTGGGGGGCCTCCACCACGGCACGCAGCGCCCTGTTCCATCCCATTCCGGTGTCCACGCCCGCATTGTCCCGGATCGGGAACCGGCTCCAGAGAGCGACGGTGGATTCGGCGGCCCGGTACGGATAGCGGTCCCGCAGTGCCCCGGCGGCCGAGCCCTGGACCTCCCCGCCCACCTCCTGAAGCCCGATCAGGTCGGGTTCGGTTTCGGCGAGCGCGGTCACCGTCGCCACCGGGTCGGGATTGCCGATCCTCAGGTTCTGGCTGGCCACCCGGAGCGCGACCGTCCCGCCGGCACCTGCGGGCAACCAGGCCGTACCGAACATGACCGCCCAGACCACCAGCGGCACCAGCACCGCCAGCAGGGCGGTGCGGGATCGCCGCAGCAGGGCGGCGAGCGCCAGGACCGGGATGCCGAGGCCGAGGAAGGGCAGGCCGCTGTCGACCAGACTGCCGACTCCGGCGATGTTGGGGATCAGGCGATGACCGGCGATGAGCGCGGCCAAGGCGACCGCCGCCAGGGCGAGGAGCAGCCCACGCCGCCGTGGCGGAGGTGGGGCCGGGGCCGGATCGGCCGGGTTCGTCTCGCTCGCGGTCACCACCGGCATCGTATCGGAGGTCGCCGTCCGCGAGCCGGCACCCGCGCCCGCCGGGTAAATCGTCAACCAGTGGTTGACCCTGAGGTCCGCGTCAACCTATGGTTGACCGATGAACCAACCGCCCGCGCGACTCGACGAACTGATCGCGTACGTGGTCAGCCGGCGTCCCGACGCGTCCGCACTCGTTCACCTGTCGGACTCCACCCTGGTCGCCGAGTATCTCGCCGAGGTGGCGGACCACCTGATCGGCCACTTCGTCGACGAGGCGCGTCGGTCCGGGGCGTCCTGGAGCGAGATCGGTGAACGGATGGGGGTGAGCAAACAGGCGGCGCAGAAGAGGTTCGTGGTCAAACGGGCGGACAGCGGGGAACTCCTGCCACCCGGCGTCTACGCCCGTTTCACCGATCGGGCGCAACACGTGGTGCGGCAGGCGGAGGCGGAGGCCCACCGGATCGGCCACGAGGAGATCACCGGCGCGCACCTGCTCCTCGGCCTGCTGCACGAGCCGGACGGCCTGGCCGTACGGGCGCTGGTGGGGTTGGGCGTACCGGTGGAGACCGTCGGGGCGGCGACCAGGGCGACCCTGGAGCCGGCCACCGCACCCCGACGCACCCCACCCGTGCTCTCCCCCGGCGCCCGGCGGGTACGGGACCTGACCTTCCAGGAGGCGCTGCGCCTGGGACACAACTATGTCGGAACGGAACACCTGCTGCTCGGGCTCCTCCGGGACCCGGACGAGCCGGGTGCGCGGGTCCTGGTCGCACTGGGCGTCACCCGCGACCGGGTGGAGAACTGGGTCATCGAGGCGTACGCCCGGGAGCAGGCCGGGGGGTCGGGCGGGTGACGGCGGCGGATCCGGACGACCGGCCACTGTGGCGCGACCACAACTTCACCATCTTCTGGGTGGTACAGACCCTCTCGGTGGGCGGCGCCTCGTTCTCGTACGTCGCCATCCCGCTGCTGGTACTCGACGCCACCGGATCGGTCACCCAGATGGGGCTGCTCACCGGGGTGGCCGGGGCGGCGGCGATCGTCGCCGGGATCGGCGCCGGGGTGCTGGTCGACCGGGTCGACCGCCGTACGTTGCTGATCTGGTGCGACGCCGTACGCGCGCTGCTCTACGCGCTGATCCCGCTGGTGTGGTTGTTCTCCCCGCAACTGTGGCTGCTGTACGTGGTGATGCCGCTGGGCAGTGCGGTGGCGATGGTCTTCCAGGTCGGGTACGCCAGCGCGGTGCCGAACCTGGTGCCGGCGTCCCGGATCACCGAGGCGAACGGCCGGCTCTTCGCCAGCTACGCCGCCGCCGGAGTGGTCGGCCCGATGCTCGCCGGTGGCCTCTCCGCCCTGCTCGGGCCGACCGCCGCGATCGGGGTGGACGCCGCCACCTTCGCCGTCAACGCCCTCGGCCTGTGCCTGGTCCGTTTCCGGCGCGCCGGACCGACGCCGGACGAGGGCGGATCGACCCGCACCCGGAGCCGACCGGGCTGGGACGACCTGCTGGTCGGCGCCCGGTTCCTCCGGCGCCAGCCGGTGCTGCGGGCGTTGACCGGACGGCTGGCGCTGCTCACCTTCCTGACCTTCGGCCTCACCGACCTGTACATCTACCACCTCAAACACGACCTCGCCCGGTCCGACCGGACGGTGGGCTACGTGCTCGCGGTGGCCGCGCTCGGCACCATCGCCGCCGCGCTCCTGGTTGCCCCGGCCCGGCGCCGGCTCGGCTTCGGGGTCTGCTGGATCGGCTCGTACACACTCGCCGCGCTCGGGATCGTGGGGCTGGGCGCCGCCGCGCTCGGGCTTCCCGGCGACGCCCGTACGGTGGCGGCCCTCGTCACCGTGGTGGTGTTCGGTACGAGCGTGGCCGGCATCTGCTCGATGTCGCTGCGGCAGGAGGTCACCCCGGACCCGCTGCTCGGCCGGGTCACCTCGGCCTTCTGGACCATCCACACCGCCCCCGGCCCGCTCGGCGCGGCACTGCTGACGGTCGCGGCGGCCCGCTGGGGCACGGCCTGGGTGTTCCTGCTCGCCGGGGGCGCCAGCCTCGCGGTCGTCGCGAGCGCACTGCGTACGCCGATCCGCCGGACGCGTCCGGAGCGTGCGCGGGTGGACGAGCCGCTCGCGGCGACCCCCTGACCGGTCGCCCGCGCGCGGGCGACCGGTCAGGGGGTCGGCAGCCTTCGATCGGCCGTCCGGATCGGTACGGCAACCCCGTTCGGTCTATCTCGACATCAGCCGAACGTGCGAGTACGCCAACCCGGCGTGGATCACGACGACACGGTGGGCGATTGCGTCGGGTGACCCCACCAGAACGGACACGACGGATATGCCGGTCTTGAGGCATTCGCGCCCGGCCGCCCTGGGCTGCCGTCCGATGACCGGCTGACCAGGCAAAACTGTGGCGCACGCCACCGCACCGGGCTTCCCACGGGCCTACGGCATTACCTAGCCTCGGCGGGTGCATCCCAACGACGAGGTGAAGCGTGAGTCGACCAGCAAAGCCCAACCCATCCGTTCGGCCGAGCCGCCATCGGACGACCGGCTAACTGGCCGGCACCGCACCCCCGCCCGACGGAATCCGCTTCGGCGCTCCACCGCTCGCGATGGGGAAAAGTCCTCGTCCCGGATCAGGTCCGCCGTCGCCTCCACCCCGGTACGGCTGACCCTGGTCACCGGGATCACCTGCTGCCTCGGATTCGTCGCGTTCACCGAGTCGCGCGCGGCCACCACGCCGACGCAACCGCTGCACGCGGCACTGGTCGACACCGCCGCACTGGCCGACCGCGCCGCGGCGGCCGAGAAGCAGGCGGCGAGCCGGGCCGAGCGGGCTCCCCTATCGCCGAGCCCGACCGCGACCACACCGACACCCACCCCTCCGGCCAAGAGCAAGGCGCCGACCAAACCACCGGTCCGCAAGCCGACCAAGCCGGCCAAGCCGAAGCCGGTCGCCGGTCTGGACCAGGCACAGATGGACAACGCCGCGGCCATCGTCAAGGTCGGAATCAAGCTCGGCATCCCCCGCCAGGGCCTGATCGTCGCGATCGCCACCGCGATGCAGGAGAGCAACCTCTACAACCTGGCCAACCCGGCGCTACCGGAGTCGCTGGACTACCCCAACCAGGGCACCGGGTACGACTACGACTCGGTGGGCCTGTTCCAGCAGCGCACCAGCAGCGGCTGGGGCGCCGTCGCCGACCTGATGCGTCCGGCGTACGCGGCCCAGGCGTTCTTCGAGGCCCTGTTGCAGATCCCCGGTTGGCAGCAGATGAGTGTCAGCGGCGCGGCCCAGGCGGTCCAGGTCTCCGCCTTCCCCGACGCGTACGCCCAGCACGAGAGCCGGGCGACCACGATCGTCGCCGCACTCGCCTGAGCACCGGCGCCGCCACGCGGTGACTCACACCTGGGCCCGGTTCAGGGTCTCCGCCTGCGGTGCGGTGTCCGGCCGGTCCTCCCCCGCCATCGCCCTGGTGGCCGGTACGGCCGACGGCGCGGTCTCCGGGTCGTCCGCCGGGGCGCTGACCACGGTCACGTCCCGGAGGATGTGATCCACCTGCTCCTCGCGCAGGCGTCGGGCGTGCAACGCGGCCTCGAACTCCCGGCGAGCCTGCACCGCCTCCGCGTACACCTGGTCGCGGAGCTGGCGGGCCTCCTCCTGCGCCGCGGTCAACTCGCCCCGGGCTCGCGCCAGGAGCTGGGCGGCCTCCTGCTCGGCCACGGCGAGCAGCTCGCGCATCCGCGCCGGGCCACGATCCCCCGCCGAGCCCCCGGTGAGCATGCCGTGCAGCCGGGCCGCTTCCTGCCGTACCCGGATCAGCTCGTCACCGGGTCCGGCGACGACGTCCGCCGGTGCCGCCAACCTGGCCAACCGCTCACTCAGGTCAGCCAGGCACGAGTCAACCTGATCCTGGTCATAGCCCATCTTCGCGATGGAGAAATCCATGCTTTGCCCCCCAGGCAGCGTGTCTTCCTTCACCTGAATCCTCGCCAGCGGCGCGGACCGTCGGGGCAAAATCGCAAAATTATTCATCATTCGACCGGCGCCGCCGGCAAGATGCCGTCACCGACTCAGAGACCGCGATGAACTGGCACAATGCCGCACCGGGGCCGACCGGGGCGCGGGCGGCGGGTCAGTGCCGGCGGGGCAGGACCGCGACCCGGCCGAAGAACTGGTCGATCCGGCGCACCGCGTCGTTGAACTCGTCCAGGTCGATCGGCTTGGCGACGTACGCGTTGGCCTGCAACGTGTAGCTGCCGATGATGTCGGTGTCCGCGTTCGAGGTGGTCAACACCACCACCGGGATCGTCCGCAGGTCCTCGTCACCCTTGACCGCGCTGAGCACCTGGCGGCCGTCCATCCGGGGCATGTTCAGGTCCAACAGGATCACGTCCGGACGCACCGCCGTGAGATGCCGCCCCTGCCGGCGCAGGAACTCCATCGCCTCCTGGCCGTCGCTGACCACGTCGATCGCCTTGTGCACATCGGAGTCGCCGAGCGCTTCCTCGATCATCAGAACATCACCGGGATCGTCGTCGACGACGAGGATCCGAACCGGAACCGACGTGTCCGCGTGCATGCGTACCTGCCTCGGGTTGGCGGGGAGGGGACCTGACAGGTGCGCACGGGTCGCCAGTGAAGCGCCGGACGAATGCCTTGCCCACAGCGTACGCGCCGAGCACGTGAATGCCCGTGTCCCCCGTACCGGTTTTAGCCCCCGGTGCGCGGGAACGCGCCCAGGATGGCGGATCCGGCTCCGACCGGGAGGAGGAACACAGTGCCCGACATGGGAATCCCGACACTCACCCTTCCGTCCGGCGAGGTGATCTCGGCACTCGGGCAGGGCACCCGGGGACTGGCCGGCGACCCGAGCCGGCGCGACGAGGAGATCGAGGCGCTCCGGGTCGGCATCGACCTCGGCCTGACCGTGATCGACACCGCCGACACCTACCGCGACGGCGGCACCGAGGAACTGGTCGCCGAGGCCATCGCGGACCGGCGCGACAGCGTCTTCCTGATCAGCAAGGTGGCTGCGTCCGACGACCGCAACGACACCCTCGCCGCCTGCGAGCAGAGCCTCAACCGGCTCGGTACCGACCGGATCGACCTGTACCTGCTGCACTGGCGGGACTCGGGGCCCCTGGACGAGACGGTCCAGGCCTTCACCTCGCTGATGACCCAGGGGCTGATCCGACACTGGGGGGTCAGCAACTTCGACCTGCCGGATCTGGTCGAACTGACCTCGATCGCCGGTGGGACGGCGATCGAGACCAACCAGGTGCCGTACAACCTGGGCCGGCGCGGGATCGAGGCGGACCTGCTTCCCCTCTGCCGGGAGGCGGGTGTGCCGGTGATGGCGTACGCACCGTTCGGGCCGGACGGGATGCTCGACCATCCGGCGCTGGCGCTGGTGGCCGCGCGCCACGGCGCCACCGCTGCACAGGTGGGACTGGCCTGGCTGTTGCGCCAGGACATGCTGTGCACGATCCCGAGGGCGAGCACCCCGGATCACGTACGCGAGAACCGGGCCGCCGCGGACCTGCTCCTCACCGACGACGACCTGCTCGAGCTGGACCTGGCCTTCCCGCCGCCGACCGGCCCCGAACCCCTCCGGATCCCCTGATCCAGCCCCGCTGCCACGCCCGCCACCCCGGCGCCGGCAGGGCGGACACGGGTGGCTGACCCGTGTCCGCCCCGGTACGCGAACAGATGGAGCGGGACGGGGTCAGGTGGTGGAGGGAGCGGGTTGGAGGAGCGTGGTGGGGACCCCGCTGCCGGAGGTGACACGGGCCTGGTCGGCGTCGTCGGGATGGCCGGTGTCCGGTGGTTGGAAGAGGTAACGGACGAAGTCGGCACCGGGCTCGTTGTCGTCCGCACCCGGCCACTGGCCCACCGAGTCGACACCGATCACCTCTCGGCTCGCTCCGTCCGCATCCTCCACCAGTGCCCAGACCGTGACGGGATAGGAACGGGTGGCATCCGGTGCGAGACGCCAGCGCGAATACCATCCCGGACGAGCGGGGACGATCTCGATGATCCGCTTCATGACGACCTTCCTTCCGCGAGCATTCGGAAGTCTGCCGGTCCAGCTCGATCATGGGCCCGTGCCGGGTGATGTCCCCTCACCCCGCCGGCATGACCCGAACCCGACCACCGCCCGGCCCGCCACGCCCCGCCGTTTCGGCCGTCCGTACGGCGGGAAGGCGCAGGACATGAGCGGAAAGCAGATGGAGGGCGACAACCAACGGCGCCGCGCGCTCGCTCGACAGGCACGTCAGCGCGGGCAGCGGCCGAGCGGCGCGGGATTCACGCTCGGCTCGTCGAAGCAGCTCGAGAGCCTGGACCAGGCCCGCCGCGACGGTCCGCCGGAGGCCGGCTCCCGTAAGCCGGCCGCGGACCGGGCCGGTCTCGAACCCGCCTCGGTGCCGTCGACCGCCCCACCTGCGTGGCCGCTGCCGGACCCGGACAGCCCCACCGGCGGCGCCGAGGTCACGGTGATCCAGTACCGGGACCTGGTGACCGACGTCGGCCGTCGGGCGGGGGTCGACTTCGACCAGGCCCGCAGCGCCGCGGAGGCGACCGTGCTGGCGTTGGCCGAGGCCCTGGGTGACGCGGACCGGGAACGGCTGCTGGCCGCGGTGCCGAACGAGTTGCACAACGGACTGTCGGGCACCGCCGCACGCCGGCACGACCTGGGCGGCTTCCTGGCCGAGGTGGCCCGGCTCAGCCAGCGGACCCCGGAACAGGCTCGCTACCAGGCCCAGGCGACGTTGAGCGCGTTGGCCGACCGGGACCGGGAGCTGGTCGAGTCCCTGGACCTGCCGATCGACCTGCGGGACCTGCTCGGCCCGCCACCGGCCGGTGGTGGTGTGGTCAGCCCGCACGGCCAGACCGCCCCGCTCACCGACGACGAGCTACGCGCCGCCCTCGCCGCCCTGCCGTACTGGTCGGGTGACCGGCGGTCGCTGACCCGGACCATCGAGCTGCCGCCGGAGAACCTCGATCGGGTACTGGGGCGGCTGGCCGCCCTGCGCCCGGAGAACGGCCGGGGGCCGCGGATCGGCCGGGAGAGCCCGTCCACGGCGGTCATCGTGGTCCGTACCGCGCGGGTCGACGCGGTGACCGCGCTCGACATCGACCTCGCCCGGCAGGTGGACGACGCCATCGACGAGGCCGGCGCCGGGCTGAGTTGATCCCGACGCAGACCCTGGCCGGGCTCGTCTCCGATTCGGTCGGTACCGGTCGGCGGGAGCCCGCCGACCGGTACCGGGTCGATCAGCTACCGCCGGTGAGGGTCACCGAGTCGACGTCGAACAGGGAACCGGAACCGCCGGTGAAACGCAGGAACAGCGGGCCGCTGGCCGTCGCGGTCAGGGTGGTGGTGACCGTACGGAAGGTCTCCCAACCACCGGTGTTCGGCACCGCCACCGAGCCGAGCAGGGTGCCGGTGGACGAACCGGAACGGACCTGGAGCGTGCCACCGGCGCCGGCCGAGGAGATCCGGGCCGAGAAACCGGTACGTCCGGCGGTGCTCACCGACGCGTACCCGGTCCAGTCGCCGTTCTCGATGTAGCCGACGGTCGCGCCGCCACTGGCCCCGCCCTTGCCGACCACCTGGACACCGGACTGCGAGCTGAACGCCTCGGCCTCCACGGTGACCGAACCGCCGCCACCGCCACCGCCGGGCGTACAGGCGGCCGGGGCCCAGCCCGCCGCGTACCGGATGCCGCCGAGCAGGTGCGCGCGGAACGCGCTGTCGGCGTACGAGGCCTGGGTGTGCCCGAAGCCGGTGTAGAACGCCCGTCCGCTCGACTGCGGGTGGCACCAGGCGATCGGGTGGTCGCCCATCGACCCGCCGGAGTAGCTGGACTCCGTCAGGCTGGCCAGCACCCGCACCTGGGCGCGGGGGTTGGTGCGGTAGTTGTACCACTCGTCGGTGCGGGTCCAGGTCTGCGGCAGGTGGGCGGTGGCGGCGTGGGTGCGGTCCTCCACGTTCACGTTCGCCTGCTGGATCGCCGGGTGGGAGGCGAACCAGGCGCCGACGAGTTGGCCGTAGTACGGCCAGTCGTACTCGGTGTCGGCGGCCGAGTGCACACCGACGAAGCCACCGCCGCCGTTGACGTACGACTCGAAGGCGGTCTGCTGGGTGGCGTTGAGTACGTCCCCGGTGGTGTTGAGGAAGACCACGGTACGGAACCGGGCCAGGCTCGACGTGGTGAACTGGGCGGCGTCCTCGGTGGCGGTGACGGTGAAGTTGTTCGCCGCACCGAGGTCACGGATGGCCTGGATACCGACGGGGATGGCGTCGTGGCGGAACCCGGCCGTCTTGGAGAAGACGAGGACCTGGTACGCCGGGTCGGCGGCCTGGGCCGGGCCGGCGGTGGCGGCGACGGCCGTGCCGGCGAGCAGCACGCCGGATGCGGCGACCGCCAGCGCGCGACGGATCGGGAGTTTCATGGTCGGCCTTTCTGATCGGGACGTTGGTAGCCGGGTGGGGGAAACGACCGGGCCGGGCGCGCGCCGCCGCGCTGTCTGCCGGTCGTGGGTGGTGGGGTCGGGCCGGTCGGCTGCCGATGGGCCGCCGGCGTTGGTGGTCGGGTGGCTCGGTGGAGGGTCGGGAAAGGACTAGGGGGTACGGGCCGGTGTGCCACGGGGCACGCCGCTTCGGGGATTACCCACCGAGGTCGGGTCGGCAATCACCCGGTCGACGACCACACCGGCCGCGCCTCTCGCGGCGGCGGTGAAGCCGAGGTCGGAGGCGACGAACCGGCAGTGCGCGGCCGGGCCGGCGACGGCGAGTCGGTCGAGTTCGGCGCGGGCGGCGGGGATCAGCCAGTCGGCCAGCGTGGCGAAGTATCCGCCGAGCACGAGCACCCGCGGGTTGACCAGGTTGACCAGGATCGCGCCGCCGAGCCCGAGCCAGCGGCCGACCTCGGCCACCGCGGACAGCGCCACCGGGTCGTCGGCGACGAGTCGCCGGTGCAGTTCGGCGACCCGCTCCTCGGGCACCCGCAGCGGTCCCGGGTCCAGCCCGTACGCCCGGTCCGGGGTGATCGCACGGACGAGTTCGGCGAGTCCGACCTTGGTCTCCCAACAGCCGGTCCGGCCGCAGCCACAGCGACGCCCGCCGGGATCCACGGGCAGGTGACCCACCTCCCCCGAAAAGCCGTCGTTGCCGCGCAGCAGCCGGCCGTCGGAGATCACGCCACCGCCCACGCCGACCTCGCCGGTCAGGTAGACCAGGTCACGGCTGCCGGCGGCCACTCCGTAGGTGTGTTCGGCCAGCGCGGCGAGGTTGGCGTCGTTGTCGACCACCACCCGCAGGCCGGTCGGGAGGGCCGCGGTCAGCCGCGCCGCCAGCGGTAGGTCGTGCCAGTCGAGGTTGGGCGCGAGGACGACCGTGCCCCGGCCGACGTCGACCAGCCCCGGTACCGCCACGGTGACGCCGACCGGTGTGGCACCGAGGTGTTCGAGGTCGCGCAGCGCGTCCCGGGTGACCTCGGTGAGTGCGGCCACGCACCGGTCCGGTCCGCCCCGGGTGGCGTCGAACGGGATCCGGCGCTCGACCAGCGGCCGACCGGCCAGGTCGGTGCCGTGTACGCCGAGGTAGTCGACGTTGATCGCGACTCCGAGGGCACCGACGCCGGCCCCGTCGAGGGCGACCGCCCGACCGGGTCGACCGGCGGCGCCGGAGTACTCCAGCCCGGTTTCCCGTACCAGCCGGCGGGCCAGCAGCTCGTCGACCAGGCTGGACACGGTCGCCTTGTGCAGACCGGTGCCGGCCGCGATGGCGGCGCGCGAGCGGGGGCCGTGGATCCGGAGATGACCGAGCGTCCGGGACAGGTTGGCGCGGCGTAGCGAGAGCTGGTCGCTGGGCGCGTACGCCGGTCGGACCTGACCGAAGCGCGGTGCAGTGGACATCGCGACCCCTGATTCGTCTGTTGGTCCGACTAACCAACCATGCGATGCGTATCGATATCAAGGGGTGACCGTCATGGATTCCTAACTATTTCGAAACCTGCCGATAACCCATCGTCCGGGGGAAAGGTCGACATCGCCGTCGAGGGGTGGACCGGCGGCGGTTAGCGTGGCGCCGTGACGACCGAACCGCGGACACCGGCCGCCGGGGCCCGGACCGCGACGACGGAACTCCTGATCGACCGGGTGCGCCCGAACGGGCGGATTCTGCTCGTCGACGGCGTACCCCAGTCGTACGTCGACCTGGTCGATCCGACGTACCTGCACTTCGACTACGTCCGGCGGATGGCCTCGGTGGTGGACGCGGCAGCGGCCAGGGGTGCCGCCCTGCGGGTGCTCCACCTCGGTGGCGGTGGCCTCACTCTGCCGCGTTACGTCGCGGCGACCCGCCCGGACTCGGTCCAGGTGGTGGTGGAACGCGACGCCGCCCTGGTCGACCTGGTCCGGCGCGAGCTGCCGCTGCCCGCCGGTGACCTACGGGTACGGGTTGCCGACGCACGTGCCGCCCTGGAGGCCGAGGACGACGGCCGGTTCGACCTCGTCCTCGCCGACGTCTACCAGGCGGCGCAGATGCCCGAACACGTGGCGAGCGCCGAGTTCGCGGCACAGGCCGCGCGGGTGCTCCGCCCGGACGGCATCTACCTGGTGAACCTGACCGACCTGCCGCTGCTGGCGTTCTCCCGGGTCCAGGCGTCCACCCTGCGGGTCGCCTTCGCCGACGTCGCCGTCATCGCCAGCCGGGCGATGCTGCGCGGACGCCGCTACGGCAACGTGGTGCTGGCCGCCGCCCGCGAGCCGGACCGGCTGCCGGTGGCCCGGCTGGTGAGCCTGGCGGCGCGGGACCGGGTGCCGGGCGGTGTCCTGCACGGCGCGTCGCTGGACCGGTTCGTCGCCGGCACCCGCCCCGCCACCGACGCGACCGGCAACCGTGCCGTGACCTGAGCGGTCAGCGGGAACCGACCCGGGTGGGCATCTCCGGTGAGGAACTCTCCAGCGGTACGGCGTTCGGGGCGACCAGGCCGAGTTGCACCGATGGCCGGGACAGGATCGCGTCGAGCAGCCAGTCCACCCCCACCCGTGCCCGGTTGCTCGGCAGGGCCAGCAGGTGGTAGCCACGGGTGACCGCCTTCGCCACCAGCCCGGACAGCGGCACCTGCAACGGGTTCGCAGCGGCGTCCTTACCGCCGAGGTCCACCACGAAGCCGAGGTCATGGTGCTTGTACGCGCGCCGTCGACCACGCCCGTACGAGGCCGCGATGTTGTGCGCCACGAGCTTGCCCTGCCGCTCGGCATGCTGGGCGGTCATCGGGGTGACCTGGCCGGGGCGGGTCAGGTCGGGCACCGCGGCGGCGTCGCCGCAGGCGTACACCTCGGGGAAGCCGGGTACGCCGAGGAACTCGTCCACGGTCAGCCGGCCCCGCTCGGTGGAGAGCCCCAGGTCGGCGACGAGCGGATCCGGGCGTACGCCGACGCACCAGATCAGCGACCGGGTCGGTACGTACTCGCCGTCGCTGAGCCGTACCCCGTCCGCGGTCGCCTCCTTGACCGAGGTGCCCATCCGTACGTCTATCCCACGGTTGTCGAGGACCCGCTGCGCGGTCACCGACATCCGCTCGGCCAGTTCGGGCAGCACCCGGTCGGCGACGTCGAGCAGCATCCACCGGGGCCGGACGTCGAATCCGGGACGCTGGGCGGTCAGCCGGTCGGTGAAGAGCTGCCCGTGCGCGGCCACCTCGGTCCCGGTGTAGCCGGCACCGACGACCACGAACGTACTGCGCGCGACCCGCTCCCGTGCGTCGTCCGTGGCATCCGCCAGCTCGATCTGGCGGACCACGTGGTCGTGCAGGAAGACCGCCTCGGGCATGCCCCGGAAGCCGTGCGCGTGCTCGGTCACGCCGGGTATGGGCAGCAGCTTGTTGACGCTTCCGACGGACAGCACCAGACGGTCGTAGCCCAGCTCCTGGTGGTCCCCCTCGGGCGGGGTGAAACCCACCCGCCGGCCGCGCAGGTCCACCCGGTCCACCTCGCCGACGATCACCCGTACGCCCGGCAGCGTGCCGGTCAGCGGGACGGTGATCCGGGTCGGCTCCAGCACACCGGCCGCGACCTCCGGCAGCAGGGGCAGGTAGAGGAAGTAGTCGGTCGAGTTGATCAGGGTGATGTCGGCCCGTCCCCGGGCGAGCCGGGACAGCCGTTTCGCCGCGTGGTACCCGGCGAAACCGGCCCCGACGATCACGACACGCGGTGTGGTCATGCCGCTGCCGTTCCCTGGCACAAGCGGGACAAACCTCGGCCCGTGGGCCGGTTCGGACGGCCGGTCCGGGACGATCACGGGCATTGACACCCATCACGTCGATTGATGACGATGATCTCATGGCATCTGACGAGTCACACGGCCCACAGCCCACGAAGCCGACCCGCCGTACCTTCCTCTCCGCCGCCACCGTCACCGCCGCCGCGGCGGTGACGGTGCCACTGGTCGCCGACCCCGCCGCCGCTGGCGGTCACGGCGGGGAGGACGGCCCCGGCCGACCGGTCCGGCCGCAGTCCCCCGACCGGGAGTTGCGGCGGCTGCTGGAGGAGGTCGACCAGCGGCGGATCGAGGCGATCGTGCGTCGGCTGGCCGCGTTCGGCACCCGGCACACCCTGTCGAGCCAGGATGATCCGCAGCGTGGGATCGGTGCCGCCCGGGACTGGATCCACCAGCAGTTGCAGAGCTACGTGGCGGGCTCCGGGGGCCGGCTGACGGTCGAGTTGCAGTCGTACATCCAGCAGCCGGCGTCCCGGATCCCGGTGCCGACCCGGATCACCAACGTGGTCGCGACCCTGCGCGGCACCACCTCCCCGGACCGGGTGTACGTGATCACGGGTCACTACGACTCCCGGTGCACCGACGTCATGGACTTCACCAGTGACGCCCCGGGCGCGGACGACGACGCCTCCGGGGTGGCGGTACTGATGGAACTGGCCCGGGTGATGTCCACCCGGCCGCTGGAGGCGACCGTCGTCTTCGCCGCCGTCGCCGGCGAGGAGCAGAACCTGTACGGGTCGACCTACCTCGCCCAGCAGTACAAGGCCGCCGCCACCGACATCCAGGGCATGTTCAGCAACGACATCGTCGGCAGCAGCCGGGCCGACGACGGCACCCGCGACCCGAAGTCGGTACGCCTGTTCGCGGAGGGGGTGCCGACCTCGGAAACCCCGGGGCAGGCGAGCACCCGGCAGTCGGTCGGCGGGGAGAACGACTCGCCGTCGCGGCAGCTCGCCCGGTTCGTCAGCGACGTGGCGGACAACAGCGCCACCGGGATGAACGTACGGGTGATCTACCGGCGGGACCGCTACCTGCGCGGCAGCGACCACATCGCGTTCCTGCGGGAGGGCTGGCCGGCGGGCCGGTTCACCGAGCCGAACGAGGACTTCGCCCACCAGCACCAGGACGTACGGGTGGTGGACGGCAAGCAGTTCGGTGACCTGCCGGAGTTCTGCGACTTCGGTTACATCACCCGGGTGGCCCGGGTGAACGGCGCGGTGCTGTGGTCACTGGCCCAGGCCCCCGGTACGCCGAAGCGGGCGACGATCGTGACCACCAACCTGACCAACGACACCGAACTGCGCTGGGAGCGCGGTACGGAGCCGGACCTGGCCGGTTACGAGGTGCTCTGGCGGGAGACGACCGAGCCGGAGTGGACGCACGCGATCGAGGTCGGCGACGTCACCACGGTGACCGTCGACCTGTCCAAGGACAACGTCTTCTTCGGCATCCGGGCGGTGGACCGGGCCGGACACCGCAGCCCGGTCGCCTTCCCCCAGCCCGGAAGCTGACACCGGCCGTCCGGCGCCTCACCATCGTGACGTCGGTGGTGGGGCGCCGCGGGACAGGTCTCATGCCGGTCATTCTCACCGGGTCCGGCCCCCGCCGCCTGAGTCGCGGGGCTCAGTCCCGGCCGGTAAGCACAGGCCCCTGCCGGCCAGGTACACCGGTAGTCGAAACACGCCAACAGGGGTAATGAAAAGCTTGGGGGTATGAGTTCCGAGACCGTACAGCCCGATCCAGCAACCCCCGTCGATGGCGTTGGCGACGACGACGGGTCCGGCACCTTCGCCGACCTCGGGTTGCGGGCCGAGCTGCTGGGCGCGCTGAGCGCCCTCGGCTACGAGGAACCGACCGCGATCCAGCGGGAGACGATCCCGCCGCTGCTGGCCGGGCAGGACCTGCTCGGCCAGGCGGCCACCGGTACCGGGAAGACGGCCGCCTTCGCGCTCCCGCTGCTGCACCGGATGCCGGCGGACCGCCGCTCCGGTGACCCGGTGGCGCTGGTCCTGGTGCCGACCCGCGAACTGGCCGTGCAGGTCTCCGAGGCGGTGCACCGCTACGGCCGGGAACTCGGCGTCCGGGTGCTGCCCATCTACGGTGGCCAGCCGATCGGCCGGCAGCTTCGGGTCCTCGACGGCGGGGTGGACGTGGTCGTCGCCACTCCGGGCCGGGCGCTGGACCACATCGCCCGGGGCACGCTGCGGCTCGGAGAGCTCGCCACGGTGGTGCTGGACGAGGCGGACGAGATGCTCGACATGGGCTTCGCCGAGGACATCGAGGCGATCCTGGCGCAGACTCCGGAGCAACGGCAGACGGTGCTGTTCTCGGCCACCATGCCGGCCCGGATCGACGGCATGGCCCGCCAGCACCTGCGGACCCCGGTACGGATCGAGATCGGCCGGGCGTCGACGCCGACCGGCACCGCGCCGCTGGTCCGGCAGACCGCGTACGTGGTGGCGCGGGCGCACAAGCCGGCGGCGCTGGGACGGGTGCTGGACGCCGAGTCGCCCACCGCCGCGATCGTCTTCTGCCGCAGCCGGGAAGAGGTGGACCGGCTCACCGAGACGATGAACGGGCGGGGTTACCGCGCCGAGGCGCTGCACGGCGGGATGAGCCAGGAGCAGCGCGACCGGGTGATGGGGCGGCTGCGTACCGGGACCGCGGATCTTCTGGTCGCCACCGACGTGGCCGCCCGTGGGCTGGACATCGAGCAGCTCACGCACGTGTTCAACTACGACGTCCCGTCTGCGCCGGAGTCGTACGTGCACCGGATCGGGCGGGTCGGTCGGGCCGGCCGGCAAGGTGTGGCGATCACCCTCGCGGAGCCGCGTGAGCACCGGATGCTCAAGACCATCGAGCGGGTCACCGGCCAGCGGATCTCGATCGACCGGGTACCGACGGTCGCGGACATGCGTACCCGACGGTTGGAGCTGACCCGGGCGGCCCTGCAGGAGAGTCTGCTGGAGGACGACCTGGAGCAGTTCCGGGTGATCGTGGAGACGCTGACCGACGAGTTCGACGTGATGGAGGTGGCGCTGGCGGCGGTGAAGCTGGCCCACGAGGCGTCCGGAGTGCCGGTCGACGACGAGGAGATCCCGCAGGTCACGCTCCGGGGCGAACGGGACGGCCGGACGTCGCGGGACAGTCGCGGGCGGGACGGCCAGCGTGCCGCGCGACCCCGCCAGGGCAACATGACCTGCCTGTTCATCGGGGTGGGGCGGCGGTCCGGCATCCGGCCGCAGGACCTGGTCGGTGCGATCACCGGCGAGACCCGGGTGAGCGGGCGGGAGATCGGCTCGATCGAGATCGCCGACCGGTTCTCGCTGGTCGAGGTGCCGCAGGCGGCAGCCGACGAGGTGATCACCCGGCTGCGCGGTACCACCATCAAGGGCCGCAAGGCGACCGTACGCCGGGACCGGGAGGGCAGCCGCGAGTAGGACCCACGGCCGCCCGTACGGGATCAGGACCGGAGTTCGACCGGGGCCGCCGGAATGGCCGGGGTCCCGGCGGGCTGGGGCTGCCCCAGCACCTCGGCGATCTCCGCGATGACCCGCCTGGCCTCGGGTATCGGGGTGAGCACCCAGTCGTGCAGCATGCCCGGGTACTCGCGCAGGACGATGTCGGTGCCCTGGTCGGCGGCGAGTTGCCGCAGCCGCCGGGCGTCCGGGTTGAGCACGTCCCTGGTGCCGGTGAACAGGGTCACCCGGCCGAGGTCGCGCAGCGGACCGTTGATCGGGCTGACCTCGGCCACCGAGGGCAGGTCCGGCAGGGCGTACAGGTGCCCCAGGGACCTGAGGTGGGCGGGTTTCAGGAGCGGGTCGCGGGGCGCGATCGCGGGGATGTCCGGGTTGGTCATGGTCGCGTCGAGCCAGGGCGAGAGCAGGACCAGGTCGCCGGGTCGGGCTTCGCCCACCGGCAGCGACTGCACCAGCGCGAGCGCCATGCCGGCGCCGGCCGAGTCGCCGACCACCGCGAGCCGGTCCGCCGCCCCGAGCGCCGCGACCCGCCGGTAGAGGCGTTGGAGGGTCGGGAACACGTCCCGGTGACCGTACTCGGGGGTCAGTGGGTAGATCGGCACGGTGACGGTGCGGTTGGTCCGCTCGGCGAGCCGGGCGACGAGGTTCCAGTGCCCGGCGCCGATCTCGGTCGCGTACGCGCCGCCGTGCAGGTAGAGGATCTGCCCGGCGTCGCCACCGGAGACCGGCGTGACCACGTACGTCGGCCAGTTCTCGAAGTCCTGCCGCTCCACCGTGACGTGCCGCAGGATCGGTGGACGGTGTCCGTTCGGGTCTCTCGGCGGGGCCGAGGCACCGATGAATCGCTTGGGCGCGAACTGCCACCGCTTCACGCCGGCCAGGGTCAGCGAAACGGTGAGGATGCGACTGCTGATGCTGTTCACGGTCTGCGCTTCCTTCGTCTTCACGAGTTTTCCTGGGACGCCGGGCGGGCTCCGGCGGGGCGGGCGGGACTCACCGCGCCCGTACCCGCTGCCAGACGCGCGATCCGCGTACCCGGTCGCGCACCCGGACGAGCCCGCGCCGGGGCCGGTCGGCCAGTCGTTTCGCCCAGGGGAACTCCCGACCGAGCAGGGACAGGCCGGCGAAGATGGTCAGCCAACCGGGTCCGGGCAGCACCAGCATGGCGAGTCCGGCCAGGATGACCGCCCCGCCGGCGACCGCGACACCGATCCGGCGCAGGGTCCGGTTCCGTCCGGGTCGGCCGCGATGCCGGACCACCGCCTTCGCGGTCCGGGCGGCACGGTGCCGTACGGTGCCGCGACCCGTTGCGCCCCGGTGCCAGACGAGGCGGTGCCCCGTCGCACCACGCTGCCGGACGAGGTTGCCGGTGTGCTCCCGGACGGCGCGGCCACCGGCGCGGTGCCCGGCGATCGCCGGGGTGGGGCGCAGTGCGGGGAGCAGGAGCGGGATGAGCGCGAGGATGGTGGCGGCGACGATGCCGTCGAGCCAGTAGTGGTTGGCGGTGGCGACCACCACGACCAGGGTGATGGCCGGGTGGATCAGCCACAGCCAGCGCCACCGGCTCCGGGTCACGGCGATGAGTCCGGCGGCGACCAGCAGCGCCCAGCCGACGTGCAGCGAGGGCATGGCGGCGTACTGGTTGGTGAGGTCGTCGGCCGTCGGTGAGCCGTAGACCGACGGCCCGTACCGGGCGGCGGTGTCGATCATGCCGGTTTCGGCGAGCATGCGGGGCGGGGCGAGCGGGAAGATCAGGTGGACCACCAGGGCCACGCCGGTCAGGGTGGCGAGGGTGTTCCGGGCCCGGCGGTAGTAACCGGGCCGGCGCAGGTACAGCCAGACCAGGAAGGCGACGGTCGCCGGGAAGTGCACGTACGCGTAGTAGCTGTTCGCGGTGCGCAGGAGTGTCTCGCTCTGCGCGAGCAGGTGTTGCAGGCTCCCCTCGTCGGGCAGGCCCAGGGCCCGCTCGAGGTCCCAGACCCGGTGGGCGTTGGCCATCGCCGCGGGTACGTGACCGTCGGCGATGAGCCGGCCCAGGCTGTACGCGGCCCAGAGCGCGGCGACCAGGAGCAGTTCCCGGAGCGCCCCGAGCGCGTACGGGAGGGCGCGCTGCCGCCGGGCCGGGACGGGGACGGGATGCCGTACCTCGATGGCGGGGCCGACGGCGGTCGGTGGGGGCGCGACATCGACGGGGTGCCGCGCGGGCGCCGGGCCGAACTCTGCGAGGGGTACGGGCATGGTGGTTGTCCCCACGGTTGATCTGCTTTTTACCAGCTAGTAGCTTCTAAAGTCCGAGCACCTATCCTTGGGCTAGCTAAGCTACAACCTGAAACGCTGCTGGAAGCGGGTCTGATGCCCGAAAGTTCCGCACGACACACTCGCCCGAGCCGCGTACCCGTCCCCGGCCGGCGGCGGTAAGGTCTCGTCTCAACCCGCCAGGCCCACCAGCCGGTCGACCAGGTCGACCGGGGCCGGAAGCTCGCTCATCCGCCGCGCAGTCGCCTCGGCCGCCCCGCGTACCGACCGGTCGCGCAGCACCGCGGTCAGCACCTCGGAGTCGACCTCCTCGGGCTCCACCTGCCGACCGACGCCGTGCCGGGCCACCAGGTCGGCGTTGACGAACTGGTCGGCACCGTGGGGCAGGACCAGTTGGGGGACGCCGGCACTGAGCGCGGTCATGGTGGTGCCCGATCCGCCGTGGTGCACCACCGCGGCGCAACTGGCCAGCATCGGGTGCAGCGGGGTCCAACCCACCGGACGTACGTTGCCCGGCAACCGGCCCAGCGTGGCCAGGTCGGCGTCCTCGCCCAGCGCCAGGACGAACTCGGCGTCCACCCGTGCGGCCGACGCCAGCAGCCCGGCCAGCCCGCCGACCCCGGCCAGCCGGGGCACCACCGTGCCGAGGGTGACCAGCACCCGGGGCCGGGTCGGCGGCTCCCACAGCCAGTCCGGCAACAGGCCACCGGCGTTGTACGGCACGTACCGCATGGACCAGCCGGTGCCGCTGCCGGACATCAGCTCCGGCGGGGCGACGTGGATCACCGCGCGGCGGGGCAGTTCGAGCGGCACCCCGTGGCGCTCGAAACTCTCCGCCAGGTACGGCAGGAAGCGGGCGGCGAAGTCGTCCTCGCGCAGCAGGTTGAACCCGTGCTCCACCGCCGGTACGTCGAGCATCCGCGCCACCAGCAGGCCCGTCCCCTGGAGTCGGGAGTGCACCACCAGGTCCGGACGCCACCACCGGGCCAGTTGTACGGTCCGGTCGGCCATCACCGCCGACACCTGCCCGAAGGTCCGCAACAGCAGATCGTGGGTACGCCCACCCGCGCGGGCGATCTGCCGGCCCCGTTCCCGCATCCGGCGTACCCGCCCGGCCGGTTCGCCCACCGTCCCGGCGAAGATCCCGTCGATCGCCGTGTCCGGCGCGGTGGCCACCGCCGCCAGACCGGCCCGGATCGCGGCACCCACCCCCTCGGCCGCGGTGGCGACCAGCACCTCGTGGCCGGCCGCACGCAGCGCCCAGGCCAGCGAGATGGTCGGGAACAGGTGGCCGAGCCCCGGCGAAACGGTGAACAGAACGCGCATCCGAATTTCTCCCCACTGGCTGGTCAAACGTATTTCCGATAGCCGGAATCAGCACCTGACCGGACTGTCCGGCGGCGCTTTCGATGGTTGACACGGGTATCCATGATTGCTAATTTCTCAGCCATTACCCCGGCGATTTTCCCCCTTCCCAGCCGGAATGACCGCACCCTCACCGAAATGGAGACTCGGCGTGCCCGAACCGGTCGACATCCCCTTTACACCGGACCTGCACCTACGCCTGTTGTTGAGCCTCGACCGGGGCCAGAACGTACAGCGCGCGGTCACCGACGCGGTCCGCCCCGGAATGCGCGTCCTCGACGCCGGGACCGGCAGCGGACTCCTCTCCTTCATCGCGTTGGCGGCCGGTGCCGCCACTGCCGTCGGCGTCGACCGACACCACGTGGACCTGGCCCGGGCAATAGCGGAGCACAACGGACTGGGTGACCGGCTTTCGTTCGTCGAGGCCGACCTGGCGGACCTGGAGTTGTCCTCGTTCGACCCGCCGAAAGGGTTCGACCTGCTGCTGGCGTTCATCCACACGAACAATCCGCTGATCGACGAGGGTCGGTCACGACTGGTGTTCGAGCTGCGGGACCGGCTCTGCGCCGACGGTGCCACGGTCGTGCCGGGCGCGGTCCGCTACCGGGCGACCGGATGTGACCGGCGGGACTGGGACCTGCACACCGAACTCACCGACCTGGAGGAGACCGCCGCGGTGCTGCGCGGCGCGTACGGCCTGGACTTCCAGCCGGTGACCGACGCGGTACGGGAGGGGCTGGCGATGCGTCGGATGCGGCCCGTCGACGCGGTGGCGCACACCTGGCGCTCCCCCACCACCATGGGCGCCATCCGGTTCCCGCGTACCGACGTGCGGCTGCTCACCGAGGCACACGACTTCGCCACGTTCGACTACTCCGCACCAGCCTTCACCGGTTTCCCCCCGCAGGTACGGCTGCGGGCCGCGGTGCCGGGGCGGCTGACCGGGGTGATCTGGACCCAGGAACTGCTCTACGCCGGGGTGCCGGTGTGGACGACGGAGTCCTACAGCCCGCTGGCCAGCCCGGTCGCGGTGGTCACCGGGGACGAGCTGACGATCGCCACCGGCGACGAGTGGCGGGCGACGAACATCCTGCACAGCCGGCCGACCGGCGAGACGGTCGAGGATCACTCCCACCCGATGTAGTCCTCGAGAAAGGCGGCGGCGTACGACGGGGAGGCGAAGATCCGTTCCAACCGGGCCCGTTGCACCCGGTGCAGGAACGGCGCCTCCCGCGTGCCCAGACCGGGCGTGTTGACCAGGTCCATCATCCAGCCGACGAACTCCTGGGCCCGCCAGATCCGGGCCAGCCTGGTGTCCGAGTAGGCGTCCAGCCGGGCAGGAGTGCCACCGGTGAACCGCTCCACCAGGGCGAGGGCGAGTTCCTCCGCGTCGGCGAGCGCGATGTTGAAGCCCTTGCCACCGACCGGCGGGACGATGTGGGCGGCGTCGCCGGCCAGGAAGAGCGGGCCGTACCGCAGTGGTGCGCAGACCAGGCTGCGCATCCGTACGCTGCTGGTGGACAGGATCGGGCCCTCGTTCAGGGTCCACGGGCCGTCCAGGGTCAACCGGATCCGGATCTCCTTCCAGATCCGCTCGTCCGGCCAGTCCGCCCGGCTGTCCTCCCGGGGACACTGCAGGTAGAACCGGCTCACCGTCGGTGTTCGCCGCACGTGTACGCAGGAGCCCGACTCGTGGATCGCGTTGATCACACAGTCGTTGGACGGGGCGGCCTCGGCGAGTACGGCCAGCCAGGCGTAGTCGTACTGGTACTCGTACGCGTTCAGCGCGGACCGGGGAACGGCTCGGCGGGCGACGCCGTACTCGCCGTCGGCCCCGACCACGACCTCGCAGCGCAACTCGGTCGGGCCGGTGCCGGTGTCCGGCTCGAGCAGGATCCGGGGCCGGTCGCCGCCGAGGTCGGCGATGGCCACCGCGGAGGTCTCGAACCGCAGGTCGCCACCGGCGGCGAGGAAGGCGTCGATCAGGTCCCGGACCAGGAACTGCTGCGGGTAGATGTAGTGCGTCCGGCCACCCGCGACGGGGTCGTAGGCCAGCGGGTACCGCTGGCCGCCCATCCGGAACTCGATCCGGTCCTCGACCGCACCGGCGGCCAGGAGGCCCGCGGCGAGGTCGTGGCTGCGCAGCAGCTCCACCACCCGGTGTTCGACCGTGGCACCGCGGGCACGTTGTTCGACGTAGGCCCGGTCGCGCCGCTCGACCACCACACAGTCGATCCCGGCCCGTTGCAGCAGGACCGCCACCAGCATGCCGGCCGGACCCGCGCCGACGATGCCCACCCGGGTACGTCCGGTCATGCCGTCGCGCTCCGGCCGTCGACCCCGGTGAGGGTGAAGAGCCGTGCCCGCATGATCTGCCGCAGCGCGTCGGTGCCGGACTGGGTGGTACGGCCCTGCGAGTTGGCCGCCATCCGCAGGCTGGGCAGCACGTCCCCGCCGAACCGGGCGCAGATGAACCGGTGTGCGTCGTACGCGTCTATCGTCGCGTCCACGAACTCCTCGAAGTCCTCGCCGGTGCGCCCCGGTCCGAGCCGGGCGAGAAGGGCCCGCAGTTCGGTGAAGAGGCCGGTCAGGAAGGCGTGGTCCCGGGTCTGCAAACCGCTGAATCCGGCCCGTACGGCGGGCGGCGCCATCGCCGGGCGGACCAGCTTGTCGTAGTCGACCGGCCCGAAGTCCGCGGTGAACCTGATCGCCGCGGCCGAACTGCGCATGAAGTCGCTGGCCACCCCGACCGCCGCTCGGGCCTCGGTCTCGTCGCCCCGTTCGGCGGCGCCCACGAAACAGTTGAGTCCGACGATCACGCCCTGCACCACGGCGAAGAACAGCTGGTGTCCGACCAGCCAGCGCTGGTGGGGCGGGGATTCGTCGACCAGTCGGGTCGGCATCGGCGGCACACCGTCGGACAGGGGCACGCGGGCGTACCGCAGGATGCTCTGCAGGCCGGCGAAGAGGTTCCGCCACTGGGCGCCGTCGAGATTCGACACACCCATCTCACAGGCGTTCTGTCGCACCAGCGAATAGGTACGGACAAGGCCACGGAGAAACGCTTCCGCGGGTTGCCTGCGTACCCGACGTACCTGGAAATAGCGGTCGTGCTCGGCGTACTCGGAATTGGGGTCGGCCGACGGGTCGCTATCCTGGGGAAAGTCCTCCACGCCGTTCCACGGGTCACCCGGATCGGGCGCGGAATCGACTGCGAATACGCGGGACAATGCGTCGGCCAGCGCGTGGTCGGCCACCGCGGCCCGTATCTCGGACCGGCTACTCGGAAGCAGCGCCGGATACGGTAAGCACAAGAAACCTTCAGGCACAGACGTATCGCCCTTCTGGCAGCCCAGCCCGGTCGGGTAGCACCACACCGGCAGCGTCACGACAAGTTCCCCCGCCATTTCGCGCCATCGGTGGATTGGTGAAGCGCATAGGAATTCTCACGTCTTCGATGACGGGTGTCAATCCCTGAAGATCTCGGACGAGGCCCACGCCATATGACGTGCATTTTGCGTTCGTGTTGCCGGCGACGGGACGACCGGGACCGGACCTGCCCGTCAGGTGTAAACCTGTGGTTCACAGTGCTACGGTCGTGGCGGCAACACCGGACACCCGAACGTGGAGGGACATCCCATGACCCGAGAGACTCGACCGCTCGACCGGCTCGCGGCGTCCGAGTACGACGAGCTGCGGGGCCCGGCCCGGGAGCTGGTACGCCGGATCACCGATCGGGTCGCCGACCACCCGACAGCCGGTGGGCCGGAATCCGGGCCGAAACCGGGTGACGTCGACGACGAACAGCTCCACCGGACCACGTACCTGCGTCGGGTCGGTGCCGGGCAGCTCACCGATGCCCTGGTCAACGAGTTGATCGACGAGTGCGCCGCCGAGGACGCGGCGGACGCGGTGTGGCTCGGCGCGAGCCTGGCCGACCTCGGCTCGGTCACCGGCAACAGCCGGCAGGCCGCGCGCAAGCGCTGGCCCGACCTCGGGCTGATCTACCGGACCCGACGTTGGGTCGCCGGTCACCACGCGGATCTGGTCACCGTGATCGAGCAGGTGCTCGATCACGGCGGCGAACTGACCGCCGCCGACGGCCAGGGCGAAACGCTCGACCGGGCGGTGCCGGCCCTGCGGGACGCACTGGCGAGAACCCTCCGGGACCGTGACTCCGGCTCGGTCGTCGACCCCGGGACCGGGCGTCCGCTGCGCTGGCGGCACCTGGCCGAGACGGTCGACGTCCACCTGCGTACGGTCGCGCGGGTCGGCGTACCGACCACACCGGCGGCGGCCACCGCGCTGGCCGGCGCACACGGCGTGCTCGCCTACTACGACTCGGTCACCGCCGAGCCGGCAACCGCGACGGCGTGACGGCGGTGCGGGAGAACGGCGCCACTGGCATGGTCACCAGGTGGCCGGCGACTCCGGTGGCATCGGGACCTGCACGAAGACCGCTCCGCGCAGATCCAGCCAGGCGCTGGTCGGGGTGCGCACCAGCCGCATGACGACCTCCTCGCAGCCCGGACAGCGGGCCACCAGGCCCGGCGCGTGCCGGTACACCCGCATCTCGGCGAGGGGACCGGTCAGTCCGCAGTTCGCACAGCGGCCGGTGGCCGCGGTGAGGTCCACGGCGAAGAGTTCACGCATCGGACCGGCGAGCATGTTGCCGTCGGCGTACTGCTGATCGGTCATCTCAACCTCCGGTGGGTCCGAATCGCTCGGTCTTGACCCGGCGGGGGTCGTGACCGAGGGCGACGAGGATGTCGGCGACCGTCTCCACGAACCCGGTCGGGCCGCAGACGAAACACTGCGGTTCGAGCTCCGCCGGCCAACCGTGGCTGTTCACCTCGGCCACCCCGATCCGGCCGGCCAGCGCCGGCCAGCCGTCCGGCGTCTGCCTGGTGTAGACGTACGCCACGTCCAGTCCGCCGTCGTCGCGTGCCCGTCGGCGCAGCTCGTCGGCGAAGTAGACGTCCCGGTCGGTCCGTACCGAGTAGATCAGCCGGAACGGGACCCGGCTGCCGGCGGCACGTCGCGCCCGTACCATCGCCATCAGCGGCACGATGCCCGAGCCACCGGCGACCAGCAGGACCGGCGCGGTGTCCGTGGCACGCCAGACGAACCAACCACCAACCGGTCCGCGGATCTCCACCGGGTCGCCGACCGACAGCACCTCGACCAGGTACGGCGAAACCTCACCGTCCGGCACCCGCTGTACGGTCAGCTCCACCCGGTTCGCGTCGGACGCCGAGGCGATCGAGTAGGAACGCTCGGCGCGGTAGCCGTCCGGTGCGGTGAGGCGCACGTCGACGTGTTGACCGGGCAGGTGGCCGGGCCAGTCCGGCACCTCCAACACCAGCGTGCGCGAGGTTTCCGTCTCGTTCCGGGTCTCGACCAGCTCGGCTACCCGCCAGCTGGCCGCCCGGTTCAGTCGCCCTGGTACCGCTGCTCGCGCCACGGGTCACCGTAGTCGTGATATCCGGCCGTCTCCCAGAAACCCGGCTCGTCGGTCAACAACAACTGAATACCCCGCACCCACTTCGCCGACTTCCAGAAATACAGATGCGGCACCAACAACCGCGCCGGACCACCATGCTCCGCCGCCAACCCACCACCCTCGAACTCATGAACCACCCACGCCCGACCATCCAGCAGATCCTCCAACGGCAGATTCGTCGTATAACCCCCGTACGAATGAACCAACGCGAAATCCGCCGCCGTCTCCACCTCCGCCAACAAGGTGTCCAACGACACCCCACGCCAACTCGTCCCCAACTTCGACCACCGCGTCACACAGTGGATATCCACCGTCGGCGACTCCTGCGGCAACGCCAACAACTCCGCCCACGACCACCGACGCTCCGCACCCGCCTCCGTCGTCACCGCGAACTCCCACGCATCCAACGACACCCTCGGCGTCGGACCCGCCGACAACACCGGAAAATCCTCGGTCAGATACTGCCCCGGCGGCAACGCCGGCTCCGACGACCGAGGCCGACCCTGAAAGCCCGGCGAGACGATACCCATCCGCTACTCCTATCACCTTTCCGGGTGTGCCGGATCATGATCCCGGCAGGTGATCATAGAGCGGCCGACCGCCGGCAGGTCGACGGCTACTTGGTCGGCCCCTCCGGCGCCCCGTCGGAGGTGAACGCGCCCGTGCCGGGTTCGGTGGTCAGGTAGACGTGCTGGTGCCCGTGTCCCGCGTCGATGTTGATCTGGTCGAGCTGGGCTGCCGCGATGGACCAGGCCGTGCCGGCCGCCGTACGTTGGCGGGCCGCCAGGTCGATCACCGGCCGCTGGGCGGTGGCCGGCAACGTGCCGACCAGGGCGTACGTGTCCAGTGCGGTGGCCAGGCCGTCGACCGCGGCCCGGAGACCGCCGCGCGCCACGTTGGTGGCGGTGCTGCCGGACGGGCTCTCCGCATGCCGCTCGACCGCCCGGCGCATGGTCTGCTGCCAGGTCGTCAGCTTGTCGGCGGGTGCCGGCTGGCCGGTCTTGACCGCGGCGTCCAGTTCGGACAGCAGTGGGCCGAGTTCGTCCCGCGTGGTCCGGGCGGCCGTGGTCAGGCTGCCGATCTGCTCGGTGTCCCGCTGCGCTTCCTCCTCGCGCAGCTTGTTGACGGCGGTCTCGGTCTCGCTCGGCCCGGCGACGGCGTAGCCGATGCCGGCGCCGATGAAACCGGCCAGCACCACCGGCAACAGCATGGCGAAGACCAGGGTGCCCACACTCGGCCGCCTGCTCGTCGGGGCCTTCGTGTAGGAGGGCTTGCCGGTCCTGCGGGACATGTCCGTTCCTCCCGGGGCATCAACCACCGCACGCACGTTGCGTAGAGGTTACGGCTTTGATGCGGGGCAGTCTATTGCCCGGTTGGAATCGACCGAACTTTCGTCACTCCCGACGAAAGTCGATGCCCCCACAACCGGTCTAGCGCCGCCGGGCTCGACCACCGGGCATCAACACCGGTTCGACCAGGTCGCGGAACTCGCGCGGCAACTGACTCATCACGTCGTCGAACTCACCGCCGGTGACCGCCTCCCGTACGGTGGTCAGGACGGCCCGGACCCCGGTACGCGCCGCGGTCTCGTCGACGGTCGCACGCTCGGCAACCCGCCCGATGAACTCCTGCGCCCCGAACGGTTCGGCCGCGTCCTGCGGACTGCGCATCACCGCCTGCAACGGCTGTGGCAGCTGGGCGGCCAGGTCGATCGCCTCGCCGCCGGTCAACCTGTCGGCCAGCGTCTGCAGGGTGCCCCGGCTGAGGTCGACGGCCGTGTCCGAGTCAACCTCCGCGCGTTGCGCGACCATGTCGACGAACGTGTCGTAGTTCATGACGGCTCCTCCCCGGCGTCGCCGCGGTCCGGCGTCGCGTGCCGGGCGCGTACCCCCGCCGGGTCGGGTTAAACGACGTCGACCTGCGGGCCACAGCGGTGCGTGAAGCCGGCAAAGCGGGGTAAGTGCTGCGCGGGGAGAACCAGACGACCGGCGAGGAGCGGGATTCACATGGTGACCAACGCCGAGGTGCTGCGCTACCTCACCGCACTCGACTTTCCCGCCACCAAGGACGACATCGTCGCCGAGGCCGAACGGGAAGGGGCATCGGACGACGTGCTCCGCGCCCTGCGGGCGATGCCGCCGGCCGACTACGGCAACATCAACGAGGTGGCCCGGTCGGCGCGCACCAACTCCAATCCCGAGGTGACCCCTGCCGATCTGGCGGCGCGGGCCCGGGACCGCAAGCACCAGCGGGTCGCTCGGCACCTGCGCCAGAGCTGACCGGTGCAGCCCGTCGCCGAAGCGGAGTGCCGGCGTTGACCGCGACCCGCCCGCGCCGGGAGCCGCTCCGGTCCTCGCTGCTGCTGATCATCATGGCGGTGGTGGCGGCCACGGCCGCCGTCCCGGTCGGACTGTACGACGCGGCGGTGCTCGGACCGCTCGTCGGTTGGGACGCCGCCGCGCTGTTCTACCTGATCTGGGCGCGCTCCAGGCTCTGGCCGCTGGACCCGACCGAGACCGCCCGGTTCGCGCTGCGGGAGGACACCAACCGAGGGTTACGCGACTCGCTGCTCCTCTTCGCCTGCCTGGCCAGCCTGCTGGCGATCGGGGTCGTGCTGATCCGGGCCAAGCCGCTGGACGGCTTCTCGGAGCAGTTGCACATCGCTCTCGGCATCGTCAGCGTCATCTTCTCCTGGGCGGTCATCCACACCGTCTTCGGCAGCCGCTACGCCCGGCTGTACTACACCGGTACCGACGGCGGTGTGCGGTTCAACCAGCAGTCACCTCCGCGGTACACCGACTTCGCGTACCTGGCCTTCACCATCGGGATGACGTTCCAGGTTTCCGACACCCCGCTGAGCAGCCCGGAGATCAGGCGTACGGCACTGCGCCACGCGCTGCTGTCGTACCTGTTCGGCGCCGTGATCATCGCGTCCACGGTGAACCTGATCGCGGGCCTGGTGCGGTGAGCCGACGGCGGGCGCGGACCGGCGCGAGGAACCTGCTCGAAACGGACACCGGACGAGGTGCCGGTCACGACAGGCATGACCGGGACACCACGCCCGACGAAACTCCGGCGACAAGCGGCGTCCGAACCGAACGCGATCACCGGATGGCGGAGGTCCAGCCGAACCGGTTGGACAGCCCTGCCAGACCTATCCTACGAGGTGGGATCACCTGAAAGGCGGCGAACACCATAATTGTGGGGGAGCCCACGTACGATTGGGTGTTTATGCTGCGATTTGGTGGTACCTGTCGTCCAGATCCACCATCGCCAGCGCCCCGACCAGCCAGGCGAGCTTCTCCGACTCCCGGCTGCCGGCGAGCGCGGCCAGATCATCCGCCGTACGGCCGAGACCCAGCTTGCGAGCGGCGGTGAGCGACCGGCGGTCCGCCGACGGCGGCACCTCCTGCCAGAGCGCCTGGACCTCGCGGAAGAAGAGGTCGACCACCAGATCGTCCACTCCGGGCAACCGCCGGAGCCGATCGCGCTCCCGGACGGCGTTGTACCCGGCCATCGCCCGCATCCGCCGCAGGTCACCGCGATACCGCTCGGTGACCAGCACGGCCAGGTCGCCGAGCTCGGTGGCCAGCTCGTCCGCGTCCCGGCGCCCGCAACCGCGCAGCACCGTGGCCCGGGTCTCGTGCAGCGACCGGCCCATCCGGGCCGCACTGTCCCAACCCCGGTCGCGCAACGCCCCGGCGGTCTGCGCCGCCTGCCGGGGGTCGCCGGGGCGACCGAGCAGAATGGAGAGGTAGAGCAGCTGGAACAGCGCGGCCGGGTTGTTGGTGACCCGGAAACCGAGCTGATCGGCGAAGCCCCGCCCGCTGCCGGTCAGTCGCCGGACGAACCGTTTCTTGTCCTCCACGCTCATCGTGGTCGCCATGCCGTGCGACTACCCGAAACCGCGCCGGCCACGCCGATCCGATGCCCCCTTCGGTACTCCCCCGGCCGGTACGCTGCCCGGAACGCCGATGACGCACCGGATGGAACGGGAGACAGATCGTGAACTGGACGCTCGAGGTGGTGGTGGTTCCGGTGTCGGACGTGGACCGCGCCAAGGCGTTCTACGCCGAACAACTCGGTTTCACCGTCGACCACGACACCCGGATGGGCGAACAGGTCCGCCTGGTCCAGCTCACCCCGCCCGGATCGGGCTGCTCCGTCGTGATCGGTTACGGAGCCGTACCGCAGATGCCACCGGGCTCGCTGAAGGGCCTGCAACTGGTGGTCCCGGACATCCACAAGGCCCATGCCGAGCTGGTCGAACGCGGCGTGCAGGTCAGCGAGGTCCAGATCCTCGGCCAGAACCCGACGCCGACGCCCGACCCGCTGGACAACGTCGGCTTCGTCTTCTTCAGCGACCCCGACGGCAACGAGTGGGCCGTACAGCAGATCTCGTCGCGCGGCTGAGCACCGACGTCGGTGGGCCGATCAGTCGAGGGCGGCTCTGGGGACGATCATCCGGCGCAGCTCCCGCTTGAGCACCTTGTGGCTCGGCCCCAAGGGCAGCTCGTCGAGAAACCGGACCTGGCGCGGGTACTTGTGCCGGCCGAGCCGCTCGCGCGCCCAGTCGATCAGCTCGGATTCGGTCGGAGCGGGCGGCCCGGCCGGATCCAGCACCACCACCGCGCAGATCTCCTCGCCGTGCACCGGATCGGGTACCCCGATGACGGCCACCTGGGCCACCGCCGGGTGCCGGGCGACAATCTCCTCGATCTCGCGCGGGTAGACGTTGAACCCGCCCCTGATCACCAGGTCCTTCTTCCGGTCCACGATGGTGACGAAGCCGGACTCGTCCTTCGTACCCAGGTCGCCGCTGCGGAACCAGCCGTCGACCAACGCCTCGGCGGTCGCCGCCGGCCGACCCAGATAACCGGCGAAGACGTTGTGGCCCCGGATGACGATCTCGCCGATCTCCCCCGTGGGAAGCAACTCGATCCGGTCGTCCAGCTCGGGCCGGGCGATCTCCACCTCGACACCCCAGACCGGATGACCGACCGTACCGGCGCGGGTACCGAAGTGCGGCTGGTTGGTGGTCGCGGTCGGCGAGGTCTCGGAGAGGCCGTACCCCTCGAAGATCGTGGTGGCGAAGGCGGCGTTGAACCGCTCCAGCACCGCGAGCGGCAGCGAGGCCCCGCCGGAGATGCAGAGCCGCAGCCGGGGCAGGGTCGGCGCCTCGGCGGCGGCGGCGAGCAGCCCGATGTACATCGTCGGTACGCCGTGGAACACGGTGACCGCCTCGCGCAGCATCACCTCGATCGCGGCGGCACCGGTGAACCGGCTCAGCAGCACCAACGTCCCGCCCACCCGGAAGGTGCCGTTCATCGCCACCGTCTGACCGAAGGTGTGGAACAGCGGCAGGCAGCCGAGCACCACGTCGGCGCTGCGCGCGTCGTTGGCGTCGAACACGTTCACCGTCGCGTTCATGACCAGGTTCAGGTGGGTGAGCAGCGCCCCCTTGGGCTCCCCCGTGGTGCCGCTGGTGTAGAAGACCACCGCGGTGTCCTCGGCCTCGCGGGTCACGTACGACGGCAGTGGCGTCACCTGGTCGCTGACCTGCTCCAGCCGGCGGACCTCGATCCCGGCGGGCACCGGGCCGACGGTGACCAACGCAACCCCGGCGCGGTACGCCGCCTCGGCACCGATCGCCAACTGGCTCGTGTGACAGACGAGCAGGTCGGCGCCACTGTCCCGGAGCACGTAGGCCATCTCCTCGGCGGTGAGCAGCAGGTGCACCGGCACCACCACCGCACCGGCGACCAGCGCCCCGTAGTAGGCCCGGGGAAAGTCGAGCACGTTCGGCGCGAGCAGCGCCACCGTGTCACCCGCGCCGATGCCCAGCTCACGCAGCCCGGCCGCGGCGGACCGGGCCTCCAGCCACAGCTCGGCGTAGGTCACCCGGACCTCGCCGTCCACCACGGCAACCGTGTCGGAGTGCCGCCGGGCCGCCTCGGCGAGCACCATCGCCAATGACAACGCGGTCATTTCCCCTCCTCGAAGTAGAGCCGGGACACCGTTTCGGCGACGCAGACCGGCTTGACGCCGCCCGCACTCTCCACTGTGACCGATGTGACTACCTGTAAACCACCCGTCACGGGTTCCGCTCCGACGATCAGTGCGGTGGCCCGGATCCGCGTACCGACGCGCAGCGGGGCGGGGAACCGTACCCGGTTGAGGCCGTAGTTGACGCCCATCCGTACCCCGTCGACCCGGTACAGCTCGGTCACCAGCACGGGCAGCAGGGACAGGGTGAGGTACCCGTGCGCGACCGTCCCCCCGAACGGTCCCGCCGCGGCCCGCTGCGGATCGACGTGGATCCACTGATGGTCGTCGGTGGCGTCGGCGAACAGGTTCACCCGGTCCTGGTCGACCGGGTACCACCGGCCCGGACCCAGCGGCTCACCGACCGCGCCCAGGAGTTCGGCGGGCGAGGCGAAGGTCCTCATCCGAGGTGCCCTCCCAGCTTGGTGTAGCCGCGCAGCAGGTCGCGGGCGATGATCAGGCGTTGCATCTCGTCGGTGCCCTCGAAGATGCGGTACAGCCGCACCTGCCGGTACCAGCGCTCGATCGGCAGCTCCCGGGTGTAACCCATGCCGCCGTGGATCTGCAGGACCCGGTCGACCACCCGGTTGACCATGCCGGCGCCGTAGAGCTTCGCCATCGACGACGCGTGCCGGGGGTCGAGCCCCTGGTCGACCGTCCACGCGGCACGCAGGATCAGCCAGCGGGCCGCCTCCAGCTCGGTCTCCGAGTCGGCGATCATCCACTGGATCGCCTGGTTCGTGCCGATCGGCGTACCGAAGGTCTCCCGGGTGTTGGCGTGCTCGATCGCCATCCGCAGGGCCCGTTCGGCGATCCCGACCGCGTGCGACGGAATCGTGTAGCGGCCCTTGCCGATCCACTGCATGCCGAGGGCGAACCCCTGGCCCAGTTCACCGAGGATGTTGCGGCCGGGCACCCGTACGTCGTCGAAGACCAGCGCGGCCGGGCCACCCTCCCCCATCGTCTGGATGAACTCCGAACGCCACCCCATCGACCGGTCCACCAGGAAGGCCGTGCTGCCGCCGTCGCGTACACCCTTGTCCCGGTCGGTGACCGCGACCACGATCGCGAAGTCGGCGTCGTTGCCGCCGGTGATGAAGGTCTTCTCGCCGTTGAGGATCCAGTCGTCGCCGTCGCGGCGGGCACTGAGCTTGATGTTCGCCGCGTCCGAGCCGGCACCCGGTTCGGTGATGGCGAAGCAGGAGAGCCGCTCACCCTCGATCGTCGGCACCAGGTACTCGTGCTTCTGCTCGTCGTTGGCGTGGAACAGGATGTTGTCCGCCTCGCCGCCGAACCGGAACGGCACGAAGGAGCGGCCGATCTCGGTCCAGATCAGCGACTGGGTGACCGCCGGCAGATCCATCCCGCCGTACTCCTCGGGGGTGGCCAGCCCCCAGAACCCGAACTTCTTCGCCTTGAGCTGCAACTCGCGCAGCTCGCCGCGATCGATTCCGGGCCGGTGCGCCCGCTCCCGGCGCAGCACCTCGGCCTCGAGCGGAACGACCTCACGGGTGATGAAGTCCCGGGCGGTGTCGCGTATCGCGCGCTCTTCGTCGCTGAGCGAGAAGTCCATGTTGTCCTCCGAGGGTGTCGATCGGGGTTCAGCGGGCCCCGCCGTTGACGTACAGGGTCTGACCGCTGACGTAGGAGGCGTCGTCGCTGCCCAGGAAGGCGATCACCGAGGCGATCTCCTCGGGTTGGGCGACCCGGCGCAGCGGCGTGTGCTCGGCGGCCCACCGCTGGTGGTCCTCCGGGGTGCTGCCGACCCGCTCGGCGGTGGCGGCGGTCATCGCGGTCGCGACATAACCCGGTGCGACCGCGTTGACGGTGACCCCGAACGGGCCGAGTTCGATCGCCAGCGTGGCGGTCAGCCCCTGCACCCCGGCCTTGGCTGCGGCGTAGTTCACCTGGCCCCGGTTGCCCAGCGCGGAGCGGCTGCTCAGGTTGACGATGCGGCCGTAGCGCTGGCCGACCATCTGCGCCTGGGCGGCCTGGCAGCAGAGGAACATGCTGGTGAGGTTCGTGGTCAGAACCGCCTCCCAGGCATCGACCGGCATCTTGAACAGTAGGTCGTCGCGGGTGATGCCGGCATTGTTGACCAGCACGTCAAGCCGGCCGTACGCGTCGACGACCCGGGCCGTCATGTCCGCCACCGCGGTGGCGTCGGTGACGTCGCACCCGATCCCGACGGCCCGCCCACCGGCGGCGGTCAGCTCGTCGGCGACCGAGGTGGCGGAGTCGGTGTTCAGGTCCACGACGGCGACCGCCGCCCCCTCGGCGGCCAGCCGGCGGGCGGTGGCCGCGCCGATGCCCTGTCCCGCGCCGGTGACGACGGCTACCTTGCCGGCATATCTGGTCACTGTTCTCCTCGTGGGTGGTGGATCGGTCGGGGGTCAGAACGCGGAGACACCGGTGAGGGCGCGTCCGATGAGCAGTTGCTGGATCTGGCTGGTGCCCTCGTAGAGGGTGGCCACGCGGGCGTCGCGCAGGTACTTGCCGACCGGGAACTCGTCGATGTAGCCGTAGCCGCCGAAGACCTGGACGGCGTTGTTCGCCGCCCGTACCGCCGCCTCGCTGGCGAACAGCTTGGCCATCGAGGACTCGGTCGCGTACGGACGGTCGCGGTCGATCAGGTCGGCGACCTGCCAGACCAGCAGCCGGGCGGCGGCGGTGTCCACCGCGATCTCGGCGAGCAGGTGCTGGACGAGCTGGTGGCCGGCGATCTGCTTGCCGAACTGCTCCCGCCCGGTCGCGTAACCCACCGCCGCGTCCAGACAGCCCTGGGCAATGCCGACGCAACCGGCGGCCACCGACATCCTTCCCTTGGCCAGGGTGGACAGGGCGAGCCGGAGGCCGGCACCCTCGGCGCCCAGCCGGGCGTCGGCCGGCACGCGTACGGCGTCGAAAACGAGTTCGGCGGTCGCCTGCCCGCGCAGCCCGAGCTTGCCGTGGATCTCGCGCCGGTCCAGACCGGGGGCGCCGGTCGGTACGAGGAAGGCGGTGACGCCGCGCGGTCCCGGTTCACCGGTACGGGCGAAGACCAGCGCGACGTCGGCGGTGGTGCCGTTGGTGATGAAGACCTTCGAACCGGTGATGAGCCAGTCCCCGCCGTCACGGACCGCCCGGGTGCGCAGCGAACCCGCGTCGGAGCCGCTGCCGGGCTCGGTCAGCGCGAAGCACCCCAGGGCCTCACCGGCGCAGAGTCGGGGCAGCCACTGCGCCCGTTGCGCCGGACTGCCGTGTACGGCGATCGCCTTGGCCACGAGTCCGAGCGAGACGCTGACGATGCCGCGTACGGACGAGTCGCCGCGCCCCAACTCCTCCAGCACCAGGCAGTACGAGAGGTGGTCGCCGGCGGACCCGCCGTCCCGCTCGGCAATGGTCAGTCCGAGGAAACCGACGTCGCCGAGTCGGCCGACGATCGCCGGGTCGACCGCCTCGCGACGGTCCCATTCGGCGGCGTGCGGCCGTACCTCGCGGTCGACGAACTCGGCCGCGAGCCGGCGGACGGCCGCCTGCTCCTCGGAGAGCTGGAGGTCCATCCATCTAAACTAGCGCTGGAAGTTTTATCTCGTCCAGACCCCGTGTGGCAGAGTTTCCGCAACGAGCCCCGGTGACACCGGTAAGACGGAGAAGGAGGTACGCCATGCCCCGGCCACGGCAGGCCCTGCTGAGCCGGCAGCGGATCATCGAGACCGCCGCCGCCCTGATCGACGCCGACGGGCTCGGCGCCTTCTCCACCCGGCGACTCGCCGCCGAACTGGGCGTACGCGGACCCTCGCTGTACAACCACTTCGCCACCAAGGACGAGATCCTGGACGCGGTGGCGGACAGCATCACCGCCCAGATCGACGTCTCGTCCTTCGGCACGGCCGACTGGCGGGAGGCGCTGCGCCTGTGGGGACTGTCCTACCGGGCCGCCCTCGCCGCCCACCCGCACATCGTCCCGCACCTCGCCCAGGGGCCGGGGCGTCGTCCCGCCGCCCTGGCCATGGCCGACGCCGTCTACGGCGGACTGGTCGACGCGGGCTGGCCACCGGCGCGGGCCACCCACATCGGTGCGCTGATGCGTTACTTCGTGACCGGGTCGGCACTGGGGTCGTTCGCCCGAGGTTTCGTCGAGGATCCCGGCTTCTACGCCGAGCAGTATCCCCACCTGACCCAGGCGCACCGACTCGCCGAGCACCAGCAGAGCGTCGACGAGGGCGCGTTCACGCTGGGCCTGGATGCCCTGATCGACGGGCTCGCCCACACCTACGAGCGGATGGTCGGACCGCTGCCACCCCTCCCGTCCGGCGCCGGGGCGTACTAGAGTAAAAACTTGCACCGCTAGTTTCCGTCGACCCGAGGGGCCCCCGATGGACCTCACCCGTACCGACCTCTACCTCGACGGGCAGTGGGTCACCCCCGCCGCCACCGACACCATCCCGGTCGAGAACCCCAGCACCGAGCAGGTCATCGGCACCGTGCCGGCCGGCACAGCCGCCGACGTCGACCGGGCGGTGGCCGCCGCCCGTACCGCCTTCGACAGTTGGGCCGCCACCGATCCCGCCGACCGGGCCGCCGCACTCGACCGGCTGCACGGCGCGCTCGCCGCCCGTACCGACGAAATCGCCCGTACCGTCGCGCTCGAACTCGGCACCCCGCTGCGGGTGGCGACCCGGGTACAGGCCGGGCTGCCGCTGGCCGTACTGCGCAGCTATGTCGACCTGGCCGCCGAACCACCGGCCAGCCAACTGGTCGGCAACTCGCTGGTGGTCCGGGAACCGGTCGGCGTGGTCGGGGCGATCACACCGTGGAACTATCCCCTGCACCAGGTGGTCGCCAAGGTCGCCCCGGCACTGGCGGCCGGCTGCACGGTTGTCCTCAAACCCAGTGAGCTGACCCCGCTGGTCGCGTACCTGCTCTTCGACGCGATCCACGAGGCCGGGCTCCCGCCCGGCGTGGTCAACCTGGTCACCGGAACCGGCCCGGTGGTCGGCGAGGCGATCGCCGCCCACGAGGACGTCGACATGGTCTCGTTCACCGGGTCGACCGCGACCGGCCGGCGCATCTCGCACCTCGCCGCCGACCGGATCGCCCGGGTCGCCCTGGAACTGGGCGGCAAGTCGGCCAACGTGATCCTGGACGACGCCGACCTCGGCGCGGCCGTGAAGACCGGCGTCGGCAACGCCTTCCTCAACTCCGGCCAGACCTGTACGGCCTGGACCCGGATGCTGGTGCACCGCAGCCGCTACGACGAAGCCCTCGCCCTCGCCGCCCGGGCCGCCGAGAACTACCAGCTCGGCGACCCGTTCGACGCCGCCACCCGGCTCGGCCCGCTGGTCTGCGCCGCGCAGCGCGGCCGGGTACGCGACCACATCGAACGGGGCCTCGCCGACGGCGCCCGGCTGATCGCCGGTGGACCCGACGCCAAGGTGCCCGAACGCGGCCACTTCGTCGCACCGACGATCTTCGCCGACGTCGACCCGGACGGTGCCCTGGCCCAGGAGGAGATCTTCGGCCCGGTGCTGGTGGTGATTCCGGTCCAGGACGACGACCACGCCGTCTCCGTGGCCAACAACTCCCGGTACGGGCTGGCCGGCGCGGTCTGGTCCGGCGACGACAACCGGGCGCTCGCGGTCGCCCGGCGGATGCGTACCGGCGCGGTCGACATCAACGGCGGCGCGTTCAACCCGCTCGCCCCGTTCGGCGGCTACAAGCAGTCCGGCCTCGGTCGTGAGCTGGGCACGTTCGGCCTCGACGAGTTCCTCCAGACCAAGGCCATCCAGCGGTGAGGGCACTGGTGGCCCGGGCGGCCGGCGCCCCACCACGGGTCGAGGAGATCGTGCTGCCGGCACCGGGCCCGGCGCAGGTACGGGTGGCGATCCGGGCCGCCGGGGTGTGCCACTCCGACCTGTCGATGGTCAACGGGACCCTGGCGCCGACGTACCCGCTGGTGCTGGGGCACGAGGCGGCCGGGGTGGTGCTCGCGGTCGGCGCCGAGGTCGACCGGGTACGCGTCGGCGACCACGTGGTGCTGAACTGGGCGCCCCCGTGCCGGCAGTGCTGGTTCTGCGCGCGGGGCGAGCCGTGGCTCTGCGCCGCGACCGGCGCCCCGTCCCTACCGAGCGGCAGCACCGACGCCGACGGGACACCGTTGCACGTCACGCTCGGGCTCGGCGCGCTGGCCGAGGAGGTGGTGGTCGCGGCGAACGCGGTCATCCCGGTCCCGGCCGAACTGCCGTTCGAGGCCGCCGCCCTGCTCGGCTGCGCCGTACTCACCGGCATCGGCGCGGTACGCCGTACCGCCGGGGTTGTTCCCGGCGAGGCGGTCGCGGTGATCGGCCTCGGCGGGGTGGGTCTGTCCGTGGTCGCCGCCGCCCGCGCGGCCGGCGCCGACCCGGTGATCGCCGTCGACCTGTCCGAGGCGAAACGCGACCTGGCGATCGCCGCCGGGGCCACGGACTTCCTGCTCTCCGACGACACCCTCAACCGGTCGGTACGGACCCGCACCGGTGGCCGGGGCGTCGACCACTCGTTCGAGTGCGTCGGACGGGCCGCGACGATCCGGCTGGCCTGGCGGGCCACCCGCCGGGGCGGCCAGGTCACCGTGGTCGGCATGGGCGGCAAGGACGATGTGGTGGAACTGGGCGCGCTCGACATCTTCCACTCGGCCCGGATCCTGCGCTCCTCGGTCTACGGCTCCTCCGACCCCGACCGGGACCTGCCCGAACTGGCCCGGGCCGTGCTCGACGGGTCGATCGCCCTCGGGCCGCTGATCAGCGACCGGACCACGCTCGACGAGGCCCCGGCGGCGCTCGACCGGATGGCCCGGGGCGAGGGCGCCCGCTCGGTGATCCTGTTCTGAACCCGGCGCCGGGACAGGGGGTCCGGCCCGGGCGGGACGACGTCGAGACGGGGTGAGACGGGGGCAACAGCGTCGCGGCGGCGCCGGACCCGGCTCGCGCAGTAACGTGAGATCGTGCCAACGACAAACGTTCTCAGCAGCGCAGATCTGACCGAACTGCGCCAGTCCGCGCTCGGCGCGGCCAACCCGCTCGGCGTTGCCGCCGAACTCGCCGACGCGGCGGACCAGGGCCGGCTCGCCGACCCGACCGACACCGGTTACGCGCTGACCCTGGCCGCCGAGATCGCCGAGAGCCGGTCGAAGCTCGACGCCGCGCTCCGCTACGCGGATCGGGCCGTCGAGGCGTACCGGACACGCGATGACAACCGGGCCGCTTTCTCCCGCGCCCTGCACGCCCGGATCCTGTTCCGCGTCGGCCGCGCCGACGAGGCGGTCGAGGAACTCACCGCCCTGCGCCCGCTGCTCACCGAGCAGGCCGACGCCCCGGCGTACATCAGCGCCGCGCTGGACGCGGGCGGTCGGACCGCCACCGCCGAGCAGTGGCTGACGGCCGCGGTGGAGACGGTCATGGCGGACCGCGCCGCGTCCGCCGACCAGCCGACCGAGCCGAGGGACCGCGAGTCCGCGGGCATCCTGTTCTTCCTGCTGCAACAGCGCCACCGGGTACGTCGGGACCTCGCCCTTTCGCACGACCAGAACGACAACCTGGCCGACCGGCTGGAGAGCGGCCTGAGCGGCACCGCCGGGCGGGCGGGCACCGAACCGACGGCGAACGATCTGCTGTTCTGGCCGAAGGACGACTTCGAGCGGCTGCGGTCGGACTGGCCCGCCCTGGCCGAGACCTACGGCCGGGACTGGGACGAGCACCGGGCGGGCCTGGAGCGGGAACTGGTCCGGCTGGCCGGCGGCGGCCGTACCGGACTGACCGTGCTCAAGGGCTCGACCGTCGGGCTGGCCGGTTTCGCCCCGCAGCGGGGCGGGGATCCGACCGATCCGAAGATCCGCGCGGCGTACGCGCAGGAGCTGTCGAGCGGCACCAGCCAGATCCCCTGGCCGCCGGAGCGCAACGACGCCTGCTGGTGCGGCTCGGGGACCAAGTACAAGAAGTGCTGCCTGCCGCGCTCACGCGGCTGACCGGACACCTCGCGCGGCGGACCGACCGGTCCGCCGCGCACGATCGGGCATGAGCCGTCACTGGCCGGGAATGAGATCATCGGCACCGTCGTTATCCCGCCGGGAGTAACCGAAGCGGGTACGCCCGGGGCGTACCGATGAAGGAGAGACATCATGGCGACCGGTGTGGAGTTCGGCCTGGACACCTTCGGGGACGTCACGGCCGACGCCGAGGGCAACCGCATCCCGTACGGCCAGGTGATCCGGAACGTCATCGAGCAGGGTGTCCTCGCCGACCGGCTGGGCATCGACAGCTTCGGCATCGGCGAGCACCACCGCGACGACTACGCGGTCTCCGCGCCCGAGATCGTGCTCGCCGCGATCGCGAGCCGGACCGAACGCATCCGCCTCGGCACCGCGGTCACCGTGCTCAGCTCCGACGACCCGGTACGCGTCTTCGAGCGGTTCGCCACCCTCGACGCGATCTCGCAGGGACGTGCGGAGATAACCCTGGGCCGGGGATCGTTCACCGAGTCGTTCCCGCTATTCGGGTACGACCTCACAGACTACGACCGACTCTTCGCGGAGAAGGCCGACCTGATGTCGCACCTGCTGACCGAGGACGCGGTGACCTGGCAGGGCACCGTACGCGCCTCGCTGGAGAAGCAGCACGTCTACCCGAAGACCGAGTCGGGACACATCCGTACCTGGATCGGTGTCGGTGGCAGCCCCGAGTCGGTCGTCCGCGCCGCCCAGTACGGCTTCCCGCTGGCGCTGGCCATCATCGGCGGTGCCCCGGCGCGGTTCGCGCCCTACGTCGACCTGTACCACCGCGCTCTCGGGGAGTTCGGCAAGGAGCCGCTGCCGGTCGCGGTGCACTCCCCCGGCTTCATCGCGAGCACCGACGAGGAGGCGGCCGACGTGCTGTGGCCGCACGTGCGGGTGCTGTTCAACCGCATCGGCGCCGAGCGGGGCTGGCCGCCCATGACGCGGGCACGCTTCGACGCCGACATCGCCGAGGGCGCCTGGCACGTCGGCTCGCCGGAGACGGTCGCCCGGAAGATCGCCAGCACCGTACGCACTCTCGGCGTCCAACGCTTCGACCTGAAGTACTCCAGCGGCACCCTGCCGCACGACCGGCTGATGACCACGATCGAGTTGTACGGCACCGAGGTGGTCCCCCGGGTCCGTGAACTCCTCGCGGCCGACGCCCCCACCGGCGCCTGACCCCACCTGCGCGGCGAGCCCGGTCCACCCCGCGGGGGCGTGGGCCGGGCCTACTCCGGTGGCGGTAGCCGCAACCGCATCGCGGGATCGGCCGTACGCACGAAGCCCAGCGACTCGTACAGCGGTTCCCCCTGCCGGGAGGCGCGCAGGTCGACCGTCCTGATCCCCCGGTCCCGGTACCAGTCGAGCACCGCCGTCACGCAGGCGCGGGAGTAGCCCCGTCGGCGGTGGGCCGGGTCGGTGGCGACGTTGAAGACGTACCCGGTCGCGCCGGAGGGGTTGTCCGGTCCGCCGAGGCGGAATTCGACCGCGCCGACCGCGCAGGCGGCCAGGGAACCCGGCCGGTCGGATCGCTCCACCACGAACGCGACCAACGTCGGGTCGGGCCCGGCCAACCGGGTCCGGAGCGTCCGCGCCGCCGCCCGCCGCCAGTCGTCGCCCACCGGCTCGTGACCGGCCATCGCCGCCAGCATCACCGCACGCAGCCGGACCAGTTCCCCGGCGTCGGCGACGGTCGCCCTGCGTACCACCTCACCCATCGGACAGAGGCTAGTCGCCGGGGCACCATCGCGGTCGCGGCCGGGCGGGGCGGCCTGTTGTCGGCCTCGTCCGGGCCGGCACTAGGGTGGGCCGCATGCTGCGCCACGTCACCGGGACCCGCTACGTGACCCCGTTACGTGAGGGCGGTTCGCTACCCGGCCTGGTCGAGGCGGACGACCTCGGCACGTACGTGGTGAAGTTCCGGGGGGCCGGGCAGGGGCCGAAGACGTTGGTGGCCGAGGTGGTGGCCGGTGAACTCGCTCGGCGCCTGGGTTTGCCCGTACCTCGGCTGGTGGTGATCGACATCGACCCGATCATCGCCCGGGCCGAGCCCGACCAGGAGGTCCAGGAGCTGCTCGCGGCCAGTGGCGGCGCCAACCTCGGCCTGGACTTCCTGCCCGGTGCGCTCGGCTACGACCCGGTCGCCCACCCGGTGGACCCGGAACTCGCCTCGCGGGTGCTCTGGCTCGACGCGTACCTGGAGAACGTGGACCGGAGCTGGCGCAACCCGAACCTGCTGGTCTGGCACCGCAAACTCTGGCTGATCGACCACGGGGCGGCGATCTACTTCCACCACAACTGGCCACGCGCGGCGGCGGCGATCGGGCGGCCGTTCCGGGCCGACGACCACGTCCTGGCTCCGTACGCGACCCGCCTGTCCGAGGCGGACGCGGAGTTCGCCCCGCAGGTCACGGGTGACCTGCTCACCGAGGTGCTGACGCTGGTTCCCGACGACTGGCTCACCGGCCCGGACTTCGAGTCGCCGGACGAGGCGCGGGCGGCGTACGTCGCCCACCTGTCCGCCCGGGTCGCCGACAGCGGCGCCTGGTTGCCCCAGGTGGCGGCGGCATGAGGAAGCCCTTCGAGTACGCGGCCATCCGCGCCGTTCCGCGGATCCAGCGGGGCGAGCAGATCAACGTCGGGGTGGTCCTCTACTGCCAGGCGCACGACTTCCTCGCGGCCCGACTCCATCTCGACGCCGACCGTCTGCGGAGCCTCGATCCCGGCGTCGACGTCGACGCGGTCGCCACCGCACTGCGCGGTTGGGACACCACCTGCACGGGTGGGCCGACCGGAGGGCCGGCGGCCGGGATGCGGCTCGGCGAACGGTTCCGCTGGCTCACCGCGCCGCGAAGCACGGTGATCCAGTCGGGACCGGTGCACACCGGACTGACCGAGGACCCGGCCGGCGAGTTGGACCGTCTGCTCGACCTGCTGGTCCGCTGACCGGACCCGGTAAGCCCGCTCGTCCGGGTGGAAGGCGGCCAGCAGGATGACCACCGCCGGCGTGATACCCGGGGACCGGGCGGATCGCGCGAGCATCTGACCGCTCACACGATCCGCCGGGACGGGTACCCGCCACGGGCGGCCGGTGCCCGCCTGCGATCAGAAGCCGGGGAAGACCTTGCGCAGGTCGTCCAGGCTGATCGGGCCGGTCACCCGCACGGTGTCCGGTGTGTACCGCTCCCCCAGCCGCCCGACGACGAGCCGCAGCCATGCCTCGGCCGGGATGACCAGTTCACCGTCCGGGTGCTCCGGCACCTCGGTCAGTTCGATCCGCTCGCCCAGCCGCAGCCCGTGCACCTGGTCGGGCCCGGTCAGCCGCAGCACCAGCGTGGCCTGCCGTCCACCGAGCGCGTCGGGGCGGCCGTTCCAGGCGAGCATGCCACCGGTGTGGTCGAGCAGTGCCGCCACCGCTGTAGGCGTCACCGTCGCGTACGGGTTGAAGCCCACCTCGACGTCCCACTGGTGCAGGGCGAACTCGCTGAGCCGGAACCGGGTGGCGGTGGCGACGTCGACCGGCTCGGGCAGGAAACCGACGTCGACCCGCAGTTCCTCGCGGGTGGTCGGGTCCAGCGACTCGTACGCCTCGACCAGCCGCTGGTTGGCCTCGAGGAACCCGCTGGCGTGTTCGGCGGGTGGCATGGCGTCCCACCGGGCCCATACCCTGCGGTTGAAGTCCCCGTCCGGTGCGGGCCCGCCGTCGCGGGCGGCGGTCAGCTGGGCCAGGCCGATCTCAGCGCCGCTGCCGAGGTGGCTGAGCACCTGGGACACCTGCCACTCGCTGGCGCCGGAGGGGCGGACCAGGTCCTCCGGGCCGAGGTCCCGGACGAAACCGGAAAGTTCGTCGTGGCCCGAGCGCAGGGCGGCGATGGGTTGGTCGGCGAGCGTGGTCATGGTTCTCCTGTCACCTGGTCGGTGCTGCTGAGCTGGCGTCACCACCCGCCCGGGAGGGCGGGAAGCGGCGCCGACCCATCATGCCGCGAGCCGTCGGCGACACGGGAACGGGTCCCCGGAGTCGGAACTCCGAGGACCCGTTGCTGCCGCCTCGTCAGCGGCCGAGCCGATGTTACTTGGTGAGCGGGGCGAGCTTCGGGTCGTTGGCGTAGGCCTCGACCGCGTTGGTCTTGGTGACGATCAGCGGCGGCAGCAGGTACGCCGGGACGACCTTGACACCGTTGTTGTACGACTCGGTGTCGTTGGTCTGCGGGTCCTTGCCGGCCTGCAGGTCCTTGGCCATCTGGATGGCCTGCTTGACCAGGTTCCGGGTGTCCTTGTTGATGGTCGAGTACTGCTCACCAGCCATGATCGACTTGACCGACTCGACCTCGGAGTCCTGCCCGGTCACCACCGGCAGCGGCTTGTTGGCGCCCTTGACCGAGGTGATGATCGCGCGGGCCAGGGTGTCGTTCGGCGAGAGCACGCCGTCCAGGGTCTTGGTGCCGTAGCTGGCGGTCAGCAGCGAGTCCATCCGCCGCTGGGCGTTCTCGGCCTTCCAGCCGTCGGTGGCGACCTGCTTGATGTCGGTCTGGCCGGAGCCGACGACGACGTTACCGGCGTCGATCTCCTTCTTCAGGACGTCCATCGCGCCGTTGAAGAAGACCCCGGAGTTGTTGTCGTCCGACGAGCCGGCGAACAGCTCGATGGTGTACGGGCCGGTCGGCTTCTTCTCCTTCATGCCCTTGAGCAGCGCCTCGCCCTGGAGCTGGCCGACCTTGAAGTTGTCGTAGGCGACGTAGTAGTCGACGCCCGCGGTGTTGGTGATCAGCCGGTCGTACGCGATCACGGTGATGCCGGCCGCCTTGGCCGCCTCGACCTGGGTCGAGAGCTGGGCGGCGTCGGTCGCGCCGATGATGATGACCTTGGCACCCTTGGTGACCATCGCGGAGATCTGCGCCTGCTGGTCGGCGACGATGGTGGAGGCGCCGGCGTACTGGACGTCGGACTGGAAGCCGGCCTCCTTCAGGCCGTTGGTGAACAGGTCACCGGCGAGGACCCAGTTCTCCGAGGTCTTCGACGGCAGCGCCACGCCGATCAGCGAGTCGGCGGCGAAGCCCTTCTCCGACCCGGTCGAGCCGGAGTCGGAGCCCTCACGTTCGGAGCAGGCGGTGAGTGCCAGCAGGGCGACGGCGCTGAGCGCGACGCTCCTGGCGAGGAACTTACGCATGGTGGTGGTGGCCCTTCTTCGAGGTGGCGAGGCAGATGTGTTCCGCCCCGTCGGCGGTGACCGTCAGCTGGCCACCGGAGTCTTCGCGGGCTCGGTGCCCGTCGCGGAGGTGGAGGCCGGTCCCGCGGCTGCCTGCCGGCGGAACTGGCGCATGAACGCCCCCGTGATCGAGGTCCGTCCCTGGTTCTTGTTGTAGACGTCGAGCGCGACCGCCAGCAGCAGCACCAGGCCCTTGATGATCTGGACCCGGTCCGAGCCGACACCCATGAGCTGCAGGCCGTTGTTGAGCACGGCCATCACCAGGCCGCCGACGATCGAACCGCTGATGGTGCCGAGTCCGCCGGAGACCGCCGCGCCACCGATGAAGACGGCGGCGATCGCGTCGAGTTCCCAACCCAGCCCGTCCTGCGGGCCGGAAGCGGCGGATCGGGCGACGAAGATCATGCCGGCGAGAGCGGCGAGGACCGACATGTTCATCATCACGAAGAAGTTGACCCGCCGGAGTTTGACACCGGACAGCTCCGCGGCCCGTGCGTTGCCGCCGACCGCGTAGATGTGCCGACCACCGGCGGTGTTGCGGGTGATGAAGGAGTACGCGAGCACCAGGACGGCGAGGATGATGCCGGAGACCGGGAAGCTGGTGCCGACTCGGCCACCGGCGAACCGCAGGGTCACGTACACGATCACACCGAGCGCGACGGCGACCCGGAGCACCGAGATCCACATCGGTGCGACCTCGGCGTCCATCTCCCGCCGGGTCCGGCGCAGCCGCCACTCCCGGATCACCACCGCCGCGCAGGCCGCGAGCCCGAGCAGCAGGGTGAGGTTGTTGTATCCGGTACCCGGCCCCACCTCGGGCAGGAAGCCCGCACCGATCACCTTGAAACCCTGGGGTACGGGGATGGTGTCGGCGTTGCCGATGTACTGGTTACCGCCCCGGAACAGCATCATGCCGGCGAGGGTGACGATGAACGCCGGCACGCCGACGTACGCGACCCAGAACCCCTGCCAGGCGCCGATCAGGGCACCGACGGCCAGGCCGATCAGGATCGCGAGGAACCACGGTACGGAGTACTCCTGCATGACCTTCGCGACCACGATGCCAACGAACGCGGCGATCGAGCCGACGGACAGGTCGATGTGGCCGGCGACGATCACCATCAGCATCCCGATGGCCAGGATGAGGATGTAGGAGTACTGACTCACCAGCGAGATGAGGTTCCCCGAGTTCAGGGTGAGCCCGTTGGTCAGGAACTGGAACAGCAGGACGATCGCCACCAGCGTGAAGATCATCCCGAACTGTCGGGCGTTCGAGGTCGTCCCGCCGAACAGGGACTTCTGGAGGTCTTTCATACGACTCATGGCGTCTGCGTCTTCTTCGCTGAGGTCATCTGCTTCAACAGGGTCTCCGGGTCCGCGTCCCGCTTGTCGATGTTGCCGGTGATGGTTCCTTCGAACACCGTGTAGATGCGGTCACACAGGCCGATCAGCTCGGGCAGCTCCGAGGAGATGATGACAACGCCCTTGCCCTGGTCGGCGAGCCGCTGGATGATGCCGTAGATCTCGTACTTGGCGCCCACGTCGATGCCGCGGGTCGGTTCGTCGAGGATCAGCAGGTCCGGGTCGGTGAACATCCACTTCGCCAGGACCACCTTCTGCTGGTTGCCACCCGACAGTTTGGTGACACCCTCGTCGACGGTCGGGGCCTTGACCCGCAGGCTGGTCCGGTACCCCTCGGCCGCGCGGTACTCCTTCACCTGGTCGAGCACCCCGTAGCTGGAGACCTTGGAGAGCTTGGCCGAGACCATCGAGGTCTTGATGTCGTCGAGCAGGTTCAGGCCGATCGACTTGCGGTCCTCGCTGACGTACGCCAGCCCGTGGTCGATCGCGTCCGACACGGACTTCAGCACGACCTCCCGACCGTCCTTGAAGATCCGCCCGGACAGGTACGTCCCGTAGGACCGACCGAAGACGCTCATCGCCAACTCGGTCCGCCCGGCGCCCATCAGCCCGGCGAAGCCGACGATCTCGCCACGCCGGACGTTGAAACTGGAGCCCTTGCAGACCAGGCGCTCGGTCGAGATCGGATGGCGGACCGTCCAGTCGCGTACCTCGAAGAACACCTCCCCGATCGAGGGGGTGTGGTCCGGGAAGCGGCTGCTCAGCTCCCGGCCGACCATGCCGCGTACGATCCGGTCCTCGTTGACGCCCTCCGCCTTGACGTCGAGCGTCTCGATGCTCCGGCCGTCCCGCAGGATCGTGATCGAGTCGGCGATCTGCTCGATCTCGTTCAGCTTGTGCGAGATGATGATCGAGGTGATGCCCCGCTCCTTGAACCCGCGCAGCAGGTCGAGCAGGTGCTGCGAGTCGGCCTCGTTCAGGGCCGCGGTCGGCTCGTCGAGGATGAGCAGCTTGACGTCCTTCGCGAACGCCTTCGCGATCTCGATGAGCTGCTGCTTGCCGACCCCGATGTCCTTGATGAGGGTGTCCGGGTCCTCCCGCAGGCCGACCCTCGCCATCAACTCCAACGCCCGGCGGTTCGCGGCCTTCCAGTCGATCGCCCCCGCGCGACGGGGCTCGTTGCCCAGGAAGAGGTTCTCGGTGATGGACATGCCGGGGACCAGCGCGAGTTCCTGGTGGATGATCACGATGCCGGCATGCTCGCTGGCCCGGATGTCGGAGAACCGGGACTCGGCGTTGCGGTAGACGATGTCGCCGGAGTAGCTGCCGTACGGGTACACCCCGCTCAGCACCTTCATCAGGGTCGACTTGCCGGCGCCGTTCTCACCGCAGATGGCGTGGATCTCACCGGCCCGGACCACCAGGTTCACGTCGGCGAGCGCCTTGACGCCGGGGAACTCCTTGGTGATCGAACGCATTTCCAGCAGGATGGGACCGTCACTCATGGCCGCGGCTCCCCGATCGGTTTCGCACACGCGCACGCGTGTGCCGCGGCCGGAGCCGCCAGGTGGGCACGCCCCGGTAGCCGGAGGCACCCGCGCGCACCCGCCGGGAGGGGGTCGCGCCACGTCACCAACGTCATCGTTGCCTCCGTGGTAGTTCGAGATCAGCCGTTCAGTCGTGTAGCGGCAAGCAACCTATGGGAGACGAGGATGTTTCGCAACATTTGATCGCGCTCCCTCGCGGGGACACTTACAGAGGTCACAGCCCGGATAGCGCTCCACGGCCGCGCTAATGCCGCCGGGTCGGACAAAGCGGGCCGACCAGGTCAAGGTCATACTTGCCCGGTGACGTCCACAGTGTGGTTCGTGGGGGTGTCGACCGCTGAGTCGACAGTCAACCACGCGTTTCCGATCTGGATGGCCGACCTCGGTCTCGACGTACGCCTGGTGGGCCGTGACCTGCCGCTGGGCGCGCCGGCCGTGCTGTACCGCACACTGGTCGAGGAGTTGGCCGCCGACAGCGGGTCGCTCGGCGCTGTCATCACCTCACACAAGGTTGCCCTGCTGGCCGGGGCCGGTGACCTGATCGGCCGACTCGACCCGTTGGCGGCCGAGTGTGGTGAGGTCAACGCGCTGAGCCGCAGGTCAGAGGGCTTGGCCGGCTTCGCCCGCGACCCGGTCTCGGTCGGCCGGGTGGTCGACCGGATCTGGCCCGACGGCGAACAGGTGGTGTGTTTGGGTGCGGGCGGCACCGCGATCGCCCTCGGCCGGCACCTGCTGGCCCGACCGGTCCCGCCCACCCGGTTGGTGTTCACCGACCGGCACGGCGGTGCGGTTGACCACCTACGGTCGGTCCTCGGTCCGTGGGCCGCCGACCGACGGGTCCGCCTCGAGGCGCACGTCGGAGCCGGACCCTGGGACGGCCCGGTCGAGCGGAGCCCGGCCGGGACGTTGGTGGTCAACGCCACCGGGCTGGGCAAGGACCGGCCGGGCAGCCCGCTGTCACCGGTCGCCGCGTTTCCGCCCGGTGCCGTGGTGTGGGAGCTGAACTACCGCGGTGACCTGTCCGTACTGCGCCAGGCCCGGCGTACGGACGGGGTGGCCGTACACGACGGGTGGGAGCTGTTCTGCCACGGTTGGGCCGCGGCACTCGGTCCGATCCTCGACCTGCCGGGTGAGGCGCACACCGCCGACCGGTTCGCCGCGCTCGCCGCACCGCTGCGGTCCGCTCAGCCGGTCTCCGATGCCCGGCACAACTCGACCACCTCGTCCGCGCATCCCCAGGACAGCGTGACGCCGGCTCCACCGTGCCCGTAGGTGTGGACCAGCCGGGATCCGCCCGGCAGTCCGACGGGGTCGACCGCCACCCGTGCCCCACCGTCCCGCGCCGGCCGCAGCCCGACCAGGTGTGCCAGCACCGGGGCACCGGCCAGTTCCGGCACCAGGGCGACGCACCGGTCGAGGATGGCCCGCCCGGTGGCCTCGTCCGGTGTGGTGTCCCACACGTCCCGGTCGAAGGTCCCGCCGAGCACCACGTCCCCGCTGCGCGGATGCACGTACGTCATCCCGGCCGGGTTCTCCTCGTCGCGTACGGAGATGTGCAGTCCGGGGTTGCCGACCAGGACGATCTGACCACGGGCCGGGTGGACCGCCTCGTCGCCGGCCAGTACCCCCGCCGCCAGACCGGTGGCGTTGACCACCACCGGGGCCAGTTCGGCGACGTCGGCGAGCCGCGTCAACCGGCGCCGGACCAGCACCCCACCGGCCCCGGTGACCTGCTGGACCAGCCAGTCGAGATAGGGGCTCATCTCCACCGAGGGAACGGTGAACCGCCACTCACCGGTGTAGCCGTCCGGTACGGCGGCCGGCGCGGTCACCCGGAAATCCGGTACGGCCGGCGCCCACCAGGGGAACTCCCCGTCCACCGTGCGCCGCAGCATCCGGGTCGGCCGCATCACCACCCCCGGCACACCCCGTCCTGCCTGCTGGACGAGTTCGGCGAAGGTGCGCCGGGACCAGTCCAGCACCCGCGGGTCGCCCTCGGTGTGGGTCGGGTACCACACCGCCGCGGCGATCCGCGACACCGTCCGCGCCGGCTCGTCCGCCGTCACCACGGCCACCCGCATGCCGTCACGCTGCAACCTCGCCGCGCAGGTGAGTCCGACCACCCCGGCGCCGACAACCACCACGTCAACCATCCGTCCAGCGAACTCCACCGGTGCCGTCGACGTCCAGGGTGAACCGGCGGGGAGCCTCCCCTGGCGCCGGACACAACGGCGCCCCGGTCACCGGAGCGGGCGAATCCGTTCCGGTGACCGGGGCACGATCGACTGTGCGGAATGAGGATCAGATGCTCGGAACCCGCACTACGGGCAGTCGAACCACCGGGTTTCCTCGCCGTCGCCGTAGTACGCGTTCATCGGGCACTGGTACCAGATCCGGGTGGCCTCCGAATAGACCATCGCGTATTCGGGGTACCACTCGGATCCGTTACTGCCCTTGTATACGCCGATGAAGTCGGGCCGCCCGATGTCGAACCATGAGAATGGCCCGAAGGTGTCGTTGCTGTTGCGCTCGAAGTTGTCGGCGGAGTTGTCGAGGTTGACATATCCGGGCGAATCGGCGAGCGTGCCGTAGACCTTCATCCGGACGGTGGCGTCGGTGCCGGCGTCCTGGATGTTGGCGGTGTGTACGAAGATCCAGTACCTGGTGACGGCGTTGGTGCCGACGTCGCCCTGCTTGGTGGCCGGGGCCGCGACGGCGGCGCTGCCGGCGCCCAGCGCGCCCGTCAGTACGACGAGGGCGGTGGCGAGCACGATCGGGATACGGAAACGCATGACGACCTTCCCTGCGAAAGAGATCCGAAAATCGGGTGGAGATCCGGAATGGCGCGTGCCGGCGGGTCGCCGACGCTGGACACGAATCTCGCAGGGGGCTCCACAACGGTGCTGACGCGACACTGAAACCGCCGATGGTCCGGTGTCCGACTGAGCCGCCCGGGTCCGGTTGCGCCGCCGATAGCCTGGGCCCATATTTCCGGTGGGGTGGGGGCGGGACCAGATGCGCGTCAGGCTGCTCGGGCCGGTGGACGTGACCGTCGGCGGTGCACCGCGTACGTTCTCCGGGTTGCGACGGAAGGCGGTGCTCGCCGTACTCGCCCTGCATCCGGGCGAGATCGTCAGCACCGACCGGCTCATCGACGTCGTCTGGGGCGACCGGGCACCAGCGACCGCGCTGAACAGCCTGCAGAGTCACGTGTCGTACCTGCGCCGTACGATCGGCGCGCCGGCTCCGATCGTGGCCCGGCGGCCGGGTTACCTGCTGGACCTGCCGGTCGAGGCGGTCGACGTCGGCGCGGCCGAGCACCTGATCCGCGAGGGCACGAGGTCCGCCGACCATGCGCACGCCGACACCTGCCTGCGGGCCGCCCTCGACCTGTGGCGCGGGCGGGCGCTGGTGGACGTCACCGGCCCGGTTTGGCTGGACGAGCAGGCCGAGCGGTTGGAGCGGGTCCGCCTGGTGGCCGTACGGGCCCTCACCGACGTCCGGTTGGCGCTCGGCGAACACGCCCGGCTCGTGCCGGAGCTGGAGGTCCTGAGCCAGGAACACGATCTCGACGAGCACATCCACGAGCAGCTCATGCTCGCCCTCTACCGGGCCGGGCGGCAGTCCGACGCGCTGGCGACGTACCGCCGGCTGCGGCACCGGCTGGACGAGGACCTGGGCATCGAGCCGGGGCCGGCACTGCGGGACCTCGAGAACGCGATCCTGCTCCAGGATCCGGCGCTCGACCCGGTGCCGGCCGCGATCGAGGTGGGCGCCGGGTCGACCGCGGTTGGTCGGACCGGGTCCGGCGTCGGGCGGGGATCGGTCCCGGCCCAGCTTCCACCCGCGGTACGCGCCTTCGCCGGCCGTACCGCCGAACTCGGCCGGCTCGACCGCCTGCTCGGCGGGTTCGACGCCACCGGTCCCCCGACGCCGGTCATCGCCGCCGTGTCGGGGACTCCGGGCGTGGGCAAGACAACCCTGGCCGTGCACTGGGCGCACCGGGTCGCCGGCCACTTCGAGGACGGCCAGCTCTACGTCAACCTGCGCGGGTTCGACGCCGGCGGATCCGTGATGGACCCGGCCGAGGCGGTCCGGGGCTTCCTCGACGCGCTCGGGGTGCCGGTGGAACGGATCCCCGTCGGGCTGGCACCGCAGGCCGCCCTGTACCGGAGCCTGCTGGCCGGCAGACGGATCCTGGTGGTGCTGGACAACGCCCGTGACCCGGACCAGGTACGCCCGCTGCTGCCCGGCTCCGCCGGCTGCCTCGTGCTGGTGACCAGCCGGAACCAGCTCACGCCGCTGATCGCCACCGAGGGTGCGTACCCGCTCGCGCTCGATCCGCTACCGACGGTCGAGGCCCGCGACCTGCTCGTCCGCCGGCTCGGGACGGAACGGGTGGCCGAGGAGCCCGGCGCCGTCGACCAGATCATCGCGAGCTGCGCGGGGCTGCCGCTCACCCTCGCGATCGCCAGTTCCCGGGCCGCGACCCGCCCCGGCTTCCCCCTGTCCGCGCTCGCCGACGAACTGCGTGACGCGGCGGGGGCGCTGGACGCCTTCGACGGCGGCGACCCGGCCACCGACGTGCGCGGTGTCTTCTCCTGGTCCTACCGCGCGCTGAGTCCGGACGCCGGGCGACTGTTCCGGCTGCTCGGGCTGCATCCCGGTCCGGACGTCTCGGCCCCTGCCGCAGCCAGCCTCGCCGGTGTGCCGTCACGGCAGGCACGGGCCCTGCTGGCCACGCTGGCCCGTGCCCATCTGCTGATGGAGCACACGGCCGGCCGGTTCGGCTTCCACGACCTGCTGCGCTCGTACGCCACCGAGCTGGCCAGCGAGGTCGACAGCGAGGCCGAGCGGCGGGCGGCGACGCACCGGCTGCTCGACCACTACCTGCACTCGGCGTACGCCCATGCCCGGCTGTTGCAGCCGTTCCGGGACCTGATCGACCTGGAACCCGCCCGCCCCGGCGTCACGGCGGTGACGAGCCCGGACGCCGACTCCGCGATGGTCTGGTTCACCGCCGAACACCTGGTGCTGCTCAACACGGTCGCGCGGGCCGCCGACGAGGGCCTGCACGGCCACGTGTGGCGGCTGGCCTGGACGATGGCCGACTTCCTGGACCGCAAGGGGCACTGGCGGGACTGGGCGGCCACCCAGGAGACCGCGCTCGCCGCCACCCAGCGGCTGGCCGACCACCGGGCGGCCGCGAGCGTGCACTGCGGTCTCGGGCGGGCCCGCGCACAACTGGGCCGGTTCGCCGACGCACATGCCCATCTGCGCCTCGCGGCGGGCCTGTACGACGAACTCGGTGACCTGGCCGGGCAGGCGCACACCGACCGGAGCATCGCCTGGGTCCTGTCCCGGCAGGGCAGCCACCGGCGGGGACTCGCCCACGCCCAGCGGGCGCTCGCCCGGTTCGAAACCCTCGGGGACCTCGCCATGCTGGCCCGCGCGCTCAACTCGGTCGGGTGGCAGTACGCCCAACTGCACGACCACGGGCAGGCCCTGCACCACTGCGAACGCGCGCTCGTCCTGCTGCGCCGGGTCGGCGACCGGTTCGGTGAGGCGAACACCTGGGACAGCCTCGGTTACGCCCACCACCATCTCGGCAACCACCGGCAGGCCATCGCGTGTTACCGCCGGGCGGTCGACCTGTTCCGCGACGTCGGGGACCGCTACTACGAGGCCGACACCCTCACCCACATCGGCGACAGCCACCGGGCCGCGGGCGATCCGGAAGCCGCCCGGACCAGTTGGCTCGCGGCCCTCGACATCCTCGACGCGCTCGGCCATCCCGACGCCGAGCAGGTGCGGGCGAAGGTGGCCCGAACGGTGCAACAACCGCCGCCGTCCAGGCCACCGGTACCGCCGGTGCACGCCCTGCAGAGGTCCGACAGGGCCGCGTCCACCGCGGGGCCGTGACCGGGAGCACCGGTCCACCCGAGGATCGCCCTACGGCCGGACGGCGTGCGCGGCGTCGGATCGTACGCCCGTAGGCTGCCCCGCGACAGGTTGATCCACAGGGGAGTGTGCTCGGCGTGAACGAGGTACCGGCGGCCGTCAGATCACGAGTGACGAGCTGGTGTGGGCGGGTGGTGGGCGCGGACTGGTTCAACGCCGTCGCCTTCGGCGTGATCATCGTCAACGCGGTCGTGCTCGGTGTCGAGACGTACGACAAGGCCCTGGACCGGGCCGGCGGCGCCCTGCTCGCGGTCGAGTACGCCTGCCTCGCCTGCTTCACGATCGAACTGGGTCTGCGGTTCGGCGCGCATCTCGCCACCCCGCGCACCTTCTTCCGCGACGGGTGGAACGTCTTCGACCTCCTGGTCGTCTGCGCCCCGCTGCTGCCCGGCGTACGGGAGAACGTCACCCTGCTGCGGCTGTTCCGGCTGGCCCGGGTCGTCCGGGCGGTACGCCTCTTCCCCAGCCTACGAATGATCATCGGTGGCGTCCTGCGCAGCCTGCCCGGCCTGGGGAGCTTCCTGCTGATCGCGACGCTGACCGTCTACCTCTACGCGATGGTCGGCTGGATGACCTTCGGGGACGCCTACCCGGACCGGTACGGCACCGTCGGGCGGGCGATGCTCACCCTGTTCCTGCTGCTGTCGCTGGACGGGATCACCGACGCACTGGAGACCGGACGGCTCGTCTCCGAGTGGAGCATCCCCTACTACACCTCGTACATCATCGTGGCGTCGTACCTGCTCACGAACCTGCTGATCGGCATCGTGCTCAAGGCGCTGGAGGAGGCCCACCAGGCCGAGCAGCCGGCCGCCCGGACGGTCCCCGAGCAGCAGGCGCCTCCCCCTCCCCCACCGGTTCCGGATCCACCGGAGAGTGCGCAACTCGTCGGCGAACGGCTACGCGAGCTGCGGACCGCGTTGAACGCCCTGGAGGCCGAACTGGCCCGGCAGCGGCAACCCGCAGGCAGTCCCCGTCGGCCGCGAGGCAGGCGGTCGAAGGCCCGGCGTACGGCCGGCAACCGCACCTGATCCTCGGGGGCGATCGTGGACCACTATCGTGATCAGGTGGTCGCGGCGCTCGAACTGTATCTGGATCCGGACGCCACCCGGCGGATCCGGGTGCTGTGGGACGCGCTGGAGTCCGAGGGTGTGCAGAGCATGCGGTCGCTGCTCGGCCAGCGGCACCGCCCGCACGTCTCGCTCGCGGTGGCGCCGCGTCTCGACCCGGTACGGGTGGCCGAAGCCCTGACCGGGATGGTCGTGGCGGCACCGCTGCGGATGTCCTTCCAGCACTCCGGGCAGTTCCTGGGACGGGTGCTGTGGCTCGGGCCGACACCGACCCCGGAGATGCTGGCTCACCACGCCGAGGTGCACGCCCGGCTGACCGGGGCCGGGGTGGACCTGGCCGACCACTACCAGCCGGGCCGGTGGGTGCCGCACTGCACCCTGTCGATGCGCGTACCGAACTCGCTGATGGCCGCGGCCGTGCGGCGATGCCTGGAGGTGCTGCCGCTGGAGGCGACCGTGGTGGGTGCGGCCGTGGTCGACCATGCCCGGGACATCGTCCGTCCGCTCGCCTGACGCCGAACATCCGCTTCGCGATCGGCAGCCGGACGTCGAACCATCCGGTGGTAGGTTGCAACCGGTTCGGAGGTGAGTACGAATTGGCGAAGCCGCCGCGTTCGGGTTGCCCGATCAATGCCGCCGTCGAGGCGTTCGGCGACGGCTGGAGCCTGCTGGTACTGCGGGACGTGATGTTCGGCAACCGGCGCTACTTCCGGGAGCTGCTGGCCGGGTCCGAGGAGGGAATCGCCTCCAACATCCTGGCCGACCGACTGAAACGGCTGGTGAACGCCGGCCTGTTGACCCGTGCGGACGCGGGGCCGGGGCGGCGGGCGGCGTACAGCCTGACCGAGGCGTCGATCCAGTTGGTGCCCGTCTTCGCCCAGCTCGGCGAGTGGGGTCTGCACCACCGCCCGACCACACCACGACTGCGGGTACGGACGGAACTGCTCGCGGCGGGTGGGCCGGAGCTGTGGCGCGACTTCATGGCCGAGCTGCGGACCACCCACCTCGCCGAACCGGCACCGGAACGGGACGGTCCCAGCGCCACGGAACGCCTCGCCGCCGCCTACGCCGCCGCGCTCTGACAACCCGTTCGCTGCCTACGTCGAATAGGACAGCAGCAGGTGCTCGCCGTCGGTCGCCGGTTCGAGGTCGAGGTAGCGCCAGAGCATCGCCGACAGTTGCTTGGTCTCGTCCCACCGGTCGTGCCGGTGGGCGTAGTCCGTCACCGCCATCAGGTTCGGCCGTTCCGCGTCCAGCCAGCGCCGGGCGGCGTCCGGATCGGCGAACGGTGGCAGCGTGCCGGGATATCCGCCACGGGTGAGCCAGTCGTACCGGTCGTCGGGTGACGCCACGTCCAGCGCGGCGACGGCGGCGTGCCGGTAGTAGTCGACCAGGACGTCGACCCGCCGGCGCTCGTCGTCGCGGAGCAGTTCGTTGGCGTAGGCGCGGAGCAGGTCGTGCAACTCCATCCGGTCCCCGTCCACCCGCTGGACCAGGTGGGTGCGCAGCAGTGTCTCCAGTGGCCGGTGCAACTGTGCCGGGTGCAGTCCGGCGAGCGCCGCGGCGGCGTAGCGGTCGAAGTCACCAGGATGCAGGGCGAGCAGACGGAACAGGCGCATCGCCGACGGATCCAGCCGCCGGTACGACCAGGAGAAGACCGCCCGGACGTCGGTACGTTCGTCGCCGCCCGCGTCGAGCAGGTCGAGCCGGTGCTGCTCGTCGGCAAGGTCCGCGGCAAGGACCGCCAGCGGTGCGGTCGGGCGGGCGGCGGCCAGGTCACCGGCGATCCGCAGGGCCAGCGGGAGCTGGGCGCACCTTCGGGCGAGTACGGCGGCCGACTCCGGGTCGGTCGTGACCCGCGGTCCGACGAGCGCCCCCAGCAGGCGCAGCGACTCGTCCAGCGGCAACCGGTCCAGTGCCACCCGCCGCGCGCCGTGCCGGACGGCCAGGGCGGTCAACCGGTCGCGGCTGGTCACCAGCACGAAGCAGGACGCCGTGCCGGGCAGCAACGGGCGTACCTGGTCGACCGAGTTCGCGTTGTCCAGCACCAGCAGCATCCGCCGGCCTGCCACCAGGGACCGGAACCGGGCCGCGAGCTCGTCCACCCCACCCCACGGCTGGGCCCGGTTGCCGTCGAGCGCGTGCAGGAAACCCTCCAGCGCGCGGACCGGGGTGACCGGCGCGTCCACGTCGTACCCGCGCAGGTCGAGGTAGAGCTGCCCGTCGGGGAACGCGGCGGCCACCCGGTGCGCCCAGTGCACCGCGAGCGCGGTCTTGCCGACTCCCGCCGTACCCGAGACGACCGCGACCGCTCCGGCGGAGGCCGCCGTGGTCAGCAGGTCGTCCAGGGCGGCGGACTCGGCCTCCCGGCCGGTGAAGGCCGGGATGTCGCCGGGCAGCTGACGCGGCGGGTCCGCCGCCGGGACCAGGCCCGGCACCGCACGCGCCGCCGGGCCGGTCGCGGTCAGTTCCAGGTGGGCGGCGACCGCCTGCCGGTGCCCGGAGCGTCGCCGCGCCAGCTCCTGCAAGAGCCTGCGGTACGACGACCGCCAGTCGTCGAGGTCGGCGGGGCGACCGCCGAGGCGGGCACAGGTGCGCACGTACGCCTCGACGAACTCCCACGACGGCTTGGAGACACCGGCGAGCTTGTCACTGATCGTCGACCGGGGAAACGGCCGGCCGGCCTCCTTCATGTACTCCGCCAGGTCCCGCACCGACGGTCCGCCGCATTCCGCGCGCAGGTCGCGCAACCGGGCCGCGAACTGTGCCAGCGGCTCTTCATGTGCCATGCCCCGACGCTAGGCGACGCCGGGCGTGGGGAATCCACAGTGTCCAGACTCCGTCGGCAATCAGTTCGGGACGCAACGCAACGTGCCCCGACCCGCTGCGTTGCGTACACGTGTTCCGGTCCGGGATCCGTCAGACCGCCTCGCCCAGCAGGCCGTCGACCAGCTCGCGCGGCAACCCGTGGGTGTCGTGCAGGTAGTGGTAGTCCTCCTCGGTCAACGGGCCACGGGACCTGGTACGGGACACCAGCGGACGTCCCCGCAGGAGCAGGTCCCGGAACCGACGCTCCTCCTCGGAGAGCAGGTCGCGCAGGTCATGAACGTCCACCGGTTGCCGGAACCGGTCCACGGTGTGCAGGAACGGATCCGGGGGCAGGTCGGACAGGCTCCGCGAGGGGTCGTCCCGCCAGAGTGTGGTGAGCACCCGGCGGACCAGCCGGCGCAGGACGTACCCCCGGCCGGTGTTCGACGGTCGTACGCCGTCACCGACGACCACGACGCAGGACCGCAGGTGGTCGCAGACCCGACGCAGCGACTCCCCCTCCTGCCCCCACAGCCCGGAGACGGTACGCACCCACGGCTCGAAGCCGTCGCCCTCGAACACCGAACGTCCGCCGGTCAGCACCATCTCCATCCGCTCCAGTCCCATCCCGGTGTCGATGTTGGGCTGCCGCAGCGGTTCGAGGCGGCCGTCGTCGTGACGGTGGTAGCGCATCCCGACGTGGTTCCAGACCTCCATCCAGCGGTCGTCGGTGCCCGGCGTGCCCTCCGGTGGGGTCTGTCCGGTCCAGACGAATATCTCCGAGTCGGGCCCGCAGGGTCCGGTCGGCCCGTTCGACCACCAGTTCTCCTCCCTGGTCAACTCGACCGGTACGCCGAGGTCGCCCCAGGTCTCCAGCGAGGTGGTGTCCGGCCCGACGAGGTCGTCGCCGCCGAACACGGTCACGTGCAGCCGGTCCCGGTCGACGCCGAATCCCTCCCGCAGCAGGTCGTAGCCCCAGCGCAGGCTCTGCGAGCCGCCGTAGTCGCCGAGTGACCACGACCCCAGCATCTCGAACACGGTCAGGTGGGTGTGATCCCCGACCTCGTCCAGGTCGGTGGTACGCAGGCAGCGCTGGCGGTTCACCAGACGCCGCCCGAGCGGATGCGGGCGTCCCTCCAGGTACGGGGTCAGCGGATGCATGCCGGAGGTGGTGAAGAGCACCGGATCACCCGGCGGCGGGATCAGCGAGGTGTCGGGGACCAACAGGTGTCCCCGCTCCCGGTAGTAGTCGACGAAGGTGCGGACGATCCGGTCCGGTGTCATGGCAGTGGCCTTTCGGGTCATGACGACCGGAAAGGGACTACCGACGCGGGATGTCCTGCGATGAACCGATGCGCCGGCGGACCGTTTCCGGTCGCCGGCGGGGAATGGGAAGATCAGGCGGCGGCAACCGACGAGCTGGTAGCTCGCGCGGTTGCGGCGGTATACCCACGGGTGATCTCCACGCCCCGACTGTACCGCCGGGCGGGGCCACCCGCCCAGCGCTTTACGCCCCGCTGGTCATCCCCCCGACGGGGCGGGGTCGGACGGTCGCCCCGCTACGATCTGCCGGTGTCGCTCAACCCGTGGTGGGTCCGGCTGGTGACCTCCGCGTCGGCGGTTGTCTTCCTGGTCGTCGCCCTCGCCATCCGCGCGTTCTCCGGCGGTGCCCTGGAGCAGTACTCCGGCACCGCCCTGTACGCGTCGATCGTCTACGCGACGGTGGTGTTCCTGTGGCCGCCCGTCACCCCGCTCGTGGCCGGTGGGATCACCACCGGATTCTGCTGGCTGGTCGAGGTCGCACAGTTGACTCCCGTACCGGCGGCGCTCTCGGCGCGCAGCCTGCTGGCCCGGTTCGTGCTGGGTGTGCAGTTCGACCCGACCGATCTGGCCTGGTACCCGGTCGGCGTCGTACCCCTGGTCGCCCTGCACTGGCTGATCCGCGTACGGGCACGGAACCGGACACCCGCCACCGCACCGGTGTGACGCCCCGTCCCTCACCTCCGCGAGGAATGCGGCCGAACAGGACGGGTAAGCGGCCGGAGCCGCGACTCGCGGCGAGCCGAGCAGAGACCGGAGCTGAGGGGATCTCATGTCGCGCCACCCGGGGCACCCGCTGACCGACCTGGCGAACGGCATCCTGGCCGGCGCGGCCGCCACCCTGGCCCGTGAGCTGGTCAGCAACCTGGACGTGGTGATCCGGGCGCGCCCGATGAGCAACAGCCACGAACGGATGGTGCATCGGCTCGTGGCCAGGGCCCACCTCAGTCTCGGCCCGGAGGAACCGGCCGCGAAGCGGCGCGCCGGCCTGGGTCCGCTGCTCGGATTCGCCAACGGGGTGCTGACGGTGGCCCTCTTCGCCACCCTCACCGGGGGACGGCGTCCGCCGCCGGCGGTGGCGGCGGGACTGATCGGACTCGGCGGAATGCTGGTGGCCGACGGCCCGATGGCGGCGATGGGTGTGACGAACCCCCGGCGGTGGGGGGCACAGGGCTGGTTCGAGGACGCCCTGCCGTACGTCGCCTACAGCCTGACCGCCGTCGCGACGCTGTACCGGCTGGACCGGGCGTGAACCCGGTGCACGGGGGTGTTCAGGTGGGGGGCCTCGGTCGTTCGGGACCGGTTCTGCGGGCTCGGAGCGCGTCGGCGACCGCCACCCCGGCCAGTACGGCCGCCGCGGCGGCGCCGGCGACCAGCGGTGGGGTGTGCACCAGCGCCAACGCCAGCAGGCCCAGCAGCACGAATCCGGCGGTCCGGGACCGGGACACCCGGGCGAACACCTGATACTCGAACAGTGCCCGGCCGACCAGGAACAGCGCCGGTCCGCCCAGGATCGCGTACAGCCAGACCGGCGTGGCGTGCCCGAGCGGGTGGGCGATGGACAGCTCGTAGCCGACCGCGGTGAGCACGATGCCGGCCACCATGAACAGGTGTGAGAAGGACATCGACACCCCGAACCGGAGCTGCCGGCCGGCGACGGTTATGGCCAACGGCAGCAAGTGTCCGGCCTGGTGGAAGTAGACCCGCCAGAGCAGCACGGTGGTCAGGAGGGACACCAGGAACGCGGTGGTCCGGTCCGGGGCGAAGCTCGAACCACTGAAGGTCAGGCCGATCACCAGGATCGACTCGCCCAGGGTGACCAGGAGGAACTGCTGGTAGCGCTCGGCCAGGTGCTCGCCGGCGATCGGCACCTCCGCAGTACGCACCCGGCCCAGCTTCGGGGTGGGCCAGTCCAGTATCACCCCGCCGTAGTCGAGCAGCACCGCCACGGTCCACAGCAGGCCACGCAACCAGGGCTGCCCGACCGCGGCACCGAGCAGCCACGGCACCATGCTGAGCCCGAGCCAGAAGAGCAGCCGGGCGCCGACCTCCCACTCGCTCCGGTTGATCGCCAGGAGGAAGAGGGTACGGCCGACCTGGATCGCAACGTAGGCACCGGCGAAGACGGCGGCCCGCTCGCCGAAGCCCTCCGGCACCGCGACCGCCATCACCAGCGCGCCGAACATGGTCCCGACCACCATGAGCTGGATCAGCGGCTGGTCGGGCTCCAGCCGGCTGGTGACCAGCGCGGTGAACGACCAGACCAGCCAGAGGGCCAGGAAGAGCAGCAGCGTCTGACCGGCCTCGCCGAGCAGGATCCGCCGCTCGTCGGTGAAGTCGGTGATCAGCCGTTGCGAGATCCGGGTCAGCGCGAACACGAAGACCAGGTCGAAGAAGAGTTCCAGAAACGTGGCCCGCTGCGAACTCTCCGCGCTGCGCAGCACACCGGACTCCCCGGCACCGGTCATCGGGCGGCCATGCCGAAGACGTACACGGCTCCCCCTCGGTGATCGGCGATCTCCAGGTCCCAACGAGCCAGCACGTGACCCGGACGTTGCGCCGCGGCCGGTGGTGACCCGGCCGCGGCGCCGGTGCGGCGGGCGTCGACGCCCGCCGCACCGGTCGACTCAGTTGAAGTTCAGGTACGGCTGGACCACCGTCATCCGGTAGCCGGCCGCCCACAGCTCCGCGTTCTTCGCCATCAGCTCCGGGAAGGTCCAGGCGGTCACGGACGGCCGCCCGTCGCTGCCCGGCTCCCAGATCGCGTCGTAGCGCAGGCCGCCGCCGATGGTCCGGTAGACGTTCAGGTACTTGATCCGGTAGCCGATCGCCCAGCTGTTGGAGTTCGCCTGGATCATCTCGTCCCAGGTCGCGCCGAGGATCGTCGGCCGGATGTCCGTACCCGGCATCCAGATGCCGACGTAGCGGACGTCGTCGGAGAACGCGTTGGGTTGCTTCACGCCGCTCGCCTGGATCAACCGGTAGCCCTGGGCCCGCATCCGGGTGTCCTCGGCCCGGAACGCCGCCGGCGTCCAGTCCACCACGAACCGGCGGCCGTCGGTGCCCGGCTTCCAGATCGCGTCGTAGAGGAACGTGCCGTTGTGCGGGTAGCGGTTGATCCGCCAGGCCCGCAGTCCCTGCGCCCAGTTGCGCTGGAGAAGCTGGCCTGCGGTGTGGGTGTGTGCCGTGGGCCGGCCGTCGCCGCCCGGTTCCCAGATGGCGTTGAATCGCACCACGGACGCGGCGACCGCCGCCCGGTCCGCCGGTGCCGGTCGGGCCGCCGCCGGGCCCGCGACAACGGCGGTCAGGCCCATGAGTACGCCGATCGTGCTGGTCAGGGCGCGGCGCCTGCCCCTGGTAAAGATCTTGGACATCCCGGGTTCCCCCTCGTTGATTGTTACGGCGGGCACCGTTCGGAACCCGCTGCATCGATGTCTAGTCGCCGACTCGTTGTCCGGCTTCGGGTCGGCGGGCCGGACAATCAACTGCGGACAAGACGGACCGAAATGGACCTTGGAGGGCTGGGTGCCACGGCCTGAGGGTGAGCTGGGTCCGGGCGACCCGGAGATCATGGAGTTCGCGGCCGGGCTGCGCCTGCTGCGGGAGAAGGCCGGCCGGCCGGGCTACCGGGAACTGGCCCGGCGGGCGCACTTCTCCGCCACCACCCTGTCCGAGGCCGCCGGGGGCAGGCGGCTGCCGACGCTCGCGGTCACCCTCGCGTACGTCGCGGGGTGCGGCGGGAACGGTCCGGAGTGGGAGGAGCGGTGGCGCCGCGCCGCCCGGTCGGCAGCACCCGGAACCGTCGCCGGTGGCGTGTCACCCGACCCGGACGGGATCGAGCAGGAGGTGCCGTACCAGGGACTGGCGGCGTACGGGCCGGAGCGCGCCGAGTGGTTCTTCGGGCGCGAGGACCTGGTCGACGACCTGCTTCGGCGGTTGACCCGGGCGCGGCTGGTGGCGGTGTTCGGGGCCTCCGGCAGCGGCAAGTCGTCCCTGCTGCGGGCGGGACTGGTACCGGCGGCCCTCGCTGGACGTACGCCGAAGCCGGAACCGTCGGCGGGTCCGGAACCGGCCACGGGACCGACCCCGCCGGTGGTGGTGCTGGTCCTGACGCCCGGGGCGGACCCGGTGGGCGAGTTGGCGGTCCGGCTGGCCCGGATGACCGGCGTGCCGGCGGGTGCGTTGCGTACGGACCTGGCCACCGACCCGGCGCACCTGCACCTGGCGATCCGGCAGGCCGTCGGCGGGGAGCCGGCCGACCCGGAGTTGTGGCTGGTCGTGGACCAGTTCGAAGAGGTCTTCACGTTGTGCCGGGACGGCGCGGCGCGGGAGCACTTCGTGGCCGCACTGCTGGCCGCGACACGGGCACCGGACAGCCGGCTGCGGGTGGTCCTCGGCGTCCGGGCCGACTTCTACGGCCGGTGCGCCGAGTTGCCGGACCTGCCGGCGGCGCTGACACAGGCACAGGTCCTGCTCGGGCCGATGACGCCGCCGCAGGTCCGCGACGCGGTGGTCCGACCGGCCGAGCGGGCCGGCGCGATGGTCGAGGGCGCCCTGGTCTCGACCATCGTCGCGCAGGTGGCCGGGCGGGCCGGTGCCCTGCCGATGGCGTCGCACGCCCTGCTGGAGGCGTGGTGGCGACGCCGGGGCAACGCCGTGACCCTGGCAGGGTACGAGGCGGCGGGCGGGATGGACGGCGCCGTCGCACAGACCGCCGAGCGGGTCTGGCAGGAGTTCGACACCGACCAGCGTCGGGCGGCCCGGCAGGTGCTGCTGCGGATGGTGGAGGTCGGCACCGGGGACGAGCCGGTGACCAGCCGCCGGTTGGCGCGCGACGAACTCGACGACGCCGACCCGGTCACCGCGTCCGTACTGGAGCGACTCGCGGGCGCCCGGCTGGTCACCGTGGACGGGCAGTCGGTCCGGGTGGCCCACGAGGCGCTGCTCGACGCGTGGCCCCGGCTGCGGGACTGGCTCGACGAGGACCGCGAGGGCGTACGCACCCACCGCCAGCTCACCCAGGCCGCAGCGGTGTGGCAGTCGCTGGAACACGATCCTGGGGCGCTGCTACGCGGGCTGGCCCTGTCCCGGACCCGGATCTGGGCGGACGCCCAGCCGGGCAGCCTGACCCGCGCCGAACGGGAGTTCCTCGCCGGCAGCCAGCGGGCCGACGAGTTACGACTCACCAGGAGGCGTCGGCGGTCACGGGTGGCGCTCGGCACCCTCGCCGGGGTGGCCACGGTGGTCACCGTGCTCGCGTCGCTGGCGGTCGTCCAGGCCGGACGCGCCGCCGACCAGCGGGACAACGCCCTGCACGGACAACTGGTCGCCGGAGCCAGGGCGCAGATGGAACGCGACCCGCAACTGGCCTTCCTGCTGGCGCGGGAGGCGTACCGGTTCCGGCCGGACGTCCGGGCCGAGACCGTACTCCGGCAGGCCACCCTGAACTGGCGGGAGCTGTCGGTCCGGTCGGTGTTCGGGCCGCGCAACCGGGCCGCGGCGCTGACCCCGGACGGCCGCCACGCGGTCGCCGGCACCCCCGACGGCACCGTACGGGTCTGGCACGCCACCGACTCCTCCCCCGGTCTCGCCCCGGCGCTGCCCGATCCCGGCACGGACCTGCGCACGGTGGCGATCAGCGGCGACGGCCGGTGGGTGGCCGCCTCGTACAACGAACCGGTGGTCCGGATCTGGGACAGCTCGGCGCCCGACCGGGGACCGGTCCTGCTGCCCGGCCACACCGGCCCGGTACGCGACGTCCGGTTCAGCCCCGACGCCCGGTACCTGGCCAGCGGGGACGCGGACGGGACCGTACGGCTGTGGGACCTGTCCGGCACTCCCGCCGCACCCCGGGTGATGCCGTACGGCGGTCGTGGTGGCGTCTTCACGCTGGCCTGGTCCGCCGACGGGCGACGGCTGGCCGCCGGCACCGGGTTGTCACCCGCCCGGATCTGGGACCTCACCGAGCCCGGCCGGCCCCCGGTCGAGTTGGTCGACTCCGTCGACACCGACGAGTTGCTGTTCAGCCCGGACGGGACCCGGGTGGCCGGTGGCCAGGCCGGCACGCTGCGGATCTGGGCGGCATCCGGCGACGGGGAGCCGACCGTGCTGGGGCGGCTGCGCGGGGTGACCCCGGCGACGTTCAGCCCGGACGGGCAGCGGCTGATCACCACCAACGGGTACGGCGTGCTCGGGTTCTGGGACACCACCGTGCCCGGTGACCCGCTCCCGCTGCGCGGCCACGCCGGCGCGGTCCGGGCCGCCACCGTCGGGTCGGACGGACACCTGGTCAGCGTCGGCGAGGACGGCACGGTCCGGTCCTGGGACATCGACGGGCCGTTCCACCCGGACGTCACCCACCCGCACGGGGACCTGGTGCACGTGGCCCGGTTCAGCCCCGACGGCCGCCACCTCGCCACCGGCGGCATCGACGACGGACTGGTCCGGATCACCACCGTCGCGTCGCCCCTGACCGGCGACACCACGGTCGCGGCCGAGCCCACCTCGACGACAACCCTGCCCGGACACTCCGGGATGGTGCTGGAGGTGGCGTTCGCCCCCGACGGCACCCACCTGGCCACCCTCGACTCGGCCGGGACCGTACGGATCTGGGCCTGGCCGACCGGTACGCCGACCGCCACCTTCGACGCCGCCGGATCGAGCCGGCTGGTCTTCGGCCCGGACAGCCACCGGCTGCTGACCAGCGGACCGGGCGGCGTACGGGTCTGGGACGGGATCGAGAGCGGTACGCCGCACGCGGTACCGCTGGGTCCCGCCGGCTCCGTTGGCGCGTTCGCCCCGGACGGACGGCACGTGGTGACCGGGGCCGAGGACGGGACCGTGTCGATCCGACCGGCGAGCGCCGGCACCACCGGGGCGGTGGCCCTCGGCCGGCATGACGGGGCGGTGACCTCGGTGTCGTACCGCCCGGGCGGTGGCAGTGCCGCCAGTCTCGGCCTGGACAGCACCATCCGGATCTGGCCGGTGGACGGCGGCGCGGCGACCCTGCTGGCCGCCGCCGGGCAGGGTGCGGCCACCACCCGGCTGACCTACACCCCGGACGGTCGCCACCTGGCACTGCTCGGCGGCGGTGAACTGACCGGAATCCAGCTCTGGGCCGCGGATGCCGGCGCCACCGAGCCGGTCACCCTGCACCCGCTCGGACCGGGACCGCTCGGTTTCGCGTTCAGCCCCGACGGTGGGCGTGCGGCGACGGTCCACTCGGACGGATCGGTCCGCACCTGGGACTGCGACGTCTGCGGTCCGGTCGACCGGGTCCTCGCCGCCGCCGCGACCAGGCAGGCGCGGGCCTTCACCCCGGACGAACGACAGGCCTTCCTGCTCGACCGCTGAACCGTGGCGATCCGGAAGCCCGCCCGGACGGGAAAGGGTTGCCCGACGCGTCCGGCGCGATCGGGCAACCCTTCGGCGACCGCGAGCTACCGGTCGGCGCCCATGGCGTCGATCAGGCTCTGCGGACGCAGGTCCGTCCAGTGCGCCTCCACGTAGTCCAGGCACTCCTGCCGGGGTCCGGGCCCGTGCACCGTGGTCCACCCGGCCGGTACGTCCACGAACGACGGCCAGAGGCTGTGCTGGTTCTCGGCGTTGACCAGCACCAGGTAGGTGCCGTCCGGGTCTTCGAAGGGGTTGGTCATCGATCTCTCCTCGGGTTGGGGTCGGTGGACGCGACGAGCACCCGCAGCGCCCGGATCCAGGTATCGGCCAGGTCCCGGACCGCGTGTCCGGTCAGCACCGCGTCGGGCCAGGTCCAGCTAGCGATCAGGTACGGCCCATCGGTGCGGTCCTCGATGTGCACGGTGACACTGAGACCGTACGCCTGCGGCATGCCCGGATCCGAGGAGTGGGCCGCCGCGGCCGCCATCTCCGGGGCGAAGGACCAGTCCGTCGCCTCCGGCAGCCCGAACCGGCCCAGGTAGTTCACCTGGATGTCGGGCAGGCCGAGCGCGGCGAGCGTCGGAGCGGTCCTCGGGTTGAGGTAACGCAGCAGGCCGTACCCGAGCCCGTTGTCGGGCAGGGCCCGCAACTGGTCCCGTACCCGGGTGACGGCGGCGGCCAGCGGGGGGCTCTCGTCCGTAGCGGCCGGGTCGGTCAGGCGTACCGGTCCGGGGTCCAGGCGTACCGGGTAGACGGTGGTGAACCAGCCGACGGTCCGGGACAGGTCCAGCCCGCCGTCGACGGCCGACTCCTCCCGCCCGTGTCCCTCGAGCGAGAACCGGACGGCGGTGCCTCCGTCGCCGGCACCGGGCCAGGTCTCGTTGACGGCCAGGGCGAGCCCGGTCATCAGCACCTCGTTGACGGTGACGTCGAGGGCGGTCGGCAACCGGGTCAGCAGCGGCGACACCTCCGCCGGTTCGAGCGTGACCCGTACCTCGCGGGTGGTCGTCGCGGTGTCCCGGGCCGGGTCGACCGGTGCCAGCAGCGGCGCGGCGCCGGTCATCACCTCGACCCAGTACGCCAGCTCCGCCTCCCGCTCGGGGTCGACCGCCGCCTGGGCGAGCACGTCCGCCCACCGGGCGAACGGTGTGGTCGTCGGCTCCGGTTCGTCGGCGACGGCGGACACCGGAGGTTCGACGGTGCAGGCGGTGGCGAGTTCGGGCACCAGGATCCGCCAGGAGACACCGTCGACCGCGAGGTGGTGGATCATCAGCAGCAACCGGCCCGGCCGGTCCCCCGCGTCGAACCAGACCGCCTGGACCAGCACCCCCCGGTCCGGGTCGAGCCGCTGCCGGGCCAACCCGGCCTGCTCGTCCACCGCGTCCCGAAGACCGTTGTCGTCCAACGTCGCCACGTCGACCCGCGAGATCAGTGGTCGGGCGTCGACCGTACCCGGTGACGGGATCCGCAGGGTCCACTCGTCGCCGTCGGACTCCCCCCGGTCGAGCCGGGCCCGGAGCAGGTCGTGCCGGTCCAGCAGGGTACCCAGCGCCCGGCCGAGCCGGTCGGTGCCGAGATTGGCCGGCACCCGGAGCACGACCGACTGGTTGAACCCGGCGATCGGGCCGGTCAGCTCGCGCAGCCAGTGCATGACCGGGGTCAGCGGCACCACGGTCTCCACCGGGACCGCGACCTCGGCCAGCGCCGCGACGGTCCGCAGCCGGAACACGTCGCGGGGACGCACCTCCAGCCCGGCCCGCCGGGCCAGGACCACCAACTGGATCGAGGCGGCGCTGTCCCCGCCCAGGGCGAAGAAGTCGTCCTCGACCCCGAGTTCGGGGCGGGCCAACGCCCGTACGGCGACCGCGAGCAGTGCCTCCTCCACCGGCGTACGGGGCGCCCTGCCCTCGGTCGCCGGGTATTCCGGCACCGGCAGGGCGGAGCGGTCGAGTTTCCCGTTCGGCAGCACCGGCAGTCGCGGCAGCGCGACAAACGCGGCCGGGGTCATGTACTCGGGCAGGAGCCCGGTGAGGTGGCCGCGCATCTCGGCCCGGTCCACCGCCCCACCGGCCACGGTGACCAGGTACGCGACCAGGTGCCGGCCCCGGGCCCGGTCCTCGCGTACGACGACGGTTGCCTGGGCGATCGCGGGGTGTTGGGCCAGGGCGGCCTCGACCTCACCCGGCTCGACCCGGAACCCCCGGATCTTCACCTGGTCGTCGGCCCGCCCGGCGTAGTCGAGCTGACCGTCCGGGGTCCACCGGGCCAGGTCCCCGGTCCGGTACATCCGGCTGCCGGGCGCCCCGAACGGGTCGGCGACGAACCGTTCCGCGGTCAGTCCGGGGCGGCCCAGGTAACCCCGGGCCAGGCCGGCACCGGCCAGGTACAGCTCCCCGGTCACCCCGGGCGCGACCGGCCGCAACGCCGTGTCGAGCACGTACGCGCGGGTGTTGTGCACCGGACGACCCACCACCGGTACGTCGCTGTCCCGGATCCGGCCGACCAGCGCGTCCACCGTGCACTCGGTCGGCCCGTACAGGTTGTAGCTCTCGGTGCCGGTCAGTTCCCGCAGCGTCTGCCACAGGGCCGGCGGCACCGCCTCCCCGCCGACGCCGACCACCGCGAGCCCGCACCGGCCGTCGGTGACCAGTCCGGCGTCCGCCATCGCGGCGAAGTGCGCCGGGGTGACCTCGATGAAGTCGAGCGCGTCCGTACGCACCCGGGCGGCGAGCCGTCCGGGGTCGCGCCGGGTCTCGTCGTCCACGACGTGCAGGGCGTGCCCGTCGAAGAGCCAGAGCTGCGGCTGCCAGGAGGCGTCGAAGGAGAACGACCAGGCGTGGCCGACCCGCAGGTGCCGCCGTCCGGTGGCGGCGACCGCCGGCCGGTGCAGCGTGCTCCGGTGACTGTGGAACAGGTTGACCAGGTTGCGGTGGGTGACCACCACGCCCTTGGGCCGACCGGTCGAACCGGAGGTGTAGATGACGTACGCCGGGTGGTCCGGACGCAGCGGCGCGAGCCGGTCGGTGTCGTCGAGCCCGTGCCCCGCCTGCCCGGCGAGCAGGTCGGCCGTCTCGTCGGTGTCGAGCAGCAGGTGGGGGCGGCCGGTCGGGGGCAGGTCCCCGGCGAGCGCGGTCGTGGTGAGCAGCAGCACGGGGTCGGCGTCGTCGACCATCATGGTGACCCGGTCGGCGGGCAGGTCCGCGTCGATCGGCAGGTAGGCGGCACCGGCCTGCTGGGTGGCGAGGATCGCCGTGATCATCCGGGCGCCCCGGGGCAGCGCCAGCGCGACCACCCGCTCCGGGCCGGCGCCCCGGCTCACCAGCAGCCGGGCGAGCCGGTTGACCCGGTTGTCGAGTTCGGCGAAGGTCCACCCGCCGGCACCGGTGTCGTCCGCGACCACCGCCACCGCGTCCGGTGACCCGGTCACCTGCGCGGCGAGCAGGGCCGGCATGGTGACCGCCGGCACGGGCAGGGTCGTGTCGTTCCACTCGGTCAGCACCCGGTCCCGTACGGAACCGGACAGCAGGTCGATGGTGCCGACCGGAGCGTCCGGTGCGTCGGCGAGCGCGGTGAGCACCCGGACGAACGCGTCGGCGAACCGGCGTACCGCCTGCTCGTCGAAGAGGTCGGGGCGGTACTCGGCGACCAGGGACAGTTCCGCGCCGGGCGCGACCGCCCAGGTCAGCGGGTAGTGGGTGGCGTCCCGTCCACCGGTCGGCCTGATCACCAGCCCGTCCCCGGAAGCCTCCGGCAGGTCCGGTACGGCGGGGAAGTTCTCGAACACCACCAGGGTGTCGAAGAGTTCACCGATGCCGGCCGACCGCTGGATCTCGGCCAGCCCCAGGTGTTCGTGTTCGACCAGCCGGGACTGGGCCGTCCAGACCCGGTCCAGCACCGTACCGAGCGGGTCGGCCGGGGCGCAGTGCACCCGTACCGGGACGGTGGTGATGAACAGTCCGATCATCGCCTCCATGCCGGGCAGGTCGGCCGGGCGTCCGGACACGGTGGCGCCGAAGACGACGTCGTGCCGACCGGTGAGTTGGCCGAGGGCGACGCCCCAGGCGGCGTGCACCACGGCACCGAGGGTCAGGCCCCGGCGCCGGGCGAGCACGGTCAGCGCCGTGGTCACCGGTTCCGGCAGGACCGCCTCGTGCAGGCGGGGGGCGATCGGCAGCCGGGTCGGCTCCGCCGGGGCGAGCAGGGTCGGCTCGGTCAGCCCGGCGAGTTCCGCCGCCCAGGCCGTACGGGCGGCGTCCCGGTCCTGGCCGGCGAGCCAGCCCAGGTAGTCCCGGAACGGTACCGCCGGGGCGAGGGCGCTCGGGTCGGCGTCGGCGGCGTACAGGGTGGACAGTTCCTCGACCAGCGGCGGCCCGGACCACCCGTCCAGGAGCAGGTGCTGGTGGGTGAGGAGGAGCCGGTGCCGGTCGGCGCCGAACCGGGCCAGCAGCAGCCGCAGCAGCGGCGGGCGGGCCGGGTCGAACCTGGCCGCCTGCTCGCCGAGCAGTTGCTGCCAGGCGTCCTCGGCGGCCAGCTCGTCCGAGCCGGTCAGGTCATGTTCGGTCCACGGGACCGGGGCGTTCGCCGGCACGACGGCCACCGGTCGGCCCGACCCCAGGTAGCGGAAGCCGGCGCGCAGGTTCGGGTGCCGGTCCAGCAGGGCCTGCCCGGCGCGGCGCAGCCGGTCCGGGTCCACCGGGCCGTCCAGCTCGAACCAGGTCTGGACGGTGTAGACGTCCGGCCCGTCGGCGTCCAGCGAGGCGTGGAAGAGCAGCCCCGCCTGCAACGGGGTCAGCGGCAGCAGCTCCACCGGGGCCGGGTCGAGGGCGGCGACCTCGGCCCGCTCGGCCGGATCCAGGTCGAGCAGCGCGCTGGGTGCCAGCACCGCGGCCGGGGCCAGGTCGTGGGCGGCCCGGGCCAGACCCGCCGGGGTACGGGCCTGGAACACCGCCGCCGGACGGATGCCGAAACCCTCGCGGCGGGCCCGGCTGACGAGTTGGATCGCGACGATGCTGTCCCCGCCGAGGGCGAAGAAGTCGTCGTCGGCGCCGACCCGGGGCAGGTGCAGCAGGTCGGCGACGAGCCGGCAGAACACCTCCTCGCGGGCGGTGGCCGGCGCGCGTCCGCCGCCGGTCGCGGCGAAGTCCGGTGCGGGCAGGGCCCGCCGGTCGAGCTTGCCGTTCGCGGTCAGCGGCAACGGGCCGTCGAGCACCACCACCGCCGCCGGCACCATGTACTCCGGCAGCAGGTCTCCCACGTACGCCCGGAGCACCGCCGGGTCCGGGACGGTCGCGCGTGCCGGGTCGGGCACCACGTACGCGACCAGCCGCACCACACTGCCGGCCCGGTCGGCGACCACCGCCGCCTGGGTCAGGTCCGGGTGACCCGCCAATGCCGCCTCGATCTCGCCCAGCTCGATCCGGAAGCCCCGGATCTTCACCTGGTCGTCGACCCGACCGAGGAAGTCGAGGTTGCCGTCGGCGCGCCAGCGGGCCCGGTCGCCGGTGCGGTACATCCTGGCCCCGGGCGGGCCGAACGGAGAGGCGACGAACCGCTCGGCGGTGAGCGCGGACCGGCCCAGGTAACCGCGGGCCAGGCCACGGCCGGCGACGTACAGCTCGCCGACGACGCCGGGCGGAACCGGGCGCAGGTTCGCGTCCAGCACGTACGTCCGGGTGTTCGGGTCGGGGCGGCCGATCGGTACGGCCGCGTCCCAGTCCGGCTGCGCCGCCCAGAGGGTGGAGTTGACGGTCGCCTCGGTCAGCCCGTACGCGCCGAAGACGCGTTGCCGCCTGGCGAGCCGCCGGATCAGGTCCGGTGGCACGGTCTCCGTACCGACCAGGACGGTGCCGCCGTCGGGCAGCGCGCAGTCGGCGGGCAGTGCCGACAGCAGCGACGGCGGCAGGATCATGTGGGTGACGCCGTGGTGGTGCAGGAAGTCGGTCAGCGGGTGGTCGGCGACCCGCGCCTCGTCCGGGATGAGCACCAGTCGCCCACCCACGCACAACGACATGACCAGGTCGAACACGGCCACGTCGAAGCCGACGGAGGCGAACTGCGACACCCTGCTGTCGGCGGTGACACCCATCCGGTCCACTGCGGTGGCGATCAGGCTGCCGATGCCCTCGTGGCTGACCACCACGCCCTTCGGCCGGCCGGTCGAACCCGACGTGTAGATGACGTACGCGGCGTGGTCCAGCCCCGGTGGGATCCGGGTCTGTCCGGGATCCCACGCGTCGTCGGCCAGTCCGGCCAGCTCCGCGAGGGTTTCCGGGGCGTCCAGGCCGATCCGGTCCACCCCGGCGCGTTCCGGCAATCGGTCCCCCGCCTCGGCGGTGACCAGCACCAGCCGGGTGCCGCTGTCGGTGAGCAGGTAGTCGAGCCGGTCGGCCGGCAGGGTCAGCTCCAGCGGCAGGTACGCCGCGCCGAGCTTGAGCACCCCGAGGATCGCCGCGACCATCTCCCGCGACCGGGGCACGGCCAGTCCGACCACGTCACCGGCCCGGACCCCGCGTGCGGCCAGCAGCCGGGCGATCCGGTTCGACCGGGCGTCGAGTTGGGCGTACGTCAGCTCGCCGGCCGTGTCGACGACGGCGACCGCCTCCGGCCGCTGCGCCACCCGGGCGGCGAACAGTTCCGGCACCGTGCCCTCGTCCACCTGCCGGTCGGTGCTGTTGAACTCGTGCAGCACCCGGCGCCGCTCGGTGTCGTCGAGCAGGTCGACCCGGCTCACCGGAGCCTCCGGGTCGGCGGCGACAGCCTCGATCAACCGGCTCAGCCGCCGGCCGATGGCCCGGACCGTGTCGGCGTCGAACAGGTCGGCCCGGTATTCGAGCAGCACCTCGATCGAGTCCTCGTCGGCCCGCTCGCCGAAGGCGAACACCAGGTCGAACCGGGCGGCGCCGGCCGCGTACGGCTCCGGTGTGGCCTCCAGCCCGCCGAGTTCCAGCCGGTCGGAGGTCCGGTTGCGGTAGACCACCATCACCTGGAACAGCGGGTTGTCGGTGACCGACCGATCCGGGTTCAACGCCCGGACCACGGCCTCGAACGGCACGTCCTGGTTCGAGAACGCGGCCAGGTCGGCGGTCCGGACCCGGCCCAGCAACTCGGTGAAGCTCGGGTCACCGGCCACGTCGGTACGCAGCACCAGCGTGTTGACGAAGAACCCGATCAGGTCGTCGAGCGCCTCGTCGGTGCGGCCGGCGATCGGGGCGCCGAGCGGGATGTCGGTACCCGCCCCGAGCCGGTGCAGGAGCGCCGCCACCGCGGCCTGTCCGACCATGAACATGCTGGCACCGCTGGCCTGGGCGAGCCGGCGCAGGGCGCGTACGGCCGCCGGGTCCAGCTCGACGGTCGTCTCACCGCCGGCCCGGCGCGGCTGCCCCGGTCGGGGTGCCCGGTCGGTCGGCAACTCGATCCGCTGCGGTACGTCGCGCAGGGTCTCCCGCCAGAAGTCGAGCTGGCGGGCGGCGAGACTGTCCGGCGCGTCCGGGTCGCCGAGCAGTTCCCGCTGCCAGAGCGTGTAGTCGGCGTACTGCACCGGCAGCGGCGCCCAGTTCGGTGCGGTGCCGCCGGTGCGGGCCGCGTACGCGACGCCGAGGTCACGCAGGAACGGACCGTCGGACCACTCGTCGGTGGTGATGTGGTGCAGCAGGAACACCACGACGTGCTCGTCCGGGGTGAGCCGGGCGAGGGTGACCCGCAACGGCAGCTCGGTGGCGAGGTCGAACGGGCGGGACGCGGCGGTGCGGATGACCTCGGCGAGGTCGGCCCGGTCGACGGCCACCGTACGCACAACGGGGTGGGCGTCGGCGGGGGCGACGACCCGCTGCGTCGGCAGCCCGTCGTGCTCGACGATGAGCGTACGCAGGGCCTCGTGGCGGAGCATGACGTCGCGGATCGCGGCGGTGAAGGCGACCTCGTCCAGTGCCCCGCGCAACCTCGCCACCAGCGGGAAGTTGTACGCCGGGGAGTCCGGGTCGAGCTGCTGGATGACCCAGAGCCGCTGCTGCGCGTACGCGGCCGGCAGCGGGTCCGGCCGGTCCACCGGCACCAGGGCCGGGCGGGCGGCGACAGCGGTCTCCGGGGCGAGCCGGGCGGTCAGCTCGGCGACGGTGGGTGCCTCGAACAGGTCCCGGATGGACAGTTCCGCGCCGAGCACGCTACGGGCCCGGCCGATCAGCCGGGTGGCGAGCAGGGAGTGCCCGCCGAGGTCGAAGAAGCTGTCCCGGACCCCGACGGCGGGCAGGCCCAGCACGTCGGCGAAGAGCTGGCAGAGCTGCTTCTCCTGCTCGGTGGTCGGGGCCTGGTCGCCACCGACGGAACCGGTCGGCTCGGCGTCCGGCAGCGCCCGTACGTTGAGCTTGCCGTTCACGGTCAGCGGCAGCGCGGAGAGGGTGACCAGGGCGGCCGGCACCATGTAGTCGGGCAACCGGAGCTTGAGGTGCTCGCGCAACCGGGCGGTGAGCGCGGCCACGCCCCGGGCGACGGCCGGCCGGTTGGCGCAGTCGGCCGGTGTCGCCGCCGCCCGCAGCGGCCGGCACAGGTCGACCGGCAGCTCACCGGTGGTGAGCAGGTCCGGCGCCACGAACAGCGCGTCGAGGCTGCCGTCGGAGACCGGCGACCAGGTGGTGAAGACCAGGTAACCGAGCCGCTCCCCCAGTTCGTGCAGGTCCTCCGGTTCCACCGGGGCCGCCGTCGGTGTGCCGGCGGCGTCGGCCCGGTCCGGGTCGAGCCCCCGCAGCACCGCCTGTTCGGCGGCGAGCCGGGCATTGGGTACGCGCTCCACCCGCAACCGGTCCGGTCGGCGCCGCGTCAGGTGGTCGCCCAGTGCGCCCAGGTCGGCGGTGTCATCGCCCCAGCGGATGGTGGGCACCTCCGCCAGGGAGAGCAGGTCGGCGGTGGACGGGGTGTCGAGGCGGCGCAGGACGGCGTCGTACCGGTGCCGGGTCAGCTCGTTGTGCCGGTGGCCCCGCTTCGTCCGTACGGTCACCGCGACCGGGGTGGTCTGCGCCCAGGTCGCCGGCAGGGACGTGAACAGGTCCGGGTCGACCAGCAGTTCCTTCTCCAGCAGGACGCTGCGCTCGACCGCCCGGCGCAGCCGGTCCGGGTCGGCCCCCGCCCCGGAGCGGGTCGCCTGCACGGCCGCGTGGAACGTCCGGGCCAGGCGCAGGTTGCGTACGTCGCCGACGAACAGCGAACCGCCGGGTACCAGCAGGTCGACCGCTCCGGCCAGCACCTCGACCAGGTACTCGACGCTGGGGAAGTACTGCACCACCGAGTTGATCACGATGGTGTCGAAATAGTCGCGGGGAAGCCCGTCGAGCACGTCCGCGGGCTGGTGGCGCAACTCGACCCGGCCGGCGAGATCCGGCAGGTCGGCGATGTCGGCCCGCAGTTTCTCGATCACCGGACCGGCGAAGTCGGTACCCCAGTACGTCTCGCACTCCGGGGCGAGCCGGGACAGCAGCAGCCCGGTGCCGACCCCGATCTCCAGCACCCGGCGGGGACGCAGCTCCCGGATCCGGGCGACCGTCGCCTCCCGCCACTCCCGCATGTCGTCGAGCGGGATCGGCTGGCCGTCGTAGCTGCTGTCCCAGCCGGCGAAGTCCTCTTCGGCCACGGCGGTGCCGATCGTGTTGTACTCGTCGTGGTAGATCTGCTGCCACTCGGCCAGGTGCTCGCGCTCGTTGCCGGCATCGACACCGGCGACCGGTACGACGTACCCGATCAGGCGCCGGCCGGCGCCGGACGCGCCCTCCCTGGCGATCACCGCGGCGCGGGCCACCTCGGGATGCTCGGCCAGCACCGACTCGATCTCGCCGAGTTCCACCCGGTAGCCCCGGATCTTGACCTGGTCGTCGGTCCGGCCGAGGAAGTCGAGGTTGCCGTCGGGGCGGCGGCGGGCCAGGTCACCGGTCCGGTAGAGGCGGTCACCGGGGGCACCGAACGGGTCCGCGACGAACCGCGACGCGGTCAGCCCCGGCGCGCCGAGGTAACCCCGGGCCAGCCCGGCGCCGCCGATGTACAGCTCACCGGGGCAGCCGTCGGGCACCGGACGCAGCCAGGGGTCGAGCAGGTGGGCGTGGGTGTTCCAGATCTCCCGCCCGACCGTCGGGGTGGCACTGTCCTCGGTGCCGCCGCCGAGGGTGTTGATGGTGTACTCGGTCGGGCCGTACAGGTTGTAGCCGAGGGTGCCCTCGGTGTCGCGCAGACTGCTCCACACCTGCTCGGAGACGGCCTCACCGCCGAGCAGGACCAGCACCGGGCGGTGCCGTCCGGCCGCCGGGTCGTGCCGGAGCAGCCCCTCGGAGATCAGGTGGTCGGCGTACGTCGGGGTCACGTTGACCACGTCGATCCGGTGCCGGTCGCAGTACGCCACCAGGGCCTCCGCGTCGCGGCGCAGGTCCTCGTCGCAGACGTGCACCTCGTGCCCCTCGACCAGCCAGAGCAGTTCCTCCCAGGACATGTCGAAGGCGAACGAGACGGTGTGTGCGATCCGCAGTCGCCGCCCGCCGGCCGATGCCACCGTCGGGCCGAAGATGGCCTCCTGGTGGTTGAGCTGCATGTTGGTCAGCCCCCGGTAGGGCGTGACAACACCCTTGGGGCGCCCGGTGGAGCCGGAGGTGTAGATGACGTACGCGGGGTGTTCGAGCCGGTCGGCACGGGTGCTGGCGAACTCGGGGTGCTCCGCGTCGGTGATCGAAGTCGGCGGCAGCGCGTCGAGTTCGGCGGCGACCGCCGGATCGTCGAGGGCGACGATGCCGGGGACCGGCAGTCGGGTCGCCACGGCGGTCGTGGTGAGCACGCAGACCGGGGACGCGTCGGTGACCATGTGCGCCAGCCGCTCGGCCGGGTGGTCCAGTTCCAGCGGCAGGTACGCCGCCCCCGTACGGAGCACCGCGAACAGTGCCGCCACCATGTCCGCCGAGCGGGGCAGGGCGAGCGCCACCACCCGCTCCGGGCCTGCGCCCCGGGCCAGCAGCAGCCGGGCCAGCCGGTTCACCCGCGCGTCCAGTTCGGCGTAGGTCAGCCGGGACTCGCCGAAGACCAGTGCGGTCTCGTCCGGCGTACGCCGGGCCTGCGCCCCGAGCAGGTCGGCGACCGTCTCGTTCGGCAACGGTCGCGCCGTCGCCCGGGCCCGGACCGCCACCGCCGCCCGTTGCGCCGCCGGAAGAACGTCCAGCCGGCCGACCGGTCGGTCCGGGTCACCGGCGAGCCGCTCCAGCGCGGTGGTGAACCGGTCCAGCAGGGTCGCCGCGGTGGAGGCGGCGATCGCGTCGTCCCGGTACGCCAGCGTCGCCCGTACGGTCCGGCCCGGTGCGACCACCAGGGTCAGCGGGTAGTGGGTGGCGTCCACGCTGCCGACCTCGGTCAACCCGTGCCGGTGTGCGCTCTCCTCCCCACCGCCGACCTGTTGCAGCGCGAAGAGGGTGTCGAAGAGCTGGGCGTGCCCGCTGCCGCGCTGCACCTCGCCGAGACCCAGGTACTCGTGGGCCATCAGCGCGGTCCGGGACGCCTGGATCCGGCGCAGCAGGTCACCGACCCGCTCGGTCGGGTCGAGGGCGACCCGTACCGGCACGGTGTTGAGGAACAGGCCGACCGCGTTCCCGACGTGCGGGATCTCCGCCGGCCGCCCGGCGACGGTGGCGCCGAACACGACGTCGGTACGCCCGACCGCGTTCGATAGCGCCAGCGCCCACGCGGCGTTGAGGACCGTGTTGAGGGTGACCCCCTGCTCCCTGGCGGCGACGCGGATCCGGTCGGTCACCACCTCGGACAGCTCGGCCCGGCGACGCTGCGGCAGAACCGGCCGGCGGGCCCGGTCGACCGGCGCGACCAGGGTCGGCTCGGCCAGGTCGGCGAACTCGGCCTGCCACGCGGCCAGGCCCGCGTCCCGGTCCTGTTCGGTCAACCAGACCAGGTAGTCCCGGTACGAGCCGGCCGGCGGCAGGTCGGTGTCGTCGCCGCCGGTGGCGTACAGGGCGAGGAGCTGGTCGAGCACGATCGCGGCCGACCAGCCGTCCCAGAGCAGCACGTGGTGGGTGATGACCAGCCGGTCGGTGCCGTCGGCGAGGCGGAGCAGGAGCAGCCGGAACAGCGGCGGCCGGGCCAGGTCGAACCGTCGGGTCCGGTCGTCGGCGAGCAGTGCCTCGATCCGCGCCGCCCGGTCGGGGCCGGACACCGTGGAGAGGTCGACCACGGTCAGTGGCGGTGGCGGGTCGGTGGTGACGAACTGGACCGGGGCGGTCAGCCCGTCGCCGGTGAAACCGGCCCGCAGGCCGGGGTTGCGGGACAGCAGGGTCACGCAGGCGGCGCGCAGCCGGTCGGCGTCCATCCGGTACGCCACGTCGAACGCGACCTGCGCGGTGTAGACGTCGATCTCACCCTGGTCGTAGCTGGCGTGGAAGAACAACCCCTCCTGCAACGGCGACAGCGGCCACACCTCGGAAACCGGCCACGGGCTCCGCTCCCGGACCAGGTCCAGCTCCGCCGGTTCGATGGTGGGCAGGGAGTCCGGGTCGGGGGTGGGTGCGGTCAGTTCGGCCAGCGCGGCGAGCCAGTCGTCGGTGAGTTCGCGTACGTCCGACTCGTCCCAGGCGGCCGTGGCCCAGGTCCAGGTGGCGGTCGGGGTGGTGGCCCCGCCCCGGACGGTGATCTGCAACGGGTGCGGGTGGGCGGTCGGGGTGGTCAGCCACTCCGCGCCGGACAGGGCGTCCGCGTAGTCCACGAGCACCGACGGGCGGGCCACCTGCGCGAGGATCGGGGCGGCCTGCGGGTTGAGGTGACGCAGCAGGTCGTACCCGGAGCCGTGGTCCGGTACGGCGTCGCGTCGGCGGGCCACCTCGGCGAGCGCGTCGGCGGGATCGGTCGAGGCGGGCAGGCGTACGGGATGCACCCGGCCGAGGGGTCCGACCGTACGGGACAGGTCGTGACCGGTCGCGGTACGGCCGGGGGCCACGACGTCGACCAGCAGGTCACCCGTGTCCCGACCGTGGCGCTGCCGCCACCGGGTCACCGCGACCCGCAGGGCGGCGAGGAGCACGTCGACCGGGTTGTCGTCGGCGATGACGTCGAGGTCGAGGTCGGTGGTGGACCGGGCCGCCGGGTCCGCGCCCGCCGGCAGTGGCCGGGTCAGCGGGTCCGCGCCGGGTGCGAGGGTCTGCGCCCAGTGTGTCAGCTCGGTCAGCCGGTCCGGGTGCTGGGCCTGCTCGCCGAGGGAACGGACGTGTCCGCGCAGGGGGGTGTGCACCGGAGCCGCGTCGAGCGCGCGGGCCGCCGTCGCGGGGTCGAGCCGGGCCGCGTCCAGCAGGTCGGAAAGGTCGGCCAGGAGGATCGGCCAGGACGCCTCGTCCACCGCCAACCGGTGCGCGGCCAGCAGGAGCCGGCCCGGCCGGTCCGGACCGTCGTCGAACCAGACGGCGTCGAACACGGCGCCGGCCTCCGGGTCGAGTCGCCCGAGCGCCGCCCGTACCGCCGCGTGCACCTGTTCGTTCGACTGTGCCGGGTCGGGGGTCGGCGTTGCGGTGACGACGGTCAGCGCGATGTCGTCCGTCGTGGGCACGCCGGTCGGGGCGATCTGCAGCGTCCAGAGCAGCGAGCCGATCCGGGTCAGCCGCTGGCGCAGCCCGTCGTGCCGGTCCAGCAGGGCCGCGAGGACGGCGCGGACCTGCGTCGTGGTCGTTCCGGCGGGGGTACGGGCGAGCACCGCCGTTCCCGCCCCGCTGACGGGCAGTCCGCTCTCCCGCAGGCGGTGTACCGCCGGGGTGGGCGGCAGGTCCCCGTACCGGTCCGAGACCTGCTCCGGCTCCGGGCTAGCCGGCGCTGGAGCCGGGGCCGGGGCGACGGGTTCCGGTCCGGCCAGTTCCGCCAGGTGGGCCGGGGTGCGGTGGGTGAACACGTCGCGGGGGCTGATCGGGATGTCATGCACGTGGGCCCGGTTCGACACCCCGATGGACTGGATGCTGTCCCCGCCGAGCACGAAGAAGTCGTCGTCTGGGCCAACCTCGGGCAGCCCGAGTACGGACGCGAAAATCTCGCAGAACAGCCGCTCCCGTGCGGTACGCGGCGCCCGGCCGGCGACCCGTACGGGTTGCGGTTCCGGCAGCGCGTCGAGATCGAGCTTGCCGCTCGGCGTACGCGGCAGGGTGTCCAGCACCAGCACCGAGGCCGGCACCAGCGGTGCGGGCAGGGTCGCGGCGAGCCCGGCCAACAGAAGGTCCGGGTCGATCGTGGTGCCCGGCCGGGCCATCACGTAACCGAGCAGTCGGGTCGTCCCGGCGGCTCCGGTCCGGGCGACCACCGCCGACGCCGCCACCTCGGGCAGCCCGGCGAGCCGTGCCTCGATCTCGCCCAGTTCCACCCGGTGGCCCCGGATCTTCACCTGCCGGTCGGTCCGCCCGAGGTACTCGAGGGTGCCGTCGGCGGCGGACCGGACCAGGTCGCCGGTGCGGTACATCCGCTCCCCCGCCGGCCCGTACGGGTCGGCGACGAACCGGTGTGCGGTCAGGGCCGCCCGGCCGAGGTAACCACGGGCGAGTTGCACCCCGGCGACGTAGAGCTCACCGGGCACACCCGACGGCACCGGACGCAGTCCCTCGTCGAGTACGTAGAGCCGGGTGCCGGCCACCGCGCGGCCGATCGGCACGGTTCCCCCGGTACCCGGACCGGTGTGCCCGTCGACCGGGTCGGCGCAGGTGACCTGGATCGTCGCCTCGGTCGGACCGTACACGTTGTGCACCGGCACCCCGGTCAGGTCCTGCCAGCGGCGTGCGACGGTGTCGCCGAGCGCGTCGCCGCCGGCAAGTACGCGGCGCAGCGTGCCGACCGCCCGGTCGTCGCCGCCGACCTCGACCGCGTCGGCGAACGCGGCCAGCATCGAGGAGACGACAACCAGCGTGCTGACCTGGTGCCGGCGGACCGCCTCGGCCAGCCGGGCCGGGTCGCCGGTGGCGTCCGGTGCGGTGAGCACCACGGCGGCGCCGGCGGTCAACGGCCAGAAGATCTCCAGCGCCGCCGGGTCGAAGCTCGCCGACAGGTGGTGCAGCACGCGATCGTCGGCGGTGAGCCGGAACCGCTCCTGGACCCAGGCGAGCTGGCTGGCGATCGCCGAGTGCGGTACCAGCACACCCTTCGGCTGCCCGGTGGACCCGGAGGTGTAGAGCAGGTAGGCCGGATGCCGCGGGTCGACGAAGGACGCCTTGTTGTCGTCTGCCGCGAGGCCACTGCCGGCGGCTTCGCCCAGGACGAGGAGGTCGAGGCCGGCGGCGGGCAGCAGGGGTGCGGCGGAGGCGGTGGTGACCACCGTCCGTACGCCGGAGTCGGCGAGCAGGTACGCCAACCGGTCCGCCGGGTGGTCCACGTCCAACGGCAGGTACGCGGCACCGGCCTTGAGCACACCGAGCAGGGCCACCACCAGTTCGGCCGAGCGGGGCACGGCGACGGCGACGACCTGCTCCGGTCCGGCCCCCCGGGCCACCAGTTGGGCGGCGAGCGCCGCGGCACGGGCGTCGAGTTCGGTGTAGCTCAGGGTGCCGTCGTCGGACACCAGGGCGGGCGCGTACGGCGTCCGCGCCACCTGCGCCTCGATCGCGTCGACAAGCGTGGTGGCAGCACCTACGTGGTCGGGGCCGGGCAGCGCACCGACGTGGTCGGGGCCGGCGAGGCGGGCCAGGAGATCCTGCCGCTCGGTGGCGGAGAGCAGGTCGACCCGTCCGACGGGACGGTACGGATCGTCGACGACCTGTTCCAGCAGCCGGGTCAACCAGCCCGCGATCCGGTGTACGGCGGCCCGGTCCAGCCGTGCCGCGTCGTGCTTGAACCGCAGTTCCAGCCGGTCGCCGGGGACGACGATCAGGGCGAGCGGATAGTGCCCCGCGTCCCGGTAGTCGGTCCCGGCGACGGCGAGGTTGCCGCTCGGGTCGCGCAGGTCCGCCGGGTCGGGGTAGTTCTCCAGCACCACCAGGGTGTCGAACAGTTCGTTCAGGCCGGCGATCCGGTGCAGTTCGGCCAGCCCGAGGTGCTGGTGGTCGAGCAGGTCCGACTGCTCGCCGTGCAGCCGGGCGAACACGTCGGCCAGCGGCTCCTCCGGCCGCCAACGGGCCCGGATCGGCAGGGTGTTGATGAGCAGCCCGACCAGGTCGCCGATGCCGTCGAGGTCGGCCGCCCGGCCGCTGACGGTGGTGCCGAACAGCACGTCACGGCGTCCGGTGAGGTGGCCGAGCAGGATGCCCCAGGCGCCCTGGAGCAGGACCCCGAGGGTGATGCCCTGCTCCCGGGCGCGGGCGCCGAGGCCGGCGGTGGTCGGCTCGGGCAGCGCGATGCGTACCTCGCCGGGGCGGGCCGGCTCGTCGCTGCCGGCCGCCGGGACCAGCCGGGTCGGCTCGTCCACCCCGGACAGTGCCTGTGCCCAGGCGGTGCGGGCGGCGTTCCGGTCCTGCCGGGCGAGCCAGGCGAGATGGTCCCGGTACGGCGTGACCGCCGGCAGTTGCGGTGCGGTGTCGGCGGGCCCGTAGAGGGCGAGCAGGTCGCGCAGGAGGACCGGCACCGACCAGCCGTCGGCGACGATGTGCGGGAACTGGAGCACCAGCCAGTGCCGATTGTCGTCGCGACGCAGCAGCAACGCCCGCAGCAGCGGCGGTCGGCCCAGGTCGAACGGGCGGGCCCGCTCGCTGTCGGTTTCGGCGGCGAGCCGGTCGCGCTGCCCGGACTCGTCGAGCCCGGACAGGTCGACGGTCCGCCAGGGGAGGTCGACACCGATCACCACGGCCTGGATCAGCCGGCCGTCGGGGGCGAGCCGGAACCCGGCCCGCAGGGGCGCGTGCCGGTCGAGCATCCGCTGTCCGGCGCGGCGCAGCGCGACCGGGTCGAGCGGTCCGTCGAGGTCGACGATGAGCTGCACGAGGTACGCGTCGGTGCCGGTGCCGTCGGCGAGGGCGTGGAAGTAGAAGCCCTCCTGCATCGGGGTGACCGGCAGCGCCTCGACCAGCCCGGGCAGGTCGGCGGCGAGTTGGGCGGTGGCGTCCGGGTCGAGCACCGGCGGGAGCGGTGCGGTCGCGGGTGCGTCGGTGGCGGGCACGGCGAGCGGGGCGAGTTCGGCGACCGTACGGCTGACGAACACCTGCCGGAGGGTGACCGCCAGACCGGCCTGCCGGGCGCGGATGACCAGTTGGATGGCGACGATGCTGTCCCCGCCGAGGGCGAAGAAGTCGTCGTCGATGCCGACCGTGGGCAGGTCGAGGACCTCGGCGTAGAGGGTGCAGAGCAGTTCCTCGCGGGCGCTGCGCGGGCGCACGCCGGTGCTGAGCGCGCCCCGGTCGGGGACGGGCAGCGCGGCCCGGTCGAGCTTGCCGCTGCCGGTGACCGGAAGCCGGTGCAGCGGCACGATGGCGGCCGGCACCATGTACTCCGGCAGCCAGGCGCGGGCCTGTTCGCGCAGCCGCCGCAGCAGGGTCGGGATGTCACGGAAGCGGACCGGGTGGTTGCCGTGCTCGGGGCTTCGGGGACCGGACGAGGTGGCGCGGTAGGCCACGACGGGGTCGGTGGACCCGGAGTCGGCGGTGAACAGGACGTCGAGGCTGCCGTCGGTGGCGTCCGGGGCCCAGGTGATCGCGACCGCGTACCCGAGCCGGTCGCCGAGGCGGTGCAGGGCCTCCGGGTCCACCGGATCGGGCGCCGGTGCCGGGTCGCCAGCCAGGGCGTGGGCGGCGGCGAGGTCCACGGTCAGTCGCGCGTTCGGCACGGCGGTGAGCCGCAGCGACGCCGGACGCCCGCCCGCGAGCAGGTCCGCGAGCGCGTCGAGGTCCGCGATCCCGGTCCCCCACGGGTACGCCGGTGGCTCGCCTCCGCCGGACGCCGGTGCGGCGGGGCCGTCAGCACGGCGGCGGAGCACGACGTCGTACCGGTAGCGGGTCAGTTCGTTGTGGTCGTCGCCGCGCTTGACCCACAGGTCGGTGCCGTCGACCTCGGGCAGCTCGCGGGCGAGTGCGGGGAAGAACTCCGGGTCGAGCAGGAGTTCGCCCTCCCAGGCGAGGTCCTGCTCCATCGCGGTCCGGGCCTCGTCGAGACCGGTGGTGTCGAGCCCGGCGGGTCGGCGCCCGACCTGGATCGCGGCCCGGAAGCAGGGCAGCAGGCGCAGGTTGCGGACGTCGCCGACGAAGACCCGGCCGCCGGGTACGACGAGGTCCACCGCGCGACGCAGTACGTCGGCGAGGTAGTCGGCGTCGGGGAAGTACTGCGCCACCGAGTTGACGACGACGGTGTCGAAGTAGCCGGTCGGCAGCCCGTCGAAGCGGTGCGCCGGCTGTGCCCGGAGGGTGACCCGGGCGGCGAGGTCGGGGTCCCGGTCGACCTGCCGGCGCAGCGAGTCGATCGCCTGCTCGGACAGGTCGGTGCCCCAGTAGTCGGCGCAGCCGGGGGCGAGACCGGACAGGAGCAGCCCGCTGCCGACCCCGATCTCGAGGATCCGCTCCGGTCGCAGCGCGGCGATCCGGGCGACGGTGGCGTCCCGCCAGGCCCGCATCTGCGGCAGCGGGATGGGCTGGCCGTCGTAGCTGCTGTTCCAGCCGGTGAAGTTCTCCGCCGCCGGTTCGGTCGTACCGGCGGTGTAGAGCAGTTCGTGCAGGTCCTTCCACTGGGCGACCTGGTGTTCACCGCTGCCCTGCGCGGGCTGGTCACCGCTGGCCGGCACGACGTACGCGACCAGGCGGCGCTCGCCCGGTTGGTCCTCGCGGACGGTGGCGACCACCTGGGTCACGTCGGGATCGCGGGCCAGCGCCGACTCGACCTCGCCGAGCTCGATCCGGTAACCCCTGATCTTCACCTGGTCGTCGGCGCGGCCGACGAAGTCCAGTTGACCGTCGGCGCGCCACCGGACCAGGTCACCGGTCCGGTAGAGCCGCTGCCCCGGCTCGCCGTACGGGTCGGCGACGAACCGCTGGGCGGTCAGCGCCGGCCGGCCGAGGTAACCCCGGGCGAGTCCGGAACCGCCGAGGTACAGCTCACCGATCACCCCGACCGGAGCCGGGCGCAGGAACGGGTCGAGGACGTACGCGCGGGTGCCGGGGTCGGGTCGGCCGATCGGGACCGAGGAACCGGGGCGGGTGGTCGGGGTGCAGTGGCCCAGGGTGGAGTTGACGGTCGCCTCGGTCGGCCCGTACGCGTTGAACATCCGCTGCCGTCCGGCGTACCGGGCGACGAGTTCGGCGGAGACACGTTCGGTGCCGGCGAGCAGGGTCGCGCCCTCGGGCAGTTCGACCTGCGGCGGCAGCGCGGCCAGCAGGGCCGGCGGCAGGATCATGAAGGTGACGCCGTGCTGGTGGGCGTAGTCGGCGAGTTCGGCGGTGGGCAGCCGCAGTTCGGTGGGGACGACCACCAGCCGGCCACCGGAGAGCAGGGCCAGGCACAGGTCCCAGAACGCCACGTCGAAGCTGGGCGACGCGAACTGGAGGATCCGGCTGTGCGGGCCGATGCCGAAGCGTTGCGTCTGGGTGGCGAGCAGCTTCGCCACGCCGGTGTGGGAGAGGACCACGCCCTTCGGACGACCGGTGGACCCGGAGGTGTAGATGACGTACGCGGTGTTCAGCACGCTCAGCGGCGCGGTCCGGTCCCGGTCGGTCGGGTCGGTGTCGGGGCAGGCGGCGATCTGGTCGGCGAGATCCGGCTCGTCGACCAGCAGCCGGGCGGTGCCGGGGCGCTCGGGTACGTCCCCGGCCAGCTCGACCGTGGTCAGCAGGCAGATCGGCGCGGCGTCGGCGAGCATGTACCCGATCCGCTCGGCCGGGTAGTCGACGTCCAGCGGCAGGTACGCCCCGCCGGCCTTGAGTACGGCAAGTTCGGCCACGAACAGGTCGACCGAACGGGGCAGCGCCAACGCGACCAGGCGCTCCGGACCGACCCCGGCGGCGATCAGCCGGTGGGCGAGCCGGTTGGCCGCAACGTTCAGTTCCCGGTACGTCAGCTCGGTCCGGTCCAGCACCAGCGCCACCGCGTCCGGGGTGCGCCGGACCCACGCCTCGAACAGCTCCGGCAGCGGTGTCGACGGGTTGGAGATGGCGGTGTCGTTCCACTGCTCGACCATCAGGTCACGTTCGTCCCGGTCGAGCAGGTCGAGGCGGCCGAACGGGTGGCCCGGCCGGCTCAGCCCGTCGGTGAGCAGCCGCTCCAGGTGGCCGAGCAGCCGTTCGGCACCCGCCCCGGTCAGCGCCCGGCCGGAGTGCCGCAGGTCCAGCGTGAACGTGCCCGCTGACTCGGTGAGACCGAGCCACAGGTCGAGACCGGGGTCCGGGGTGCCTGCGTACCCGACGTTGGTGAGCGGGGTGTTCCGCTCCGGGTCCAGGTGCGCGGCGATCGCCGGCAGCGGCAGCGCGTACGCCGACGCCTCGACCCGCGCGGCGGTGACCCGGGCGACCAGGTCCCCGAGGCCGGGGTCGCCGTGCAGGTCGAGCCGCAGCGGCAGGTCTCCGGCGGTCAGCACCAGGTCGGTGCCGTTGCCGTAGCGGGCGAGCAGGGCCGCGAACCCGGCGAGTACCACGTCGTCCACGCTCGCGCCGGCCCGCCGCGCGTGTTCGGTCACCAACTCGGCCAGGGTGGCGGGCAGCGCCCGCCGGTGTCCGCCGAGGTTCTCGTCGATGTCCTCGGTGAGTTCCCGTTCCGGCCCGTCGGAGGGTAGTGCGATCTCCGGCGCGGCCGGGGTCAGCCGGTCGCGCCAATACCGGAGCGCGTCGTCCACGGTGGTCAGTTCGCTGGCGGACAAGAAGACTCACACCTCTTCGACAGGGTTGCGCGGGAAGTGCGCGGGACGGCGACGGGCGGGGCCGGTCCCGCGTCGGGCAGGCGGGGCGGGGCACGGTGTCCGACCGGCCGTGGGGGCGGCCGGGCGGAGCACCGGTGACGGTCAGGCCCGCAGTGCCCCGGCCGGGTACGCCGGCACCGAGCTGGGCAGGTCGCGGTGGGCCACGATCGACTCCAGGATCTCGGCGGCGCGTACGGAGCCGTTGGACAGCAGGGAGGAGCTGATCCCGTGGCTGTGCTCGGTGCCGCCCTGCAGGTAGATGCCGCAGCGGAGCTGGTCGCCGGTGGACACCCGGTAGTCGCGGTCCAGCCGCAGCCGGCCGAGTTCGTCGCGGTGGCAGTAGCGGCTCAGCTCGCCGAGCATGGTTGCCGGGTCGACCGGGTCGTAGCCGGTGGCGCAGATCAGCACGTCCGCGTCGAGTACGGCGGGCTGCCCGGTGATCAGCGTCTCGATGGTGACCTGTACGCCGTCCGCGTGCGACACGGCGGAACGCAGCCGGGAGGTGTTGAGCAGCCGCAGCCGGGACTGGCCGAGCACCTGTTCCCGGTAGCTGCGCCGGTACAACTCGGCGATCAGGTCGCCGTCCACCACGGAGTAGTTGGTGTTGCCGTGGTAGTCCATGAGCTGGGTCTTCACGTCGGCGGGCGCGTCGAAGTAGTCGTCGACGGCGCCCGGGTCGAAGATCCGGTTGGCGAACGAGCTGTCGTCGGCCGGGCTGTAGCCGTAGCGGGAGAAGACCGCGCAGACCTCGGCGTCGGGGAACCGCTCGTGCAGGTGCGCGGTGACCTCGGCGGCGCTCTGTCCGGCGCCGACGACCACGAACCGCGACGGTGCCGGGCCGGTACGACGGGCGAGGTTGAACAGCAGGTCGCGGCTGTGCCAGATCCGGTCGTCGGCGATGACACCGGCCGGCAGCCGGGGCGTGAGACCGGTGGCGAGTACGAGGTTGCGGGCCCGATGCACGGTGGTGCCCTCGCCGGTGTCGACCAGCACGTCGACCAGCTCGATGCCGTCCTCGGTGGTCACCGGGCGTACGCCGATCACCTCGTGGCCGTACCGGACCAGGTCGTCCACCTGGGCAGCGGCCCATTCGAGGTAGTCGTGGTACTCGATCCGCAGCGGGTAGAGCGTCTTGTGGTTGATGAAGTCGACCAGCCGGCCCTTGGCGTGCAGGTAGGCCAGGAAACTGAACCGGCTGGTGGGGTTGCGCAGCGTCACCAGGTCCTTGAGGAACGAGACCTGCATTGTCGCGTCGTCCAACAGCATGCCCCGGTGCCAGCCGAAGCTCTGTTGTCGTTCGAGGAAGACCGCGCTCACCGGCCGTTTCGCCTCGTCCGGTCCGGTTGTTCCGGCCTGTTCGGTCAGGGCGATGGCCAGGGCCAGGTTGGACGGCCCGAACCCCACTCCGACGATGTCGTGAACAGGCACCTCGTCATGCGGCGGTACGTGCGCCATGGACCACACCCCTAGATCGTCGATTTAGGGTAGGCTACCCTTGCTTCAAATCTCGGTCAATGAGTCGACAGCAACACCCCACACGCTAGCTAGGTAAGCCTTGCCTGACTAGTATCCCCCATCGCCAGGAGGCCTCCACATGCGAGTGATCATGTTCGGTTACCAGACCTGGGGTCATCGGACCCTGCAGGCGCTGCTGGACTCGGAACATGAGGTCGTCATGGTGGTGACGCATCCCAAGAGCGACCACGCGTACGAGCAGATGTGGGACGACTCGGTGGCGGACCTGGCCCGCGAGCACAACGTACCGGTGCTGTTGCGCCAGCGCCCGGACGACGAGCTGGCCGACCAGGTCAAGCAGGCCGACGCGGACGTGATCGTGGCCACCAACTGGCGCACCTGGCTGCCCCCGGCGATCTTCAACATCCCTCGTCACGGCACCCTCAACGTGCACGACTCACTGCTGCCCAAGTACGCCGGGTTCTCCCCGCTGATCTGGGCGCTGATCAACGGCGAGCCGGAGGTCGGGGTCACCGCGCACCTGATGGACGACACCCTGGACGGCGGCGACATCGTGCTGCAGCGCGCGGTGCCGGTCGGGCCCACCGACACCACGGCGGACCTGTTCCACCGCACCCTGGCCCTGTTCGGGCCGATCACCCTGGACGGCCTGGCACTGATCGAATCCGGTCGGACCGACTGGGCCAAGCAGGACCCGAGTCAGGGCAGCTTCTTCCACAAGCGGTCCATCCAGGACAGCCTGATCGACTGGACCTGGCCGGCGGAGGATCTGGAGCGGCTGGTCCGGGCCCTGGCGGATCCGTACCCGAACGCGTTCACCCACCACAAGGGCGAGCGGGTCCGGATCATCGAGGCCGGGGTGTCGCGCGGCTACTACGGCGGTACCCCCGGCCGGGTCTTCATCAAGGAAGGCGACGGGATCGTCATCGTCGCGGGCAGCGAGGCCCGGCACGGCCGCAGCCACGGCCTGGTGATCAAACGGGTACGCACCGACGACGGCACCGAGTACCCGGCGACCGAGTACTTCCACACGATGGGCGGCTACCTCACCAACCAGCCCTGACCGCGAACTCGGGCGGGTCCCGCCCCGGAGCACGACGCGCCGGGTCCGGACCCGCCCGAGCTGTCAGTTCTCCTGGGACCTGCCCCGGCGCCAGTACCCCATGAACGCCACCGAACGCCGGTCGACACCCCGCTCCCCCACCAGGTGGCGACGCATCGCCACCACCGCGCCCGCCTCCCCGGCGAGCCAGGCGTAGAAGCCGGCCGAGCCGTCCGTCTCGCCCTGTTCGGGTACGTCCCACGGGTCCTCGACGTCGTCCGCCAGGTCGGATTCGCCACCCCCAGCCGCCACGACAAGCCCCGGCTGTCCTGATCGGACGGACGAGGTCGCGCCCACCGGCACCGGGACCAGGTCCGTGAGCAGGTCGCGTACCACCGGACCGAGGCGTTCGCCCCGGCTGCGGGACAGCCAGATCACCGTCACGCCGGCCGGCGCGTCGAACTCGACGGCGTCGGCGGGTTCCGCCACCTCCAGCACGACCGTCGCCCGGTCCTCGGGCCCGAGTGTCTCGGCGATGGCCGACGCCGCCGGGAGGGCGGCCTCATCCGCGGCCAGCAGCAGCCGCCTCGGGTGCGGCGGCGGTGCCCAGGCCACGTCGCCGACCGGGCCGGGATGTCCGGCGACCGGGCCGATGATGGTGATCGGGTCACCGGGGCGGGCGGCGCCCGCCCAGCGGGACGCCGGGCCGACGTCACCGTGCAGCACGAAGTCCAGGTCGAGTTCGCGGCGCTCCGGCCGGAACGCCCGCACCGTATACGTCCGCAGCGGCGGGCGCCGGTCGACCGGCACCGACTGCCACTGCTGCACCCAGTCCGGGCCGGTGGGCAGTTCGTCAGGATCGCCGTTGCGCGGGAACAGCAGGTTGATCCGCTGGTCGAAGCCGTGACCGGCGAACCCCGCGAGGGATTCGCCGGCCACGGTCACGCGTACGAAGGTCGGGCTCAGGCGCTGGACCCGGAGCACCCGTACGGCGAACGGCAGGTAGGCCGCCACGTTTACCGACCGGGCGCGACGAGCATCGGCAGGAGCTGGTCGATCGCGTACGGGACGCTGAGGACGGTGACGAAGGACAGTGCCGCACCGACCGGCGGCTCCATGTAGGGCACGAACACGGCCCGCTGCTCCTTGGCCACCTTCAGCGCCGCGTAGACCGGATCGGCCTTGACCCGCGGCTCCACCGACTCGTCGGTGGTCAGCAGCACCAGCCGGTCCACGTCGAGCAGGTCCAGCCGCTCCGAGCTGATCACCGCGGCGGTGTCCTTGCCGGCGACCTGTTCGACCTGGTCGGAGAGCTTGAAGCCCATCTCGCCCAGCAGCTGCGCCTTGGGGTCGCTCTTGGCGAACGCGGCGTACGTGCCCGGCTCGCTCGGGTCCGCCACCACGGCGGTCTGGGTCGCGAACTCCGGGTGCTGCTTGCGGATGTCGGCGAGGCGCTGGTCGATCGCGGCGAGCAGCTCGTCGACCTTCGGCTGCTGGCCGAGGGCCTGCCCGATCACCTGGGCCATCTCGTCCCACGGGGTGGAGTAGTCGTCGTACTTCTTGGACTGGGCAACCACCGGGGCGATCTTCGACAGGGTGGTGTACTGCTCCTGCGTCATGCCCGAGTACTGCGCGATGATCAGGTCCGGCTTCAGCGCGACGATCTTCTCGACCTGGTACTCGTCCCGCTCGCCGACGATCTCCGGCGGGGTGGTCCCCCACTTGTCCTTCACCCAGGCCCAGTTGCCGAACGGGCGCTCGCCGAACCAGTCGACCGCACCGACCGGCTTGATGCCCAACGCCAGCACCGTGTCCTGGTCACTGAGCCCGAGGGTGACCACGCGGGTGGCCGCCTTGGTGACGGTGGTGGAACCGTACTTGTGCTCGATCGTGACCGGGAACGCCCCGGAGGTCGCCGATGGCGCGGCGGCGTCGGGCTCGGCGGAGTCGCCACCGCAGGCGGCCACCGTGGCGGTCAGTGCCACCGCCAGCAGCGTCCGCGCCAGCAGGCCGGACCGGCGATTGACTATCTTCGACGGGCTAAGCATGGGTCCCCTTCGGGAATCGCGTCGCACTGAGCCTCGGCACCCGCCGAGGAGAGGTTGCCATATAGTAAGGGTCGGCTTACCTAACCTCAAGCCGTAGGATGCTCACACCCGTGTCGAGCGACGATCAGCGCCGCCGAGGCACAACCTGTGAGGGGAGACCATGTGAGCGCACCGATCAGGCCACCCACGGTGCGCGGGCGGACCCGACACCACGTGGTCGCGCTCACCGCCGGGATGCTCGTACTCGGTCTGGTCTGTCTGCTCTCCATCGCGATCGGAGCCCGGCAGATCCCGCTCACCCAGGTCGTACGGTCCCTGGTGGACCCCGGCCAGGCACCCGAGGACATCCTCGCGATCGTACGGGGTCTGCGGCTGCCGCGTACCGCGCTCGGCCTGCTGGCCGGTGCCGCGATCGGCCTGGCCGGTGCCGTCATGCAGGGACTGACCCGCAACCCGCTGGCCGACCCCGGACTGCTCGGGGTCAGCGCCGGTGCGGCCTTCGGCATCGTCACCGCGAGCGCTGTGCTGCATCTCACCGGCCTGTACGGCTACATCTGGTTCGCCATCCTCGGTGCACTGCTCGCCAGCGCCGTCGTCTACCTGCTCGGTGGGGTGGGACGGGGTGGGGCGACACCGGTGAAACTCGCCCTGGCCGGAGTCGGGGTGACCCTGCTGCTCGGCTCCCTGACCAGCGCCATCGTGCTGGCCAGCCCGCTGGCCCTGGATCGCTACCGGTTCTGGACCGCGGGCTCGATCGCCGGGCAGACCAGCGGCACCCTGCTGCGGGTGCTGCCGTTCCTCGCCGTCGGCATCCTCGCCGCGCTCGCCCTCGCGCCCGCGCTGAACAGCCTCGCCCTCGGCGACCAGGTGGCCACGGCGCTCGGCCGTCGGGTCGGCCTGATCCGGCTGGGCGGAGCCGCCGCCGTCACCGTGCTGGCCGCCGCCACGGTCGCGGTCACCGGACCGATCGTCTTCGTCGGGCTCGTCGTACCGCACCTGGTGCGGATGATCACCGGGCCGGACTATCGCTGGCTGCTGCCGTACACCCTGGTTCTGGCACCGATCCTGTTGCTGACGGCGGACATCGCCGGCCGGGTGGTGGCCCGGCCCGGGGAGATCCAGGTCGGCGTCATCGTCGCCTTCCTCGGTGCGCCGTTCTTCATCGCCCTGGTCCGTCGGCGTCGGCTGGCGGAACTCTGATGGCCCTGCTCGAACTGACCACCGAGGCCGGACGGGCCACGTTCCGGCTGGGCCGGGGCGCCGTGTCCGGCGTCGTGTCCGTACGCGTCCTGGTGGTCACGACCGTGCTCGCGGTCGCCACCTTCGGGGTGTTCTGCCTCGGCGTCGCCACCGGCGACTACCCGATCACGGTGACCGACGTGGTCCCCGCCCTGTTCGGCGTCGGCGACCCCGGCACCCTGCTCGTGGTGAACGAGCTCCGCCTGCCCCGGGTGCTGGTCGGCCTGCTCGTCGGAGCCGCCTTCGGCATCTCCGGTGCGGTGTTCCAGACCATGACCCGCAACCCGCTGGCCAGCCCGGACATGATCGGGGTGATCGCCGGGGCGCAGACCGCGGTGGTCGCCGGCATCGTGCTCGGCTTCGGCGCCGGGCTCGGCACGCAGGCCCTCGGCCTGCTCGGGGCCCTGGTCGCCGCCCTCGCGGTGTACGTGCTCGCGTGGGGGCGCGGGGCGACCGGATACCGGATCGTCCTGGTCGGCATCGGGGTGGCCTGGATGTGCACCAGCGCCACCGACTACCTGATCGCCAAGGCGTTGCCGTTCGAGGCGCAGAAGGCGGTCGGCTGGCTGGTCGGCAGCCTCAACGAGCGCGGCTGGCACCACGTACGCCCGATCGGGCTGGCGCTGGCGGTGCTCGTACCCGCCACCCTGCTGCTCAGCCGCTGGCTGCGTACGCTGCAACTCGGCGAGGCGGTCGCCACCGGCCTCGGTACGCACGTCGCCCGCGCCCAGTTGGCGCTCCTGGTGACCGCCGTCGGCCTGGCCGCCTTCGGCACCGCTGCCGCCGGACCGATCCTGTTCGTCGCGCTGATCGCACCGCAGATCGCCCAGCGGCTGGCCGCCGTGGCCGCGCCTCCGCTGCTGGTCTCCGCGCTGACCGGTGCCCTGATCGTGCTGACCGGTGACCTGATCGCCCGGCACGTGCTGCCGGACGACCACCTGCCCGTCGGGGTGGTGACCGGTGTGCTCGGCGCCCCGGTCCTGCTCTGGCTCCTCGCCCGCGCCAACCGAACCGGCTCCGGAGGATGACCCGTGACCGCTGAACCCCTCGGCCGAGCCACGCCAGACCCGACGGTCGAACCCCCCGACCTGCGCGCGACCGGCCTGCGTCTGGGCTACGACAAGATGATCGTCGTCGACGACCTCGAGGTCGCCATCCCGCCCGGCCGGATCACGGTGATCGTCGGCGCCAACGCCTGCGGCAAGTCGACCCTGCTCCAGGCGCTCGCCCGGCTGCTCCCGCCGCGCGCCGGCGCGGTCGAACTGGACGGCAGGTCGATCCAGTCCATGCCGACCCGGCAGGTTGCCCGCCGGATCGGGATCCTGCCGCAGTCACCGGTCGCACCGGCCGGACTCACCGTGATCGACCTGGTCACCCGGGGACGCGCGCCGCACCAGACCTGGTGGCGGCAGTGGTCCACAACGGACGAGCGGGCGGTGCACGACGCGCTGACCGCCACCGACATGCTCGACCTCGCGCACCGTCCGGTCGACGAACTCTCCGGCGGCCAACGACAACGGGCCTGGATCGCGATGTCCATCGCGCAGGGCACACCGGTGCTGCTGCTCGACGAGCCGACCACGTTCCTCGACCTGGCCCACCAGATCGACGTACTCGACCTGGTCGTCGACCTCAACCGGCAGGAGAACCGCACGATCGTGATGGTGCTGCACGACCTCAACCAGGCCAGCCGGTACGCCGACCACCTGATCGCGATGAAGGCGGGACGGATCGTCGCGCAGGGTGCCCCCGCCGAGGTGATCACCACGGAGCTGGTGGAGCAGGTTTTCGACCTCGACTGCCGGATCACCGTCGACCCGGTCACCGGCACCCCGATGATCATCCCGATCGGTCGGCACCACCGGGCCGACACCACTCCCCTGGCCGTGGCGTGAGCCGGGTGGCCGAGCCGCCCGCAGCGACCGAGCCGTCTGTAACGCCGACGGCGGGGGAACTGACCGCACGCCGGATCCTGCGCCGGGCGGTCACCGGACAGGGCCGGTACGTCACCCTCGGCGCCCTGCTCGCGATCGGGCACCAGGCCGGCGAGGCACTGGTGCCCGTGATCATCGGCGTGGTCGTGGACCGAGCGGTGGCCACCGGGTCCACGTCGGCGCTGGTGCAGTGGCTCGCCGTACTGGCGGTGGTCTTCGCGGCCCTGTCGACGTGCTACCGGTTCGCCGCACGGGCCGGTGAACGGGCAGCCGAACAGGCGGCCCACCAGATCCGACGCGAGCTGACCGGGCGGGTCCTCGCCCCGTACGGCGGGGTGGAGCGCGGGCACCTGTCCGGGGCGCTGGTCAACATCGCCACCAGCGACGCGAGCCGGGTCGGCGCGGTGAACATGGCCCTGACCGCCGGGGCGGCGGCGTTGGCGGCGCTGGCCACCACCGCCGTCGCGCTGTTGAGCATGTCGGTGTCACTGGGGCTGCTGATCCTGCTCGGCGCGCCCCCGGTGCTCTGGGTCGCGCACCTGCTCGGCGGTCTGCTCCAGCGGCGCAGCGCGGCCGAGCAGGAGAACGCCGCGCACGCCTCCGGGGTCGCCGCCGACCTCGTCGCCGGCCTGCGGATCCTCAAGGGAATCGGCGCCGAACAGGCCGCCTGGGCCCGCTACCGCCTGATCAACCGCCGGTCGCTGGCCGCCACCCTGCGCGCGGCGCAGGCACAGGCCTGGCATGACGGCGCGCTGATCGCCGTCACCGGTGTGTTCATCACCGCGGTCGCCCTCTGGGGCGCCCGCCTCGCGATCCACGGCGACATCACCATCGGTGAGCTGATCGCCGCGGTCGGACTGGCGCTGTTCCTGCTCAACCCGCTGTCGTTGGTCAGTTGGGTCAACGCCGAACTCGCCCAGGCGCGGGCGTCGGCCGCCCGGGTCGCCGAGGTGCACGCGGCCACCCCGGCGGTCCGGCCCGGCGGTACCGGCCCGGCCACCCCGGTCCGGGGCGAACTGCGGGTGCACGGGATCGCGGACGGTCCGCTGCACGTCGACGACCTCCGGGTGGCGCCCGGAGAGATGCTCGGCGTGGTCGCCCCGGACCCGGCGGCTGCCGCCGCGCTGGTCCGTTACCTGGCCCGCGAGGCGGACCCCGAACGAGGGACGGTGACCCTCGACGGGATCGCGCTGACCGACCTGGATCCGGCGCTGGTCCGCGCGGCGATGCTCACCGCCACCCACGACGCGGTGCTCTTCGAGGGCAGTGTCCTGGACAACGTCACCGCGGCCGGCGGCCCGACGGACGCACTCGACCGGGTGCTCGCCGCCACCGCCGTCGACCAGGTCGCCGGGGTGCTTCCCGAGGGGATGCACACGATGGTCGGCGAACGCGGGCGGTCGCTCTCCGGTGGGCAGCGTCAGCGGGTCGCCCTGGCCCGCGCGCTGAACGCCGGGGCGGCGGTGCTCGTCGTACACGAGCCCACCACCGCCGTCGACGCCGCGACCGAGGCCCGGATCGCCGTACGACTGCGGCAGCTACGGGCCGGACGTACGACGATCCTGGTCACCGGCAGCCCCGCCCTGCTCGCCGTCACCGACCGGGTGGTCCTGCTCGACGGTGACCGCGAACCGGTCGTCGGGCGCCACGCCGACCTGGTACGCGACCACGAGCGCTACCGCACGACGGTCCTCGCCTGACCCGCCGGCCGCCGCCGTCCGATGTCCACCGCCCCCGGCCGGCGCCAGCACCCGATCGATGTCGAACGCCTGACAAGGGAGACCAGTGACCCCGCACGTGCTACCGATCGCCAGCCCGGCCCAGACCACCGCGGCGGTACGGCACCTGCTGCGTGGCCGCCGGGCGCTGGCCGTGGGGTCGCTCGGCGTACTCGCCGCCGCCACCGCGATCGGGCTGCTCACCCCGCCGCTGCTGGGACACATCGTCGACCTGGTCACCGACGGCGGCACGGTCGGCGCGCTCACCGTACCGGCGGTGCTGCTGATCGCCATCGCGCTCACCCAGGCGGTGGCCACCGCGATCGGCATCGGCATGATCGCCCGGCTGGGCGAGGGAATGCTCGCCGACCTGCGGGAACAGTTCGTCGACCGGGCACTGCACCTGCCGCTGGGGCGGCTGGAACAGGCCGGCTCCGGCGACCTCACCTCGCGGGTCACCAACGACGTCACCGCCATCGCCGAGGCGGTACGCGGTGCGCTGCCCGAACTGGCCCGCTCGGTGCTGGTCATCGGGTTGACCCTGGTCGGCCTCGCCGTGCTCGACTACCGCTTCCTCCTGGCCGCCCTGCTCGCCGTCCCGATCCAGTGGCACACCGTCCGCTGGTACCTGCGCCGCAGCCCCGCCCTGTACGCCGCGCACCGGGTGGCCGTCGGCGCCCAGCAGCAGCAGTTGCTGGAGAGCATCGGCGGCGCCCCGACCGTACGGGCACTGCGGCTCGACGAACGCCACCTGGCGCAGGTGACCGACCGGTCCCGGGGTGCGGTCGACCTCGCCCTGCGCGCCGTACGCCTGATCACGCGGTTCTACGGCCGGCTCAACCTGGCCGAGTTCGTGGGGCTCTCCGCCGTACTCGTGGTCGGTTTCCTGCTCACCGACGCAGGTGTGGTCACCATCGGTACGACCGCCGCCGCCACGCTCTACTTCCACAACCTCTTCGGCCCGATCAACTCGGCGCTGCGGCTGGTGGACGACGCCCAGGTGGCGACGGCGAGCCTGGCCCGGCTGGTCGGGGTGACCCAACTCGACACCCCGGCCACCCCACCGGACCACCCCACCGCGGTGGACACCTCGGTGAAGGCGGTCGACGTCGAGTACGCCTACCTGCCCGGCCAACGGGTGCTGTCGGGGGTGAGCCTCGACATCGCACCGGGTCAGCGGGTGGCGCTGGTCGGTGCGAGTGGCGCGGGCAAGACCACGCTGGCCCAGCTCGTCGCGGGCGTACACCGGCCGACGGCGGGCACGATCATGCTCGGCGGGGTGGAGCTCGGCGAGTTGCCGCCGGAGCAGCGACGCCGGATGGTCGCGGTGGTCACCCAGGAGGTGCACGTGTTCGCCGGGCCCCTCGCCGACGACCTGCGGCTGGCCCGGCCGGACGCGACCGACGAGCAGCTGCGCACCGCCCTGGCCGAGGTCGAGGCGCTGGACTGGGCGCTGGCGCTGCCCGAGGGCCTGGACACGGTGGTCGGCGACGGCGGGCACCAGCTCTCCGTGACGCAGGCGCAGCAGTTGGCGCTGGCCCGGGTGATCCTGGCCGACCCTCGGGTGGTGATCCTCGACGAGGCCACCGCCGACGCCGGCAGCGCCGGGGCACGGGTGCTGGAACGGGCGGCCGAACGCGCGCTGCACGGGCGTACGGCGCTGGTGGTCGCCCACCGCCTGACCCAGGCGGTCACCGCGGACCGGATCGTGGTGCTGGAGGCCGGTCGGGTGCTCGACTCCGGCACGCACGAGGAACTGGTCGCTCGGGAGTCCGGCCACTACGCCACGCTCTGGCAGGCCTGGTCACAACAGCGCTGACCCGCCGCGCCGGTCCTCCGGCGGCAGAACCCGTTTCAGGAGGCGGGGAAGGCCCGCTGCGCGGTGACCATGCAGTTGGCGAACGGAGTACCGGTCTTCTCGTGAACGACCTTGTCACCGACGAGCAGCCGACAGGTCGCCGTACTGCCCGGCTCCGCCAGCCCGTTGAGCACGACCACGCCCGTCGCCGAGTTCACCTCGATGCTCTCGTTCCACGGTGTTTCGACCGTGTCCAACGGCCCGCCCACCTGGTGGATCTTGTTGCCGTCGTCCGGGCCGCGCCAGTTGATGCCGGCCACCTCGCCCGAGTTGGACGTGACCTCCATCCGGATCTCACGATCCCCGCCGAACACCGCGATGCCCACCCAGGCACTGACTCCGATGACGACGACGGCCGCCACCGCCCCGATCACCTTCGGACTGCGGAACCAGGGACGGCGGACACCGGTGATGTCGACATGATCGGTCACGGGGCGCAGGTTAACGGATCGAGATGACGGCCTGACGGCCCGCCGGAGTCCCGTCAGGAGGGGCCGAAAGTCCCGTCCCGGAACGGGACCACGGCCTCTGATCTTCAACCCCGCGCCGGCGTCGAATGGAGGTAGCCAGAGCGCCTGGCCGGATACGGAGAAGGGACGTGGCGACGATGACCGCGATGGCCGAGCGGCACACGGGGCCCGGAACCACTGCGATCCCGACCCAGCAGCGCGCGGAGAGCGGCCGGCAGCGGGCGGCCCGCTACGTCTGGGCCGGCGTCCGGATCGCCCTGGGCTGGACCTTCCTGTGGGCCTTCCTCGACAAGACCTTCGGGCTCGGCCACGAGACCGAGTCGAAGTCGGCCTGGATCAACGGCGGCAGCCCGACCGAGGGCTTCCTGAACTTCGGCGCCGCCGGACCGTTCAAGGGCTTCTACAACTCGATCGCCGGCAGCGAATGGGCCGACTGGCTGTTCATGATCGGTCTCGCCGGTCTCGCGGTGGCGCTCCTGCTCGGCATCGGCCTGCGGGTCGCCGCGGTCGCCGGTGGCCTGCTCCTCGTGATGATGTGGACCGTTGTCCTGCCACCGGAGAGCAACGTCTTCATGGACGACCACCTCATCAACGCCGCCGTCCTGGCCGGACTCGCGCTGACCGCCGCCGGCGACACCGCCGGACTCGGCCGGCCCTGGGCCCGGCTACCGATCGTGCAACGGCTGCCCTGGCTCAGGTAGCCACGCACGCCCGGCCCGCCCCGCCGACCTGGCGGGGCCGGGCCACCACCGGACACCCGACACGTACATGTGACGACAGGAGAAATCGCTATGGTCGACCCGGCTTCGGTACCGGACCGTGCACCCGCGGCAGTGCTCGCCCGGGCGGCGGTGGCTGCGGGATACGCGCCCTCGATCCACAACACCCAGCCGTGGCGGTGGTCGGCCCACCCCGACCGGCTGGAACTGTTCGCCGAACGCGACCGGCAACTGTTCGCCACCGACCCGCAGGGGCGGCTGCTGGCGATCAGCTGCGGTGCGGCGCTGCACCACGCGCTGGTGGCGCTGCGGGCCCAGGGCTGGGCCGCCGAGGTGGACCGGACCGCCGACCCGGCCCGACCGGACCTGCTCGCCACGCTGACGGCGGAGACCCGGACTCCGGTGACGCCCCGCGCGAAGCAACTCTTCGACGCCTCGTCCACCCGGCGTACCGACCGCCGGCCGGTCAGCGACCAGCCGGTGCCCGCCCCGGCCCTGGCCGCCATCCAGGAGGCGGTCACCGGCCGGGCCCGCCTTCAGGTGCTCACCCGCGAGCAGGTCCTCGACCTGGCCGCGGCGGCGGATGCCGCGGCCACCGTCGAGTCGACCGATCCCGCCATCCGCGCCGAGATGGCGTACTGGACCGGCCGTTCGGAACGGGCCGGCGTCGGCCTGCCGGTCGGCGTACTGCCGGCACGGGCGCCGCAGACGACGGTGCCGGACCGCGACTTCGGCCGGGCCGGGACGCTCCTGGTCGGCCCCGGCCACGACCGGGCGGCGACCTACCTGCTGCTGTACGGCGACGACGACGAGCCTGCCGGCTGGTTGCGGGCCGGCGAGGCCCTCTCCTCTGCCTGGCTGACCGCGGAGGCGCTCGGGGTGTCGGTGCTGCCGCTGAGCGCGGCGATCGAGGTGGCCGGCACCCGACAGATCCTGCGCCGGTTGCTGTCCGGCCTCGGCCACCCCTACCTGGTCCTCCGCCTGGGCATCGCCGACCCGGACCAGCCCGGACCGCCGCAGACGCCACGGATCTCCCCGGCCGGCCTGGTCGAGATCGCGACGCTGTGACCACCACCGACCGAACCTGTACGTCGGAGAATCGTAAGATCGTCGGCCGCACCGATAGCATCGGCGGATGCACCCGTCAGAACCTCCGGACGCTGACCGGCGCGACACTCCCTCGCTCGGGCTGAGTCCGCTGTCCCGGGTCCGGCTGGACGAGTTGCTCCAGGAGATGCTCGACCGGGTCGGTGAGGTCGTCACCAGCCGGGAACGGTTGCGGGCGCTGCTGGACGCGGTGGTGGCGATCGGGTCGGACCTCGACCTGCGCAGCACCCTGCGACGGATCGTCGAGGCGGCGTGCGAACTGCTCGGCGCCCGGTACGGCGCACTGGGTGTGATCGGCCCCGACCGGTTGCTGACCGAGTTCATCACCCACGGCATCGACCCCGAGCTGCACGCGCGCATCGGCGACCTGCCGAGCGGTCGGGGTGTGCTCGGGCTGCTGATCGCCGACCCCCGCTCGGTACGGATGCCGGACATCACCGAGCACGCCCAGTCGTACGGCTTCCCGCCGAACCACCCGCCGATGCACAGTTTCCTCGGCGTACCGGTGCGGATCCGGGACCAGGTCTACGGCAACCTCTACCTGGCGGAGAAGCGGTCCGCGCGCGAGTTCACGCAGGACGACGAGGAGATCGCGGTCGCGCTGGCGGCCGCCGCGGGTGTGGCGATCGAGAACGCGCGCCTCTACGCGGTTGCCCACCGCCGGGAACGGTGGCTGGCCGCCACCGCCGAAATCACCTCGGTGCTCCTGGGCGAGGTGCGGCGGACCGACGCGCTGGCCCTGGTCGCCCGCCGGGCCCGGGAACTCGCCGAGGCCGAACTGGTCCTCGTGCTGCTCTACGACGAGGAGGCGGAACAGTTCGTGGTCGAGGTGGTCGACGCGGCCGAGGCCGACGAGGCGCCACCGGTCGGCATGATCCTGCCGGCCGCCGACGCGACGTTCGCCACCTCGGTCACCGACCACCGGCACACCGTGGTCGAGAGCCTGGCCAAGGCCGCGACCTGGCCGGTACGCGTCACCGACGGCCCCGCCATGGTCTCCCCGCTCTCCGCGGCCGGCACGCTGCACGGCGTACTGGTGGTGGCGTATCCGGTGGGTTCGGCACAGCGCGGCGACGACGAGGTGCCGCTGCTGGCCAGTTTCGCCGCCCAGGCGGCCCTGGCGATGGAACGGGCCAGGGCGCAGGAGGAGCGCGAACTGCTCGTGGTGCTGGAGGACCGGGAACGGATCGCCCGCGACCTGCACGACGTGGTGATCCAGCGACTGTTCGCCACCGGGCTGCAGTTGCAGAGCACCGTGCCGCTGGCCGCCCGGCCGGAGATCGGGCAGCGGATCAACGCGGCGGTCGACGAACTCGACTCCACCATCCGGGACATCCGTCGGGCGATCTTCGAGCTGCGTACGCCGATGAGCGCGACGCTGCGTACGGACATCCGGGCCGAGGTCGACTCCGCGGCCGGGGCGATCGGATTCCGGCCGGCCCTGGAGATCGTCGGGCCGGTCGACAGCGCGGTACCCGACGCGACCCGTCCCGAGTTGCTCGCGGTCCTGCGCGAGGCGCTGTCGAACGCGGTACGGCACGCCGCCGCGTCCCGACTCACGGTGCGGGTGAAGGTCGACGCGGGGTGGCTGACGCTGACCGTCGACGACAACGGCGGCGGCGGCCCCCCGGACCCGAACCGGGCGCGGGGCGGCCTGGTCAACATGCGGGAGCGGGCGGAGCGGCTGGGCGGCGAGTTCACCATCGGACCGGCGGAGCCGTACGGCACGAGCGTGCGCTGGCGGGTCCCGCTGGACTGACCGCCCTGGTCCGATGGACCGGTCAGGGGCGCTGGCCCAGTAGCCGGGTGGCGAGCACCGCCGCCTGCGTACGGCGCTCCAGTCCGAGCTTGGCCAGCAGGCTCGACACGTAATTCTTGATCGTCTTCTCGGCGAGGAACATCTTCGCCGCGATCTCCCGGTTGGTCATCCCCTCGGCGACGTACTCCAGGATCCGACGCTCCTGCTCGGTGAGGGCCTTCAGCTCGCGCGGTGCCTCGACCCCGTTGCGGACCCGTTCCAGCACCCGCTGGGTCACCGCCGGATCGAGCAGCGACTGCCCCGCCGCCACCCGGCGCACCCCGTCGACCAGGTCGGTCCCGCGGATCTGCTTCAGCACGTAACCGGCGGCGCCGGCCATGATCGCGGCGAAGAGCGCCTCGTCGTCCTCGTACGAGGTGAGGATCAGGCCCCGGATCGACGAGTCGACCGAGCGCACGTCCCGACACACGTCGATACCGTTGCCGTCCGGCAGCCGGGCGTCGAGGATCGCCACGTCCGGCCGGAGCGCGGGGATCCGCACCGTCGCCTCCCGCGCCGACCCGGACTCGCCGACCACCTCGATGTCACCGGCGGTCTGCAACAGGTCGGCCAGGCCACGGCGGACGACCTCGTGGTCGTCGAGCAGGAAAACTCGGATCATCCCTCGTTTCTACCCGCCCCGGACGGCTCGTGCACAGGGCCGAAGGTCCCGCCATCGGTCACGGGGGTCGCCGGGGCGGGCGGGCAGACGGTGCAGGTCGGCGGGGGGAGAGTGCGGCCGGTACGGGTCGGGCCACTCGGCCCGGTGGGTCGGGACCGACGCCCCTGCCCGCGACCGGGTCCCCGGACGGAGGGTGGGGGCACGGACACCCGACACACCGGTCGGCACACCGGGACCCACCACCGGGAGGATGCGATGACGCTCGCCCCGTACACCCTCAGCGACCTGCGCCCGGCGGTGGCCGCGGCGATCCGGGCCCCGTCCCTGCACAACAGCCAGCCGTGGCGCTTCCAACTACGGCACGGCGGCATCGAGGTCCGGGTCGACCCGGACCGGCTGCTTCCGGCCTGCGACCCTTCCGGCTGGGCCGCCCGGATCGGCTGCGGGGCGGCCGTGTTCAACCTCCGCCTGGCCCTGGCCTCGGCCGGCACCCCGGCGCGGGTACGGCTGCGTCCGTACCCGGAGGATCCGGACGTGGTGGCGCGGCTGGTCCCCGACCGCCCCCGGCCCGCGACCCCGAGCGAGCGGGAACTGCATGCCGTCATCACCCGACGGCACAGCAACCGGATGCCGTTCTGGCCGACGCCGGTGCCGCCGGACGCGCGGTGGCGGCTGGTCGAGGCCGCGCGGGCGGAGGACGGCTGGCTCGACCTGGTCATCGGTTCGGCACCCGTGCAGGCGCTGGCCGAGGTCGTCCGCGGTGCGCACCGGGTGCTCGAACGCGACCGCGACTACCAGGCGGAACTGGCGCGGTGGATCCGCCTCGACGCCGCGTTGGACGGCGTGCCGGCGACCGCGGGCGGGCCGGCCGGTGAACCTCAGGACCTGCTGCCGCAACGGGCGTTCGGCGTACGGACCCGGGCTCCCGGCCGGGACTTCGAGCCCGAGCCACTGGTCGCGGTGCTCGGCTGCGCCGGTGACCATCCCCGTGACCAGGTGGCCGCCGGGCAGGCCCTGCAACGGGTGCTGCTCACCGCCGCCGCCGACGGTCTGGCCGTATCGATGTTGTCCCAACCGATCGAGGTGCCCGCCGCTCGGGAGCAACTGCGGCTGGCGCTGGGCCGGGCGGGGGTGGCGCAGATGGTCCTGCGGATCGGTTACGGCCAGCCCGGCTGGCCGACTCCGCGCCGCGAGGTGGAGGAGGTGATCGACGCGGTACGGGGGTCGATCGGGGTCCCGACAGCCGCCGCGCGCGGAGCATAGACCGTTGTGATCGTCATGATACAGTCGGTGACTCCTCCGGCCGGCCCCGTTGGTGGACGATCGCCACGTGCGTCGGGTTCCCTACGAGCAATCGGTGAGGGTTGATGTCCGAGACGTCCGGGCGGGTGCTGCCGGTCTACCTTGTGGCCGACGAGTCGCGATCGATGTCGCCGGTGGTGGACGAGCTGAACGCGGGGCTCACCTCGCTGCACGACGCCCTGCTGCGCGAGCCGATGGCGGCGGCGAAGGTGCGCTTTTCCGTACTGGGCTTCTCCAACGACGTGATCGTGCACGTCGCCCTCGCCGACCTACGCGCGGAGGGTCCACTGCCGCGACTCTCCGTGAGGGACGGTACGAGCTACGGCGCGGCCTTCTCGGTCCTGCTGGACCGGATCCCCGCCGACGTCCGGGCACTCAAGCGGGAGGGGTTCTCGGTGCACCGCCCCGCGGTGTTCTTCCTCAGCGACGGGCAGCCCACCGATCCCGGGCAGTGGGAGGAGCCGTACCGCACGCTGGTCGACCGGGAACGGACGCCGACGGCGCCGAACATCATCGCCTGCGGCATCGGCGACGCCCGGGCGGCGACCATCCTCCGGGTGGCCACCCGACCGGAGTTCGCGTTCGTCGCCACCCCCGGCGTCGAGGTGGGTCTGGCGATCGCCGAGTTCTGCGCCGCCCTCACCAAGAGCGTGATCAAGTCCGGACAGGCGCTCGGTGGCGCCGACGCCGAACTCGTGGTCGAACGACCCGACAACTTCCGGATGGCGCTGGACGTCGTATAGGCGGGTGCGGGGGAGATCATGGGCGGTACGGATGTGCGGTCGGTACCTTCCGGCGGAAATGACGCCGACGATGCACGCAGGACCTACGGAAGCGACGCCGACGATCCGCGTGCGACCTACGTGGACACCGGAGCGCCCTGGGCACCGCTGGTGATCGGACGACCCACCGAGCCCTTTCCCGCCCGTGGCCCGTCGGCCGGGCCGTACCGGCCCGACCTGGTTGCCGACGGCTGGTCGTCGGACCACTTCGACGTACGCTGCGCCTCGGTGCGCGGTGCGAGTCACCGTTACCTGGGCGAACCCCGGCAGGACGAGTGCGCCGTCGTGCCGCATCCCGGTGGTGCGGTGATCGCCGTCGTCGCCGATGGTGTCTCCGGGGCTCCCCTGTCCCACCTCGGTGCGACGATGGTCTGCCGGACGGTGGTCGACTACCTGTCGCGGGCGCTGGACGACGGCGTGACCGAGTTCGACTGGCCGGACCTGATGCGCTGCGCCGGCTGGTCCCTGGTGGAGTACGCGGCCCGCCAACTCGGCACCGGCGAGCCGGATCCGCAGGCGGCCGAACGCCTGCTCGCCACCACGGTGGTGGTCGCGTACGTCCGACCGGACGGGCCGGGTCGCGCGAGAGGCTGGCTCGCCCGGGTCGGCGACTCCACCGCCTGGACGGTGCGCGGGGCGCGGTGGACGCCGCTGTTCCCGACGGTCGGCCCCCCTGCCGAACTGCTGCCGGACGGCGTGTCCGCGTTGCCCCGGGTGCCGACGGCGATCGTGCCGGTGGAGGTCGAGCTGACCGTCGGCGACGTGCTGGTGCTGGGCACCGACGGCTTCGCGGACCCGTTGGGGGACGGAACCGGTACGGTCGGCGAGCTGTTCGCCACGCACCTCGCCCACCCACCGGCGCTGCCGGGACTCGCCTGGTTGCTCGACTTCACCTGGGAGGCACACGACGACGACCGGACCGTGCTCGCGGTCTGGCCGGCGACCGCCGACTCCCCGACCATCGAGCCGTAGCGAGGGGCGGTCATGGCGGAACCATCCGTGCCCGAGGTTGACCTGGCCCGGCTCGGCCCGCTGACCAGGATCGGCGTCGGCGGTCAGGGCACCGTCTACGCCCCGGCGCAGACCCCGGACCTGGTCTTCAAGGAGTACGCACCACAGTTCGTCGACGACGTCGACGTCGCCTCCCTGGTCCGGTTCGTCCAACTGGCCGACCGGGTCGACGAGTCGGACGCCGATGTCCTGCGGCGACTCGCCGCCTGGCCGGTGGCGATCGTACGCAAGGGTGGGGTGGTCCGGGGCTTCCTGATGCCCCGGGTGCCGGACGACTACCGGATCACGCTGGACCTGCCGAGCGGGCCGGCGACCGTGCTCGCACAGGCGCAGTATCTGCTCAACAGCGAGGAATACCTGCACGCCCGGGGGCTCGACATCGGCGACCGGTTCCGGATGGAACTGCTCCGGGACACCGCCGAGGCGCTGGCCCTGTTCCACCGGTTCGGGATCGCCGTCGGCGACTTCTCCCCGAACAACCTTCTGTTCAGTGCGACCGTCCGGCCCCGGTGCTACTTCATCGACTGCGACGCCATGCGACTGGACGGCGACTCCGTCCTGGCGCAGGCGGAGACGCCGGAGTGGCAGGTGCCGAGCCGTACGGGCGACGATCCGGTCGGCCGCTCGGCGGACCGACCGGCCACGGACGGGACCGGGGACCCCGGCCCGAGCCGCCGCAGCGGGGACACCGGCGGTGGTTCGGACGGGCCCGCACTACGGCCGGCGGTGCCGGCGGAGGAGTTGGCCACTGCGGCCAGTGACGCGTACAAGCTCGGCCTGTTTGCCGTCCGCCTGTTCGCCGGGCACCAGCACCTGCGGGATCCGGCCGCCGCGGCACCGTACCTGCCCCGTACGCTGCGCGTACTGGCCGCGCGCAGCCTGGACCCCGATCCGGACCGGCGGGTACCGCCCGCGCAGTGGATCGCCGAGCTGGACTCGGTCATCAACCGCATCCCCGACGGACCTCGGCGACCGCCGTTGCGGCGCCGGATCCGGCTGACGGGACTGCGGCGGAATCCGGCCGGAGACCGGCCGGGTGCGGCCCGAGCGGGAACGGCCCGAGCCGCAGGCAGGGCGGGCGCCGGGCCGGCGGGCCGGACACCGGGGGCGACCGGCTACCGACCGGGTCAGGGGGTCGGCGCGGCAACCGCCAGGCGGGCGTCCACCATCGCCGTCGGACGACCGGCCTGGGAGTGGATCGTCCCGCTCTTCGCGATCCTCGTCGCGGTGATCGCCGGAGTGGTGAACAGCGGTGACGGCGGTGACGGCGGCACCTCGGTGAGCCGGCTGCCGACCGGGGCACCGTACCGGTCTTTGCTGCAGAACCCGGCCGGGGCGCCGGAGGGGACCGGACTCCCCCGCTGGCTGCCGACCGCACCGGGCCTGCCGGGGATACCGGATCTGTCGAGACTGGGACCGACGCCCTTCAGGTTGCCGCTGCCGCTGATCTGCATATTCGAGACGGAGATCGGACCCGGCCTGTCCAAGGACAGCCCACGGGTGGGTGCGGCCGCCCTCGCCGTCTCCGATCTCCTCTGCGCGATCAGCGCCGACGACCAGGAGCAGGCCTTCGCCGGGCGGGCCGGGGCTGCGCCCGACGCGACGCAGCGGAACAGGTTCGCCGAGCTGGTACGACGCGGTCCCTACCCCAGGGCGACCCTCATCGGGCTCCGGACCGGCGCGGGCGGCAGGCCGGAGGCGAACGTCGTGTTTCACACCGTCCCGGAAAGCGGCGGTCGGGCGACCTGCTGGCGTTCCCGGCTGACGCTCGCCCCGGTCGAATCCGAGTTGGGCGTGGTCTCGCTCACCGCACCGGAGTCCTGGCGCTGCGGGTAGGGGCTGGCGCCCTTGTGCAACTGGTCGTTGATGACATCGGCGGTGGCGAACGCGAGCGGCCGGCCGGGCTCGGTGGGGTGCCCCAGCGCCTCGGCCAGCCGCCGGTGGTGCAGATCCACTATCGACTCCACGGTGTCCGCGAACAGCCCGGCGCCCTGCCTACCCCGCCACCAGCCGTAGGTGGCGACCACGACGGCGACCGGGAACGCGGGCCACCACACGGTCGCCAGCGCGGCGTACAGGACCGCCCAGCCGACGAGCGTGCCGGCCTGCTCGAACCGGTCCCGCGCGTCGTGGACCAGGGCACGGGCCTCGGTGTCGAGCAGCACCCACAGCCGGGGCCAGATCAGTCCCAGACGCAGGCCGTACTGCGCACCCACCCGGACGTCGGCCAGCCGTACCCGGTCCCCGATCCAGGTGGGCCGCTCCGGCAGGTACGCGGCCGGCAGGGTGGTCCGGTCCGCGCCGAGCCGGGTCAGGACGCGTTGCCGGCGGCGCGCGGCGAGCCTGGCCGCCCCGCCGCGCAGTGGCCCGCGCCACTGCCCGAGCCAGCCGGCCCGGACCAGCGCGCCGACGGCCCGCGCGACCAGGCCGACCACGGTCGCGACGAGTACGGCCAGCACCGCGCTCAGCACGGCCAGGGTCGGGCGATCGAGCAGCTCGTCGATGCCGGACTCGGCCCGGTAGAGCGCGTCGTCGAACCCGAACGGCTGGCGGTGGCCGAGGAACAGGCCGAGTGCCGCCACCGCACACCAGAGCAGCCCCGGGCCGACCGCCCGGATCAGCCACCGGTCGGACAGGCGGCGGCCGACCTCGCCCAGCAGGATCTCGATCACGGGTCGGCGTGGAACAGCATGGTGACGCCGGACAGTTCACAGACCGGTGTGCGGCCCCGGTCGTCGCGTTGGCCCCGGCGGGCACAGCGGCCGGAGGGGCAGCGGTACTGCCCGGTCAGGACCACCTCGGGGAGCCCGACGAGCCGGGCACCCGTACTGCCGGGCGGTCCGGCCGCACCCGAACGGCGGGTTTCCTCGGCGGGGTCCGGTTCACCGTGGGGCAGACGGAGTTCGCGGCAGGCGGCGACCGCGGATCCGCCGTCGCGCACCTTGTCGATCGACCACTCGAGATCTTCGGACCACGAGCCCGCCTCGGCGAGGTCCCGGATGGCCGGAAGGTGGGTGCAGAGGTAGGCCAGGGCCAGCCGCTCGGAAGACGCGAGCGAACGATCCACTGTAGAGACTCCCTCGACGAAGGGTCTTGACGGTAACACGCACCGTTCAATCTACTGGTCGGGTGCCCGTGTCCGAGGAACGCGACGATCCCGTCACCCAGGCGATCGAGTTGCTCGACCGCTACCGGGAGCAGCGAGACCTCACCGCCATCGCACGGGCCGAGGAACTGCTGCGGCAGGTGCCCGGCAACGCCCCCGAGCGCCCGTACGCACTGGTGACGCTCTGCGAGGTGATCGTGCTGCAAGTCCGGGAGTCCGCCCCCGGGGCCTCCCTGGACCAGGCAGTCGAACTGGCACGGGCCGCCGTCGACCTGGTGTCGCCGGACAGCCCGCTCGCCCCGCTGACCCTGTCCCAGCTCTGCTGGACGCTGTGCCAGCGGTACGAGGCGACCGGACAGCGCACGGACCTGGAGGAGGCGATCGTTGCCGCGACGACGGCCCTCACCAACACCGGGCCGGACCACCCGGACCGGGCGGGAGCACTGCGGAACCTCGGGTACGCGCACCGCCTGCGGTACGGCCGGTTCGGCCAGCTCGCCGACCTGGACACGGCGGTACGGCTGATCAGGGAGGCGGTCGCCACCGTCGACGAGCCGATCGGTCTGTTCGTCAGCCAGAGCATGCTGACGCTCTGCCTGATCGCCCGGTTCGTCGCACTGGGGCGGATGGCGGACGTCGACGAGGCGGTCGACCTGTGCCGGCTCGTCCTGTCCGGGATGCCCGCCGACCACGTCGAGCGGATGCTCGTCAAGGCCAACCTCTCGTACGCCCTCTGGCAACGGCACATGCGGGGTGGTCCGTTGGCCGATCTGGAGGAGGCCACCCGGACCAGCCGTGAGGTGATCACGATGCTGCCGACGTACCCGCAGCTGAGGTCGCAGTTCCTGGCCAACCACGCGGTGGTGCTGTTCGGGCACCTCCTCCAGGGTGACTCCGGAGCCCATGCCGAGGCGGCGGTGCAGGCCGCCCGGCAGGCGGTCGAGGGGTCCTCCGACGACGACCCGAGGCTCGCCATCCACCGTTCCAACCTGGCCAACATGGTGCTGGTCCAGGCCCGGCTCAGCCGGGACCCGGCCGGTGTGGAGGAGGCGGTCCGGATCGGACGGGTCGCACTGTCCGGACTGTCTCCGGGCAACCCGGACCGGGCCCGGGCGCTGGGCGTACTGGCCACGGCGTACCGGGTCCGGAGCATGTTCACCGGGGCCGCGGAGGACCTGGACTCCGCGGTCGGTCTGTGGCGGGCGGCGGTCGGGTCGAGAATCGGGCCGATCGAGGTGAAGATGGGCGCCGCGACCGCCTGGGCGGCCGCCGCCACCGAGGTCGGTGACGCCGAGCTGGCGCTGGAGGCGTACTCGGTCGCGGTGGGACTGCTGCCGGTGCTCGCCTGGCGCGGGCTGGACCGCTCCGTGCAGGAGCAGCGGCTGGCGAAGACGGCCGGGCTGGGTGCGGACGCGGCGGCCTGGGCGCTCGCCGCCGGTCAGCCGCGTCGGGCGGTGGAGTTGCTCGAACACGGGCGTCAGGTGCTCTGGTCCCAGGCGGTACAGACCCGCAGCGACCTGTCCACGCTGGCGGCGGCGGCGCCGGAACTCGCCGCGCGGCTCGACGAGACCCGCCGGGCACTGGACGGCGAGGGCGCGGACTGGTCGACCGGCATGCCGGGGGCCGGCGATCCGGCGACCAGGTTCGAGTTTCTGACGATGGCGGCCGGTGGCGGTGCCGGTGCACCGGCTGTCGCCGAGGCCGACCGTGTGCGCCGGTTGGCCGAACGCTGGGAGCGGTTGCTCGCCGAGGCCCGCGGCCAGCCGGGCTTCGAGGAGTTCCTTGCCGCGCCGAGGTTCGAGTCGCTGCGGCGGGCCGCCGACCACGGGCCCGTGATCATGGTCAGCACCAGCCGGTGGCGCAGCGACGCGCTGGTGGTCACGCCCACCGAGGTGTACCCGGTCCCGTTGCCGTGGCTGGACCACGACACCGCCCAGAGCCGGGCCGGCGCGCTCCTGGCGGCACAGCGCGAGGCCGAGTCCGGCGGCGGGGCGTTGGCGCGTACGCACCTGCGGCAGACCCTGATCTCGATCCAGCGGTGGCTGTGGGACACGATGGCCGAGCCGGTCTGCGCGGCGCTGGACGAGATCCTCGGCCCGGTGCCGACGGGGTCCACCGGGATCGGCCCGGCCCGGGTGGACGGGTCCACCGGTCGGCGCCGGGTGTGGTGGTGCCCGACCGGACCGTTGACCATGCTGCCCCTGCACGCCGCCGGGCGGTACGGCGCGGGCAGGGCACTGCGCGATCGGCGCCGGCCGACGGTGACGGCGCGGGTGGTCTCCTCGTACACGTCGGGTCTGGGCGCGTTGCTGCGGGCCCGGTCCGGGCCCGCCCCGGCCCGACCACCCCGGGTGTTCGCGGTCGGCCTGGCCCAGACGCCGGGTCAGGCGCCGCTGCCGGCGGTCGCCGACGAACTTCGGGCGGTCGGCGCGAACCTGCCCGGCGTACGGCTGCTCAGTGGGCCGGGTGCGACCACCTCGGCGGTCCTCGCCGCGCTCGGCCAGCACAGTTGGGCACACTTCGCCTGTCATGCCCGGCAGGACTTCGACCATCCCAGTGCCAGCGCGCTGCACCTGAGCGACGGTCGGCTCAGCGTGTTGGACCTGTCGTCCAGCCCCGCCCTGTCCGGGCGTTCCGGTGCGGGGCCGACGACCGGCGCGGACCTGGCCTACCTGTCGGCCTGCCGGACCGCCGCCGGCGGCCGGGACCTGCCCGACGAGGCGATCCACCTGACGGCCGCGCTGCAACTCGCCGGGTACCGGCATGTGATCGGCAGCCAGTGGGCGGTCTCGGACCGGGTGGCGGCCCAGGTCGCCGAGGCGGTGTACGGCCACCTCACGGCCGGGGGTGAACCGGACGCGAGTGGCGCCGCGTACGCGCTCGACCGGGCGGTGGCGCGGGTCCGGGAGGAGCAGCCCGACCGGCCCGAACTGTGGGCACCGTTGATCCACACCGGGCCGTGACGCGGGCCGCTCCACGAGGTCAACCGTCGCGGGAGAAGACCCGGACGCCGCGCGGGCTCACTTCGGGCGGGCACCGATCCGGGCGCGGGCACGGGCCGTCCTGATCGCCGTTGTCAGGGTCGAGATGTCGTACGCCCCGTAGTGGCGCTGTTCGTTGATGAAGAAGGTGGGCGTGCCCGAGACGTCGCTGAGGTCGGCCGACTCGAGGTGCCGGGCCACCCGGCCGGCGTGCTCGTGCTCCACCAGGTCGCTGCGGAACCGCTCCCGGTCGAGGCCGAGTTGGTCGGCGTACCCGAGCAGGTCGTTCATCTGCAGCTTGTCCTGATGGTCGAGGAGCAGGTCGTGCATCTGCCAGAAGGCGCCCTGGGCCGCCGCCGCCTCGGCTGCCTCCGCCGCCAGTTGCGCCTGCGGGTGTACGTCGGTCAGCGGCAGGTGGCGCCAGACGTAACGGAGATCGGCGTCGGAGAGCAGTTCGCGTACCACCGGTTCGGCCTGCCCGCAGTACGGGCACTGGAAGTCGCCGTACTCGACCAGGGTGACCGAGGCGTCCGCCGGCCCGCGTACGTGGTCCCGGTCCGGGTTGACGGGCGGGATGAGGTCGACGAGTTGTTCGGTGTCGCCCAGCAGCGCACGGGCCCGGCGGGGCTTCGGCAGCGAGTTGGTGACCCGGTACACGGCCCAGGTGAGGACCGACCCCACGACCGCCGTGGCCAGTACGCCGATCTTCGCCTCGGCGAGTTGCGGTTCTTCGAAGGCCAGGGTGGCGATCAGCAGCGAGACGGTGAAGCCGATGCCGGCGATGGTGCCGGTGCCGAGGACCGCCGCCCAGCCGACCGTGGGACGGACCCGGCCGCCGGTCAGCCGGGTCAGCAGCCAGGAGACGCCGAGGATGGCGACCGGCTTGCCGATGACGTACCCGAGCAGGATGCCGAGCGTCACCGGGGAGGTGAAGGCGCGGGCGAGGAAGTCGCCGTCGATGGCGATGCCCGCGTTCACCAGCCCGAACAGCGGGACGATGAGGTAGCTCGTCCACGGGTGGTACATGCGTTGCAGCCGGTCGTTCGGGGAGAGCGTCTGGGTCAGCCCGAGGGTGGCGGAGCGGGCGAGTTCCGCGGTCGGCTGTTCCCGGAAGAGCTTGAACAGCCCGGTGGCCCGTTCCAGGGCGCCGCGTGGCGGCACGTACGCCGTCGCGGTCAGGCCGATGGCGAGCCCGGCCACCACCGGATCCACGCCGCTGGCCAGCAGCGCGGCCCACAGGGCGATGCAGAAGGGCGCGTAGACGACACCGCGCCGCAGGCCCAGGGCACGCAGACCGAGCAGTACGCCGAAGATCGCGATCGCGATGATGATCGGCATCAGCTTGATGTCGTCGCTGTACACGACCGCGATCACCACCAGCGCGACCAGGTCGTCCACCACCAGGACGGTGAGCAGGAAGACCCGCGCCTGGTCCGGTACGCCCCGTCCGAGCAGCGCGAGCAGTCCGAGGGCGAGCGCGGTGTCGGTCGACATCGCCACTCCCCAGCCGTGCGCGCCGGAGCCGCCCCGGTTGACGAGCAGGAAGATCAGCACCGGGAGCAGCATGCCCGCCACACCGGCGGTGAACGGCAGGACGAACCGCCGCCGGTCGCGCAGGTCGCCGAGGTCGAACTCCCGGCGTGCCTCCAGCCCCACGACCAGGAAGAACAGCGTCATCAGTCCGCTGTTCACCCAGGTACGCAGTTCGTGGACGGTGCCGAAGTCGCCGAGCCGGATCTCGAACTGGGTGCCCCAGACCGCCTCGTACGAGTGCGGACCCACGTTCGCCCAGACCAGTGCCGCGATGATGGCCGCGACGAGCACACCGGCGCTGCCCGCCTCGGTACGGATGAAGATCCGCAGCGGCGCGGTGATCTCACGGGTGCGTACGGTCCGCCCACGCATCCGTGACGACGGGGTGTCGGTCATCGGTCGTCCCGTCCCGCCGGGCCCGGCACCGGTGCGCCAGAATCCGACAAAACACCCACCCGCCCCATCGCTCCCACGTCCGGTCCACCCTTGCTCACCAGGGAATCCTGACAGTGCCGGGGGCGTTGTTGAGAGCGGACCGGCCGAACCGGTCGGTTCCGGAACCGGATGGAGGCAGTCATGAAGGTTCGCAGTTCGCTACGGTCCCTGAAGCAGCGGCCGGGCTCGGTGGTGGTTCGCCGTCGTGGCCGGGTCATCGTGCTCAACCGGGCCAACCCGCGGTGGAAGAGCCGCCAGGCCTAGTGGAGCGGTCGAACCGCCGGGCGCGACCTCAATAGAGGGCAAACCCGGCGCAATTCGCTAAACGGCACAGAGCCGGCTTTCTGCCCCGATATCGTCGACTGGCGCGGCCCGCCAACCCATCTGACTCTGGGCCGCGTCCGGTCCGGCAAGGGAGCAGAGGTTGGCCGTGCAGCCCACGCCAGACCCACCGCCCACGGTGCGTACCCGGTTCACGGTGAACGGCGTGGAGATCGACCGGGAGTCGGATTGCCGGACGACTCTCCTGGACCTCCTCCGGGAACAGCTCGATCTGACGGGCACAAAGAAGGGCTGCAACCGGGGCGAGTGCGGCACCTGCACGCTGCTGGTCGACGAGCGGCGGGTCAACTCGTGCATGATCCTGGTGGCGTCGCTGCACGAGCGCCGGGTGACCACGATCGAGGGCCTCGCCCGCGACGAGCGGTTGCACCCGGTCCAGCAGTCGTTCATCGACCATGACGCCTTCCAGTGCGGCTTCTGCACGCCCGGACAGATCATGTCGGCGGTGGGCTGCATCAGCGAGGGCCACACCCGCGACGACGACGAGATCCGCGAGTGGATGAGCGGCAACATCTGCCGCTGCTCGGCCTACCCGCAGATCACCGCCGCGGTACGGGCCGCCTCGGTGGGGTGAGGGGATGCATCCGTTCACCTACCACCGGGTCGACAATCTCCACGACGCGACGACCGCTGCGGACGCCGGTGGCGCCGTGGTGCTGGCCGGTGGCACCGAACTGGTCAACTGGATGCGGCTCGGACTGTCACGTCCCACGGATGTCGTGGACATCAACCGACTTCCGGACCTGTCCGCGATCGACCTGGTGGACGGGACCGTGCACATCGGCGCGCTCACCCGACTCAACGACGTCGCCGGGCACCCGCTGGTCCGGGACCGGTTTCCCGTACTGACCCAGGCGATCCACCAGGCGGCCTCGGCCCAACTACGCAACCTGGCCACCATCGGCGGGAACCCGCTGCAACTCACCCGCTGCCCGTACTTCCGCTCGGAGACGCCGACGCCGTGCAACAAGCGCCGGCCGGGTTCCGGCTGCGCCGCCCGGCACGGCATCAGCGACCAGCACGCCATCTTCGGGTGGACGGACGACTGCGTCGCGGTGCAACCCGCCGACCCGGCAACGGCGCTGGCCGCGTTGGACGCGGTCCTGGTCACCGAGTCGGCTCGGGGCGGCCGTCGGATACCCGCCCGCGACCTGCACGTCCTGCCGTCGCAGGATCCGGCGGCGCACCATGTGCTGCGGCCGGACGAGATCGTCACCCGGATCGAGATACCGGGCACGGCCCGTCGGTCGGCGTACGTCAAGGTCCGCGAACGTGCCAGCTACGAGTACGCCATCGTCGCCGCCGCCGTCGCGCTGGAATTCGACGGTACGACCATCCGCGGCGCCCGGATCGCCCTCGGATCCGTCGCGATGCGCCCCTGGCGCCTGGACCGGTCCGAACAGCTCCTGATCGGCAGCACGGTCGGATCGACCGAGGCCGAGGCGGCGGTCACCGCCGGCTTCGCCGACGCCCGCCCGCTCCCGCACAACGCGCACAAGATCCCACTGGCCCGCAACGCAGTGCTGCGCGCGATCGAGCAGGCAGCGGCCGGGGCACCGGCGGCGCGACCATGACCCGGATCGGGGACCCGGTCGCCCGGCTCGACGGACCGGCGAAGGTGACCGGCGCGGCGAGGTACGCCGCCGACCACCACCTCGACGGGCAACTGCACGCCGTACTGGTGGGCGCGCCCGTGCCGGCCGGACGGGTCACCGGGATCGACCGTCGGGCGGCACTGGCCGTACCCGGGGTGGTCGCCGTTCTTGTTGCCGGCGACCTGCCACCGCCCGCCGCCGGCTTCGCGCAGGCGCCGATCCCGCCGCTGGCGACCAGGCACGTGCCGGTCCAGGACAACCGGATCCTCTACCACGGCCAACCCGTGGCGATCGTGGTGGCCGACTCGCTGGAGGCCGCGGAGGAAGCCGCCACCCGGGTGACCGTCTCGATCGAGCCGGCACCGTTCACGGTTCCCGACACGGCCCCGATCCGTACCCCGTCGCTCGACGCGGGCTACGCCCAACTCGCCCCGCTCGACGTCGGGCTCGGTGATCTCGCCGCCGCCGTCCGGTCCTCCGCCGTCACCGTCACCGGGACCTACACCCAACCCGCGCGGCACAACAACCCGATGGAGCCGTCGGCGATCCTCGCCGTCTGGGCGGGCGACCGGCTGACCGTGTACGACTCCGTACAGCACGTCTTCGGCGTACGGGCCACCCTTGCCGCCGTCTTCGGTGTCGACGCCGACCGGGTGCGGGTCATCTCCCACTACACCGGTGGCGGTTTCGGCGCGAAGGCGTACGTCTGGCCGCACGAGATCCTCGCCGCGATGACCGCCCGCGTGCTGCGCCGGCCGATCAAGCTGGTGCTCACCCGCGCGCAGATGTACTCGATCGTCGGTTACCAGCCGCTGATGGAACACGAGGTGACGCTCGCGGCCCGGGGCGACGGCACACTCACCGGGATCCGGCACGACGTCGTCAACACCACCGCCCTCACCGAGGACTACGTCGAGTTCGGATCCGTCACCGCCGGGGCCCTGTTCGCCGCACCGTCGATCACGCTGTCCCAGCGGGTACGGCGCGGCAACGTCAACCTGCCGACCTTCCTGCGATCCCCGATCGACGGTCCCGGAACCTGGGCGCTCGGCGCGGCCATGGACGAACTCGCCCGCGCCACCGGCATCGATCCCATCGACCTACGGCTGATCAACCACGCCGACCGGGAGCCGTCCACCGGCAAGCCCTGGTCGTCGAAGAAGCTGGTCCAGGCGTACGGCGAGGGCGCCCGCCGGTTCGGCTGGCGTACCCGACCGAGGGGCGGCACCCGGGACGGGGACTGGCGGATCGGGTGCGGGCTCGCCGACGCGACCCAGGGGCAGTTCCGCTTCCCCGCTCGGGTGCGGTTACGGATGGACCTCGACGGGAGGTTGACCCTCGAAGGCGGCTTCGCGGACATCGGCCAGGGGCCGCACACGGTGTTCCCGCAGATCGCCGGGAGCGTGCTCGGGCTCGCACCGGACGAGATCCGGACCCGGACCGGCGACAGTTCGCTGCCAGCCGCCCCTCCCAGCTACGGGTCGGCCACCACCATCGGGGTCGGTGCCGCCGTACTCGACGGGGCCACCCGCCTGCGGGACTGTCTCGCCGAACTGGCCGGGTGGCATCCGTCGGAGGTCCACTGCGCCGACGGTGAGCTGCGCCGAGGTACGGACGCGGTCGCGGTCACCCGGCTGCTGTCCCGGCACGGCACGCCACTGGTGGTCGATGGCTCGTTCGTCCTGCCCGGCGGTGCCGAGGTCGACGCCGGACCGAGCGACGTGGCGGTCCGTACGTTCGGGGTGGTCCTGGTGGAGGTCGGGGTGGATCCCGATCTCGGACTCGTCCGGCTGCGCAGGGCGACCGGGGGCTACGCCGCCGGTCGCATCGTCAACATCCGTACCGCACGGGCCCAGATGATCGGCGGCATCGTCTGGGGCTGGGGCAAGGCCACCATGGAGGCCAGCCACTTCGAGCCGAAACTCGGTCGCTGGCACGCGCAGAACCTGTCCGGGGTGTCGCTGCCGGTCAACGCGGACATCCCACCGCTGATCGACGTTGCCTTCGTCGACGAGTACGACGACCGGGCCGGACCGCTGGGCGCCAAGGGCATCGGGGAACTCAGTGCGACCGGGGTGGCCGCCGCCGTCGCCAACGCGGTCTTCGATGCCGTCGGGGTACGCGTACGTGACCTGCCGATCACCCCGGCCAAGATCCTCCGCGGGTGAGTCCTCCTGCGTCATTCGCGACCGGGAACCCTTGACCTCAACAACCATTGAGGTTGCAGGCTCTCCGTGTGGGCAATGAGCGCGGTTTGGTCGGTTCCTTCCGGCACGATGACCGCAGACGCCCGCACTCAAGGATGGAGAGGCAGTGACTGCTACCACGGAGGCAACCGGACCCGGCTGGCTACGCGGCCCCCTGCGCCCGTTCCGCAGCAGCCAGTACCGTCTGCTGGCCGGCTCGCTGACGATGTCGCTCTTCGCCTCCGGGGTCTGGATCATCGCCATCGTGTGGCAGGTGATCGCGATGGGTGGCGGCCCCTCGGAGTTGTCCTTCGTCTCCGCCGCGATGGCCGGTGGCATGCTGGTCACCGCGCTGCTGGGCGGCGTACTGGCCGACCGGATCCCGCAGCGCCGGATCCTGCTCGCCGTGGCCGCCACCCGTACGCTGGCCGTCGCCCTGGTCACCGCGCTGGCCCTCACCGAACTTCTGGACCTGTGGCACCTGGCTGCCGTGTCGCTGCTGATCGGCGCCGGAAACGGCTTCACCTACCCGGCGTACTCCGCGCTGCTTCCCTCGATCCTGCCGACCGGTGACCTGATGGCGGCCAACGGCGTCGAGGGCATGCTCCGGCCAACGATCATGCAGGCGGCCGGACCGGCGGTGGCCAGCACGTTGATCGCCGCCTGGTCCCCCGGCGCCGCACTGCTGGTGGTGACCCTGCTGGAGGCGATCGGTGTCGCGTTCCTCCTGGCCCTGCGACCGGTGCCGCTGCGCAGCGAGCGCGGGACCGCCGCCGAGCATCCGGTCCGGGGCACCCTGGTCGACCTGCGCGACGGCTTGGTCTACATGGCACGGACACCGTGGCTGCTCGCCACCCTGCTGTACGCGTCGGTGCTGATCCTGCTGATCATGGGTCCGATCGAGGTCCTGGTCCCGTTCGCCATCAAGGACCGGGCCGGTGGCGGCCCCGGCGAGCACGCCCTGGTGCTGGGTGCGTTCGGGGTCGGTGGGGCGATCGGAGCGCTGGGGATGGCCGCGTTGCGGATGCCCCGGCGCTACCTGACCATCATGAACCTGTTCTGGGGGCTGGGCTGCCTGCCGCTCGCCCTGGTCGGCTTCGCCACCGACGCGTGGCTGATCGCGGTGGCCCTGTTCGTGGTGGGCATCTGCTTCTCCGCGCCGATGGTCATCTGGGGCACCCTGCTGCAGCGTCGGGTGCCACCGCACATGCTCGGTCGGGTCTCCAGCCTGGACTTCTTCGTCTCGCTGATCTTCATGCCGCTCTCCATGGCGATCGCCGGGCCGGTGAGCGCCGCCCTCGGCCTGCGCAGCACCTTCGCCATCGCCGGCCTGCTGCCGGCAGTGATCGCCGTACTGGCGATCGTCCTGGCGAGGATGCCCCGCGACGAACTGGCCCACCCGCTCGACCTGGTCCCGGATCCGGCCGCCCAGCCACAGCAACCCGGCGACAACCTGGGCGCCGACATCCCCGACCGGGACCAACAACTCGCCATGGACCGCGCCGGCGACTGAGGCCGCCGTCGTCGGTCACCCGTCCCATCGGGTACGCCGCGGCCCGGCGATCGGCCCACTCCGATCGCCGGGCCCGTAGGTGGGCCGGACGGGCCCCGTGCCCACTCAGCCGTTGAAGCCCCGGAACAGCAGGGACGCCAGTCCCAGCGCCAGCAGCAGGTTGAACACGGTGGCGCTGGCGAACACGGCGATCGGCCGCCAACCGGCCTCCCGCAGCGTCGCGACCCGGAATTCCAGGCCGATGCTGACGAATGCCAGGATCAGGAACCAGACCCGCAGGTCGTTGACGACACCGATGACCGCCTTGCCGTCCGCGCCGGCACCGTCGAGGTACCAGGTGGCGATGACCGACGCGGCGACGAAACCGAGTACGAACTTGGGGAACCGCCGCCAGAGCTCACCGAGCCCGGGGCGGGACGCCCCCGGTTGACGCTCGACCCGGAGGGTGAAGTAGGCGGTGAGTGCCACGGCGACGACGCCCATCAGCGCGTTCTGGGTGACCTTGACGATGGAGGCGATCTGCAGCGCCTCCTCACCGGCGAGCGCACCGGCGGCGGTGACCGCCGCGGTGGTGTCGATGTTGCCACCGATCCAGGCTCCGGCAACCGCGTCCTCGAGTCCGAGCACGTCGGCGAGCCACGGCAGGATGAAGATCGACGGCAGTGCGAAGAGGATGACCAGGCTCGCGGTGTACGCCAGTTGTTCCCGCCGGGCCCGGACCGCGCCGGCGGCGGCGATGGCCGCGCTGACCCCGCAGATCGACACCGCGGCGGCGAGCAGCGCACGCAGCTTGTCGTCCAGCCCGAACCTGCCGGCCAACCACCAGGTGAACAGGAAGACGCCGCTGATCAGCAGGATCGCCTGCACGATCGCGGGACCGGCGGCGCTGGCGATGACGGAGAGGTTGATCGAGGCGCCGAGCAGCACCAGCCCGGTCTTGATGAAGAACTCGGTACGGAACGCGGCGGCGATCCGGTCCCGCAACCCGAACAGCGTGACCAGTACGTTGCCGAGCAGGCCGAGCAGGATCGCGTACACCGGGTACTCGATCGCGCCGGCGATGTCCTCCAGCGCGGTGTCCTCGAAGAAGACCGGCACGTTCTGCTCGAGATACCGGGTCAGCGCGGCCAGCCCGAGGACCACGAGCAGTCCCAGGGCGGTCCACCCCCAGAACGTGCCGGACCGGACCGAGGTGGTGCCACCGTCGGTCGGCTCGCTCGGCTTCTCGGTCGGCTCGCTCGGCTGCGCAGGCGCCGCCGAGGTGGAGGGTGGCGTGCTCGTGTTTTCCGTCGCCGTCACGGCGTCGGTGTCGGGGGCCCCGCTCGGGGCCCGGGTCGCGTCGGCGGTCATCAGGGCACCAGCCCGGTGGGGATCACGCCGACCAGGACCAGGACCAGCAGCACCAGCCCCAGGATGGTCGCGGCCCAGTCCTCGTTCAGGGCGAGCCTGCTCTCGGGTGCGGTCGGTGGGGACGTTGACGGGGCCGGACGGGGTGGCGATTCGTCGCTCATCGTCTTCCTCGGGGTACGGCGGCTCCACCGCGGAGCCGCAATGGTTGGTTCGAGTGGCAGTGCGCGCCTGGCCGGCGCTGTTGCCGGGCGGGATCGCGACCCGGCGTACCTCGATCGGACGCCGGCTGGTCGGATCAGTGGTGCGATGCACCACCTGCGACGGTCTCGGGGCGACGTCGCGCCCGGGGCCGGACGTCGGTCAGGAGGTGACCGGGTCGCGGCGGCGACAGAGCCCGGAGGCGACCCGCATCAGGTCGACCACCCGGCGGGAGGTGAGATGAAGCTCGATGAGCACGCGCCCATATTCCTATCTGGTCGATAGGAATAGCAAGCCCCAATTCACCATCCGCCCGATCCTCGTCCCATCGACGGTCGCCGGTACCGCCGGACGCCCCGTCCCGGACGTCACCGGTACGGGAACCTCAGCTCAGAACGAGGCGGAGCGCACCCAACCCGACCATGGCGGCGAGTACGGTCCGGAGCAGCCGGTCGGGCACCCGGGTGGCGTACCTGGACGCCCAGTAGCCGCCGATGACACCGCCGGCCCCGAGGGCGAGACCGAGCGGCCAGTGTGGAGTCTGTACCGCCGTGTGCCCGGCGAGGCTCAGGCCAGCGTACGTGGCCAGTCCGGTGACCGAGACGACAAACGTGGCGACCAGTGCGGCACCCGAGATCCGGACCACCGGCCAGCCGGTGAGCAGCAGCGTCGCGGGGGCGGCGAGGACCGCTCCGCCCAGGCCGTAGAACCCGCCGAGCAGCCCGCTGGCGGCGCCCACGACCAGCATCACCGAGCGACCCCGCCCGGTCAGCGGAGCCGTGCCGGACGACCGTGGGCGGGGCACCAGGATGCTGACCCCGACCACGCCGAGCAGGGCCGCCACCAGCGCTCGGAAGGCGGCCGAGTCACCGAGCAGGAAGACGTTCACCAGCGCACCGACGACCGCGGCCGGGGCGGCCGATCCGACCAGCAGCAGGGTGAGCTGGGCGTCGACCCGCCGCTGGCGGGCGATCCCGATCGGTGTGGACACGATGTTGAACAGCAGGTTGGTGGCGCTTGCGACCGTGCCGCCCAACCCGAAGACGGTCAGCAGCAGCGGTAGCAGGAGCAGGCCGCCGGAGACTCCCGTCGGCGTACCGATGGCGGCGGCGAGCGTACCGAGGACAACGGCGAGGGCCAGTTCCCAACCGCTCACCTCCCACCCGGTCAGTGGACGGCACCGGGTTCGGGCGCGTGCAGGTGGGGTGCGAGCAGGTCGGCCAGGCTGGTCCGGTCCACCACGTCCTCGATCGCGCTGTGTACGGCGAGCCAGACGTTGCCGAGTTCGGTCGCCACCCCGTGGTAGGCGGCGGCTTCGGTCGGCAATCCGCGTACGGTGGTGAGCGAGCCGCTCAGCGCCCGCAGGACGTCACCGACGCTGATCTGGGCGGCCGGACGGGCCAGCAGGTAGCCGCCGTCGACCCCGCGGTAACTCAGCAACAGTCCGGCCCGGCGCAGGTCGTGCAGGATGCCGTGCAGGAAACTCAACGGAATCTCCTGGGCGGTGGCGAGCGTGGCCGCCTTGACCGGCCCACCACCACCGGCGGCAATCTCACCGACGGTGGTGGTGGGGTCGTCACCCGTCCCGCCCGACGTCGGGTGGGCGCGGGTTCCCGCCGCGATGGCCAGCATGGCGCGGATCGCGTAGTCGCTGCGGGCTGAGACGTACATGGACCGCTGCCTCCCCAGGAGCGTGTTGTTACCTGCGTCGTGACTGCAGCAGGCCCCAGCGGCGCCGGATGGCCCGGTCCACCACACCGAAGGCCGCGTCGACGAAGAGACCCAGCACCAGGATCACGATCATGATCGCGATCAGCCGCTCCGCCTCGGAGAGTTCCCGGGCGTAGACGAGCTGTGCGCCGATGGAGGTCTTCGTCGCGATCACCACCAGCAACTCGCCGGCCATCAGGCTGCGCCAGGCGAACGCCCAGCCCTGCTTGAGTCCCGCGACGATCGCCGGCAGCGCGGCCGGCGCGATCACGTACCAGTAGAGGTTCAACCCCCTGGCACCGATGTTGCGGCCGGCCCGCAGCAGCAGCGGCGGGACGTAGTCGACGCCGTGGATGACGCCGTTGGCGATCGACGGCGCGGCGCCGAGCACCACCACGAAGAAGATCGCCTGTTCGCTGAGCTGGAACAGCAGGATCGCCAGTGGGAACCAGGCGATCGACGGCATGGTCTGCAGCGCGGTGATCATCGAGCCGAGCGCGGCACGCAGGATGCGGCTGCGGGCCACCGCGAGGCCGAGCACGAGTCCGAACGCGACGGCCGCGAGGAAGCCCACCGCGGCTCGCCGGGCGGTGGTGGCCAGACCGTCCCAGAACGCGGAGGTGAGCAGGTACTGCCCGAGGTCGGTGAAGACGGGCCCCGGGCCGGGCAGTGCCCACGGGTCCTTCCAACCGGTCCAGACGACCACCTGCCAGATGCCGATGGCGAGACCGACGGCGGCGAGCTTGGGCCAGGTCGCCGCCCAGAACAGCCGGGCGCCGCCGGCCACCTTCTGCCGGGAGGCGATCTCCAGCGCGTCGAGGCCGGAGAGGGTCTCCGCCTCTTCCCGCCTGGTGGTGATGGTGTCACCGGCCATGTCGGCCCACCTCCGTACGCAGTCGGTCGGTGACCTCGGCGGCGACGGCCGCGACCTCCGCGGAGTCGATCCGGCGGGGACGGGGTGTGGTCACCCGGGTCTCGTAGATGATCCGGCCCGGTCGGCTGGAGAGCAGCACGATCCGGTCGGCGAGCCGGGCCGCCTCCCGTACGTTGTGCGTGACGAACAGGACCGTCAGCCGACGCTCGGTCCAGATCCGTTCCAGCTCGTCGTGCAGCAGGTCACGGGTCATCGCGTCGAGCGCCCCGAAGGGTTCGTCCATCAGCAGGACCGGGGTGTCGAGCGCCAACGTACGAGCCAGCGCGACCCGCTGACGCATACCGCCGGACAGTTCGTGCGGCCGCCGTCGGCCGAAGTCGCCCAGGTGCACCGTGTCCAGCAGCTCGGCGACCCGATCCCGCCGCTCGGCGCGGGACAGGCCACGCAGCTTCAGCGGCAGTTCGACGTTGGCCGCCACGGTGAGCCAGGGAAAGAGGGCGGGCTCCTGGAACATCAGTCCGGGCGACGGGAGCCGACCGGACGACGCCGGTCGGCGACCCGGGGAATCCGGCCCCGGCTCGGCGGCGTCGCCGACCCGGATCGTGCCGCCGCTCGGGGTGTCGAGCCCGGCGACCAGGTTGAGCAGTGTGCTCTTGCCACACCCGGAGGCGCCGACGAGACAGACGAACTCACCCGGCGCGACGTCCAGGGAGATCCGGTCGAGCGCGAGGACCGCGTTCTCGCCTCGGCCGTACACCTTGCTGACGCCGGACAGCGCGACCGAGGTGGTCGCGCTGTCCGGTGCCGTGGATACGGACGTCATGTCAGCGGAACCTCGGCCTTGCCCTGTGCCTTGAGCACCTCGTTGAGGTAGGACAGGTCGTAGAGGCCCTTCAGGTCGACCGGGTCGGTGAGGCCGACCGCGACCGCGTGGTCCAGTCCGGTCTTCAGCGACGATTCGATCGGGTCGTTGAGGAACTCGAGGGTCGGCCAGGCCTGCTTGATCAGCTTGAGGTCGAGCGGCTTTCCGGTGATCTTGCCGATGTGCTCGGAGATCGCCTGCTGGGCCTCGTCCGGCTTGGTGTTGACGAAGTCGTTGGCCGCGACCTGTCCCTCGACCAAACGCTTCACCACGTCCGGGTGGGCCTTGGCGAACTTGGTGCTGACGATGAGGTTGGTGATGACGAACTTCTTGTCCGGCCACAGGTCGCGCTCGTCGATCAGGACCTTGCCACCCGCGTTGACCAGGCGGGACACGAACGGCTCCGGCACCCAGGCGCCGTCGATCGCGCCGCTGCCGAAGGTCTCGACGGTCTGCGCGTTCTCCTGCGGCACGATCGAGACGTCGCCGCCGCCCTCCTTGTTGGTGCTCAGGCCCTTCTCCTTGAGCCAGAACCGGATCGCCACGTCCTGGGTGTTGCCGAGCTGGGGGGTGGCGATCTTCTTGCCGCGCAGGTCCTCGGCCGAGTTGATGCCGGCCTTGACCACCAGCGCCACCCCGCCCGAGGCCGCGCCGGAGATCACGCGTACGGCCTCGCCCTTGGACTTGGAGTGCGCGTTCACGGTCGGGTTCGGGCCGATGTATGTGGCGTCCAAGGCGCCGGAGAAGATCGCCTCGATAGCGGCCGGTCCGGCGTTGAAGGTCGACGTCTCGATCTTGACGTTGCTGCCCAGCTTCTCGGCGAAGATCCCCTTCTCCACACCGACGACGGCGGGAGCGTGGGTGATGTTCGGGAAGTAGCCGAGGCGGAGGGTCACCGGGCCGGAGGAACCACCCTCTCCGGTCCCGCCGTCGTCACCGCCGCAGGCGGCGGTGGCGCCGAGCATCGCCGCGGTGAGGACCGCAATGGCGGCCAGCCGGCCGGTCCGGGTGTACGGGGGACGTCTCATCGTCATCCAATCCACAGTATTCCTACTTGTTTGATAGGAAGAGTGGACTGCGCGAGCGGATCGGTCAAGTGCCCGTTCGTACGGTCGGGATCGGCCGAGCGATCCCGACCGATCGACGCCCGGTCCGCTCAGAGTTCGAGGCGGCGGAACCGGCTGTGGTGGAAGACCAGCGGCGAGATCTCCGGGTCGCTGTCGAGGTCGTGCACGCGCAGCAGGATGATGTCGTGATCGCCGGCGGTGACCTGTGCGAACAGCGCGCACTCCAACCACGCGCTCGCGCCGTCGAGAAAAACGGCTCCCTGGTCCGACGCCCGCCACCCCAACTCGGCGAACCGGTCCACGCCCCGGCTGCTCAACTGCCGGCAGGCCTGCTCCTGCGCGGCACTGAGCACACTGATGCCGAAACGCGGGGCCGCCCCCAGGACCGGCCAGGTGGTCGAGGTGTGCGCCACGCAGAGTGACACGATCGGCGGGTCGAGCGACACCGACGTGAACGAACTCGCCACGATGCCCACCGGCGCACCCCCGGCGAGGGCGGCGATCGCCACCACCCCGCTCGGGAAGGCCGAGAAGACCCGGCGCAGCTCGCGCGCTTCCAACGCGTGTCCCAGACTCATCCGAGTCTCCCGATCGCCCCGTACGCGCCCGCACCCGGCGCGGAATCCCTGACGACGCAGAAACCCTCCATGACTGCCTCCTCGCCCCGGTCCCCGGTCAGTTCTGCCTGCGCTCCCACTCCTGCCCGATCAACCGGTACGAGCGCACCCGGTCGTCGTGGTCGTGCGTGACGGTCGTGAGCACCAGTTCATCGGCGCCGGTCGCGTCCCGCAACTGTTCGAGCCGATCTGCTACCTGTCCCGGCGTACCGACGAACTGGGTGTCGACCCGGTCGGCCACCAGCTCCCGGTCGGCGTCGGTCCATTCGTGGGCGCGTGCCTGGGCAGGAGTCGGGAACGGGATCGCTCCCTCGGCGGTCCGGATGCTGCGTACCCATAACCCGTAACCCGTGGCCAGCTCGCGGGCCGTGGCCTCGTCCTCGGCGACGACCACGTCGGCGGAGACGCTGAGGTAGGGACGGTCCAGTTCGGAGGACGGGCGGAAAGCGGCCCGGTAGCCCTCGGCCGCTTCGAGCACCGTACCGGGGCTGACGTGGTAGTTGGCGGCGAAGCGCAGACCGTTCGCACCGGCCACGTTCGCGCTCTCGCCGCCGCTGCTGCCGAGGATCCACACCTGCACCTGCGCGCCCTCACCCGGTACGACGTGGGCCTCCTCGCCCTCCGCCGAACGGTACGTGCCGCGCAGCAGGTCGAGGATGTCCGCGACCTGCTCGGTGTAGTCCTGTGACTGCGCACCGGGCAACTGCAGCAGCGCCTTCTGCAGGGCGAAGCGCGGCGAGCCGAGCAGGTGAGCGAAGGAGAACTTGGGTGGGATCAGCAGCCCGTTCGGTGCCCGGCCGTCGACCACGCCGGTCCCGCCGACGAGTGCCGGTTCCCGGGCCGGCTCGGGAGGGCGCCCACCGGACCGGCCGAGACCGAGGTCCAGGCGTCCGGGGTGCAAGGCGTCGACCAGGCCGAACTCCTCGACCGTCGCCAGCGCGGTCCGGTGCCCCATCTGCACCGCGCCGGACCCGATCCGGATCGTCGAGGTCGCCGCCGCGGTCAGCGCCAGCAGGACCGCAGGCGAGGTTCCGGCCACCCCGGGATTGAGGTGGTGCTCCGCGAACCAGTACCGGGCGTAGCCGAACCGCTCGGTCTGCCGGGCGAGGTCGATGCTGTTGCGCAGTGCGGTCGTGGCGGTCGATCCCGACGAGATCGGGACCAGGTCCAGCACGGCCAACGGAGTGGTGGCCATCGGCGTCACCCTTCTCGAACGGCGGAAACGGGCTCGGGGAGGACCGGCCCCCACGGCCACGGCGGGTCCGGGATGTCCCGACGCAGCGCGGGGGCGATGTCGGACTGGAAGAGTTCCAGCGACTCGCGGTGCTGGCTGTCGGTCAGCCCGCCCGCGTCGGCGTGCAGATGCATGACGGTGTGGCCGAGCTGCTCGTGATACCGGTGGACCTTCTCGACGACCTGCTGCGGGCTGCCGATCAGCGCCGAGCTGCGTTCGACGTAGTCCTCCAGCGTGTGGAACACCGGTTCGAGCCCGAGTCGCCGCTGGAACGCGAGCTGGCCCTCGAAGACCGGCCGGTAGGCGGCGATGGCGTCCTGGGACCTGCGGGTCGCGTAGTAGCCGGCGGTGCCGGCCCCGACCACGGCAGCGGCCGGGTCGTGGCCGTACTCGGCCCACCGCCGCCGGTAGTGGCGGACCAGTTCGGCGTACGGTTCGATCGGGTTGGTGACGTTCGCCGAGAAGAGCGGGTCGCCGTAACGGGCGGCAAGCTCGACCGATTCCCTGCTGGTCGCGCTGCCGTGCCAGACCCGGATCGGTTGCTGCAACGGGCGCGGCCAGACCTCCGCCCGGTCCAACTCCGGTCGGAACCGTGGGGACGCGGTGACCCTGTCCTCCCGCCAGATCCGGCGGAACAGCTCGTAGCCCTCGGCGTTGCGGTCCCACTGGTCGTCGGGCGTGACGTGGAACAGCTCCCGCTGCGCGGCACCGTTGCCCTTGCCGATGATCAGCTCCAACCGGCCGCCGGAGAGGTGGTCGAGCGTGGCGTAGTCCTCGTACGCCCGGACCGGGTCGAGCAGGCTCAGCGTGGTGACCGCCGTGAACAGGCGGATCGTCGAGGTGAGCGCGGCGACGTGGCTCAGGACGACCGGCGGCGACGAGGAGATGAACGGCCGTTCGTGCCGCTCCCCCACACCGAAGCCGTCGAATCCGAGCTGCTCGGCGAGCACCGCGTTGTCCACGACTTCGCGGAACCGGTCGGCGGTCGACTTCTGCTCGCCGGTCACCGGGTGCGGTGCGTGCACGATCAGGGTGATCGCCAGGAACTTCATGACGCCACCCGCAGCGCCTCACCGGTACGGCGGGGCGCGCCCAGGCCGAGGTGGTCCCGCAGCGTCTCGCCCTCGTACTCGGTACGGAACACGCCGCGTTCCTGCAGCAGCGGCACGACCGTGTCGGCGAAACCGTCGAGTCCGCCCGGGGTGACGTGCGGTACGAGGATGAACCCGTCGCTGGCATCGGCCTGGACCAGGTCGTTGATGGCGTCCGCGACGGTCGCGGGCGCGCCGGTGAACGTCTGCCGCCCGGTGACCTCGATGATCAGTTCACGGATGGAGAGCTTCTCCGCGGTGGCGCGCTCGCGCCACTGTCTGGCCGTGGCTACGGGGTCGCGGTACATCCGTACGCTGGCGCGCCCTCGGGCGATGGTGTGCTCACCGGGATCGGGGTCGATCTCGGGCAGCGGCCCGTCGGGGTCGTAGCCGGACAGGTCACGGTTCCAGAGCTGTTCCAGGAACTTGATCGCGGTCTGGCCGCTGACCTGCTGGAGTCGTACCTGGTGGGCGAGGTCGCGGGCCTCGGCGTCGGTGTCGCCGAGCACGAAGGTGGCCGCGGGCAGGATGAGCAACTCGTCGTGGGTACGCCCGTACCGGGCGAGCCGGCCCTTGACGTCGGCGTAGAAGGCCTGCCCCTCGGTCAGGGTGGCGTACCGGCTGAAGATCGCGTCAGCCGACGACGCGGCGAACTCCCGCCCCTCCTCGGAGTCACCGGCCTGGAGGATCACCGGCCGTCCCTGGGGGCTGCGCGGGACGTTGAACCGACCGGCGATGTCGAAGTCCGGATCGTGGTGGGCGAACGCGCCCGCGTCCGGTTCGCCGAGGAAGTCACCGGTGGCCTGGTTGGCCACAATCTCGTCACCGTGCCAGGAGTCGAACAGTTCCCCCGCGGTCTGCAGGAAGTTGCGTGCCCGTCGGTAGCGCTGCTCCTGTGGCAGGAATCCGCCCCGGCGGAAGTTCTCACCGGTGAACGCGTCCCAGGAGGTGACCACGTTCCACGCGGCCCGGCCACCGGAGAGGTGGTCGAGGCTGGCGAACTGTCGCGCGACCTCGTACGGCTCGTTGAAGGTGGAGTTGATGGTCCCGGCGAGGCCGAGTCGCTCGGTGACCGCCGCGAGGGCGGCGAGCACAGTGAAGGTGTCCGGGCGCCCGACCACGTCCAGGTCGTAGATCAGGCCGTTCTGCTCGCGCAGCCGCAGTCCCTCGGCCAGGAACAGGAAGTCGAACTTCGCCCGCTCGGCGGTGCGCGCGAGGTGCGCGAACGAGCTGAACTCGATGTGGCTTCCCGCCTGCGGGTCACTCCACACCGTGGTGTTGTTGACGCCGGGAAAGTGGGCGGCGAGATGGATCTGCTTGAGGGGTCTGCTCATGGTCGAAAGGGGTCCTTCCGGCTTCGCGGTGACGACGGTCAGACGGCCGCGTAACGATTGGCTGGCCTGGTCAGGCCGAGCAGCCCGCGCAGGGTGCCGGCGGCGTACCCGGTTCGGAACGCCTGCCGACGCTGCAGCTCCGGCACGAGTGCCCGGGTGATCTGCTCCAGGTCGTGCGGGATGGTGCCGGGGCGCAGGCGAAACCCGGACAGCCCGGCCAGGTGCCACTCCTGCAACAGGTCCGCCAGTTGCGCCGGGGTGCCGACGAACACCGGGGCGTCGCTGACGTACGGGCTGCCGGCGAGGTCGTCGAGGCGCGCCCTGCGGGCTTCGGCGGCCGGAGCCGAGTCGTCCAGGAACACGACCAGGTCACCGAGGATGTGCACGGTTTCCCCGGCCCGCCCGGCGGCGGCCTGCCCGGCCCGGATCTCGGCGACGATCTCCCGCACCTGCGTGGCGTCGTGCGGCGTCACGTAGCCGATGTCGGCGGACCCGGCGACGAGCCGGTACGGCACGCTCTGGTGCGCCAGCGCGCTGACCAGGGGTTGGCCCTGCGGGGGCCGAGGGGTGATGGACGGGCCCTTGACGTTGAACCAGCGTCCCTCGAAGTCGACGTAGTGCAGCTTGTCCCGGTCGACGAAGCGCCCGGTGGCGACGTCCCGGATCTCCGCGTCGTCCTCCCAGCTGTCCCAGAGTCGCCGTACCGCCTCCACGTAGTCGGCGGTCTCGGCGAACAGGTCCCCGATCAGCTCCTGCGCCTGCGGGGTGGACAGGTCGTCGAGGCTGATCCGGGGCAGGGTGCGGCGGCCGAAGTGGGCCGCCTCGTCCGGCCGGGCCGACACCCGGACCTGCACTCCGGCCCGGCCGGACGAGACGTAGTCCAGGGTGGCGATCGCCTTCGCGATGTGGAACGGCTCGGTGTGGGTGACCACGACCGTGGGCACCAGTCCGATGTGGCTGGTCAGTGGCGCGACGCGGGCGGCGACCAGCACGGCGTCGAGGCGTCCGCGTACCTGGTCGGTCCGCCGGTCCGACTCGGTACGACTCGACGACTGCAACCCGAGCGAGTCGTCGATCGTCACGAAGTCCAGCAGCCCCCGTTCGGCTTCGATCACCAGGTCGGACCAGTAGCGCGGGGTGAGCAGTTCGGTCGGCCGGGCCCCGGGTTCGCGCCACGCCGCGGGGTGCCAGCCGGCGCCGTCGAGGGCGACCGCGAGATGCAGTGAGCTTCCTGAATCGGACATGACGATGCTCCGCTTCCTGCTGGGTGTGGCCACGGACCGACTCGTGGTGACGGCCGACGGTTGGCCGGGACCGGTCCGGGGGTGCCGATGCGTGGAGGGACTGGAGTCAGGTCAGCGGGGACAGAGTGCGCCGGCAACGCGCTGCAGGTCGATGTGTCGACGGGAGACCAGGACAACACCGGCAGATCTCGGTGTCGACGCGATGACGACGGTCCGGCGGGTGATCGGGTGCACGGTCGTCACCTCCTGTGGATCTAGGTCCTTTCCGGAGACTACCCCGGTCAACCTGAAGTTGTCTATCCCTACAGGTTTAGTGGACTTTGGTTGTACCAACGTGCTGGTGGACGGCTGCCGACAGCAGGTCCAACGACATAATATTGCCCACTATTCCGCTAGGGATAGCGTGATAGGAAAGATGGCATGACAGCAACTTCGGGCAGCGCGACGCATCCGGTGTTCCACTGGTTCCTGCCGACCGGCGGCGACGGCCGGCGGCTGGGCGGATCCGTGCACGGTCTCGAGATCGGCGACGCGGAAGCGCGGGCGGGAGCGCGGGACGAGGGCCGGCGTCCCGCGTCGCTCGACTACCTGACCCAGTTGGCCCGCGCCGCCGACACCCTCGGCTACGAGGGCGTCCTCACTCCGACCGGTGCCCACTGCGAGGACGCCTGGATCGTCACCGCGGCGCTCATCGCCCAGACCCGGCGGCTGAAGTTCCTCGTCGCGTTCCGGCCCGGACTCGTCGCACCGGCGCTCGCCGCGCAGATGGCGGCGACCTTCCAACGACTGTCGGACGGACGGCTGCTGCTCAACGTGGTCGCCGGAGGCAGCGACGCCGAGCAGCGCGGCTACGGCGACCCGCTGGCGCACGACGAGCGCTACCAGCGTGCCGAGGAGTTCCTCGAGGTCGTCCGCGCCTCCTGGTCCGGCACCCGGTTCGACCACCACGGCACCCACTACCAACTGACCGGCGCGCGGTTGCGGCGACCGCCGGCGCCGATCCCACGGGTCTATCTCGGTGGGTCGTCGCCGCCCGCACTCCAACTCGCCGCGGATCACGCCGACACGTACCTGACCTGGGGCGAGCCGGTTCCACTCGTCGCGGAGAAGGTGGACCGGGTACGGGCACTCGCCGCCGCCCGTGGTCGGACCGTACGGTTCGGGCTGCGGATCCACGTGATCAGCCGGGACAGCACCGCGCGGGCCTGGCAGGACGCCGAGGCGCTGATCGCCGGCCTCGACGACGCCACCATCGCGGCCGGGCAGCAACGGCTGCGCGCCCTCGAGTCGGTCGGTCAGCGACGCATGCTCGACCTGCACGGCGGCTCCCGCGACCGGCTCGTCGTCGCGCCCAACCTCTGGGCCGGGATCGGCCTGGTACGGGGCGGAGCCGGTACCGCGCTGGTCGGCGCCCACGACGAGGTCGCGGAGCGGATCGCCGAGTACCGGGCGGCGGGAATCGACGAGTTCGTCCTCTCCGGCTACCCGCACCTGGAGGAGGCGTACCGCTTCGCCGAGGAGGTCCGCCCGCTGCTCGGTTGACCGGTCAGCAGTCGCGCAGGAACCGGTCCAGCACGCGGGTCCCGAACTCGAGCGCGTCAACCGGGACCCGCTCGTCCACACCGTGGAAGAGCGCCGAGAAGTCGAGGTCCGGCGGCAGCCTCAGGGGCGCGAACCCGAAGTGGCGGATCCCCAGGAGCTGGAACGACTTCGCGTCCGTACCGGCGGACAGCATGTACGGCAGCACCCTGGCACCGGGATCCTCCACCCCGATCGCGGAGACCATGGCGTCGACCAGCGTCCCGTCGAAGGTCGTCTGCACCGGGGGCAGGCTGTCCCACTCCCGCTCGACCTCCGGGCCGAGGATGCGGGCGATCTCGGCCTCGAACGCCCGCTCCCGGCCGGGCAGGACCCGCCCGTCGACCGTCGCCCGCGCCTCGGAGGGGACCACGTTCGCCTTGTAACCGGCGTCGAACATGGTGACGTTGGCGGTGTCCCGCAGGGTCGCGCCGATCATCCGGGCGAGGTTGCCCAGCCGGGCGACCGCGGTCTCCGGATCGTCCTCGTCGAACGGCACGCCGGTGATCTCGGCGACGCCGGTCAGCAGTTCGCGTACCGGGTCGGTGAGGATCAGCGGGAACCGGTGCCGGTCCAGGCGGGTGACGGCGGCGGCCAGCTTCGCCACCGCGTTGTCGGTGTGCAGCATCGACCCGTGGCCGGCGGCGCCCTGCACCCTCAGCCGGAGCCACACGACGCCCTTCTCCGCCGTCTCGACGAGATAGGCGCGTACGCCGTCGCGCAGGGTCACCGAGAAGCCGCCCACCTCGCTGATCGCCTCGGTCACGCCCTCGAACAGCTCCGGGTGGTGTTCGACCAGCCACCGGGCACCGTAGAAACCGCCCGCCTCCTCGTCGGCGACAAACGCGAAGACGATGTCGCGGGGTGGGACGACGCCGTCGCGCTTGAAGGACCGGGCGACGGCCAGGGTCATCGCGACCATGCCCTTCATGTCGACCGCCCCGCGCCCCCAGACGTACCCGTCGCGCACCTCGCCGGAGAACGGGTGCACCGACCACTCCCGGGCGTCGGCCGGTACGACGTCCAGGTGGCCGTGCACCAGCAGCGCTCCCCGGCTCGGATCCGCTCCGGGCAGCCGGACGACAACATTGCCCCGACCGGGCGCGCCCGACTCGACGTAGACGGGTTCGTAGCCGACCTCGGCCAGCTTCTCGGCCACGTACTCGGCGGCGGCCCGTTCGTTGCTCCGTACGCTCGGGTCTCCGGTGTTGCTGGTGTCGATCGCGATCAACTCGCTGGCCAGCGTGACAACCTCGGCGACGGCACGTCCGGGCTCGTACGGCGGACACCCTGTGGTCATCGGTTCACCTCGATCGCAGCCCTCTTCCGGAACAGCCCCATCCTCCACCGTCCCCCTCGCCGTCACGACCGGCCCCCGGACTCGTTGCCAAAAACCCGCTAACACTATAGGAATAATAGGAATAGCGCCGGGGGCCGGGCGACGCGACGCTACCGAGCGGGCAACCGGACGCTGCCCGTACGACGGGGTCTGGAGGTTTGAGCCGATGACACGGACGCACCTGGGCCGGCGACCACACCGCCGATGGACGGAGCCGGCGGCATGAGCGGGGTGCCGAGCGGGAGCCGGCTGCACCTGGCCGTGGAAGCCGACGGCGACGGCGCCCACCCGGCGGCCTGGCGCTTCAGCGGGCGGCCACCGGCAACCGTGCTGGACGCCCCCGCCCTCCGGAACACCGTCGCGTACGCGGAGGCGGCCGGATTCGCCCTGGTCACCTTCGCCGACTCGCCCCTGCCCGCAGGCAACGGCCGCAACAAGGCAGGCCGGATCGAGGCCGGGGTACGGGCCGCCTACCTGTCCACCGTGACCGAGCGGATCGGGCTCGCGCCCACCCTGCACACCACCACCACCGAACCGTTCCACCTGGCCACCCAGCTCGCCAGCCTCGACCACGCCTCGCGCGGCCGGGCCGCCTGGGTCGTCGGCGCCACGAACAGCCCCGAGGCCCTGGCCACCATCGGCGGTTCGGGGCCGTACGAGCCGGACCGGCTGCGCGGCGAGGTCTCCGACGTGATCGAGGTCGCCCGGTGCCTGTGGGACTCCTGGCAGGACGACGCGATCATCCGGGACCGGGCCACCGGCCGGTTCCTGGATCCCGACCGGGTGCACCACGTGAACTTCACCGGCGGATCGTTCTCGGTGGTCGGGCCACTGATCACCCCGCGACCTCCGCAGGGCCAGGTCGTGGTGATCGCCGCCGACACCCTCGACGTCACCGGGCAGGTCGACATCGCCCTGGTCGGCGGCGGCGACCCCGGAGCCGTCGCGGAACGAACCCGGCGGGTACGGGAGGACGACGTACCCCTCGTGTTCGCCGAGGTCGAGGTGCTGCTCGACGCGACCGAACCGGCCGCCGACCGGCTCGCGGCGCTGGACCGGGCGACCCCCTGGGGCACCGGGGACCGGCTACGTCACGTCGGCTCGGCCGAGGGGTTGACCACACTCCTGCGGCAACTCGCCGCCGTGGTCGACGGTGTCCGCCTGCATCCCGCCGTGTTGAGCGTCGACCTGCCCGTACTCGCCGATCGGGTGCTGCCCGCGCTCGCCGCCGACCGGATGCACGTCGCCCCCGTCACGGGAGCGACCCTGCGCACCACCCTCGGACTCCCCCATCCCAGCAACCGGTTCGTCGACGCGACAACCGCCTGACCGGAGAGCACCGCCACGACCGCCTGAGAGGTACGCGCCGTGAGCCAACCGAACCCCCTCGGGTACGACCCGAAAGCCCGCGTCCACCTGGGACTGTTCTACACCGGGGTCGGCCCCCAGATCGTCTGGACCGATCCGGACGCCGCCCCGCACACCCACATCGACACCTTCGTCAAGGTCGTACAGACCCTCGAACGCGGGCTGTTCGACGCGTTCTTCCTCGGCGAGGGCCTGCGCGTACGGGAGAACCGGGGACGAGTGCACGCCCTCGACGTCGCCGGCCGGCCGGACGCGATCACCCAGCTCTCGGCGCTGGCCGCGACAACCACCCGGATCGGTCTGGTCGCCACCCAGAACACGACGTACAACTACCCGGCAGACCTGGCCCGACGGCTGGCCAGCCTCGATCTCGTCTCGGCGGGTCGGGCCGGTTGGAACATCGTCACCACCGACAACGCCTGGACCGGCGAGAACTTCCGGCACGGCGGGTGGCTGGCCCACGATCGGCGCTACGAGCGCGCCGGCCAGTTCGTCGAGGCCGCCGAGGCACTCTGGGCGTCCTGGGACGACGACGCGATCGCCTCCTACGGCGACGACGGATCGTGGTTGCGGCCGGGCAGCGCTCCCGGCATCGAGCGGGACACCGATCTGGTCCGGCTGCGGGCAACCGCCACGCTGCCGCGCAGCCGCCAGACCCGGCCGGTGCTGTTCCAGGCCGGGGACTCGCCCGGTGGGCGGGACCTGGCGGCACGCCACGCCGACGTGGTCTTCTCCGCCAACACCTCGTACGACAAGGCAGTGGCGTACGCCCGGGACCTCCGGACCCGGCTGGCCGGGTACGGACGCGCGCCCGACTCGCTGCGGATCCTGCCCGGCACGTCGGTCGTCCTCGGCGACACCGAGGCGCAGGCACGGGAGCGGGCGGACTGGATCAGGCGCGAGCAGACCAGCGGGCCCCGAGCGATCGCTTTCCTGGAGCAGTACTGGGGCAAGGACCTCTCCGGCTACGACCCGGACGGGCCGCTGCCGGACATCGACCCGACGCCGGACGAGCTCGACCCGTCCCGCGGCACGATTCCGATCGAGCTGCGCACCGGGAAGCTCGCCGTCATCGCGCGTTGGCGTGCGCTGGCCGAGCAGCGCAAACTCTCCATCCGCGACCTGGTCATCGAGGTCGCACCCGGACACGACCTGTTCGTCGGGACGCCGGGGCGGATCGCCGACGAGTGGGTCCGCTACGTCCGCACCCGTGCCGTCGACGGGTTCAACATCATCCCGCAGTTGATCCCCGGATCGGTCGAAGAGATCGTCGACAAACTCGTGCCGGAGTTGCAGGAGCGTGGCGCCTACCGGACCGCGTACGAGGGCAGCACCCTGCGCGAACACCTCGACCTGCCCCCGCTGCCCACCGTCACACCGGCGCCGTCCGGAGGTACGCGAGCCCGGACCTCCACGCCGTCCTCCACAGAAAAGGGAATCTCGTGAGATCACTGCCGCGATCGGGGCGCGCCCTCGGGTCGCTCGTGCTGACCATCGTCGCCGCCCTCGCACTGACCGCCTGCGGTTCGGGTGACGGCGACACCACCGGCAACGGTGGGACCGGGGACGGCACCCCCAGATCCGGGGGCACCCTGACCTTCGCCGTCGGCTCGTACGCCGGCTGCGTCGACCCCCATCAGGTCGCCAGCAACGACACCATCTACGCCCTGCGCCAGATCGTCGACTCACTGACCGACCAGGACCCCTCGACCGGAAAGATCGTGCCCTGGCTCGCGGAACGCTGGGAGGTCAGCGCGGACGCGAGAACCTTCACCTTCCACCTCCGGCCGGGTGTCACCTTCAGCGACGGATCACCGGTCAACGCCCGGGCGGTCAGGGAGAACTTCGACGCGGCCCGCAAACTCGGCGCGAAGGCCAGCCTGGCAACCGGCTACCTCAGCGGATACGTCGGCACCGAAACGCCGGACGACCTCACCGCGGTTGTCTCGTTCGAACAGCCCAACGCCCAGTTCCTCCAGGCCACCTCGACCTTCTCGCTCGGCCTGGTCGCCGGGTCGAGCGTACGGAAGACACCGGACCAGCGGTGCACCGACGGCGTCGTCGGCTCCGGCCCCTTCGCCCTCGACGGGTACGTGGCCAACCAGTCGATCACGCTGGTCAAGCGCAAGGGATACAACTGGGGTTCGTCGCTGTGGCGCAAGTCGGGTGAGGCGTACCTGGACAAGGTGCTGTTCACCGTCGTTCCGGAGGCTGGTGTGCGTACCGGGAGCCTGGTGTCGGGGCAGGTGGACGCCATCGGCAGCGTCAGCCTCGCCGACGAGGCCGCGCTGAAGGGCGGCGGGGCCGTCAACCTCCAGACACGGGCGAATCCGGGCGTGGTGTTCAACCTCGGCCTGAACAACTCGAAGCCCCTGCTGCGGGACGTCGCCGTACGGCAGGCGATCCAGGTGGCACTCGACCGGCGGCAGATCGTCGACACCGTCTACCCCACCGGCAGCAAACCGGCCACCAGCATCCTGGCGCACACCACGCCGTACCACAGCGATGTCAGCGGGCAGCTCACCTTCGATGCGGCGAAGGCGAAGTCGCTGCTCGACGCGGCCGGCTGGCAGGTCGGCGGCGACGGTGTCCGGACCCGCAACGGCACCCGGCTCAGCCTTTCCGTCGGCTGGTTCGCCAACGCGGCGACCAACCAGCCGACACTCGAGCTGATCCAGCAGCAGCTCAAGGCGGTGGGTGTCGAGATCACCCTGAAGGAACTCCAGATCGCCCAGATCACCCAGGTGCAGCAGTCCGGCGACTTCGACGCGCTCTGGGGAAACATCACCCGAGCCGACCCGGACATCCTGCGCAGCACCTACTCGACCACCCTGGCCAACACGTACCGGTTGGCTGCCGGCGCGCTGGATCCGGTGCTGACCGAGCAGGCCGCGACGGTCGACCCGGCCAAACGGCAGGCGCTGGTCAACCAGGCCCAGGACCTGATCGTACGCAACGCCCACGTGATCCCGGTGGTGGAGCTCACCACCGCCCTCGGGGTGTCCAAGAAGGTGCACGACCTGGACTTCGAGGCGTCGAGCCGGATCCAGTTGCACGACACCTGGAAGAGCTGACGCACCGAACAGGACCAGCGGACGGAGGGAACCGACCGTGCGTCGTTACGTGATCCGCCGACTCGCACAGGCCGTGGTGGTGCTCTGGGCGGCCTACACCCTGTCCTTCCTCGTGCTGGACTTCCTGCCCGGTGACCCGGTGTCGGCGATGGCCGGTGGCGGCCTCGACCAGGTCTCCGTCGACCCGGCCCAACTCGAGGCGCTGAAACGGGAGTACGGCTTCGACAAACCGGTGCTGGTCCAGTACGCCGACTATCTCGGTCGGGCGGTGCAGGGGGACTTCGGCAACTCCGTCGCGACCGGTCAACCGGTCACGTCGGTGATCGGGGACGCCCTGCCGCAGACGCTCGTACTGACCGGTGCCGCCCTGGTCCTGGCCGTCGTGTTCGGTACGGGGCTGGCGCTGGCCGCCACGTACACCGCCGGGCGGGCATTGCGGCAACTGCTGCTGTCGCTGCCGTCGCTCGGTGTGTCACTGCCGACGTTCTGGGTCGGGCTGATGCTCGTCCAGCTCTTCTCCTTCCGGTTCCGGCTGCTGCCGGCGTTCGGCAACGACGGCCTCGCCAGCCTGATCCTGCCGGCGGTCACGCTCGCCGTGCCGACCGGCGCGCTGCTGGCCCAGGTGCTGGCGAAGAGCCTGTTCACCGCGCTCGACGAGCCGTACGTGCAGACCGCGCGGGCCAAGGGAGCGGGACGGGCGCGGGTGCACCTGCGGCACGCCCTGCGCAACGCCGCCCTGCCCGCGCTCACCATCGTCGGGCTGCTGGTGGGCAATCTGCTGGCCGGTTCCGTGGTGGTGGAGACCGTCTTCTCCCGCAACGGCATCGGCCGGGCGACCGTCAGCGCGGTGACGGTTCAGGACATACCCGTGGTCCAGGGCGTCGTGGTGTTCGGCGCGCTGGTCTTCGTTCTGGCGAATCTCGCCGTCGACCTGGTCTACCCGCTCTTCGACCCACGGATCGTCGTGGCCTCGGCCACCCGGCGAAGGAGCTTCGTGTGAGTCAGACAGTCGTCGGCGACCCGGCGTTGAACATCGTGCCGGAGCCGGGCTCCCGGAGCCGGTCGGAACCCACCGGGCGGGAAGCGGCCCGTGGCCTCGACCTGCGCCGGCTGGGCCGGTTCCTGCTGCGACGTCCCGGGCTCGTCCTCTCCCTCGTGGTTGTCACGCTGGTGGTGCTGGCGGCCTTCTGGCCGACGCTGTTCACCGCGCGCGATCCACTGCTGGGTGTGCCCACCGACAGGTTCCAGGGCCCCGGCGGTCAGCACTGGTTCGGCACCGACGAGATCGGCCGCGACGTGTACGCCCGGGTCGTCCACGGAGCGGCGCTGTCGCTGAAGGCGACCCTGATCGCGGTCGCGGTGGCGTTTGTCGTCGGCGGGGCGATCGGCCTGGTCGCCGGGTTCGTCGGCGGCTGGGTGGAGGACGTGCTGATGCGGGTCGTCGACGTCCTGCTCGCCATCCCCGCCCTGTTCCTCTCCCTGGCGCTGGTCACCGCGCTCGGGTTCGGCACGGTGAAGGTCGCCGTGGCGGTCGGCATCGCCAGTGTCGCCGGCTTCGCCCGGGTGATGCGGGCCGAGGTGCTGCGCGTACGGCACGCCACCTACGTCGAGGCGGCCCGGTCCTCGGGGGCGCGCTGGCACTCGATCCTGCTGCGGCACGTGCTGCCGAACGCGATGGGGCCGGTGCTGGTGCTCGCCACCCTCGACTTCGGCACCGCGATCCTGGCCGTGTCGTCGCTGAGTTTCCTCGGCTACGGGGCCGCGCCACCCGCACCGGAATGGGGAACGTTGATCTCGACCGGGCGCAACTACCTGGCGAACGCGTGGTGGCTCTCGACGCTTCCGGGCCTGGCGGTCGCGGCGACGGTGCTGGCCACGAACCGGATCGCCCGGGCCGTCGACGGGGAGTGGGCGAGCCAGCGATGACGGGACGACACGATGCCTCGGACGGGGGCGGGAACCTGCTGGAGGTCCGGCAACTCCGCGTCTCGTACCAGTCGCGGTCGGGACCGGTACGGGCGGTCGAGCGCGTCGACTTCGACGTCCGGCCGGGTGAGGTGGTCGCCGTTGTCGGCGAGTCGGGCTCGGGCAAGAGTACAACCGCGCACGCCATCATCGGCCTGCTACCGGCCGGTGGGCAGGTCGACAGCGGCACCATCCGGTTCGCCGGGCGTGACCTCACCGGCCTGTCCGAGCGGGAACTGCGAACGTTGCGGGGCGCCCAGATCGGCCTCATCCCGCAGGACCCGGCGGTGTCGCTCAACCCGGTGAAACGCATCGGCGAGCAGGTCGCGGAGGCTTTGCGCGTACACGGGCTGGGCAACCGCCGGTCGGCGGCCCTGGACGCGGTCGAACTGCTGCACCGGGCGGGCCTGTCCGATCCGGCCACCAGAGCACGGCAGTATCCGCACGAACTCTCCGGTGGGATGCGCCAACGTGCGCTGATCGCGATCGCGATCGCGGCCCGACCCCGTCTGATCATCGCGGACGAACCGACCAGTGCGCTGGACGTCACCGTGCAGCGGCTGATCCTCGACCACATCCAGAGTCTGACCGAGGAACTCGGCACGGCTGTCCTGCTGGTCACCCACGACCTGGGTATCGCCGCCGACCGGGCGCAACGGCTCGTGGTGATGTCACGGGGACGCGTGGTCGAGACCGGGCCCACCCGCGAGGTCCTGCGGGACCCCGCCCACGAGTACACCCGCCAACTGTTGCGCAGCGCGCCGAGTCTGGCTGCCGCACGTCAGGCGCCACCGGCCCGCAGCGGGCCTCCGGGCGCACCGGTGCAGGCGGCGCCGCTGGTCACGGTCGAGGGCCTGGTCAAGGACTTCCCCCTGCCGGGGACGGTCGCCGGTCGGCGGAGCTTGCGGGCCGTGGACGGGGTGAGCTTCACGATCAACCGGGGCGAGACCCTGGCCCTGGTCGGGAAGTCCGGTTCGGGCAAGTCGACCACGGCACGGTTGGTGCTGCGACTCGCGGAGCCGGACGGCGGGCGGATCCTCTTCGACGGTGACGACATCACCGGGGCTCGCGGTGCGGCGCTGCGCCGACTGCGGCGCCGTGCCCAACTCGTGTACCAGAACCCGTACGCGTCACTCGACCCCCGGTTCTCGATCCGGGAGGTGATCATCGAGCCGCTGCGGGTGTTCGGGATCGGTGACCGGGCGTCCCGCCGGGCACGGGCCCGCGAACTCGTCGAACGGGTCGCGCTCCCGGTCTCGGTGCTCGACCGCAGACCCGCGCAGCTCTCCGGCGGTCAGCGGCAACGGGTCGCGATCGCCCGCGCACTCGCCCTCTCCCCCGAACTCGTGGTCTGCGACGAGCCGGTGTCCGCGCTGGACGTGTCCGTACAGGCACAGGTGCTGGAACTCCTCGCCGAGCTGCAGGCGTCCACCGGGGTGGCGTACCTGTTCATCTCGCACGATCTCGCGGTGGTCCGCCAGATCGCCCACCGGGTCGCGGTGATGCGGGCCGGGCGGATCGTCGAGACCGCCACCACAACGGAACTCTTCGACCACCCGACCCACGCGTACACCCGCGAGCTTCTCGCGGCCATTCCGGGTCACCAGGCCGCCGTACCGGGCTCAATAGCGAGCCCCTCGTAACATCATCATTTCCTATTAAGTCTGTGGGAGATGATCAGGCATTGGTCCAGCTCAACTCTCACTGTCTACTCAGACAGACAACGCGTACCACAATGTGGACGGCCGTTGACATGCCTTATTCCACTGATCAATATCAGTACATGCGGCGCACCGGGGTCCTCCTGACCGCTCGCCTCGTGATCGATCTCGTTCGATACGCGGGCGGGCGGTGTCCGCGCTGAGCGGTGGCGGCGACACAGCCTCCCGCGCTCGGCTCCACCGCGACTGAGCCATCCACCGGACCGTCGCGTCTTCCCTCCCGCCGTATCCGGCGCCCGCCGCCCCGTGGACCACCCACCCGGTCACGCGCCCGCAGGCCATCCCTGGAGGTCACCATGACCGCCCCGCCACCCGCCCCGGCGGCCCTGGCAACCACCACACGGGCACCCGACGGCCCCGTCGACGAACCGCTGAAGGTGGTGCCGGCCCGCCATCCCTGGCGCTGGGCCGCGACCGCCGTGACGCTGGTACTGCTGGCCATGGCGGCCAACGCGCTGATCACGAACCCGGCCTGGGAGTGGCACTTCGTCGGCCAGTACCTGTTCTACGAGACCGTGCTCCGGGCGGTCGGCGTCACCCTGCGGCTGACCGTGCTCGGCATCGTGCTCGGATTCCTGCTCGGCACCGTGATCGCCCTGATGAGACTCTCGGCGAGCCCGTTGCTCCAGGCGGTGGCCTGGGGTTACGTCTGGATGTTCCGGTCGGTGCCGCTGATCCTGCAACTCCTGTTCTGGTTCAACCTGGCGCTGCTCTACGACCGGATCTCCTTCGGGATTCCGTTCGGTCCGTCGTTCTTCGACGTCGGCACCATGGACCTGATCGGCCCGATGACCGCCGCGACCCTGGGACTCGCCCTGCACCAGGCGGCCTACTGCGCGGAGATCGTCCGCTCCGGCTTTCTCTCGGTGGACCAGGGGCAACTCGAAGCGGCGGCGGCCCTCGGTATCCCCCGCACCCGGCAGATTCGCCGGATCCTGCTGCCGCAGGCGATGCGGACCATCATCCCGACCGCCGGAAACGAGATCATCGGCCTGGTCAAGGGGACTTCGGTGGTCTACATCATGGCCATCCCCGAACTCTTCTACCAGGTCCAGGTGATCTACGCCCGCAATGGACGGGTGATCGCCCTCCTCCTGGTGGCCGCCATCTGGTACCTGCTGCTGACCACCGTCCTGTCGATAGTCCAGTACTACGTCGAGCGGCACTACGCCCGCGGTGCCGTACGGGCGCTGCCGCCGACCCCGCTGCAGCGGGTGAGCCGACTGGTCGGGCGGGTGGTGGCGGCCCGCCGACAACGGCAGGCGGTACGGGACCAGCTCGCGGCCGACCTGGCGGCGCCCCGATGAGCCCCGACGGCGCGGTGATGGTGGAGCTGCGCGGCATCCACAAGAGCTTCGGGCCGCTGGAGGTGCTGCGCGGGGTGGACCTGAGCGTGCGTACCGGTGAGGTGGTGGTGATCCTCGGCCCGTCCGGATCGGGCAAGTCGACCCTGCTGCGCAGCATCAACCACCTGGAGAAGGTCAACCGTGGCTCGGTACGCATCGACGGGGAGCTGATCGGCTACCGCCGTACCGGCAACCGGCTGCGCGAGCTCAAGGAGCGCGAGATCCTGCGGCAGCGTACGCACATCGGTTTCGTGTTCCAGAACTTCAACCTCTTCCCGCACCTGACCGTGCTGGACAACGTGGCCGAGGCACCGGTGTCGGCGCAGGGCCGGCCCCGGCGAGAGGTGCTGGCGGCCGCCTCCCGGCTGCTCGACCGGGTGGGCCTGGCGGACAAGGCGGACGCCTATCCGCGCCGTCTCTCCGGCGGCCAGCAGCAACGGGTCGCGATCGCCCGCGCCCTCGCCCTGGAACCGAAGGTGCTGCTCTTCGACGAACCGACCTCGGCACTGGACCCGGAACTGGTCGGTGAGGTGCTCGAGGTGATGAAGGACCTTGCCCGGGCGGGCACCACGATGATCGTCGTCACGCACGAGATCGGCTTCGCGCGCGAGGTCGCCGACCGGGTCGTGTTCATGGACGACGGCGTGATCGTCGAGCAGGGCCCACCGGACGAGGTGCTCACCCGGCCGCAGCACGAACGGACCCGGTCGTTTCTGGCGAAGGTTCTCTGAACCGCCCGCCACCCCAGGTACTCCCGACAGCCCGAACACCCCAGAGAAGGAGTTCCGCATGCCGCGTTACCGGCTATCGCGACACCTGGCCAGCGTGCTCGCCCTGACCACCCTGGTGACCCTGGCCGCCTGCGGCTCGCCCGACGACGAACCCGCCGCGCTGGCGGCCGATCCGTCCGGCTCGGCGGCGGCGGTCATCAACACCAGCCCGGACCAGAAACGGATCCGCGCGCAGAAGGTCGACGCCGTCGCGGCCAAGGTGCCGCCGACGATCGGCGCGGGAGGCAAACTCAGGGTCGGTATCAGCGCCGAGGGATCGCCTCCGTTGGCCTTCCGCGCCGACGACGACCGTACGCTGATCGGGGTCGAGGCGGACATCGCCCAGTTGGTGGCGGACGTGCTGGGGCTGGAACTGGACCTGCAGCCGACCTCGTGGGAGAACCTGTTCCTGGTGGTGCGCTCCGGGCAGAACGATGTCGGTTTCTCCAACATCACCGTGACCGAGGAACGCAAGGACATCTACGACTTCGCCACCTACCGGGTCGACTCGCTCGGCTGGGAGGTGAAGGCGGACGGCAAGGTCAGCAAGATCGAGAAGCCGGCCGACATCGCCGGACTCAACGTGTCGGTCGGCTCGGGCACCAACCAGGAACAGGTGCTGCTGCGCTGGGACGCGCAGAACAAGGCCGCCGGCCTCGCCCCGGTCAACATCACCTACTACCAGAACCCGGCCGACTACCAGCTCGCCCTGCTCTCCGGGCGGATCGACGCGTACTTCGGGCCGAACCCGGCGCTGGCGTACCACGTCGCGGTCAGCGGCAAGACCAGGATCGTCGGAATCGTGCCCGGCGGCGGCGAGGTGCCGGCCCAGATCGCGGCGATGACCAAGAAGGGCAACGGGTTCGTCGAGGCGCTCAACGACGCACTCAACACGGTGATCAAGGACGGCTCGTACGCCCGGGTGCTGTCCCGTTGGGGGCTCGGCAGCGAGGCGATCCCCGCCGCCCAGATCAACCCGCCCGGCCTGCCCCGGAAGTGATCCACCGCGCCGGTCCCGGTGTCACCGCCGGGACCGGCGCCCGAACCGGTCCCGTCCAGCCTCCGGAGCTGATCGATGGCGTCAAGGGAACTGACCGTCCGCTACACCAGCCCGACCGACCCGGCGGCCCGCCCGCTGCTCGACGAACTGACCCACGAGTACCGGAGCCGGTACGGCCCGAACGAGGAGATGTCCCGCTACCCGGCGACGGAGTTCGCGCCTCCGCACGGCGCCTTCCTGCTGCTGCTCCAGCCCGACGGGTCAGCGGTGGCCGGCGGCGCGTTCCGCCGGTACGACCGGGAGACCGCCGAGATCAAGCGCGTGTGGACCCATTCGGGGCACCGCCGCCAGGGACTGGCCCGCCGGGTGATGCGCGAGTTGGAGGCCGAGGCGGTTCGGCGGGGATACCGCCGGATCTGGCTGACCACCGGCCCGCGCCAGCCGGAGGCCGAGGCGCTCTACCTCAACCTGGGCTACCACCCCCGCTACGACCTCGACGCCGACCGGGCGGTCCTGCCCTACCTGCCGTTCGAGACCCAGTTGCCGTACTCCACGTGGGCGCCGTTCGGCTCGGAGGGCCGACCGTGAGCCGCCGATGCCGACCAGCTCGACCCTGGCCGTAAAACCTATCCGGTGAGTAGGATTTGATCCGGTTGTAACGCTCCGACTCCTCGGAGGTATCCCATGCCCGGACTGTCACCCTTCAGCCGGCTGGCCACGCCCGTCGATCCCGACACCTACGGCGAGTACCGCATCGTCCGCCGGCCCGACGACCCACGACCCCTCTACCGCTTCTCGGCCCGCCTCACCGACAACAGCCCCGCCGGCTTCACTCCGCGCGCCGGCCGGTACCACCTCTACGCGGGGTGGTTCTGCCCGTGGTCGCAGCGAGTGACCATCACCCGCGCCCTCGCCGGACTGGGAGACATCGTCACCGTCTCCTACGTGGACAACCACCGGGACGGCCGGGGCTGGGCCTTCCGCGAACGGTACGGACCCGACCCGGTGAACGGGTTCACCCTGCTACGACAGGCCTACGAGGCCACCGAGGAGGGCTTCGACGGCCACATCTCGGTGCCGACGCTCTGGGACCGCGCCACCGCCGGCGTGGTCAGCAACAACTTCAAGACCATCGGAATCGACTTCGCCACCAGCTTCCGGCACCTGGCCACCCCGCTCGTCGACACCTATCCGGAGCGCCACCGTGACGAGATCGAGGAACTCGACGGGTGGCTCAACCCGGTGGTCAACCACGGCGTCGGTGCCGCCGCCCGGCCGGGCCCCGACGGCGCACGGGCCCGGACAGCGCTGCTCCACGCCTTCGCCGTACTCGACGAACGGTTGGCCACCCGGCGGTACCTGGTCGGACCGACGGTGACCGAGGCGGACATCCGGCTCTGGGTGACCCTGGTCCGCTACGACGTCGGCCCCAACGCGACCCGTGCCATCAACCCCGGCCTGCACGAGTACCCGCACCTGTGGGCGTACGCCCGGGACCTCTACGCCCTGCCCGCGTTCCGGGACACCACCGACTTCACCACCTTCACCGCCGCCGGGGCGGAGATCCCCGACTGGCACGCACCGGCCGTCCGCGCCGCCGCGTGAAGCGGGGGCCCCGGCCGGGGTCGGTACGACGAGGAGGGCCCGGATGCTGACCGGCATCCGGGCCCTCCTGTGTCACCCGCTCAGCGGAGCACCGTCGGTACTACCGCTGGGCCGCCCAGAGCATGGCCCGGCCGAGCTGCGGTTGCAGCCCCTTGGGGTGGGTGCGGTACGTCGGGTCCGTACCGAAGAGCACGACACCGTTGCCCGCGGCCGTCACGCCCCGGACGATGCTGGCCTGGTTGGCCGCGGCGGCCGGACCGTTGGTGCCGGCCGCGTTCGCCGCCCACCAGCCGGACAGCAGCGGGTCGGCGGTGTAGGACTGCTCCACCGTGACGCCGGCACCGAGGTTGGTGAACCAGACCGGCTGGTTGATGAACGAGTGCGGGATCGCACCGGAGGTGACCGGGCCCTGGCTGTTCACGATGTTGACCACACCACTGGCCAGGGAGGCACCCGCGGTGGCCGTGACGCTCAGCAGCGCGGCGGCGTTGCTGAAGCTCGCCCCGGCGGTGTCCAGACCGACGACACCACCGCCCCGGGCAAGGAAGGCGTCGAGCGCGGCGCGGTTCTCCGCCGTCAGGTTCGCCAGGTTGAGGTTGGCACCGACGAGCAGTACGTCGACGTCGGCGGTCAGCGTGGTGGCCAGGGTCGCGGCGGTGATCGTACGGGCCTCGAAGCCGATGTCGCGCAGGGTGTCGCGCTCCTCGACCGTACCCAGGTAACCGACGACGACCTTGTCCAGCAGGGTCCCCTGCCAACCCGCCGGAGCGGCTTCGAAGGCGACGTCGTGCTTACGGGACTCGGCGGCGGCGAGCCGGCGGTTGGTGGTCGTGTGCGGGATGACAACCGACCCGTCGGCGAGCCGGTAGACCGCGACCCCCTGGTCCAGCAACGCGTTGACCGCGAGCAGGTCGGCCGCGTCCTGGATGTTCAGCCGCAGGTCGGGCGTACCGCCCGGCACCGAACTCTCGGCCTTGCCGTCGTAGGCCCGCTCCAGGCCCACGCCCGGCAACTGGTCCCACAGGGTGTCGACGGTCGCGCCCCAGGTCAGCCCCTGGCTCCAGGCGGCCGGTCCGGCGTAGAGGTCGTCCACCCGGTCGGTGATGTCGACACCGGGTTCGAGCAGGGAGTTGACCAGGCCACGTTTGGGCTGGTGCATGTCGATCACGTACGAGCCGGCGGGGTAGGACTTGCCGTTGGCGGTGAAGTTGGTCTTCGCCCGCCACACCCGGCCGCCGCTGCCGATGAGCAGGTCGACGAGACGGGCCGCGGCCGGCGCGGAGTGCTGACCGGAGCCGGCCGGGATGACGTACGAGCGCGGGAAGACGGTGTTGTAGTTGTCCTCCGGACCCCAGCCCGGCACGTACCCGTCCGGGATGTCCCGCAGCGGCTCACCGGCCGCACCACGGCGGTAGACCTCGGCCTGGTCGAACAGCACCTCGGTCCGGTGGTCCTGGATGTACTGCAGCGAGGTCTTGATCGCCACCTCGTGCACGTCGGTGTTGATGCCCGACCGGCGAAGCTTCTCCGCCGGGGTGAGGTTGCCGCGCGGGTTGAGCGGTGCCTCGATCGTGTACGGGATGCTGCTCTGCAACATCGCGAAAGAGGGTACGTAGATCGGCGGGAAGTCGTCCCAGACGCCGGGCTCGTCGTCCCGGAACGGGATCCGCGCCTGCTGCGTCTCGGGGTAGCCCAGCGCCTTCAGTCCCTGCTCGATCGCGAGCGCGTTCGGCAGACCGTGCTTGATGTAGAGGTCGTACTCATTGTTGACGTTGTGCGGCGGGGTGCTCGGGTGCAGCAGCGTCGGGTTGACGTATCCGTGCAGGTCGAGCGTGATGATCGGCTTGGTGTCGACGATCAGCTCACGGATCAGGTTGGTCTCGGGCTGCGACACGATGGTCAGGTCGCGGTTCAGGTCGTAACCGGCCGCGTTTTGCCGGGTTCCGGCCACCCGACCGTCCGGGTTGGAGGTGACGTTGAAGACGAGCCGGTTGCGCTTCAGAAGCTGCGCGACCTGGGGATCGGTGCTGGTCGCGAACTCCTCGATCACCCGCAGGGCCGCGTCGGTGCCCTCCCACTCGTTGCCGTGGATGTTCGCGTTGACGAACAGCGGGGTCTTGTAGCCCTCGATGAGACGCCGGTCGTGCTGCGCCGTCGCCGGCTCGTTCTCGATCAGCCGCCGCCAGTTCTCCTGGCGCCGTGCCTCGTCCTGGGTCTCGGGCGCGGTCACCGTCACCGCGTACAGGTCGTATCCGCCGGAGGACTTGCCGGCGACCCGGGCGGACACCCGGTTGCTGGCGGCCTGCAGGGCGTTGAGCTTCGGGGCGATCTCGTCGTACGGGGTGACCCCGATCGGGATCGAGGCGTCGTTCGGGTTGTCCGCCCAGACCGGCAGCACGTTCTGTACGGGGAAGCCCGTGATGCCCCAGAAGTCGATGCCGGACGGAGGCACGGACGGCAACGCGGACGCGTTCACCGGCCCGGCCCAGGCGATCGTGCCGACGAGCGACGCGGCAACCGTTGCCGCGGCGATCCTCGAGAGTTTCCTGACCATGAAAGACAGATCTCCTGTCGAGAGAGGACAGTGCACGCGGGCAGACGTCACCGCAGGGCCGGAGACCCACGGGGATTGGGGAGAACGTCGGCAGCGGGCGGGGAAGGGGAAGCCCGGCGTCAGATTGAGCGTCGACAGGCGGCGCTGGCGACACGCAGGAGGTCGATGTGACCCCGCTTAGTCAGGTAGACGCTCCGCACGAAGTAGATCTTCGTTGAGTCATGATCCGCTGTCAACCAAAGGTGCCCATCTGTTGATCAGTCTGTAACGGGACGGACCCAACCGGGACGGCGGGCGACAGCGTCCGTCGATACGCTGGCAGCACCGCCATCCGGCGGTCGACCAGGGGGGATATCGGCATGCAGATCAGGGATTTCGGCACCACCGGCCTGCGGGTCAGCGCCATCGGGCTGGGCGCGTGGCAGCTCGGGCGCTCGGCCCAGTGGCCCGACGGACCCGAGCCGGCGGAGGCCGTCCGGATCGTGCACGCCGCGCTCGACGCCGGTGTCAACCTCATCGACACCGCGCCCGGTTACGCCGACGGGCGCAGCGAGTCGAACATCGGCCGGGCGCTGACCGGCCGACACCGCGACGAGGTGCTGATCTGCACCAAGGTCGGCTACCACCCCGACGGCAGCCCCAACTGGGCGCCCGACGCCATTGAGGCGTCGATCGAGGGCAGTGCCCGCCGGATGAACGTCGACCACGTCGACATCGTCGTACTGCACAGCCCACCGAAGGAGATCATCGACGGCAGCCGGTGCGACCACTACCGCGTCCTGCAACAGCTCAAGGACAAGGGCACGATCCGGGCGTACGGGGCGTCGATCGACTGGGGCGCCGACGTCGACACCGTGTTGACCACCAGCGCCTCGGACGCCCTCGAGGTGCGGATGTCCGCCCTCTACCAGGAACCGTGGCAGGCGATGGGGCGGGCCCGCGACCGGGGTGTCGGGACCCTGGTCAAGGTGCCGCTGGAGTCCGGCTGGCTCTCCGGCAGGTACCACGCGGAGAGCGTCTTCACCGACGTACGCGAGCGCTGGACCCGCGCCGACGTGGCGCTGCGCGCGGGGCTGGTGGACGAGTTCCGGGCGCTGCTGCCCGACGGGGTGAGCCTGCTCGACGGCGCGCTGCGGTTCCTGCTCGGCTACGACGCGGTGTCGACCGTCATCCCCGGCACCAAGTCCCTGGCCCAGTTGCACAGCAGCATCGCCGCCGCCGGCACGCCGCTGCCGCCGGAGACCTTCGAGGCCATCCGGGCCTGGTACGAGGCAACGCTCGCGACCAGGCCCCTCGACTGGTGACCCGTCAGCCGCCGCTCCCGCTGCCCTGGTGGGAGCCGGCGGCCGTACGGGACTGCACGCGGGCGGTCCAGTTGCTCAGCCCGACGAGGTCGTCCGGCGGCGCGTCGGGTACGTCGTCGTCGAACCGGGCCAGGGTACGCACCCGCAGCGACACCGCGACCACCACGGCGACGCAGACGGCGAGCAGGATGTAGAGCAGCCCGGTGCCCCGCCCCGGCCCGACCCCGATCACCTGTCCGACGGAGTCGGCGAGCGAACCACCGGGCAGCAGCAGCGGCTCGAAGCGCGGCACCAGCAGTGGGGCGATGACCGCCTGACCGAGCGGCATGGTCGACAGGGCGATGACCATGTTCAGGGCGATGACCCGGGCGTGCAGTCGCTGCGGGACCTTGGTCTGGATGATGGTCAGCCAGATCCCGTTGATGACCGACAGCGACAGCGACATCCCGAGTGCGCCCGCGGCGACAACCGCGACGCTGGGGCGCAGCCCGGTTACCAGGCCACCGGCGGCGAACGCGAACGTGAGCAGCAGCATGCCGCGCATCCGCCGGTGCCGGGGGCCACCCCAGGCGGTCATGATCAGACCGCCGACGACCGCGCCGACCCCGCCCGCCAGCGACACCTGCGCCACCGACTCCAGCGGGGCGAACGCCAGGACCAGCGGGGAGAGCAACAGGAACAGCGGTGCGAGGAAGAGGTTGAACGCGGCGAAGAAGAGCACCATGGCCCGGAAGCTGCGGTGCTGCACGGTGTACCGCAGGCCGCCGGTGATCTCGGCGAGCAGGCTCTCCCGGCGTCGGCGGGCCATCGCGCGGGGGAACTTGACCAGCACCAGCACCGTGATCGCGAACAGGTAGCTGCCCAGGTCGATGAGGAGGATGCCGCCCAGACCGATGGTGGCGATCAGGCCGACCGCGACCAGCGGTACGAGGAACTGGGCGACACCGCCGCCGAGTTGGACCATCCCGTTGGCGTGGCCGAGATAGCGCTTGGGTACGAGCTGCGGCACCGCGGACATGTACGCCAGTCGTTGGAAGGTCAACGCGACCGACAGCCACCCGACGAAGGTGTAGATGTGCCACGGTTGGAGCTGGTCGGTCCAGTAGAGGGCGGCGAACGAGGCGATGGCGGTCAGCGCGGCGAAGTCACCGGCGAGCATCGCGCGGCGACGGTCACTGCGGTCGATGATCGCACCGGCGACCGGGGCGGCCAGGATGCCCGGCACCTGACCCAGCACCGCGAACAGCGCGAACCGGATCAGGGACCCGGTCTCGAGGTAGGTCCAGAGCGGCACCGCGAAGGTGGTCAGCGCCGACCCGATCCCGGAGATGAGCTGCCCGGCGGCGACGGTCAGGAAGCGGCCCATCCCCGGCTGTTCCGTGGTTACCGCAGCCGTCGGCTCGGCCCCCCGGGAGACCGCGGTGACCTGCCACGACAGGTCCGGGTTGTACGCGGGAACGGGCTGTTCGAGTTCCCGGTCGACGGCGGTGATGATGTCGGCGACCTCGTCGGCGCGGAACTTGGCGAAGTAGTGCCCCGCCTCCTGCAACACCACCAGGGCGGTGGTGTCGCTGAGGAAGTGCCATTCCCGGTACCGCTCCTGGTGGTACTCCGTACCGGGGTCGCGGTCGCCGACAATGCTGATGATCGGCGTACGCAGCGGGGTGGCGTGCTGGTGGAGCAGCTCGGTGAAGTAGTTCTCGGCGGCCTCACCGTCGTGGCGCATCGCCCGGATCAGGAACCGCTGCTGCTCGGTGTCGAGCGCGCCGAGGTCGGCCCCCATGCCCTGGAGCCAGTTGGCGTAGACCCGGTCGCCGCGCAGCCGTTCGCCGAGGCGGAGCCGGGTGAGCCGGCCGAGCACCCCACCGACCGGTCGGGCGAAGGGGAAGATCCCGCCGAGGTAGAGCGCGTCCAGCTCCCGACCGGCCTCTTCCAGCCGGCGGGCGACCTCCACCGCGAGCGCCCCACCGGGGCCGCAGTGTCCGTACACGACCAGGGGTCCGGTGATCGTGTTCAGGATCTCCTCGGTGAGCCGCTGTGCGGTCACCTCGATCGGCTCGATCTCCTCGGCCAGTCCGATGTCGTGTCCGGGTACGGCGACCGCGTACAGGCTGTGGCCGTCCGGGAGGGCGTCGGCCAACGGCTGGTACACGACCGCGTTCGCGCCGCCGTACGGGACGCAGACGTACGAGCGTTTCCGGGTCCCGCTCGGGGGTCGGCTCAGCTCGTGCAGCAGCCGGTCGGCCGGTTGCCCGGACTCACCGGTGGCGAGCAGGGCGAGTTCGCGCACCGTACGACACCGGAACAGGTCCATCACGCTGATCGGCCGCTCGGTGGTGAGCGTACGACGCAGCCGGGCCACCACCTGGGTGGCGAGCAGCGAGTGCCCGCCGAGGTCGAAGAAGTCGTCCAGCGCGCCGACCCGCTCGACCTCCAGGACCTCCTGCCACACCTGGGCGATGGCGGTCTCGACCGGCCCGTCCGGCGGGACGTGTTCGAGCCCGGAGGCGGCGGTCGCGGCCACCGGTTCGGGCAGCGCCCGCCGGTCGACCTTGCCGTGGTCCTGCAACGGCAGCCGGTCCAGCCAGACGAACTGGTTCGGGATCATGTACTCGGGCAGGGTGCCGGCGAGCAGCCGGCGCAGCGTACCCGGATCCGGGTCGGTCGGGGCCGACCCGTCGTCGGCGGCCTCGCGTTGCAGGTAGCCGACCAGCCGGTCACCGCGCAGCATCGCGACCGCCGCGCTCACCCCCGGGCAGTCGACCAGTGCCGCCTCGACCTCGCCCAACTCGACCCGGTAGCCGCGCAGCTTGACCTGCCCGTCGCGCCGGCCGAGGAACTCCAACTGCCCGTCCGGGCGCCACCGGGCCAGGTCGCCGGTGCCGTACATCCGCGCACCGGGCTCGGTCGCGTACGGATCGGGCCGGAACCGCTCCGCGGTCAGACCCGGCTGCCCGAGGTAGCCCCGGGCCAGCCGGTCCCCGCCGAGGTACAGCTCGCCCGGCACGCCGACCGGCACCGGCCGCATTCGTTCGTCGAGCACGTACACCCGGGCGTGCGGCAGCGGTTTGCCGATCGGTGTGGTGCCGGTGCCGGTGTCGGACGCCTCGACCCGGTAGGTGGTGACACCGACGGTCGCTTCGGTCGGGCCGTAGTGGTTGATCACCGCAGCCGGACCGGCGGCCAGGCCGGCGGCCCAGTCCAGCCGGGACGCCTCCCCGCCGAGGAGCAGCGCCTTCGCCGGCACCAGCCGCTCGGACGGGACCTCGACCGCCAACGCGGCGAGGTGCGAGGGCGTCATCTTGAGGTAGTCGATGCGCTGTTCGCGCAGGTAGTCGGCGAGTTCGTCGCCGGTGCACCGACGGGGCACCAGGTGCACCGCGCCGCCGCTGGCCAGGCCGAGGTAGAAGACGGTGACCGCGAAGTCGAAGGACAGCGACTGGAGCAGCGCCCAGCGGGCCGCCGGCACCACCCCGATCTGCGCGGTGACCCCGTCGAGGTAGTTGCGCACCTGCCGGTGGGCCACCGCCACGCCCTTCGGCCGCCCGGTCGAACCCGACGTGAAGATCACGTAGGCGAGGTCGTCCGGCGCCGCGACCGGTTCCGGCGCGAGCGGACTGTGCCCGGCGATCTCGTCGCGTACCTCGTCCAACCGGACGGTGGCGACGGACTCGAACCGGTCCGCCAGGTCGGACGTGGTCAGCACCAGCGCCGGTCGGGCGTCGGCCATGATCGTGCCCAGCCGGGCCGGGGGCTGTTCCGGATCCAGCGGTACGTACGCGGCGCCGGCCCGCAGCACGCCCAGCAACGCCATCGCCAGTTCGGCCGACTGCTCCAGGCAGACCCCGACCAGCGATCCTCGGGTCACGCCGTGACCGCGCAGCCAGGCCGCCATCCGGTTTGCCCCGGCATCGAGGTCGCGGTAGCTGGTGGCGACACCGTCGTGGACGATCGCGGGTGCGTCCGGGGTCGCGAGGACGTGCGGGGCGATCACGTCCGCGAGGGTGCCGTCGGCCGGTTGCGGTGCGGGCGCTCCGGTCCCCAGACCGAGTACGGCCGACCGTTCCGCCTCCGTCATCAGGTCCAGGTCGGCCAGGGGGGTGTCCGGCCGGGCGACCGCCGCGGCGAGCAGCCGGCGGTAGTGCTCGGCGAACCGGGCGACTGTGTCGGCGTCGAACAGTTCACTGCGGTAACCGAAGGATCCGCGTACGCCGTCGGGATGCTCGTCCACGTACAGCGACAGGTCGTGCTTGGTCGTGGTGACCGGGCTACCGAACGGGAGCCGTTCCAGTCCGTCGGGCCACTCCCCCGCCGACCCGCCGGTGTTGTGCATCCCGAAGAGCACCTGGAAGATCGGCGACCGGCTGGTGTCCCGTTCGACGTTCAGGTCCTGCACGAGCCGTTCGAACGGCAGCTCCTGGTGGCTCAGCGCCTCCAGGACCCGGTCCCGGGTCTGGGTCAGGAGCTGCGCGAACGTCAGCTCGGTACGGAGATCGGCCCGTAGCGGCAGCATGTTGACGAACGGCCCGACCAGCCGCTCCAGTTCGGGGCGGACCCGACCGGCGACCGGTGAACCGACGGCGAAGTCCCGCTGCCCGCTCAACCGGTGCAGGAGCACGTGCAGTCCGGCGAGCAACGTCATGAACAGGGTCGCCCCGTGTTCGCGGCCGAGCGACCTGAGCCCCTCGACCAGGTCGTCCGGGAACCGGACCTGGTGACCGTCGCCGCGCCACCCCGGCTGCGCCGGGCGGGGACGGTCGACGGGTAGGTCCAGCGGCGGCACTCCGTGCAGCGCCTGCCGCCAGTACGCCAGGTCGCGTTCCGCCGCCGGGCCGGCGAGCCGTTCCCGCTGCCAGGCCGCGTAGTCGCCGTACTGGATCGGCATGGGTGCGGGGGCCGGCGCCTGGTCGAGCCGGGCGGCGTAGAGCGCGGCCCAGTCGGCGAAGAACACCGGCCAGGACCACCCGTCGCCGACGATGTGGTGCATCGCGACGTGCACCACGTGGTCGTCCGGGTCGAGTTGCACCACCATCGCCCGCAGCAGCGGCGCCACGGTCAGGTCGAACGGTCCGCAGTCGCGGGTGGTCAGGGTCTGCGCCTGGTCGAGCGGGTCCGCGCCTGCCTCCGGGTCCACCGGTACGACGCGGAACGGCACCTCCACGCGTTCGACCACGACAGCCGACACCCGCCCGCTCTCGTCCACCGGGAACCGGGTACGGAGCGTGTCGTGGCGCCCGACGACGTCTTCCAGCGCACTACGGAGGGCGTCGAGGTGCAGCCGTCCGCGCAGCCGTACCGCGCCGCGCATCACGTACGCGTCCGTGCCGGGTTCGAGCTGTTCCATGAACCAGAGGCGTTCCTGCCCGAACGAGATGGGCGGCTCCACACCGTCCGGCAGTCGCGGGATCTCCGGTGCCCGTACCGCCGCCCCGGCTCCCTTGCGTAGCCGCTGGGCGAGCAGGGCCCGACGTTGCTCCGACAGCCGCTCCGTACGCGCCCGCGCGGCCGGCGCCAGCACCGGCGCGGAGTCGCTGTCCACCTGGTTCTCGAGGTCGGTCACGGGTTCACATCCCCGTCGAGCAGCCGGACGACCTCGTCGTCGGAGAGCTGTTCGAGGTCGGTGACGAGGAGTTCCTCGAGCACGGCCGCAAAGGCTTCGACGGTGGAGTGGACGAACAGTGTCCGGATCGGTATTTCCATTTCGAGTGCGGCGCCGAGTCGGGCGACGGCTCGGGTGGCGAGCAGGGAGTGGCCGCCGAGGTCGAAGAAGTCGTCCAGCGCCCCGACCCGTTCCCGTCCGAGCACCTCACCCCAGGTGGCCGCCACCAGTTCCTCGACTTCGGTGGAGGGTGGGACGTGCTCGCGGGCGTCGGAGTCGGGGAGTTCGGTGGGTAGGTTGCGTCGGTCGATTTTGCCGGCGGTGTTCAACGGCAACGCGTCCAACACCATCACCTGCCCCGGAACCATGTACCCCGGCAATGCCTCCGCCAGATACGACCGCAACTGCCGCCCCGACGGCACCTCACCCGACCCCGCAGGTGACACGTAACCCACCAGACGGGCATCCTCTCCCTTGCCCGCCACCACCACCGCCGCCTGACCGACGAGGGGATGCTCCACGAGACGGGCCTCGACCTCACCCAACTCGATCCGGTACCCCCGCACCTTCACCTGATGGTCCACCCGACCCAGGAACTCCAACCCCCCACCCCGCAACCACCGGACCCGGTCCCCCGTCCGATACAACCGCCCACCCGGCGCCCCGTACGGATCAGGAACGAACCGACCAGCGGTCAAACCCGCCCGCCCCACGTACCCCCACGCCACACCCGCCCCACCAATGACCAACTCACCCGGCACCCCGACCGGCACCGGCCGCAACCCCCGATCCACCACATACACCTGCGTGTTACCGATCGGCGCACCCAACGACACCGACCCCACACCCACCGGCACCTCGGCAAGGGTGGACCAGATCGTCGTCTCCGTCGGCCCGTACACATTCACCAACCGCGACACCCGCGACCGCAACTCCCGACCCAACCCCACCGGCAACTCCTCACCACCGGTCAACCCCACCACCGACGGGAAATCGAACCCCGCATCGAGCAACATCCGCCACCCCGACGGCGTCGCCTGCACAAACGACACCCCCTCCGCCCGCACCAACCGCACAATCGCCGCACCATCCTTCACCCGCTCCTCCGGGACCAACACCAGACGGGCACCGACCACCAACGGAAGGAACAACTCCAACCCACTGATGTCAAACGACAACGACGTCAACCCCAACCACACATCCGACGAACCAGAACCCAACGCGTCCCGCATCGACAACAACAGGTTCGTCAACGCCGAATGCGGCACCCCCACACCCTTCGGCCACCCCGTCGACCCCGACGTATACAACAAATACGCCAACGCACCCGGATCAACCGACTCCGCAAAGGGCTCGGCGGACTCCGCCTCGATCTCCACCGCATCCCGGTCCAACCAGAGAATCCGCTGCGACCCGCCGTCACCGGTTGTCGTCGCCAGGCTCTCCTGTGTCACGAGATGCCCCGCGCCGGAGTCCGAACGCAGCCACGACATCCTGGCCGGCGGCAACCCCGGATCCAACGGCAGGTACGCCGCGCCACACCGCCACACCGCCAGCAACGTCGCCACCAGGTCGGGCGTCCGGTCCAGACACACCCCCACCACCGAACCCGGCGCCACCCCCGACCGCCGCAGATACCGGGCGATCCGATTCGCCCGCTCGTCCAGCCCCCGATAGCTGAGGGAACCCACCGCGAGCGCGTCCGGCGCAGCCGCGACCCGCGTCCCGAACAACGACCCAACCGTCCCCGAGTACGGCCGACGCGGACCCTGACCCCGCGCCAGCACCGACCGCAATCCGACCGCGTCATCCATCGGCAGCTCCGACACCCGCCGATCCACATCCTCCGTACACGCCCGCAACAACACCTCGAACCGACGCAACATCGCGCTGACCGTCTCCGGGGTGAACAGCGCGGTGTCGTACCTGGCCGTCATGGCCAGCCCGTTAGGGGTCATCCAGGCGTCCACCACCAGGTCGAACAGGGTCTGCACCACGCCGACGGTGAACGGTGCGCCCTGCACTCCGGGTAGCACGTCCAGTCCCGGCTGGCCCTGGGTGTGCAGGACGAACATGGTCTCGAACAACGGCGTACGACTCACGTCGCGGGTCACGTCCAGCTCGCTGACCAACCGCTCGAACAACACCTCCTGGTGTCCGTACGCGTCCAGGGCGGTGTCACGGGTTCGCCGGAGCAGCTCCCGTACGGTGGGGTCGCCGGAGAGGTCACCGCGCAACACCAGGGTCTGGATCAGGCAGCCGACGAGGGACTCCAGCTCGGCGCGGGAGCGCCCGGCGCTGGCCGTACCGACACAGACGTCGTCCTGACCGGCGTGCCGGCCCAGCAGCGCCTGGTAGCCGGCGAGCATCACCATGAACAGGGTGCACCGCTGGCTCTGCGCCAGCCGTTGCAGCCGGGCGGTGAGGTCACCGTCGAACTGGTGTCGTACCTGCGCCGTGCGCGAGGTCTTGAACAGCGGGCGGGGCAGGTCGGTCGGCAGTGCCAGGGTGGGTGCGCCGGCGAGCCGTTCCCGCCAGTACGCGAGATCCTGCTCCACCTTCCCCGCCGGCTGGTCCGCCTGCTCACGTACGTAGTCCGCCCAACCGACCGCCAGCGCCGGCAGGTCCGGTACGCCACCGTCGACCAGGGCGCCGTAGGCCGTACGCAGGTCGGCCATGAGGATCGTCACCGAGCTGCCATCGAAGATCACGTGGTGGACGACCACCAGCAACACGTGGTCGTCCTGGCCGAGGGTCAGCAGCACCGCCCGGATCAGCGGTCCACGGGCCAGGTCGAAGCTGGTGTCGAAGACCTGCCGCCCGATCTCGCGGGCCCGGTTCTCCCGCAGCGACTCCGGCTCCGCGGTCAGGTCGACGCGTTCGAGGTCGAACGGGCCGGGATCGGCGATCACCTGCACCGGGACACCGGCGCGGTCGAGGATGGTGGCGCGCAGCGCCTCGTGCCGGACGGTCACGGCGGCGAAGGCCCGGGCCAGCAGGTCGGCGTCGACCTTTCCCCGCAGCCGGCTGGCGTAGGTGACGTTGTTCGGCTGTCCCGGATCGAACCGGTCGAGGAACCACAGCCGTTCCTGCGCAGGCGACAGCGGTAGCTCAATCATGGTTCGCCACACTCCCCATTCGATCCGTCAGACACACGCCCGGCACACCACGGCCGGGGCGGGCTCCACGAGCCGCCCCGGTCGGAGGGTGTTCGAGCGTGATGAGCGCAGTCGACGGAGTGGGCGCCGGTGCCATACGGGCGCATACCGGCACAGGCCTCTCCATTCCATTGTCGACGGTGGCCGTTCTGGCTACTGCCAAGGAACCCGGCGCACTTCGACAAGTATCTGTTTGCCGGTACCGGCTCGGACCATCCTTCGAGAAAGCGCATTCCGATGACCATTTGGCCGATCCCGAGCGCCGGTCGATGGACCAGGATGAGTCTCGTCGCCGACGGGGCGACCTCCGAAGTGGGTGCCTCGTGCCCGAACGGGCCAGGCGGCACGCCGGGTTCCGCCGTTCACCCGCGCGAACCGACTGTTCACCGGCAGTTGGTCCGCGGCAGCCTGGACACCCGAGCGGCGCAGCCCGCTAATGGAGATCGCCTCCAGCCACCGGGTGCCCGGCCCGGCGAGGGGCAACCTCCCCTCCACCCGTACCTTCGTGTCCTGCGGCTGCGCGCGGCCGGACACCGGGACCCTGCACCCATCGGAGTCCGCCGTGGACGCTGCTGTCCTCACGGAGGCGACAGCCACCGCCTACGTCGCCGCCGCCGGCTACCGGGTCGGCCCCGTCGGTCGCGTCGGCGTCGAACTGGAGTACGTCGTGCGGGACCCTGCGTACCCGCTCGACCGCCCACCGACGGCCCGCCTGTACGCCGCACTCGCCCACCTCGGTGACCCGCTGCCCGGCGGCTGCCGGATCAGCGTCGAGCCCGGTGGCCAGCTCGAGCTGTCCTCGGCCGTCGGCGCGGGGCTGCAGGACTGCGTCGACGCAGTCGCCGACGACCTCGCCCTGGTCCGGGCCGCTCTGGGCGCGGACGGGCTCCGGCTCGACCCGACCGGGCTGGACACCGGACGGAAGCCCCGGCTCGTCACCGAACACCCCCGTTACCTCGCCCTGGCGGCGTACCACGACCGTACGGGTGCGGCCGGCCGGACCGTGATGTGCAACACCGCGTCGGTGCAGGTGTGTCTCGACGCGGGGGACGAGTCCGCAGGGTGGCGCGGGTACCGCCGCCGGTGGCGGCTCGCCAACGCGATCGGTCCGGTGCTGCTCGCCGCGTTCGCCAACTCGCCGTACGTCGGCGCCTCGGGCACCCGCTGGGTGTCGTACCGGCAGGCGCTGCGGTTCGGCACCGACGCGAGCCGTACCCGGGCACCCCGTGCCGCCGCCGATCCCCGTACCGCCTGGGCTCGTTACGCCCTCGACGCGCGGGTGGCGGTGATCGCCCGACCCGACCCGCTGCCGTGGCTCGTACCGGCGGGCGGCCTGACCATGCGGGACTGGCTGGCCGGTCACGGCCCCCGACCGGTCACCCTCGACGACCTGGAGCGGCACCTCGCCACCCTGGTACCGCCGGTACGCCCCCGGGGGTACCTCGAATTCCGCATGATCGACCAGCAGCCGGGTGACGGCTGGGTCGTGCCGGCGGCCGTGACCACCGCGCTGCTGGACGACCCGACCGCCGCACACGCCGCGGCCGAGGCGACCGCACAGCTCGGCTACCTACGCCCGCAGCGGGCCTGGCTGACGTCGGCACGCGAGGGCCTGGGCAACCCGGCGCTGCGCTCCGCCGCCCTCACCTGCTTCACCGCCGCGGCCGACGCCCTGCCCCGGCTCGGCGTCTCGGCTCGGGTCCAGGCAGCCGTGAGCGACTTCGTCGACCGGTACGTCGCGCCGGGCCGCTGTCCCGCCGACGACATCGCGGCGACCGGCAACCGGATCCACCTTCCCCGGTCCGTGAGCGCCCGGGCTTGAGCACGGGACCGCCCCCGAACCCGCCTTCCGAAAGCGTCCGGCTCGACTCCCCGGCGACCGCCCGTCCGGGTCCGGTCACGACCAGCCGGTACTGTCCGTCACAATGAGCCGGTGGTGAAACGCGGTGCTGCCCGGAAGGCGGTCGACAACTCGACCCGACCCTGCCCCTGCGGCTCGACCCGGACGTACGGTGACTGCTGCCGCCCGCTGCACCGGGGAGAGACGACCGCGGCGACCGCCGAGCAGCTCATGCGGTCCCGGTTCAGCGCCTTCTCCGTCGGCGACACCGCCTACCTGCTACGGACCTGGCACCCCACCACCCGCCCTGCTCGACTGACCCTCGACCCTCGGCAGCGGTGGACGCGCCTCGATGTCGTCGACACCGATCGGGGCGGCCTGTTCGACACTGCGGGTACGGTCGAGTTCCGCGCCCACTACCAGGAGTCGGGACAGCCCGACACGATGCACGAGCGCAGTCGTTTTGTCCGCGACGACGGGCAGTGGGTCTACCTCGACGGCGAGACGCCCCGGTCAGTCGGGCAGTGACTGACCGAGGTGGCGGCGCGAGGTGATGCCGAGCTTGCGGAAGACCTTCCGCAGGTGGTAGTCGACGGTGTTGGCGCTCAGGAAGAGATGGGTGGCGATCTCCGGGTTGGTGGCTCCGGCCCTGGCCAGCCTCGCGATGGTCAGCTCCTGCGGGGTGAGTTCGTTCGCGAGCTCCACCGACCGCTGCCGGGCACGTTCACCGGTGGCGACCAGTTCCTGCCGGGCCCGGTCGGCGAACGCGTTCGCACCCATCTCCTCGAACATGCCGAGCGCCGTACGGAGCTCGTGGCGGGCGTCGCGGCGACGTTTCTGCCGGCGGAGCCACTCGCCGTACAGCAGGTGGGCCCTGGCCAGGTCGGACCGCAACTGGGTCGACTCCAGCCGGTTGATGGCCTCCCGGTAGAGGCCGTCCGCCTCGGCGGGCGACGCGAGCAACGCCTGCGACCGGGCCAGGATACCGTTCGCCGAAGGGGTGCCGCTGACCGTGGCCCGCGTCTCCAGCTCGGCCAGGGTCCGCTCGGCCAACGCCCGGTCGTCGGCGCGGACGGCCGCCTCGACCAGGTCGGGCAGTACCCGGCCGTGTAGGTGGGTCGGATCGGCGTCGACGAGTTCCCGGGCGATCGAGGCCGCCTCGGCATAGCTGCCCCGCGCGATCGCGTAGATCATGTGCGCGATCCGGGCGGTGTCGGCGCTGGCACCCATCCCGATCTGAAGTGATACATCCAGGGTGCGCTGGATCTGGTCCCGGATCTGCGAATCGTCGCCTTCGGCCCGCCAGGCGACGATCTCGGGCATCCGGTAGACCTGCCACTGCTCCGGTGTCACCCCCAGCGCCGAGCGCAGCTGGTGTACGTCGACCAGCAGCGCGTCAGCCTCGGCGAGGTTACCGACCACGACCTCGTGCAGTGACCAGGCGAACAGTACGATGTCGAGTTCGTGCAGCGCCCCGGCCCTCCGGGCGACGTCGGCCGCCCGCCGGAGAATGCCGATCCGGGTCTCGTCGTCCCAGATGATGGTGCAGAAGGAAACACCGACGAGATATCGGGACAGCACCTCCTCGTCGGAGGTCTCGGGCGCCAGCAGCAGGGCGTTCGCCTGGCGCAGCAGGGGCACCGCCGCCGCGTAGTCACCGGCCACCAGGGTGGTGAGCGCGAGGAGTTGGTAGTCGCCGAGCGTGACCGCCTTCGAGGCGTCGATCTGGTCGTGCGCGAAGGCGGCGATCTCGGCGATGGTGGTGTCGACGATGCAACCCGCCGCCGCCATGGCGTGGTCGAACGCGCGCAGGAGCGCGTGGCGGGAGAGTTCCGGCGCGTCCTGGCGGAACTCGGCCGAGGCGGTGAGGAAGATGGCGGCCACCCTTGCCTGGGCCCCCGCGTGGGCGACCGCCTCGCTGCGCACCATGAGCATCCGACCCCGGGCCAGGTGGTCGATCAGAGCGACGTCTATCCCGTCGAGCAGGGACTGGGCGCGTACCGCCGCTCCGGCGTTCAGCGCGGCCTCGGCGGCCGCGAGGAGGCGGCCGGCCCGGATCGACTCGTCGGGGGTCAGCTCCGCAGCACGGGCGAGGAACGTGGCGCGGGCCGCATAACCGCCGCGGGCACCGGCGCGTTCGGCCGCCCGCTCCAGTTCGGCGGCGACGGTCTCGTCCGGGCCGGTCGACGCGGCGGCAAGGTGCCAGGCCCGCCGGTCGGCGTCACCGGACCGGGTCGTCGCGGCGGCGAGCGCGCCGTGGGCAGCCCGCCGCTGTACGCCGAGCGCCCCGCCGTAGACCGCGGATCGGACCAGGGGGTGCCGGAACCTGATGTCGGGCCGCATTTCGATCAGGCGCGCGGACTCGGCCGGGTCGGCGGCGTCCGGCGTGATCCCCAACATCGCGGCGGCGTTCGTCACGTAGTGCAGATCGCCGGCCTGCTCGACCGCGGCGAGCAGCATCCACCGTTGGGTCGCGTCCGGCAGCGACCGCACCCGTTGCAGGTAGTGGGCCTCCAGCCGGGCGCCGAGCGGCAGCGGCTCGAGCAGGAGCGTGCCGCCGATCAGCGGGTCGCTCGCCAGTTCGGTGGCGAGGTCGGTCAGTGCGAGCGGGTTCCCACCGGTCTGCGTCACGATGTGTTCGGCGACCTGGGCGTCGAGCGGTGCGCCGATGACCGTGTGCAGGAGTTCGATCGCGTCGTTCCCGGCCAAACCGGCCAGGTCGATGGTGGGCAACCCGTCCAGCGCGGCCATCTCGGTACCGGTACGGACGGTGAAGACCAGACCGATGCCGTCGGCGTGGATCCGGCGGGCGACGAAGGCCAACGCGTGCAGCGACTCCTGGTCCAGCCACTGGGTGTCGTCGACGCAGCACAGCAGCGGGCTCTGCGCGGCGACCTCGGAGAGCAGTGACAGGGCTGCCAGGCTCACCAGGAACCGGTCGGCGGGTGGTCCGTCGGCCAGGCCGCAGGCGACATGCAGCGCCCTTCGCTGCGACGCGGGCAACGGATGGTCCGTACGCAGGAACGGCACCAGCAGCCGGTGCAGGCCGGCGAACGGGAACTCCGACTCGGCCTCCACCCCGACGACCCGTACGACCGTGAGGTCCTCCGTCGCGGCGACCCGGTCGAGCAGTGTCGTCTTGCCCACACCGGCCTCGCCGCGCAGCACCAGTACGCCGCTCAGGCCGGCCTTGGCTGCCTCGACGAGTTCGTCCAGACGGGCCCGCTCGACATCGCGTCCCACCAATACGGCGGGGTCACGGCCTCGGGCGCCCTCCACCGACGCGCCGCCGTACGTGGTGCTCGACATCGCACAGAGGGTACGCGAAACGCGGGTTTGCGCCGACCCCCGGTGGACACGACTACGTGGTTCACGTCATTCGAAGCCCATGACTACGTAGTCTCGTGATTCGAGGGCGATGTCGGTCCCCGGAGGGTCACAGGAACAGCCGGGTTCCGGCTTCCCGCGCTCTCGACCGATAGGGACCTGACATGAGTACTCCGGACACGATCGTGCTGGTTCACGGTTTCTGGGTGACCCCCAGAAGCTGGGAGAACTGGATCGCGCACTACGAGCAGAAGGGTTACCGGGTCATCGCGCCCGGATACCCGGGCTTCGAGGTGGAGGTCGAGGCGCTCAACGCCGACCCCGCGCCGATCCTGGCGGTGACGGTGCCGCAGATCATCGAGCACATCGAGTCGATCGTCCGGGAGCTGCCGACCCCGCCGATCATCATGGGGCACTCCGCCGGTGGGGCGTTCACCCAGATCCTGCTCGACCACGGGTACGGTGCCGCCGGTGTCGCGCTGAACTCGGCCCCGACCGAGGGTGTCCGGGTCGTACCGCTGTCCCAGGTGAAGTCGACGTTCCCGGTGCTCAAGAGCCCCGCCAACCGGCACAAGACGGTGGGACTCAGCTTCGACGAGTGGAAGTACGCCTTCACCAACACCTTCAGCGAGGAAGACTCCCGGGCGCTGTACGAGCGTTACCACATCCCGGCCAACGGCGGGATCCTGTGGGGCAGCGTGCTGGCCAACTTCCAGCCGGGGCACCAGGACACCTGGGTCGACTACAGCAACGACAACCGGGCGCCGCTGCTGTTCGTCTCCGGTTCCGAGGACCACATCATGCCGCCGGCGATCCAGCAGTCGAACGCCAAGCACTACAAGTCCGACACGGTCACCGAAGTCAAGGAGTACGAGGGCTACGCGCACCTCCTGCCCGCCCAGGAGGGCTGGGAGGAGATCGCCGACTACGTGCTGGACTGGGCGCTGCGTCACGCCAAGGCCGCACCGAGCGCCGGATGACCGACGTACGGATCACGCACATCGGCGGGCCGACCACCCTCGTCGAGGTCGGTGGTTGGCGGCTGCTGACCGACCCGACGTTCGACGCCCCCGGCCGCCGGTACGCCTTCGGCTGGGGCACGTCGTCACGCAAGACGGCCGGGCCGGCGATCGCCGTGGCGGACCTCGGTCCGGTCGACGCGGTACTGCTCACGCACGACCACCACGGGGACAACCTCGACGACGCCGGCCGCGCCCTGCTGCCGGCGGTCGGCACCGTGATCACGACGGAGTCCGGTGCGGGGCGGCTGGGCGGCAACGCCCAGGGGCTACGGCCCTGGGCCGCCACCACGCTCAGCGCTCCGGGCAAACCGACGATCGAGGTCACCGCGACGCCGTGCCGGCACGGCCCGCCACTGAGCGGGCCGATCGTCGGTGACGTCATCGGCTTCGCCCTGGCCTGGGAGGGCCAGCGGCACGGGGTGTTCTGGGTCTCCGGTGACACCGTGCTCTACGGCGGGGTGCGTCAGGTCGCCGAGCGGTTCACCGTCGGTACGGCGCTGCTGCATCTCGGTGGCGTGAAGTTCCCGGTGACCGGCCCGGTGCGGTACTCGATGACCGCGCGCAAGGCCGTCGACCTGTGCCGGGAAGTCCGCCCGCACACGGCGATCCCGGTGCACTACGAGGGGTGGAAACACTTCCAACAGGGCCGCGACGCGATGGAGGCCGAGTTCGCGGCGGCACCCGACGACGTCCGGCGCAGCGTCCGGTGGTTGCCGATCGGCGTACCCGGCGACGTCGACGCCTGACCGGGGTGCACTCCCGGTTCACCTGAGTTGAGCCGGGTACGTTGCCACGGCGGCGGGCGGACCACTGGCGGCGTCGGCCCGAGTGCCGGGCGGACGCCGCCGGTGGTGGTCACCGCGTCGTGCCCCGTCGGCGCGGCCGGAACAGGTACTACGTGCTCGTGATCGGCGGATATCCTGCTCCTTCCGGTGGAGGGAGACGGGGTGGACCGGGCGCGTGTGTGGTGGCGGGTCGGCGATCGGGTACGGCGGCAGCGGCGGGCCTACACCCGTGGCGGCCTGCTCCTGCTCGTCTCGGCGGCGATGCTCCTCGGGGCCTGGCGTACCCGGGGATTCGCCAGCGATCTGCTGCTCAACCTCGGCGCGAGCGTCGTGTTGGCCGCCATCTCGTACGTCATCTTCGACCCGCTGTTCGAGGAGGCCCGCAAGGCGCGGGTGCAGGAGCATGTCAGCTTCGACCAGAAGGCGTTCATCGACGTGCTCGCCCGCACCGGCCGGCGGGTACGCATCCTCGACACCTGGACGATCCTGCTCGAACTGGGCCACCGCGAGCAGACGTTGCGAGCCGTACGCGCGGCGCTGGAACAGGGTGCCCTGATCCAGGTGCTACTGCTCGACCCGGACTGCGCGGCGGCCCAGCAGCGTACCGAGGAGTTGGAGAAGCAGCACGTCAACGTCCCCCGACGGATCAAGGAGAACCTGCGCCACCTGTACTCCTTCTGGGCCTCCCTCGAAGGCCACCTCCGGTCCCGGCTACAGATCCACATCTACGACGCGTCACCGTCCATCCAGCTCTACCAGTGGGACGGACAGGCCCTCATCTCCTTCTTCCCGATCGGCAAGCTGTCGTTCAACGTGCCGCAGTTGGAAGTGGACATGGCCAGCCCGTGGGGGGAGTTCGTGCACGCCCGGTTCGAGGAGTTGTGGGGGCACCACCAGGCGACCCTGAACCTGGAGAGGTACTGGGCGGCGCCGATGACGCTGCGGCACGCCGACTCGGACATGGCCAAGAACCGGGTCCCGTACGCCCTGGTGGACGGGCAGGTCTACGTCGACTGCCGGACGTTCCACCTGACCCGGGACTCGATCGGCACGCTCACGGTCAGGACGCCTCTGCCGCCCCGGGCCAACGGGTCGGGGCCGGGCGAGTTCACCCTGGTCGAGGTCCGCGAGGAGGATCCGACGCCGCTGAGCCTGGTCCGCCGACGATTCCAGGACAAGTACGGCGCGTCCCCGGACCGTCCCGACGAAGGCATGTTGGTACGCCTGGTCCCCTCGGGCGGCGACCCGACCGACCCGCCGCCGCCCGCGCCCATGGGGTGAACGCGGGCGGCGACCGTCCCGCCCGGTGTGCCGTGCCCACCCGGATGGCGATCCACCCGGGCGCATCCCGCACGATCACCTGATCCTGATGTCGATCTGGTTGTCCCAGTCGCCGAAGTCGGGCGCGATCTTGCCCTTGGTGTCGAGGGTACGCAGGGCGAGTGTGCCGCTGGTCGGCGTCTGACCCATGGTGACGATGTGGAAGGTGAGCTTGCGTTCCTGACCCGGCCCGAGTGGCGGCAGTACGCAGTAGAGGTGCTCACCCTCCATCGTGTGCTCCTGGCAGGCGTACCAGCCGGGGCTGGCGCTGGACCCGCCACCGCCGGGGCTCAGCTTGAAGTCGAGTCGGGGCCTGGGGGCGGCGACCGTACCGACGTTGTTCATGGTGATGGTGATCTCGCCGGTACGGGTTCCGCCCTCGTAGGGCGCGCCGTAGACCAGGTCCGTCGCGGTGACGGTGAGGTTCACGTTGTACGGGTTGTCGGGGAAGGCGCGCTCCCCTTCCGACTGGGTGAACCTCTCCCCGTTCCAGGTGTAGCCGCGCCACTGTCGCTGCGACCAGTCCAGGTCCCAACCACCGCCGGGTGCGTAGTCGGCGACCTGGACCCGTACCACGCCGTTGGCGCGCACCTCGACGTCCAGCAGCCACTGCGGGGTTTTCAGGTCGCTCCGGACGACCTGACCGAGGGTGATGATCTTCCCTGCGGGGTCTCGGTCGAAGGCGACCACCTGCGACGGGCCGGCCTGGCCGACCATGCAGCGGACCAGCGCGACGGTCTCGGTCGCCCCGTCGTTGTCGACGTCGCCGTAGGCGGTCGTCACCAGGACGTTGTCCCCGTCGTCGACCGCCTTCGCGGTCAGCTTCGCGCCACTGTCGGGGCAGCCCGGACCGGGCCGCCAGGCGGGCAGATCGACCGTGGCGCCGAGCAGGTCGGTGCGGGAGATCCGGCCGTCCGTCGCTGCTGGTGTGGTCGGTGCCGTGGACGGACTCGGCGTGGGGGTCACCGTCGGTGACGGGGTCGGATCCGCCGTCGTCCCCGTCGTCGGGGACGGGTTCGGCGTGTTGTTGAGGGAGGCGACGGCGGCGACCGGGCCGATGACGAGGACCAGGGCGAGGGCGAGGCCGGTGGTGGTGGCGACCCGTCGGCGGTGCCGGACGGTGGTGCGTACGGCGTCCGGGCCGGGTGGGGTGATCTGGTCGAGCAGTCCGGTACGGAAGGCGGCGAACTCGGCGTCCAGCGCGAAGTCGTCGTACGCGAGGTCGTCGGTGTCAGCCATTGTTCTGCTCCTTGCGGTCGGTCAGCTCGGCGGCGAGAGCGGCGCGGGCGCGGTGCAGCCAGGACTTCACGGTCCCTTCCGCCACCCCTTCCTGCCGGGCGATCTCGGCGATCGACATGTCACCGAGGTGGTGCAGGACCACCGCACGTCGGTGGTTCGGTGGTAACAGGGCCAGGGCGGCGGTCAACGCGACCCGGTCCGGGGTCGGGCCGGCGACGTACTCCTCGCGTTGCCGGCGCAGGTACGCCTGCGCGGTGCGGAGTCGTCGCCACCGGCTGGTGGCGAGGTTCCAGGCGACCCGGCGGACCCAGGCGACCGGGTCGTCGTACCGGACGACCTTGTCCCAGCGGGCGAAGGCCCGGCAGAACGCCTCCTGGACCAGGTCCTGCGCCTGCCCCAGATCCCCCGTGTACGCGCACAGATGCACGGTCATCGACCGGAAATGCGCGTGGTAGAACGCATCGAACTCCACCTTCCCGGGCTTGTTCGGCCGTGTGTCACCGGCCACCGAGCCCGGTGGTGAAGCGTCGACGCCCGGTTCTGTCGTCACCGTCACTCGTTCCTCCCCGTCCGGGCCCCTGCCCGAGGACGTCGGTAACACGTGCCGGCCACGGCACCGGTTGCGTTCGGTCTTGATCGAAGCCCGACAGCGGGCCGGTCGATCACACCTGCGGTAACGTAGGCGGCCGTGACCAGCCCCTTACAGAGACTGTCGCTGGACGATCTCCGTCGCCGGACGAGCGAGAAGTGGCGGCGGTACCCGTCGGACGTCCTTCCGCTCTGGGTCGCCGAGATGGACGTACCGCTCGCGGAGCCGGTTGTCCGGGCCCTGACCGAGGCGATCGCGCTGGGCGACACCGGTTATCCGACGGGCACCACCTATGCCGACGCGCTCGCCGGGTTCGCTCGCGACCGGTGGGGTTGGACGCTGGAGTCGGCGCAGACGCGGCTCGTGCCCGACGTGATGATGGGCATCGTCGAGGTGCTCAGGCTGGTCACCGGCCACGGTGACGCCGTGGTCATCAATCCGCCGGTCTATCCGCCGTTCTACCAGTTCCTCACCAGCATGGGCCGCCGGGTGGTGGAGGTGCCGCTGGACGACCGGCACCGGCTCGATCCCGACGCCCTCGACCGGGCGTTCGAGCGCGCCGTCGCGGGCGGGCGGCGGGTCGCCTACCTGCTGTGCAGTCCACACAATCCCACCGGGACGGTGCACACCCGCGAGGAACTGTCCGCGGTCGCCGACCTGACCGAACGGCACGGTGTACGGGTCGTCGTGGACGAGATCCACGCCCCGCTCGTGTACGCCGGCAAGACCTTCCTGCCGTACCTGTCGCTGCCCGGCACCGGCCGCGGCTTCTCGCTGCTCTCCGCGTCGAAGGCGTGGAACCTGGCCGGGGTGAAGGCTGCGGTGGCGGTGGCCGGGGCGGACGCGGTCGCGGACCTGGACCGGATGCCGCCGGAGGTCGGCGACGGGCCGAGCCACCTCGGGGTGATCGGGCACAGTGCCGCGTTGCGCGCCGGTGGTCCGTGGCTGGACAGCCTCCTGGCGGGCCTGGACGGCAACCGTCGACTCCTCGGGGAACTGCTCGCCGACCAGCTTCCGCAGGTCCGTTACCGGCTGCCGGAGGGCACCTACCTGGCCTGGCTGGACTGCCGGGCACTGGGTCTGCCGGACGATCCGGCCCGGGTGTTCCTGGAGCGGGGGCGGGTCGCGTTGCTGCCCGGCCCCGATTTCGGTCCCGGCGGCGAGGGCCACGTCCGGCTCAACCTCGCGACCTCCCCGGACCTGCTCGCCGAGGCCGTACGCCGGATGGCCGCCGCCGTACGCTGACCGGCCCGGCGCCCCAAGTCAAGATCATCACAACCGTTGCCCAGCCGTTAAATCTGTTGATCTCTATTGCTACCGCGTCCCCCGGACTGGTACTCAATGGGGGAAGCTGATCAACAAACGGCCGGGGAGGTCGCGATGATCGTTGCTGCCCCTTGGCCGACACGCCAGCTCCAAACGCCGATCATCCATACGGGACCGGAGGTCGGTCCCTCCACCGAGGAGCGTGGTCGCGCTCCCCCGGACCGCGGCCTGCTGCATCGGGGCTGATGGCTGTGCTCACCTGTCGCTGTCCGGCGGGCACGGGAGCATCCGGAATCCGGGGCGTCACGACCCGGTCCTCCCGCCAAACGGGGGACCACGCCACGGGTCCACCAGGAAGGACCTACCGCTAGCGGCGCGGAAGACGCTGTCTCCGTGCCAGATGACGGCCGGCCGGCAGACCGGCCACGGAAGGCGAAACCAGATGACGATCAGTGAGACCCCGGGACTGTCCCGCCGCATGCTGCTCCGGTCCACGGCCGCGGCCGGTGCCGCAGCCGCCGCGGCGACCGTGATCCACCCCGACGCGGCCTCGGCCCAACCGGTCGCGACCCGGCCCTACGACGCGCTTGCCGCCGCGAGGGCCGCCGCCATCCCCACCCCGGAGCAGTACTTCGGCTTCCGGATCGGATCCGACGGCAAGCTCGCGACCTGGGACAAGATGGTCCCGTACTTCCAGCTCATCGCCGAGCAGAGCGACCGGGTGACGTACGAGGAGGTCGGCAGGACCACCGAGGGCAACCCGTACGCGCTGCTCACGATCAGCTCGCCGAACAACCTGAACAACCTGGACAGGCTGATCGAGATCAACAACCGGCTGGCCGATCCGCGCGGGTTGTCGCCGACCGAGGCCGAGGAACTGGCCCGCACCGGCAAGCCGTTCTACTTCGTGTACGCCGGCATCCACTCGACCGAGGTCGGCAACTCCCAGGCCACCATCGAGTGGGCGTACCGCCTCGCCTCCGAGCAGTCCGAGTACATCGACCGGATCCTCGACGACCTGGTGATCCTGCTCGTGCCCTGCCAGAACCCGGACGGACTGGTCAAGGTCAACGACTACTTCGTCGCGACGTCGGGGACCAACTACTCGCGTACCTACCCGGACCTGTACCAGAAGTACACCGGGCACGACGACAACCGCGACTGGTTCATGCTGACCCAGATCGAGAGCAACTTCGCCACCCAGATCCAGAACAAGTACCACCCGCAGGTGCTCCAGGACTCGCACCAGGCCGGGTCGGGCGCCCCCCGGATGTTCACCCCGCCGTACCTGTCGCCGTACGACCCGAACATCGACGCGATCACGGTGCAGCAGACCGACGCGCTCGGCCTGGCGATGCAGCGGGGCATGACCGCCGCCGGCATGAAGGGCGTCGGTTGGGGCATGACGTACGACTACTGGACGCCGTCGCGGCAGTACTGCGTCTACCACAACTCGGTACGCATCCTCACCGAGGCGGCGAGCTGCTCGAACCTGGCGTACCCGCAGGTCAGCTCCGGGCCGATCGGCAGCCAGGAGTCGACGATCAGCTTCATCGAGCCGTACGACCAGAACACCTGGACGCTGCGGCAGATCGTCGACTACGTCTCCCAGGCCTTCTACTCCGGCATCGAGGCGGTGGCCTACGACCGGTACAACTGGCTGTTCAACTTCTACCGGGTAGGGGTGAAGGCGGTCACCCGGACCAGCCCCCGCGCGTACGTCATCCCGGCCGGTCAGCGCGACCCGCAGGCGGTCCGGGACACTCTGGACATCCTGTTCAAGGGCGCGGTCGAGGTCCACCAGGCGCAGGCGGCGTTCTCCGCCGGCGGTCAGCAGTACCCGGCCGGGTCGTACGTCGTCTACCTGAACCAGCCCTACGGCGGGTTCGCCAAGACCCTGCTCGAGGTGCAGGAGTACCCGCACCTGCTGGAGTACCCCGGCGGGCCGCCGCAGCGACCGTACGACGTGACCGCGCAGACCCTGCCGATGCTGCTCGGTTTCAAGGCCAACCTCGTCACGGGCTCGTTCTCGGTCACCACCAAGCGGCTCACCGAGATCAAGCCGCCGGCGGTGACCATGCCGGCGGCGCCGCCCAGCACCGGCGCGTACGTCATCGGTCCCGAGTCGTACGGCGTCTTCCAGATCGTGTCCCGGTTGCAGCGCCAGGGCATCCCGACCTTCCGCGCCGCCGCGCAGTTCGTCGACGGTGGCCGCACCTTCCCGCCGGGCACCTTCGTCGTGCCGCCGACCGACGCGGCCCGGCAGATCCTGCAGAACCAGTCCCGCAACACCGGCATCCCGGTCTCCGCCATCTCGGCCGTTCCCCGGATCGAGGGTGTGCAGCTCAAGCCCGGCACCCGGATCGGGATGCTGAAGCCGGCGAACAACCTGCAGTCCGGCTGGCTGATGTGGATCTTCGACCAGTACGGGGTGAACTACTCGGTCGTGAAGGCCCAGGACTACAAGAACCTGGCCGGGAAGTTCGACGCCATCGTCATGCCGCAGGGGGTGAGCAAGAGTTCCATCACCAACGGGCTGAACCGGAACAACTACCCGGAGGAGTGGAGCTGGGCCTTCGGTGTCGGCGAGGACGGCTGGGCGAAGCTGCGTGACTTCGTGACCGGCGGCGGAACCCTGGTCGCCTTCGGCAGCGGGGCGAACACGGCCCAGCAACTGTTCGAGCTGCCGCTGCGGTCGATCCTGCCCGGTGACGAGTCGGTCTTCTACTGCCCCGGCGCCCTGCTCAGCCAGGAGATCGACACCAACAACCCGGTCGCCTGGGGCATGGACCCGCGCAACCCGACCTGGTTCGACGGGGACCGGGCGTACGAGCTCACCGACCCGAACAAGTACCCGGTGCAGGTGGTGTCGAAGTACCCGGCCAGCGGGGAGCAGTTGCAGAGCGGTTGGTTGATCGGCGGCGAGTACCTCAACGGCGCGGTGAACGGCCTGTCCTGGAGCGTCGGCAGCGGCTCCGTGGTGACGTTCGCCAGCGAGATCGCGTTCCGGACCTGGAACCGGGCCGAAGAGAAGATGATCTTCAACGCGATGTACCACGGGCCGGCGCAGAAGCTCACGCCGGACCAGTTCGAACGCCTGGGTCGGTAACACCTCTCCGACCGGGTGGGGCGGGGCCGTTACACCGGCCCCGCCCTGCCCGCCAAAAACCCGCTAGACCAATCTGTAGAGGAGGCTTTGGTGGCCGCTGTCATGGTCGAGCTGCGCGGCGTACGAAAGTCGTTCGGCGACCTCGAGGTCCTCAGGGGAGTCGACCTCACCGTGGCCCCCGGTGAGGTGGTGGCCATCGTCGGCCCCTCGGGCGGCGGCAAGAGCACCCTGCTGCGCTGCGTCAACCTGCTCGAACCGGTCACCGCCGGTCAGGTCCTCCTGGAAGGCGAGGACCTGACCGCAGCCGGCGTCGACCTCAACCGGGTACGTCGCCGCATCGGCATGGTCTTCCAACAGTTCAACCTCTTCCCGCACCTGAACGCGCTCGACAACCTCACCCTGGCGCCCCGGAAACTGCTCCGGACGCCACGGGCCGAGGCCGAGGAACGCGCCCGTACGCTCCTGCACCGGGTCGGGCTGTCGGACAAGGCGAAGGCGTACCCGAGGCAGCTCTCCGGCGGTCAGCAGCAACGGGTCGCCATCGCCCGGGCCCTGATGATGGACCCGCACGTGATGCTCTTCGACGAGGTGACCTCCGCCCTGGACCCGGAACTGGTCAGCGAGGTCCTCGACGTGATGCGCGACCTCGCCCGATCCGGCATGACGATGCTGTGCGTCACCCACGAAATGGGCTTCGCCCGCGAACTCGGCGACCGTCTGGTGTTCGTGGACGGCGGCGTCATCGCCGAGCAGGGACCGCCGGCGGACGTGCTGGACCACCCGCAACACGACCGTACCCAGCAGTTTCTCCGCAAGGTACTGAGATGACCCACGTACGTGGACGAGAGGAATTCGGATGAAATCGCGAATCGGCCTGGTAGTGCTCGCCGTGGCGCTGGCCCTCACCGCCGGTTGCTCGGACAGCGGCGGTGACGGTGGGACGGACAGCGGTCCGGCCGGCGCCCCGGTCGACGTGGGCGCGCCGCTGCCGGGCAACGTCCAGGACAAGGGCAAGCTCGCGATCGGCGTCAAGTGCGACTACCCGCCGTTCGGTTACATCGACGAGGCGGCCAAGAACGCCGGCTTCGAGATCGACGTCGCCCGCAAGCTGGCGTCGTACGCCTTCGGCGACGGCAACGACGTCGAGCTGACCTGCGTCACCGGGGCGAACCGCGTCTCGTTCCTGACCACCAACCGCATCGACCTCATCATCGCGACGATGAACTACACCGAGGAACGCGCCAAGACCATCGACTTCACCACGCCGTACTTCTCCAGCGGGGTGAAGCTGCTGGTGCCGAAGGACTCGCCGATCGCCTCGTTCGCGGACGTCGCCGGCAAGTCGGTGATCAGCACGAACGGCGCCACCGCGAGCCTCTGGCTGACCCAGTGCATGAAGGACGTCAAGCAGGTGCTCTTCGGCCAGACGAGCGAGGCGCTGACCGCGCTGAAGCAGGACCGGGGCGACGCCCTGGCCCAGGACGACACCCTGCTGCTCGACCTCGCCTCGAAGAACCCCGACCTGAAGGTGGTCGGCGACAGCAAGGCGGGCAGCCCGTGGGGAATGGGCGTCCGCAAGGGCGACACCGCGATGCTGGACTGGGTCAACGCCGCGCTGAAGAAGATGCAGGCCGAGGAGTTCTTCTGGACCGAGTTCCAGAAGACGGTGACCGACACCAGCCTCCAGGAGCAGTTCGCCAAGTTCGTGCCGAGGCCGGGGAACGACCTGAGCTACCCCACCGGACCCACGCTGGTCTGCTGACAACATGATCAACGCCGATGGTTACCGATTCGATCCGGGCTTTCTCGTCGACCACCTCGGCGAGTTGGGCGGCGGTCTGGTCCGTACGGTCGAGATCAGCGCCATCGGCATGGCCGGGGCGCTCGTGGTCGGCGCCCTGCTCGGCGCGGTCTCGGCCTTCCGGGTCCCGGTGGCACGCCAGCTCGTCCGGGTGTACGTGGAGGTGTTCCGCAACACCCCGTTGCTGGTGCAGATCTTCTTCCTCTACTTCGCCCTGCCGGAGGTCGGGCTGCGGCTCGACGCCTTCACGGTCGGCTGGTTGTCCCTGCTGCTCTGGGGCGGGGCGTACAACGTGGAGAACTTCCGGGCCGGATTCGAGGCGGTGGAGGCCGGTTACGTCGAAGCCTGCCGGGCCCTGGGATTCTCCCGGCTGGCCGCCTTCGGCCAGGTCGGGTTCCCACTCGGCTGGCGGATCGCGCTGCCGTCGGTCACCAACACCCAGATATCGGTGTTCAAGAACTCGTCGTTCATGATCGCGATCAGCTATCCGGAACTGACCGAGACGGCGGTGAACATCGTCGCCGTCTCCTTCCGGGTGTTCGAGATGTTCCTCGCGATCGGTGTCATCTATCTGGGACTGGTGTGGCTCATGTCGATCGGTACCCGGGCCGTCGAGCGTCGTTTCGCGATCCCAGGAGGACACTGATGCCCGTATGGGTCGGGCCGGTCGCGAGTTACCTGGCCACCGGACTCCGTACCACCGCGTTGCTCGCCTTGACCAGCGTCCTGGCGAGCATCGCGGTGGGGGTGGTGCTCGGCACCCTGCTGACCCTGCCGAGTCGGCTCGTACGGGCCGTGATCCGGGCCTACGTCGAGATCTGGCGGGGGCTGCCGATCATCATCATCCTGTTCTTCATCTTCTTCGTCCTGCCGGTCGTCGGTCTGACCGTCGACACCTTCACCGCCGCGGCGATCGGGCTGAGCCTGTGGGGCAGCGCCAACATGGCGGAGGTCGTCCGCGGGGCGGTGCAGTCGGTGCCGCGCGGACAGGCCGAAGCCGGGGCCGCGCTGGGTTTTCCGTGGCCCAGCCGGATGCGGTACGTCATCCTGCCGCAGGCCACCCGACGTGCCCTGCCGCCACTCGTCGGCCTGGTCGTCAACCTCACCCAGCAGACCTCGCTGGCCGCCGTGATCGGCCTGCTCGACATCCTGGAGGCGTCCCAACGATCGATCGAGCGGCTCACCCTCACCGGGGGCGACACCCATGCGGTGCCCATCCTCGGGGCCGTCCTCGTCGTCTTCTTCGTCATCTGCCTGCCGCTCACCATGCTGTCGCGGTGGCTGGAGCGGCGGCTCCGTTAGCCGAGCGGGCCCCACCCCGGCCGGCCGTCGGGTACGGCCGGCCGGGTCGGCCCGTTATCGGGCACGGCCCGCCGTCGGGCACGGCCGGGGCCGGTCAGAAGACGTCCCGCCGGGTGATCAGCAGCCCGGCGGCCACCGCGAACACGGCCGTGTAGGCGACGAGCAGCAACACGGCCGGTCCACCGTCGAGGATGTCGAGCACCCCGGGCGTGCCCTCGTCGCCGAAGGTGGTCGCGCCGAGCGCGCCGGCAAGGGAGCCGGCCGCCGTACCGGGCAGCAGGTCGGTCACCGCCGCCAGTCCGTCGAGCGCGTTCGCCACCGCCCGCATCAGGTTCTCCACCACCAGCGCCCACACCAGGCCCAGGCCCACGGCGAGCGCCGGGCTGCGGGCCAGGGTGCCGACCAGCACGCCCGCGGCGGTCCACATCGCGTAGATCAGTGCCGCGCCGCCGAACGCCCGCACGACCTCGGACACCGGTGGCCACCCCGCCGGCCGGGACTCGACACCGGAGATCAGCGCGGCGATACCGAAGTTGACCAGGATCGTCGCCGTGACGAGGGCGAGGACCACCACGGCGAGGGCGGTCAGCGTACCGCCGTAGGCCGCCGCCCGGGTCGGTCCCTGGGTCAGTACGGTCTTCCACGTCCCCCAGCCGTAGCCGCCACCGATCACGAGCGCGCCCAGGATCAGCAGGATCGCCCCGCCGAACATGGGCGTCCCCTGCAGGGTGATCTCCGGTACGCCGCCCGGCAGCAGACGGCCCAGCAGCAGCTCGGGCGGTAGGCCCTCGCTGACCTCCGAACCGCCGCCGGTGCGGTAGCCGACGTAGTCGAAGACGTAGCCGAACAGGATGTTGAGCAGCAGTCCCGCCCCCAACATCACCCACAGCGCCGGCCACCTGCCCAGCCGGAGCAGTTCCGCGCGGGTGCTGGACAGTACCGACGCCGGTCCACGGAAAGAGCTCACGATTTCGCCAATCTCTGCTGTGCCCGGTCGGACACGAGGGTTTCCGCCGCGGTGGTGAGCTGGAAGAAGACCTCCTCCAGCGAACGTTCGGAGACACGGAGTTCGTGGAGGAGAACACCCGACTCGACCAGGGCCCGCGCGATCTCGGGAGCGAGTGCGGCGTCCACGGCGAGCCGGATGCCTTCCCCGCTCCGTTCGACCGCCTGGTGACCGGCGATCCGCACCGCGACGGCCAGGGCACGCTCGATCGGGTCGGCCCGGACGTACAGCGAGCTGACGCCCCGTAGCTCGGCGACCGTGCTCTCCGTGATCAACCGACCGGCGGAGATCACCCCGACCCGGTCGCAGACCTCCTGCACCTCGCCGAGCAGGTGACTGGAGAGCACCACGGTCCTGCCCTGCCGGGCCAGCTCGCCCAGCAGTTGCCGCATGTCCGCCATGCCCGAGGGGTCCAGCCCGTTGGTCGGCTCGTCGAGCACGAGCAGATCCGGATCGCCCAGCAGCGCGGCCGCCACGCCCAGGCGCTGTTTCATGCCCAGCGAGTAGGAGCGGAACGCCTCCCGGCCGGGTCCGCTCAGGCCCACCCGGTCGAGGACCGCGTCGACCTGTGCGTCCCCGAGCCCCCGGTAGCGGGCCATCACCCGCAGGTTGTCCCGCCCGCAGAGGTACGGGTAGAACCCCGGACCCTCGATCAGCGCACCGGTACGGGCCATCGCCGCCGGGTCACCGGGCCGGTGACCCAGCACCCGCGCTCCCCCGCTGGTCGGCCGCACCAGTCCGAGGAGCATCCGCAAAGTGGTGGTCTTGCCCGCACCGTTGGCCCCGAGGAAGCCGTACACCTCTCCCCTCCGGACGGTGAGGTCGACGCTGTCGACGGCGGTGTGCCTGCCGTACCGTTTGGTCAGTCCACTGGTGGTCACGACTGTCTCGTTCACACCGGCAGCGTCGCAGCCAGCGGGGCCACGCCACATCAGCCGGCAAACAGCTTCCGGGTACGCAGATTGACGTACGCGAGCTACGCGGGCGCGTCGATGCGGGGCGGCAGCAGGGGCGCCTATCCTCGGGACGACGCGCAGGGTCGCGCCTGGTCGCCGGAGCGGATGCGGTGGCGAAGCGGGATCCGGTCAACGGTTTGTCGGGGACAGGGGGTGGGCGAGGATGCGTTCCCCCGACCGGGCACGTCGCCGGGCCGGAGCCCTGAGGCGCTACTGGGAGGACACCTGGCCGGTCGCGCTGATCCTGATCCCGGGGCTGCTCGGTACGCCCGGGGCCGGCGAGGGCGAGCTCGGCTGGAGCCGGGAACCGGACCTGGTCGCGTACGCGCTGGTGGTGTGCGCGGCGCTCACCGCGGGCGTACTGCGCCGGCAGCCGGGCGTGACGTTCGCCGGCTGCGGGGTTGCGGTGGTGACCTATCTGGCGGTCGGTTACCCGGTCGGACCGATCCTGATCGCCGTACCCGTCGCGGCCGGCGGTGTGGCAGTGGCGTGGCCGCTGCGCCGGGCGTTGCTCGGCAACGTCGGTCTGGGTCTGGCGGTGCAGGTGGCAGGGGCTGTCCGGTTCGGGACGGACGGACCGGCGGCGGGCGACGGCATGCTCCTCCTGGAGTGGCTGGCGCTCGCGTTCGCGGCGGTTGCCGTGCCCACCGCCATCGGCGCGGCGGTCCGGATCCGACGGGAGTCCGAGGCCAGGGTGCGTACGGCGCAGGCCCGGCACGCGGTCTCGGAGGAGCGGCTGCGGATGGCCCAGGAACTGCACGACTCCGTGGGACACGGGCTCGCGGTGATCGCCATGCAGGCCGGGGTCGCGCTGCACGTCCTAGCGCGCAACCCGGACAAGGTGCGGGAGTCGTTGGAGGCGATCCAGGCCACGAGTCGGGAGTCGCTGCGTGAGATGCGGGTCCAGCTCGACGTGTTGCGTACCCCCGCCAACAACGACGCCCCCCGGCGGCCGGCGCCCGGTCTGGCCGAGGCCGGTGTGCTGCTCGATCGGATCCGCGCGGGTGGACTCGGCATCACGGCCGAGTTCCGGGCCGGCGACCTGCCACCGGAGGTCGACCTCGTCGCGTACCGCATCCTGCAGGAGTCACTGACCAACGTCCTGCGTCACGCCGGAACGACGGTCGCCCGGGTACGGGCCGCGCGGGTGGGCGACGACCTGACGCTGGAGGTCAGCGACGACGGCCCGGCGGGCGGCGCCTCCACGCACCGGGATGCCGGCGGACGCATCGGGAGCGGGATAGCCGGTATGCGGGCGCGGGCGGAGGCCCTCGGCGGCGAACTCGAGGCCGGCCCGGCGCCCGGACGGGGATTCGTGGTCCGGGCGCGGCTGCCGCTGACGGGTCGGCCGAACCCTCCCGACGTGTCAGGATCGGCGGCATGATTCGCGTCGCGGTCGTCGACGACCAGGCCCTGGTCCGGATGGGGCTCCGCACTTTGCTGGACAGCGAGGACGACACCGAACTGGTGGGCGAGGCCGCCGACGGTCGGGCCGGGGTGGAACTCGTCCGCCGGACCCGCCCCGACGTGGTGCTGATGGACATCCGGATGCCACTGATGGACGGGCTGGCCGCACTGCGTGAGATCACCTCGGATCCGGCGCTGACCGGGGTCCGGATCGTGATGCTCACGACGTTCGAGCTGGACGAGTACGTCTTCGGCGCGTTGCGCGACGGCGCCAGCGGCTTTGTCCTCAAGGACTCCCCGCCGGACGAGCTGCTCCGCGCGGTACGGGTGGTCGCCGACGGCGCGTCGCTGCTCTCACCGTCGGTGACCCGTCGGGTCATCCAGCGGTTCAGCGCCGGCACACCGTCCGGCGCTCCCCGGCCCGAGCTGGAACGGCTCACCGACCGGGAACGGGAGATCGTGGCCTGGGTGGCAACCGGCCGTTCCAACGACGAGATCGCCGCCGAACTGGTGGTCAGCCCGGCGACGATACGTACCCATGTGGGCCGGGCGATGGTGAAGCTGCACGCCCGCGACCGCGCCCAACTGGTCGTCTTCGCCGTCCAGTCCGGCCTCACCCTGCCATGATCCGGGCGAGTCGGTCCGGGTGCGCCAGGTGCGGGAAGTGGCCGCTGCCCGGCAGGACGTCGACCACGGCGTCGGGCAGTGCGGCCTCCAACCACCGCCGGTACGCCGGATCCGGCTCCGCCCCGGTCACGTAGTGGTACGGGATGCCGCTCGACCGGATGGTGTCCAGGTCCCGCATCCGGCGCTCGCCGAGCTCGTCGGCGGGCGTCACCAGGATCTCGTTCCAGTATCCGAGGAGGAGGTCCTGCCGGGGAGTCGTGGCCGTACGGACCAGTTCCCGCGCGTCCGGTGGCAGCAGATCGATGTGCATCCGGGCGAGCATGGAGTCCCAGACCTCGCCGTGGGCCGCGCTGCGCAGCACCGGTTCGGCCCGGCGCAGTGCCTTCCCGAAGTTGCCGACCAGCAGCGGCTGGTCCACGTTGACCACCCCGCGCGCCGGGTACGTCGCCGCGTAGATCGTCGCCAGCACCCCGCCGAGGGAGTGCCCCACCAGCACCGGAGCCTCGAGTCCGGCGTCGGTCACGGCCCGGTGGATGACCGCTGCGACCTCGTCGGAGTGGTAGGAGTTCCGCCGGGGCGAGTCCCCGTGGCCGGGCAGGTCGAACGCCACCACCCGCCGCCCCGGGTCGACGACCGCCAACTCGCGCAGTACCGGCCCCCACTGGCGCCGGTCGTAGCTCATGCCGTGCAGCAGGACCAGCGGTGGCCGGTCGTCTCCGGTGCCGTAGCTGCCCGCCGCAAGATCACCGAAGTACCGCCGAGGTGCGTCGTCCATGTCGTCTCTCCCGTCGCTCTACCTTCACCGACAAGGCGTAACTCGGCTGCGCACAACCCGTACGTGGCGTGGCTCACACCGTGAGCTGAGAGTGTTCCTTCGAAGTCGTCAAGGCGACAAACCACCCAGATGCTACGTACGGTGCTGTCCCGGACGGTCCGTCGCGCCCTCATGACCACATTCGGGCAGGATCCTCCACCAGGGCGGCGAACCCGTCGAGATGGCGCTCGAGGCCGTACTCGAACAGTCCGTTGAGGTCCGACACCGTCTCCGTCGGGATCGTCGCCAGCAGTGGAAATCGTCCACTGTCGAGCGTCTGATCGGCTCGCTTCTGCTGTGCCGACCACCACCCGTCGAGCGTGATTCCGGCTTCCTGCTCCGATTCGAACTCGGCCGCCATGGACAGCGCGACGGTGGCGACCAGTCCGTGAAGCGTGAGCGCCTCGCGGATCCGGGTCGTCATGGACAGCCCGAGTCCGTCGAGCGCGTGCAGGATCCACTCCGTGTGCGCCATCATGTTGGGCGTAAGCGCCGGACGGGTGAACGAGACGGCTCTGGGCAGCCAGAGGTGTCGCTGGCACAGCTCCCACTGCCGGCGGGCGACCAGTTCGAGCTTCGCCCGCCACCCGGGCGGTCCCGGGTCGGGCAGTTCGGCTTCGCCGAAGACCTCGTCGGCCATCTGCGTCACCAGTTCGTCCTTGTTCGCCACGTGCCGGTAGAGCGACATCGGGCCGACGCCGAGGTCGACCGCGAGACGCCGCATGGACACTGCGTCGAGTCCCTCGACGTCAGCGATCGCGATGGCGGCGCGAAGAACATGCATCCGGCCCAGGGGCTGCTTGAGCGTGCCGGCCTGCCGCGGCCGTTGCGACGCGGCCGGGCTGACCGGGTACCTGCGGCGGGTGTGGTTGCTGACCACCGTGCCGGAACCGACCGTCGCCTCGACCAGCCCGTCGTCGCGGAGAGTCGCCATCGCTCTGGTCGCGGTCGCGACCGCGACGCCCCATCGCTGGGCGATTTGCCGGACCGAGGGTACCCGGTCCCCCGGCCGTAGGTCGCCGGCCAGAATTCGGCCGCGGATCTCCTCGACGATGCGCCGATACGGCGGATCCGGGCGGGGCATCGGCGCGGACATGGCCGCCCTCCGATCTTCTGGTGAGGTTGTCGTCCGACCGGATTGTACTAGGACACTTTTCCTCTGATTAGCACACTTATCGAGGTCGCCGACCTGCACTGGGTCGATTTCGCCAGGCGCGCCGATACGTTGTACGCATGACAAACGATACACCGTACGCACCGGTGTGGCGGGCGGATGTCGCAGACCGGCAGGCGGTGTCGGGCATCCTCACCGAGGCGTTCATGGACGATCCGGTCGCCTGTTGGCTCTTCCCCGCGTCGGGTGAGCGCCGCCGTCTCCAGTCGCACTTCTACGGCCACCTGCTGGATCGAGGCACCGCCGAGGCATACCTGGTCGGTCGCGGTGAGGGCGCCTCGGTGTGGCTGGCGTTGGCTGCGGGCCAGGCACCCGAGGAGGAACCTCCGGACGCGCCCGACGTGGACCAGAAATCGATCTTCGGCGAGAACGGCGCACGGTTGCGGACCCTCGGGCAGGCGCTGGCCGAGCGGCATCCCCGTCGTGAACCGCACCTCTACCTCTCGTGCATGGGGGTGGTGGGCGGGCGGCAGGGCGCCGGACTCGGCTCGGCCATGTTGCGCCACCGGTTGGAACGAGCGGACGCCGACGGAATCGCCGCCTACCTGGAGGCGAGTTCACCCCGGAGCCGAGCCCTCTACCTGCGGTACGGCTTCGAGGATCTCGGCGAACCGGTTCGCGTGGCGGACAGCCCACTCCTGTGGCCGATGTGGCGCCAACCGCGCCGTCGACCATCCCACCAATTGCACCACCACAAGGGAGAACCTCGATGACGACAAAAGACATCACCACCGACCGCCGACCGCCGACCCTGGTCTTTGTGCACGGCACCAACTCCTCGTCGCATTTCTGCTCGGGACTGATCACCGAACTCACCCTGCGGGGGCACCGGTGCGTGGCCGTCGACCTTCCGGGACACGGCGCTGAAGGCTTCTTTCCCCGCTCGTACCAGGCCCCGCAGGACCTCGACGGGCTGGCAACCGAGCCGTCTCCGCTTGCCAAGATCACCATCGACGACTATGTCGAGCGTGTCGTGGACGTGGTGCGCCGCGCTCGTCGCCACGGGCCTGTGATCCTGGCCGGCGCCAGCCAGGGCGGCGTCACCGTGAGCAGGGTCGGCAACGCGATCCCCGAACTGCTCGATCGGGTCGTCTACATGGCGGCGTACTGCTGCGTCGACCTCCCGAACGTGGCCGCATATCTCGCCACACCCGAGAACAGCGACAGCCTGCTTCCCCTGGTGACCCAGGCAGTGGTCGCCGATCCGGCGATCCTCGGCGTGGCCCGGATCAACTGGCGCTCGGCCGACCCGTCGGTATTCGACGGCATCAGGCAGTGCCTCGCCGGCGATTTCACCGACGAGGCGGTGAGTCGGCTGCTCAACATGCTCGAACCTGACGAGCCCGTCAGCATCCCCCTGGCCGACGCGCGCGGCGAAGCGGGAACCTGGGGCCGGATTCCCCGGACGTACGTGCGCTTCACCCACGACCGGCTGATCCCACCCGCGCTACAGGATCGGTTCATCGCCGAGGCCGACCGCCTCACCCCGGACAACCCGACCGACGTACGAAGCGTCGCGGCACCCCACGTCGGACCGTTTGACCGACCCGAACTGGTGGAGATCTTCGCCGAACTCGCCGGCCGCTGACGAGACGCACAACGGCAAACCTCGCCACCGAGCCAACTCCCCGCGCTTTCTGGCTCGGTGGCGAGGTGCCAGCGGGGGCGGCGCGCTTGACCCGACATCCGTGCGGAACGATGCAAAAGGGGCTCCCGTGAGCCTTTTACCTGCGGAAACAGGGGTCACACCCGCCAGCGGGTCGGGCCGCCCGGCGCCGGCTGGTACCGGAGCACCCGGCCGGTGTGCAGTGATGCCCGCAGGTGCGCCCCGGCCAGCGGCGCGGCCGACTCGACCCGTTCGACGGCCGCCCACAACGCCCGGGTCGCGTTGACCCTCGCCCGTTCGGTCTCGCCCGCCTGGGCCCTCGGCCGCCCGCCCAGCCCGCTGGCCCGCCTCAGCTCCGCCAGCAGCGCGGTACGTTCGACCTGGGCCGCCGCCGCACGCTCGACGTCCCCCGCCCGGTCCGCCACGTCGAGTTGCTCGTCCAGCGCCCGCAACCGGCTCCGGTAGGCGGCACGGCCGACGTCGTCGAGGATCGGGGCGCCCTCGGGGACCCGCAGGCCGGCGCCCCCGGCGACGAGATCCAGTGCGGCGATCTCCTGACCGGGTGCGGCCAACAGCGCCCGCAGGTACCCCATCCCGCGACCGTCGCGCAGCCGGACCGTCTCGGCACCGGCGTCGAGCCGCCAGCCGTCCCCGTCGCGGCTCAGCCGCCACTCGTCCGCCGGTGGGGCGAGGGTGCCGAGCAGCCCACCCATGCCGAGCCGCTGCGCCAGCGACCGGGCCCGCCCGAGGTCGTCACCGGCCCGACCCCGGTCCCCCTCGGCGCCGCGTACGGACAGCGCGCCGGCCCGCGCGGCCAGCGTGTACGCCAGCCACGGCAGAGCGCCGATCCGCTGTTCCAACTCGACCGCGCTGTCCAGGTGCTGCAGCGCCTGGTCGGGTCGACCCAGCCGGGTGGCGAGCCGGCCCAGGTAGTCGTCCACCGGTCCGGTGATCGTGTTGGCGCCACCCCAGACGACCAGCCGCCCACCGTACGGAAGCAGGGCGTCGTACAGGGCCTGCGCGGAGGTGGGTTCACCGCCGCGCGCGGCCACGATCGCCAGGTCGGCGAGGGCTCCCACCCAGCGCGGCCCGGATCCGGCGAGCACGGCCGGCAGGACCCGTTCGAGTTCGAGGAGCGCCTCGGTGTCTCGGCCGCATTCGGCGAGTGTCCGGGCCGCGGTCGCCTCGAAGAAGTGACCGGGCAACCGCCGGGCGAGCCCATGCAGGGTCTCCACCTGCGGCTCGGCCTCGCCGCGCATCAGGGCGAGGCGGCCGTACAGCGAGGCGACCAGGCGGTCCGTGTCGACGAGTCCGGCCCGACGGCCCTGTTCCGCCACGTCGCCGGCGAGCGCCACGGCCTCCTCGAATCGGCCCCGGATCGTCGCCAGCATCGCCTGGCGGGCCAGCACCATCACCGCCGCCTCGGCGTCGCCGGCCAGGTCGGCGGCGCGGGCGTACGCCGTCAGCGCCGCCTCGGCCGCCACCAGGTCTCCCAGTTCCGCCCATGCGGTGAAGCGCCAGAACAGTCCGCGTCGCTCGACCGTCGCATCCCCGGCCCGGCGCGCCTGCTCCACGATCTCCGTCGCGGTGGCCAGGCGTTCCCGGGCGGCGGCCGGGTCCCACAGGGCGTGCAGCCGGCCGTCGAGGACCTCGGCGACGATGCCGGGATCGCCGGTGCTCCGGGCCAGGGCAACCGCCTCCTCGACCAGCTCACGCCGGCGGGCTCCGGCCGACGGGTCACCCAGCAGCTCGCGGGCCAGCCGGGTCAGCACCCGGGCCCGGACCGGCGCGGGCAACGGCCGGGCGGCCGCGACCTCCAAGAGGCGGATCAGGCCCGCGTCGAGATCGAGGAACTCCGCCCTCGACGGCGTCGTGAGTGCCAGGTGGATGACGGCGTCGGCGGTGATGTCGAGACCGGCCAGTTCACCGGCGAGGCGGATGGCGGCTCCGGGTCGCCCGGCCGAGGCCAGCCACACGGCGTGCAGCGTCCCGTCGGGAAGCGGCCCGGTGGGCAGGCCGTCGGTCAGGTCGGCCAGTTCCGGTTCGGTCAGGCCGGGCAGGCGTAGCTCCGGCGTCAGGCCGAGGGGTTCCTCCGCCGTCGCGAGCAACGCCGTCGCGCCCGAGCCGAGCCGGGACGCGAGCAGGGTCAGGAACTCCACGGCCGGCGTACCGGCCCGGCCGATGTTGTCGACCAGGAGCAGGCGCGGTCCACCGTCGGCCGCCGCGCGGGCGATCCGGTCGAGGTCTCCGAGCCTGGCGTCGGACGGCAGTTCACCCGCTCCGAGATCGCGGAGCAGTTGGTCCCAGATCAGCAGGCCGGCGTCGAGGCCGGTCCCGCTCACCCGGAACACCGGCAGACCACGGGTACGGGCCAGGGTCGCGGCAGCGTCGACCAGCGCCGTCCTGCCCGCTCCGGTCGGCCCGGTGACAACGAGGTGCCCGCCCGTTCCCGTTACGGCCCGGTCGAGCAACTGTGCCACCGCGGCGAGCTCGCGGCGGCGTCCGATCAGGGCCACCCGCTCAGCGTACGGCCGCTGATCACGTCGATGTGTCGGCTATGACCCCATCCGCGGCCTGGTGGCGATCAGCCATCCCCCAGTTCCGGATCCTGGATCGCCTCGCCGTGCATGCGGAGCTTCTCGGGGATGAGTTCGAGGAGTTGGTCGCGGCGCAACGGGAGGTCGAGCAGGCTCAGCTTGATCCGGCTCCGCCGGGCGTGCGTGCCGGCGGACAGGCGTACGACCTGGCCGGCGTCCTCGCGCAGGTGCGCGGTGAGCACGTCGCCGGGTTCGAGTTCGGCCGACGGGGTGCCGTCCACGTCGAGGTACACCGGCGCACTGTCGGGGTCGATGTGCAGCGACACCCGGTCTCCGGCGCCGAGCACGATGGCCCGGCCGATGCCCGACATCGCCGCCACCGGCGTGATCACGATCGCCGCCGCCGACGGCGACACGATGGGTCCGCCCGCGGCGTAGTTGTACGCGGTGGAGCCGCTGGGCGTGGCGAGTACGAGCGCGTCGCACCGGTAGTAGCCGTACTGCTGGTCGTTGACGGTGAGATCGAGCGAGATGGCGCCCGTCCGGCTGCGCCGGGCCAGCACGATGTCGTTGAAGCCGGTGTCGGTCCGGAACGGCCGGCCACTGCCGCAGGCGACGACCAGGCAGCCGTGGCACTCGATCGTGAAGTCGCCGTCCACGAGTCGGGCAAGCGCCGTTTCCAGGGTGTCGGGCGTGACTTCGACGAGGAAGCCCAGGCTGCCGTGGTTGACGCCGAGCACCGGTACGGGCCGTTCGGCGACCAGCCGCATCGCCCCGAGCATGGTCCCGTCGCCGCCGAGCGCGACCAGCCCTTTGAGCTGGGCGACGAACCGCGGATCGGGCAGCGTGTCGATCTTCCCGGTGATCCGGTCGCGGTCCCGGTCCCGGGCGACGACCCGGACCGCGTGGGTCCGGGCCCAGCTCAGGATCGTGGACACGGATTCGTCCACCGCCCGGGTGGGATGGACCACCAGGCCCAGCACGGGGACCCCGCTGTCGTCCGCCGTTGCCGCCTCGGTGCTCACTCCGGCCAGCCTAGCCACGGCCCCGGCGGTCGCGCGGGCTGATTGACGGGTCCCGTCGGGCCGGCGCGCGGGACGCGTACCCGGTCGGCGCCGCACCCGCCGTCCCGGCCCGCGCCGGGAGGTCGGGGGCGGGGGTCAGCCGGTGGCCCGCGACCGGGTCCGGGTCGTGGCGACGGCGAGCACGTTGGCGGTGACGACGAGCAGGATGCCGGCCCAAACGTGGAGGTCCAGCGCCTGCCGGAGGATGAGGAGGCCGGCGAGGGCGGCCAGCACCGGGTGGACGCTCATGACAACGCCGAAGAAGCGGGCCGGTACCCGGCGCAGTGCGATCAGGTCGGCGGCGTAGGGCACCACCGAGCTGAGCACACCGGCGACGACGGCGTAGAGCAGGGCGGTGCCGTGCAGCCGTCCCTGGGCGACCAGAAACGCCGCGACCGGCAGGTAGAGCAGGGCCGAGACCGCGGTGGCGGTCGCCGGTGCCTGCAGACCGGGCAGCCGGCCGCCGAGCAATCGGTTGAGCAGGATGTAGGCCGCCCAGCAGGCGGCGGCCAGCAGGCCGAGGCCGACGCCGAGGTAGTCGCTGCTCGGGCCGGGCAGCACGAGGACGTAGACACCGAGTGCGGCGGCGGCGACGCAGAGGATGTCCCGACGGGTACGGGAGCCGGCCAGCGCGACCCCGAGCGGGCCGAGCACCTCCAGGGTGACGGCCAGGCCGAGCCCGATCCGGTCGATGGCGGTGTACAGGCTCAGGTTCATGGTGGCGAAGACCAGCCCGAGCAGGAGCGTCGGCCACCACTGCCCCCAGGTGAAACGGCGTACGTTCGGCCGGGCCACCGGCAGGAGGACAGCGGCGGCGACCAACTGACGTACCGCCACCACGCCGACCGGCCCGATCGTGGTGAAGGCATGGGCGCCGACGGCAGCGCCGACCTGGTTGCTGGCGGCGCTGGCGGTCATGATGGCCAGCCCGCCGAGCACCGGACCACGGCCGGCATCCCGATCCGGGGCACCGGCCGGGTCCGCCGCAACGCCGGCTGTCCTCACGCTCATGGCAGCCAGTGTCGGTGCCACGATCCAAAACCGGAAATGCACCGGACGGGGGCGACGGGCTCCACGTGTCCTCCCCACCGCCGCCACGCACGGCCGCCCGATTCCGCCGGCCCTGTCCCCGCCCGGCTCCCCGAGGGTGGCCACCGAGCCCGGACGACAACCGTCGACCGTCATCAACTCAGCATTCGCCCACCGGACACGCCCCGGCCGCCATGGATCACATAGATTCCCATCGGTCTATCCATACCGGACGTGGGAGAGCACACATGCTCAACAGAAGCAGGATCGCCGGGAGATCCCTGGTGGCGGCCACCCTGGCGGCGACGCTCGCGACCATCGGGTTCACGGCACCCGCCCCGGCGAGCGCGGCGGTCAGCCGGGCGGAACTGGCGCTGCGCTGGGCGCCGATCCACTACCAGGACGTCGACGCCACCGGGAGCCACGCGCTCGGCGGCCGGTCCGACTACATCACGAAGGTCGACTTCGACGGCGACCTCAACGGGCGCAACAACTGGGACCGCGCGGGCCAGGCCGGGGTCTCGTTCGCCGCGCACGGCTACTACTCCGTGGTCGAGACCACCACGCACTGGTACATCACCTACCTCTTCTTCCACCCACGGGACTGGACGGACCACCCGTTCTTCGAGACCGAGCACGAGAACGACGGCGAGGGTGTGCTGTTCGCGATCGAGCGGGACGGGTCCACGTACGGGGTGCTGCGCTCGGCGGTGACCGTGGCGCACAGCAGCTTCTACTCGTACACGCCGGCCGGTAGCACCTGGTCCGGCGGGCGGGAGAACGTCGACGGGACGCTGCAGCTCCAGTCCTCGCCGCACGACTCGTTCCAGCACCCGGTGACGGCGCAGGAGGCCCAGGGCCACGGCCTGAAGGCGTATCCGCAGTACAACATCAACGGCGACGGGATCGTGTACTACCCCTCCACGGTCGCGGAGACGCCGAGCGACGGCAACGACCGGGACGTGCGCTACCAGCTCGTCGACATGTTCGCCGCCGGTGGTCTGTGGGCGCAGCGGGCGAACGCCAGTCTCTTCGCGAACCTCGGCACCTTTGCCGGTGACACCTCCGACAACTGCGGCTCGGGCACCTTCGGCTGCTCGACCAACTCGGCGAACGCGCCGTGGGGCTGGGACGACGGCGACGACCTGCCGGGCAGGGGCCAGATCGCCACCGACCCGGCGAAGCTTTCCGTCGAGTACTTCACGGTGCCGGGCAGCCTGTCGCGTGCGTACACCTACAACCCGTACGCGAGCGAGGCCGCGGCCCTGGCCGCCGCGGCGAAGACGGCGCCGGCCGTCGTCGACTGACAGAACCGGAGCCGGCCGGCGGCGGTCGGGCCCGCGCTGTCCACCGGCAGCTCGGCGCCCGACCGCCGCACCGACGCGTACGACCCCACCACGACATCGAGACAGTTACATTGAAGAAACTTAACTGATAGGCTTCCTGCCCATCGACGAGGTGGGGTGCCATGAGACTCCGACGTGAGGTAACCGCCCTGGTAGCGGGCGCAGCGGTAGCCATCGTGACCGGGTTCGCGCCGGCGCCGAACGGCCTCGCCGCAGAGGTGGACGGCAGTCCCGCGAACGTGGTGCTCGTGGTCTGCTCCGCGCCGGCATGGGCGGAGGGCGTCACCTATCCGGCAGGTAGCCGGGTCACCTACAACGGCCGCCTGTACGAGTCCCTGGTGACCCACACCCCACCGGCGGGTGCGGGGTGGAATCCCGTCGCCGCTGCCTCGTTGTGGCACGATCTCGGCGCCTGCGACGGCGGCACCCCGACACCCTCGCCGACACCCACCCGTACGCCGACTCCCTCACCGACGCCGACCCGCACCACCACGCCGACGCCGACGCCGACCCGTACGGCCACCCCGACGCCGACGCCGTCGGTGACGTCGGGACCGGGAACGTGTGCGGTCAAGTCGAGGCCGGCGGGCAAGGTGCTGCACGGGTACTGGGAGAACTGGGACGGTGCCTCGAACGGGGTGCACCCGCCGCTCGGCTGGATCCCGATCACCGACTCCCGCATCCGGGCGCACGGCTACAACGTGATCAACGCGGCGTTCCCGGTGATCCGCTCCGACGGCACGGTCCTCTGGGAAGACGGCATGGACGCCACCGTGAAGGTCGCGACCCCGGCCGAGATGTGCCAGGCCAAGGCGGCGGGCCTGACCATCCTGATGTCGATCGGTGGCGCCACCGCCGGCATCGACCTCAGCTCGACCGCCGTCGCCGACCGGTTCGTCGCGACCGTGGTACCGCTCCTGAAGAGGTACAACTTCGACGGGATCGACATCGACATCGAGACCGGGCTCACCGGCAGCGGCAACATCAACCAGCTCTCCACCTCGCAGGCGAACCTCATCCGCATCATCGACGGGGTGCTCGCCCAGATGCCGTCCAACTTCGGTCTCACGATGGCGCCCGAGACGGCGTACGTCACCGGTGGCAGCGTCACGTACGGGTCGATCTGGGGTTCCTACCTGCCGATCGTGAAGAAGTACGCCGACAACGGCCGGCTGTGGTGGCTGAACATGCAGTACTACAACGGCAGCATGTACGGCTGCTCCGGTGACTCCTACGCCGCCGGTACGGTCCAGGGCTTCACCGCTCAGACCAACTGCCTGAACACCGGACTGGTCATCCAGGGCACCACCATCAGGGTGCCGTACGACAAGCAGGTGCCCGGACTGCCCGCCCAACCGGGCGCCGGCGGTGGCCACATGTCCCCCGCGCTGGTGTCGCAGGCCTGGAACAGCTACCAGGGCAGCCTCAAGGGGCTGATGACCTGGTCCATCAACTGGGACGGCGCGAAGAACTGGACGTTCGGCGACAACGTGAAGGCCCTCCAGGGCCGCTGACGGCGACGCCCACCACCCCACGCGAACGCGTGGTATCGGTTGGTCGACGGTTCGCCGCCCCGCAGCGGGTTAGGCAGGCCGATGGTCGCCACCTGGTGGAGGCGGAGCCTCGGGCGGAAGCTGACGCTGCCCCTCGACGCCGAGGGGCAGCGGCTCGATCGGGCGCTCGACGAGGTACGACGGCGGGGCGAGTCGACCGGACGGGACCGCTACCGTCAGCTCCAGACCAAGCTGATCCTTGCCGTCCAGGCCGGCGTCGCGGCAGCCCTGTCGTGGTTGGTGGCCCACGAACTGGCGGGTGACCCGGCGCCGATCTTCGCCCCGGCCGCGGCGGTCGGCACCATCGCCTCCTCCATCGGGCAGCGCCTGGGGCGATCCGTCGAGCTGATCCTCGGGGTGGCGGTGGGCATTGCCATCGGCGACGGACTGATCGCCGCGATCGGCACCGGGCCGTGGCAGATCGGGCTTACGGTGACCCTCGCGATCATCACGGCGATCGTGATCAGCGGACACGGGACCCTGGTCAGCCAGGCCGGTGGTACGGCCGTTTTCATCGCCGCCCTGACCCCGTCGTCGCCGGACCTGGAGGGGCCCCGGTTCCTCGACGCGGTCATCGGTGGCGCGGTCGGGCTGATCGTCGTGGTGGTGCTCCTGCCGATCAGTCCCCTGCGTTTGGTCGAACGGGCCGCCAATCCGGCCCTGGACGAGCTCGCCGAGCAGTTGTCCCGCACCGCCCGGGCGCTGGCGGAACGGGACGCCGGTCGCGCCGAGGCGGCACTGGACCGGCTGCGCGAGATCGGGACCGACCTGGAGCGGCTGCGCGACGCCCTGGCGGGCGCGAAGGAGGTGGTCAACCTGGCACCCGCGCGATGGCATCGACGCCGTGCCCTGATGCAGTTCCAGGTCGGGGTCGAGCAGATGGACCGCGCCGTGTGGAACAGCCGAGGACTGATCCGGCGAGCCGTGGTCCTGATCGAGGACAACGAGCCGGTTCCGGCCAGCCTGCCACCGGCGGTGAAGAACCTCAGCGAGGCCATCCGCCTGCTGAACTACGAGTTCACCCGGGGCTGGGAGCCACGGGAGGCGCGTCGGGCGGCCCTGCGGGCGGTCAGCGACGCGGGCCGGGCCAGGGCCGAGGGGGTCGACCTGTCGGGCACGGTGGTGATCGGGCAGATCCGCAGTGCCGTCGTCGACCTGCTCCGGGCCACCAGCATCAGCCGCAGCGACGCACGGAACCTCGTACGCGACGCGTCGAACGGTCAGGAACCCGTACCGGTCCGACCGGGGCCCGGCTGAGGATGGGCCGGGACCGGGCCGTACCCCGCTCGGCAGCCGGCCGTCCCGCTCGTCCGTCAGCTCCGCCGCTCCCGGACGCTGAGGGCGTCGGTGAGCACGATCCCGAACAGGACCGCCACCACGGTGCCGGCAACGGCGACCGGCGCCAGGAAGATCATCGCCGGTGCCATGGCGACCAGGACCACGAGCCCGACCAGCCAGGGATGGGCCACGTGCACGAAGACCTCGTGCCCCAGCATGGTGCGACCGACGAGGAACAGCACCGGGCCGCCGATGATGACCGCGACCCAGCTCCCCTCCATCGGGCCGTACGGGTGCCTGATGATCAGCTCGTCGCCGACCGTGGTGAGTACGACGCCGGCCACCATGACCAGGTGTGCGTACCCGGCCCACTTGGTCTCCCGGCCCGGGTCGGCCGAGCCGGTGATGGCACTGCCGAGCTTCTCCCTCGTCCGGTAGAAGTAGATCCACCAGAGCAGGACCGTGGTGGCGAACGCGGTCACGAAGGCGAAGACGCGCTGGGACCCGTAGTCGCTGCTCCGGAAGGTCCGGGCGGTGATCACGATGGTCTCGCCGAGCGCGATGATCATGAACTGCCGGTACCGCTCGGCGAGGTGCTCCCCGGCCATGTTCCACTCCCAGGCCGGTGACCGGCCCAGCTTCGGCGTGGGCCAGCGCAACACCGGCACGAGGTAGTCCACGGCGAGCGCCACCGTCCAGAACAGCACCCGCAGCCCGCCGGTGACGAAGGCGCCGACGAACCAGAGCACGCCGGAGACGCCGAACCAGAAGATGCCGCGCAGCGGCCGGTTGCGCAGCCGGTGGTGGCGCAGGATGAACGCGAGCACCACGCTGCGGCCGAGGTGGATTCCGACGTACGCGGAGGCGAAGAGCGGTCCCCGACCGTCGAACGCGTCGGGTATCGCGGTCGACATCACCAGGCTGCCGAACATGATCGCGATGACCAGCAACTGGACGGCGGGCCGCTGCGAGTCCAGCGTGTCCGTGGCCAGGTTGGTGTACGACCACACCCACCAGGTCGCGAGCAGGAGGATCAGCGCCTCGTACGCACCGAGCGGGTGCAGGTCCTCGATCAGCGCCTCGGCGAGCCGGGCGAGGGTGAACACGAAAACCAGGTCGTAGAAGAGCTCCACGTACGTGGCCCGCTGCGGTTGGCTCGGGTCGCGGATCAGCGTGGAGCCTCTACCCGTTGTCATGCGCCGCCCGTTCCCACGCTCCCGCCCGCCTCCGGGCTGCCGGTTCGGGCGACAACCGGCCCCGTACCGATCCGTCGTCGCAGCCAGTCGTACCACAGGGCGACGGCACCGATCCCGGAATCCGGTGACGAACGGTCCTGCGAGCCCGCCGGGAGCCGTCAGCGGGCGGGAGCGACCAAACGGCGTACGGCGTCCACGATCGTCGTACGCCGGGTCTGCTCGGGTACGAGTTCCAGGAAGTCGGCGCCCTGCATCTGCCACATGTTGGCGAGGTTCTGCACCAGGGCCAGGATCTGCCCGGCGGTGAACCGGTCGGTGACGACGCCCCGACGCTGGGCCTCCGCCACCGCGTCGACCTTCTGCTTCATCGCGGTGGAGGTGGACGCGCGCCGGCCGGCCGAGTCGCCGCGCTCCAGCTCGTACCAGGCCACGAACCGCATCACCTCGGGGTGGGCCAGCCCGCCGTCGTAGAGGCGTGCGGCGTACTCGCCCAGGTCGTCGGCGTCCATCGGGACCCCCGCGACCACCTGCTCGACGATCGCGTCGAAAACCGCCTCGAACAGGCCCTCCTTGTTCTCGTAGAACGAGTAGACGAGGCCGGCGCTGATCCCCGCCCGCTTGGCGAGCCGGTCGACCCGCGCCCCGGCCAGGCCGTACGCGGCGAACTCCGACAGGGCCGCCTCCAGCAGGCGCTGACGTTTGGTCTCCGGGTCACGGGTACTCATGCTCCCAGCTTGCCTACTGAACATTCATTTGACAAGCCGCCTCGACCGTGGATATCGTCGCCTTACTGAATGAATGTTCACTACGAAGGAGTGGTGTGATGCCGAACCACGCTCACTGGACACCCGAGGCGATCCCCGACCAGACCGGGCGTACCGCCCTCATCACGGGCGCGAACAGCGGAATCGGGCTGGAAACGGCACGGGTCCTCGCCCGGCACGGAACCCGGGTGATCCTGGCCGGGCGGAGCCGGGCACGGCTCGACGAGGCGGTCCGTACGCTGCGCGCCGAGGTGCCGCAGGCGGACCTGGAAACCCTGGTCCTGGACCTGGGTGACCTGGCCTCGGTCAGGGAGGCGGCCGAGCGGATCGCCGCGACCGAGACCCTCGACCTGCTGGTCAACAACGCCGGGGTGATGAACATCCCGGAACGCCGGACCACCACGGACGGGTTCGAGCTGACCTTCGGCACCAACCACCTCGGCCACTTCGCGCTCACCGCCCAGGTGCTGCCCGCCCTACGGCGCTCCCCCGCGGCCCGGATCGTGACGGTCAGCGCGATCGCCGCGACCTGGCGCAGCGGGGCACTGACCGACCTGATGAGCGAGGAACGCTACCGCCCGATGGCCGCGTACGCGAAGTCCAAACGCGCCAACGTCGTCTTCACCCGGGAACTCGCCCGCCGCCTCACCGGGACGACCATCACCCCCGTCGTGATCCACCCCGGCGCCGCCATGACCAACCTCCAACAGCACACCCGAGGTGCGCTCCTCCGGGCACTCAGCGGGGTGATGGAGAGGTTCCTGATGGGCTCGCCGGAGGGCGCCGCGTGGCCCAGCCTCTACGCCGCGACCAGCCCCGACGTCCACGCCGGCGCGTTCATCGGCCCCGCCTCCCGCAACCAGACCGCCGGCACGCCGAAACCGGTGGCCCTGCCGCGCGGCGCCGACGACCCCGCCGAGGGCAGGCGACTGTGGGCCGACAGCGAACGCCTCACCGGCGTCTCCTTCCCGCTCTGACCGGTAGCGCTCAGTGACGTACGCCGGGGTCCCTGCCCGGGCCGCGGCGTGCCGGCAGGGACCATTACGGACGGTGCGGCGGGTGTACGCCGACCCCGGACGACCAACCTCGATGGAGGGTGCCGGGTCCGCACTTACCAACACACCGACACGACATCTGGTGTTCGGTATCCAGCCCTCCCCCATATATAGTCTGGGCCGCGACTGGTTCAGCCGGGCATCCAACCCGGCTGAGGCAAGAGGGAACCCGGTGGAAGTCCGGGACTGCCCCGCAGCGGTGAGTGGGAACGACAGCCGTCACACAGCACTGGGAGACAACCGGCCTCTGCCGGGTGGCCTGGGAAGCGACGGTCAGTAGGGGGTCACGGGATTTCCCGGGGCCGCGCCCATGAGTCCGAAGACCTGCCAGCCGCGCCGCGCCGGCCATCCGTGCGCGGCGGTCCGAGGCCGCGCGGGACGGCCGACGGCACAGACGCGCGCCCTCGCGTGCGTCCCTGCCTGCCTGCGCGCACTCCGGACCTCGTCGGCGACGAGTACGAGGAGCGACAGGTGACGGTCACAGAGTTGATGCCGGACGGCACGACGGCGGACGGCGATCCGCCCGCGCCGGGACAGCGGCGTACGCAGATGCAGGTGCGCAAGCGCAACGGCGCGCTCGAGCCGGTCGACGTGAACAAGATCGTCCGGGCGGTGGAGCGCTGGGCGGACGACCTCGACGACATCGACCCGCTGCGGGTGGCGACCCGGACGATCAGCGGACTCTACGACGGGGCGACCACGGCCGAACTGGACCGGTTGTCGATCCAGACCGCCGCCGAGATGATCGGCGAGGAACCCCAGTACTCCCGGCTCGCGGCCCGACTCCTGGCCGGATACGTCGACAAGGAGGTACGCGGCCAGGGCATCGCGTCGTTCAGCCAGGCGATCCGCCTCGGCCACGAACTCGGGCTGATCGGCGACGACACGGCGCAGTTCGTCGCGGTCAACGCCCGCAAGCTCGACGACGCCATCGACCCCACCGCCGACCTGCGGTTCGAGTACTTCGGACTGCGTACGGTCCACGACCGCTATCTGCTGCGGCACCCGACCGGCCGGCTGGTGCTGGAGACACCGCAGTACTGGCTGCTGCGGGTCGCCTGCGGCCTGTCCCGTACGCCGGGTGAGGCGATCGGGTTCTACCGGCTGATGTCGTCTCTCGCCTACCTGCCGAGTTCCCCGACGCTGTTCAACTCCGGCACCGCGCACACCCAGATGTCGTCCTGCTTCCTGGTCGACTCGCCCCGCGACGAACTCGACTCGATCTACGACCGGTACGCCCAGGTGGCGAAGCTGTCGAAGTTCGCCGGCGGGATCGGGATCGCCTGGTCGCGGGTGCGTTCCCGGGGTGCGCTGATCCGTGGCACGAACGGGCTGTCGAACGGGATCGTGCCGTGGCTGCGGACGCTGGACGCGAGCGTGGCGGCGGTCAACCAGGGAGGCAGGCGCAAGGGCGCGGCCTGTGTCTACCTGGAACCGTGGCACCCGGACATCGAGGAGTTCCTCGAGCTGCGGGACAACACCGGTGAGGACGCCCGGCGTACGCACAACCTCAACCTGGCCAACTGGATCCCGGACGAGTTCATGCGCCGGGTCGAGGCCGACGAGACGTGGTCGCTGTTCGACCCGGCCGAGGTGCCCGAGCTGCCCGACCTGTGGGGGGACGAGTTCGACGCCGCCTACCGGTCCGCCGAGGCCGCCGGCCGGTTCGTCCGCCAGGTCAAGGCCCGTGACCTGTACGGGCGGATGATGCGGACCCTGGCCCAGACCGGCAACGGGTGGATGACGTTCAAGGACCCGTCGAACCGGCTGTGCAACCAGACCGCCGAGCCCGGCAACGTGGTGCACCTGTCGAACCTCTGCACCGAGATCGTCGAGGTCTCCAGCGACGGCGAGACGGCGGTCTGCAACCTCGGCTCGATCAACCTGGCCGCGCACGTCGCGGGCGACGACATCGACTGGGAGCGACTGCGCGAAACGGTGCGTACGGCCGTGCTCTTCCTCGACCGGGTGATCGACATCAACTACTACCCGAGCGTCGAGGCGGCGGCGAGCAACCCCCGCTGGCGCCCGGTCGGGCTCGGCCTGATGGGCCTGCAGGACGCCTTCTTCGCGCTCCGGATGCCGTTCGACTCGGCGCCGGCGCTGGAGCTGTCCACCAGGATCTCCGAAGAGATCTACCTGACCGCCCTGGAAACCTCCGCCGACCTGGCCGAACGGTTCGGCCCGCATCCTGCGTACGCGCAGACCCGGGCGGCCCGTGGTCAGCTCCAGCCCGACCTGTGGGGCGTGACCCCGACGCAGGCGCAGCGCTGGGACGCGGTACGGCAGCGGATCGCGGCACACGGTCTGCGCAACTCGCTGCTGGTCGCGATCGCCCCGACGGCGACCATCGCCTCCATCGCCGGCTGTTACGAGTGCATCGAGCCGCAGGTGTCCAACCTGTTCAAGCGGGAGACCCTGTCCGGGGAGTTCCTCCAGATCAACACCGCCCTGGTCCGGGAGCTCAAGGCGCTCGGCCGGTGGACCGAGCAGGTCCGTACCGAGATCCGGCGGGCGGAAGGTTCGGTCCAGGGCATCGAGTCGCTACCGGCGGACGTACGGGAGCTGTTCCGGACCGCGTGGGAGCTGCCCCAGCGGGCGTTGATCGACCTCGCCGCCGCCCGTTCCCCGTACATCGACCAGAGCCAGTCGCTGAACCTGTTCATGAGCGCACCGAACATCGGCAAGCTCTCCTCGATGTACCTGTACGCCTGGAAGTCGGGGCTGAAGACCACCTACTACCTGCGGTCCCGACCCGCGACCCGGATCCAGCAGGCCACCGTCGCCATCAACCGCCCGGTCGCCGTCGACACCGACGCGGTCGCCTGCTCGCTGGAGAACCCCGAGTCCTGCGACGCCTGCCAGTAGCCCCCACCCGCACCCACACGTGAGGCAACACGATGACGAGCACCGACAGGACCTCCATGTTGCTCGACCCGGGGATGGACCTGACCCTGCGGCCGATGCGCTACCCGCACTTCTTCGACCGGTACCGCGACGCGATCAAGAACACCTGGACCGTCGAGGAGGTCGACCTGCACTCCGACCTGGCCGACCTCGGCCGGCTGACCCCGGCCGAACGGCACCTGGTCAGCCGGCTGGTCGCGTTCTTCGCCACCGGTGACACCATCGTCGCCAACAACCTGGTCCTCAACCTCTACCAGCACGTCAACTCCCCGGAGGGCCGGCTCTACCTGTCCCGGCAGCTTTTCGAGGAGGCGGTGCACGTCCAGTTCTACCTGAACCTGCTCGACACGTACGTGCCGGACGAACAGGAGCGGTTCGCCGCCTTCGACGCGATCGAGAACATCCCGTCGATCCGGCGCAAGGCCGAGTTCTGCTTCCGCTGGATCGACTCGATCTTCGAGCTGCGGGAGCTGCGCAGCCGCGAGGACCGGCGGGCGTTCCTGCTGAACCTGATCTGCTTCGCCGCCTGCATCGAGGGATTGTTCTTCTACGGCGCCTTCGCCTACGTCTACTTCCTCCGCTCCCGGGGACTGCTGCACGGGCTGGCCTCCGGGACCAACTGGGTGTTCCGCGACGAGTCGATGCACATGGCGTTCGCCTTCGACGTCGTCGACACGGTCCGCCGGGAGGAACCGGACCTGTTCGACGACGAGATGCGCCAGCAGGTACGCGACATGCTCGCCGAGGCGGTCGAGTGTGAGGTCCAGTTCGCCGAGGACCTGCTCGAACAGGGTGTTTCCGGAATGTCCCTGCCGGACATGCGCGAGTACCTCCAGCACGTCGCCGACCGGCGGCTCGCGCAACTCGACCTCGCCCCGATGTACGGGTCGAAGAACCCGTTCGCGTTCATGGAGCTGCAGGACGTCCAGGAGCTGTCGAACTTCTTCGAGCGCCGGGTGTCGGCGTACCAGGTCGGGGTGAGCGGCACGGTCAGCTTCGACGACGACTTCTGAGCGTCTCCGGTGGTGGGTGGGTCGACGGCCCACCCACCACCGCAAGGTGACACGCGGCGGTGGCCCGCCCGGTGATCGACGCGGGTCGGTCGCGACCGTACGATGGGCGGCAGTGCTGGTTCGCCCCACTCCTGCGGGTGGGGCGTCGTAAGAGGGAACCCGGTGCAAGACCGGGACTGCCCCGCAGCGGTGAGTGGGAACGACCGCCGTCATACGCACTGGGCGCGTGAGCGCCTGGGAAGCGACGGTCAGTAGGAGACCGGGTCACCCCGGTCGTGCCCGCGAGTCCGAAGACCTGCCCGCACCGCGTACGCGTCCGCGTACGCCGCCGTCGGCCTCTCGGGAGGGTCAGGGCGAGGCCGGTCGTCGTACCGTGCCCTGCCGCGTGTCTCCCGTGTGGTCGTCGGTCGACCTCGAGGGAAGGACACCCGTCTCGTGACGACACCATTCGGGCTGAGCACCGTGCTCGGCTATCCCCGCATCGGTCCCCACCGCGAACTCAAGCACGCCGTCGAGTCCTACTGGGCCGGCCGCATCGATGCCGCCGCGCTGGAGGACACCGCCGCCGGCCTGCGTACGGACGTGTGGCGCACGCTGCGTGACGCCGGCCTGGACCAGATCCCGTCCAACACGTTCTCGCTCTACGACCAGGTGCTCGACACCACGGTCATGGTCGACGCGTTGCCGGACCGGTTCCGCCGCCTCGACCTCGGCGACCTGGACACCTACTTCGCGATGGCGCGGGGCACGGCCGCGGAGCCGGCGCTGGAGCTGACGAAGTGGTTCGACACCAACTACCACTACCTGGTCCCGGAGGTCGGCCCGGAGACGGCCTTCGCCGCCCGTCCGGACAAGGCACTGCGGGAGTACGCCGAGGCGAAGGCGCTCGGCATCACCACCCGACCGGTGCTCGTCGGCCCGGCCACGTTCCTGCTGCTGGCCAAGTCCGCCGCCGGGGCACCCGGGGGCTTCCGGCCGTTCGACCGGCTCGCCGATCTGGTCGACGTCTACGCCGGGATCCTCGGCGCGTTCGCCGACGCGGGCGTGGCCTGGGTCCAGCTCGACGAGCCCGGCTACGTCGCCGACCGCGGCTCGGACGAGATCGACGCGCTCCGGGCCGCCTACACCCGGCTCGGTGCCCTCGATCACCGGCCGCAACTGTTCGTCGCGTCCTACTTCGGGGAACTCGGCGACGCGTTGCCGGCGCTGCTGGACACCCCGGTCGAGGCGGTCGGGCTCGACCTGGTCGCCGGACCCGGAAACCTGGACCGGCTGGCCGCGTACGGTCCACTGCCCGGCCGCACGATCGTCGCCGGTCTGGTCGACGGGCGCAACGTGTGGCGTACCGACCTGCGTGCCGTCGCCGGGACCGGGGCGACCCTGACCGGTCTGGCCGACCACGTCGCGGTGTCGACGTCGTGCTCGCTGCTGCACGTGCCGGTCGACCTGGCCGCCGAATCGAACCTCGACCCGCAGCTACGGGATCGGCTGGCGTTCGCCCGGCAGAAGATCGACGAGGTGGTGGCGCTGGGGCGGGCGTTGCGCGACGGCGTGGCCGCCCTACCCGCTCCCGCACCCGCCGCGCCGGCCGCGTGGCGGGACGACGCGGTCCGGGCCCGGCTGGACTCGCTGCGCCCCGAACACCTCCGGCGCGGTCCGTACGCGCAGCGGGCGACCGCCCAGCAGGCCCGGCTCGGCCTGCCGCCGCTGCCGACGACCACGATCGGGTCGTTCCCGCAGACCGACGAGCTGCGCCGGTCCCGGGCCGAGCACCGGGCGGGCTCGCTCGACGACGCGGGCTACGCCGAGCGGATGCGCGCCGAGGTCGCCCAGGTGATCGACCTGCAGGAACGCCTGGGTCTGGACGTACTGGTGCACGGCGAGCCGGAACGCAACGACATGGTGCAGTATTTCGGCGAGCAGCTCGACGGGTTCGCCGCCACCGAGTACGGGTGGGTGCAGTCGTACGGCTCCAGGTGCGTACGCCCGCCGATCATCTACGGCGACGTCGCCCGGCCGGCGCCGATGACCGTGGCCTGGTCCACCTACGCGCAGTCGCTGACGAACCGGCCGGTCAAGGGCATGCTCACCGGTCCGGTGACGATCCTGGCGTGGTCGTTCGTCCGGGCCGACCAGCCGCTCTCCCAGACCGCCAACCAGGTCGCCCTGGCGCTGCGGGACGAGGCACGGGACCTGGAGGCCGCCGGCATCCGCATCGTCCAGGTCGACGAGCCGGCGCTGCGGGAGACCCTGCCGCTGCGCCGGTCGGAGCAGAAGGCGTACCTCGACTGGGCGGTCGGGGCGTTCCGGCTGGCCACCAGCGGGGTCGCCGACAGCACGCAGATCCACACCCACCTGTGCTACTCGGAGTTCGGGGAGGTCCTGCCGGCGATCGACGCCCTGGACGCCGATGTCACCAGCATCGAGGCGTCCCGGTCGAGGATGGAGATCCTCGACGACCTGCACACCGCCGGATACGGCCGGGGCGTCGGGCCCGGTGTGTACGACATCCACTCGCCCCGCGTACCGGATCAGGCCGAGGTCACCGAGGCCCTGCGCCGGGCGGTCCGGGCGGTGCCCGCCGACCGGCTCTGGGTCAACCCGGACTGCGGGCTGAAGACCCGTGGCTACGCGGAGGTCGAACAGGCCCTCGCCCGGCTCGTCGCCGCAGCCGCCGAGGTGCGCACCACCCTCGCCTGAGCACACGGTGGGGCGGTGCCGGGACCTTCCGGCACCGCCCCACCACTCAGGGCAGGCGGCCCTGGATACGCCAGAGGCCGAGGCCCGCCAGCATCACGGCCAACCCGAGGAAGATGGCCGACTCCAGCCACTGGAAGTCCCAGTAGCGCTCACCCGGCTGGTACGCCACGTCGACCCGCAGGTCCAGGTTGCCCATGCACTCCGCGACCGCGTCGAACACGCCGGTGACGCAGGCCCGGTAACGGTCCAACTCGACCGGCTGCCCATCCGCGGTGAGCAGTTTGCTGGTGGACACGACCCAGGCGTCGGAAATCCGTAGTCCCCCGATGTCGGCCTCGCTGCCCAGGAAGCTCAGGTTCCGGACCGTCTCCGCGGTCACCTGGTGCGAGCCGGTGACCGGTGGGATCAGGTGCGGGCGGATCAGGGTGGGCACGGCGACCTGGACCAGGGCGAAGAGCACGGCGGTGAGCGCCATGGCCGGCACGGTCCGGCGGGCCGTCAGGCCGACAATCGCCCCGAGCACGAAGGCGAAGGCCGCGTACGCGACGGGTGCGATGTTGCGCGCCCCGAACTGCAACGCGGTGAACCGGTCCCCGGCCACCAGGTCGTACGGACTGGCCGCCCAGGTCAGCAGGAGGCTGGACAGTCCGGCCGCAGCCATGCTGGCCAGACCCACGAGCAGCAGTTTGGTGGCGAGCCACCGGCGCCGGGTCACGCTCTGGTTCCACACCAGCCGGTGCGTACCGGTCTCCAGTTCCCGGGCGATCAGCGGCGCGCCCCAGAACATTCCGAGAAACCCGGGAACGACGACGAGCAGGGCGCCGAGGACCTGCAACCGTCCTCGGTACCGGTCCACGAACTCGGCCGTCAGCGACCCGCACCCGCCGGCCCGGCCGTGGCACCGCACGAGGTCGGCATCGTAGCCGTGCCGGATCTGCACGCCCAGGGTCACCAGGTAGATCGCCGTCGCTGCCAGGGCGACCCCGCCCACCACCGCCTGGGCCCGGAACTGTCGCCAGGTCATCCAGGTCATCGCAGGACCTCCCCCGCCATCGCGGTGGCGGAAACGGTGGGCCCGTCGGCCGCACGGGTCAGGTAAGCCAGGACCAGTTCCTCGAGACGGAGATCTCCGGTCACGGTCCACGGCGGACCGGGAAGTGCACCGTCGGTACGCACGATGGCGCTGCTGTGCCGATCGGTGTGTTCGATCCGGATCACCTCGATCCCGGCCGGCGGCCGGTCGAGTACGTCGCGGGGCGCGATCAACCGGTGATGGGTCGACAGCAGGTCGCGTACGTCGCCGGCAACCTGGACGCGGGAGTCGGACAGCACGATCAGGTAGTCGCAGACCCGCTCGACGTCGGCGAGCAGATGCGACGACAACACCGCGCTGGCTCCGAGTTCCGTGACGAACTCCATCAGGTGACGCAGGAACCCGCTGCGTGCCAGTGGATCGAGGGCGGCCGCCGGCTCGTCGAGAATCAGCAGTTCCGGCCGCTTGGCGGCCGCGATGGTCAGGGCAAGCTGGGCCCGTTGGCCGCCGGAGAGCCGGCCCGCCTGCTGTCGAGGGTTCAACCCGAGTTGCGCGATGCGCCGGTTGGCCAGCGCAGGATCCCAGGCGGGGTTGAGCCGCACACCCATGCGCAGATGATCGGCTACGGTCAGCGCGGGGTAGACGGGGGTGTCCTGGGCGACATAGCCGACCTTCGCCAGGTGGGCACCGTCCGCGGCGGGACGGGAGCCGAGGACCCGCAGCTTTCCCGAGGTCGGCGCGATCAGTCCGCAGGCCAATTGCAGCAGCGTCGATTTACCCGCCCCGTTGGGGCCGACCAGACCGATCACCCTCCCCTGCGGGATACGGAGATCACAATCGGTCAGCGCCGGACGGCGGCCATAACGTTTCGTCAGACCCTCGGCGATCAACACCGGGCCGGAGTGTTCTGGTGGCATGGGCTCATCCTGCGGAGCAGGCACGGTGCCGACATCGGTCCGAAGCACGGTTCGCGGCGACCACGGCCGTACTTTTGACCGGTCCGTCGCGGATCGAGATTTCGTAGCCTGAACAGCGTGGATATCGGGGGACGGCGGTCCGGGCGGGGCACGGCGGTGGCCGACATCGGACTCGGTACGGCGTTCGCCGTGGCGATCGTCTTCCAGGCGATCGCGCTCGCGGTGAGCTGGGGCGGTCGGTACTGGTTGTTCGATCTCGCCGCCGGGGTGGTGGTGTGCACGATCGCCCTCACGCGCCGACGCCACCGGGTCCGGGCGACGGTCGCGGGCCTGGCCGTCGCGGCGGGAACCATCCTGGTCGCCAGGGCCGCCGAGCTGCCGGCCGAGCCCGGCCCGGCCATGGCGCTGGGCCTGGCCGTGCTGATGGGCTCGGCCGTACGGACCCTCGCCGTTGCGTGGGCCGGTGCCGCCTCGGTGGCGGGGCTCGCCGTGGTCATCCTCAGCCACCTCGCCACGGCGCCCTCCTCGTCGGGAGCGGTCGCGGCGTTGAACGGGATCGGATGGGTCGCCGCGCTCACCGTCGGACTGTGCCTACGGCTGTTCGACACCGGCCGCCGAGCGACCATCGACAGGGTGCGCCGGGACGAGCGCCTCGAACTGGCCAGGGAGATGCACGACGTGGTCGCGCACCACATCACCGGCATCGTGCTCCAGGCCCAGGCCACCCAGATCCTCGCCCGCAGACGCCCGGAGAATCAGGAGAACTCGCTGGCCGGCATCGAAACGGCGCTGGCGGGCATCGAGACGGCGGGTTCCGAGGCGCTGACGGCGATGCGCCGGGTCGTCGGTGTCCTGCGCGACACCGACGACGCGGCCCCCGCGATGCCCGGACCCGAACATCTCAGCGAGCTGGTCAGGCGGTTCGACAATCACGGCCCAGCGGTACGTCTGCGGCTGCCCGACGGCCCGTCGGCGTGGCCGCCCGAGGTGACCACCACCGTCTACCGGGTCGTCCAGGAGTCCCTGACGAACGTCTCCCGTCACGCCCCGCATGCCCGGTCGGTCGAGGTCAGCGTCGCCCAGGACCGGCAGGCCGTCAGGGTCGAGGTGCTCGACGATGCCCCGCCGGCACCCGCAGGGTCCCCGCTGCGCAGTGGATACGGCCTGGTCGGGATGCGCGAACGGGTCGAGGCCCTCGGCGGGACCCTGTGCGCCGGGCCGCGTCCCCGGCAAGGCTGGTCCGTCATCGCCACCCTTCCCGTCGCCGTACGGGAGCCCCGATGAGCATCAGCGTCCTGATCGCCGACGACCAGGCGATGATCCGCGGCGGCCTCCGGCTGATCCTCGAGGACCAGCCCGACATCAGCGTGGTCGGCGAGGCCTCCGACGGGGTCGAGGCGATCGACCTGGCGCGACGGCTGCGTCCGGACGTGTGCCTGGTGGACATCCGGATGCCCCGGCTGGACGGGCTCGAGGTGACCCGCGCCCTGGCCGGTCCGGGCGTCGCCCATCCGCTCCGGGTGATCGTGGTGACGACCTTCGACCTCGACGACTACGTCTACGGCGCGCTGCGCGGCGGCGCGGTCGGCTTCCTCCTCAAGGACGCCGGCCCCGCGCTGCTCGTCGAGGCCGTCCGGGCGGCACACGCCGGGGACGCGCTGATCTCGCCGGCGGTCACCCTCCGGCTGCTGCGCCACCTCGCGGCGGTGGGGGCACCGGTCACGGCGAAGCGCCCCTCTCCGCTGTCCGATCGGGAGACCGAGGTCGTCCGGGCGATCGCGCGGGGCCTGACGAACCGGGAGATCGCCGCCGAGCTGTTCATCTCGCTGAGCACGGTGAAGAGTCACCTGTCCGGCATCCAGGCCAAGCTCAGCCTACGCAACCGGGTCGAGATCGCCGCCTGGGCCTGGGAGAACCGCATAGCGGTCACGGCCTGACGGGACCGGGGTGAGTCCCACCGGAATCAGGACTGCGGGACGTGCCGGGGTTGGACCGGCCGGAACGTGGTCGGCGCACCGGGTGTGCCGCCGCGCCGGCCGGTGTACTCGGGGACGCCCACACAGGTGAAGAGCAGTGCTGCCAGGTCCTCGTCCTCGCCGAGCAGGGCGGGGACCTCCGTGTCGACGAAGGTCATCCCGGAGGCGCTGGCGCCGAGGGCGTACGCGGCGAGGTGCAGCCGCCCCTCCACCAGGCCCGCGGCGAGCTGGGCGTCGCGGTAGCCACGGTCGTCGAGGCCGGCGAGCGGGACCGCCGCGACGACAACGTACGCCGCGTCGCCGGCCAGGCCCTGGTCGAGGCAGACCCGCAGGAGTTCGTCGCGCAGGTCCCCGGAACGCACCGGACGGCCGAGGTCGGGCCACCGGTAGACGCCCGGCGAGTTGCCGTCGACCCCGTGGACAACCACCCAGTGCGGAACGTCGATCCCGCGCAGCGCGGCCCGTACCGGCCACTCCAGCAGAGCGCGCGGAAGGGTACGGCTCCGGTCCATCCGGCGCTGCGAGCCCCGGCGCAGCACCACCTCGTCCACCGACTCGGACGTGGGCACATCCGGCAGGGCGGGACCGTCCGGCCAGGGGTCCCCGAGTTCGTCTCGCTCGCCCGCGCGCTGCGCGGCGGTGCACAGCGGTAGTTCGACCGGCGGCAACTCCCCCACCACCGCCGTCCCGGTCGGGTGCACCGCCGGCTCGCCCTCACCGAGGCTGAGTAGCGCCAGGGGGTGTTCGTGCACACCGTCGGCCCCGACCAGGGTCCGCAGCCGCGCGTCCGGGAACAGCGTCCGCAGCCGGGGTGGTAGGCCCGCGCTCGTGGCCGCGGTCGACAGTTGTGACAGCAGCGTTCCGGCGTCCCAGTAGAGGTGCCGCCAACCGCGCTCGGCGTAACGCCAACCGGTCCGCCACGGCACGCCCGTCACCACCAGGGTTGTCGTGCTGCCGTCGGCGGCGGGCCCGACCTGGACCAACGCGTGCTCCTGCGGGTCGTACCAGTGGACGCCGTCCGGGACTCCGGTCACGCCCCGCGTGCTGGCGTACACCTCCAGGGGGAAGCGTGCGCCGGCGGAGCCGGAGGCGCGGAACGGGATCCGGAGCCCGTCGCGGTCGGCGACGCGGACGATGCCGGCGCCGAGGAAGAGCACCCGCCCCAGTTGCGCGGCGTCCAGCGGCTGCCGGGTGGCCGGGTTCCCGGCGAGTGCCGTGGTCGCGGGCATCTCCGGGTCCGGCAGGTCCCGCGGCAGCGGCAGCCTGGGCAGGCCACCGTAGGTTTTCATGGGCGGCGGTCGGGTCCCCGGATCGTTCGGCACGAGATCCTGGCGCACCCTGGGGTCGTCGACCGGGACGTCCCACGCCCGATCCAGCCCGTACGACGTCAGCCGGTGCAGCAGCCCGGCACCCGATTCCAGATCCACCCGACCATCCTGCCAGGATCGTCGACGCGGTGCCGGGGACGCCGGGGCCGCACGGGCGTCGTCAGCGGGTACGGGCCGGCAGGGTGAACCGCCATCCCTGCGACCGGAGGACGGGAATGGCGTGCTCGACGGCGTCGACGGTCTGGCTGCGGTCACCGCCTCCGTCGTGCATGAGCACGACCGCGCCGGGCGTGACACCTTCCAGCAGGCGCCCCAGCAGCACGTCCGTGCCGGGTGTCTCCCAGTCGGCGATGGCGAGACGCCAACCCAGTGGCTGCATGCCGAGTCGGGCGGCGACGACCGGGGTCTGTCCCCAGCTCCCGTAGGGAGCACGGAAGTACGGGATGGCGGCGCCGGGAACCGCCCGGCGGATGGCGGCGTTGGTCTCGCGGAGGTCCGCCCTGATCTGTTCCGGGGTCCAGGTGCTCATGTCGTCGTGGCGCATGCCGTGGTTGCACAGCGTGTGACCGGCTGCGGCGATCCGGCGTACCAGATCGGGGTGTTCGTTGACGTGATCGCCCCAGAGGCAGAAGACGGCCTGGATCCGGTTTCTGTGCAGGACCGAGAGCAGCCGGCGGGTGTCGGCGGGGTTGGGTCCGTCGTCGAAGGTGAAGCTGACCACGGACCCGCTCCCCCGTGCGGTGTCGACGATTTCGGTGCTCGGGCCGGGCCGGTGCGCCTGGGCTGGACCGCCCGCGGCGAGCACGAGTCCGAGTGCGCCCAGGGCGATGCCGGCTCGGATGAGCGGGCGGGTGAACGGTGGTGGCATGGCAGGTCCGCCTTCCTCCGCCGCAGCCGGCGGGATCGGTACCGGATGGGTGGGAATATCCGCTCGGCCGGCGACCCGGCGGGTACGCCGGCCGAGCGGATCCCGTCGGTCAGGGCGTACGGCAGGAGACCGTCGGGGCGGTCCAGTTGCCGTTGGCCATGACGGTGAAGCCGAAGGTGGTGCTGCCGCCCGCCGGTACGTTGCCGTTCCCGTTGGGCCGGACGGTCATCACCACACCGCTGCTGTCCCAGCTGGGGCTGCCGTTCCAGACCGTGGAGACCCGCTGCGGGCTGCGCAGGGTCACGGTGCCGGTCCAACTGGTCAGGGCGGTGCCACCGGCGCGGATGGTGACCTCGCCGTTGAACCGGTCGCCCCACCGCTGCGTCTCGCGGTAGCTGGCCGTGCAACTGCCGCCGCCGGCCGGGGGTGTCGTCGGGGTGGCCGTCGGGCCGGGGTTGCCGCCGCCGTCCGGGGCGACCGCCCGGCCGGTGCTGGTGGAGATCATGCCCGCGCAGAGGTTGCGGCTGGTGAGGTTCGCGACGATCTGCGGGATGGCGTTGATCGTGGTCTGGTAACCGTCGTGCATGAGGATCACCCCGCCGTTCTGCAGGGTCCCGGCGGCCTGCACGATCTGCGCGGTGCTGGCACCGTTCCAGTCCTGCGAGTCCACACTCCACAACACCTCGGTGAGCCCGAGCTGGGACTCGACCGACCTGAGGGTGGCGTTCGTCTCGCCATAGGGGGGTCGGAACAGCCGTGGTGCGGTGCCGGTCGCCTGCTGGATGGCCTGCTGGGTCTGGCTGAGTTCCGAGGTGATCTGCGCGGCGCTCATCTGGGTCAGGTGCGGGTGGGTCCAGCTGTGGTTGCCGATCCACATGCCGGCCTGCTGCTGGGCCCGGACGAGCGACTGGTTCTGCTGCGCCTTCTGCCCGATGTTGAAGAAGGTGGCGCGTACCCCGTTGGCGGTGAGGGTGTTGATCAGCGTACTGGTGGTGCCGGGGTTGGGGCCGTCGTCATAGGTCAGGGCGACGTACCCGTTGCTGCAGTTGGCGGCCGCGGCCGACGGTCCGGCGGTGAGCGCGACGGCGGTCGCGGCCACGACGGTGACGAGGGCGGTGAGCGCGAGGGCGGGTCGGGACAGGCGGTGGGTGGGTGACATGGGCCGGCTCCTCGGAACGAAGGAGGTTCATGGGTACGGGCGGTGCGACGACGGCCGAGCGGGTCGGATCGGTACGCGTCTACCGGCGCGGCTTCTGCGGGATGCGCGGCAGCACGTACGGCGCTCCGGCGTAGATCAGATCTGCCTTGACCGTGTTGTACGCCCGCTTCGGCTGGTAGTTCTCGTCGTACAGGGTGGCCAGGCCCTCCGGCGGGTTCTCGAACCAACCGGGGATCCAGGAGTGCCGGTCGGTGAAGCCCCAGACGGTGAACGACAGGCACCGCCGGTTGGACAGGCAGGCCTGCAACAGGACGCTGTAGTTGGCCGCCGACGCCTGGAGCCGGGGGTTGATCTCGTTGGAGTCGCCGGCCTGGACCCCGGGTGTCATCTGGCTGCGTACGTCGACCTCGGTGAACGCGGTGGCCAGGCCGAGGTCGGTGAAACGCTTGAGTGCGTCGGCGACCTGGAGGGTGTCGTAGTTGCCGTACTGGGTGCCGAGGTGGCCCTGGCTGCCCACACCGTCGATCGGCACCCCGGACGTACGGAGTCGCTTGACCATGTCGTACACGAACTGGGTCTTGTCGTTGGTCGGGTCACCCGAGCCGAACGCCTCGATGTTGTAGTCGTTGTAGAACAGCAGGGCGTTGGGATCGGCGGCCCGGGCCCAGCGGAACGCGTCGGCGACGTAGTCGGGACCGAGGTGCTGAGCCCAGAAGCCCTTGTAGTGCAGGGCCGGCGGGTTGTCCCAGGGGTCGCTGACCGCCTCGTTGACCACGTCCCACTGCCAGATCTTGCCCTTGAAGTGCTTGACCACGGTGGTGATGTGGTTGCGCAGGATGCCGCGCAGTTCCTCCCGGTCGATCGAGCCGTCGGCGACACCGGCGGTGAGCCAGCCCGGCAACTGGTTGTGCCACACCAGTACGTGGCCGCGTACCCGCTGGTTGTTCTGCTTCGCGAAGGCGATCAGCTCGTCGGCCGGCGCCCAGTTGTAGGTGCCCCGGGTGGGTTCGAGGCTTTCCCACTTCATCGCGTTCTCGGCGGTCACCGAGGAGAACTGCGAGGCGGCGAGCTGCCGGTACTGCGGGTCGGCCGGGTCGTTCAGGGCGGCCATGTCGACCGCGGTGCCGATGTAGAGGTCGTGCCGCATGCCGAGTGCACGAAGGCTCTGGTCGCCGGGTTGGACCGTGCGTCCCGCCGAGGCGGGCAGGCTGTTCAGGGTGCCGGCGGTCGCCAGGGCGACGGCGCCGACGACTATCCATCGTCGCAGCTTCATCGAGCGTCCTCTCAGGACTGGGACGGGAATGACGGGCGGATCGGTCGCGCGGACGGGACATCCGGGCAGGCGGAAGCTGCCCCCGTCGCGGAAGCGTCACTGCGGTGTCTGTACCTGCGCGGACGAGCGCCGCGCCTGCTCTCGTGCGTTACGGGTCTTCCGTAACTTGGCCGAAACTTTACGACGACAATCGATGGTCGTCAACAGATTCGCGGCTCGATATCCCTTGTGAGCTGGACTGAAAACTTCCGGATCGGCCCGAAAGTTTCGGTTCTGCCCGTACACAGACCTGTACCCTCGCCCGTGATCTCACGGGCGAGGGTCGGGCGGCCGGCGGGTCAGTGTTCGAGGTAGGTGGCGTAGTCGTAGTCCGCGTGGACGCCGTCGGCACCGAGGTCCTGCACCCAGAGGCCGAGGAATGCGCCGGTGAAGCCCCAGGCTGCGGGCTCGCCGTCGATGACGGTGGCGGCGTGCTCGTCGGAGAGGATGGTGGCGTCGAACTCCGCCGGCAGGTCGTGCCAGCCGTCGCCGTCGCCGACGCGGTACGCCAGGCGCAGTACGGGTCCGTCGAAGGTCACCCGGAGTCCGACCCGGTCGGCGGCACTGACGTCGACGCTCAGGTCCGGGTGCGCGGTGAGCCGGCCGCTGTCGCAGCTCAGCACCTCCAGCACCCGCCGGCCGTCGTCGGCCCGGGTGAGGTAGGCGTAGTACCAGTTCGCGGTGTTGTAGTAACCGGTGATGCCGGCGAGCTGCCGATGGTCGGCCGGGTCGAACTCCACCACCGTCTCCAGGGAGCAGCGCGTCGCGCCGACCCGGCGGGCGACCAGGCTCGGCTTCTGCCGACCGACCGGCGACTGGCCGCCGAAGATCCGCAGGTGGGAGGCGCGACTGCTCAGGTCGACCCAGTCCGGCCCGGCCGGGCGACGCAGGGTGGACCAGGACACGCCCAGCGAGTCGTCGTCGAAGTCGTCGGTCGCCGGTTCCGCCGGCCACGGGTGCGCGGGCAGGTCGGGTGCCGCGATCTCGTCGGCGGGTACACCGCCGGGGATCGAGGGCCACCCGTCCGCCGGCCACTCGACACGTTGCAGGGCGGTCTCCCGACCCAGGACGCAGTTGCCCAACGGCGTGTACGGCCGCCCGACCAGGTGCGCCAGGTACCACTGCCCGGTCTGGGTGCGTACGAGACTGCCGTGACCTGCCTTCTGCAACCGCAGTTCGGGACGGCCGACGGAGGTGAGCAGCGGCCCGGCCGGGTCGGTCAGGTACGGGCCGAACAGGGACCGGGACCGGGCGATGCTGACCTGGTGCTCCCAGCTCGTACCGCCCTCTGCGGTGAGCAGGTAGTACCACCCGTCGTGCCGGTAGATGTGCGGGCCCTCGGTCAGACCGACCTCGGTGCCCTCGAAGATGAGCCGGGCGTTCCCGACGAGTTTGCGCTCGGCCCGGTCGTAGCGCTGGATCTCGATGCCACCGAAGCGGTCACGACCCGGCCGCCAGTCGGCGCTCATGGCCAACAGCCAACTACTGCCGTCGTCGTCGTGGAAGAGCGAGGCGTCGAAGCCGTGCGCGTGCAGCGGGATCGGGTCCGACCAGGGGCCGTCGATCGCCGGTGCGGTGATGAGGTAGTTCTGCGGGTCCCAGTAGCCGCTGGCGAAGCTGGCCACGTCGCTGTAGACGAGGTGGAACAGGCCGTCGGCGTAGGACAGGTCGGGGGCCCACACCCCGTTGGAGTCGCCGGCACCGCGCAGGTCCAGCAGGCGTCGCTCGGTGATCACCCCACCCAGGGCCTGCCAGTGCACCAGGTCACGCGAGTGGTGCACCCGTACGCCCGGGTACCACTCGAACGTCGAGGTGGCCAGGTAGTAGTCGTCGCCCACCCGCAGGATCGACGGGTCCGGGTGGAAGCCGCTGAGGATGGGATTGCGGATCGATCCGGCGGCCGTCGTGACGCTCGCGATGTCGGTCGACATAGTTCGTCCCCTCTGACGATCGTGCTTCCGGCGGTTGTCCGGAAGTTTCGCGTCAAGATGTCGAAATTCTCGCTCACGATAACCGGCAAAGTCGAGACACGACAGACCTTGACCGGCACCTTCGTCGCGTCGTAACGTGCCCGTCATCAATCGAAAATACCGGTCTCTTGCCGAAACTTCCGGGGCCGTTTAACACCTCCCGCTGACTGATCGGCATCCGAGTACCTCGTACGTACCTCGAAGGGATGGCTCATGACGGCGCACCTCTCCCGCAGATCCCTGCTGGGCCTCGCCGGTGCCAGCGCCGGCGCGTTCCTGCTGGCCGGCTGCGGCAACGACGAATCCGCCGACCCGGAAGGCCCCCAGACCATCAACTGGTGGCACATCCAGAACACCGAACCGATGCTGCCCGTCTGGGCCGCGATGGCCAAGGAGTACGAGACCGCGCACACCAACGTGAAGGTGGCCATCCAGCCGCTGGAGAACGAGGCGTTCAAGACCAAGCTCACCACCGCCACCCAGGCCGGGTCACCGCCGGACCTGTTCCAGTCGTGGGGCGGCGGCGTGCTGAAGCAGCAGATCGAGGCCGGGCTGGTCAAGGACATCACCGACGACGTGAAGCCGTGGATCGGTTCGCTGCTGCCGGTGTCGGTGGAGCCGTACACCGTCGACGGAAAGATCTACGGCGTCCCGTTCGACGTCGGAATGGTCGGGTTCTGGTACAACAAGGAACTCTTCACCAGGGCCGGCATCACCGCCCCACCGGCGACCTGGAGCGAACTGCTCACCACCGTCGGCAAGATCAAGAGTGCCGGGATCACCCCGATCGCCCTGGCCGGCAAGGAGAAGTGGCCCGCCCACTTCTACTGGTCCTACCTGGTGATGCGGATCGGCGCTCTGGACGCGCTGAAGAAGGCCGGCACCGACCACAACTTCGACACCCCCGACTTCATCGCCGCAGGAGCGCGACTCAAGGAACTGGTCGCGCTCTCGCCGTTCCAGAAGGACTTCCTCGCCGCCGAGTACGGTTCGCCGGACGGCCAGGCAGCGACCATGGGCAACGGCGGTGCCGCCATGGAACTGATGGGCCAGTGGGCGCCGGCCGTCCAGGCCTCCTCGTCCACCAGCAAGAAGGGGCTCGGCGACAAGCTGGGCTTCTTCCCGTTCCCGTCGGTCGACGGCGGCAAGGGCACCTCGAGCGAGGTGTTCGGCGGCGGCAACGGGTTCGCGGTCGGCAAGGACGCCCCGCCCGCGACCCTCGACTTCCTCAAGACCCTGCTCGAGGTGGCCAACCAGCGCAAGTCCGCGACCACCGGCGCGGTGCTGCCGACCGTCAAGGACGCGGCGGACGCGATCGCCGACGCCAACAACAAGGTGGTCGCCTCGACCCTCGCCGCGGCGACCGGGTTCCAGCTCTACCTGGACCAGGCCTACCCACCCGCGGTCGGCCAGCAGGTCAACGACAGCATCGCCGAGCTGGTCGCCGGGTCCAAGACGCCCGAACAGATCGTCAAGGACATCACCACGGTGGCGAAGAGCCAGTAGCATGCCCCGCCCCCAGAATCCCGCACCCCGGTACGACCAGCGAGTGGAGCAGGCAGGATGAACCCACCGGCCGGCACCGGCCTGCGCACCGCCAACGCGCCGACCGAGCTCCCACCCGTACCGCCGGCGGCCACGCGACAGCGTGGCCGCCGGGCCCGGCCCAGGCTCGGCCGGCTGGGTACCATCGCCATCTTCCTTGCCCCGGCGCTGGTGCTGTTCCTCCTCCTGGTGATCGTGCCGATCCTGGTCGCCGCCTACACCAGCCTGTTCAAGTGGAACGGGTTCAACCTGCCGGAGAACTTCGTCGGCCTGGACAACTTCACCCGTGCCATCGACGATCCGGTGTTCCTGGGCGACCTGCGGCGCGGTCTGATCCTCATCGCGCTCTCGGTGCTCGTCCAGCTTCCCGTGTCGCTGGCCCTGGCGATGCTGCTCAACCAGCCACTGCGCGGGCGGGCGGTCTACCGGCTGGTGTTCTTCGCCCCGTACGTGTTGTCCGAGGTGACGACGGCGGTGCTGTTCACCCTCGTCTTCTCGCCCAACCGGGGCCTGAGCACCACCGTCTTCGGCTGGTTCGGCGCCGCCGACCTCGGCGGATCGCTCTTCGCCGACCCCGCCACCGTGCTCTACGCCCTGTTCTTCGTGATCTCGTGGAAGTACTTCGGCTTCTACATGATCCTCTACCTGGCCGGCCGGCAGGGCATCCCCAAGGAGCTGACCGAGGCCGCCACCACCGACGGCGCCACCGCCTGGCAGGTCTTCCGGCACGTCACCCTGCCGCTGCTCGGCCCGACCATCCGGATCAGCGTGTTCCTCTCCGTGATCGGCACCATCCAGCTCTTCGACATGGTCTGGGTGCTCACCGGCGGCGGGCCGATCCGCTCCTCCGAAACCCTGGCCGTGACGATGTTCCAGTACGGCTTCCGCCGCTTCGAAGTCGGTTACGCCAGCGCCATCAGCATCATCATGTTCCTGCTCAGCCTCGTCTTCGCCCTGCTCTACCAGCGCTTCGTGCTGCGGCGGGACATCGAGGGCGCGCTGACCACCCGGGGGGTCCAACGATGACCACGAGCCAGCAGGCCAGCACCTCCGCCCGCGTGCGCCGGTTGACCCTGCACGTCGTGTCGATAGTCATCGGGGCGTCCATCGTCGTACCGATCGCGTTCGGGGTGCTCGGCGGGTTCAAGGACAACGGTCAGCTCTCCACCAACCCGCTCGGGCTGCCGCACCCGTGGGTGCCGGGCAACTACACCGCCATCCTCGCCTCCGGGGTGTTCTGGCGGCAGCTCGGCAACAGCACCCTGATCGCCCTGGCCACCGTACTGATCGTGGTCGGCGCCTCGGCGATGGCGGCGTTCGTGTTCGCCCGGTTCACCTTCCGGGGCAGGGAGTTCCTGTTCACCCTGTTCGCCGTCGGGCTGATGTTCCCGTTCACGGTGGCGATCCTGCCGCTGTTCATCCTGCTGCGCAGCATGGGTCTGCTGGACAACCCGCTGGGGGTCATCCTGCCCCAGGCCGCGTTCGGGCTACCCGTCACGATCATCATCCTGCGGTCGTTCTTCCGTACCATTCCCGGCGAGGTGGAGGAGGCGGCCACGCTGGACGGATGCGGGCCGTTCGCCTTCTTCTGGCGGATCCTGCTGCCCATGGCCAGGCCCGCCCTGGCCACCGTCTCCGTGCTCGCGATCGTCGCGAGCTGGAACAACTTCATGCTGCCGCTGGTCGTCTTCACCGACCAGAGCTGGTGGACCCTCCCGGTCGGGGTGCAGGCCTTCCAGGGCCAGTACGCCGACGACACCGCCCGCGTCCTGGCCTACGTCGTGCTCTCCATGGTTCCCGCCCTGGCCTTCTACGCGGTCGCCGAACGTCAGCTCATCGGTGGGCTCGCCGGCAGCGTGAAAGGCTGAACGGCCGGGCCCGCCCCGTTGCGGGCCCGGCCCGTACCGCGCCGGCACCGAGCCCGTGACCCCGAGATCCATCCGATGGCGCAACAGAGAAGGAGCAACCTGGCGTGGGCGACAACCGCAAGGTCACCATCGCGGCCATCGCCCGCGAGGTCGGCGTCTCCGTACCGACGGTTTCGCGGGTCATCAACGGCCGCTCCGACGTCTCGGCGGAAACGCGCGAACGCGTCGAGCAGGTCCTCAACCGCCACGGTTACCAGCGCAGGCCCACCGCCGTACGGAGCACCGCCGGTCTGATCGACCTGGTCTTCAACGATCTCGACAGTCCCTGGGCGGTCGAGATCATCCGTGGGGTGGAGGATGTCGCGCACGCCGCCGACGTGGGGACCGTCGTCTCGGCGATCCACCGCAAGACGTCGTCGGCCAAGCAGTGGCTCGACAACATGCGCGCCCGTACCACCGAGGGGGTCATCTTCGTGACCTCCGCCCTGGAGCCGCCGCTGCAGGCCGAACTGCGTCGGCTCAACATCCCCGTGGTCATCGTCGACCCTGGGGGCGTACCCACCCAGGGGGCGCCCACGATCGGCGCGGCCAACTGGACCGGCAGTCTGCGGGCGACCGAGTACCTGATCGGCCTCGGCCACCGCCGGATCGGGTTCATCGCCGGACCCCCGCAACTGCTGTGCAGCCGCACCCGGCTCGACGGCTACCGGACCGCGATGGAGGCCGCCGGGCTGCCCGTCGACGGCAAGCTCATCCGACCCGGCAACTTCTACCACGAGGCCGGCTACACCGGCGGCAGCCTGCTGCTGGAACTGCCCGACCCGCCCACCGCGATCTTCGCCTCCAGCGACCAGATGGCCCTCGGGGTGTACGAGGCCATCCGCCGCCGGGGCCTGCGGGTCGCCGACGACGTCAGCGTGGTCGGCTTCGACGACCTGCCCGAAGTACGTTGGTGCTCGCCCCCGCTGACCACCGTGCGTCAGCCCCTGGCGGAGATGGGCATGCTCGCCGCCCGTACGGTGTTGCGCCTCGCCCAGCGCGAGAAGATCGAGAGCCCTCGGGTCGAACTCGCCACCGAGCTGGTCGTCCGGGACAGCACCGCACCTCCGCGCGGCTGAGCCACCGCTCGTACGGCGCTCGCCCGGAAGCCGGTCGCGGCCTCGACCGCCTCCGACTTCCGGACGACGCCGGCGCTGCGGTACGGGCTACTCGCCGGAGGGTACGGCGAGCGGGGTGCCGAGCCTCGCCGGAACGCCGAAGTTGGGTGTTACGTCGGCGTTCCAGGTGAACCGCTGGGCACGGGTGGAGCGGTTCATGTCACAGCCGCCGCCGACCGAGTCGTTGCCGACTGTCAAGGCATCGATGTGCGTCTTGACCCGCCAACCTGTTAGCGATAACACTGGCCTTGAAACGATTCGACGACTGTCAATGTCGATCCGCCCCAGGGAAGGTTGTCCACGATGTCGATGCGCAGGAGGACGCTGGTCGCGGCGGCGACGGCGCTCGCCGTACTGGTCGGGCTGTCGCCGGCGCCGCCGGCAAACGCGGCACCACCGGTGAACCACAGCAATCCCCTGGTCAACCAGCGCGCCGATCCGCACATCTTCAAACACAGCGACGGTTACTACTACCTCACCGCCACCGTCCCCGAGTACGACCGGATCGTGCTGCGCCGCGCGACCACGTTGCAGGGGCTCTCCACCGCCCCGGAGACGACCATCTGGCGTCGACACACCAGCGGGGAGATGGGCGCTCACATCTGGGCTCCCGAGATCCACTTCATCAACAACAGGTGGTACGTCTACTTCGCCGCCGGGCGCACCGACGACATCTGGCGGATCCGGATGTACGTCCTGGAGAGCACCGGCGCCAACCCGCTCACCGGCGGCTGGACCGAACGCGGACGGATCACCACCCCGTGGGACACGTTCGCCCTGGACGCCTCGACCTTCGTGGTGAACGGGGTGCGCTACCTGACCTGGGCGCAGCAGGAGCCGGGGGTGTCGACCAACTCGAACCTCTACCTCGCCCGGATGGGCACCAACCCGTGGACGATCACCGGCACGGTGACCCGGTTGACGGTGCCGTCCTACGACTGGGAGACCCGCGGCTACCGGGTCGCCGAGGGACCGGCGGTGATCCAGCGCAACGGACGGGTCTTCCTCACGTACTCGGCGAGTGCGACGGACGCCAACTACTGCCTCGGCCTGCTGACCGCCTCCGCCACGGCGAACCTGCTGGACGCCTCGTCCTGGACCAAGAGCCCGACACCCGTGTTCACCACCAACACCGCCACCGGCCAGTACGGGCCGGGGCACAACTCGTTCACGGTGTCCGACGACGGGCAGAGCGACATCCTCGTCTACCACGACCGCAACTACCGGGACATCACCGGTGATCCACTCAACGATCCGAACCGGCGTACCAGGATCCAGAAGCTGTACTGGAACGCCGACGGCACACCCAACTTCGGCATTCCGGTGCCGGACGGCGCGTCACCCGTACGGCTGCGTTCGCACGACCTCACCGGCAGCTACATCCGGCACTACGACTACCGGGGACGGGTCGAGGCCAACGTGACGAACCTGGCCGACTCGCAGTACCGGTTCGTCACCGGCCTGGCCGGCTCCGGATCGGTGTCGCTGGAGTCCACCAACTTCCCCGGTTACTACCTTCGGCACCGCAACTACGAGGTCTACGTCGAACGCGACGACGGCTCGGCGCAGTTCCGGGCCGACGCCAGTTTCCTGCGCCGGCCGGGCCTGGCCAGCAGCGCCGGAGTCTCGCTGGAGTCGCAGAACGCCCCGGGCCGGTACGTCCGTCACCGCGCCGGACTGCTCTACCTGGAAGCGGTGAGCGGGGCGGCGAACCAGGCGACCGCCACGTTCCACCTGGAGTGACCAACACCCGGTCCGAGTAACCGGGCACCTACCGATCGTTGGCCGGCGGCGAAGAGTCGTCGGCCAGCGCGGCGGTGAGCCAGGGGCGCAACAAGCGCAGCACATGTGCTGGCTGCGCGGCCTCGGTCGGGTCCAGCCCGTCCAGGATCCGCACGTCCCAGCCGAACGCCTCCAGCTCCGACCGCCGGCTCCGCACCACGGCGCCGACGTCCAGCGGCACACCGGCGCGCTGGCCGTACGGGACCTCGTCGGTGGCGCCGACGAAGCAGAGCCGGGGGCAGGTGACCTGGGCCTGGATCGCCCGGTCGTCGAATCCCTGCAACGACTCGTACAGCGTGACGAACTGCCGGGCCCGCGGCTCACCCGTCCCCTCCTCGGGCTCCCCCGAGACCGTCGCCTCGTACGCCCGCTCGGTGGCCCGCAGCGCCTGCGCGTACGGGCCGTCGATCGGCGGGAAGCCGCCGATGACCAGCGCCGAGAGGCGGCGGGTACGGATCGCGAGCTGTAACCCGCTCATGCCCAGCCAGGAGTACCCGTAGTAGGCGAACCGGTCGGCCCGCGCCGCGTTGGCGATGGCGAGCAGGTCGGCGGTGATGTTGCCGGGAGTCAGGGTGTCCGGCCTCGGGTGCCGCCCGAGGTGGCCCTCGTAGTCGAACACGACCACCCGGAATTCGTCGCGAAGACCCTCGACCAGCGGATTGCCCTCGGCCGGGTCGGTACGCCCGTCCGGTGTCTCCGCCGACGGTTGCGGGCCGACCGGCAGCAGGACGGCCGGACCCGAGCCATGGATCGCCACCTCGATGGCGGTTCCGTCCTGCAGTGGCACCTTGGGCATGGGCGGTCTCCGGCTTCGGCTCAGGAGATCAAATCATCTTGTCGCGGCTGGGAGAAGACGTGTCCGGACGGTTGCACGATCACGCAGTCGGAAAACTAGGAGCCGAAGGCGGTGAGGAACCGGTCCCGGAAGGCGTCCATCCGCCAGACCGGTGCCTGCGGGCCCGGCCGCAGACCGTCCTGCCAGCCCCAGCCGGAGACCCGGTCCAGTACGGCCGGATCGTGGGCGACGATGGTGATCGGCACGTCCCGGCTGGCGTTCTCACCGGTGACGATCGGGGCGGGCTGGTGGTCGCCGAGGAAAACGAGGACGAGGTTGTCGTCGCCGTAGTTCTCCACGTAGGAGATGAGGCTGCTCAGCGAGTATTCGATGGATCGCCGGTACTCGGTGCGTACCCGGGAGGGGTCCCGCCAGACGTCGTCCGGCGACTCGCCCTCCTTGGCGATCGAGTTGTAGACCGAACCGTCACCGAGTTCGTTCCAGCCGACCATCCGGGGAATCGGCGCCCACGGACCGTGGCTCGACACCAGCGGGATCTCCGCCATCACCGGCGCGTGGTCGGGGTTGGCCCGCTCGAAACGTTCGAAGGCCGACAGGGTGAACTGGTCGGGCACCGGGGCGTAGCTGAACTTCGGCCCGTGATAGCCGAGGTCGTCGACGCCGTACACCTGGTCGTTGCCGAAGAACTTTCCCTCCGGCCAGGGCTGGGTCAGGGCCGGCATGACGGCGACGGTACGCCAGTCGGCCCGGCGGAAGGCGCCGTTGAGGGTCAGCCGGTCACTGGCGAGCAGGTTGTTGTGGCGCTGCTGGTTGTCGATCCAGAGGCCGGACAGCAACGTCGCGTGGGCCAGCCAGCTACCGCCGCCCGCGGTCGGTGAGGTGAGGAAGGCGCTGCGGGAGGCGAACCCGGCCGCGTTCAGCCGCTGGTTGCCCGCGTCCAGGAGCGCACCGACCTGGGGTGCCATCTCCGGGTCCTCGACCGCGTCGCGCCCGTAGCTCTCGACGAAGGCGAAGATCACGTCCTTGCCCCGCAGACCGGTGAGCAACCTGTCGCCGGGGGTGTCACGGAAGGCGTCAACGGTGACCTCCTCGGCGAAGGCGCTCTGGTCGCGCAGTCCCGCCCGGACCTGGAGCGTACGGTCGTACGCGAGGTCGGCCGCACTGTTGGCGGCGACCGGCACCCCCGGAACGATCTGCGCGCCGAGTACGGCGCAGGTGACCCAGACCGCCCCGAGTGCCGCGACGGAACGGGCCGCGGTGGTGCGGTGGCGTACCAGGGGTCGGGTCAGGCGCAGGACCGACAGGGTCATCAGGACCAGGACGGCGACGACGAGCAGGGCGAGCCCGATCGCGGCGGCGATCGCACCGAAGCGGCCGATCGAGTCGGTGAGGAAGGACAGCGCGTCGTCCAGCAGGACCCAGTCGAGAACCAGGTCGAACGGCCGGTCGAGGACCTCGAAGAAACCCATGTCGATGATCTTCACGATGGTGAGCAGCCCGAGGGCCACCCCGACGATCGCGGCCACCACCCGTCTCGTGCGACCGGGCAGGACGAGCAGGAGGGCGACGCCGACGAGCCCCTCGAGCGGGATGCGCAGGAACGCCGCCGGGCTGAGCCGACCGATCTGGTTCGGTGCGACGAGGGCGAACAGCACGAGCAGGACAGCCAGGGTCGTGGTCACCCCCGCCAGGATCCGGCGCTTTCGGCGTACGGCGACGGTGTTGTCGGCCGCGACAGTGGCCTCGGCCGGCGGGCCGGCGTCGGCGTCGGCCTTCGTCGAGGGGCTGGTGGCGTCGTCGGCCGGCACGATCTCCGCGCGGTTGTCCGTCGCCGAGTCGTGCGTGGTGGAGAGGTCGTCCATGGTGGTCGGTGCGTCCTTCGTTCAGATCAGGGACAGGATGTGGCCGAGTCCCCGTGGTCCGGTGTCGACCGGCGGCGGCAACAGGAACACGTGCATGCCGGCGGCCACCGCACCGGAGTCGGTCAGCGGGTTGTCGCCGACCATCAGGGTCCGTTCCGGACGTACCCGCATCCGGTCGCAGGCGGTGAGGAACACCTCGGCGGCGGGTTTGCAGACGCCCTGCTCGAACGACATCACGACGGTGTCCAGGAAGGGCGACAGACCCAGCAGGTCCATCGCGGGACGCAGGTCGAAACCGGTGTCGCTGACGATGCCGACCGGCAGGCCCCGGTCGTGCAGGGCCTTCAGGGTGGGCAGGGTGTCCGGGAAGGCCTCCCAGGACTCGGCGCTGACGGTGAGTGCGTACAACTCCTCGCTCAGCCCGGGAGCGAGCCGCTCGCAGCCGGCCGAGGTGTACAGGGCGGTCCACACCTCGCGGTGCCGGTCGTTCGACAGGTCACGACCCTTGGCCAGTTCCTCGGCCGTACTGCTGCGGCCGAGGACCCGGCGCCACACCGATGCCACCTCGTCCGGGTCGAGCGCTTCGGCGCCGAGCCTGGCCGCCGCCCGGTGCAGCAGCTTCTCACCGCTACCGGAGAGCCGGATCAGGGTGTCGCCCGCGTCGAACAGGACCGCCTCGAACTGACTCACGTCCGCGTCTCCTCGTGTGCTCCGGCCCGCAACTGCGTGAACAGCAGGCGGGCAGTGTCGTCCCGGATCGGTGGGGGTCGCCGCGGGCCGGGGTCGCGGGCGGTGCGGTGATGCTCGAACAACGGTGGTGGCCGGGTCACGGCACCGGGTCGTGGAAACGGTGGCCCCGACCCGCCGCCGTGCGGACGATTCCGGCCGGGCCGGTCCCCCGGGCCACGACCGCGTGCGCAGACATGTTCACCAGCAGTCTGCTCCCCGTACGCGCCGCCGGTGCCACCCGGACCGAGGGCTCGGGCCGACGACGCCGGGCCAGCCGGGCCGGGCGGTGCTGCCAGAGCCACCCGACGTCGCGGCCGAACGACTCGACGAGCAGGGCCAACGCCACCGCCACCGCGGTCACCGTCAGCGGCCGGGGCAGCACGTCCGCCGCCGCGAGCACCAGGACGATGCCCTGGGTGGCCGCGACGACCTTTCGCCAGTAGCGCGGTGGCAGGGTTCCCCGCATCCACGGCAGCACCCAGATCGCCACCACGAAGACGTAACGCATGCCGCCGATCGCCAGCGCCCAGACGCCGACCGGTTCCACCACGTAGACGCTGAGCACGAGCAGGAGGAAGGCGTCGACCTCCATGTCGAACCGCGCCCCGAGCGCGGTGGTCGTGCCGGTACGCCGGGCGACGTGACCGTCCACCGCGTCCAGTACGAGCGCCACGGCGGTGAGGGTGACCAGCAGCCCCACCGGGGTGGGCCGGTCGAAGGAGTCGACCGTCAACGCGGTCACACCGCCGACGAGCGTCGCCCGGCTCAGGGTCACCCGGTCGGCCGGACTCAGCCGGCCCGTGCCCGAGTCCCGTAGGCCCCGGGTGAGCAGGACGCACATGACGGCCCCGTACGTGACTCCCGCGAGCCAGCCGGCGGGACCGAGGCCGACTGTTCCGGCAAGGCCGGCGAGCAGGACAACCTGGACTATCAGCCCAATTATGGGACCGCTTTGAACCGTGCGCACCCTGCCTCCGTGTCTATCGTGTGTACGCCCTTGATAGGGAAACACGTAAAATGCGGCCGTTCGGTTCGATCGATCTTGAGGAAGGAGGAACCGGTGACGCGCGAGGCACACGCCTTCTGGCTACGGTCGCCCGGCGAGGGCGAGATCCGGTCGGTGACGCTGCCCGACCCCGGCCCCGGCGAGGTCCTCGTCCGCAGCCGGTACTCCGGCATCAGCCGGGGCACGGAGACGCTGGTGTTCTCCGGCGGTGTGCCGGTGAGCCAGTACGCGGCGATGCGCGCACCGTTCCAGGAGGGCGACTTCCCCGGTCCGCTCAAGTACGGCTACCTGAACGTGGGCGTCGTCGAGGAGGGTCCGGAGGACCTGCTCGGGCGTACCGTGTTCTGCCTCTACCCGCACCAGAGCGCGTACGTGGTGCCGGCCTCCGCCGTGGTTGCCGTACCCGATGGGGTTCCGCCGGCACGGGCGGTGCTGGCCGGAACCGTGGAAACCGCGGTGAACGCCCTGTGGGACGCCGCGCCGCTGGTCGGTGACCGGATCACGGTGGTCGGTGCCGGCATGGTCGGTTGCAGCGTCGCGGCCCTGCTCGCCCGGTTCCCCGGGGTCCGGGTCCAGTTGGTCGACGCCGATCCGGAGCGGGCCGACGTCGCCAAGGCGCTGGGCGTCGAATTCGCGCTGCCGGCCGACGCCGCGCAGGGACGCGACCTGGTGGTGCATGCGAGCGCATCGTCCGCCGGGCTCCAGCGGTCGCTCGACCTGCTCGCCCCGGAGGGCACGGTCGTCGACCTGAGCTGGTACGGCGACCGCACGGTGAACCTGTCGTTGGGCGGGGCGTTCCACTCCGGCCGGCTGACCATCCGCAGCAGCCAGGTGGGCATGGTCTCCCCGGCCCGCAGGTCGAGCCGGACCTACGCCGACCGGCTGGCGCTCGCCCTGGACCTGCTCCGCGACCCCGCGTTCGACACGCTGATCACCGGCTCGTCCCGGTTCGACGCGCTGCCCGACGTGCTTCCCCGACTGACCGCGGGCACCCTGCCCGCGCTGTGCCACCTCATCACCTACGGAGAGTGAAAACCTTGTTCAGCGTGACCGTCCGTGACCACATCATGATCGCCCACAGTTTCCGTGGCGAGGTCTTCGGACCCGCCCAACGGCTGCACGGGGCGACGTTCGTCGTCGACGCGACGTTCCGCCGGACCGCTCTCGACTCCGACAACATCGTGGTCGACATCGGGCTCGCCGCCCAGGAACTGAACGCCGTACTCAGCAAGCTCAACTACCGCAACCTCGACGACGAGTCCGCGTTCGCCGGGATCAACACCTCGACCGAGGCACTCGCCCAGGTGATCGCCGACCGTCTCGCCGAACGGGTGCACGCCGGTGCCCTCGGCGAGGGCGCGCGGGGGCTGGAGGGCATCGCGGTCACCCTGCACGAGTCGCACATCGGGTGGGCGAGCTACGAGCGGCCACTGTGACCGCAGCAGGTGGCTCCGCCACCGTGGTCCACGTGGTGCTGCCGAACGACATCGACGATCCGAGCACCCCGAGCGGCGGCAACAGCTACGACCGCCGAATCTGCGCGGGCCTCGCCGGGTCCGGGTGGGCGGTGCACGAACATGCCGTACGCGGGGCCTGGCCGCAGCCCGACGGGACGGCGCGGGACGAGGTGGGGCGCGTACTCGCCGGGCTGCCGGACGACGCGGTGGTGCTGCTCGACGGGCTGGTCGCGTCGGCCGTACCGGAGGTGCTGGTACCGCAGTCGCACCGGCTGCGCCTGGTTGTCCTGGTCCACCTGCCGCTCGGTGAGGGGGCCGTGGAGTCGCGTGCGGCCGAGGACGAGGCCCTGGCCGCCGCGGTCGCGGTCATCACCACCAGCGCGTGGACCCGGCTCCGGCTGATCGACCTGTACGGGCTGCCGGGCGACCGGATCCACGTGGCCACCCCGGGCGTGGCCGAGGCACCGGTGGCGCCCGGATCGGCCGCCGGTTCGGAGCTGCTCTGCGTCGCCGCCGTCACCCCGCACAAGGGCCACGACGTGCTGACGTCCGCCCTGGCGGCGGTCGCGGACCTGCGGTGGAACTGCCTCTGCGTCGGCGCCCTCGACCGGGACCCGGCCTTCGTCGACCGGGTACGGCAACAGGCGACCGCGCACGGCCTGCGGGACCGGGTACGCCTGGTCGGCGCGCGTACCGGTGACGAACTCGACGCCGCGTACGCCGGTGCCGACCTGCTGGTACTGGCGTCGCGTGGCGAGACGTACGGCATGGTGGTCACCGAGGCGCTGGCACGGGGAATCCCCGTCCTGGCCACGGCGACGAACGGGTTGCCCGAGGCCCTGGGGCACGCCCCGGACGGCAGCCTGCCCGGCATCCTGGTGCCGCCCGACGACCCGGCGACCCTCGCCGGTGCACTGCGCCACTGGCTCGACGACGCCGGCCTGCGCGACCAGCTCCGGCGCTCCGCCCGGGGCCGCCGGGGCACCCTCACCGGCTGGGCGGTCACCTCCGCGCTGGTGGCGAACGTGCTCGGTTCCGCGCTGGTGACCGTGGGGAGGTCGGCATGAGCGAGGAGGTCGGTCGCGTCACCGCGGCCTGGCTCGGGCTGCGGGAGCCCGCCGACGCGGCCGCCCGCGCGCCGGAACTCGTCGAACCGGTCCGCCGTCACCTGGCCGGCAACCCGCTCACGGTGGTCCACGACCTCGGCACCGGCACCGGATCGATGGGCCGTTGGCTGGCCCCGCGGCTTTCCGGCCCGCAGCACTGGGTGATGTACGACCGCGACCCCGACCTGCTGGAACACGCCAAGGCCGAGATGACCGACACGGCCGCCGGCGGGGCTCCGGTCACCGTCGAGACCCGGCAGCGGGACATCACCCGACTGACCGCCGAGGACCTCGCCGGCGCCTCCCTGATCACCGCCTCGGCGCTGCTGGACATGCTGACCGTCGAGGAGATCGAACGGATCGTGGCGGTCTGCGCCGACACCGGTTGCCCGACCCTGCTGACGCTCTCGGTGATCGGACGGGTGGCACTCACCCCGGCCGACCCGCTCGACGCGGAGCTGACCGAGGCGTTCAACGCCCACCAGCGGCGTACGGTCGACGGCCGGACGCTGCTCGGACCGGACGCCGTACGGGCCACCGTGGAGGCGTTCGGCCGGCGCGGAGTGGACGTGACCGTACGGTCCAGCCACTGGCGACTCGGCCCGGAGCAGGCCGACCTGACGGCCGAGTGGTTCGACGGCTGGGTGGGCGCGGCGTGCGAGCAACGACCGGAGTTGACCGGCCCGGCAGCCGCCTACGCGGCACGCCGTCTCGCGGAAGCCGCCGCCGGACGGCTCGGGGTGGTGGTCGAGCACAACGACCTTCTCGCCAACTGTGAATGAACCTTTGACCGCCGCAGCACGTGTACCCGAGAAGATGTTCTTCGAGGGAGGCCGGTTTGCGAAAGGTACCCACACCACGCCCACCGTCGCGCCGCCCGCTCGGGGCGTCCCGGTGATCCGCCCGAACTGGGCCCTGGTACGGACGGTCAGCGGGATCGGGATCCTCGCCGTCCTGCTGTGGTGGCTGGGTACCGGCCCGTTCCTCGACGGGCTGCGCCTGATCGACGGGTGGGCCCTCGCGGCGGCGCTCGGCATCGGCGCGCTGACCACCCTGTGCTGCGCCTGGCGGTGGAGCCTGATCGCCGGCGGTCTCGGCGTCCGGCTGCCGCTGGGTACGGCCGTTGCCGCCTGCTACCGGGCGGTGTTCCTGAACTCGACCCTGCCCGGCGGTGTGCTCGGTGACGTGCACCGGGCGGTACGCCACGGGCGGGACACCGGCGACGTCGGGCGCGGTATCCGGGCGGTGGTGTGGGAACGCACCGCCGGTCAGGTCGTCCAGGCCGTCCTCGCGGTGGCCGTCCTGCTCGCCCTCCCGTCGCCCGTACGGCCGTACCTGCCGGCCGCGACCGCGCTGGTGGTGGCCGGTGTGCTCGGTGCCGTACTGCTGGCCCGGGTGCTGCCCCGGCGCGGGCCGTCGCGGTGGGCGCGGGCACTGCGCACCACGGAGGCGGATGTCCGCGACGGCCTGATCGCCCACGGCAAGTGGGTCGGCGTGCTGGTCGCCTCCACCGTCGTCGTCGCGGGGCACCTGGCGACGTTCCTGGTCGCGGCCCGGACGGCCGGTGTCACCGCCCCGCTGTCCCAACTGGTGCCGCTGACGTTCCTGGCTCTGCTGGCCATGAGCGTACCGGCCAACGTCGCCGGCTTCGGACCCCGCGAGGGGGTGGCCGCCTGGGCGTTCGGGGCGGCCGGGCTCACCGCCTCCCAGGGCATCTCCACCGCCATGGTGTACGGGGCGCTGGTGCTGGTCGCGAGCCTGCCCGGCGCCGCGGTGCTGCTGATCCGGCGGGTCCGGGTGCCTGCGGTCGTGCCGGCGGTCGTGCCCCGACGAAGCGCTGTGCACGGTTGAGCGCGTCCCGGTTCGGCACGGTCCAACAGAGGAGAAGAATGTACGACGCACTGCCTGTCGCGACGGTTCGGACGCAGGTCACGGTACCGCTGGAGTTCCCCGACGGATTCGCCACCACCGCAAGGGTGTTCACCTTCGACGGCCTGGTGGACGGCCGGGAACATCTCGCGTTCGGCCTCGGTGACTGGGCGGGATCGCTCGACCGGCAGCACGGCGAGGGACCCGTACCGCTGGTCCGCCCGCACAGCGAGTGCCTGACCGGAGACGTGTTCGGCAGCCAGCGGTGCGACTGCGGCCCGCAGCTTCGTGAGGGTGTCGAACGGATCGCGGCGGCCGGTGGTTTCCTGCTCTACCTGCGGCAGGAGGGGCGGGGCATCGGCCTGTACGCCAAGCTCGACGCGTACGCGCTCCAGGACGCCGGCCTGGACACGTACGAGGCGAACGTGGCGCTCGGTCACGGCGAGGACGAGCGTGACTACACCGCCGCCGCCCAGATGCTGGCCACCCTGGGGGTGGAGCGGGTCGCCCTGCTGACCAACAATCCGGACAAGGCCGAGCAGCTCGGCGAGCTGGGGTTGGTGGTGACGGAGTGCGTACCGACCGGGGTGTTCCTCTCCCCCGCCAACGCCGGCTACCTGGCGGCGAAGGCCAGCCGGGCGGCCCGTGCCTCGGATCTACCGTTCGTCCGGTGACCCGGTCACCGCGCCCGGCCGGGTGGGAGTCACCGTGCCTGGCCGGGTAGCAGGAGGTGGGCGTTGACCGTACGGACCTCGTCGGCGAGGTCGGGGATCTCGACCACCTCGACACCGGCTTCCTCGAGCAGTTCCACGGCGTGGCAGTCGGCCAGCAACGGCGGTTCCCGCAGTGCGAAGGCGACCCGCCGGAGCCCTGCGGCGATGATGAGCTGGGTGCAGGTCCGTGGGCGGGACCTGCGGACACTGCACGGCTCCAGCGAGCTGTAGATCGTGGCACCCGTGAGGTCCACGCCGGCCAGCTTGGCCAGCGCCGACTCCTCCGCGTGGACGTGCGTGTCGGTCTCCCGGGAGAACCCGTCGGCCAACCGCACCCCGTCGGCGTCGACCACGATCGCGCCGACCGCGTAGGCGAAGCTGACCGGCGGGCTGTGGTGGGAGAGTTCGATCGCGGCGGTAAGCCAGCGCCGGTCGTCCTGGGTCACGCCGCACCGAACCGGTCGGACAGGGCGTAGCGCAGCAGCACGACATCCTCGATCTGGCGGACCTCGGCCAGGTGGGCGCGGCGTCCCGGATGCCACGGGTACCGGCCGTCGTTGACGAAACGTGGGGCGCGGCAGTCGCCGACAAAAAACGGGGCGATCACCAGGTGCAGTTCGTCGGCCAGTCCGGCGGTGAGGAACTGGGTGTGCATGGTGCCGCCGCCCTCGACCACCAGCCGGCGTACGCCACGGGCGGCGAGGTCGGCCAGCGTCCGCTCCGGGGTCACCGGGTCGCCCGCGTCCACGACCGTCGCCGAGTCACCGAGTCGGGCGCGGGTCTTGTCGACCGCCGCCGTCGCACAGTAGACGATCTTGTCGGTCTCCCCGGCGGTGAAGAAGAGCGCGTCCGGGTCGAGGTCACCCCGACCGACGACGGTGACCTTCGTCGGCGACGCGGGCAGACCCCGCGCGACCCGCCCGTCCCGGCGCTGCTGCGAGCGCACCAGCAGCCGCGGGTTGTCCAGCCGGATGGTGTTGGCGCCGACCAGGATCGCGTCGCAGTCGGCGCGTACCGCGTCGACCCGGTCGAAGTCAGCGTCGTTGGAGAGCAGCAACCGCTGGTCGGTCGCGTCGTCGAGGTAACCGTCGATCGAGGTGGCGCAACTGAGCAGTACGTAGGGTCGCTCACTCACCGGCCGACTCCCTGCTTGTTTCCCGTGGCATCAACCGGCGACCGCGATCCAGGTGGCGCGGGCCCGGGCCAGTTCGGCACCGTCGGGGCCGTACAGGGTGCTGTGCACGAGAGCCTTACGACCCTCGGCGGCGGCCAGCTCGCCCACCACCACGCACAGGTCACCCGGCGCCGGCATCCGAACCGGTTGGACGGCGATCCGGCCGAGCACGTACGGCCGGGCGGGGCCGATGATCGCCCAGCCGCCGGGGCAGTCGAGCGCGGCCCAGACCATCGCCGGCGACACGTCGGCCGGGACCGTCCAGGGGGCGGCGGTGCGGCCGTCCGACACCGGGCCGGGGAAGATACCGAGGCCGTCGGCGCGGTCGGGTCCGCAGACGTAGCAGGTGGGGAACGGATGACCGGTGAACCCGACGTACGCGGCGGAGGCGCGCTGCGCGTCGGCGTACCCGATCGGTGGGACCACGGTGTCGACGGCTCCGGTCGGCGCGACCTCGGCCACGACGGCGCCGTCCGGGTCCCGGACCCGGCCCTCGACCAGCGACAGCGGCGTGTCCAGCGGCGGCGGCATACGCAGCGTGACCTCGCGCGGGGCGCCGTCGGCGAAGATTCCGGCGCTGTAGCCACCGTTGCCCGAGCCGGGTGGTCCGTTGAACCGCCCAGGGATGATCATCCGTCCCGCCCTTCAGCCAGCTCGCCCGAGACCCGCAACGGGCTCCCGATTGCCGTGGCGGCTTGGCCGGGCACGCACCAGACCCGGCCGACCTGCCGTGACGATACCGCGTGCCGGGTCGGGGGCCGCCGACCGGCTTTCGATCATGCCCTGTTGTCGGCTCCGGTCGAGGACCGCGGACGATCATGACTTCGGTCGAGATTGTTACTAGCGCCAATTGGTTTGTTATGGAAACCTATTGGCATGACTTCAGATGCGGTTCCCGCCGGCGGCGACCCCCGCCGGCTGCTGGCTGACGCGCGCGACCTCGCGCACCGGGTCCGTCTCGCCCAACGGGTGACGTGGCTGCCGTTGCTGGTGCTGGCCCTGGTGACCTTCGGTGCGATCCCCGCGTACCGGTACGGTCACCAGGTTCTCAGCGAGTGCCGTCCGGTGGACGACGGCGAGGTGTGCAAGGTCTGGTTCCAGTCCGCGTCCATCTACTGGTGGACGGCGCTGGTCCTGGCGTACGTGGTGATCGCCGCCGGATACCTGCGGGTCGCCCGCGCCCGGGGACTGGGCACCCGGGTGGTGCCGTACGTCATCGTGGGCATCGTGCTGGTCGCCCTGTTCACCGTCGGGCACCTGGTGGTGGGGAACTACCTCCCGCCGCCGGACCGCTCGGACCCCCTGCCCTGGGTCGTCCTCGCCCTGTTCCGACTGACCGACTTCACCGGCTCGATCGGGCTGGCGCTGCTGGTGCTGGCCTGGTTGGAACGCCACCGGGCGCTGCTGCTGTTCGCCCTCGGATACCTGACGGTGATAGCGGTGCCGATCAACTTCGGCTGGGGAAACCACTGGGGCAACCAGTGGGAGTTCGCACCGATGCACGTCATCAGCGGCGGCGTGCTGCTGGCGGGCAGTGCCGGTTTCGCGCTGGCGCAACGGCTGCGACAGCCCCGGTGACCGACCCCGCCGACACCCCGGACGAGACCGAATCCCCGCACCCGGTCACCGGGCTCGACGACGTGGTGCACCAGCGGGTCCGGCTCGGGATCCTCACCATCGCGCACGAGGCCCGACGGGTGGAGTTCGGATTCCTGCGTACCCAGTTGGCGCTGACCGCCGGGAACCTCTCCCAGCACCTGGGCGTACTGGAGACGGCCGGGCTGGTCCAGGTCGAGAAGGGCTACGCCGGGCGGCGGGGCCGGACCTGGATCACCCTCACCGCAGCCGGCAACACCGCACTCGCCGAGGAGATCGCGCGACTCAAGCAGCTCATCGCCCGCGTCGAGACGACCAACGGCCAGTAGGGGCAACGGCCGTGGCAGGATCAAGAGCAATATGACGTCATTCGAACTCTGTATGGACAGCCTGGAGGGGTTGTCGGTGGGCGACGCGCTCGGCGCCCAGTTCTTCGTACCCGGCACCGCCGTCGGTGATCTCGTCGCCGGGGTAGTGCCCGCAGCGCCCTGGCCGTGGACCGACGACACCGAGATGGCCTGCTCGGTGGTGAGCGAACTACACCAGCGCGGACGCATCGACCAGGACCGCCTGGCCGCCACGTTCGGTGAACACTTCGAGCCGTACCGGGGCTACGGCGGGGGTGCCGTGGTCATCCTGCGACAGCTCCGGGAAGGCGCCTCCTGGCGGGAGGTCGACCCGGCCGCGTTCGGCGGGCAGGGCTCGATGGGCAACGGGGCCGCTATGCGGGTCGCGCCACTGGGCGCCTTTCACGCCGGAGACTCGCGTACCGCGGCACTCGAGGCGATGCGGTCGGCGGAGGTCACCCACGCACACAGCGAGGCCATCCTCGGCGCGGTCGCCGTGGCGGTCGCCGCCGCCGAGACGGGATGGGCTCGGTTGGTCCAGAGTCGACCCGACCCCCCGGACCTGCTCGACGCCGTACTCGCCTATCTGGTCGAAAGCCGGGTGAAGACCGGGATCGAACGGGCGCGGACCCTGCTCGGGGCCAGCGTCCGCGAGGCGGCGTACGAGCTGGGCAACGGCAGCCGGGTGCTGGCGCAGGACACGGTGCCGTTCGCGCTCTGGGCCGCGGCCACCCACCTGGACGACTACCCGTCGGCGATCGTCGCCTGTCTGCGGGCGGGCGGAGACGTCGACACCACCTCGGCGATCGTCGGCGGGATCGTCGCCGCGTACACCGGCCGTGGTTACGGCGGGATCCCGGCGGCCTGGCTGGCACACCGGGAACCACTGCCGAGTCTCGTAAGACAGTGAAGCGTGGGGTGGGCGAGCCGGACGGCTCGCCCACCCCACGCGGGACCGGACCTACCGGCCCGAGTCGTAGAGCGCCTTGACCTCGGCCGCACCGAGCGGGCGGTCGTAGACGTGCACCTGGTCGATCGCGCCACCCCAGTAGTCGACCGGGCCACCGCCGAACCTGCCCCGACCGATCACCAGTGGTCCGGTCGACGCCTCGCCGGCGCAGGCGTCGACCTGCCGGCCGAGCTGCCCGTCGACGTAGACGCTGAGCCGTCCGGCGGCGGCGTCCCGGACACCCACCAGGTGGTACCACTGACCGGCGACCGGCACCGTCGGAGCGACCGCCCGTACGCCCGCGAAACTCATCGCGAACCTGCGGTCACCGCCGGAGTACTGGAGGAAGAACGCGCTGTTGCGGTCCGCGTCCTGGCTCACCACCGTCTGGAACGCGCCGCTGGCGCTGTCCAGCCGTACCCAGGCCGCGGCGGTGTAACCACCCTTGGTGTCGAGGATGGTACGACCGGTGTCGACGTACTGGTTGCCGTTGCTGAACTGCAGCCCGGACCCGTTGCGGCCGGCGGTCCAGGTCGGTCCGTTGACCAGGGTGCCGTTGTTGCCGGCGACCCGGTCGACGGTGGTGCTGCCGGTGTTCTCGTCCAGCGGCCAGTAGCCGACCCCGGTCAGCCCCGGCGTGCCCGGTGCCGGCTGCGGCAGCTCGACCCCGTCACAGGCGCCGGGTACGGGCACCCGGTCGCGGGGAACCTGGTTGGCGCCGGTGCCCCAGCTCCGGTTCGCGTCGGCGCCGAGCGTCACGTTCACGGTGCCGCCGCTGCGGATGAACGACTCGGGCAGCCACGACTTCGCGTACGGCGCACCGTCGAGGCGTACGGACTGGACGTACTGGTTGGCGTCGGAGGTGTTCGGGGCGTTGACAACGAGCTTCACCCCGTTGTCCCGCTCGATCCGCACGGTCGGGAAGAGCGGGCTGCCCAGGAGCAGTTCCGCCCGCCCGGTCACCTGCGGGAAGACGCCTATCGCGGCGAAGACGTACCAGGCCGACATGGTGCCGAGGTCGTCGTTGCCGGGCAGTCCGGACGGTCCGGTGCCGTACACGGTGTCGACGATCTCGCGTACGGTCGCCTGGGTCTTCCACGGCTGACCGAGCCCGTTGTAGAGCCACGGTGCGTGCAGGCCCGGCTCGTTCGTCGGGTCGTACCGCAGGGCACTGCCGCCCCGGACCGCCCAGTTGCCGGCCTCGTCGTGGAAGAATCCGTCGAGCCGACGGATCGCGTCCGCCGTACCGCCCATCGCGGCGGCGAGTCCCGCCACGTTCTGCGGCACCATCCAGGTGTAGGTGGCGCTGGACCCCTGGGCGAAGCCGACGTCGGTGGACGGGCTGAAGCCGCCGGCCCAACTCCCGTCGGAGTTACGGGCCTGCTGGTAGCCGTCGGTCGGGGTGGCGGCCGAGTTGTACGTGTTGCGCCACCAGTTGCCCCGCTCCGCCAGCGTCTGGTACTCGGTGTCCCGGTCGAGCCGCTGCGCCCACATGGCCAGGGAGAAGTCGGCGAGCGAGTTCTCCAGGGTCTCGGCCGCCCCGCCCCAGCAGTGGCAGGCATTTTGGGGTGCGTAGTGCAGGGCGAGGTACCGGTCCAGGGCCGGCCGTTGGCCGGTGCACTGGCCGGGGCAGCCGCCGTCGTTCTCCGCGTCCGGGTTCTGTACGGTCGCCTGCCGCAGCAGCGACTCGTACGCCCCGACGCTGTCGAAGTTGCGTACGCCCATCGCGGCGAAGGTGGCCAGGGTCGGCGCGGCCGGGTCGCCGGTCATCACGTGGGTGGAGCCGTTGTTGTGGATCCAGCGGTCCCAGATGCCGTTGTTCTGCTGGGCGAACTGGTAGAGCGACTGCGCGAAGTCGCCGGCGACCTGCGGCTTGAGCAGGGCGAGCAACTGGATGTGGGCCCGGTACTGGTCCCAGCCGGAGAAGGTGCCGTACTGGGCCTTCTGTCCCGGGGCGAGGCTGTGCACGGCCATGTCGCTGCCGAGATACCGGCCGTCGACGTCGTTGAAGATGTTCGGCTGGAGCATCGCGTGGTACAGCGCGGTGTAGAACGTGGTGCGCTGGTCGGGCGAGCCGCCGCCGATCCGGACTCCGCGCAGTTGCTCGTTCCACTCGCGGTAGCCCTGGTCGGCGACCGTCTGCACGGTGGCGCCGGGCCGCAGTTCGGTGTCCCGGTTCAGTTCGGCACCGGCGAGGCTGACGTAGGAGATGCCGACCCGCATCCGTACCCGGGTGCCGGTGTCGGCACCGGTGGCGAAGGTGACGTACCCGCCGGAGCCGCGCCCTGCCCGGTCCGCGCCGGTGGCGTACCCCTCGCCGCCGGTGGCGTGGACACCACCGGGGGTGAGGGTGGCGTCGGTCCAGACACCGTTGCCGACGAACGGCCGGTCGAAGGTGGCGCTGAAGTAGAGGCGGTAGTACGTCTTGCGGTTGTTCACCCCGCCGTTTGCCCGCCGGCCGCAGAACGCCCCGGTCAGCACCGAACCGGTGACCCGCTGGTGTGCGACGTCGATGTCAATCTCCGCGTCCTCGCTGCCGTTGAGCGAGTTCGAGGTGCGGAAGAGCAGGTTGGCGGGCTTGCCGGCGGGGAAGCCGAACTCGCCCACCCCGGCGCGGGTGCTCACCGCGAGGTCGGTCTTCACCCCGGAGTCGAGGGTGACCGTGTACCGGCCCGGGTCGGCCGACTCGGTGGCGTGGGAGAAGTTGCTGGCGTACTTGGCGTCGGTGGTGTCGGCGGTCGGCGAGGAGTCGACGGCGCCGACGTACGGCATGATCGGCACGTCGCCGGCCGCGCCGGGGTTGCACCCGGCGCCGTTGACGTGGGTGAGGCTGAACCCGCGCACCCGCGTGGTGTCGTACTGGTACCCGTTGGCCGCACCGGTGCTGGTCTGGTCGCCGCGTGTGCTGGTCGGGCTCCACGAGATCATCCCGAACGGACGCACCGCGCCGGGCCAGGTGTTGCCGTCGCGGGCGCTGCCGATGAAGGGATCCACGTAGCTGGCCGGGTCCGTCACCAGGTCCGCGCCGGTGGTGGCGCTGGCTGGTACGGCACCCGCGGTGCCCGCGACGATCGCGAGCACCAGACCGGCCGTGGCACTGATCCGGGTCATGGACACAAGTCACCCTCCCAGGGCTGTCGATGGTCGACCCGAAGCTACGGCGGACGCCGTACTGAAGATCGACAAAGGATCGTCGCCCTGGTGAATGGGGTGTGAAGCCGTCCGGGTGACCGACCTCGGCAACCAACCGCGGTGACCGCCGGTGCCTACGGGCAACTCTCGTCGCGATGCAGGACGCACCGGAATTTTCCGCATCGGGTACACCGGAGGCCGGACCGACTGCACTTGTAGCACTGGGCGGCGTCGAACGGATCATCCGAGAGCACGTGCCTCGGCGGACCCGCCGCCGACCTGGGCGGATCCGGCGGTGTTGGCGACGCCAGGATCTCGTACGGATCCACCCGCGCCCGACCCGGGCTTGCCCGACCCAGGCTCGCCCGCCCGCCACCCGCCCATTCGTCGGGGTCCGGCGACCAGAGGTCCTCGACCTGTCGGCGCGCGGCCGGCAGGTGTGTCGGCAGCTTGAACGGCAGTCCCTTGGGGTGCGTTTCCCGCAGGTGTGCGAGGTCCTCGCCGGTCGGAACGCGGCCGACGATCTGGTAGGGGCGTAGCCGCCCCGGCATGATCGGGTGATAGGCCGAGCCGATCCCGAGCAGTAGCGGCACGTGCGTGTGGCTTGTCTTCGGCGACAGATACAGCGCCCGGATCTCGTAGTGGCCGGGCGGCAACGAGCAGGCAATGCCGCAGTTGACTCCGACCGGGGCTATGTACGGCGTTCGTCCGTCCTCATGGCCGAACGCGACCAGAGCCCACGCGTCACCCGATCGACGCGGCGTCCGAAAGCGGATCTTGAACGGGGTGGTCGGGGGCGTCTGGGCGAAGTCGAGGGTCGCCGCCGCACGTACGTTGCTCGCCCGATTCGAAAGCAGCTCACGGCTGTGCTCGTACAGCCAGCCGACCATGGCGATGACGAGCTCCGCTCCACCGATACTCACCACCTTTGTATAGCCCGCAACGGCTCGGGTGGCATCGACGGAAGAGTCCGGGGCCAGGGGCGGCCAGCCGAGACGTACGGCACGACCGGTTCACCGTCGGGCCGTTCGGGTCGCCGTCCGGCTCGCAACGGCGACGGGCCGTGACCGATTCGCCGCCCCTGGCAGAATGGTGGGAGCGGGACGCTCAGTGCGACCAGGCGAGGACGCGGCGGACGCGTTCGTACTCCTTGACGAGTTCGGCGTCGATCCCCGCCGATTCGGTCTCGGTCAGGCCCACCGCCGAGGTGCGCCAGGTCCGTCCGCGCAGCATCCGCAGGCGCATTCCGACCGGCGGGTGGCTCGCGAACAGGGAAACCTCGTCCCGGATGGAAAGCTGGCCCCGGACGCCGATGCCCGGACGCAACGCGGTCCGCGCCTCGTCGGCCGCCGCGCGCCAGTGGGCGACGCCGCGCCCGGCACGGGCCTCCCGGCGTACGACGAGCTCGATGCTGTCGGTCAGCAGGATCACCTCGTGCAGGTCCACCGCCGCGGTCGAGCCGGCCGCGGTCGCCGCCAGTTCGTCGGCCAGGTATTCGGCGCGTTGGGTGTCCCGCAGGCCGACCCAGACGAGCAGGACATGGGCGGCGAGCAGGACCCGCACCGCCATCGCCTGGACGACCCGGACGGCCATCATGACGAATGGGCTCACTCCGTCGGTGGAGCCGTGGTGGGGTCGGACGAGGTCGGCGGCGGAGGCGAGCGTGGTGAAGGCGGGTTGGGTGAGCAGGCTGCGTCGTACGTCGCCGTTGACGAAGTGACCCAGCTCGTGGCCGAGCAACGCCACCCGCTCCTGCGGGCGCAGGACGCCCCACAACGGCAGACCCAGGCAGAGCACCCGACGGTGCCGCAGTCCCACCGAGGTCGCGTACGCGTTGAACGTGTCCTCGACCTGCACGATGTGCGGAGCCGGCGCACCGACCGCCGCCGCCACCTGTTCGATCAGCCGGTGCAGTGCGGGCGCCTGCTCCGGGGTCAGGATGTCGGCGTGCGGGTCGGGCCGGCCGAAGCGGGGGCGCAGTGCGACGGCCAGCCCGAGTGCGGCGACGCCGGGCACGATCGCCGGTGCCGGAAAGCTGTACGTCACCAGCCAGACCCCGAGGACGGCCAGCGCGACGATGCCGACGAGCAGGAGCACCGACGCGGTGACGGTGACGATCCGCGCCGCCGAGATCCGGGGGCGGTCGAGGCTGCGCCCGACCAGCTCGGCGAACTGCCGTCCGGTCAGCCGGTACGCGATCCGGTGTATCCGTCGGTCGGCCCAGCGCCAACCGAGCTCGGGGGTCCGTCGGGCCGGTTCGAAGAGGTCGAGGTTCCACTCGCAGGCGGGACACCAGGGGGTCGCCCCGTTCACGGTCACGGTCGCCGTCGCGCACCTGGCGCAGCGGGAGAGGTCGGTGGGAGCGGCGGCGGTCGTACTCATGATCACGCGCGGAGATCATTCCGTACGGTCACCGGCCGGGCTACCGCCCGTTCGGCTCGACTCGGGCGGTGCCGGTGGTCCGCTCCCCCCACGGACTGCTCGTCGCCGACATCCGCTTTGAATGTCGACAATGGTCCCAAAATATACGACAAAGTTGCGCTTGAATATTGACAGATTTCTGCAATAACATGACGGCTCCAGCTCTGTTTCAAGTCTGTGAACGTAGCGTGACGACCCTGCGGCCACCACGGAGGACGCTCCGCCGTTGAGCGTCGGCTCACCGTCACCGTCCCGAGAGAAACGAGTCATTCGATGTCACGGAGCATCATCGGAGTTACGGCGAGGCGGTCCACCCGGCCACCGCGCTGGGTAGCGGCGGCGGCTGTCATAGGTCTCAGCCTGGTCGTCGGGGGCGGCGCCGGCACGGCGTACGCCGGTGGGAAGACCCCATCCGGCCCGGCCCCGGTGGTGACGCGCGCGGGACTCGACCCGTCACTCGTCGCCGGCCGGGGCGCCAACGTCGACTTCCTCGAACAGGAGGCGGAGAACGCCCGGACCAACGGCGTGGTGATCGGTCCCGACCGCACGCCGTACACGCTGCCGTCGGAGGCGTCCGGGCGCAGGGCGGTCAAGCTGACCCCCGGACAGTACGTCGAGTTCACCCTGCCGAAGGCCGCGAACGCCATCACGGTGCGCTACAGCCTCCCGGACGCGCCCAACGGCGGCGGGATCACCGCGCCGCTCAACGTCACGGTGAACGGCGGGTCGAAGAAGACCATGACGCTCACCTCGCAGTACGCCTGGCTCTACAACCAGTACTCGTTCACCAACGACCCGAACGCCGACCTGCTGCACCCGGACTGGTGGATCACCGAGTGCGCCTGCGTACCGGCGGCCACCACCCCGACCCCGACGATCACCAAGCCGTTCCGCCCGATGCACTTCTACGACGAGCAGCGCCTGCTGCTCGGCCAGACCTACCGCGCCGGTGACAAGGTACGACTCACGGCGCCAGCCGGCAGCAACGCCGCCTGGACGGTCATCGACCTGCTCGACTCGCAGCTCGTCGCCCCGCCGCAGGTCCGGCTGATCGCGGCGAACGTGCTGGCCTTCGGCGCGGACCCGACCGGCCGGCGCGACTCCGCCGGCGCGTTCGACCGGGCGATCGCCTTCGCCAAGCTCACCCGCCTCAAGGTCTACGTGCCGCCGGGCACGTACCAGGTGAACCGGCACATCATCGTGGACGACGTGACGATCGAGGGCGCCGGAAGCTGGTACACGATCATCAAGGGCCGCGAGGTCGCGCTCGATCCCCCGGCCCCGGACGGCTCCGTGCACACCGGCGTGGGCTTCTACGGCAAGGACGCCGCGGTCGGCGGGAGCAACAACGTCCACCTGTCCGGGTTCGCGATCGAGGGCGACGTACGCGAGCGCATCGACACCGACCAGGTGAACGGCATCGGCGGTGCGATGAGCAACTCGACCATCGACGGCCTGCACATCCGGCACACCAAGGTCGGCCTCTGGTTCGACGGTCCGATGACCAACGTACGGGTCACCAACAACGTCATCGTCGACCAGATCGCCGACGCGCTCAACTTCCATATCGGTGTGACGGACTCGGTGGTGGCGAACAACTTCATCCGCAACACCGGTGACGACGGCCTGGCCATGTGGTCCGAGACGACCGCGAACGCCAACAACACCTTCGACCACAACACCGTGCAGACCCCGACGCTCGCCAACGGGATCGCGATCTACGGCGGCACGGACAACACCGTCTCGAACAACCTCGTCGCCGACCCGATCCGGGAGGGCAGCGGCATCCAGATCGGTTCCCGGTTCGGCGCACAGCCGTTCGCCGGGCACCTGTGGATCACGAACAACACCGTGGTCCGGGCCGGCACCTTCGAGCTGAACTGGAACATCGGCCTGGGCGCCATCTGGATCTACGCCCTCGAGAAGACCATCGACGCGGACATCCAGGTCGTCGGGGACCACTACCTCGACAGTACCTACAACGCGATCATGATGGTCAGCGAGTGGTCGGTGAAGGACCTCTACTCCATCAGGAACGTCCACTTCAAGGACATCAGGGTCGACGGTACGGGCACCTCCGTACTCAGCGCCCGCGTCTCCGGATCCGCCTCGTTCGAGAACGTCGACGCCCGCAACGTCGGTGCGGTCGGCATCAACAACTGCGGGTCGTTCAACTTCCCGCCCACCGGCTCGGAGTTCTCCGTGACCGACCTCGGCGGCAACGACGGGGGTGGCACCACCGGCCCCTGGCTCGCCGCCTGGGAGCTGCCGAACACCATCACCTGCGACGACCGCCCGCCGGTCGTCGTACCGCCGGCACCGTCCGCCTGGTAGGACGTCGGAAGCACACCGCGGGCGGGCACTCGGGTCAGGACCAGACCCGGGTGCCCGCCCGATGCTCGTCGCCTAGCGGTCGGGTGTCAGCAGGGGCTCGTCCGCCCGGACGAAGGCCTCGGCGGCGTCGACCAGCAACCGGCGCGCGGATCGGATCCCCGACAGCGTCTCCTGCAACAGGTACTCGGCGCTCAGTGGCCGGTCACCCCACTGGGTGGGCAGGCCGACGGTGTCGATGTCCAGGCCATAGGGCAGGTAGAGCAGCCGCATCGCGTCGAACGACTGGAACGGCACGAACACCTGCGTGGTGACGACCAGCAGCCGCTGGTCCGGCCGCGGATCGTTGAGTCGCGCCCACAGCGCGAACGTGTCCGAGGTCTGGGGCCGGTACGGTGGCCGACCCGTACTCGCCGACAGCGCCGACGCGACCGGGTGCCCCGCCGGATCGGCCAGGCTGGTCCGGCGCTCGTGCGTGTACGCCGAAGGCGTCCCCTGCACGTCCCCCGACTGCCAACGTGGGCACTGCCGCTCGGCCGACGCACAGCCGCAGACGAACTCGGCAACCGTCGGCGACACCCCGAACTCCTGCTGGGCGGCGGCGATCAGCAGGTCGAACTCGTCGGTGGCACCGGGCGCGTAGCTCTCCACGACCGGCCGTTCCGGCGGATCTTCCGTGATCAGGAAGCGTGGGCTGCCGAGCAGGGCGATCTGCCCGAGGTCCACTCCGGACGCACGAACCTGCGCGGCGAACCGGGACCGCAGCAGCGGCGAACGGTAGCCGCCGCCGAGCACCAGCGTGTGGTCGTAGCGCGGGTACCTCGGTGGACGTGACTCGACCAGGTCGAGTTGGCCGGCGAGTGCCAGCACCCGTTCCCGGAACTCGGTGGTGAAGTCGCCCCTCGTCGCCTGCGACCGCTCCCGGTACTTGCCCGCCGGGTCGTCCCGGAAGTTGAAGTGCCGGGCGGCCATCCGCTCCACCAGCAACACCCGGTGCAGCACGTCGAGACGGGCCGGGTCCACACCGTGGTCGAACGCGGTGGGCAGTGCCTCGTTGAGATGCAGCCATTCGGCGGTGTCGCCGGCGCTGTCCCGCCAGGCCGAGCCGTCGGCCGGCATCCGCTCGCCGAACGCCGCGAGCAACGCGGCCATCGGTTCGCTGAACAGCCACCGCGAGGCCTGAGCAAAGACCTGCTGGGCACGGTCCACTTCGAGGTCGCTCACGACTCGACCCTATCGCCTCCGCCGCCCGGGCAGACGATCCCGCGCGTCGTCCGCGTGCCACCGGGCGGAACCGGAACCGGGCGGGAGTGGTTCCCGGTGGAACAGCCGGAGCGGTACGGCATCGGCCAGTGCGCGGTAACCGGTCGGGTTCAGGTGCAGGTGATCCCCGCTGTCGTACGCCGGCAGGAGTCGCCTCGGGTTCGCCGGGTCACGCACCGCCCGGTCGAAGTCGAGCACACCGTCGAACCCGTTGCCGGTACGGATCCAGTCGTTGACCTGCCGCCGGGCCGAGGCACGCAGGCCGCTCGGGTCGTCGTACCCGGTGTGGCCGCCGAACGGCGGCAGTGTCGCGCCGTACACCCGGATGCCGTGCGCGTGCGACCGGGTGACGATCTGCTCGTACGCGAAAATCAGGTCCTCGGCGATCCGCCTCTGTGCGGCTTCGGTGGGCTCGGCGGTGCCGATGTCGTTCACACCCTCGAACACGACCAGCCACTCGACACCGCTCTGGGACAGCACGTCACGGTCGAGCCGGGCCAGTGCGCTCGGGCCGAGCCCGTCGTTCAGGACCCGGTTGCCGCCGGCCGCCTGGTTGAGGATGGCGACCCGCGCCGTGGCCGGGTCGGACTGGAGACGGTCGAGCAGTCGGTCCGGCCAGCGGTTGTTCGAGTTCGTGGTGGAACCCCGGCCGTCGGTGAGCGAGTCGCCCAGCATCACCACCGCCGCCGCCCTGCGATCGCACCACGCCTCGACCCCGCTCAGCAGGTACCAGTGCTCGATCGGCGTCGCCGTCGGCAGGTCGGCCGCCACAACCTGGTTGCCGGCCACCAGGTACGAGGTGGTCCGGGAGCCGGGATGCGAGGTGACGTGGTCCGACGCCTGCCCCTGCGCCAGGTAGACGGAGACGGTGAGGTTCGACCGGGGCGCGATCTCGAAGTCCAGCGGATCGGAGACGGCCTGCGCCCCGACCGGTACGCACACCGACGGCCGCCCGGAGAAGGTCACCGTACGGGCGGCCCCGGAGCGGATGCCGCTGACACCCGCCCGCCCGTCGACCGGCTGCGCGAGCGTGACGGCCGTGATCGGCAGTGCGGCGCCCCCGAAGGCGTTGGAGAAGCGCAGCCGCACCTGCCGGGCCCCGACCGACACCTGGACGGTCTGCCGCAGGGTGGTATCGGCGAACACCAGGTTGTCGCGGGTGAACGGTGGCGGCGGCAGGTTGTCGGGCTCGGTGAGCTGCGGCATCGATACCCAGGTGTGCACCCAGCGGCCGGTGGCGGCGCGGTTGTCGGACCCGAACGGTCCCGTAACCGACGATCGCCGGTCCATGCAGCCACCCTCCCACCGCAGCCGTCGGGCTCCGGCCGTTGTCGAGCTGGGTCCCGGTGCGCAGGGCGCCGCCCCCGCGCACCGGAACCGGCTCGTGGTTAGCTCGCGGCGCAGGTGGGTGTGCCGCTCGGGGCATTACCGGTGCCCTGGAAGCCGAACTCGGTCACCTGACCTGCGGTCAGCCGGCCGTTGTAGGCGACGTTGCTGAACTGGACGCTGCCGGTGTTGCCGCTCCGGTTCGTGTTCCACGCGTTGGTGATCGTGGAGCCGGACGGGAGGGTCACGCCGATCGTCCAGCCGTTTGTCCCCGAGGACCCGGCCGTGACCCGGATCGTGGTCACGTAACCGCCGTTCCAGGCGTTGTTCGACAGCGTGGCGGAGCAGCCGGCGCCACCGGGCGGCGGGGTGGTCGTCGGCGGCGGGGTCGTGGTCGGCGGAGTGGTGGGCGGGTTGGTGGTCGGCTGCGTCGGCGGAGTGGTGATCGGGTTGCCGCCGCTGTTGAGCGCGTTCAGCGTGGAGGTGTACGCGGCCTTCTTGTTGCCGCTGCCGTCGAAGAGCAACGGGGTGCCGCTGGCCCGCCACGAGTCGGTGTCGCGGATGCCCCAGACCGTGATCCCGGTGCACCGGGTGATCGCCAGGCACGCCTGGACCACCCGGGCGAAGTTGTTGGCCTGGGTGGTGCCGGAACCCTCGATGTCCAGCTCGGTGATCTGCACGTCGACACCGAGGTTGGCGAAGCGCTGGAGGTTGGCCTGGTAGTCGCTGGGCACCGGGCTCTGGGCGTTGAAGTGGGACTGGAAACCGACGCAGTCGATCGGTACGCCGCGCGCCTTGAAGTCCTGCACCATGGCGTACACGGCGTTGGACTTCGCGTTCTGCCCGTCGGTGTTGTAGTCGTTGTAGCAGAGCTTCGCGCCGGGGTCGGCGGCCCGCGCGGCGCGGAACGCGGCCTCGATCCAGTCGTTGCCGGTGCGCTGGAGGTTGGAGTCGCGCCGGTTACCGCCACCGCCGTCGGCGAACGCCTCGTTCACCACGTCCCAGGCGACAATCTTGCCCCGGTAGTAGGTTGCCACCTGGGTGACGTGGTTGAGCATCGCGTTGCGCAGGGCGGTGCCGGACATGTTCTGGGCCCAGCCCGGCTGCTGCGAGTGCCAGGCCAGCGCGTGGCCGCGTACCTGCTGGCCGTTGGACCGGGCGTGGTTGACGATGCGGTCCGCGTTGGCGTAGCTGAAGTTGCCCTGCGACGGCTCGGTCGCGTCCCACTTCATCTCGTTCTCGGCGGTGACGCTGTTGAACTCGCGGTTCAGGATTCCGACGTAGGTGGAGTCGGAGAGCTTGTTGGCCGCGACCGCGGTGCCGAAGTAGCGGCCCTTCTCGGCGGCCGAGGCGCCGAGGGTGGTGCCGGCGCTGGCGGTCGGGGCGAAGACCATGGTCGCGCCGACGGCGAGGGTTGCCGCCGTGCCGAGCACCAGGGCCAGCCGCGGCCCCGACCTCAGTCCGACCTGTCGGCCACGACGATCCTTTTTGTCGCTCATCTCTGTTGCCTCCGGACGGTTCGGGAAGGGATGGACCCGACAGGCATGGAGGACCAGCCCGCAGGTCGGAGTGCACGGATGCGAAGTCGTCGGCCTCGCCCGGCTCATAACGGCGCCCACCGCCCGGAGGGGCATACCGCTACAGCATCGACCTGGCGTCTTCTGACCATCCATCAGTCGACGTGGGCAGGCAGCGCCAACATGCCTGGCACGTCATCTTCTGGATCTTGCAGAAACAGTTGCGTGGATCGATGTTAGCGGAAAGTTTCAGAAACTATCAATGGTCGCTCGGCGCCCGCCGTCCGGCCGGCGCCCATCCGGCCCGTCGTGGCGCGCTCGTGGGGACTGAACGTGAGCAGGCACGACACCATCGGCGACGACGGACCGGAGCGCGAAAGCAGCACCGCAAACCCCGACCGTGTTTTCAGGACATTACCGGTAACTTGCGGTGCTGACGACGACACATCGGCCCGCCGGGGTCAACTGCCGGGGAAGAACTCCGCGCTCTGCACGTACTCCATCGCCTTGACGAACTCGGGGTCCCGGAGCCTGCGGCCCATCTCCTCCTCGGTCGGCTCGGCCACCCGCTGGTGGATCCACCAGAGGTTGCCGAACGGATCGCGGAACCGGCTGACCCGGTCTCCCCAGAACAACTCGGTCGGCTCGGTGACAACGGTCGCGCCACGCTCGACGGCCCGGCTCAGCACCTCTACGTCGTCGGCGACGTAGAGGCGCAGGAAGCTCGGCGTGTTCGGCCACCGGGGCTGGTCGAACATCATCACCACGGAGTCCCCGATGCGGACCTCGGCGTGGCCGATCGCCCCGTCCGGCCCCAACCGGGCCAGCTCGGTGGCGTCGAACACCGCCACGACGAAGTCGATCAGTGCACCGGTACTCCCGCGCGAGATGATCCACGGGGTAACGGTGTGGTATCCGGAAGGAACAACCATCATCGTTCGATTTCCTCGTTCCGCTGTAGCGCTCGGGTTCGACACGGCACAGGCTAGAACCGATCTAGGTCAGCCCCAGCCCTAAATCGCCGGGGCGTGGATCGGCACGGTTTCACCCGGTGACGGGCACCGCGGCCGTGATACTCGATGGATGTGCACAGGCGGAGCGCCCGGCGATCACTGGAGAACATGCGCCGGCTCGACATCGACCCGGGCTCCATCGAGGCGATCGTCTGCAGCCACGGGCATTTCGACCACACCACCGGGCTCGACGGGCTGATCCGCGCGCTGGGTGGCCGGGTCAACCTGCCGGTGCTGATCCACCCGCACTTCTGGCACCGCCGACGGATGACCCTGCCCGGTGTCGAACCCAGGGAGCTTCCGACCACCAGCCGGCGGGCGCTCGAAGGTGCCGGGTTCACCGTGGTCGAGGAGCGTCAGCCCGGTTTCCTGTTCGACGGATCGGTCCTGATCACCGGGGAGGTGCCGCGTACCACCGGATACGAGCCGGGTTTCCCACCGCAGCAGGCATGGCGCGACGGGAAATGGGAGCCGGACCCGCTGGTCCTCGACGACCAGGCACTGATCATCGACGTCCGCGGCAAGGGCCTGCTGGTCATGACCGGCTGCGGGCACGCGGGCGTGGTGAACATCAGCCGGTACGCGCGACGACTCACCCACGACCGGCCGCTGCACGCGGTGATCGGCGGTTTCCATCTCAACGGACCGGTGTTCGAGCCGCTGATCCCGAGGGTCCTGACGGACCTCGCCGAACTGACGCCCTCGGTGCTCCTCCCCGCCCACTGCACCGGGTGGCGGGCGCAGCAGGCGATGGCGGCGCGTTTCGGGGACGCGTTCGTCCCGAACACGGTCGGGACCGCGCTCACCCTCCGGGCGACCTGACCGCTCCGGAAGCCGTTGACGGCTTCCGGAGCGGTTCCCGCCGGGATCAGTAGCGGTAGTGGTCCGCCTTGTACGGGCCTTCGACGTCGACGCTCAGGTACTCGGCCTGCTTCTTCGTGAGGGTCGTCAGGCGTACGCCGAGCGCGTCCAGGTGGAGCCGGGCCACCTTCTCGTCCAGGTGCTTGGGCAGCACGTAGACGTCCTTGGCGTACTGGCCGGGCTTGGTGAACAGCTCGATCTGCGCCATCGCCTGGTTGGTGAACGAGTTCGACATGACGAAACTCGGGTGGCCGGTGGCGTTACCGAGGTTCATCAGCCGGCCCTCGGACAGGACGATGATCGAGTGTCCGTCCGGGAAGCGCCACTCGTGCACCTGCGGCTTGATCTCCACCCGTTCGATGCCCGGAGTCCGGGCCAGGCCGGCCATGTCCACCTCGAGGTCGAAGTGGCCGACGTTGCCGACGATCGCGTTGTGCTTCATCGCGGCCATGTGCTCGGCCATGATGATGTCGGTGCCGCCGGTGGTGGTGATGAAGATGTCCCCGGTCGACACCACGTCTTCGAGTTCGACGACCTGGAGCCCCTCCATCGCGGCCTGTAGTGCGCAGATCGGGTCGATCTCGGTGACCACGACCCGGGCACCCTGGCCGCGCAGCGACTCGGCCGCACCCTTGCCCACGTCGCCGTAGCCGCAGACGACGGCGAGCTTGCCGCCGAGCATCACGTCGGTGGCCCGGTTGAGGCCGTCGGCGAGGGAGTGGCGAATGCCGTACTTGTTGTCGAACTTCGACTTGGTCACCGAGTCGTTGACGTTGATGGCCGGGAACAGCAGTTGGCCGCTGCGGGCGAGCCGGTAGAGCCGGCCGACGCCGTTGGTGGTCTCCTCGGTGACGCCGCGCATCTCGCCGACGACCCGGGTGAAGCGCTGGTTGTCGGTGGCGAGGCTGTCGGCCAGGGTCTGCAGGATCAGCTTGTACTCGACGTGGTCGTCGTCGTCCGGCAGCGGTACGGCACCGGTCTTCTCGTACTCGAAACCCTTGTGTACGAGCAGCGTCGCGTCGCCACCGTCGTCGACGATCATGTTCGGGCCCTGCCCGTCGCCGAAGTCGAACAGTTGCATGGTGCACCACCAGTACTCCTCCAGGGTTTCGCCCTTCCAGGCGAACACGGGGGTACCGCCGGGCGCCTCGACCGAGCCGCCGGGGCCGACGACAACCGCGGCGGCGGCCTCGTCCTGGGTGGAGAAGATGTTGCACGAGACCCAGCGGACCTGGGCGCCGAGGGCGACGAGGGTCTCGATGAGCACGGCGGTCTGGATGGTCATGTGCAGTGAGCCCGCGACCCGTGCTCCGCGCAGTGGTTGGGCGTCGGCGAACTCCCGCCGGATCGCCATCAGGCCGGGCATCTCGTGTTCGGCCAGCCGCATCTGGTGCCGTCCCGCGGCGGCGAGCGACAGGTCCGCCACCGCGAATTCGACGCCGTTGATCTCTTGCAGTCGTGCGTTCATGGATTCCTCTTCCGTACTCCGTGATGCTGGAGGTCGGTGGGACGGGGTCCGCACCGGTACGGCGCCGCGACGGTGGTAGCCCGCAGCGCGGCAGAAGATGCCAAAAAGGGCACCTCCTGCTCGGAGGCGCCCTTGTGTCTGGCCATAGATCGAGCGTGGCGGATGGAATCCGTCGCAGCGCCTCTCGACCCGAGCCGCGCCCCGTGGGGCGCACAGAAATCATAACCCGGTCCGAGCCGGGCGCCACCGATGCCATCTCGACAACGGATGGCACCCGATGATGCCATCGTGGCGCCAACGAGGCACCCCCTGGCGCCATCAGTCCCAAATTCGCCTTGCCATGGCGCCATCGCGGTGCCATGATGGTGCCATGGACATCACGCAGTACGTCGACAACCTGCGGCGGCAGCTCGCGGTCGCCGCCGAGGCCGGGGGCGACGACGCCCGCGCCCTCGCCGAGCGCCTGACCGCACCGCTGGAGTCGGCCGTCCGGCTCACCCTGCTCGACGCGCTGTCGGCGGCGGCGGACGAGATCACCCGCGACCTCGCACCGGGCTCCGTGGATCTCCGCCTCCGGGCCGGCGAGCCGGAGTTCGTCGTGGCGCCACCCCCGGCCACACTGGCGCCGGGACACGCCGCCGGGGACAGCTTCGACGCGTACGAGAGCCCGACCGAGCCCCGGACGGCCGCCGCGCCGACCCCCGTGCCGGACACCGACGACGGCGCCGTCTCACGGATCAACTTCCGCCTGCCCGAGCAGCTCAAGGCCCGGATCGAGGAGGCCGCGGGCCGGGAACGCCTTTCGGTCAACGCCTGGCTGGTCCGGGTCGCCGCCACCGCGCTCGCGCAGGAGGAACGCGACCGCCAGCCCGAGCGGCAGAAGAGCTGGGCCGGACAGCACTACACCGGCTGGGTCCGCTAGCCGCCGATCCACCCGCCACATCGCTGCACCAACCAGCGCCCACTCCCGCAAGACATCCACCAGACCCATCAGGAGGGCACCGCCATGCCTAATTTCGACACCCCCGGCCCCATCTCCGCGACGATCGACCTCGTTGTCGGCCGCGCCCGGATCACCGCCACCGACCGCGGCCAGACGGTGGTCGAGGTCCAGCCGAACGACCACGCCAACGAACTCGACGTGAAGGCGGCCGAGCAGACACGGGTCGAGTTCACCGACGGCAAGCTGCTGGTCAAGGCGCCCAAGCTGCGCACGCTCTTCAGCAACAAGGTCGGGTCGGTCGAGGTGACCGTCGAGTTGCCCGCCGGCTCGGACGTACGCGCCTACGCCTCGCTGGCCGACTTCGACACCGAGGGTCGGCTCGGCGAGTGCCGGTTCAAGACCAGCCTCGGCAACATCGGGCTGGACCGTACCGGCGCGCTGCACGCGCACACCAGCAGCGGTCGGGTCACGGTGGGCCACATCACCGGCAACACCGAGGTCACCACCCACTCCGGTGACGTGGAGATCCGCGTAGTCGACGGTCAAGCGGTGATCAAGAATTCCAACGGTGACATCAGCATCGGCGAGGTTACCGGGGACCTGCGGTCGAACGCGGCCAACGGGGACATCTCCGTCGACCGGGCACTCGGCGCGGTGACGGCGAAGACCGCGAACGGCAACGTCCGCATCGGAGAGGTCGTCCGGGGCTCGGTGGTGATCGAGTCCGCCGCCGGTGACCTGGAGGTCGGCATCCGCAGGGGTACGGCAGCCTGGCTCGACGTGAGGTCCGTGTCCGGCCGGGTCCGCAACGACCTGGACACCTCCGAGGGGCCCGGCGGATCGGACGAGACCGTCGAGGTACGCGCCCGCACCTACGCCGGCGGCATCCTGATCCGCCGTTCCACCATCGCCCCCGCCGGGTGACCCCAGCCCAGCCCTGACGGCCACCGCCGGCAGCGCTGACTCCCCAGCCACCCTGCCACCCGAACAACCGTCGGCCCCCACACGCACAACCGCGCTCGCGAGGACGGTTCCGCGCCGCGTCCCGCCGGCCTCCCGCCCGATCAGGGGCGAACGCCGGCACCGGTGAGCCCGTGCCACCGCCGTCCGCTTCCCGCTCGTTGCCCGAGCCTCCCACCGCAGTCGAACCACACCCGGCCCTACGCCGGGCGATGTCGGCTGCCCTGACCCGGCCAGTACACCTCGCACCAACACAAGGAGATGAGATGACCACACCCGGATCGGCGATCGCGGTCGCCGGACTGCGTAAGTCGTTCGGTAAGCAGGTCGTGCTCGACGGCATCGACCTGGACGTACCCGAGGGGACGATCTTCTCGTTGCTCGGCCCGAACGGCGCCGGCAAGACCACCATGGTGCAGATCCTGTCCACGTTGATCAGCGCCGACGGCGGGGACGTACGGATCGCCGGCCACGACCTCGCCCGGAACCCGGACGGCGTACGCGGTGTGATCGGGGTGACCGGCCAGTTCTCGGCGGTCGACAACCTGCTCACCGGCGAGGAGAACCTGCTGCTGATGGCGGACCTGCGTCACCTGGGCCGCCCGGCGGGACGCCGCCTCGCCACCGACCTGCTCGACCGGTTCGACCTGGCCGAGGCCGCCAGGAAGCCCGCATCCACCTACTCCGGCGGGATGCGTCGTCGGCTCGATCTCGCGATGACCCTGGTCGGCAGCCCTCGGGTCATCTTCCTCGACGAGCCGACGACGGGCCTCGACCCGCGCAGCCGGCGCACCATGTGGGAGATCATCCGCGATCTGGTCGCCCGCGGGGTGACGATCTTCCTCACCACCCAGTACCTGGAGGAGGCGGACCAGCTCGCCGACCGGATCGCCGTACTCGACCACGGCAGGCTGGTCGCCGAGGGGACGCCGAGCCAGCTCAAGGCCCTGATCCCCGGTGGCCACGTGGAGCTGCGCTTCGCCGACGCGAACGGGCTCGACACCGCGGCCCGTGGGCTCGTCGAGTCCACCCGGGACGACACCGGCCTCACCCTGCGGGTGCCGACCGACGGCAGCTTCCGGGCCCTGCGGGCCGTACTCGACCAGCTCGACCGTGACTCGGTGGAGGTCGACGGCCTCTCGCTGCACACCCCCGATCTCGACGACGTGTTCCTCTCGCTCACCGGACAGGCCGACCAGAAGACGGAGTTCGTACGATGACCACCCTCTCCTACGCCGCGCACGACTCGGCGACCATGCTCCGGCGCAACCTCAAGCGCATGGTGCGCTACCCGTCCCTGACGATGTTCGTGATCGGTGGGCCGCTGGTGTTCCTCCTGCTGTTCGTCTTCGTCTTCGGCGGCACCCTGGGGGCGGGACTCGGCGGCACCTCGGGTGGGCGGGCGGAGTACCTGAGATACGTCGTCCCCGGCATCCTCATGATGACCGTGGCCGGTACGGCGCAGGGCACGGCGATCTCGATCGCCATGGACATGACCGAGGGCATCGTCGCCCGGTTCCGTACGATGGCGATCTCCCGGGCGGCCGTACTGACCGGGCATGTCGTCGGGGCCATGCTCCAGACACTGCTCGCCATCGTGGTGGTGATCGGGGTGGCGCTGCTCCTCGGCTTCCGGCCCTCGGCCGGCCCGGTCGAGTGGGTCGCGGCGTTCGGCGTGCTCACGATGATCACTCTCGCGGTCACCTGGTTGGCGGTTGGTCTGGGGATGGCGGCCAAGAGTGTCGAGAGCGCCAGCAACTCCCCCTCCATTCTGTTGCTCCTCCCCTTCTTCGGCAGCGGATTCGTGCCCACCGACTCCCTTCCGGTGGGGCTGCGCTGGTTCGCCGAGTACCAGCCGTTCACGGCGGTCATCGAGACCCTGCGCGGACTGCTGACCGGGGGTCCGATCGGCAACAACGCCATCATCGCCGCCGCCTGGTGCCTCGCCATCACCGTGCTCGGCTACCTGTGGGCGCTGCGGTCGTACAACCGGGACCCGGCCAGGTGACCGCGCCGCGACCCGGCGGGTCGGAGATGTTGTCGCAGGTATCCGATTAGCACGGTGGCCCGTCCGGTGACCCGGCACGGGCCATCGTGCCGTCCCCGTGGCGCGAGCCTGCGGCTAGGACGACATGACCCGTACCAGGTCGGTCCGGGACCGGATGCCGAGCCGGCTGAAGATGTTGCGCATGTGGTGGTCGACGGTTCGGGTGGACAGGAACAGCCGGGCCGCCACCTCCCGGTTGGTCGCACCCTCGGCCACCAGCCGGGCGATCTGCAACTGCTGGGCGGTCAGCGCCCCGGTCACCGGCACCGCCGACGCCTCGACCGCCTCCCCCGCCGCCCGCAACTCGGCAATCGCCTGCGCGGCCCACACCTGCGTACCGAGGTGCACGAACGACTCCCACGCGCTGTGCAGGTACTCCCGTGCGTCGCGGGGCCGCCGGCTGCGCCGCAGTTCCTTGCCGAAGAGCAGCTCCGTACGCGCCCGCTCGAACTCCGAGCCGGCGGCGGGGTGCAGCAGCAACGCCGTACGGAACGCCGCCTCGGCCTCGTCGCTGCCGCGCGGCGCCAGCAGGGCGTGGCACCGGGCCGAGATGGCACGACGGGCCGGATCCCCGGTGTTGTTCGCCCACTGGTCGAAGACCGCGAGGGCGACGAGCGCCGGTCCGGGGTCGGCACACCTGGCGGCGGCCTCGACCAGGTACGGCAGGGCCATCATCTGGATGAGGATCTGGCCGTGCCCGGTGACCGGGTCGGCCAGCCCGGCCAGCCTGGTGACCGCGTCGTCGCACCTGCCGGCGGTCAGGTCGAGTACGCCCAGCGCCCACTGGCCCAGGGCCCGGGGTCGACTCTCACCGTCCGGTCCCTCCCCCAGCTCTCCCAGCCAACGGCCGCAGGCCCGGTGGTCGCCCGCGATGGCGGCGAAGACCGCGAGCAGGCCCAGGTGGGTGGCGGCGCAGTTGTCCTGCCCGGTGTCCCGTGCCGTACGCAGTCCCTCCCGGGCGGTCTCGATTGCCACCTCGTCCGGGCCGAGCCAGTACTCCGCGCACGCCCTCAGTTCCAGCACCCTGGGCAGCAGCGCGACCTGCCCGGTGGTGCGGGCCAGTTCGGCGGCGCGGCTGGCCGACCGGTGGGCGCCCCGGTCGTCGGCCAGCAACAGGCTGTCCGCGCTCGCCACCGCCAGCGCGGCCGCGTCGTCGAGTCGGGTCGCGAGTGCGACCACCCGCCGCAACGCCGGTACGGCCAACCCGTGGTCGCCGCGAAGCATCGCACCGAACCCGACAACGTGGTCGGACATCAGCTCGGTGGCCGGTGACTCCACCGGGTGGCGCAGCGCGGCGGCGCGGCGGGCCAGTTCGTCGAAACGGCGGTCGTCGCCGACGAAGCTGGCCGCCTCACCGGCCCGGACCAGGGCGGTGAGCGCGAGGTCGGGTCGGTGGTCGGCGAGCAGGTCCCCGGCGGCGAGCAGGATCTCGATCGCCACCGCGGCGGAGCCCGCGCGCAGTTCCATCTCCCCGCGCAGGAGTTGAACCGTGCCGAGCAGTTCCGGCCCGACCGGGACGGCTCCGGGCACCTCCGGGATGAGCGAGTCGGGAGACGGTACGCCCGCCTGCCCGAGCGGCCCGCCGACCAGTCCACCGAGGAGTTCCCGGGCGCGGCGGGGGCGCCCGGCGAGCCAGGCGTAGCGGGCGGCGGTCACCAACCGGGTCGCCGCCGCGGCCGGTTCGGGGGTGAGCTGCGCGGCCCGCTCCAACGCCGCCGACGCGGTGGCGTAACCTCCTCCGCCGCTGGCGGCTGCCCGTTCGAGTTCGGCGGCGAGGTCCGGGTCCGGGCCCACCGCCGCCGCCGCGAGGTGGACCGCCCGGCGCAGCCGTTCCCGTTCACCGTCGAGGACCCCGGCCAGTCGCAGGTGCCCGGTACGTCGCCGGGCCAGCGGCGCCTCGTCGTGCACGATGGCCCGTACCAGGGGGTGGGCGAAGTGGACCCGGTGGGTGTCGACCCGGACCAGGCCGGACAGCTCGGCCGGGGTGAGGGCGTCGATCACCATCCCGGATGCCTGGGCGGCCCGGACCAGGGTGGACGCGTCCAGTTCGTCGTCGAGGGCGGCGAGCAGCAGCAGCCACCGGGTGTCCGGCGGCAGACCGGCCAGCCGCTGGCGGTAGCGCCTGCGCAGGACGCTGTCCGGGGCGAGGGTGGCGGGTGGCGGTTCGTCGCCCCGGCGCTGCGCCGGGGTGAGCGCGGCGGCGAGGTCGGCGAGCGCCTGCGGGTTGCCGGCGGCGAGCGCGACGAGGGCGGCGGCAACCCGGGCGGGCAGCGGCTCGGGTAGCAGGTCGGCGAGGAGTTCGACGCTGGTGGTGTCGTCCAGGCCGTCGAGGTGCCGGGCCGGGATGCCGCCGAGCGCGGTGTCCGGTCCGGCACCGAAGAAGACGGCGACCGGCTGGTCCCGCAGTCGTCGGGCGGCGAAGGTCAGCGCGTCGGTCGACGGTGGGTCGAGCAGTTCGACGTCGTCCACGGTGCAGAGCACGGGCCGGTCCCGGCCGGCGGCGACGAGCAGGCCGCGTACCGCCATGGCGAGGGCGAACCGGTCCGACGCGGGGCAGCCCCCACCGGCGAGGGCTCGGGCGAGGACGCGGGCGAGCGAGGTGGGCAGGGTGGCGGTGTGGTCGAGCACCGGCTCGACCAGGCGCTGGAGCCCGGCGTACGCGAGTGCGCTCTCCTCGGCCAGGCCGGTGGCGGCCAGCACGGTGGCCTCGGTGGCGATGGTCCTGGCATACCCGAGCAGGGTGGTCTTGCCCATTCCCGGTGGACCGTGGAAGAGCAGCGCTCCGCCGTTGCCCCGGGCCGCCCGGTCGAGCAGGCCCGCGACCGCGTGTCGCTCCGCGATCCGGCCACGGAGGGTGGTTATTTGCACTGTCGATGCAGTAACCATAGACTCAGTGTTACCTATGAGTAACGAGTTGGAAAGAGGCTGGTGACTCAATGGCCCATCGATTCCGGTCGTTCGACGGCGTGGAGATCGCCTACCAGCGGTGGGGCACCCCGGACGACACCCCGCCCGTGGTGCTGCACCACGGCTTCGTGGTCGACGCCACCACCAACTTCGTCGGGCCCGGAGTGGTCGCCGCGCTCACCGACGCCGGGCGCTGGGTGGTCGCCCCGGACGCGCGCGGGCACGGCGCGTCGGGCAAGCCCCACGAACCCGCCCGGTACGGCGAAGTCGCCATGGCCCGTGACCTCGCCGCGCTGGTCGACCTGCTCGACGTGGACCGGATCGACCTCGTCGGCTACTCGATGGGCGCGGTGGTGTCGGCACTGCTGGCCAGCACCGACAGACGGGTCCGCCGGCTCGTCCTGGGCGGCGTCGGGTCCGCGGTCGTCGAACTGGGCGGCCTCGACACCCGGGCGATGCCTCCGGGTGAGGTGACCAGGGCTCTGCTCGCCGAGGATCCGGCCGACATCGCCGCCCTGCCGGGGGCACCGTTCCGGATCCTGGCCGACGCGGTGGGCGCCGACCGGCTGGCGCTGGCGGCCCAGGTCGCCGCCGTACGGACCGGGCGGATTCCGCTGGACCGGATCACCGCGCCGACGCTGGTCCTCTGCGGCGTCGAGGACCACCTCGCCAGCCGACCGGAGGTGCTCGCCGACGCGATCACCGACGGAAAGCTGCTCGTGCTGCCGGGCGACCACCTCGGTGTCGTACGCGATCCGGGTTTCGCCCTGGCCATCGTCGACTTCCTGGGGGCCTGATCCCCCGGTCCCCGAGAGGGCCGCCAGGCCGGTGGGTTGTCTCATTGCCGCACCTCGCCCGGCATCCGCGTCGGATACTGTATCCGGGTTCGGAACCTGGACGGCTCACGTCCACCATCTCCCACAGAGATGTTGATCATCGGAATGATTCGTTGGATTTGATGCCACCCGGGGGTCACGCTTGGCTCGACGGCAAGATCCCCGGCTGAAGGAGCGTCAACCATGAACACCCCCCACCGCGTAGCGATCATCACCGGTGGCTCCCGTGGCATCGGCCGCGAGAGCGCGGAACGGCTGGCCGCCGACGGGTACGCCGTCGTCGTGAACTACGCCGGCAACAAGGTCGACGCGGACAGCACGGTCGCCGCGATCACCGCCAGGGGCGGCAACGCGATCGCCGTACAGGGTGACGTCGCCGACGAAACCGCGGTCGCCGCGGTCTTCGACGCGGCCGAGCGCGAGTACGGCGGCGTTGACGTGGTGGTCCACGCGGCCGGCATCATGCCGGTCAGTCCGCTGGTCGACCTCGACCTCGATCTGCTGGACCGGATCATCCGGACCAACCTCCGGGGCACCTTCGTGGTCGACCAGCAGGCCGCCCGCCGGATGCGCTCCGGTGGCGCGATCATCAACATCTCCAGCTCGATCAGCCGGTTCGCCCGGCCCGGCTACACCGCCTACGCCGCGAGCAAGGGCGGGGTGGAGGCGATCACCCTGATCCTGGCCCGCGAACTGCGCGGTCGGGACATCACCGTGAACGTGGTGGCGCCCGGCCCGACCGCGACCCAGCTCTTCTTCGACGGCAAGGACGAGGCGACCCTGACCCGGATGGCGGCCGAGCCGCCGCTGGAGCGGATCGGCACCTCGCAGGACATCGCCGAGATCATCGTCTTCCTCGCCGGTCCGGCCCGCTGGATCAACGGCCAGGTGCTGTACGCCAACGGCGGCGCCATCTGACCCACGAACGGGTCGACAGGAGTCCACGATGAGCGAGGTAACGGGGCGGGGCGGGCGCCGGTCGCCCCGGGTACGGGCCGCCCGCCCGTCGGAGTATGTGATCCTTGGCGGAGTGGAGCTCAGGCATCTGGAGTATTTCGTCGCGGTCGCGGCGGAGCGCAGTTTCACCCGCGCGGCGGGTCGGCTGCACGTGGTGCAGTCCGCCGTCTCGTCCGCGATCTCCGCCTTGGAACGTGAACTCGGCGCGGTGCTGTTCGAGCGCGGCGCGCAGCGGTTCTCGCTGACCGACGCCGGAGAGGCGCTGCTGCCCAGGGCGCGGGCGACCCTCGACGCGGCCCAGTCGGCCCGGGACGCCGTCAACGAGGTGGGCCGGGAACTGCACGGCTCGGTTGCCGTCGGCTGCCTGACCGGTGTCGGCGGCATCGACTTCGCCGGTCTGCTGGGCGAGTTCCACCGGACCCACCCGCGCGTACGCCTGCGGTTGCGGGCGGCCACCTGGGACGGTTCGGCCGGACTGGCCCGCTCCCTGGTCGACGGCGAGGTCGACGTCGCGTTCCTCGGCATCGGCGGCCGCCCGTTCCCGCACCTGCGGACCCGCCTGCTGGTACGGATCCCGCAGGTGGTGGTCGTACCGGCCGACCATCCGCTGGCCCGGCAGGACTCGGTGACCCTGGCCGAGGTGGCCGACGAGCCGTTCATCGACTACCCGCTCGGGTACGCCAACCGGACCGCCAACGACGCCGCGTTCCGGGCGGCCGGGCTGGAACGGGTGATCGGCATGGAGGTGACCGACGTGGGGGTGGCGGCCGACTTCGCCAGCCACGGCCTCGGCGTGACCATCCTGCCGACGCACACCGTCCCCCGGACACCGCTGTGCAGGGCGCTGCCGGTGACGGACCAGTCCCTGGAGTGGTCGCTGCACCTGGCGACGGCGGAGCAACGCCGGGTCAGCTCGGCCACCGCCGCGCTGATGGCGATGGTGGACGACCACCTGACCCTTCCTGGCTGAGCACCGCCTCGCCGGGGGTCAGGAGACCTTCGACTCGGTCAGCAGCGCTCGCACCGTACGGGTCATCACCGCGCGGGCCTTGTCGACACCGAGCCCGAGACCGTCGCGCAGCATCGACCAGGCCGGCCACATGCTCGCCGCCACCAGGGCGTTGACGAGTTCGTCCCGTCCGGCGCCGGCCCGGTCGAGTTCGGCGGCGAACAGGTCGAGCACCTCGTCGCGTACCCGGTCGATGTGTTTGAGCCGGTTGAGGTGGAGCTGGGCGGAGACCGGTTCGCGCATCTGCGCGGCCCGCGCCGACGGGGTGATCAGTTGGAGCAGCCGGGCGCGCTGGCGGCAGTACGCGTCGACGCGCTTGGCCAGCGGCAGGTCGGGTGAGATCCGCCGGTACGCGGCGTCCTGCTCCTGGAGCAGGCGCTCCCCGCTGGCCTCGAAGAGGGTCTCCATGTCCTTGAAGTTCGTCCAGAGCGTACGCAGGGACACCCCGGCCCGGTCGGCGATCCGTTCACCGGTCGGCCGGAGGTCCCCTTCGGAGATGAGCGCGAGGTGCGCCTCGACGATCGCCGCCCGGGTACGTTCCGCGCGTGCGGTCCGCCCGTCGACCCGAGCCGGTACGTCGGCCTGGCCCATCTCGCCACTCCTCCTCCGCCCCGACACCCGGGGCAAGATCATGCACGCAGAGTGTAGCCAGCGGTCATGAACCCGCCGGCAGGTGGCGGCGCAGTTCCCGCCGGGCGAGCGAACGGCGGTGTACCTCGTCGGGGCCGTCGGCGAGCCGGATCGTCCGGGCCCGGGCCCACATCTGGGCCAGTGGGGAGTCCTGACTGACCCCGGCCGCGCCGTGGGCCTGGATGGCCTTGTCGAGGATCCACTCGACCGCCTGCGGGACCACGATCTTGATCGCCTGGATCTCGGTGTGCGCGTCCCGGTTACCGACGGTGTCCATCAGCCAGGCGGTCTTGAGTACCAGCAGCCGGGCCTGTTCGATCCGCACCCGCGACTCGGCGATCCAGTCCTGGATCACCCCCTGGCCGGCGAGCGGCCCGCCGAACGCCTGCCTTGCACCGGCCCGCCGGCACAGCAGTTCCAGCGCCCGTTCGGCCATGCCGATCAGGCGCATGCAGTGGTGCACCCGGCCGGGTCCGAGCCGGGCCTGCGAGATGGCGAAACCGTCACCGGGCGCCCCGATCAGGTTGCCGGCCGGTACCCGTACGTCGACGAAGTCGATCTCGGCGTGTCCGCCGTGGTCGCCGTCGTCGTAGCCGAACGTGGACATGCCCCGGCGGATGTTCACCCCGGGCGTGTCGCGGGGTACCAGGATCTGACTGTGCTGGCGGTGCCTCGGCCCGTCCGGGTCGGTACGTCCGAGCACGATGAGGATCTCGCAGCGCGGGTTCATCGCCCCGGTGATGAACCACTTCCGGCCGTCGATCACGTAGTCGTCGCCGTCCCGCTCGATCCGGGTGGCGATGTTGGTGGCGTCGGAGGAGGCGACGTCGGGCTCGGTCATCGCGAACGCGGACCGGATCCGGCCGTCGAGCAGCGGGGTCAGCCAGCGTTCGCGCTGCTCGGCGGTGCCGAACTCGGCGAGCAGTTCCATGTTTCCGGTGTCGGGGGCGGCGCAGTTGAGGGCGGCCGGGGCCAGGCCGGGGCTACGGCCGGTGATCTCGGCCAGTGGGGCGTACTGGAGGTTGGTCAGGCCGGCGCCGTGCTCACCGGGGAGGAACAGGTTCCACAGCCCGCGCCGACGGGCCTCGGCGGCGAGCCGGTCCACCACCGGCGGGGCGGTCCACGGGTCACCGGTGCGCGCCTGCTGGGCGAACTCCATTTCCGCCGGGTAGATCTGCTCGGTCATGAAATCGAGCAGCCGCTCGCGCATCCGGACCGTGGTGTCGTCCAGGCCGAAGTCCATCAGCTCTCCCCCAGTGTGCTCAGGCCCTGTGCGATCAGCGGCGGGACCCGTTCGCCGACCCGGTCGAATCCGGCGCCGACGGTCTGTCCGCGTACGTAGCGGTAGTGCACGCCCTCGAGGATCACGGCGAGCTTGAACGAGGCGAAGGCGACGTACCAGCCCAGGTCGCGTACGTCCCGGCCGGTCCGGTCGGCGTAGGCCACGGCGAGTTCGTCGGGGGCGGGCCAGCCGGGGGCGTGCAGCCGGGCCGAGTAGACCAGCAGCAGGCCGAGGTCGGTGAGCGGGTCGCCCAGGGTGGACATCTCCCAGTCGAGCACCGCGCGGATGTCGCCGTCCGGTCCGACGACCGCGTTGTCCAACCGGAAGTCGCCGTGCACGACGGTGGCGGCACCGGCCACCGGTACGGCGGCGGCGAGCCGGTCGTGCAGTTCCTCGATGCCGGGCAGGTCCCGGCTGCGGGAGGCGTCGAGTTGGGTCTTCCACCGGCGAACCTGCCGGGCGGCGAACCCGTCCGGGCGGCCGAAGTCAGCCAGCCCGACGCTGTCGGGCGCAACGGCGTGCAGGTCGGCGAGGGTGTGCACCAGGGACCGGGCGAGCCCGGCGACGGCGGCCGGACCGAGCGGGGTCAGCTCGGCCGGCACCCGGTAGACCCGTCCGTCGACGTGGCTCATGAGATAGAACGGTGCGCCGATGACCTTCGCGTCGGGGCAGTGCAGGAGCACCCGCGGCACCGGTACCGGGGTTGGCGCGAGGGCCCGCTGCACCCGGTACTCGCGACCCATGTCGTGGGCGGTGGCGAGCACGTGGCCCAGCGGCGGTCGGCGTACCACGAACCGGGTCCGGCCATCGGTCACCGCGTAGGTGAGGTTGGACTTGCCGCCGGGGAGCACCCCGCCGCGCAGCGGGCCGTCGACCAGGTCGGGCGCCTCCCGGTCGAGGTAGCCGCGCAACCGGCCCAGGTCGAGACCGGGTAGCGCCCGGCCGGGTTGCGGGTCGGCCGCCGACCGTGGGCCGCTCACCGTCCGTCGGCCGCCGCGTCGAGACCCTGCTGTACGCGGTTCATCCCGCGCAGCCAGCGGTCCGGGTCGGCGGCCCGTCGGGCGTAGAAGGTGGCGACCTCCGGGTGCGGCAGGATCAGGAAACCGTCCCCGTCGAGCGCCGCCAGCACGCATTCCGCCACCTGTTCGGGTTCGAGCGCGTCGGCGTCGAGCAGGGTGGCGCCGGGGCCGTCGCCGCTGGCGAGCATGGGCGTACGCACACCCTGCGGACAGAGCGCCTGGACGGTGATGCCCCGGTGGGCGTACGTGGCGCGCAGCCATTCGGCGAAGCCGAGTGCCGCGTGTTTGGTGACCGAGTACGGCGCCTTCCCGAGCAGGGTGAGCAGACCGGCTGCGGACACGGTCACCACCAGCCGTCCCCGCCCCGCCGGCAGCCAGTACGGCAGCAGCGCGCGGGCGGCGTGCACGTGGGCGAGTACGTTCACCCGCCAGGCGGAATCCCAGTCGTCGAGGTCGGCGTCCACCCCGCCGCCGGGTGCCACTCCGGCGTTGGCACAGAACAGGTCGACCCGACCGAGCAGCTCGTACGCGGTGTCGACCAGCCGGCCCACCTCGGCCCGGTCCGAGGCGTCGCCCGGCACGGCGTGTCCACCGATCCGGTCGGCGACCGCGCGGGCGGCGTCGGCGTCCAGGTCGTTGACGATCACCCGGGCACCGGCGGCGGCGAACCGGGTGGCGAGCGCGGCACCGATACCGGAACCGCCTCCGGTCACGACCACCCCTGCACCGGCCAGGTCCAGTCCGGCGGAGGTCACCGGGACCGGCTGACTGACCGGACGACAAAATATGCATTCACAGTGCTAATACTACGAGCCCCGCGACGGACCCGTCAACGCTCGGTCGCCCGGTAGCCGGCGGCCTGCAACGCGAACAGCTCGGCGTACCGGCCGCCGGCGGAGACCAGCTCGTCATGCCGGCCCGACTCGACCAGTGCGCCGTTGTGCAGCACGAAGATCCGATCGGCATGCCGTACGTTGGCCAGCCGGTGGGTGATCAGGATCGTGGTCGCCCGGCCCTGACGGTCCCGGATCGCCTGGAAGAGCGCGTCCTCGGCACGCGGGTCCAGCGCCGAGGACGGCTCATCCATGATCAGCAGCTCGGCCTCGCGGAGGAACCCGCGTGCCGCCGTGATCCGCTGCCACTGCCCACCGGAGAGGTCCTGCCCGTTGGCGAACGTACGGTCGAGCAGCGTCTCGTACCCGTACGGCAGGTCCCGGATCATCTCGTGGGCGACCGCGCGCTCGGCGGCGACCTCGATCCGGTCCTGCCTCGGCTCGGTCTCGGTGTCACCGATGGCGATGTTGGTCGCCGCCGTGAACGGCCACTTGTGGTACTCCTGGGTCACCACGGCGACCCGGGCCCGCAACCCGCCGGGATCCCACTCGCGCAGCGGCCGCCCGTTCCACTCGATGGTGCCGTGGCTCGGCACCCGCAGGGCCGCGATCATCGCGGCCAGGGTCGTCTTGCCCGACCCGTTCTCGCCGACGAACGCCACCGTCTCACCGGCCCGGATGGTGAGCGTCACGTCGTCCACCGCCGCGTCGACCCGCTCCGGATAACGCAGACTCACCCCGCGTACGGCGAGTTCCTCCAACCGGGTGACCGGCTCACCGCCACCGGCGGCGGGCAGGTAGTTCGTCGCCCGGGTCATGAACCCGGTGTAGTCGCTGAAGTGCTGGCCGTCGCTGTAGATGTGGTCGATGTGGAAGGTGACCGTGGTCAGTGACCGCTGCGCGGCCTGCACCGCGAGCACACACGTGGCCGCCGCCGCCAGTGGGATCTGTCCGTCCAGGAGCAGGACACCGAGCAGCACGTACACCACACCGGTGGCGACCCCGCCGATCACCGAACCGATGCTGGTGGTGGTCGTGACCTTCCGGGCCAGCGCGATCTGGATGTCGGTCTCCACCCCCATGACCCGGTCGTACTGGTCGAGCAGGAAACGGCGCAGCCCGTACGAGCGCAGTTCCGGTGCCGAGGCACGCTCCGCCATCAGCCGGTGCAGGATCCACAACCGGCGTCGGCGTACGGAGCCGGCGATGTAGGTCTGGTAACGCTGGTGTCCCGCGCGCAGGGCGCCCCAGGCGTTCGGGACGGTCGCGACCAGCAGGGCGATGAGCAGGAGCGGGTGGATCACGATCACCGCGACGGTCACGGCGAGCAGGCTGACCAGTCCGGCCAGCAGGTTCATCGCGCCCTGGACGAGGGCGATGGCGGAGTCCGTGCCACGGGAGGCGCGTTCCATGTCGTCGGCGAACGCGTCCTCGTCGAAGGCGTCCAGCCGTACGAGGGTGGTGACCTCGAACAGACCGCGCTCGACCTCCCGGCTGACCCGTGGGGTGAGACCGTTCTGGGCGTACCCGGTGGCGATGCCCAGCCCGGCGCGGATCGCGGTCGCCGCCGCCAGCAGCACCAGCGCGGGCAGGGCGGCGGCGACCTTGTCCGGTGTCGGGCCGCCCGCGAACAGTTCCACCAGCACCCGCTGGGTGGCCAGCAGCCCGAACGCCGCCATCACCCCGGCGCCAACCGTCGCGACACCCACAACCGTGGTACGGGTCCGGTCGGCCCGCCAACTGATCATGACCGCCCTGGCCACCAGTCGGGGCAACTCGGCGAAGACGGCGAGCAGTCCCGCGTCGACCCGGGCCCGCAGACCGGTCTCCCACCACATGGTGCGCAGTTCCGGCAGTACCGATTCCGCCGGTCCCCCGCCCGCCGGTCGAGGCTCGGCTCGGTCACCGTTGTCGCGGGTGGTGTCGTCGGTGGCGGATGCTGTCACGTGGGACCTCCGGACATGAGAATCAGCGGCAATGACCTGACGGTCCGATCTCCGTCGACATCTGAGATCGGTTCCTATTCCTCTGTGTCGCGGCGAGTGGAGCGGGGGTATTCCGAGCGGGACATCGTCATCCCTACCGTCGCGACACCCCCACCGGTCGAGTTCTCTCGCGTTCATTCACGTCCGGGCAGCATCAGCCACTTGATCCGGCAGCAACCATCGTGGCCTGAGGATTCTCGGTCCCGTCCGGTCCGTGCCCCGCGGGGCGACGGTGACGCGTACTCGCTTTTGTGGTATCGCCAATACCATTTTCGACAGACTTCCCCGACGCCGTTGCCGAGGACCCGAACGTACGGGAAGAGTCGCCTCCACCGCCGTTGCCCGCACCTATTCCTACACACTCTGCGAACAGCAAACTGGCCTCCTCCCCTCCACGGGGATGAGGCCAGTTGCCGACTGTCTGCGCTCCCGACGACGGAAGCGCGGGGTAGGTCAGGAAGCGGTGGGGATGCCGTTCGCCGGTGGTGCGGCCGGTGCCACGGTGTACTCGTTGACCGGGCCGTCCGCCTCGTCCGTCTCGTACGTCGCACCGAAGTAGCTCTGCACCCCGCCGGTGACCTTGCTCAGCCGCGCTCCGCCGTACCCGGAGTGGTCGGTCTTGGAGAACCGCAGCGGTGCCAGGCCGGGGCCCTGGAAGCCACCCTTCTCCACGGCTGCGAGAAGCGACTCGCGGGTCAGGTCCTTGCCGGCCGCGAGCAGGGCCTGCACGGTCAGGTAACCGACCGACATGCCGTAGACGGTGTTGCCGTCGAACGGGGCGTCACCGTTGTGTTCCTTGTTGACCTTCGTGAAGAGCTGGATCCACGGGTTCGCCGCGTCGTTGTCCATCGGCATGTAGTTCGACCCCACCACGCCTTCGAGCAGCGGTGCGGCCGCCCCGAGCGACTTGGCGAGCGTGTCGTAGTCGGCGCCGACGTTGGACACGATCCACTGGGGCTTGAAGGCGAGCCGGGCCGCGGTGCCGATCGACAGCGCGGTGAAGCCCGGTACGGTCGCCAGCACGACAACCTGGCAGCCGGCCGCCTTGAACGCACCGATCTGCGGGGCGACGTTGGTGTTGCTGGTGACGTACGTCTGCTTGGCGGCGACCGTACCGGCCCCGAGGATCTTCTCCACCCCGGCGAGGCTGTCCCGGCCGAAGTCGTCGTCCTGGCCGAGGAAGCAGACCTTCTGCCCGGCGAGGTTGGTCTTGATGTAGTTCGCCAGGATCTTGCCCTCGACGGTGTAGTCGGTGTTGTACCCGAACGTCGATGGGTACTTCTCCGGCTGGTCCCAGCTCCGGCTGCCGGAGGCGACGAAGAGGTCCGGCACCCGGTTGGTCTTGAGGAAGTCGAGCACCCCGGTGTGCGTCGGGGTGCCGAGGCCGTTGACCACGGCGAACACCTTGTCCTGCAACACGAGTTGCCGGACCACCTGCTGGGTGTTGGCGGGGTTGTACCCGTCGTCCATGATCTTGTAGGTGATCTTCCGACCGTGTACCCCGCCGTTGGCGTTGACATAGTCGAAGTAGGCCTTGGTCGCCGGCGCGATGCTCGAGTAGCCGGCCGCGGCGGGCCCGGTCAGCGGCATGTGCGTACCGAGCACGATCTCGGTGTCGGTGACGCCGGGCACGGGTGCCCCGCCGCCGCCCGAATCACCGTCGTCGCTGCACGCGGCGGTGGTGACGAGCAGGCTGAGCGAGGTGGCGATCACGAGACCGCGTCGTACGATGCTGCGTTGCATCATGGGGAGGCACCGACCTTTCTCGGTCCGGTTCTGTCTGACGGTGGTGTGTGTGCTGGTGCGGTGAGTGGTACGGGCGGTGCCGGTCAGCGCCGCCGACGGGGCAGCGCACGCCCGATCCGGGTCAGCAGCCCTTGGATGCCGCCCGGAGCGGCGATCATGACGACGATCAACGTGACTCCGAAGATCGCCAGCGGGAGGTTTCCCTCCCACCGCTGCGCCACGGCGGGCGACAGCGTGAACAGTTCGGTCAGCGAGTGGGTCAGGTCGGGAAGCGCGACCAGCAGCACCGCGCCCCAGACCGCACCGGCGAGACTGCCGAGTCCACCGATGACGATCGCCATCAGCAGGAACAGCGACAGGGTCAGCGAGAACGCCCCCGGTGACACGCTCTGCGCCAGCACCGCGAGCAGCCCGCCGCCGAGGCCGGCGCAGCCGGCACTGACCACGAACGCCAGCACCTGGGTCCGGGCGACGTGGATCCCGGCGAGGCGGGCGGCGATCTCGTCGTCGCGCACGGCGCGCAGGGAACGGCCGAACCGGCTGCGGACCAGGTTCGCCAGCAGGAGCATGGTGAGCAGGGTGACCGCACCGGCCAGCCAGGCCTGCCAGCGTTCGTAGGGGAAGTAGGTGCCGAGCCCGAGCGGTGGTGGCGCGACCGGCACCGACAGTCCCTGTTCACCACCGAACACCTCGTCGAAGGTGATCGCCACCGCCGGCACGACCACCGCGACCGCCAGGGTCAGACCGGCCAGGTACGGGCCGCGCAGCCGGGCGGCGGCGAGCCCGATCACCGCGCCGACGGCGACCGTGATCACCACCGCCGTCAGCAGCGACACCGCGAGCAGCCAGCCGGAGGTGGCACCGCTGTCGGCGATCCGGGTCTGGGTCAGCGCGACCGTGTACGCACCGGTGGCCATCAGCGCGCCGTGCCCCAGGGAGAGCTGCCCGTTGAGTCCGGTGAGTACGGTCAGCCCGGCGGTGGCGCAGAGGTACGCGGCCACCGTGGCGAGCTGGAAGTTGCGGAACGGCTCCAGCCCGTACGTGGCGGCCAGCAGCAGCAGCGCCGCGACGAGGGTGATGCCGAGGTGACGCAGCAGCGTCGACCGTCCCAGCGCCGCGGACCTGCGTACCGCCGGGGGCGCGGCGACCTGCGTGGGGGCGCTCACACGTGCCTCGCCGCGACACCGGAGAAGAGGCCGCCCGGTCGGGTCAGCAGGACAACCAGCAGCAGGGCGAGGACGGCGAGCGGGGTGACGTCGCCGCCGACGTACCCGCTGACGTAGGAAAGCAGCAACCCGACCACCAGCCCGCCGATGACCGCGCCGGGTGGACTGTCGAGCCCGCCGACGACCGCGGCTGTGAACGCGGAGACGAAGACCAGGTCCATGGCGTGCGGGTGCAGCCCGAGCTCGGTCGGGATGACCAGCATGCCGGCGAGTGCGCCGACCCCGGCGGCGAGCGCCCAGCCGAGGGTGAGCATGCCGCCGACGTTGACCCCGAGCAGCCGGGACACCTCGGGGGCGAAGGCCGCCGACCGCATCCGGAGGCCGACCGGGGTCCGGCCGAACATCCAGGCCAGGCCGAGCACTACCGCGCCGACCGCGGCGAAGACGAACAGGTCGTACGGGGCGAGCAGGACCAGCCCCCCGACGGTGAGCGCGGTACGGTCGAACGGCGCCGGTGCGGGCAGGAACTCGTTGCCGTACACGATGCCGAGGACGGCCTGGATGACCAGGACCAGCCCGAGGGCGACGATGACCGCGTTGAGTGGTGACGTGTGGCTGACGAAGCGCATGACCGTCAGGTCCACCACGGCACCGAGCACCAGTCCGGCGGCGAGCGCGGCGACGAAGCCGAGCCAGTAGGAGCCGGTTGCGACCGACACGCTGTGGGCGACGTACGCGGTCGCGACCGCCATCGCCCCCTGGGCGAAGTTGACGATGCGGGCGGCACGCCAGATGAGTACCAGCGCCAGGGCGAAGGCGGCGTACACCGCTCCCCTGGCCAGGCCGTCGAACGTGAGAAAAACGAAGCGGTCCAAAGATTCCTCCCTCCGAGCTGTCCGATGTGGGGGTGACGCGGGGTCCGGTCAGAACCCGAGGTACGCGTGCCGCAGGTCGGCGTCGTCGCGCAGTCCGGCCGCGCTGGTGGCGATGACGATCTTCCCGAGGGACATCACCACGCCCTGGTCGGCGACGGACAGCGCGCTGCGTACGTTCTGCTCGACCAGGAGCACGGTGAGCCCGGTACGGTCGCGCAACTGCCGCAGCAGCGCCATGATCTGGGCGGTGACCCGTGGCGCGAGCCCGAGCGACGGCTCGTCGAGCAGCAGCAGCCGGGGTCGGCCGACCAGGGCTCGGCCGAGGGCGAGCATCTGCCGTTCGCCGCCGGAGAGCTGGTGGCCGGCGTGGCGTCGCCGTCGGGTGAGCGGTTCGAACAGGTCATAAACCTCGTCGAGGGCCACCCGGGCGTCGGCCCGGTCGCGTCGCCAGAGTCCGCCGAGGCGCAGGTTCTCGTCCACGGTCAGTTCGGCGACCACCCCGCGCCCCTCGGGCACGTGCGCCAGGCCCCGTCGGACGAGTTGTTCGACCGGGACGCCGCGCAGGTCGTCGCCGTCGAAGACGATCTGTCCGCCGGTCGGCCGAACCAGGCCGGAGAGCGTACGCAGCAGCGTGGTCTTGCCGGCACCGTTGGCACCGAGTACGGCGGCGATGGTGCCGGGCGAGACGGTCAGGTCCACCGACCGCAGCACCGGCGCGGCTCCGTACCCGGCGACGAGTCCACGTACGCTCAGCAGCGCGTTGTCGGCGCTCACGCGACCGCCCCCTTCTCCGCCTCGACGCCGGCATCGGCGGTGGCGGTGGCGTCGGTCGCAGCGGCGTCGGTGGTCTGGTCGACTTCGGCGCCGAGGTAGGCCTCGGTGACCGCCGGGTCGTCCCGGATCACGTTGGGCGGACCGGCGGCGATCACCCGACCGAAGTCGAGCACCACGATCTCGTCGCAGACCGCCATCACCAGGTCCATGTGGTGTTCGACCAGCAGGACCGCGCACGGATGATCGGTGCGTCGGGGCAGGTCGCGGATCAGGGCGCCGAGTTCGTCGATGTCCTCGGCGCCGAGGCCACCGGCGGGCTCGTCGAGCAGCAGGAGCCGGGGTCGGGCGGCGAGCGCGCGGGCCAGGGCGACCCTTTTGCGTACGGCGAAGGGAAGCGTGCCCGGGGCGGCGCCGGCCCGATCGGCCACGCCGAGACCTTCCAGGATGGTCAGTGCGTGTTCGCGCAGCCGGCGTTCGTCCCGATCGCTGCGCGGCAGCCCGAACAGGGCGGCGGCGAACCCGGCCCTGGCCGAGTTGGTGGCGCCCGCCATCACGTTCTCCAGCACGGTGAGCCCGGCGAAGAGTCCGACGCCCTGCAGGGTACGGGCGATGCCGAGGCGGGTGAGCCGGTGCGGGCGGGGGCGCAGCGGTCGCCCGTCGAGGGTCAGTGTGCCGGTCGACGGTTGGACCAGGCCGCAGACCACGTTGAACAGGGTGGTCTTGCCAGCACCGTTGGGCCCGATCACGCCGACGACCCGATCGGCGGGCACCCGGAGCGAGACGTCGTCGAGGGCGGTGAGCCCACCGAAGCGCACCCCGATGCCGTGCAACGCGAGCCCGTGCTCCGTCATCAACATCCCTCGTTCGGTCTCCGAACTAATTACACTCGGAGTGTACGTTTCCGAAACCTGGCGTCAATACCTTCGATGCGTACTTGTTACTTAGCAGTAGCTAAGCCGTTTACACATCGGTCATCCGGGCAGGTCAGCCAGAATGGCGAGCTTCGCCCGGTGCCGGTCGGCGGTGCCGAACCCGATCGCGGCGCTCTTGGCCCGCTTCAGATACAGGTGCGCCGGGTGCTCCCAGGTGAAGCCGATCCCGCCGTGCAACTGGACGCACTCCTGCGCCGCCGTCACCGCCACGTCCCCGCAGTACGCCTGCGCCAGCGCCGCCGCGACCGGGGTGTCGACGGAGTCGTTGGCCAGGCAGTCGGCCGCGTACCGGGCGACCGCCCGGGCCTCGGTCACACTCACCCACACGTCGGCGAGCCGGTGCTTGACCGCCTGGAACGAGCCGACCGGCCGACCGAACTGGTGCCGCTGCTTCACGTACTCGACCGTGGTGTCCAGGCACCACTGAGCCACCCCGACCTGCTCGGCGGCGAGCAGTGCCGCACCCGCGGTGAGGGCGTCGGTGACCGCCCCGACAGCGGCGTGACCTGCCGCGATCCGCCGGCCCGGGGCACCGTCGAGCACGATGTCGCAGAGCTGCCGGGTGGCGTCGAGCGAAACCACCGGCACCCTGGAGACCCCCGGCCCGTCCGCCTCGACCAGGTACAGACCGTCGGTGGCCGGCACCAGCAGCAGGTCCGCCGGCAACGCGTCCGCGACCCCGACGATGGTCCCGGTGAGGTCCCCGCCCCCGACGACCGTGGGCTCCGGCGGTCCTGGTGGGGTCGCGAACGGAACCGCCAGCACGGCGATCCGCTCACCGGTCGCCACTTCGCCGAGCAGATCGGTCTCGACACAGGTCAGCAGCGCGCGTACGGCAACCGCGTGACCCAGGTACGGCACCGGCGCGACCGCCCGCCCGAGTTCCTCAAGCACCACCGCCACCTCCCGGAAGCCCGCACCCGCCCCGCCCAGCGCCTCCGGTACGGCCAACCCGGCGAGCCCCAGGTCGGTGCCGAGCCGCCGCCACAGCCCCGGGTCGTACGACTCGACCCCGTCGACCCGGGCCAGCACCGCCGACCACGGGCTGTGTGCCCGGAGCAGGGCCCGTACGCTCTCGCGCAGCGCCTCTTCGGTCTCGTCGTAGCGCAGGTTGGTCATCGGTCCACCCGAGGTTCGGCCGGCAGCCCGAGGACCCGCTCGGCGATGATGTTGCGCAGGATCTCGGAGGTGCCACCCTCGATCGAGTTCCCGCGTGCCCGCAGGTAGCGATAGGTGGCGCCCCGGCCGAGCAGGTCCGGTTCGGTCGAGCGGCGCAGCGACCAGTCGTCGTGTCGCAGCCCGTCGGCGCCGAGCAGTTCGACCTCGGTGCCGCTGATCGCCTGGGCCAGCCCGGCGAAGGAGAGCTTGACCGCCGAACCTTCCGGGCCGGGCTCGCCGGCCACCAGTTGCTGGCGCAGTCGCAGTGCGGTGAGCCGGGCGGCCTCGGCGCGTACCCAGAGGCGCAGGATCTCGTCGTGCCGGCCCGGCGTACGCAGATCGGCCCGGTCCCGCCAGGTACGGGTGAGCAGCCCGATCATGCCGCCCTCGCGGGGCATCGGGGCGCCGCCGATCGAGACCCGCTCGTTCATCAGCGTGGTCCTGGCCACCTGCCAGCCCTCCCCCACCGCACCGAGCCGAAGCGAGTCGGGCAGCCGCACGTCGGTCAGGAACACCTCGTTGAACTCGGCCTCCCCGGTGAGCTGCCGCAGCGGTCGCACCTCCACTCCCGGTCCGGAAAGGTCGCAGACGAAGTACGTCATCCCCCGGTGTTTCGGCAGCTCAGGATCGGTACGGGCGAGCAGGATCGCCCAGCGCGCCCGGTGTGCCATCGAGGTCCACACCTTCTGCCCGGTGACCACCCAGTCGTCGCCGTCGCGTACCGCCCGGGTGGTGACGCCGGCCAGGTCGGACCCGGCGCCCGGCTCGCTGAACAGCTGGCACCAGATCTCCTCGCCGGTCCAGAGTGGGCGCAGAAAGCGGTGGTGCTGGTCCGGGGTGCCGTGCCGGAGCAGGGTCGGCGCGGCCATGCCGATGCCGATGCTGTTGCGGCGGGGCTGGTTGTCCGGCGCCCCGGCCAGCACGAACGCGGCGTCGACCACCGGTTGCAGGTGCCGGGGCGCGCCCAGCCCGCCGAGTCCGACCGGGTAGTGCACCCAGGCCAGGCCGGCGTCGAACCGGGCACGGAGGAACTCGATCCGGTCGCCGTGCGGGTCGTGCTGCCCGAGAAACGCGGCGACCCGGTCGCGGAGCCGGTCGGCCGCAGCGTCGTCGTCGTCGGCCACGCTTCTCTCCTCATGTATTTGCATCGTGGGTGCAATATAAACGCACGACCGCGCCGGACGGAAGCCCGGCGCGGTCGCGAGAACGATCGCCACCGGAGGCGGCCGTGGGCCGACCGCTCCGGTGGTGGAGATCAGGAGCTGGGGCAGGTGTTGCGGTACTCCTCGATCGCCGTGCCGGACGGTCCCGGGCAGAGGAACTGCTCGTACCGGGTGTCGTCGTCGACGAACCGCTTCAGCCAGGCCGCCGCCTGCTTCGCGGTCGGGGTGTTGGTGGTCTGCGGGAAGAAGTGGCTGGCCCCGTTCAGCTCCAGGTACGCCTTCTCCGCCGACGCGGGGATGCTGTTGTAGAACGGAATCGAGTGCGACGACACCGCCGCGACGGAGTCGTTCTCGCCACCGATGATCAGCGTCGGCACCCGCAGCGTCGACCAGCTCTTGGTCGCGTTCCACGGGGCCAGCGGCACCGCCGCCTGGAGCGACGGACGGCTCCGGGCCGCCTCCAGCGAACCGCCACCACCCATCGAGTGACCGGCGACGGCGAGCCGGCTCGGGTCGATCCGGGTCCGCACCGAGCTGTCCTCGACCAGGTAGTCGAGGGCGGCGAGAAGCTGCTGACCCCGGCTCGCCGGCTGGTCGTAGATCGTGTTCGTCTCGATGCCGATCACCACGAAGCCGTGCGAGGCGATCCGGGGACCGAGCCAACTGATACTCGACCAGCTCGCGGTGAAGCCGGGCGAGATCGCGACGGCACCGAAGGTGCCCTCACTGGTGCTGGTCGGGTAGTAGATGACCCCGCCGCCGAACCCGCTGACCAGCGAGGAGACGTTCTGCGAGGAGGTGGCGAACGGGCCACGGCTGGCTTCGAGGATCGCGCTGGTCGGGTTCGGACCACGCTCGTACGGGCCGGCGGCCTGGGCGGCACCCGGCACCGCGACGAGGCCGGTCGCGACCAGGGTCGCCGCCGCGGCGAACCGGGCAAGCCCGAGAAGAGCGGATCTCGTACGGGTGGGGGCGGGGGCGGAGGTGTGTGGTTGCACGTCGGTGTACTCCCTGTTCGTCGGGGTCATATCGACGTCCACCAGTGTTTGACGTGCCGGACCGGCCACGCATCGGCAAAATCACCAGTCTGTTGCCGGTAGGGGTTTCGTCAGACGGGCTCGACGACCACCAGCTCGCCGACCTGCTCGCCGATCGTGGTGCGGGCGTCCCCGGGCAGCCCGACGTCGGTGATCAGCACGTCGGCGGCCTCCAGCGGGGCGATGGTGGCGATGCCGATGGTTTCCCATTTGGTGTGGTCGGCGAGCACGACGAGCCGACGGGCCGCACTGATCAGGCACCGGTTGACCCCCGCCTCCAGCAGGTTCGGCGTGGTGAACCCGGTCCGCGGGCTGAGCCCGTGCACGCCGAGGAAAAGCAGGTCGACGTTGAGCGCGCTGATCGCCGCCTCGGCGACCGGCCCGGTCAGCGCGTCCGACGGGGTACGGATCCCGCCGGTCAACACGACCGTCTGGTCGGCGCGCGGGTTCTGGTAGAGCGCGTCGGCCACCGGAATCGAGTTGGTCACCACGGTCAGCCCCGGTACGTCGGAGAGCAGGGTGGCCAGCGCGGCGGTGGTGGTGCCGGCGGAGAGCGCGATGGCCATCCCCGGCTCCACCATCCTCGCGGCCCGCTCGGCGATGGCCCGCTTCTCCGCCTGCTGGCGGACCGACTTCGCGGCGAAGCCGGGTTCCTCGGCCGAACCCGGCCCGGCGAGCGTCGCACCGCCGTGCACCTTGTCCACCAGGCCACGCTCGGCCAGCGCCTCCAGGTCGCGCCGGATCGTCATGTCGGAGACGCCGAACCGGCTGACCAGGTGGCTCACCCGTACGCCGCCGTGTTGGCGGATCAGGTTGAGGATGGCGATCTGCCGCTGCTGGGCGAGCATCCGGGAACTCCTTCGCGCGGTGACTGTCGTCGGGATCAGGTCGGATCGCCGGTCCGATCCTCGCGGACGACCGCCACGTCACCGGCTGGCAACGTCAGCTCACCGGCGCATCGTGCCCCGGTCAACAGGTCGGTGCCGGTCACCGGGAGCCGTACCTCGGCGTCGGTGTGGTTGATCGCGAACAGCCAGGTCCGGTCGTCGTCGCGGCGGCGTACCACCTCCACTCCGGACGGCGCCGACGCCGCCGGGCGCACGCCGGTCTCGTCCACGAGTCGGGCGACCAGCCGGTCCGTGGCCGGCTCGTCCAGTCGGGTGCCGACGTACCAGGCCGCGCCGTCGCCGACCCGGTGCCGGGTCAACGCCGGCACACCCGGCAAGGGCCCATCCGTGTACGACGCGAGCACCTCGGCACCGTCGGCGTGCAGCCACTCGGTCCACACGTCGGCGGTGCTGCCGTCGTCGAGCCGGACCTGCTCGCCCTCGCGCAGCGGGAAGAACTCCTCGGTGCGTACGCCGAGCAGCTCCCGGAACGCGCCCGGATAGCCGCCGAGCCGGATGTGGTCGTTCTCGTCGACGATGCCGCTGAAGTAGGTGACCGCCACGGTCCCACCGCCCTCGACGTACTGGTGCAGTGCCGCGACGTCGGCGTCCCGGACCAGGTAGAGGGTCGGTGCCAGGACCAGCCGGTAGCCGCCGAGGTCCGCCGACGGGTGGATGATGTCGGCGGTCACGCCGGCACGCCAGAGCGCTCGGTGCAGGGCGGTCAGCCGGTCGGCGTACTGGACGTCGATGCTGGGGTGCGAATCCAACTCGACACCCCACCACGCCTCCCAGTCGAACAGGATCGCCACGTCGGCATCCACCCGGCTGCCGCGTACCTCGGCCAGCGCCCTGAGGTCGGCGCCGAGCTGGCAGACCTCGCGGAAGATCTTGGTGTCCGGTCCCGAGTGCGGCACCATCGCGGAGTGGAACTTCTCCGCGCCGGCCCGGGAGGCGCGCCACTGGAAGAACAACACCCCGTCGGCGCCACGGGCGACGTGCGCCAGGCTGTTGCGGCGTAGCTGCCCGGGGAGCTTGGCCACGTTGCGCGGCTGCCAGTTGACCGCGCTGGTGGAGTGCTCCATCAGCAACCACGGGTCACCGCCGGCCACGCCCCGGGTGTGGTCGGCGGCGAGCGCCAGTCCGAGATGCGCCTGCGGGTCGGCCGCGGTCAGGTAGTGGTCGTTGGACACCAGGTCCACATCGTCGGCCCAGGACCGGTAGTCCAGGTGCTTGACGCCCGTGCCGATCATGAAGTTGGTGGTGACCGGCTGACGGACCAGGGTGGCGAGCACGCCGCGTTCGGCGCGCAACTGGGCGCGCTGTTCGTCGGAGGAGAAGCGCAGGAAGTCGAGCTGCTGCGTGGGGTTGGCGAAGGTCGGTGCGGTACGCGGAGGGTTGATCTCGGCCCAGTCGCCGTAGCGCTGGCTCCAGAACGTGGTGCCCCAGGCGGCGTTGAGGCGGTCCAGGTCGCCGTAGCGTTCCCGCAGCCAGCCCCGGAACGCCTCGGCGCTGACGTCGCAGTAGCAGTGCACGTTGTGGCAGCCCAGCTCGTTGGAGACGTGCCACATCACCACGGCGGGGTGCTCGGCGTAGCGGCCGGCGACCGCCCGCACCAGCTCCAGCGACCGCTCGCGGAACACCGGTGAGCTGGGGCAGTACGCCTGCCGTCCGCCCGGCCAGAGGATCGTGCCGTCGGCTCGGCGGGGCAGCGTCTCCGGGTGCAACCGGGCCAGCCACGGTGGCGGGCTGGCGGTGGCGGTCGCCAGGTCGACCCGGATGCCGCCGGCGTGCAGGAGGTCCAGCACCCGGTCCAGCCAGCCGAACTCGAACCGGCCCGGGGCGGGCTCCAGCAGGGCCCAGGAGAAGATGCCGACCGAGACCAGGTTGACCCCGGCCCGGCGCATCAGGTCGATGTCCTCCGACCAGGTCTGCTCGGGCCACTGCTCGGGGTTGTAGTCGCCGCCGAAAAGGATGCCGTCACCCTGCCATTGCCGCATGAGAGCTGAGGGTGCACCCCACAGGACACCGAAGTCAACAGGTTCCAACATCGAAGCGGGCGCCAGTGGCTGTTCGTGTTTATCCATGTGGATTCCCGGTGGATCCCGACGTCTGGCTGCTGGAGGTCACCGGAATCGCCTGAAAATTTCTTCGTCGGGATGTCGAGAACGGTGCCGGCTGCTTCTACCTCAGGGTGAGAGCACCGAAGAGGGTGCACAGCCATGAGGAGCAAAACATGAAGTACATGCTGCTGATGCAGTTCAGCGCCGCCGGAACGGACTTCCCCGGCATCGAGAACTGGACGCAGGAAGAGGTCCAGGCGCACATCGCGTTCATGGGCGAGGTCAACGGCAAGCTCACCGCCGCGGGCGAGTGGGTCGACGGGCAGGGCCTCGGTGGCCCGCAGCAGGCCCGGATCGTCCGCGCCGGTGAGGGCGGGACGCCCGTGGTCACCGAGGGGCCGTTCGCCGAGACGAAGGAGTTCCTCGCCGGCTTCTGGATCGTCGACTGCGACAGCCCGCAGCGGGCGGTGGACCTGGCCGCGTACATCTCCACCGCGCCCGGCCCCGGCGGACGTCCGCTCAACATGCCGATCGAGGTGCACCCGGTGCTGTCCGCCCCGCCGCAGGACCTGTGAGGGCTGACTAGCGATCTCCGCATCGAGGACCTGCTGCGCGAGTTGGCGCCGCAGGTCCTCGGCGTGCTGGCCCCGGATTCCCTAGGGCCTTAAGATCTTTCGCCGAACCATCCCAGGAAGCGGTCATCGAGCTGCTCGGCGGTCAGCTCGGTCAACTCGGTCCGGGCGACCTGGAGGTAGGGCGTCAGGTAGCGGCGCAAAACGTCGGGGTCGCACTGGCACAGCTCCTTCAACTGGCGCCGCCGCATCAGGCAAGGCCAGGGCGTGCCGCAGGCGATGCACGCCCAGTCGGGACGCGAGGGGCCGTGCAGCGCGGGCTGGTCAGCCATCGCCGCCGGTTCCGCGGTTGGCCTGCCGCTGGCGTACGTAATAACAGGGGTAGTACGGCCAGCCGCACGCGCACGCCACCCGCCACGGACGCCACCACCGGCGTACGCGCCCGTGCTTCAGGATCTTCGCCACCGATCGCACCGCCTTCCGCTACCGGTCGGTCCAGCGACCCGCGTTCACCGGCCGGAGTCGCGCCTGCTCGGTGTGCCAGGCGCGCAGCGCCTCCTTGAGCCGAAGGTTCTCCTCGCGCAACGCCGCCTCGGTCGCGTCCCGCGCCACCAGCTCGTCCGTCACCCGCCGCACGAAGGCGTACACCTGCTCCTCGGCCAACCCGCGACGACCGATCCGCGTACGCCGAAAGCGGGTGAGTCGAACCTGCTCGGGTCGCAACCGGGTGAGTCGCTGGACCACTCGGGAGACTCCTACGGCCGAGGTCACGATTCTCATCTCTCCTTCTTGCTCGGGGTTCCTTCGTCGCTAGGTAGCGGCGCCGGACGGGGTCAGCGGCGGGTGCCGGTTGGTCTGCTGGTGGTCGCGGTCGGGGTTGCGGGCTGGCTGGCCAGTTGAGTCGTCCTATGGGGGCGGGCGAGCAGGCGCAGGCCGTCGAGCTGCACGAAGATCTCGCGTTTCTCCGTCGCCTCGCCCTTCCGGTTGAGCACGTATCCCGTCAGCCAGACCCAGCCGTCGTACGTGGGCTGCTTCGAGACGACCGTGACCCGGAAGGTGATCGCACTCGCGCCACCGAACTGGACCGAAGCGGGCGCTCCTACGCCGAGCACGTCACCCGGTTCGGGCATGCCCACAAGAACCCCTGTTCGATCGTCAGACGGGCACCGACCAGAGCGGCCAGCGCCTAAACAATCTCCGCAGCTTCGACAGCCCAGGATCCCGATCCGTCATCGTTGACCAGCCACGCCATCGTGAGTAGCTGTCGTATCGAGCAAACTCCGCCCGACACTGTCGCGATAGGTCATGGCTATTAACAGCCGGGTGTTAACCCCTGTGATTCATCGAACCAACAGGGCATGCTTATCCGTGAGAAGCCGACCGAGTTGCACGCTGAGGAGCATGGGTTGTCGAGCCGAATCAGGGACGCACGGCTGTCCCGCGGCTGGTCACAAAGCCGGCTGGTGCATGAGATCGAACGCCGCCTGGCCGCAGCGGGACAGCCGACTGTCACGACCGCAAGCTTGAAGGTCTATATCTCGGAGTGGGAGAACAGCCGCCGGGCGATTGGACCGGAATACCGCGCAGTGCTGCGGGAGGTGTTCGGGCAAACCGATGGCGAGCTGTTCGCTGTGGACCCCGAGCGTGAGCTTCCCTCGCTCGACGAGGCATACACCGAGCTGGCCGACAAAATCGAGACAGCAACCGCCATCGACCCCCTGATGATCGACACTCTCGTCCAACAGACCGAACTCTTCCGGACGATGGACCGCCAGCTCGGCGCGGCCATTCTCGTTGACCGAATGAACGCGCATCTCGCAACACTTGAAAACGCGCTTGCCTACGCGGTACTACCCACTGCCAGGCGGCCCGTAGCAAAAGTGCTGGCCAGCGCCTCAACCCTCGCCGGCTGGCAAGCGCTGGACGTTGGTGCTGTAGATCGAGCCTGGCGGCACTACGAGACCGCACGCCGTGCTGCTGTTGAGGCAGAGAATCCCGCATTGCTCGCCCATGCCATGGGCGAGCAGGCTTACGTGCTGGTCGACGCGGGCCGCACAAACCTTGCGGTGCAACTCATCCGGGAAGCCCGGAGATCGGCGCTAGGTAGATCCCCCGCAAGACTGCTGGCGTGGTTGGCGGCGGCGGAAGCCGAGATGACCGCCATCAGCGGAGACGACTTAGCGTGCCGGGCGGCGTTGGACGAGGCCTCCGCCGCGCTGCCATCCGGCGCGGAATCCCGCGACGCGGACGTACCCGGCGTCTTCCTCAACGAGAGCCACCTCGCCAGATGGCGAGGCAACGCGCTGGCGCAGCTCGGGGACGCAGGCGCCCTGGCCGACCTGCATCGTGCGCTGGACCGTCTCGACCCCACGTTCGCGAGAGCACAGGCCGGTCTCCGCATCGATCTCGGGCAGGCCTACTACGCCAGCGGCGAGCTTGGCGAAGCACGACGTCAAGCGGGACAAGCCCGGATGCTCGTAAACCGCACCGGATCCCTCCGACACCGACGACGGCTCGACCGGCTGATGCTGTCCCTCGCAAACGTCGTTTAGTCTGCCGGCGGGCCGAAGGCGAGCACATGCAGGAGGCCAATCAAGGTCCCGGAGCCTAGGAGCTCCTGCTTTGCCGCTAGGTCGCGTACCGCAGCAAGCGGCACCCACTCGACCCGGCCGACCTCCTGTGGATCACTCGGCGGACCGACGAGCTCGGCATTCCGTGCGAATAAAACTGCGTGCGGCGAGTCGACCATCCCGGTCATTGGCTGGTAGGACACCAGGCGGCGCATCGGACCCGGGCGCCAACCGGTCTCCTCCTCGACCTCCCGTGCGGCCGCAACCGCCTCGTCCTCAGCCTCATCCACGACACCACCAGGCAGCTCCCAGCCCCATTGATCAGAGACGAACCGATGCCGCCACAGCATCAGCACCCGGTCCTGGTCGTCCATGACCACAGCGACGACAGCTCGGAACAGCCTGACCACATGGTGCTCGAACCGGTCACCACCTCCCGGCGGCTGGACGTCTGCCAACGTCAGACGTACCCAACGGTGATCGTAGATGGCACGCTCGCCGTACACCCGCCAACGCATCGAGTCCGGGCTGTCATCGGTCATGGTCCGACGCTACCGCCTCGTCAACATCTCCTCAGCTCGCGTACTGAGCCCGCTGAGCCGACCGAGCCCGAGTACAAGTTGCTCTCCGAGACGCTAACGCCTACGACTCCTGAAACCGCCCGTGACGATGCTGAGCGTCCTCATCCACTCCGAACCGACGTCGTCCAAGGAGAATCGTCATTCCCCTCTTCAACGGGTCGCACGACCTCTACGTCGGCACGGCTCATCCGCCGTCGGACCATCTTGAACTGGGGTTGGGCCGCGCCAGGCCCCGGGGGGCCGAGAGTGACGCATGGCCAACACCCAAAGCATCAACGTCGCTAGCTAATATCGAGAGCCGGTTGAAAAGCTGGGTGTACCGAAAAGAATGCAACTTCGCGCAGGTTGGCGACTTTATTCATAAAGTCACTGTCGTCATGACTGTAAATCAGAGGATTTTTCTTACCCAGCGAACACCCCAAGAAGCCGATATTATAGAGAAGCTTCACGAGCGGATGATACATATCGGCCCAATCCCCATGGCCGAACAGAGCAACACTGCCAGCCTCGACCATCCATCGATTACCGGCGAAATCATGCTCCGTCGTCAGAAGGATGCAATCGTCCATACGCACTATCAAGTCATTTTTGCTTATCGTTCGAGATGCACCAGTGAAGATTCGCAAGACGCGATCGATGCCCGCATAGGTTGGCTTCCACTCATCGCGCAACGCGAGAAGCCCGTCTTCGGAGTAGGCCTGCTCCGCCGCGTAAATCGCTTCCCACGTTATTCTTTCGTCCCCGCTAGAGTTTTCCAAGCATTGATTAAGAAACGCGATCGCGTCGCGTGGTCGCATGAGCGTCCGATTCAATATGACATCGAGCGGGTCTTTCTGCGTCTTTGTTGGCACGGGAAGCAAATCGGCCAGCGAGTGGATATGCGCGAGGCCATGCATTTCTGCCGCCACCCGCGTTCTTCCGTCCAATAACTCTTGGAGATCCCCCCTGGTCCACCGCACACGCAAACTCAAGTCTCGAAACTTCTCCTCCTGTCCCCCCGCCTGCCCAAAATCTAGAGATTCAAGGATGTTGGTACGTAGGGCCACAAGAATCTTTAGATTGTCAACCCTTACCAGCTCAGCGACAGTACGGAAGAGGCAGCGTATTAGGTCGTTCTTCACCTTCTCGTCAACCCAGTCGCGATCCAAGTCATCGATCACCACGTACGTATAGTGCTGAGGGGAGTCAAGGATGTCGTCATCGAGCACTGTCATCATTTTGTTGAGACGAGGAAGTTGAGTCTCGTTGACTATCCGCTGGAACCGTTGGGCTAGCTCAGCTCGCTCTTCAATCGCCGAATTTGAGCTACCGCCCGACTTGATACTAAACGCGCCCGGGAGTTTCCCCCCGGCTTCCGCCTCGACTTGATTCTCGAAGCGCTTCGTAATCTCTTTTACTCTTTCGTCGGTTTCACACCAGAAGCGGCCTTCGAACTCTTCGAGATACTCCAGTGCGGCTTGCTTGCTCCGATCGCGCCTTATGCGATCCATCAGAGTGGACATGAAGCGCTGCATGGCACCCGGGGAATCCACGTTATAGCGATGCTTGATAACCTCTATGAGGAGCACATGCTTCCAAAGCGCTATAAACAACGGATCCATGTGCACATCAAGTGAAGAGAGATACCGAATCACTCCGAGATCAGTTATGTAAGGCAGGGACAAATCTTCAGGGTTGATGCGGATGACATGCGACGGGTGTTCTTCTTCCACCTTCCGCAGCGCGGCCGACTTCCCACTACCCGTGCGCCCAACAAGGAAACACTTTCGTTCCGTGCGACTAGCTATGGCACGGTAATGGCCTGATTCGAAAAACGCTTCCTGAAGTAGGCCATCTGCTTCCGCAGCACCGCCACCGAGATTGAAGTCGCTCTGAATTCGTCGACGCACGTTTGGTTTTGCGGCGGATCTGGCCACTACATACCGTCCTTAATGTCGCCGACACTCCAAGTATTCTGGCAAACGCAACGAAGTCACCACCCTATGTAATGGCACTGATGTCCGATAACCCCTCGTCGCATTGTCGACAAAGCTCTTGCGCAGGTCAGCCCGAGACGTTTCAGCATTGATGGCGGCGAGCCAGGCAGACGGGTTGTGATCAACACGATGTCGCCGGACCAACGCAGCCCCGTCGCCTACCGGCAGTCGGAAGTGGGTGTCGCCACGGCTGGCCAAGTCGGGGGTTGATTTACCCAGGATAATGAACAAAACCACGCACTGTGGTCGTTGCCGACTATTATCGAGTCGATCGCCTCGTTGAAGACGACATCGAACGCCTTCGTGTAGAAGCTTGCCGCAGCCCGTACGTCCGTCACCCCGATCCTGATCTGCGCCGGACGAACAGTCTGCAACTCGGGCATCAGCTCCCCCTTCTCGATGAACTCGTCCACCGCCACGACCCGCTGCGACAGCTCACGCACCTGGGCGACGAGGCGCTCCCGGTGGGCGTCGAGAGCCGGCGGGACAAGCTCCCTGCTCCCCGCCAGCAGCACCCGGATCTCCTCGATGGGCAGGTCGACCGCACGCAGGCCACAGATCAGCCGGGCCTGCTCCACCTGGTCGTGCGCGTACTGGCGGTAGCCGCTGTCGGGGTCGACACGAGCCGGCTTGAACAGCCCGATCTCGTCGTAGTGCCGCAGCGCCGCAATCGACAAGCCGCTGAGCAGCGCAAACGCACCGATGTTGAGAAGCTCCTTGTCATCCACCCCGCAAGCATCAGGTCTCAACCCACCCGAGAGTCAACCCACCACCCCCATTCATGATCAGCTCCTCCACCCGGGCCAACGTCCAGCACTGGTCCTCGACCCAGCCGTGCGTGGCAGGACCCTCCTCGAGCGCGGCCACGAGGGCATCGAGTTGGGCGTCAGGCAGCCGGCAGCCGCCACCCGACCGGCCCTTGGAGGCCAGCTCGGGCTCACCGCCGAGCAGCCACCGCCGTCGCCAGAGATAAACCGCTGCATCGGCCGATCCAACCTCAAGCGGTCTACTTCCTGCCCGGCCACGCCTCCAAGCGCACGACGAGGTGACGCAGCGCTTTCTCAAAGGCCCCATCGTCGAGGTCCTCCGCGCGCCGACTGCGCCACAACTCGACAAGACCGTCCTCGATCGTGCCGAGTTCCATCAGCCGGTCAGCGTATGCAAGGCCAGCCTGAAGCGCAGCATCCGAACCCGAGGGCGTCTTGTCCGCAAGCACGGCGAGTGTGCAACGTGCCTCGGCGGCGATGCCCCGTCCGGCGATCTCCACAGCCCGCAGGGTTCCCAGCGGAGCGAGCACGATCTCGGCGAACACACCAAGAATCCGTGAATTACGCACAGGCGCGCCGTCCACCATCGTCAGCCCCACTCGACAAGCCAGTCGCCGTAACCCAGACTATTCAACCTCTGTAGCTCCGGGACTCGTTGATCGCCACCTCGATACGCAGTCCGACCCCGGTCAGGACCAGGACTATCGAGAGGACGAGCGCTGCCACCGAAACGGCGTTGTCGTCCATCATGGACACTACCGATACGAAGAGGCCGGCGAGGATCGCTATGGTGCCAAGGGCCCGTTTGTGAGTGGTCCGCTGAGATCCAAGGTTCACGGCGGGACGGTACCGAACTCGCGGCCTGCTCGCCGCCCCTGAGTGGTTTCGGGATCGTGAGGAGTTCGGCCTACGGGAGCGAAGCCGAACTCCTCACGATCGTGACGTGCGTACCGGTAGCGGAGACTTTCAGCGGCCGGGGGTCACGGTGACGGACCGGCCCGGCTTGAGCGCGATCCGGCGCCGCCAGGTCCCCGCACGTACCTCGGTCTCGGTGCCGCCGACGCTGCGGATCGTTGCGCTGGTCACCTTGCCGTTGCGCCAGGCGAGATCGACCTCGAAGCCGCCTCGGGCGCCGACGCCGGTCACCTCGCCGTTGGGTGCCCAGGCGTCCGGGAGCGCGGGCAGCAGCTCGATCACGCCGGGGCGGGAGTAGAGCAGCATCTCCAGCGCCGCGGCGGCACCGCCGAGGTTCGCGTCGATCTGGAAGATGGTGTAGCTGCCCTGGCTGTACATGTCGAACAGGTTGGCCGAGGTGCCGTTTCCGTTGTTCATCGAGGGCCGCAGCACGGTCAGGTAGAGCTGGTAGGCGTTCTCGGCGTCCTTGAGCCGGGACCAGCACAGCGACCGCCACGCGCAGGCCCAGCCGTAACTGTCCATGCCCCGGGCGGTGAGCAACGCCCGTACGCCGTCGATCAGTTCCTTCGGGCTGGTGTCGGTGTTGATCCGGTCGCCGGGGTAGAAACCGATCAGCGGGGAGAGGTGCCGGTGCGTGGTCTCGCCGAGGTTCTCCGGGGTCATCCACTCCTCCAGCCAGCCGCTCTTCGGGCTGACCCTGGGCAGGTAGAGCCGGGCCTGGAGGTCGGTGACCTCGGCGGCGAAGTCCTCGTCCCGGCCGAGCACCTCGGAGGCGACCTTGATCTGCTGGAACAGGTCCCAGGCGAGTTCCTGGGCGTACGTGATGCCCTTCGCGTCCGGGCCGTGCTCGGGAGACCAGGCGTTGTCGTCGATCAGCACCTCGCGGGTCGTACCGTCCGGCTCGGTGACGGTGGTCGGGATGAGCCGGGCCTGCCAGAACTCGGCCGCTCCCTTGAGCACCGGATAGATCTTCTCCAGGTACGCCCGGTCCAGGCTGTACTCGTAGTGCCGCCACAGCGAGTTGCACAGCCAGGCGTTGCCGGACGGGTGCCAGACCCAGCCGCTGCCGCCGTGGATGTTGGTGGAGAACGCGACCGCCCAGCCGGCCAGTTTTCCGCTGCTGTTGCGGAACCGGTTGCGGGGGTCGTTGTACAGCCGCCGGGTCACGTCGGTCCAGACCGGCAACTGGGACACGCAGTAGTCGGCCAGGGCGTGCCCGGTCTCGCCGAGCCCGGCCGGGTCTGCCAGCCAGTAGTTCATCTGGATGTTGATGTCGGTGTGGTAGTCCCCGTACCAGTCCGGGTTGTTGTTGTGCACCCAGATGCCCTGGAGGTTCATCGGCAGGCGGTCACGGGAGCCGGTGATGTTCAGGTACCGGCCGAACTGGACGTACATTGCTTCCAGTTCCGGGTCGGGGGTGGTCGGGTCGGTGTAGCGGACGGCAACCCGTGACCAGGTGTCCAGTGCCCGCTGCACCTGGCTCGACTCGCCCAGGCGCAACCGCATCCGGTCGTAGAGCCGCCGGTAGTCGGCGACGTGCGTGGCGAGCAGGCCGGCTCCGGGGATCCGGGCGGCCGAGGCGATCTTCGTACGGGCGAGCGCGAGCGGGTCGACCGCGGGATCGCGGAAGTTCTTCGCCGCGTCACGGGAGTAGTCGGTGCCCCCGCAGATCACCACCAGCAGTTCCCGGCAGCCCTCGAAGGTGACCTTGGAACCGTCGGTCCCGATCCGGCCGCCGGTGCCGACCGCGGTGACCGCCGCCGCGTACCGCAGGCCGTTGGGCAGGGTGCCGTCGAAGCTGGCCTGGCTGCCGGCGGCCGTGGTGGTCTCGCCGTGGGTGCCGACCAGGGACACGGCGCCGGTGTGGGTGCCGCCGCCGGACTGGGTGAGCCGCAGGACGATCACGTCGTCGGGATGGCTGGCGTAGATCTCCCGCCGGTAGTGCGCCTTCCCGATCCGGTAACTGACCGACACGATCCCGTTGCTGAGGTCGAGGGTGCGGCGGTAGTCCGTGTACGTCTGCGGGTTGTGGCCGGTGAGCGCGACGCGTACCTGGGCGAGCAGACCGAAACTGCCGAAGCCGTTCCCGTCGTACGGGAGCTGTCCGTCGCTCTGGAGGGTGTCGTTGCGCCCACCGGTCCAGAACGAGCCGTCGGTGAGGTAGACGACGTCATCGGCGGGGTTGCCGCCGGTCAGAGCACCGAGTCGACCGTTCCCGATCGGCAGGCCCTCCCGGATGATCTGGTCCTCTTTCGCCGGTGTGCGGTACCAGAGCGTGGTGGCCTGGGCGTCCGGGACGAGCGTGGCTTCGGTGGGACGGGCCGGGGCGGCGTTCGCGGCGAACGGGCGGGCGCCGGCGATCGCGAGACCGGCCCCGGCCGCACCGGTGAGGCGGAGGAAGTCACGACGGGACGATTCGAGCACGGTGGTTTCCCTTCCGACGCATTCATCGGATCTCTACCGGCTGGATCGGGACTTTGCGGGATCCGGCGGACGACGTGGGCCATCATCGATCCGATGTTTTCATAAATTATGTCGGGCGTCCGGGGATGTCAACAGCCGCTGCCGGCCCTCAGCGCCTGGTGCGGACCAGAGACAGGAGCTGGCTGTGGGTCTCCGCGTCGGCGGCCACCACGAGTCCCCGGCCTCCGGGTCCGATCGGGGCGCCGTCGATGCCGGTGACCACGCAACCTGCGGCCCGGCAGATCGCGATCCCCGCCGCGAAGTGCACGCTCCCGGAGAGGTCACCACCGTCGGTGACGTACGCGGCACGCTTGCCGGCGGCGACCCAGGTCAACGCCAGCGTCGTGGAGACGACCCGGGGCCGGAACCGTGCCACGAAGTCGGGGTGGGCCATCAGCTCCACGGCCCGGAATCCGGGCGCGTTCGGGAACGGCGGATCCAGGTTGACGTCGACCAACTGGGTGGCGGGTGTGGGGGTCAGGGGTGCGTCGAGTCCGTTGTGGCGTACCCGTGCCGTCTCACCGTCGGTGAAGAAGATCTCGCCGCTGAACGGGTCGGCCACCGCTGCCGCACCGTCACGCAGTGCCACGTTGACCGCCACCAGCATGTTCCCGACGGCGTAGTTCAGGGTGCCGCAGAGGGGATCCACCAACCACTGACGTACGGAGTCGGCCGCGCCCTGCTGCCCGCCCTCCTCGCCGAGCACCGCGTCGTCGGGCCGCGCCGCCCGGATGACGTCGAGGATCGACCGCTCGGCCGCCACGTCGGCGGCGGTGGCGAAGTCCCCGGCGCCCTTGTCGATCCGGGTGAGCCGCTGGCCGTACATGCCGCGCACCACCTCGGCGCCGGCACCTGCCGCGGCTATCGCCACCCCTGCATCATCGGTTCCCGTGAACGAGTTGATCATTTGTGCAGCATATCGGGGCAAAGCCGCTGCACTCCGGCCGCACGAGCGACCGGGCCGCCGTATTCGCGGTCCAGGACGGGCCGATGCGATCTTGTGCTGATGCGTACGGTGATGCCGGCGTCAGCGGGATAGTCCTTTTTGGAGCCATGTGCTGTCGACGACCGCTCTGGTGATCGACTGTCGGCGGCGGTACAGGTGGCCACCGGGTGACGACAACACCCGGGTACCCGCCGGTCAGGGCACTCTCCCCCGACGCGAAGCGGTCGTGGCCACTCCACCCCCACGTTTCCGGGGTCGTCTCGGGAGGCGATTTTCCCGGTTCCCACACCGTAGTGGCCCGCGTCGGGACCCGTTGCCGGGGCGCAATCCCCTGTGACACGATCCGCTCAGATGATCGTCCCCTATCGATGTAGGAGGTGCTCATGACCCGGATGCTGCGGCACGTGGCGGCTCGCCTGGTGGGCAAGCCCCAGGTCAGCGGACGTTACCCGTACTGGTTCTACGGCTACGACGAGAACTAGTCCGGCGCCCTGCCACTGCCAGGAACGACTCCCACCACGACGACGGAACACACAGCGATCACAGGATCCCCGGACGGGGATCCTGTGATTCTCTCTTGGGGGGCCCGGATGGCACACGTCAAGGAGACCAGTCGACCGCCGGGTCCGCGCGGGCACTGGCTGATGGGCAACATCCCGGCGTACGACAACGACCGGATCGGGTTCCTCCGGCGCTGCCACACGGAGTACGGCGACGTCTTCTCGTACGACGAGCGGACCGTGTTCGTGATCGACCCGGACCTGACCCACGACGTACTCGCCCGGACGAACCAGGACTTCGTCACGGAACTGGCACCGTTCGACACCCGACGGGACGTCGAGCAGGCCGCCCGGCAGGGCAGCTCCTGGATGTCCGCGCGCCGTACGGTGTGGCCGGGGCTCAACCACTCCGCCTCTGTCACGGCGGACAACCGGACCGTCGAGATCCTGGACGAGGTGACGGACTCGGTGACCGGTGCCGAGTGTGACGTGCTCCCCCTGATGCGTACGTTCACCGCCCGGTCGATCTCCGAGTACTGCTTCGGTCCCGACTCCACCGAGATCCCCGACCTGCTCGCCGAGAGCCTGGACGTCACCCGGCCGTTCTCCGGCACGTCGTACCAGTTGCCCGCCTGGCTGCCGCTGCGCCGCAACCGCCGCTTCTTCCGTTCCCACCGGCACACCATCGACACCCTGACCGGGATCGTCGCGCGGCGGCGTGCCTCCGGTACCGGGGCGACCCACGGCGACCTGCTCTCCCTGCTGCTCGCCGCCGATCCGGGGATGCCCGACCGGGCGGTGATGTCGACCCTTCGCGGCATCCTGATGGGCGGCCACGGTGTCCCCGCCGCCGCGCTCGCCTCCATCGTCCGGGAACTGGCCCGCCAACCTCGACTCACCGCCGACCTGCGCGCGGAGGCGAACGGGTCGAGCGGCGGTGACGCCCGGCCGGCTGCGCGGCTTCCGCTGGCCGAGGCCGTGGTCAAGGAGGTCCTCCGGCTCTACCCGCCGGTGTGGCTGATGACTCGCACTGCCAGTACGGCCACGACTCTGGGCCGGTGGTCGCTGCGCCCCGGGGACGACGTGCTGCTCAATCCGTACCTGATCCACCGGGACCCACGGTGGTGGCAACGACCGGACGAGTTCGACCCCACCCGCTGGTTGACCGGACGACCGGCGCCCGGTGTGGCGTACCTTCCGTTCGGTGCCGGTCCACGGGTCTGCGTGGGGTCGGCACTGACCATGCGGCAGCTCACGCTCGCCACCTCACGCCTGGCCCAACGCTTCACCATCGAGTCGCCGAACGCGCAGACGGCCGACCCGGAGTTCCTCGGCCGGCTCGCACCGGTGGGGCTCCGGGCACGGTTCCTACCGGTCACCGGTTGACGCCGGACCGCGCTCGCCGTTCGGGCGGCGACGCGCAGGACCGGTGGCGGTCAGCGGATGCTGGCGCCGTAGACGTGGTCGACGGTCATCACCATGAGCACCCTGCGGTCGGACACCATCACCGACCGGTACTCGTCCCAGTCCGGGTGCTCCCCCGCGGCGAGGCGGTAGTAGTCCACCAGCGCCTCGACCTCGGGACCGTGCGGGTCGGATCCCGGACCGGTCAGGGTCGCGACGCCCTCGGCGGTGGCCCACTCGCGGCCATCCGGGCTGGTGACCTCCAGTGTGGCCCGAGGATCACGACGCAGATTCGCCGTCTTGGCCCGCCCCTCGGTCATCGACACGTAGAGGACACCGGCCTGCCGGTCGTAGAAGGGCATCACGGGGGAAAGCTGGGGACGGCCGTCAGCCTTGATCGTCGCGAGCACTCCCAGCCGGCTTGCGGCCAGCAGCGTACGTGGGTCGAATGGTGTGGCGGTCATGCGCGTACCCCCGAGGGTCGTGATGGTCCTGACAGAATCATCAACGCTCAGACCGGTGTGAAGGTCAAGGGGAACGAGCGTGCGACGGCCGGGGCCGGTCAGCGGGCCGGGTCGTCGGGGCTGCCGGCATCCCGATCGGTGGGCGACGGCTCAGGGGCCTCGACCGGGCGCAGCCACTGCCAGAGCAGGAACGCGAGGCCGAAGAGCAGCATGGCCAGCCCGGCCCAGAGGTTGATCCGTACGCCCTGGGCCTTGGCGATCTCGGCGTCGGAGTCGAACAGACCCATCCCGGTGACGATCACTCCGTACACCAGGAACAGCCCACCGATCACCCGGCGCAGGTCGAACCGGCGGGCGGCGGCCGAGCGGCGCTCGGCGTCGGTCGGGTCGAGCGTGTCGGTGCTCGGCTCGGTGTTCTCGGGCATCGTGTCCACCTCTCTCAGAGGACCAGCAGGTAGAGCAGACCGGACAGGGCAAGGGCAATGCCGCCGAGCAGCAGCGGCGAGCGGTACCAGGCGGCGTCACCGGCGAGCACGTCGCCCTTGAGGTCGACCCCGCCCAGGCCGTAGACCAGGCCCCGCAGGTCGTCGTCGCGCTTGGGCACGCCGAACGGTGTCAGCACCGCCGCCACGATCGCGACCAGGACAAACGCCACCCCGGCGCCCCAGAAGCTCTCCTCCAGGTCGGAGTCGAACTTGAGCACGTCGGCCAGGTAGAGCAGGTAGGTGGCGAGCGAGCCGACGGTGCCGGCGAGCAGGGACCAGAAGCCGGCCCAGGCGGTCATCCGCTTCCAGAACATGCCGAAGATGAAGGTGGCGAACAGCGGGGCGTTGAACAGGGAGAACAGCGTCTGGATGTAGTTCATGATGTTGCTGAAGCCGGCCGCGATGAAGGCCGTACCGATGCCGACGACAACACCGCCGATGGTGGCGATCCGGCCCACCCGCAGGTAGTAGTCGTCGTCACGGTCGCGTCGGACGTAGGACTGCCAGATGTCGTACGTGAAGACGGTGTTGAAGCCGCTGACGTTCGCCGCCATCCCGGCCATGAAGGAGGCGAGCAGGCCGGTCACCGCAACCCCCAGCACCCCGTTGGGCAGCAGGTCGCGCATCAGCAGCGGGATCGCGTTGTTGTACTGCAACGCACCGCTCTCCGCCCCGAGCCCCTGCACCGTGATCAGGGCGATCAGGCCGGGGATGACCGTCACGACCGGGATCAGCAGCTTCGGGTACGCGGCGATGATCGGCGTACGCCGGGCGGCGCTCATGTTCCGCGCGGACAGTGCCCGCTGGACCTCGGCGAAGTTCGTGGTCCAGTAACCGAACGACAGCACGAAACCGAGGCCGAAGACGAGCCCGATCCAGTTCGCGCCGAGCGGGTTGGCGGAACTGCCGGTGTCGGCCCAGGTGTGCAGCCCGGCCTCACCGAGTTCCGAGGAGCGCACCGCGTCGAAGAGCCCGTCGACGCCGCCGACCTTCACCAGACCGATCACGGTGATCGGGATCAGCCCGGCGAGGATGACGAAGAACTGGAGCACCTCGTTGTAGATCGCCGAGGTCAGCCCACCGATGGTGATGTACGCCAGCACGATCGCCGCACCAACCACGATGGACAGCCAGAGCGGCCAACCGAGCAGTGCCTGCATCACCAGCGCGAGGGCGTAGAGGTTCACCCCGGCGATCAGCACCTGGGCCAGCGCGAAACTCAGCGCGTTGAACAGGTGAGTCGGCCGGTTGAACCGCAGCCGGAGGTACTCCGGAACGCTGCGGACCTTGGAGCCGTAGTAGAAGGGCATCATCACGATGCCCAGGAAGACCATCGCCGGTACGGCACCGATCCAGTAGTAGTGCAGGGTCATCATGCCGTACTGGGCGCCGTTGGCGGCCATCCCGATGATCTCCAGCGCACCGAGGTTCGCCGCCACGAAGGCCAGCCCGGTCACCCAGGCCGGCAGCGACCGGCCGGAGAGGAAGAAGTCGGTGCTGTTCCGGATCGCCCGGCGGGCCATGAAGCCCACCCCGAGCACCGTGACGAAGTAGAGCGCCAGGATCACGTAGTCCAGCGCGTTCATGTTCAGTCTCAGGCCGCCATCCACGCCGCCACCCCTCCTTCACCGGCACCGCACAGACCGGCGGCGCGGGGCGGCTACTACCCGAGGTGAGAAGTTTTCACTCCTGTCTGGCGGATCACGGTGCGGTGGCGAGAGTTCAGGCGGTCACAGGCCGGCGGACCAGGTGAGGATCTGGTCGACGTGCGCGCGGGTGAGGCCGACGGCGGGGTCGGCGGCGACCAGGATGGTCGGTGCGCTCCGGTTGTCGCGCCAGGTCCGGGCCTCGTGGGTGTGCGCGTCGTCGATCCACGCGGTCGGCCGGTCCTGGGCCAGTGCGGCGATCAGCGGCACCTTGGCGTTCGGATGGAACGGCACCGGCGGCATGGTGAGCACGGGCAGCGGGGAAATGCCCAGCAACGGTACGAGGAGGCGGTTCGCGTCGTCGTTCCAGCTGGTCGCCCAGGTGACGTCGAAGGTGGCGGTCAGCTCGGTGATCCAGGCACCGTGACCGGGGTTGATCCGGATGGACTCCTCGCCCGGAAACAGGTCGTGTTCGGAGAAACCGGCGGGGCAGGGGCCGTCGAACGGGTTCAGCACCCCATCGATGTCGAGGAACAGCAGGGGACGGTTCATCTGATCAATTGTGGCCGGACCGGCGACGGAAGTGGTGCCACGACGGCCGCCATCAGGACCAACTGCGTACGCGTTCGGACATGGGCGAGCGCCGGTCGGACAAGCTCTCGCTCGTCCGACCGGCGCTCAGGCGCGAAACGCCACCACGGGAGATCGGCCATCCTCCCCGCGGTTCGGATCAGGCCGTACCGGCGCGCATACCGCCGCGACGGCGACGGACCACGGTCAACAGGACCAGGACCACACCGAGGAGCAGCAGCCCGGCACCGACGCCGAGCTGGCGACCGAGCGAGCTACCGGTGACCGGCAACTGGCGGTGCACCACGGTCAGCACGACGCTCGCGCTCAGGCCCGACTCGCGACCGGTCGCCGTGATCAGCCAGGTGCCTTTCCAGTCCGCGTCGAACGTGATCTGGAACTCGCCCTGGGCGTTGGTCACCGCGACCAGCGCCGGCGGCGGTCCCGACGGGTACGCGACCGGCACCATCGCGACGGTCGTGCCGTTGTCCTGACGGACGGTGGTCCGCTCGACGGCACCGGCCGCCGCCGCCTGTGGCGTGAAGACGATGTCGACGGTCTCGGTCGGGCCGTAGAACCGGCCGAACAACGTCACTTCCTCGCCGATCGCCACGGCCGACTCGCTCAGAGTCAGCACCGGCGGCTGCGGCGGATAGGGCGGTTGTGGTTGGGCGGCCGCCGGGCTGGATGTCATGGTGGCAAGCGCGCCGGCCATGACGAATGCCGCCATGGCCGAGGCGACGATGCGGGTGAGCCGCATGATGGATCCTCTCTCTACTGTTCACACGTGGTTGCAGGATTGACACGGGTGGTCCAGGGTGTGGCGCCGGGCGTCAGCCACAGATCTGCGGTGCCGGTCCGGGTCACCGGGGTCAACAGGTCGACCTCCAGTTCCCGGGTCTTGCCCGGTGGGATGTCGACGCTGAGGACGGCGACCCGCCGCCCTCGTTCCATTCCGGCACCGATCGGGGTGGCCGCGCCGTCGAGCCGGGCGCGTACCGGGGCGCCGCCGACCGGGCTGAAGACGTAGGCCACGACTCGGTTGCGGTACGGGTCCCCGGGAAGCTGCAGGCCGAGTACGGAATCGCTGAGGCCCTTGCTCGGCGCGGTCGAGCCGATCGCGAGCCGGAGTTTGAGTTCACGCCGGCCGTCGGGGCGGCAGCCGCCCACGGTCAGCTCGGCGGAACGGGTCAGGTAGTAACCGAGCTTCGACCCGGTGCCGTCGTTGAGGAAGGCCCCGACCGTCGGCACCGCCTCCTGCTCCGGGAGGACCCCGGCGACACGGGTGTCGACCAGGTCGTCCTGCTCCTGCTGGTGGGCGCTCCAGAACAGGATCCGCCGTTCGTCGACCGCCCGGTCCAGTGCGTCGAGCAGCTTGCGCGGGTCGACCGTGCGGGTCAGCAGGGCGTCGAAGACCGACATCGCCGCGTTGGCGAAGTACTTGTCCTGGTCCTTGGGCGCGTCGATCCGCTCGTAGGCGTCGGAGAGCAGGGTCTTCACGGCGGTGGCCGAGGTCAGCGTCGGGTGCTTGGGCACCGGCACCGGCCCGATCGCCTCGAGCAGGTAGGACAGGGTCACCGGGTCGGTGGCGAGCACGCCGTCGACGACGGTGCCGGTCCGGCGCCGGTACATCTCACGGAACAGGGCGGCGGCGGTCGGGAAGTGCGGGGTCAGGTTCACGTCGGCCGGGTAGATGCCGAGCAGGTCGGTGTAGAGCCCGCGCATGTCCTTGTCGAGGACGCTGACCGGCTTGTCGAAGCCACCCAGTTCGGCGGCGGCGCCCTGCTTGAGGATCTGCACCTTGCCGCCCTCGGCCCGGATCACCGCGTACGCGCCGAAGATGCCGCCGGTCGAGCGCGGTTCGGCCAGGTTCTGGAAGGCGACGAGATAGGTACGCGGGCCGCCCGCGCCCAGCAGCGGCGGGAGCAGGACCGCGCCGTGGCGGGCGGTGGAGGTGAGATCGGCCAGCCGGTCCAACTCGGCGCGCAGTTGCTCGACCGCGTCCCGGACCGGTGCCTGGAGTCCGGCGGAGCGGATCCCGTCGACCCGTTCGCGGGCCTGCCGGACGGCGGTGTCGGCGGTGCTCAGTTCGGGGGCGGCGGCCTGCAACCGGGTCAGGTCGAGTCGACCGCCCTTCGGCACCAGCGTGGCCAGGTCCAACCTGAGCAGCGACGGGAAGGCGTGGCGGGCGAGGTCGTCGACGGCAACGGCGATGTCCCGTACGGCGGTCAGGTCGTCACCGGCGTACGGCGCGTGACCGGCCAGCCGCCAGGTCGGGTCGCCGGTGGCGGAGCGGGCCGCCCCGGCCTGCGACTGGAGTGCGGACAGGGTGCGGGCGGCCTGTTCCGTGTCGCCGGCGAGCACCTGTTCGCTCAGCTCGCCCGCGAGTCCGGCGGCGCTGAGCAGGTGACCCCGAGCCTGCCAGCCGCGCAACCCGAGCCAGCCGACGCCGAGGAACAGCAGGCAGGCGACCACCAGAACGGTGATCAGGGTACGGCGCAGCCCCACTCGCGACCGGGGCCGGCTGGACCGGCGTCGTGAGTGTTGCATCGGGGCAGATTCGCCCTGCGTCACACCAACACACTCCATAGTTTGGGCAAAACGACCATAAGGATGTAATTGCTACAGATCTCTATAGCACGGTTATTCGTTTCTTCGCCGTCGTACAGGCTTTTTACAGCCCATACGTGGCGGCTTGTGAGTAAAGCTCGCACTCAGCGCGGCGCTCGCCGATCCGGAGCCGTTCGTCGCGGATCGCACCGACCGGCCGCTCGTTGCACCCGGTGGGCTACCGGCCGACCGTGACGCCGGAGCAGCGAGGAGGAGACATGCTCGGCGGGGTGCTGATCGTCTGCCACGCGAATCTGTGCCGGTCCCCCATGGCGGAGTACCTCGCCCGGGAACTGCTGGCGCAGCGGCTCGGCGGCGAGGCGGCGGGCGTACCGGTCGGCAGCGCCGGCACCCACGCGGTGCCCGGCTACCCGATGCACCCGCACGCCGCCCGGGTCACCGCCGAACGCGGCACCGACCCCGAGGCGTTCCGCAGCCGGCCGCTGCACGCCGAGCAGCTCCGCGGGGCCGGGCTGATCCTCACCGCGACCAGGGCCCAGCGGACCACCTGCGTCTCGCTGGCGCCGTCCGCGCTGCGCCGTACGTTCACCCTGCGCCAGTTCGCCCGGCTCGCCGCCGCCGCGGTCCAGCAGGGCGGAACGGGCGAGCAGGGCGCGACGACGCCGGACGGGCCACGGGACCCGGTGCGCCGACTCGACGCGGCGGTGGCGGCGGCCAGCCGGGCCCGGGCCGGGTTGCAGCCTCCGGCCCGGCCCGACGACGACGACCTGACCGACCCGGTGGGGCTGCCGATCGCGGAGTTCCGTCACTGCGTACGCGAGATCGAGCGTGCGCTCCGACCGACCGTGGGACTCATCGCGGTATCCGGCTGAGTTCCTGGGTCGGTGTCGCCCCGACCGTCCGCGGATCCTCCCGCAGCGGTCCCAACTCGTCCTCGTGTCCCCCCGCCGGTGCCGTCCCGGCGCCGGTGGCGACGGGCCAGTCGACCTGCTCGGCCGCCGGCGCCGCCGGGATCGGCTCCGCCGGTGGCGGGTCGGCGACGAGGGTCCGGTACATCTCGTACTGGTAGTTGTCCGACCTGGCCACCTTGGCCATGTTGAGTACGCAGCCGAGGACCCGCGCGGAGACCGCCTCCAGCGCCTCGGTGGCCGTTGCCACCTGCGCCCGGGTCGTCTTGCCGTGCCGGGTGGCGAGCAGTACCCCGTCGGTCTGCACCGCGACCACCGCGGCATCGGTGACGGCCAGCAGCGGAGCGGTGTCGACGATGACGATGTCGGCCGAGTCGCGCAGCGCCCGCAGCAGGTCGGCCATGCCCTTGGAGCCCAGCAACTCGCTCGGGTTCGGGGGCATCGAGCCGCCGGGCAGGACCAGCAGCGACTTGTCGCCCCAGGGCTGCACCACGTCCGCGACCTCGACCTCGCCGATCAGCACGTCGGTCAGGCCGATGCCGGCCTCCAACCCCAGGTACTGGGCGATCTTCGGGCGGCGCAGGTCGGCGTCGACCAGCAGCACCTGCCAGCCGGCCTCGGCCAGTGAGATGGCCAGGTTGCAGGAGAGGGTCGTCTTGCCCTCACCCTGGACCGAACTGGTCACCGCGATCACCCGCGCCGACTCGTGCACGTCCACGAACCGCAGGTTGGTACGGAGCTTGCGCATCGCCTCCGCCCGCGACGAATGTGACGCGGTGCCGACGATCAGTGGCGCGGTGAGCGCCTCCACGTCCCAGGGGATCTGCCCCAGCAGCGGGCTGCCGGTCAGTTGCTGGAGGGTGGCGCCGTCGCGGACGGTGTTGTCGATCAGTCCGCGGAGCACGCAGAGCGCGATGCCGAGCAGCAGGCCGAGCACCCCACCGACGGCGAGATTGCGGGCCGGTCGGGGCGAGACCGGATCGGCGCTGACCCGGGGGCCGCTCACCGTCTCGATCTTCACCGGCGGTTCCTGCGCGCCGGGCGGTGTCTCCAACCGCTGGACCAGCGAGACGAAGTGCGACGCGACCGACTCGGTGAGCCGCAGCGACCGCGCCTGATCGCTGTCGGTGACGGTGGCCCGGAGCAGTACGGTGTTCGCCTCCACCCGCGCGGTGATCCGGGCCTGCACCTCGTCGGCGGTGAGCCCCACCGGCCCGTCGGCGACGATGCTCTGGGCGAGCCGGTCGCTGGTGAGCAGGTCGGCGTACGACTTCACCCGCTGCTGGAGGAAGAGGCCACCCTGGTACGCGTCGGTCACGCCCTGGCTCTGCGTGGTGACGAAGAACGTCACCGACGAGGTGTACAGCGGCTCGGTGCGTACGGTCACGAGACCGGCGGCGCCGAGCCCGACCATGACCGTCGCCAGTACGAGCCACCAGCGTTGGCGCACGACGGCAAGGTGGGTGCGCAGATCCATCAGGCCAGACCTCCCTATCTGCGGCGTTAACGGTTGATCCGGCGTGCGGGCTATTCGGTACGCCCGGAAACTCAGACAGTATGAAAAAGATCCATACCGCCTGTATTCAGCGCCGAACCGAATGTAGAGGACCGAACCGCCCTTGTGCCCGTATTCGGCCCAACACGGCCGATATTGCTACCGAGGTTTGGCGTCGCCGCGGTGGGGGTCGTGGGATTCCTCGTTGTCGAGGGACTCGCTGAGGCCTTCGGTGAAGTCGTCCCCGGGCACCGCCACCTCCTCCGCCTCGTCGAGCTCGTCCGGGCGGTTCGTGCGCTCCGGCTCCGGCACCGTCGGGTCACCGGCGAAGCCGTACTCGTTCGGCTCGTCGTGGCGAGCCCCGCCATCGGGTGGTGTGGTCATCGCTCGACCCCCTGTTCGTCGGGCCGCCCCGAGCAGTCGGTCACGGCCGCGTATGCACGGGCCGGACCGGCCCGAGCACCACTCACGGTAGGCATGGCGGAGACGGTGGGATGGCAAACGCCGGGCATTGCCCGGGTCACCCGGTCGGGCCCGTCGGCGCCGGATCAGGCCGGTCGGGAGGGGTGGCGGGCACCGGGCGGGCCGGGCCCGAGCCGGTGGCGGGGGTCGCGAGCACCGCGCCGATCACCGTACGCAACAGCACGATCGTTCCCGCCGTGGCGATGTCGGCCCAGTGCTCGGCCGAGGCGAGCCGGATCAGGCTGGCCGCGGTCAGCAGGTCCAGCAGCAACCGCAGGGCGGTACGCCAGGACCGGACCGTCAGCAGGGTCACCAGTCCGGAGAACAGGGCGGCCGCGGTGATCAGACTGATCGCCATCGACCGGATCACTGCGTGTCCCGGTGCGGAGAATCAGCGGGTGAGGTACGGCCGGCGATCTGGCGCTGTTCCTGTTCGATCTCGCGGCGCAGGAAGTAGTTCAGCGCGGTCCGGATGGTGGCGATGGCCGCCAACTGCCCGATCTGGTTGAAGCTCGGAGCGACCGCCGTACGGAGCACGTCCGCGGCGAGCTGGAATTCGAGGCCGAGGGTGAGGAACCGGCCCAGCGAGAGCCGGACGGGGGTGAAGACCGCAGCGGTACGGTGGCGCACCGCCAGCACGACGAACCGTACCGCCGCCCAGATCGCCCCGGCGAAGATGACACACGCGCCGACCGCCTCCACCACGGTGACCAGCACACCGGAGACATCGCGCAGCAGTTCCTCGGCCAACCCGGCTCCCTCGGCCCACCCGGCGTGGGGCACACCCGAGGGCGGTTACCCCACGCCGGGCCGAGTAGGCCGGAACGGGTCAGAGCAGTTCCTTCAGCCCGTCGAGCAGCAGCCAGAGGCCGGAGATCGCGAACAGGGCGGCGGCGCCGTACTTGATGACCTTTTCCGGCAGCCGACGGCCGAGCATCCGGCCGACCAGGATGGCCAACGCGTCCGCCGCGACCATGCCCACCGTCGAGCCGACCCAGGTGCCGAACCAGCCGTACTGGGTGGCCAGGGTGATCGTCGCCAGCATCGTCTTGTCGCCCAACTCGGCGATGAAGAACGCGACCGAGACGGCGATGATCGCCGACCGTTTCGTCTGCTCGGCCTTGGCCCGTTCCTCCTCGGTCAGCCTGTCGCCGCGCAACGTCCACGCGCCGAAGCCGAGGAACGCCACACCTGCGCCGAGCGCGATCCAGCCGGTGGGCAACGTCGCACCGAGCCCGTAGCCGATCGCCACCGAGGCGAGGTGGACCAGCGCGGTGGCGATCGTGATACCGATCAGCACCGGCACCGGTTTGAACCTGGTGGCGAAGGTCAGCGCTATGAGCTGTGACTTGTCGCCGAGTTCGGCAACGAAGATCACGCCGAAGCTGACCACCAGGGCAACAAAAAAGCCCTCCATGAAAACCCTTCCCGGTCGGGACCGGGTCCAGGGCGCGATCGACCTCGACCCGGCTTGAACAGCCTGGTCGAAGGTCTCGCCCGCCTCACCGTGGTGAGGCCGCGTGGCCGGATGCTTGCGCACCAGTATGTCGACCACGACATTGGGAGCTACTCCCCTTCGCGTCACCGAGCCTAACCGATCTCCCGCCCAGTCGGCCCGCCGGCCCGCCGAGCGGACCGGCGAGCCGGCCGGAGGAGGAGTCGGTGCAGGTCAGGCGACCTGGGCGAGAACCACCGCGAAAAGGTCGCGCTCGTCGGTCCAGCAGTGGCGGACGAGGAAACCGGCCGAGTCCAGCTCCGCGGTGACGCCCTCGGGTCGGAACTTGGCGGACACCTCGGTCCGCATCTCCTCGCCCTCGGCGAAGTCCACGTCGAGGTCGAGCACCCGGACCCGGCTCGCCCGGCGCGCCCGCAGCCGCATCTCGATCCACTCGTGCTCCGGGTCCCAGATCGCCACATGCTCGAACGCGGCCGAATCGAAGTCCGCCCCCAACTCCCGGTTGATCACCGACAGCACGTTGCGGTTGAACTCGGCGGTCACCCCGGCCGCGTCGTCGTACGCGGGCACCAGCACCGCCGGGTCCTTGACCAGATCGACCCCGAGCAGCAACCAGTCGTCGGACTCCAGCGCGTCCCGCATCGACCGGAGGAACTCCGCCCGCTCGGCCGGCACCAGGTTGCCGATCGTCCCGCCGAGGAAGGCCACCAACCGGCTGCCACCGGTGGGCAGCCGGTCGAGCTGGTGGGTGAAGTCGCCGACCAGGCCACGGACGCGCAGACCCGGGTACGCCTCGGCGATCTCGGCCGTGGACTGCCGCAGCGCGCTGATCGAGACGTCCAGCGGTACGAAGGTGCCCAGCCCACCGTGCCGGGTGAACGCGTCGAGCAGCAGCCGGGTCTTCTCCGACGACCCCGACCCCAGCTCGATCAGCGTCTTCGCGTCGGTGACCCGGGCGATCTCGGCGGCGTGCTCGGCCAGGATCGCCCGCTCGGTCCGCGTCGGGTAGTACTCCGGCAGCCGGGTGATCTCCTCGAACAGTTCGCTGCCCCGCGCGTCGTAGAACCACTTCGGCGGCAGCCACTTCGGTGACGCGGTCAGCCCGGTCCGGACGTCCTCGCGCAGCGCTCGGGCCAGGTCCCGCTCTTCCAGGTAGATCTCCAACGGATCCGCGGTCACGCCAACTCTCCTATCGGTCGCAGGTGCAGCTCGTCGGTGGTGGCGACGACCAGTCGGCCGTCCGGTACCCCGGCCCAGGCCGGGTCGTCGTCGAGCGGTTCGGAGCTGATCAGCACCGAACCGGGGCCGGTGCGTACCGACAGGGCGTGTCCGGCGGTGGAGGCGACCGCGGTCACGCCGTCGGTGAGCATCAGGTTCAGCCGGGATCCGGGTACGGCGGCGGCGACCATCCGTACGGTGGCGGCGATCGCCAGGTCCGGTGGGACGCCGGTCCGGAGCTGGTGCCGTACCAGGGCCCAGAGCAGTGCCGCGTCGGTGGGGGCGTCGAGGGTGAGCAGGTCCCGGACCGGCAGCCCCTCGGCCAGCGGCACCAGCGTCTCCGGCCAGCCGGGAACCGCCCCGTTGTGGCTGAACAGCCAGCGCCCCTCCGCGAAGGGCGCCGCCGCCGTCTCCACCACCGGCATGCCGACGGTGGCCGAACGGACCGCCGCCAGGACCGCCCCGGAACGGGTCGAGGCGGCCAGCGCCGGCAGGGCCGCGTCCGCCCAGATCGGGGTCGACCGGCGGTAGCGGACCGGGTCGGGGGCGTCGGCGTACCAGGCGACACCGAAGCCGTCGGCGTTGACGGTCCCGCCGCCGCGCATGTCCAGGGGCGCCCAGGACTGCCGGACCAGCCCGTGCGGCGGGTCGAACAGCAGGGCGGCCAGGGATACCGGCGGTCCGAGGTAGACCAGGTGCCGGCACATCAGCCGACCACCGGACGCGGCCGGGGACGACCGTACGGGTGCCGGTGGCTCACGCGCCGGTCTCCTCCGGGCGGGGATCCCGGGCACAGCGGAAGCCGCTGAAGATCTGCCGCCGGATCGGCAGGTCCCAGTTGCGGAAGGTGCCCCGGCAGGCCGACCGGTCGGTGCCGAACGACCCACCCCGCAACATCCGGTACGAGTTGCCGAAGAAGACCTCCGAATACTCCCGGTACGGGAACGCGGTGAAACCGGGGTAACCCTCGAACCCGCTCGACGTCCACTCCCAGACGTCCCCGATCAACTGGTGCACCCCCAGCGGCGACGCACCGGCCGGGTACGCGCCGACCGGTGCCGGCGCCAGGTGCCGCTGGCCGAGATTCGCCTGCTCCGGACCCGGATCGGCGTCCCCCCACGGGTAGCGGCGGGAGCGTCCGGTGGCCGGGTCCCAGCGGGCCGCCTTCTCCCACTCCACCTCGGTTGGCAGCCGCTTGCCGGCCCAGGCGGCGTACGCCTCGGCCTCGTAGAAGCAGACGTGCACCACCGGCTCGTCCATGATCAGGCGGGAGTACCGACCGAAACGGACGTAACCCCACTCGGTCCCGTCGTGCCGCCAGTGCAGGGGCGCGGTCAGTCCCGCCTCCTGCCGGTGCTGCCAGCCGGGCCCGCTCCACCAGCGCTCGTTGTCGTAACCGCCTCCGGTCAGGAAGGCCAGGTACTCCCCGTTGGTCACCGGCGCCGCGTCGATGAAGAACTCCGGTACGTCCACCACGTGTGCCGGGCGCTCGTTGTCGAGCGCCCAGGGGTCGGTCGAGGTGCCCATGGTGAAACGGCTGCCGGGCACCCGTACCTCCCCGGAGACCGGCACGACCGCGGGCGGTGGCGGGGGTGCGGCGAGTGCCGGTGGACCGATCCGCAACTGGTGGGTGGCGAGCATCGTCTCGTCGTGCTGCTGCTCGTGCTGGACGATCATCCCGAACGCGAACCCGTCGCTCACCAACCGACGGCTGTCGAACCGGATCCCGTCGAGCAGGTCGAGCACCTTGTCCCGGACGGTGACCAGGTAGGACCGGGCCTCGTCGGGCCGGAGCAGGGGCAGCGCCGGCCGGTCCCGGCGGGGCTGTTTGAACGCGTCGTACAGGTCGTCGATGTCGCGGCGTACCGGCTCGCGGCCACCGACGTCGCGGACGAGCCAGAGTTCCTCCTGGTTGCCGACGTGGGCGAGGTCCCAGACCAGCGGCGACATGATCGGCGAGTGCTGACGCATCAGCTCGGTCTCGTCCACCGCCTCGGTGAGCAGCGCGCTCCGGGTACGGGCCCGTTCCAATTCGTCTGCGATCCGTACCCGGAGATCCCGGTCCGATCCCGCGGAGGTCATGGTCGTCTCCTGTCCGCGGCGCCCAGTCGCCGCTGCACGATGTGGCTGATCTGATCTCGGGTCGCCGGCGCCAGGTCGGTACGGTCCACCGCCGCCAGCGCGACCCGCAGTACGGTGGCGGCCGCCCGCGCCAGGGCCGGGTCGGCCAGGCCGTGCCGGGCCGCCTCGTCCCAACGGTCGAGCACCGGCTCGCACGCCTCCCTGGCCAGGCTCAAGGCGGCGGTGTCGTCGAGCAGCGCGGCGAGCACCCCGACGGGTGCGATCCACTCGCCGGGCGGCTGTGCGTCGAGGTAACGGACCTCGAGGTAGCCGCGGGCCCGTACCGGGGGGAACAGGGTGCTGATGTGGTAGTCGAGGTCCTCCTGGGTCGGCGGCTGCGGCAGTGCGCCGCCGATCCAGTCGCGGAACGTGATCCCGTCCGGCACCCTCCAGTCCCCGTCGGGTCGCCGTACGCAGAGCAGTGGCGCGCCGAGTGCGTAGGCCGACCAGGTGGCGACCGGATCCGCGCCCGCGCGGGCCGCCGTCCAGGCCGGCCGGGTGCGGGGCGGATCGATGGCGAACCAGGCCGCCATCCGGGCCGAGGCCCAGCCGGTGTCACGACCGGCGTGGTGCCGCGCGGTCGCGAACGCGGCGAGCAGCGGTGGTCCGAGCCAGTGGAGTGCGTCCCAGCGGTCCCGGAACCCCTCCGGGGTGCCGGCGTCGAGGCAGACCTGCAGGCCGGCGGTGCTGTACATCATCGTCCGCCCGGCTGGGCCGCGACGGTCGAAGGCGGTGCGCATCGCGCGGTAGCGGGGGGTGTCCACCACCGGGGTGGGTGTGCGGTACGGGTCGATACCGCTGCGACCGAGCCTCAGGCCGGCGCTGGCCAGCAGTTCGGTGAGGCGGTCGATGTCGGCGCTGGTGTGCAGGTGCAGGGCGCGTAGGGAGCGGTGCGGGGCGGAGGAGATCTCGACCTGCCCGCCGGGCTCGACGCTGACCGTGCCGTGTCCCGGCAGCGGCGAGGATGCGCCGGCCGGGTCGAGTGTCTGTGGTGCGTGCGATCCGAGCGCGGCCCGTAATCGGTCCGGGTCGACCGGTCGGGCCGGGTCTGTACGGTCGTGAACGGTCCATTCCAGTTCTACGCCGCTGAGCATCGGTGGTCCGGTCTTGAAACAGATCTTCGCCAGGTAGCCCTCCGCGTCGGACAACTCGCGCAGGACGGGTGGCGTGTCGAGGTCGGCCGGTATCACGGCATCGATCTCCCTTCGTTCGACCGACTGGAACTACCCTTGCCGTCGTTTTCCAATCCGACCTTGACCGGCCGGGCTGTCGGGAGTGCCACCTCCTCGTGTCTACCAGACGAACTCCGTCCAGAGCGCGAAACGGATTCACGATCCGTACCCGGCGTCGGACGCGGTGTAGTCGCATCCGCACCGGAGCAGCACAACAAATTCATGCCGATCAACGCAAGCCCCTGGCGCGGTGCCGTACTCGGCTGTGGAGCAAGGCGTGACGGAGACGCGAGGTGGGTAGGGATGCAGTCGTGCTGGCTCCGGGAGTTCTCCTCAACGATCGCTACCAACTCGACGCACGGCTCGCCACCGGCGGGATGGGTGACGTGTGGCGCGGGACAGACCTCCTGCTCGGCCGACAGGTCGCGCTCAAGGTGCTGCTGCCGGCACTGGTGGCCGAGCCGGACTTCATCACCCGGTTCCGGGCCGAGGCCCGGATGATGGCCACCCTGCACCACCCCGGCATAGTACAGGTGTACGACTGCGGGGAACAGGTGCTGAGCGGGGGCACCACCGCCGACTACATGGTCATGGAGTACGTGGCCGGTGAACCGCTCTCCCGGCGGATCGAGGCGGCCGGCCGGATGGGTATCGAGCAGACCCTGTCGGTGGTGGCACAGGCGGCACGGGCCCTGGACGCCGCGCACCGCAGCGGCATCGTGCACCGTGACGTGAAGCCGGGAAACCTCCTGATCCAGCCGGACGGCACGGTGGTCCTGGTCGACTTCGGAGTCGCCCGCTCCGCCACCATGACCCGGATCACCAGCACCAACGCGGTTCCGGGCACCGCCCTCTACATGGCACCGGAGCAGGCGGCGGGCCGACCGGTGTCGGCAGCCACCGACATCTACGCACTCGGCGCGGTGGCGTACCACTGCCTCGCCGGGGAGCCGCCGTACTCGGGCAAGACCGCGCTGGAGGTTGCCGTCCGGCACCTGCACGACCCACCGCCGACCCCGCCGGCGGACCTGCCGGCACCGGTCGCCGCGCTGGTCAGCCGGGCACTGGCGAAGGCGCCCGAGGATCGGTACCCGAGTGCGGCGGCGTTCGCCGAGGCGGCCGACGCCGCTCTGGCCGGCACCGACGGATCAGTCGGTGCCGCCACCGCGCCGGTTGCCGGCCTCGCCCCGGTCGGGGGCGCGCTGGCCGGCGCCGCCATCGCTTCCCGGTCGACCGGAACGGATGGCGGCGTGGGCACGGGGACCCTGCCCGAAATGCCGGTCGTCCGTGACTTCCGGGGCGGACCCGGCGACGGGACCGGTGCGCCCGTTCCAGCCGGTGCCCGCCCGAATCGGGCATCGGGCCGCCGTGCGGTGGTGATGGCCGGGGCCGCCACCCTGCTCGCCGGTGGGGCGCTGCTGGGCGTGCTCGCCTTCGTGCGCGACGACGGCGGCAGGGGGCAGACGCCGCCGGTCAACCCGAGCGCCACCGGGGCGGTACCGGGTGCCGGCCCGAGCGCTGGCGCCGGCCAGGACGATGCCGCACCGTCGGGGCGTACCTCGAACGCGCCGGCCCCCGGCGCACCGTCCGGTCCGGCGGCGACCGGGTCTCCGGTGGCGTCGGCGAGCACGGTGCCGAGTGCCACGCCGAGCCCGGCGCCGACCTCCGCCCGCCCCACGGCGAGCCAGACCTCGTCGGAGCAGACCCCACCACCCGAGACCGACGCGCCCGCTACGCCGGATGCGCCGGCCGAACCGCAGGTCCCGGTAGCGTCGCCGGGCAACCCCTGACTCGGACGGGCGCTCCTGACCTGCACGGGCAGCCCTGCACCCGGCGGGGCGTCGGCCGTGTGACGCCGGTTCGCGGGAGGCCGGCGCGGGGTCGTGCCACCTTCGGAACGCGAGAACGCCATTAATCCTGTTTCACGCTCCTGCGCGCATAAGTCGCCATAAAGTGCGGGTTACCTGGTTACAGCCCTAGGAGCCCCGTATGAGCGTTGAAAAGCTGGTCGTCATCGGTCAGGGATATGTCGGCTTGCCGTTGGCGATCCGCGCGGTCGAGGCCGGCCTCGACGTCGTCGGCCTGGACCTGGACGACAGCCGGGTCAAGCGGCTCAGCGCCGGGGAGTCGTTCATCGAGGACATCTCCACCAACCGCCTCAACGCCGCGCTGGCCACCGGACGCTACCGACCGAGCAGCGACTACACCGACGCCCGCGACTTCGACGTCTGCGTGATCAGCGTGCCGACCCCGCTGCGCGACGGCGCACCGGACCTGAGCTACGTCGAGCACGCCGGTACGGCCATCGCCCCGTACGTCCGGCCCGGCTGCACGGTCATCCTGGAGTCGACCACCTACCCCGGCACCACCGAGGAACTGCTCCGGCCCCTGCTGGAGGAGGCCACCGGCCTGCAGAGCCCCGGCGACTTCCACCTCGGCTACAGCCCGGAGCGGATCGATCCCGGCAACCCGACCTGGCGGCTGGAGAACACCCCCAAGGTCGTCTCCGGGGTGGACGCCAACGCCCTCGCCCGGGTGGACGGCTTCTACCGGCGGATCGTCGAGCAGACCGTCGCGGTCGACTCGACCCGGGTGGCCGAGCTGACCAAGTTGATCGAGAACACGTTCCGCCAGGTCAACATCGCCCTGATCAACGAGCTGACGATGTGCGCCAGCGAGCTGGGCGTCGACGTGTGGCAGGCGATCGACGCCGCCTCCACCAAGCCGTTCGGCTTCATGCCGTTCCGGCCCGGCCCGGGGGTCGGCGGCCACTGCCTGCCGATCGACCCGTGCTACCTGTCCTGGCAGGTCAAACGGACGCTCGGTCGGCAGTTCCGGTTCGTCGAGCTGGCCAACGACATCAACCACGAGATGCCGCAGCACGTGGTCCAGCGGCTCATGGTGGGTCTGAACAAGCAGGGGCGGACGATCAACGGAGCCCGGCTGCTGCTGATCGGGCTGGCGTACAAGAAGAACACCGGGGACATGCGGGACTCCCCCGCCATCGAGGTGGCGGCCCGGCTCCGCGCGCTCGGCGCCGAGGTCAGGGCGGTCGAGCCGTACGCCGAACCGCACCACATCCCGGTCGGGGTGACCGTGGTGGACCTGACCGAGGACGAGGTCGACGCCGCCGACGCGGTGCTGATCGTGACCGACCACGACGGGCTGGACTACGAGATGATCGGCTCGTCCGCGACGTACGTCTTCGACAGCCGCAACCGGTGCGTCGGTCGGGCGGTCGAACGGCTCTGACCCGGTGACGCGTCGGGGGCGGGAACTCGAGGGCTGACCGGGCTCAGCGGATCTCCAGGCCGAGGGTCTGGGCGATGACCACCGCCTGGGCCGGGTCGATGATCGCGCCGGTCAGTTGGGTGGTGCTCGGATCGAGCGCGCTCAGGTCGCTGCCGCGAAGGTCGCACCGGACGAGGTTGGCGTGGTGCAGTTGGGCGCCGGAGAGGTCCACGTTGACGATGGCCGCCTCGGCGCAGTTTGCGGCGGTGAGGTCGATCTCGCGCATCCGTACGCCCTCGAACCTCACCCCGCGCAGGTCGGCGCCGGACAGGCCGACGAACGACCAGTCACCCCCGAACACCCGCAGTGGACGCAGGTCGGACTCGGTGAAGGTGCTGCCGACGAACTTGCAGCCGGTGAACTCGGCCTCGAAGAGGTTGCAGCGCTTGAAGGTGCAGCGCAGGAAGGCCGAGTCGGTGTGCCGGGAGGCGTTGAACTGGACGTTGCCGAAGGTGCAGTCCTGGAACACCGTGCCCCGCGTCGAGGCCTCCATCAGGTCGACGTGCAGGAAGGTGCATCCGACGTAGGTGCTGTCGGTGAACTCGTCCCCGTACCAGTCCTCGTTCCGGAACGTCTCACCCTCGATCGTCTTCACCACCAGGGCAGCCTAGTGCCGTGGTACGACAGGAGATGTCCGCAGCCGACGCCGGCAGGTGAGTTCGGGTGTACGGGTGGGGTCAACCGGCGGCCGGCACCGGCTCCGGGGCGTGCCGGGACTGACTCCGGTACCAGTCGACGGTCTGGGCCAGGCCGTCGTCCAGCGGCACCGGACGGATCGCCGGAAACAGGTTGGTGAGGCGGGTCGAGTCCGCCTGCGACTCGCGTACGTCACCGACCCGGGCGGGACCGTGTGCGACCTCGACCGGACGGCCGACCAGCGAGGCGAGCTTGCCGATCAGGGCGAGCAGGGAGACCCGGTTGCCGTACGCGAGGTTGACCGGGACGGTCGAGGTGACCCGGCGTACGACCGCGTCGGCGAGCACCTGGGCGACCGTGCCGACGTACGTGAAGTCCCGGCTCTGGGCCCCGTCGCCGTGCACGGTCAGCGGCTCACCGCGCAGCGCGGCGTCCACGAAGGCCGGGATCACGGCGGCGTAGGCGTGCCCGACCGACTGCAACGGTCCGTAGACGTTGAAGAACCGCAGCGCCAGGGTCGGCACCCCGAAGGCCGAGTGGTACGCCAGCACCTGGGCCTCGGCGGCGAGCTTGCTGGCCGCGTAGGGGCTCATCGGTCGGGTGGCGAGGTCCTCGTGCTTGGGCAGCTCGGCCACGGATCCGTAGACCGAGGAGGACGAGGCCGCGACCAGGTAGGTCCCGGCGCGGCGGCACGCCTCCAGCAGGTAGAGGGTGCCGGTCGCGTTCGCCTCGTGGCTGGCCACCGGGTCGGCCAGTGAGCGTGGCACCGACGGGCGTGCGGCGAGGTGGATGACGGCGTCCATGCCGTCCACCAGTTCGTCGAGCAGGTCGCGGTCGAGGATCGACCCGGTCACGAGCCGGACCGGGAGGTCGGCGAGGTTCCCCTCGAAGCCGGTGCTGAGGTCGTCCAGCGCGACAACTTGCCCGATTTCCGGCCTATCAACCAACTCTCGACAGGTGTTGGCACCGATAAAGCCGGCTCCGCCGGTAACGAGGACTCTCACCCGATATCCCTCTCTGCACGGAACGAGTTAGACAACCTGGACGTCGGGCGACACCCCAGCACTGAGGCACCTTCCCGCCCTGGACCACACGATAAACGATCATGTTGTACGAAATCACTATTTGTCGCCCTGGCGATGGTATATGGCCTATCGTGCTCAACGGGGCCGAATTCCAACGGGACTCGCGGCACGTCAGCGAGCGAAACAGAGGGGACGTTCCATGCCACGCGGCACGATTCTGGTCACCGGCGGCGCCGGTTTCATCGGCTCGCATCTGGTGGACGCGCTACTGGCCCGAGGCGACCGGGTGGTCGTCCTGGACAACCTGTCCACCGGTCGGATCGCCAACCTGGATCAGGCATCGACCCACCCTGACCTGCACTTCGTCCAAGGTTCGGTGCTCGACGAACTGGTCGTCGACGAACTGGTGCACCGTTGCGACACCGTGGTCCACCTCGCCGCCGCGGTCGGCGTCAAACTGATCGTGGAGCAGCCGCTGAAGTCGCTCACCACGAACATCCGCGGTTCGGAGATCGTGATCGAGGCGGCGCACCGCTACCGGCGCAAGATCCTCATCGCCAGCACCTCCGAGGTGTACGGCAAGAACTCGCGCGGCCCGCTGACCGAGGACGCCGACCGGATCCTGGGCAGCCCGGCCGTGGTGCGCTGGGCGTACAGCACGGCCAAGGCGGTGGACGAGATCCTCGCGAACGCGTACCACAAGGAACGGTCCCTGCCCAGCATGGTCGTCCGGCTGTTCAACGTGGTCGGACCCCGACAGAGCCCGGCGTACGGCATGGTCATCCCGCGCCTGGTCCGCCAGGCGGTCCGGTCCCAGCCGCTGACCGTCTACGGCGACGGGTCGCAGACCCGCTGCTTCGCGCACGTGACCGACGTGGTCGGCGCGCTGATGGACCTGCTCGACTGCGAGGCGGCGATCGGCGAGACGGTCAACGTCGGCTCCCCCGCCGAGATCAGCATCCTCGACCTCGCCTGGCGGATCGTGAAGCAGACCCAGAGCACCTCCGAGGTGCGGCTGGTGCCCTACGAGACGGCGTACGGTCTCGGGTTCGAGGACATGGTCCGGCGGGTGCCCGACATCACCAAGATCAACCGGATGATCGGTTGGACGCCGACGCGCACCCTCGAGGACATCCTGCGCGAAACCGTCGCCGAGGCGCGGGCCGAAGAGGCCGGCCGGATCCAGATGCTGCCGGCGTGAACGTGCCACTACCGGCCACCGAGACGGCGATCGGTGCACTCGCCGCGCTCCTGCTGGTGGCCGTACTCGTCGAGCCGGCGCGGCGGGTGGCGCTGCGCTGCGGCCTCACCGACCGACCCGCCCCGCACAAGGCACACCGGCGGGTCACCCCGTACCTCGGCGGGGCGGCCCTCGTCGTCGCCACGCTGATACCGACCGCCGCGCTCGTGGACCTCGAGCGGTCCCGGATCTGGCTGGTGCTCGCCGCCGCGCTCGGGATCGCCGTGCTCGGCCTGGTCGACGACGCCCGTGCGCTCAGGCCGAGCACCCGGATGGCGATCGAGGCGCTGCTCGCCACCGCCGTGGCACTGGGCGGCGTACGGCTGAACCTTATCGGTCAGGACCAGCTCGATCTAGTGCTCACGGTCGGCTGGATCATCGTGGTGACCAACTCGTTCAACCTGCTGGACAACACCGACGGGGCACTGGCCACGGTGGCCTGCGCGACCGCCGTACCGCTGTCGGTCTTCGCCGTTGTCGCCGGCCAGCCCGACCTGGCCCTGTTGCTGCTCTGCCTGGCCGCCGCCTGCACCGGATTCCTGCTGCACAACGCCGCACCGGCCCGGATCTTCATGGGCGACAGTGGATCGCTGTTCATCGGTTTCCTGATCGCGACCGGCGCGGCGATGGTCGCTCCCGGACGGGCGACGGTGGACCGGTCGGCCATTCTCCTGCTGATCATTTTCGTCGCCGCCGTCGACACCGGGCTCGTCCTGGTGTCCCGGCAACGGGCCGGCAGGTCGTGGCTCCAGGGCGGCACCGACCATGTCGCGCACCGGCTGCTGCGTACCGGTGTCGGACCGCACGCGCTGCTCGGCGCCCTCTTCCTGGGCACGTCGACCGCCGGCCTGATCGCGGTCCTGGTCTCGGCCGGTGTGGTGCCCGGCAGCACCGCCCTGCTCGGGGCGCTGGGTGCGGTGGCCGTGTTGATCGTGCTGCTGTTGCAGGTGCCAGCCGGTTACGGACAACCGACCCGGCGCGAACAGCCGACGTCCGCGACGACGGCGAGCCGCGCCCCCGACACGGTGCGAGGCTGACCGACGTGGACGTGGTACGGATCCCGGCCCGCCGACGGCTCGGTGGTGACGTGGGGTGAACGACGGGCTCGATTTCCTCTTCGACGGCATCACCCCGCGACCACCGCGACGGCCTCCGGAGGAACCGGAGGGACATCGCTGGGGCCGACGGCTGCGCCGACTCGCGCTGAGCACCACCATCCTGGTGTCGGCCGGCACTGTGGGCGTGCTCGCCATCGGCTACCTCACCAGCTCCGATCTGACCGGCCAGGTCTCCCGGGTCGGTGAGGTGTTCGGCCCCGTCGAGAGCGCCGAACGGCCGGTGACCAGCGCCGCGGTGCAGGACGGCCGGAGCATCCTGGCCATCGGCGCCGAGCTGCGCGGACCCGACCGGGACGGCGAGGCGTCGAACGGACCGCAGGACGACCCGGCCGGCCAGGGACAGGGTGGCGGCCCCGACGGGTCGGCCGCCGACCGGTACGCCGACGACCCGCCCCCCGACCTGGTTCCCGCCCCCGCTCCCGCCGACGACGAGGCACTGGCCCGGATCGGGCAGCCCCCGGCGGGTGCGATCATGCTGATCCGCTTCGATCCCCGCGACGACTCGGCCTCGGTGATCTCGATCCCGTACCTGACCAGGGTCGACGTGCCCGGTCACGGCCGGTCGACAATCGCCGGGGCGTACGCGCTGGGCGGTCCGACACTGCTGGTACGCACGGTCGAACAGCTCACCGACGCACGGGTCGACCACTTCATGGTGGTCGACTTCGAGGAACTCGCCCCCGTGGTGGACGTCCTCGGCGGGGTCGACGTGACGGTCGCCGCCGAGGTCACCGACCGCAGCGGCGTACGGTTCCACGGCGGCGTCAACCAACTGGACGGCGCTCGGGCTCGGGCGTACCTGCGGCAGCCGGCGAACCTGCCGGACGGGACGGTCGACCGGATCCAGCGCCAGCAGAACCTGCTCCGGGCGTTGCTGGTCAAGGTCGCCTCGCCCCCACCGGACGCCAACGCGTTGACGAGCTACCGGCTGCTGGACGCGCTCACCCGCGCGGTCTCGGTCGACGACCACTTCGGCCGCGACGAGTTGCGCGAGGTGGCGCAGGCCGCCGGCGCGGTCGGGACGGACAGCATCTGGTTCCTCACCGCGCCGACCGGGAGCACGACCAGCAGCGCCGAGAGGGGCGCACCGGACCCGGACCTCGTACCGGATCGGCGGGAGCGGCTCTGGGAGGCGTTCAAGACCGGCACCGTCGGCGAGTACGTCACGCAGCACCCGGAGGACCTGCTCCCTCCCAACCCCGCCTGAACCGGCCGCGTCGGCCTCGAACGCCCCGGTCAGCGCCGGGGACGGACGGCTCAGCCGGTCAGCACGGCGACGATGGTGGTGCCGGGCGCGAATCCGCCCGCCGCGACGAGCGCGAAGATGCCGTACATCATTTTCGCGGGGTAGACGGGATCGAGGGTCAGGCCGTGCCGGTCGGCGAAGTCGACGACAAAGGTGTCCAGCTCGGGGCGGCGCTTGGCGTACCCGCCGAAGTGGAAGTTGTACTCGATCCGCCAGTTGTCGGTGACCGATCCACCGGCACGGGTCTGTAACCGTTCCACCTCGGCGTCCAGGAACTGCCCGCCCCGCAGCACCGAGAAGCCGATCGCGGACCGGCCCGGTGCCAGACCGGCGGCGACACCGGCGAGCGTGCCCCCGGTGCCGACCGGTACGCAGATCACGTCGAACGGTTCGGTGATCTCGGCCGGAAGTTCGGCGCAGCCCCGTACGGCAAGCTCGTTGCTGCCGCCCTCGGGCAACAGGTAGTGCTCGCCGAACTCCGACCGGAGCCGGGCCAGCAGCTCCGGGTTGTCCTTGTCCCGGTAGCCGGCCCGGTCCAGGTACGTCAGCCGCATCCCGCGCTCCACCGCGTACGCCAGGGACGGGTTCAGCGGGAGGTGCTGCTCGCCCCGGATCACCCCGACCGTGGCGAACCCGAAGTGGGCACCCGCCGCCGCCACCGCCCGGATGTGGTTGGAGTACGCACCGCCGAAGGTCACCAGCGTCCGGAGGTCCCGTTCCCGCGCCGCCATTAGGTTGTACTTCAGCTTGCGCCACTTGTTGCCGGGCAGGTCGGGATGGATCAGGTCGTCCCGCTTCAGCAGCAGCCGTACGCCGTGCCGGGCGAGCCGGTCGTCGTCCAGTTCGACCACCGGCGACGGCAGGCGCAGCCGTACCCGTTCGCTCCACCATGTCCCGTCCGCCACCCGGTCACGGTAACCGACCGTCATCGATCGAAGCCTCGCGGTACGCGTTTGCGTGACCCGCCGTAGTGGGTATCAGGAGCACGCAGATCCAGGCTCTCGGACGAGGAGGCAACAGTGCGCATCGGATCAGCAGGAGCGGCCATCCTTGTCATCTGGTTGATCATCGGAGCGATAGCAGCCGGTCAACGCGGCTACTTCGACAGCTCCAACGACAACTGTGCGGAGGCCGGTACCACGGTCGTGACGGTCATCGCCGGCCCGCTCAACTATGTCGGGCTGAACCCCAAGGTCAGCTGCGAGGTACCGCAGCCCTCGAAGTAACCCTTCCTCATAGCGTCAACTCCGGCCAGCGGGCCGGTACGCGGCCCCCCTCCGCGTACCGGCCCGCTGGCCGTTTCGGTGAGCGGCTCAGCGGTCGCCGAGCCGCGAACGCGAACCCTGTCGGCCCCGCTCAGAAGCGGTCGAGGCGGCAGCCCGCCAGCATCGGCTCGGCGGCGCCGTCGACCAGCTCCCGTGCGACCAGGCGGCCGACGGCCGGGGCGAGCGTGACGGCGGAGTGCAGCACCGCCACGTAGAGGCCGGGCACCTCGGCGACCGGGCCGATGATCGGCTCGCCGTCGACCGGCATGGGGCGTACGCCGACCCGGGAGCTGAGCAACTCGACGTTCGTGGCGCCGCGGAAGGTGGACCGGACGGCGGCGAGGGTCCGGTCGGGCGAGTCCGCGGCGGCGACCAGCTGCTCCGCGGTGACCTGCCGGAGATCGAAGTCCGGGTTGTTGACCACGGTGCGGACCAGACCGGCCGGAGCGCGGAACCGGAAGAGCGTCGCCGGGGACGGTTCGACCGGGACGCGTACGCCGAGCGGCGCGCTCAGCGCGGCCGTGGCCACCCCTGCCGCGAGCACCACGGTCGTACCGGGAAGGGGTCCCCCAGCCGTCTCGACCCCGGCGACCCGACCTGCGGCGTCCCGGCGGATCGCGGTGACCGGGGTGTCCGGATGGATCCGGGCACCGTGGGCGCGGGCGCCGGCGACCAGCCGCTCGGTCACGCCCACCGGGTCGACGGAACCGTCATCGGGCGCCCAGACGGCCCACTCCGGGGGCTGCCGCAGGGTGGGCTCGATCGTCGCCACGGTGGCCGCGTCCAGAATCTCCTGCCCGGGCCCCGCCTCCGGCGCGGTGTCCGCCGCACCCCAGGAGAGGGAGCCGGACCAGGTCACCGGGAGGCCCGGCAGTTCGGCCTCGATCCGGCGGTACTCCTGCGTCGCGGTCGCCCGCAGCGCGGCGGCCGGACCGGTGCGTACGCCGGACGCACCGATCCAGGCGAACGAGTTCGCCGTCACGCCGGCGCCCGGCCGCCCGGCGTCGACGAGGGTCACCACGGCACCGGCCCGGGCGGCGTGGTACGCCACCGAGGCGCCGACGATGCCCGCGCCCACCACGATGACCGTTTCCGCTGAAGTGGAGCCGCCACCGGACCGAGCGAGCCGGGAGTGAGACATGACGTCATCCCTTCCTGAGCAGCGGCAACCGACTCGACCCGCGGGAACAGGGCAATGCTGCTCGTCGGCCGACCGTGCACGGTTGCCGGGTTGCGCGTTGGTCGGCCTTGGTTCGTGGCCGGCCCCAGCGTTGTCGGCGTTCACTGCGGACGCAAGCGCTTTCGCGGTGCTGGGCGGCCGGGTGGCGGGCGCCGGCGCCGGCGCGACCCGCACTGACATTTGTCACCGATGACTGTGCGTCCCGCACGCGGGACGATGACTTAGCACACTAGAGGCCGACCGTCCCGTGCACGAGACTCGAACCATCGATCGAGTCAGTGGATCCTCTCGGGGTCCGCCGGAGGAGCCGCGACGATGGACGAACGCTACGACGCGTACTGCGCTGCCGACCCGCTCTTCTACGACTCGTTGGCGACCACCGGCACGACGACGGCCGAGTTCGCCGTCGCCGCCCGCGCGGTACCGGACGGCTGGCAGCGGGAACCCAAGGACGACTGGTACGTCTACGGGCCGGTCGGTGGCGCCCTGCCAACCCAGGGTTGGAAGATCCACCTCTCGGCGACCCTGGACAACGCCGACCGGGTGCTGGCCGGCGTCTGGGACTACTGCGTTCCCCGTGGACTGTCGTTCAAGTTCCTTCGCGGGCCGCGCCTGTTGCTGCTGCGCAACGCCAAGTACGCGCCGCGCGGCTCCAGCGGCAAGTTCGTCACCATCTACCCACGGGACCCGGACGAGCTGGAGCTGGCGTGCAAGGAACTCGACGAGCGGCTGGCCGGCGAGGCGGGGCCGTACATCCTCAGTGACCTGCGGTACGGCACCGGCCCGGTGTTCGTACGCTACGGCGGGTTCGCCGCCCGCTACTGCCTCTCCCCGCACGGGCAGGTCGTACCGGCGATCGCCGACCCCTCCGGAACGCTGGTGCCGGACCGGCGGGACCCGGTGCTGCACCTGCCGGACTGGGTGACGTTGCCGGACTTCCTCGCCCCTCACCTCGCCGCCCGCAACGCCACCAGCACCACCGACCTGCCCTACCGGATCGAACGGGTCATCCACTTCTCCAACGGTGGCGGTCTCTACGTCGGCCGGGACCTGCGCAACGACACCCAGGTGGTGCTCAAGGAGGCCCGCCCGTACGCCGGACTGGACGCCACCGGTGCCGACGCGGTGACCCGGTTGGCCCGAGAGGGCGACATGCTGCGCCGGCTGGCGGACGTGCCGCGACTGCCGAGGGTGCACGACGAGTTCGGGCTGGGCGAGCACCGTTTCCTGGCCCTGGAGTTCGTCGTCGGGCAGCCGCTGAACCGGGTCCTGGTCGAGCGTTACCCGCTGATCGACGCCGACGCGGACACCGACCGGCTGGGCGCGTACGCGACCTGGGCCCTGGAGGTGTACCGGCAGGTCGAGGCGACCATCGAGGCGATCCACGAGCGGGGTGTGGTCTACGGCGACCTGCACCTGTTCAACATCATGATCGGCCCGGACGACCGGGTCACCCTGGTCGACTTCGAGGTCGCCGCACCGGTCACCGAGACCGGCCGACCTGGGCTGCGCAACCAGGGCTTCGCCGCCCCGCGCGAACGGACCGGCTTCGCCCTCGACCGGTACGCGCTGGCCTGCCTACGGCTGGCGCTGTTCCTGCCGCTGACCCAACTCGTCCGACTCGCACCGGCCAAGGCGCGGCACTTCGCCGACATCATCGCCGCCAACTTCCCGGTCCCCCGGTCGTTCCTGGACGAGGCGGTCGAGGAGATCACCGGCGGTCGGGAGACGGCCGACACCGGGACACTGGAGTTCCCGACCGGACCGGCCGACTGGCAGAGGTCGCGTACCCGCCTCGCCGGGGCGATCCTGGCCAGCGCCACCCCGGACCGTACGGACCGGCTCTTTCCCGGCGACATCGAACAGTTCCGGGCGGGCGGACTGAACCTGGCCCACGGCGCCGCCGGTGTCCTGTACGCCCTCGCGGCCGGTGACGCCGGCCGGTTCCCCGAACACGAGGACTGGCTGGTCGAACGGGCACTCGATCCGCCCTCGGGCAGCCGGTGCGGCTTCTACGACGGACTCCACGGGGTGGCGTACGCGCTGGAGCATCTCGGCCACCGGCAACGGGCCCTCGACGTACTCGACATCTGCCTGCGCGAGCCGTGGACCCGACTCGGACACGACCTGGCCGGTGGCCTGTCGGGAATGGCGCTGAACCTGGCCGAACTGGCCCACCGCACCGGTGAGCCGGGACTGTGGGAAGCCGCCTGGCGGGCCGCCGACCTGGTCACCGACCGGGTACGCGAGGCCGACGACACCGGGAGCCGGACCAGTGGCGGGCAGCATCCGTACGCCGGGCTGACCCGGGGCCGGTCGGGCCCGGCGCTGATGTTCCTGCGGCTCCATGAGGTCTCCGGCGACCCCGCCCTGCTCGACCTTGCCGCGACCGCGCTCCGCCAGGACCTGCGGCGCTGTGTGGTCCGCGCGGACGGTGCGATGGAGGTCGACGAGGGCTGGCGGACGATGCCCTACCTGGCGCACGGCAGCGTCGGCATCGGGCTGGTCCTCGACCAGTATCTCCGGCACCGCCCGGACGAGCAGTTCACCGAGGCGGCCCTGGCGATCCGGCGGGCCGCCCGGTCGCCGCTCTACGTCCAGTCCGGTCTGTTCGCGGGCCGGGCCGGCATCATCGTCTACCTCGCCGCCCGCATCGCGACCGCCGGGTCGAGCCGGGCCGGTGCGCCCGTGCCGGACGGGTCGGACGAGGACCGGCGGGAGTTGGATGGTCAGCTCCGGCGGTTGAGCTGGCACGCGATGCCCTACCGGGACGGTCTCGCGTTTCCCGGCGAACAGTTGCTGCGGCTCTCCATGGACCTCGCCACCGGCAGCGCGGGCGTCCTGCTCGCGATCACGTCGGCCCGGTCCGACCGACCGGTGACGCTGCCCTTCCTCACGCCCTGGGCCCCGACCGCGCGGCGGTCACCGGGCGACCCCACCCGAGACTCCCTCGCGCCCGCGAGGGTGGACAACCGATCGAACGAATGAGATGAGGTGGCACGACATGGCGCTTCTCGACCTGCAGGGCCTGGAACTGACCGCGGAGGAGCTCAAGGGCGGTGACACCGGTGGAAGCCGGGCCAGCCTGCTGCTCTGCGGCGACAGCTCGCTGTCCCTGACGACCTGCAACTGATCGGTTCGACACCGAGCCCTGGGTGGGTGTGTACGCGCCCACCCAGGGCGTCCTCCCCGGTTCGGGCCCCGGCTCTCGGCCGGTCAGATCCAGCCGCCGTCGCGGGCGATCCGCACCGCCTCGATCCGGGTCCGCGCGCCGGCCTTGGTCGCGATCCGGGAGAGGTGATTGCGTACGGTTCCCGGCGACAACCCCACCCGTGCCGCTATCTCGACCACCGGTGCCCCGTCGGCAGCGATCTCGAGCACCTCGGTCTCCCGGACGGTCAGCGGGCTCTCCGTGTTCAACGCCGCGACGACCAGATCGGCGTCGACCACCGGTTCGCCCCGGGCGAGCCGGCGCACCCCGTCCACCACCCGTTGCGGGGTGACGTCGTTGCCGAGAAAACCGACGGTCCGGCTCCGGGCGCGCAGCGCCCCGCCGAGTGATCCGGGTCGCCGGGCGTCGACCAGCACGAGCACCGGACAGGGGTGTTCGTACCGGGGCGCCGCCTCGGCCGGTCTGCCGGTGCCGAGCAGCCCGGAGTCGACCACGACGACGTCCGCCCGGCTCGACCGGATCGCGGGCTCGACCTGCTCGATCCGATCGAGTTCGGCCACCACGTCGATGTCGTCCTCAGTGGTCAGTACGAAGGCCAGCGCGCCACGGATCAGCGCACCGTCGAGAGCCAGCAGCGTCCGGATCAATCTACCGTTACCTCTCTCGCGTTCGAGGTGGCGCCGAAAGACAGTTCAGGTCGACAGAGTCAGCATATGTAGGGATTTAAGCATGAAGGCTGGTGTCCCGCTCGTCGGCACGACGGTCACCGGTCACAGCCAACCGTCCCGCTGGGCTCGCCGTACCGCCTCCAGCCGGTTGCGGGCGCCGGTCTTGCGCAGGATCACGGTGAGGTGGTTGCGCACCGTTCCGTACGCCAGATACAGCCGACAGGCGATCTCCTTCAACGGCAGGCCCTCCGCCGCCGCCCGCAACACCTCCCGCTCCCGTACGGTGAGCGGCCCGACCGGCGGACTCAGCGCGGCGACAGCGGCGACCGGATCGATCACCCGCTCCCCCAGTGCGACCAACCGGAGCAACCGGACCAGCTCGGCCGGCGGCAGGTTCTTGTCGACGAATCCTCGTACGCCCGCGCGGAGCGCGGCCTGCAGGGTCACCGGACAGCGGTGGGCGCTCATCGCCAGCACATTGGTCCCCCGCGCGGTCACGTCGAGTTGCCGTAGCACCACGAGCGGATCGTGACGGGCCGGCCCGATGTCGATCAGTACGACGTCGGGGCGTTCCCGCCGTACCACCGAGACCACGTCGGCCGACGGAGCGAGGTCGGCCACCACCTCCAGGTCGTCCTCGCTGGACAGCAGCATCCGCAGGGCACCTCGGAGCAGGCCCGTCTCCTCGACGATCAGCACACGGATCACGGAGCCTCCCGATCCCGGCATCGGCCGACGGTGACCCTTCGTGTCGACTGGACCGAACGACATCGTAACGTCAGGTTACAAAGCCCGCACGGTACGCAAACGGACCCGGTGACGGGAACGGACACGCAGTCCGGCATGGAGGACCTTCGACCCCGACCGTCCGCGAGGGTTCGCGCGGTTCGATCCGATGACTATCTTGGGCAGATGTCCCCCACCGCGTCGAACGCGCTGCCGATCGTGCAGTTCCACAGCCGACCGGAAACCGTGGATCTCTCCTGGGGCCATCCCGATCCGACCACCCTCCCGGTGCGGGAGTGGGCCGAGGCGTGCGTCGGCGCGCTACGCCGGTACGGCGGCTCCGCGCTGACGTACGGCTACGCGAACGGACCGGCTCCGCTGGTCGAGTGGCTGGCGGAGCGGCTCGGTCACACCGACGGCCGGGCGCCCGACCCGTCACGGATCTTCGTCACCGCCGGTGCCTCGCACGCGCTCGACCTGGTGGCCGGGCTGCTCTGCCGGCGGGGCGACACGGTCCTGGTGGACGCGCCCACGTACCACCTGGCGTTCCGGGTCCTCGCCGATCACGGGGTGACCCTCGTGCCGACCCCGTCCGACCGGGACGGGATCGACCCGGCGGCAACCCGTGACCTGGTCGCACACCTGCGGCGGGACGGGCGACGGGTACCGCTGCTCTACCTCGTACCGACGTTCGGCAATCCGACCGGATGGAGTCTGGGGTCAACCCGCCGGGCGGAGTTGGTCGCGGTGGCCGAGCAGACCGGGCTCGTCCTGGTCGAGGACGACACCTACCGGGAACTCGCGTACGACGGCACCGCACCACCGTCGCTCTACAGCGCGGCCGAGGACGGTGCGGTGATCCGGCTCGGCTCGTTCGCCAAGACCGTCGCGCCGGGGCTGCGGCTCGGTTGGCTCACCGCCGCACCGCCGGTGATCACCGCCCTGGCGAGGCGGGGCTACATCGACAGCGGCGGCGGGGTGAACCACGCCAACGCCCTGTCGATGGCGGAATTCGCCCGCGCCGGTGCGTACGAGCACCACCTCGAACGGATACGGGACCGCTACCGGGGGCAGCGTGACGCCCTGGTCCCGGCCGTCCGGCACCACCTGCCGGAGGTCGCCTTCGACACTCCCGCCGGGGGCTGGTTCCTCTGGCTGCGCCTGCCCGCGCCGGTCAGCGCGACCGCGCTGCTGCCGTACGCCGAGGCGAGCGGGGTGTCGTACCTGCCCGGAACCCACTTCTTCGTCACGGACGGCGGGGACGACCACCTGCGTCTGTCGTTCTCCCTGTTCGCACCCGACCTCCTGGAGGAGGGCGTCAGGCGACTGGCGCGGGCGATGACGCACCTGACCGCGTCCGGCGAGCCGGGCGGCAGCAGCGCCGACGATTCCTGAGCCGACGCTGGACGCGGCTCAGCCGAGGGGCGATGCCGTCGGGTCGGCGCTGGCGGATGGTGTCGGGACCTGGGTCGACGTCGGGTCCTGGGTCGCGGTGACGGTCGGGGTGGGAGTCGGCTCGGTGTCCGGGGTGGTGGACGGCGAGGGCGACGGTGTCTCGCTCGGCGTGGGCGTCGGCGTGGCCGGTACGGAGGTCACCGGCGGCGTCGGGGTCGGACTGCTCGGTGTCGAGGTGGGGTGGCCCGACGTCGAGGGGCGCGGGGTCGACCTGGGCGTCTTCGACGGGGCGGCGTACGGCCGGGGGTGGGAGGCGGCGCCGGTGCTCGTAACCGGACCGGCTGCTCCGGTGCCGCCGGAGCCCGTCACCGTCGGCGTCGGCACGCTGGTCTCGGCCGAGGCCGGGCTCATCGGCACGATGATGTCGGTCGGGCTCGCCGACACCGGGTCGTACGGCGTGACCGCCAGGCCGGCCGTTGCGGCGCGACCGAGCCCCTGGGTGGGCTGACCGTTCGTCCGCGGTCCCCGATCGGGATTTGCCGTACCGACGGCGGTGAGCGCGACGCCGAGCCCGACGCTGCCGACGAGGATCGCGGCGAGCACCCCGATCGCGGGCCGGGGTGGGGGCGGTAGCGGGCGGCGGTGGGCGGGCACGGCAGCTCCCGGTGCGGGTGAGACGGAAACGCCGAGGTCAGCGCGGTAAGGCTCGTACCCTGCCCGGTGTCGACGCCGGTACGCAACGAGGCGCCGGCCCCGTGTGGGCTATGTCATAACCAGTCAGCATCAACCCGCTAATCCAGTCATCAGACGGATATGCCGGACTCACCCCAGTAGTCGGGAACGCCGACGGTCGGCGGCTCGCTTACAGGCCGGCCGCCCGGTCGTAGCGCTGGCGCAGTTCGCGCATTCCCTGTTCACCCAGCGACTCCTGGCGCGCCTGCTGCTGGTACTGCTCGGGGAAAAGCTGCCCGACGCGATCACTGAACGAGATCTCGTTGGTCGCCTCGGCCACCTGCACGGTCGGCGGCTCGGTGCCCATCGCCACCACGATCGGCCCGACGAGCTTGACCGCCCAGTCCCAGGGCCGATTCGGCTCGGCGACCCCGCAGAGGTGGAAACCGTACGCCGTCCGTACCTCGGAGACGGTGGTCGCCTCGGCCGGCTCGAAGCCGAAGACGCGTGCCCCGCAGACGACCTTCGTCTCCGCCGCCACGTCCCGGGCGTGCTCGCCGTGGCCCTGGTGCTGCTCCGGTTCGAGCTGTTCGAGCACCCCGACCAGGCGGCGGCCGAGTTGACTGTTGAGGTCGTCGGCCGGCGCCGGCTGCGAACCGGCGGTGTTGACCAGGAGTACGACCGTGGCCGACACCGCCAACAGGATGACGCTAACCCAGACGAAGCGGTTGCGCCACCAGGCCGACGCCGTGGCCGGCTCGACATCTTCCGGAGAAACTCGCATGTCTTCCCATCACCGGTCGGACCCCGGCGGGGAACGCCAGCACGGTCGTGTCGCGTGGTGGTGTTCCTGCGGTGCCGGGGCGTTGGCTGAGCTCTGGTCACAAACCCGGTCCGGGGGCGCCGCTCAACGCGACGACCACCGCCTGTGCCTGATCCGGCTCCGCCGACCGGCGTGGTTGCCCCCGACACCGTGGCGATACCGACCATCGGAGCATGCCCGGCAGCACCCGGTCAATGGGTTCCCGTCGATCCGTTCGGCGTACCGGCGGGACGGGGCCCCGGTTACGCCGAACCGACCTGCGCCGCCGCGGCCCGTACGGTGTGGTTCAGCAGCAGTGCCGTGGTCACCGGACCGACGCCGCCGGGTACCGGGGTGAGCCCGCCGGCATGCTCCGCGACCGAATCCGCGTCCACGTCTCCGACCAGGCCGCCGGCCGGCGTCGGGTTGGTGCCGACGTCGACCACCACCGCGCCCCGCTTGACGTGCTCGGCGGTGACCAGTCCGGCCCGGCCCACGGCGGCCACCAGGATGTCGGCCGTCGAGGTGGCAGCAGCCAGGTCGGGCGTACGGGAATGGCAGACGGTCACCGTGGCGTGCCGGTCCAGCAGCAGATGCGCGACGGGCTTGCCGACCACGGTGGAGCGCCCGATCACGGCAGCCCGCCGCCCGGCCAGCTCGACCCCGTGGTGGTCGAGGATCGCCAGCACCGCCGCAGCCGTCGCGGGCGGGTACGCGGGCAGTCCGGCCGCGAGCCGGCCGAGGCTGAGCGGGTTCGCCCCGTCGACGTCCTTCTCCACGGCGATCGCCCCGGCCAGGTCCTCCAGTCTCGCCCCGGCGGGCAGCGGGGTCTGCAGGATGATGCCGTGCACCAGCTCGTCGGCGCTGAGCCGGGCCAGGGTGGCGCGGATCGTCGCGGCGTCGGCGTCGGCGCCCAGCTCGATCACCGTACAGCTGATTCCGATCTTCACCGCCGCGGTGCTGATCGACCGTACGTACCAGGCGCTCGCCTCGTCGTCGGTGGCGACCACGACGGTGAGCTGGGGCGGTGTGCCGGCGGCGGTGAGCAGGGCGGCCCGTTGCGCGGTCTCGGCGCGGATGGCGGCGGCCAGTTCACGGCCGCCGAGCAGGAGCCCGCTCATCCGGCGATTCCCGCCCGAACGGCGGCGGTGACCCGGTCCGCCCGGTCGGCCAGCTCGTCGACCCGGTCCGTGGCGGCGACGAGTTCCGCGCGGGCGGCGTCGTCGCGTACGCCGCTGAGGTTGATCTCGACGTTGACCCGCGCGGTGGTGGCGGCGGCGCGGGCGGCCTCGACGGCGGCGGCCACGTCGGAGCTGACGTTCGGGTTGCCGACCGGCAGCAGCTCCTCCGCCAGCGTGATGAGGGTCGTGGCGGCCGCGATCACCCGGGCCGGTGGCTGTGCCGCACCGACCAGGGCGGATGCGATGGCCTGCGAACGGGCGGTCCGCTGCGCCTCGGACTCCTTGGGCAGCCGGTAGGCGTCGGTGACCGCGGTGAAGGCGGAAGCGTCGTCGGCGGCGAGCCGGAGTGCGGTGCCGCGCAGCTCGTCGGCGCTCTCCCGGATCCGGTCGATGACGTCCCGGTGCTCGGCGTACCTCTCCCCCGTGCTGTACCGGGCGACCATGCCGAGCAGCGCGGCCGCCTGGGCGGCGTGCAACGCGGCGGTCGCGCCGCCGCCGGGTGCCGGGACCCGGTCGGCGAGCCGGTCCAGGAAGTCCCCGATCGTCTCGTCGCGCATCCGCGCTCGTCCTCCGTGTCGGTCGCCGGTGCTGCCCGGTCAGATCCTGCCAGGATCGACGGTTGCCCCCGTGGCCAGCCCACCGCCGGCCGGGTGGTCCGACGCGGCGGTCAGGCCGACCCGCTGGTACGGGCGGCCTCGATCGCCCGTACCAGCGGAAATCCCGATTCCAGCACTTCGATGGCGCGGAGCAGTTCGGAGATCCGGGGCGGCTCGCCGCGTACGGTGCCGAGCACCGCACCGGCCAGCGCGCCCGCGAAGACCCGTACCTCGAACGGGTCGGCGTCCCCGCCCAGCCGATCGGTGACCGCCTGGCCCAGCAGGTCGATGGTACGGAGGAGCTCGTCCATCTGGGCCGCCCGCAGCTCCGGCACCGAATAGATCAGGCGTTGCCGCCGCTCCTCCTGCTCGCGCTCCTCCGGCGACAGGCGGAGGAACACCGACTCGATGGACCGCCGGAACGCGGTCAGTAGCGGAAGGTCGGCCGGCTGGTCGACGAACGAGGTCAGCAGGACGGGGTCGAGGTCGTCGGTCAGGACCAGGCGTTCCTTGGACGGGAAGTACCGGAACAGGGTGCTGGGTGAGACCTCGGCCGCCTCGGCTATCTGCTCGACCGTCGTCTCCGCGTAGCCCTGCTCGGCGAAGAGCCGCATGGCGTGCTCGCGGATCGTCGCGCGGGTCCGGATCTTCTTGCGTTCGCGCAGCCCGAGCGTCTCTGGTTCAGCCGACATGCATAGATTCTGGCTCATCCACCACGGGTCGCACCGCTGGCCGCCGTCGAGGGAGCACGATCACCGCTGTTATGGCGGCGACGATGCAGATGCCGGCGCAGGTCCAGAGCATCAGGTCCATACCGTGCACGTACGCGGACCGGACCGTGTCGAGCAGGTCGGGCCGGCCCAGTTGCCGGGCCACCGCCACACCGGTGGTGACGCTGTCGGTGACCGGCAGCCGTACCTCGTCGCCGAGCCCGGAGCGGTATCCGGAGCTCAGGATCGTGCCGAGGATGGCGACGCCGATGGTGCCCCCGGCCTGTCGCAGGGCCTGGATCAGCGCCGAACCCGATCCGGACCGTTCGGTGGACAGCGCGCCGAGGGCGGCGTTCATGGCGGTGGGCAGGGCCACCCCCATGCCCGCGCCGACGAGGGCGATCCAGGTGCCGGTGTACCAGTAGGCGGTGTCGGTGCCGGTGTTGGCGCCGAGGGCGAGGCCGATGGTGAGCAGCACGAATCCGACCGCGAGCACCGGGCCGGGGGCGAAGGTCCGGACCAGCCGGTCGGCGAGTCGGGTGCCGACGAGCAGGCCGGCGATGAGTGGGAGGAGCCGGACGCCGGTGCCGAGGGCGGTGGCTCCGGTGACCGACTGGAGGAACTGCGGCACCGCGAACAGGAGTCCGAACAGGGCGAAGTTGACCCCGGTGGCGAGGATGCTGCCCCAGGTGAAGCCGCGACTCCGGAACAGGGCGAGGTCGATCAGCGGGTGGGGCGTACGGCGCTGCCAGGCCACGAACCCGACCAGCAGGAGCAGTCCGACGGCGATGGTGAGCGGCGTACCCGGGTCGCCCCAGCCGTCCTGTCCGGCGCGGATGAAGCCGTAGGTCAGCCCGAGCAGGCCGAGCGAGGAGAGCGCCACGCCGACCAGGTCGAGCGGGGTGGGCCGGTCGCTGCGCGATTCGGGTACGAACAGCGCGACCGCGATCACGCCGAGAACCACCAGCGGCACGTTGATCAGGAAGATGGAGCCCCACCAGAAGTGGGTGAGCAGCCAGCCGCCGAGGATCGGGCCGAGCGGCAGGCCGATGGCGGTCGCGGTGACCCAGACGGTGAGGGCGCGGGCCCGTTCGGCGGCGTCGGTGAAGATCACCGGTAGCACCGCCATGGAGAGCGGCATCATGATCGCCGCCCCGAGTCCCAGCACCGCGCGGGCGGCGATCAGTCCGTCGGCGGATCCGGCGTAGGCGCAGAGCACGGAGGCGGCGCCGAACAGGACCAGGGCGCCGAGCAGGAGCCGGCGCCGGCCGTACCGGTCGCCGAGTGCCCCGGCCGGGAGCAGCGTCGCCGCCAGCACCAGCGTGTACGCGCTGCTGAACCACTGCAGTTGGGCCGTGGTGGCACCGAGGTCGGTGGCCAGGGTGGGCATCGCCACGGTCAGCACGGTGGTGTCGAGCCCGATGGTGAGCATGGCCAGGGCGAGGGCGGCCAGCGCCCACCACCGGCTGGATGGGGTCTTCATGCCAACTCCAGGGAAAGTAGGAGACGAACTGAAATGATAGTAGCTCTCAAAATCGAGTGACTGTCAATTCGCTCCTCCGGTCGCGCCGACGGCTCGGCACGGACCGCGGACCCTAAGATCAATTTCGCGGTCGCGCAGGGGTCGACGACCGGAGACGTGAGGCGGTGAGGGTCGGATGCAGCAGCAGGAACGCCCCGGCGGAGTGGATCTCGCCCGGTTGAAACAGCGGATGGGCCGGGTCGGGGTCTGGAGCAGTCGGCTCAGCCTGGAGTCGGCGGCTACCGCCGGTGCGGCGGTCAGCGAACTCGAAGACCTGGGCTACGGCACCGTCTGGGTGGGCGAGACCCCGGCCAGCAAGGAAGCGCTGGTCCACTCCGGCATCCTGCTCAACGCCACCTCACAGATCATGATCGCCACCGGCATCGTCAACATCTGGGGTCGCGACGCCACCGCCGCGTCGAACGGCGCGAAGGCCCTGGCCGAGGCGTCCGGCGACCGCTTCATCCTCGGGCTCGGCGTGAGTCACGCTCCGCTCGTCTCCAGCCGCGGGCACGACTACCGCAAACCGCTGGCGGCGATGCGCGCCTACCTCGACGCCATGGACGCCACCCCGTACGAGGGTCCGGTGTCCGCTCCCGCGCCCCGGATGCTGGCCGCGCTGCGGTCGGGCATGCTCGAACTGGCCGGCACCCGCACCGAGGGCGCCCACCCCTACTTCGTCACCCCCGAGCACACCGCCCGGGCCCGCACGCTCCTCGGCCCCGACCCGGTGCTCGCACCGGAACAGACCGTCGTGCTCACCACCGACCCGGACCGGGCCAGGGCGATCGGCCGGGTCTTCACCACCGGCTACCTGGCAATGCCGAACTACGCCAACCACCTGCGCGCTCTCGGCTGGGACGAACGGGATCTGGCCGACGGGGGCAGCGACAAGCTGGTCGATGCGATCGTGGCCTGGGGCGAACCGGAACAGATCGCCGAACGGATCCGGGCACACCACGACGCCGGAGCCGACCACGTCTGCGTACAGCCGCTCGGCGGCACCGTCGGTGAGCAACTGGCCCAGCTCAGGACGCTGGCGCCGGTACTGACCGGAAGCTGAGGCTCCCCACGTCCGGCCCGGTCGTCACACCTCGACCGGGCCGCCGGTACGCCAGTACCAGCCGTCCTCGCGGGCCATCAGCCCCTCGGCGATCAGGTAACGCCGCAACGAGACCCAGTCCGTCTCGTAGAACGCCCGGAGCACCGCGTCGACCTCCCGCTCGGGAAACCGCACCCCGGGCTCGAACGCGGTGACGATGTGTTCCAGCAGGACACGACGCTTGCCGGCCTTCGCCGGGATCATCACCAGCCGGTCGTCCCTGAGAAACGTCCGCAACACCTTTTCCCGGTCACTACCCACCCTTCGCACCGTAGTCGGCCGGACAACCCGTTTTCCCGACCGACCGGCCCGATCCCGTGAGACCGACAACCGGGTGGTTACGCCGTGGCGGGCGCCTCCGCGTCGGCGAGCACCACCGGCGGCGGGGTGATCGGCAGGTAGACCCGGAACCGGGTGTCGCCCGGCGTCGAGGAGACCCGGATGTCCCCCCGGTGCTTGGTGACCACGATCCGGTACGAGATGTCCAGCCCCAGACCGGTCCCCTCACCCACCGGCTTGGTGGTGAAGAACGGCTCGAAGATCCGGTCCCGGATCGCGTCCGGGATACCCGGCCCGGTGTCACCGATCTCGACCACCAACATGTCGCCCTCGCGGCTGGTGCGCACCGAAAGGGTGCCGCTGTCGCCCATCGCGCCGAGCGCGTTGTCGATCAGGTTGGTCCAGACCTGGTTCAGCTCCGCCGCGTACGCGGGGATGGCGGGCAGGTTCGGGTCGTAGTGCTTCTCCTTGCGGACCCCCGCCGGGATCTTCGCCTTCATGATGGTGAGCGTCGCGTTGAGCAGGTCGCGCACGTCCACCGTCTGGTACGGCGCCCGGTCCAACTGGGTGTACTGCTTCGCCGCGCCGACCAGGCCGGAAATCCGCCCGACCGCGTCGTCGATCTCCCGCATGAGCTGCTCGGTCTCGACCGTGTACGTCAGCCACCGGACCGCCGGGTCGAGGTTCTCCTCGCCGACGGCGAGCGCGACCTGGTCCAGCCAGTCGGTGTCGATGCCGCCGGCGACCAGGGTCGGCGCCAGCCGCCAGCCGTCGGCGAAGTGGTGCTCGTCGAGCCAGTCGGTCAACGTGTCCTCGGCGTCGCTGGCATCCAGCGCGGAGAGTTCGGGGGCGGTCGCGGCCCGCTTCACCGCGTCGTCCTGCAACTCGACCAGGTCGTGCAGCCGGGTGCCGTCGAGCCGACCGTCGGCGATCATGGCGAGCTTGTGCCGCATCCCGGTGACGTGGCCACGAAGCGTCGACGTGGCCCGTACGGCCGCCGCGGCGGGATTGTTCAGCTCGTGGGTCAGCCCGGCGGAGAGCGCGCCCAGGGCCAGCAACCGCTCCCGCTCACCGAGCAGCGACTGGGTCCGCCGCATGCCGTAGAACAGCCCCTCCAGCAGGTGCACCGCCATCGGGAACCACTTCCGCATCGCCTTGGCGAACACCTCCGCCGGCAGCACGAACAGCTCGCAGTCGGAGATCGCCCGCAGCGTGTTGGCGTACCGCTGGTCGGGGTCGTCGGGCATGTACGCCCGGATCGCCCCGCCGTAGACGCCCCGCTGGCTGGTCCGGATGACCTCGACCTCCTCGCCGCGCACCCGGCCGGACTGCATCACGGTGCCGCTGAGCAGGACGTAGAAGCAGGTCGCCAGCTCGCCCTCGGCGAAGATGCAGGTCTCCGCCTCCCGCCGCTCCACCCGGCCCTGCTCGGCGAGCCAGTCGAGCTGCTCGTCGGTCAGCGCCTCGAACAGGAACAGGGTGCGTAACTGCTCCCGGTCCAGCCGGTCGGTCCCCTGGTCACTCATTGCGCCTCCAGATACCGGTGTACCACGGTGACCGCCATCGCGCCCTCGCCGACCGCCGAGGCGACCCGCTTCACCGAGTCGGCCCGTACGTCACCGGCGGCGAACACCCCCGGCAGGCTCGACTCGAGGTGGTACGGGTCCCGGGGCAACGACCAGCCGGCCGGGCGCTGCCCGTCACGCAACAACGCCGGGCCGGTCACGATGAAGCCCCGCTCGTCGCGGGAGACCACCCCGTCGAGCCAGTTCGTCCGGGGCTCGGCCCCGATGAAGATGAACAACCAGGAGGTGTCGACCGTACGCGTGCTGCCGGTACGCCGCTGGCAGAGCGTCAGCCGCTCCAGGTGCTCCTCGCCCGAACCGCCGACCACCTCGGTGTTCGGGTGCACGGTGATGTTGGGCGTCCGTTCGACCTGCTCGATCAGGTACCGGGACATCGACGCCGCCAGGCTGTCGCCACGGATGACGATGTTGACCCGGTGGGCGTACCGGGCGAAGTGCAGCGCCGCCTGGCCGGCCGAGTTCGCGCCGCCGACGATGTAGACCTCCTCGCCGCTGCAACTGGGCGCCTCGGTCGCGGCGGAGCCGTAGAAGACGCCCCGACCGGTCAACTCGGCCAGTCCGGGGGCGTCGAGCATCCGGTAGGAGACGCCCGTGGCCAGCACCGCGGAGTGCGCGGCGAGCGAGGTCCCGTCGCCGAACCGGAGCAGGCGGGCGGTGCCGGCCGCCTCCAGGCCGACGACCTCACGGGTGCTGAGAATCTCCGCGCCGAACTTCAGCGCCTGCCGGCGGGCCCGGTCGGTCAACTGCGCCCCGGACACCCCCTCCGGGAAGCCGAGGTAGTTCTCGATCCGGCTGCTCTGCCCCGCCTGCCCGCCGGTGGCCCGCTGCTCGACCAGGACCGTACGCAGGCCCTCGGAGGCGGCGTAGACCGCGGCGCCCAGTCCGGCCGGGCCGGCGCCGACCACGATCACGTCGTAGAAGTCGGATGCCGGTGTGGTGCTCAGGCCGACGTGGCCGGCCAGGTCGGCCTCGGTCGGCGAGGCGAGCACCTTGCCGTCCGGGGTGATCACCACGGGCACGTCGGCGGCGGTGAGGTGGGCGGCGGCCAGCAACCGCTCGCCCTCCGGCTCGTCGGCGAGCAGCCACCGGAACGGCACCAGGTTGCGGGCCAGGAAGTCCCGCATCGCGAACGACGGCGCGGACCAGCGGTGCCCGATCACCCGGGTCTCGGTGGTCGTGGCGTCCGGCGTCGCCAACCAAGCCTCGATCAGGTTGTCGAGCACCGGGTAGAGCTTCTCCTCCGGCGGGTCCCAGGGCTTGAGCAGGTAGTGGTCGAGGTCGACCACGTTGATCGCGTCGATGGCCGCGTCGGTGTCCGCGTACGCGGTCAGCAGCACCCGGCGGGCCTGCGGAAAGAGGTCCATCGCCGCTTCGAGGAACTGGATGCCGTTCATCTGCGGCATCCGGTAGTCCGCGAGGAGCACGGCAACCTGCTCGCCCCGGAGCTTGAGCTCCCGGAGCGCGTCCAGTGCCGCGTCGCCGGAGTCGGCCCGCACCACCCGGTACCGGTCGCCGTAGCGCCGCCGGATGTCACGAGCCACAGCGCGCGACACCGCGGGATCGTCGTCGACGGTCAGGATCGCGGGGTTCACCATGAAGTTTCATCCTGAAGGAGAGGTAGAGCCTGTCTGCCAAGTCTCCGGCAACCCTAGATGACGTCGGCCGTCGTGCCGACCACGTGGTCAGCGGCCGAGGCCCCACGGGCCGGTCGGGCGCCGGCCGACCGGACGGTCACACCGTCGAATGCCGCAATTTCCGTACCCGGCGGACGCACCGGCGCCCGCGTGCGAGGCTCGCGACATGCTGCACAGGGTCGCGGCGCACCGATGCGGGTGCTGATCGTCACCGCCGGATCACGCGGTGACGTGGCGCCGTACACCGGGCTGGGTGCCCGGCTGCAAGCGGCCGGGCACCGGGTCACGGTCGCCGCGCAGCCCTCGTTCGCCGCCCTGGTGACCGGCTGCGGCCTGGACTTCGCGCCGCTTCCCGGCGATCTGGCGGCGCTGCGGGCGGCCGGCGGCCGGCGGCGGCACCGCTTCGGCGCCGAAACCCGGAGCCTGGCCGGGTTCGTCCGGCTGGGCACCCGGTTCGTCGACGAACTCGGCGACGGCATCCAGGTCGCCGCCGAACCCGGGGTGGACCTCCTGCTCTGCTCGACCACCACGGCCCCGCTGGGTTACTCGGTGGCCGAGCGGCACGGGGTGCCGAGCATGGGGGCGTTCCTGCAACCGCTCCACCCGACCCGGGAGTTCCCGCCGATGCTGCTCGGCGCACGGTCGCTGGGTGGGTGGGGCAACCGGAACGCCGCACGGCTGGCACAGGTGATCGCCCGACGGGTCTACGCGAACGCCTCCCGGCGGCTGCGGACCCGGTTGGGCCTCCCCCCGACCAGGCTGCACACCCTGCTCGAGGCCGCGACGGCGCGCGGATGGCCGATCCAGCACGGCTTCAGCCCGAGCGTGCTGCCCCGACCGGCGGACTGGCGGCCCGGCCTGGAGGTCGTCGGCTACTGGTGGCCGGCGGAGTCACCCGGCTGGCGGCCACCGCCGATCCTGGTCGACTTCCTCGACGCCGGGCCGCCCCCGGTCTACGTCGGCTTCGGCAGCATGGTCGGCGGCGACGAGCGGTTCCGTACGCTGATCACGGCCGCGCTGCGCCGGGCCGGCGTACGCGGGGTGATCCAGGTCGACGGTGGGGCGCAAGTCGTCCGGGCGGTGACCGACGACGTGATCACCATCGGGGAGGCGCCGCACAGCTGGCTCTTTCCCCGGATGGCCGCCCTCGTGCACCACGCCGGCTGCGGGACCACCGCAGCCGGTCTCCGGGCCGGGGTGCCGGCGATCCCGATCCCGATGATGGCCGACCAGCCGTTCTGGGCGGCTCGGCTCGCCGTACTCGGGGTCAGCCCGGACACCGTGCCGGCCGGGCGACTCGACCAGGCCCGGCTCGCCACCGCGATCCGCGCCGCGGTCACCGACCCGGCCTTCGCCGACCGGGCCCGCGCGGTCGCGGCCCGCCTGGCCGCCGAGGACGGCGCGGGTGCGGTGGTACGGGCGGTCGACCGCCTCGCCGGATAGCTCAGCGCCCCGATCGGGCGACATATCCGATCGGATGCCTACGACCGGGCACTCCGATGACAGGGTCTGGAGGACGGGGCACCACCGTGACCAGGGCTGGAGGGTGCATGGGCGCCAGGACGTTCGTCGTGGCCGGCGGCACCAGCGGTCTCGGGTTGGAGGTCGCCCGCAAGCTCACCACCGACCACCGGGTGTTCGTGCTCGGCAACGTCGCCGACGAGGTCGCCGCCACCACCAGCGAGCTCGAGTGTGCCGGCGCGACCTGCGACGTCTCCTCGTACGACCAGGTGGCGCACGCGCTCGACGAGGTGACCCGGCGGTACGGGGCGCTCGACGGGTTGGCGCACTGCGCGAGCATGTGGGCCGGCGGGTCGCTGGAGGAGATGTCACCGGAAGCGCTGCGCACGGTCATCGACGTGAACGTGCTGGGCACGGCGTACCTGCTGCGCGAGGCGCTGATCCGGATGCGCGAGCGGGGGCGGGGCAACATCGTCTACATCGGCGCGATGGCGGTCGACAAACCCCGCCCCGGCATCCCCGTCTACCGGGCCGGCAAGAACTTCGGCAAGAGCCTGGTGGAGTCGCTCGCCCAGGCCGAGGGAAGCGACGGCATCAAGGTGATGCAGATCCACCCCGGCCCGATGCACACCAGGCTCCAGGAACGCGTCGGCGCCGAGTTCCTCGACGAGATCTACGCCGAGCCGGAGCAGGTGGCCCGGGAGGTCGTACGGCTGTTGCTCCTGGAACCCGACGAGCTGTACCTCTCGGGCCAGGAAGTCCTCCGCGCCGACGGCAGGTGGTAAGCGCCGGACCCGCGACCGCCGAGCCGTCCACCTCGGCCTGGGCACCGCTGCGCGGTGCCGCGTACCGCAACCTGTGGCTGGCGCTGCTCGCCGCGAACATCGGCACCTGGATGCAGACCGTCGGCGCGCAGTGGCTGCTGATCGACGAACGCAATGCCTCGACCCTGGTCTCGCTCGTACAGACGGCGAGCATGCTGCCGATCCTGCTGCTGGCGCTGCCGGCGGGGGCGCTGGCCGACGCGTTCGACCGGCGCCACCTGCTGATCGCGGTGCAGGTCTACCTCGCCGCGGTCGGCCTGCTGCTGACCGTCCTGACCGCGACCGGCCGGATGCCGCCGGCACTGCTGCTCACCCTCACCTTCGCGATCGGGGTCGGGCAGGCGCTGACGCTGCCGTGCTGGGCGGCGATCATCCCCGAACTGGTGCCCCGCAACCAGTTGCAGTCCGCCTCGGCACTCGGCTCGATCAGCGTCAACGCGGCCCGGTCGATCGGCCCGGCCATCGCCGGACTGCTGATCGCCCGAGCGGGTGTGGCGCCGGTCTTCGCGATCAACGCGATCACCGTACTCGTCTTCGGGTTCGCGCTGCTGCGCTGGCGTACGGACCACGCACGCGCGGTCGAGGTGCCGGAGCGGTTCACCGCCGCCCTGCGCGCCGGTGGCCGGTTCGTCCGCCACTCCCCCGTGGTCCGCCGACTGCTGTTGCGGGCGCTGCTGTTCCTCGTACCCGGCAGCGCGTTGTGGGCGCTGCTGCCGCTGGTGGCCAACCGGCAACTGCACCTGAACTCCAGCGGGTACGGAGTGCTCCTCGCCGCCCTCGGTGTCGGCGCGATCGCCGGTGGCGTGATCCTGCCCTGGGTACGGGTGCACCTGACCGCCGGCCAGTTCCTGCTCACCGCCGGCCTGCTCTACGGCCTGGCGCTGGTCGTGGTGGCGCTCGTGTCGAGCCTCCCGGTGGTGCTGATCGCGCTGGTCCCGGCCGGGCTGGCCTGGGTGACCGTGCTGTCGAACCTGAACGCGGAGATCCAGCTCTACCTGCCCGGCTGGGTACGCGCCCGAGGGCTCGCGGTCTACCAGGTGGTCTTCGCCGGTGGGCAGGCGGTCGGCGCCCTGGCCTGGGGTGTGGTCGGCGACATGGCCGGACTGGTCGTCGCGCACCTCGCCGCGGCGGTGCTGATGGTGCTCGGCGCGGTGACGGTACGGCTGTGGCCCCTGCCGGACCTGCGCGGCAACAACCAGGACCCGGAGGCGTACTGGCCGGCCCTGCGGCTGACCCACGAACCCGATCCGCGGATCGGACCGGTGGTGATCCTGGTGACGTACGTGGTGCGGGCCGAGCACGAGACGGAGTTCGTCGACGCGATGGAACTGGTACGGGGCTCGCGGCAGCGTACCGGTGCGACCCGGTGGGGTCTGTACCGCGAGGGCGAGTCCCCGGCGTGTTTCGTCGAGGTCTACCAGCTCCCCTCCTGGGACGAGCACCTGCGTCAGCACGGCGGCCGGTTGACCGGTACGGACCGGGAGGCGGAGCGGCGGGCGGTGGCGCTCGCCGACGGCCCCCCGCAGGTACGCCACCTGCTCCCCACCGAGGCCGGCTCGTAAGCGGGACCGGCCCGGAGCGCGGTGAGCCTGGGAACGCGGACGCGCCGTAAGCGAGGTCGGCTCGGAGCGAGTCGGGCAAGACGCCATATTCGCGGCGTACAGGCTGCCAGACTCGCGGGGTGGGCAAGAGAGAGGCGCGGCGACCGCTGCGGATCCGGGCCGCCGGGGAGGGCACCCGGGTCAACCGCCTGGAACTCTTCTTCGACCTGGTCTTCGTCTACGCCTTCTTCAACATCGCCCGGGCGACCACCGACAACCTCACCGGCATCGGACTGCTGCACGCCCTGCTGATCATCTCGCTGCTCTGGTGGTGCTGGATCGCCTACGCCTGGGCCGGCAACTCGATCCGGGCCAGCGAGGGAATGGTGCCGGCGGTGCTGTTCACGGTCATGGCCGCGATCTTCGTGGTGGCGCTGACCATCTCGGAGGCCTTCGTCGACATCCCCGGCGGCCTGTCCGGGCCACTCGTCTTCGCCTGCTGTTACTTCGTGATCCGGATCCTGTTCGTGGTGTTGCAGTGGCACGTCGCCGTCGATCAGCCGCTGCTGCGTGCACAGCTCCCCCGGGTGAGCCTGACGATCGTGGTCTCCACCGCGTTCCTGCTGCTCGCCGCCCTGGTGCCGCCGCACCTGCCGGAAGGGTCGGCCCGTACCTGGACCCAGATCGGCTTCTGGATGCTCGCCATCGTGGTCGAGTACGGGTCCGGATACCTGGGCGCCCCGCGCGGCTGGCGGATCGCCTCGGCCGACCACTGGGCCGAACGGTTCTCCCTGATCCTGCTGGTCGCGTTCGGCGAGCTGATCATCTCGGTCGGGGTGGGCGGCACCCAACTCCCCCATCCGATCACCTGGCCGCTGGTCATCGCCGCGGTCCTCGGCATCGTGGTGACCGCCGCCCTCTGGTGGGCGTACTTCGACATCGTGGCGCTCGCCGCCGAGCAGGCGCTGCACGCCGCGCACGGGCTCCAACGGGTGATGCTCGCCCGGGACGCCTACATCTACCTGCACCTGCCGATGATCGCCGGGCTGATGCTGCTGTCGCTCGGCGGCAAGGAGGCACTCAAGCACATCGGCGACCCGAAGATCGCCCACGGCCCGATGCATCCGATCGCCGTCACCCTGCTGTACGGCGGCATGGTCCTCTACCTGCTGGGCCACCTCGGTTTCCAGTTGCGCATGCTCGGCACGGTGACCTGGACCCGGGTCGGTGCGGTCATCCTGACCGCCGCGCTGATCCCGCTCGCCATCAACGTGCCCGGACTGGTGGCGTTGGGGCTGCTGGCCGCGGTCAGCGTCGCGCTGGTCGGCAGCGAACTCGTCCTGCTCGCCGGCTCCCGGCGCAGCATCCGGGAAGCCGTGCTGGAGGAACGTCTGGCGAGCGAGGCCCGGGAGACCGCGTGGCGCCGCCAGCACCGGTGACGACGGCCCGTGTGCAGGCTCCCGTGATCGGTACGGGCGCATCGCGCTCCAAGGTCGTTAGGATTCGACCGGTGAGCTGCCCGGCACCGGCGCATCTGTCGGACCGGTGCCCGTCGGCGGCGGAGATGGGGAGAAGATGGGCCTGCGCGAGGACGCCGCGACACTGCAGGACGAGTTGGCGGCACTGCGCCGGGAGCTGCACCAGATCCCGGAGATCGGTCTGCACCTGCCGCGGACCCAGGAACGGGTGCTCGCCGCGCTCGCCCCGCTGCCGCTGGAGATCAGCACCGGGACCGACCTGACCTCGATCACCGCGGTGCTGCGCGGCGGTCGCCCCGGCCCGGCGGTGCTGCTCCGGGGTGACATGGACGCCCTACCGGTCGCCGAGAACACCGGCCTGCCCTACACCTCCCGGCACGACGGGGTCATGCACGCCTGCGGCCACGACCTGCACACCGCCGGACTGGTCGGGGCCGCCCGGCTGCTCAGCGCCCGGCGCGACGAACTGGCCGGCGACGTGGTGTTCATGTTCCAGCCCGGCGAGGAGGGGTTCGACGGCGCCAGCCACATGATCTCCGAGGGGGTGCTGAGCGCCGCCGGCCGGCCGGTCACCGCCGCGTACGGGCTGCACGTGCTCTCCGGCACCCTCGACCGGGGTGTCTTCTCCTCCCGGCCCGGTCCGCTGATGGCCGCCTCCGCCGGACTGTTCGTCCGGGTCGTCGGCGCCGGTGGGCACGGCTCCACCCCGCACCACACGCTCGACCCGATCCCGGTCGCCGCCGAGATGGTCACCGCGTTGCAGGCCATGGTCACCCGACGGTTCGACGTGTTCGACCCGGTGGTGCTGACCGTCGGGGTGTTCCAGGCCGGCACCCGGCGCAACATCATCCCGGACGACGCGAACTTCGAGGCGACCGTACGGAGCTTCTCCTCCGCCACGAACGCGCAGGCGGGCGAGTACGCGGTCGCGCTCTGTGAGCACATCGCCGCCGCGCACGGGATGCGGGTCGAGGTCCGGTTCGAGCAGGAGTACCCGGCGACGGTCAACGACGTCACCGAGCACGAGTTCGCGGCGGCGACCGTACGGGACGTGTTCGGCCCGGATCGGTTCGAGGATCTGACCAACCCGATGACCGGCTCCGAGGACTTCTCCCGCGTACTGGACCTGGTGCCGGGGGCGTACGTCTTCCTCGGCGCCTGCGCCGGCGACGACCCGAAGACCGCACCGAGCAACCACTCCCCCCGGGCCGCGTTCGACGACAGCGTCCTCGCCGACGGGGCCGCCCTGCTCGCCGAACTCGCCGCCCGCCGGCTGGCCGCGACCGACGGGACGGCGGCATGAGCGACACGGACGTCTTCGGCCCGGAGGTGGTCGCCGCGATCGGGCGGCACATGAACGACGACCACGCCGACGACTCGCTGCTCATCTGCCGTACCCTCGGCGGCCAACCGGCCGCGACCGGTGCCCGGGTCAGCGGCCTGGACGCCGACGGCATCGAGTTCGACGCCGCCGTCGACGGCATCATCGTGCCGGTCCGGATCCCGTTCCGGGGCCGGCTGACCGAACGCGCCGAGGTACGCCGGGAGGTGGTCCGGATGTACCGGGAAGCGTGCCACGCGCTCGGCATCGAGCCGAGGGGCGGAGAATAGTCCCCGCCCCGATCCCGACCGCTCGGCCCGCTCCACGGTGGAACCGGGACCGCACCGCCCAGCGAAAGGCACCACAGACGTGACCAGTGCAGTTCCGCAACGGGTCCTGGTGACCGGCGCCGCCGGACTGATCGGCCGCGCGGTCCTGGCCGACCTCGCCGACCGGGGAGTACCTGCGACCGCACTCGTCCTGGAGGCCGCCGACGACCTGGCCGCGAACCGGGTGGTGGTCGGCGACGCCGGGGATCCGGAGATCGTCCGCGCCGCGCTGGCGGGAGTGGACGCCGTGGTGCACCTGGCCGCGATCCCGGCGCCGCACCTGGACACCGCGCAGGCGGTCTTCACCCGCAACACCCGGGCGACCTTCGCCGTGCTGGAGGAGGCCGGCCGGGCCGGGGTACGGCGCGCGGTGATCGCGTCCAGCTTCTCCGTCACCGGCCTGCCCTGGGCCGACGTCGACCTGCATCCCGCGTACGTGCCGGTCGACGAGCGGCTGCCGTTGCAGGTGACCGACGCGTACGCGCTGAGCAAGCAGACCGACGAGGCGACCGCCGAGATGATGGCCCACCGCCACGGTGGCAGCGTCGTCGCGCTCCGGCTGCCTTTCGTCGGCCAGCACGACGACCGGCTGGCCCGCCGGGCCGCCGAGTTCGCCCAGGACCCGGGCTCCGGCGCAAAGGATCTCTGGAGCTACCTCGACGTACGCGACGCCGCGCGGGCCTGCTGGCTCGGGCTGACCCGGCCGGGGCCGGGAGCGCACGTGCTCTTCGTCGCCGCCGACGACATCCTCGCCCCGTTCCCGACCGAGGAGCTGCTCGACCGGTACCACCCCGACGTGCCCCGGCGGGCGAAACTGCCCGGACGGACCTCGGCGATCGACGTCCAGGCCGCCCGCGACGTCCTGGGCTTCGAGGCGGAACACCGCTTCGTCGCCGATCCGGCACTCCTGCCCTGACCGGGCACCCCCACCGCACCGCCGGCTGATCGGCGTGCCCGTACGAGCCGAAGAGGATCGATGACCGAGGCCGAACTGCCCGTACTGCCCGAGACCCAGGCGCCCTGGCCGGCCCGGGGCGGCCTGCGGATCACCCGGGTACGGGCGATCGTCACCGCACCCGAGGGCCCGCCGCTGGTGGTGGTCCGGATCGACACCAACGAACCCGGCCTGTACGGACTCGGTTGCGCCACCTTCACCCAACGCTTCACCGCCGTCGTCGCCACCATCGAGCAGCACGTGGCCCCGATGCTGATCGGCCGGCACCCGGCCGACATCGAGGACATCTTCCGGATGGTCCACTTCTCGTCGTACTGGCGAAACGGTCCGGTGACGAACAACGCGCTCGCCGGGGTGGACCTGGCCCTGTGGGACATCGCCGGCAAACGGGCCGGGATGCCGGTCTACGAACTGCTCGGCGGGCGGGTACGCACCGCCGCCCAGTGTTACATCCACGCGGGCGGGGCCACCGTGGCGGAAACCCTGGACCAGGCGCGGGAGTTCATGGCGGCCGGCTACCGGCACATCCGCCTCCAGGTGGGTCAGCCGGGCCTGGGCGCGTACGGCGCTCCGGCGGTCGGCGGTGGGTATCCGGGGCAGCCGTACCCGGACGGCTGGGACGTCCAGCAGTACCTGCGGACCACCCCGGCCCTGTTCGCCGCCGCCCGTGCCGAGCTGGGCGAGGAGGTCGAGCTGCTGCACGACGTACACAGCCGACTCACGCCGAAGCAGGTGGTGCTGCTGGCCCGCGCGCTGGAGCCGTACCGGTTGTTCTTCCTGGAGGACGTCGTCGCACCCGAGGAGTACGACCGGCTGCCGCAGGTCCGCGCAGACTCACCGGTGCCGATCGCGGTCGGTGAGCAGGTCAGTTCGGTCGCGGACGCCACCCGGCTGGTCCTCGGCGGCGGGGTGGACCTGCTCCGGTTGCACATCACCGCGGTCGGCGGGCTGACCCCCACCCGGAAGCTGGTGGCGCTCTGCGAGCTGACCGGGGTGAAGACCGCCTGGCACGCACCGGCCGACGTCTCCCCGATCGGTGCGGCGGCGAACGTGGCGCTCGACGTCACCACGCCCGCGTTCGGTATCCAGGAGGGGCACGAGTACAACGACGCCGCCCGGGAGGTCTTTCCCGGCACCCTGGTCACCCGCGACGGCTACCTCTACCCGAACGACGCGCCGGGCTGGGGAATCGAGCTGGACGAGCGGGCCGCGGCGAAGTACCCGCCGGTCACCCTCCAGCACGAACGCTGGTCGGCGCGGGTGCGCCGCCCCGATGGCGGCATCGAGGCGCCCTGAGCGAATGAGGATCGACCGGGCCCGAAGCGGGTCTGCCCTGGTCAGGCGCTCGGTATGGTGTGGCGGTGGAGCGCCGGCCGGCGGATAAGTGGGTGACCTGGGAGGAGCTCTTCTTCGACCTGGCCTTCGTCTTCGCCCTCACCCAGTTCTCCCACCTGCTGCACGACGAGCACAGCTGGGCGGGGATCGGCAAGGTCCTGATCCTCTTCATCACCGTCTACTGGGTCTGGGGCGGGGTCGTCCTCTACACCGACCAGCAGGACGTCGGCATGGCCCGGGGCCGGGCGGTGATCCTCGCCCTCGGCTTCGACAGTCTGCTGCTGGCCATGACCATCCCCGAGGCGTACGGCGAACGCGGTCTGTCCTTCGTCTGCCTCGCCCTGTCCGGCCGCATCCTGCTCGGCATCGTGACGCTGCGCAGCCGACCGCGGTGGCGGGCCTTCGTCCTCGGTCCGCACGGGGTGGTCCTGGTGACCGCCCCGCTGCTGCTGACCGGCGCCGCGCTGGAGGGGGCGGCCCGGATCGTGCTCTGGGCGGTCGCCGCCGTCATCGACGTGTCGAGTCCCTGGTTGGCCCGGATGACGGTGGGGAAGATCCGGGTGCAGTCCCGGCACTACGCGCACCGCTACGGACTACTGATCATGCTGGTGATCGGCGAGTCCGTGATCCAGCTCGGGGCGGTGGCCGTCAACGAATCACTCACCAACATCCGGCTGACCGCCATCGCCGCCGCGTACGCCCTGGTCTGCGCGCTGTGGTGGTGTTACTTCGGCTACGGCGTACGGGCCTTCCGGTCGGCGCTGGAGCGGGCCGACGACCAGGCAACCCTGCGGCGGGCGATCCTGGTGTACGGGCACGTGCCGTTCAGCCTGGCGATCATCGCGATCGCCGACGGCCTGGGCCACGTGGTGATGGGACCGGTCGAGCCGCTGCACGGGGGCGAGGCGGGGCTGCTTTTCGGCGGCTGCGCCCTCTTCCTCGCCACCTTCGCCTACACCGACTGGCGGATCCACCGGAGGATCACCTGGCGGCGGGTCGGGGCGAGCGTCGGCTGCCTGGCCCTGCTGCCGCTGACCGCCCTGCTGCCGGCGCTGGCCGCGCTCGGGCTGCTGACCCTGGTGGTGGCCGGGCTCGGCGCGGCGGAGGAGATGAACCGGCGCCTCCTGCGGGGTGACTCCGGGGACGACCAGGGTCCCGACGCGAGTGCCGCCGAGGGACCCGACCGCGGCACCCCGGAGGACCTGGACCGGGGCCCGGTGGCGGACGCCTGACAGGCCCGGTGACGGACGCCTGAGTGGTCAGGGCTGGAAGCCGACGAACCAGCCGGGGTGGTCGGTGTGCTGCATCGGGTGCGAACGCGGTTCCGGCACGCCGAGATCGGTGCTGGTCATGAGCTGTTGGACGCCGCCGTCGCCGGTGTGGTGGTAGCCGGCGGGGACACAGTCCCGGACGTCCGGGGAGCCGCCGGAGGCGAGGTTGAAGTCACCCGCCACCACCACCGGGGCGGCCGATCCGACCGTCGCCCGCATCGCGGGCAGCTCGACGTCCAGCAGTCGTCGGCACTGCCGCATCGCGATCGACGGCGAGATGTACGTCAGGTGCGTCGTGCAGGCGTAGTAGGCGCCGGGAGCGGCGACGCAGAGCCATACCCGCATCTCGTCCGGGTAGCCGCCCTGGTCGGGGTAGAGGCCGTTGAACACCGACACGGCGTCGGTGTGCGCCGACGGCACCCGGCCGAGGATCCCGATGCCGTACTCGTCGCCGTTGCGGCACCGGTAGGGCCGCGCACCGTCGGGCAGGTCACCCGCCGGCTGGAACGCCCAGAAGACCTGGTCGTCCGGGAAGTTGCGGACCATCGCCGGGTGCAGTGCGGTTGCCACGTCGTCGCGGCAGATCTCGTTGAGGGTCACGACCTGCGGGCGCAGCGCCGTGATCGTCGCGTACGCCTCCTCGACCGCTCTACCGTTGTTGAGCGCCGCGTAACAGCCGGCGAAACCGCTGTTGCAGAGGTTGAGTTGCAGCACCCCGAACGGAACCTGCTCGGGCGGCGCCGAGGGCAGGTCCGGATCGCGGCGGTCGACGGCGCCATCCAACCCGCCCAGCTCGGCGCATGGCCCCCGGCCCGCCTCCGGGCAGAACGCCCGCACCCCCGGCGCCGGCTCGACCTCCGCCCGAGGCGGGCCGGGCCGGACGAGCGCCTGTCCGGCGACCGCCGCCACCAGCAGTAGCAGCACACCGAGTACGGCAACCGCGCGGACGCCGGCCGACCGACGATCCGCCCCGGACACCGGACGAGGGTAACCGATGCCCGGCCGCTGCCCGCGACCCGTCCGGCACCGGCACCGGCAGCGGCCGGGAGGGTCGTGCCGGCTCGCGGCCCGCTATGCTCGACTCGGTATCCCCGTCGATGGCCCGCGTGCGCCGCGAAGCACGTCCCATGTGAACGACAACCGAAGTGGCGGGTCCGCCACCGTCGGATGAGGCCGGAGAACCGGCCGAGCGTCCGGATCCGCTCCCGTACCGACCTGCGTGCCGTCCGCCGTCCCCGATCCCACCGCTGCTGGGGACATCTGATCGCGGCCCCGCTCTGGCCGATGCACGAGGCGAACCTCGGCACCCTGTTGCGCACCTGCGACGCGGTCGGCGCGTGCCTGGCCGTACCGCCGTTCGGCTGGGTGGACCGGGCGATGGACAGGGGCAACACCCTGCGCCGCCCGACCTGTGTGCACCGGGTCGGCGACCCGCTGCGCTGGTTGGCCACCGAACGGGCCCGCGGCTCGCACATCCTCGGCGTGGAGTTGGCCGAGGAGGCGGTCCGGCTCGCGGACCTGCCCACCGCCCGTCGCCGTACGGTGATGCTCCTCGGTCACGAGTCGACCGGAATCCCGGCCGAAGCCCTGGACGCCCTCGACGCGGTTGTCGAGATCCCGATGGTCGGCAGCGGGCTGAGCCTCAACGTGGCGGTGGCCGGTTCGCTGGTCCTCTACAAGCTCGCCGGCCTGATCTGATCACCGACGGCATCGACGACGGCACTCGCCGGTGCCGCCCGGTCGTCGTCCAGATCACTGTCAGGTTTCTGACTGGGCGTCTTTGCGCAGGTCGCCTCGATCGACTTGCTCGGCCGTACGAAATCGGGGTTTCGCGAGGTCGGCCGGTGGGCGCAATATCTGCGGGGTCCTCACCGGGTCACGGGTCACCCGCCGGCGAGAGCCCTTCCTCTTCCCCGTTCGTTCCCACCACGAGGAGACACCCCTTGTCTTCGCAGACCGTGTCCCGCCGCTCGGTGCTCGCCGCCGGTGGTCTCACCGCCGCCGGCGTGGCCGGCGTCCTCGGACTCGCCACCCCGGCTTCGGCCCACCCGACCGAGCCGCCCGCACCCACCCCCACCACCGCCCTGAACCGGCTCATCGCCGGCAACAAGCGCTTCTACAAGGGCGAGGCCCGGCACCCGCACCAGTCCCTGAAGGACCTGCACGAACTGGCCAGCGGACAGCACCCGTTCGCGATCACCCTCGGCTGCGCCGACTCCCGCGTCTCCCCGGAGATCCTGTTCGACCAGGGCCTGGGTGACCTGTTCGACAACCGGGTCGCCGGCAACATCGTGGACGACCTGCTGCTCGGCAGCATCGAGTTCGCGATCGAGGAGTTCGGCGTCCCGCTGATCGTGGTCGTCGGCCACGAGCGGTGCGGCGCCATCTCCGCCACCGTCGACGCGATCGAGAACGGCGGTGAGGCCCCCGGCCACATCGGCACGATCGTCGAGGCGCTGCGCCCGGTGGTCGAGCCCCTGGTGGGCGGCCCCGGTGACGTGGTCGAGGCCGCGGTGAAGGCCAACGTCCTCGCCCAGGTGCAGGCCCTGTTCGACCAGAGCGAGATCGTCCGGGAGAAGGTCCACGAGGGCGCCCTCGGCGTCGTCGGTGCCCGCTACGACCTCGACAACGGCAAGGTCACCCTGCTCGGCTGATCCTTCCGGTACGACCACCGTCGGCCCGGCTCCCCCCGACCGCCGACGGCAAGGTGCCCCGGTCCGCAACTCTCGGGCCGGGGCACCTTTGGATCGTCCGGTGGTTACGGCAGTACGCGCTTGTCCGCGTCGAGGTTCGCGCTCAACCGGATGGTGATGAACTCGTTGTTGTCCGGCTTGCCCGGCGTACGCCCGTTCGACGACGGGAAGTTGTTGTCGTTGAGCACACCGAGCGTCCGGTCGTCCAGGATGACCAGGCCCTCGATGGTGGTGAACGGGAACCGGAACACCGACCCGAAGCCGCCGATGTTGTGCGGGTTGTTGATGTTGAGCAGGTCCGCGACGAGGGTCTTGTCGACCTTGCCGTCCCGGTCCCGGTCCCGCCGGTCGATCAGGTAGATCTTCTTGAACAGGGCGGAGGCACCCTCGCCGTTGTCCCGCTCGATGATCAGCATCCGGTTGTTGTCGACGCTGATCGCGTCGCCGATGGCGTTGCCGGGCGAGTCGAGCTGGTAGGTCCACCAGTTGTCGGTGTACCGGCCGGCGGTCAGGTCGTACTGGTACAGCCGCAGCGCACCCGCCGGGTCACCGGCGACGGTTCCCTCCAGCAGCGGGTAGAGCGAACGACCGTCCGGGGCGAGCGCCATGCCCTCGAAGCCCTTGCTGCTCGGCAGGTTCGGCTGGCCCGCCGGGTTCTCCGGGGCCCGTACGCCGGGCAGTGGCACCGGTGCCTGCACCAGGCGACCGGCCCGGTCGAAGTGCAGCAGATACGGGCCGAACTCGTCACCGAGCCAGTACGACCCGTCCTTGGCCTTGACCATCGACTCGATGTCGAAGTCGGAGCCGGTGAGCACCCGGTCCGGACGGGTCAGCGCGAACGGCACCAGCCCGTTCGGGTCGGTCAGGTTCAGACCGCCGAGGACGTCGACGGATCCGGTGCCGAAGCTCGGCGCGATCCGCTGGATCCGCAGGACGAAGTCGGCGCTGTTGGCCTTGTTGCCGAAGCCGTTGTCGGTGAGTACGTCGAAGGTGCCGTCGGCGTTGCGCTGCACGCCGCTGAAGCCCTGCACCGGCTGGTCGGCGAAGGGCGCGACGACCCCGTTGACCGGGGCGGTGCCGAGCAGCGACCCGGACGGCTCGCTGGCCGGTACGAAGGACATGGCCGGCAGTGCGGCGAAGTTGGTGAGCGTGGCCTGGTGGAACGGCTTCGCCGATCCACCCTGCCCGGTGAGGTTGACCTCGGTGCGGTCGGCCCCGATGAGGTTGGCCGCGGCGGTGGGCACGGCGAGTACGGCGAGCGTCAACGCGCCGATACCGAGGCCGAGCCCGAGCCGTCGAGCGGTAGCTGTCATGGGCGGCACGGTAGGCGTCCCGGTTGAACCACGGTTGACCAGGAATTGTCGATCAATCAATGATCCGGGGGCACGGGCAGCGACCCGTGCCCCCGGACCACCCGTCGGTCCCGGTCAGCTCCGCCCGGCGAGCAGCCGCCGCTCGGCGAGGGCCAGCAGGGTGTCACTGAGCTTGCCGAGCAGGGCGAGCATCAGGATCGCCAGCAGGATCACGTCGGTACGGCCGGTGTTCTGGCTGTCGATGAGCAGGAAACCCAGGCCCATCGAGGAGGCGATCAGCTCGGCCGCGACCAGGAACAGCCACGACTGGGCCATCGCCAGCCGCAGGCCGGCGAGCACCGGCGGGGTCGCGGCCGGCAGCAGCACGGTGCCGAGCAGCCGTACGCCGGTGCGACCGTAGGCCCGGCCGACCTCGATGAAGTGCGGATCCACATGCGCCAGCGCGGACGCGACGGTGGTGTAGACCGGGAAGAACGCCCCGATCGCCACCAGCACGACCTTGGGGGTCTCGCCGATGCCCAGCCAGAGCAGCAGCAGCGGCACCCAGGCCAGGGACGGGATCGCCCGCAGTGCCTGCACCGTCGGGCTGAGCAGGACCCGCACCGGCGCGGAGAGCCCGACCAGGCCGCCCAGCGCCAGACCGGCCCCGCTGCCGAGGACGAACCCGATCAGGACCCGCTGGGTGCTGATCGCGACGTGGTGCCACAGCTCGCCCCGGCCGAGCAGTTCACGCAGCGCCAGCACCACGTCGTACGGCGGGGGCAGTTGGGCCGGCGCGTACACGTGCGCGGCGACCACCGCCTGCCACGTCGCGAGCAGCGCGAGCGGCACCAGCAGGCCGGCCCCGGCGTGCAGCAGCCGCCGGCGGATGCCGGACCGGGCCGGGCGGGACGTGGCCGGTGCCGGCGGTGACGCCGGGGCGGACCGGACCGGCGCCACGCTCACGGCTTGGCCCGGTCCTGGGCGAACCTCGGTTCGAGCAGCGAGTCCAGCGCGGTACGGGCCTCGTCGGCGCTGCGTACGTTGCCGTCGGCGACCAGGATCGGCAGTACCCGTTCGAAGACCTGCCGCTGCGCCGCCCCGGGCACCGGGTCCACCGCGAGCCGGGTCCGTTCGGCGAGGACGACCCGGGCCACCTCGGCGGAGACCTTGGATTCCCGGGCGAGCAGTTCGACCGCCTGGTCGGGGTGCTCGGTGAGCCAGGCACGGGCCCGCTCGTAGGCGTTGACCACCGCCTGCACCAGTTCGGGGTGCGCGGCGATGAAGTCCTCGCGGGCGTTGAGCACCCCGTAGGTGTTGAAGTCGAGGTTGCGGTAGATCAGCTTGGAGCCCGCGTCGACCTGGCTCTGTGCCATGTGCGGGTCGAGCCCGGCCCAGGCGTCGACGTCACCGCGTTCGAGGGCGGTCTTGCCGTCGGCGTGCTGAAGGTTGACCACCGTGACGTCCGACGGCTTCAGGCCCGCCTGGTCGAGCGCCTGGAGCAGGAAGAAGTACGGGTCGGTGCCCTTGGTCGCGGCGATCTTGCGGCCCTTGAGCTGGGCCACCGAGGCGATCGGCGAGTTCTTCGCCACCACGATCGCGGCCCACTCCGGCTGGCTGAAGACCTCGACCGTCTTGATCGGCGAGCCGTTGGCCCGGGCGACGAGCGCGGCCACCCCGGCGGTGGAACCGATGTCGATCACCGCCGCGCGCAGGTTCTCGTTGGCCTTGTTGCTGCCGGCGGAGAGTTGCCAGGTCACCGAGACGCGCTTGTCGGCCAGCTCGGTCTCCAGCCACTTCTGGTCCCGCAGCACGAGGCTCTCCGGGTTCCAGTACGCGTAGTCGAGCCGCAGCGCGACCCCGGTGCCGTCCGGGGTGTCGGACCCGGAGTCCTCGCCGGCCACGCAGCCGGTCAACAGGGCCACCACGGCGGTCATCGCGAGCGCGACCCGGACCGGGACGCCGGTAACTTTTCGCACAGGGGATTCCTTCGGTGAGGGGGACCACCCGGCCGGTGCCGGCCGGGTGACGTTCTACGGCGGTCGGTGACGCCGGTGGTCGCTAGCTCGACGGGATCGCTTCGCCGCCGACGGCGGCACCGGTACGCCGGGGCACGCCGAGGCGGTCCAGCAACTCGGCGCGTAGCGAGGTCAGGACGGGGTCCGCGCGGTCGCGTGGGCGGACGACCGGCACGTCGATCACCAGTTGGATGGTCGAGCCGGATTCGGCCGCGTCCGCCGTACCGGGCTCCGACGGGCCGAGCAGGACGATCCGGTCGGCGAGTTGCAGCGCCTCGTCGACGTCGTGGGTGACCAGGAGCACGGTGGTACCGGCAGCCCGCTGCACGTCGTCGACCAGGTCCTGCATGCGCAGCCGGGTGAGCGCGTCCAGGGCGGCGAACGGCTCGTCGAGCAGCAGCACCCCCGGGCGACGGGCCAGGGCGCGGGCCAGGGCGGTGCGTTGGGCCATGCCACCGGAGATCTGCCGGGGGCGGTGCCCGGCGAACTCGGACAGGCCCATGACGGCAAGCAGGCGGCTCACCTCGGCCCGCCCCTCGGCCCGGCCGGTACCGCTCGGCAGTCCGAAGGCGACGTTGCGGGTCAGCGTCCGCCAGGGCAGCAGGCGGGGTTCCTGGAACACCACGGCGGTGCGTGACTCGACCCCGTGCACCTCCCGCCCGTCCACCTCGACCAGGCCCTCGGTGGCCCGGTCGAGTCCGGCGACGAGCCGCAGCAGGGTCGACTTCCCGCAGCCGGACGGGCCCAGCAGGGCCACCACCTCGCCGGCCGCGACGTCGAGGGTGACGTCCCGCAACACAACGCGGCGGCCGGTGCCGCGTCCGAACGCGCGTCCGATCCGGGCCAGCCGTACGGGCGCGGGTCGGGTGAGCGGCGGTCGGCTGGTGGAGGCCGACGCCGGTACCGGACGCTCCACGATCGACACCGTGACCCCTCCCCTGGCGCCGACGACGCCCCGGCGGCACCGGGGGCAGCCCTGCTGCGCCCGATGCGGAACCTGACCCGCACACCTTACCGATAATTCCTATCGGTTGAGTAGGCTAGGGCCGGGTTCCGCATCGACGTACGGTTCCACGGGCTGTCCGGCGACTCAGCCGCCGAGCCGGCGCACCATGTTCATCACGGTCTCCAACTGCGGCCCGCCCTTGATCGGATAGGCGGTGCTGCCGAGGTAACCCCACCAGTCCCAGCAGCCGTTCGGGTTCACCGCCGAGGCGGTGGCCTGCGGGTAGAGCACGATCAGCCGGTTGGTGTCGGCGTACTGGTTGAGGTTGGCGCGGTCCACGAAGGCCGTACCGACGCTGTTGTAGCCCTGCTGGCAGCCGTGCAGCGCGACCAGCAGCCTGCAGGACTGCCCGGACGCACAACTCGACGGCACGTACGCGAACCCGGTCCCGCCCATGCTCAACCCGGCCGCGTTCCCGTTCACCGCGAACGTGCTCTGGTTGAAGCTGGTCAGGGTGCCGCCGAGCGGGCCGGTGTTCGGTGCGCTGACCGAGCCGAGCAGCTTGCGCAGGAAGGTGTTCTGCGGGTCCGTACCGCAGTCGTTGAGGAACGGTGACACCGTCGCGGTGCAGGCCCCGGTGCCGTACGGGGTGACCCAGGCGTGACCGGCGGACGAGCCGCTGTCGTACTGGACACTGGCGCCGAAGTGCTGGTAGTAGCGGACCAGGTCGTCGGTGACGGACTTCCTGATCGCCGTGTCGTTGTTGCCGTGGTAGACGTAGACGGGCTGCCCGGACAGCCGGCTGACCGGGTCGACCCAGCCGTACGCCGCCCAGGTCCGGGTGTACGCCTCCAGATTGGTCAGGTACGTCGGCAGGGTGTTGTCGGCGCAGGCGTACAGGGCCTGGCTGACGTTGTTCTGGGCGCAGTAGTACGGCCCGGCGGCGAAGATCGCCGCCCCCTTGATCCGGCCGGAGTAGGCGACCTGCAACTGGGTCGCCAGGTATCCGCCGGACGAGACCCCGGCGACGTACACCCCGGACACCTGGTACGTGCCGAGCGAGCCGGCGACCGGCGTCTTCGTGTACGGGTCGGCGGCGGCCAGGGCCGGGGCGGGGCCGGGGACGAGCAGGGACAGGGCCACGGCAGCGGCCGTGACGGTGCGTACGAGGAACCTCATGGGACGCCCTCCTGATGGGAAGACGCCGGCGGTGGGGCGCGGCGTGCACCGAGGCTAGGAGCGCATCGGTCGCCCCGACACCGTCGTACGTGACATGTCTCACCGCGTACGAGTGTGGTCGCACGCCAGTGCGCGCCCCGACGGACATCGGGACGCGCGTGGTGTGAGAGCCGTGGCCGCTACTGACCCGCCACCGGTGCCGGCTGGCGCTGGTACTCCGGCTTGTGCGAGGCGGTGGCCTCGACCGCCCACTCGAGCGCGTAGTCGGCGACCGCCTGCCAGCCCGGTTGCCCGAGGGTGAAGTGGGCTCGGCCGGGGAACTCGTGGTAGCCGGTGATCGCCCTGGACCGGCGGTAACGGCCGGCGTTCGACTTGTTCTGTACCGGCGGCGCGACGTGGTCGGCGCCACCGGCGATGAACAGCAGCGGGGCCCGGTCGCTGTTGGCGAAGTTGACCCGGATCGCCGACCTCGGGTTCAGGTTCGCCAGCGCGCTCTCCCAGAGCACTCCCCCGGCGCCGGGTACGTGATAGCGCCCGTAGACCCGATCGGACTCCTCCCGGCTCATCGTGTTGGTGAAGGCGTAGTGGAACTGTTCGGGGCTCAGCGGCACCGCCCGGCGCCGGTTGCCGAAACTGCGCAGGATCGGGAGCGCGACCCGCAGCGACGAGAACGGCACCCGCAGCACGCCCTTGACCGGCGCGGAGTCGATCGCCACGGCGGCGGCACCGAGGCCCCGGTCGGCCAGCATCTGGGTGAACGACCCGCCGAAGGAGTGACCCATGATGATCGGCGGCCGGTCCAGGTCCCGGATGATCCGGTCGTAGTGGTCGACGATCCTGGTGACGTTGAGTTTCGCGATCGGCGACGGGTCCCGGCGCAGTTGCTCGACCTCCCCCTCCATTCCCGGCCAGGCCGGCGCGAGCACACGGAAGCCGGCGGCGGAGTAGTGGTCGACCCACTGCTCCCAACTGCGTGGTGTCATCCACAGCCCGTGGATCAGCACGATGGTGTCGGCCGAGCTGCGATCGGCGGGACTGCTGCTCATGTTCCCCTCCTGGCAGGTCGCGTGCGTACGCGTGGACGAACGCCGCGGGCCGCTTACCCGCCGCCGGACCCGCCAATCCCGTACCGCGATCCATGCCTTCCCGAGCAGGGAACGACGCCAGGAACAGGACAATCCGGATGAACAGCACCGGACTGGCACGATCCGAGACCGCCGGGAGGCCCACCGGTGAGCGGCCCGCCGGGCACCACCCTTAGTCTCCGTTCATGACCCGGTCACCAGGAGAGCCGAGCCTGGCCGCTGATTTCGCACCCGCGACGCTGGCCCAGTGGCAGGAACTGGCGCTCGCCGTACTGCGCAAGAGTGGCGCGGCCGACGAGAACACCGCCCCCGAGGCAGTCGACGAGCTACTGGGCCGGACCACGTACGACGGCATCCGCGTGGCGCCCCTGCACACCGCCACCGACGCCCCGGCACCCGCCGGCCTGCCCGGACTGTGGCCGTTCACCCGCGGTGGACAACCGACCGGACCGGTCCGGTCGGGCTGGGACATCCGGCAACGGCACACCGATCCGGATCCGGCCGCCACCAACGAGGCGATCCTGGCCGACCTGGAAAACGGCGGCACCTCGATCTGGCTGGCCCTCGGACCGGGCGGCCTGGACCCGGCAGCGCTGCCGGCGGCACTCGACGGGGTCTACCTCGACCTGGTCGGGCTGGTGCTGGACGCCGGCCCCGCGACCGAACAGGCGGCGACCGCACTGTTCGCGCTCGCCTCCGACGCAGGCCTCGCACCGGCGCAACTGAGCGGCAACCTGGGCGCCGACCCGCTCGGCTGGCAGGCCCGTACCGGTGACGTCGCCGACCTGCGACCCGCCGCCGCCCTCGCCGCCCGGTGCGCGGCGGACCACCCCGGCCTGCGGGCGATGACCGTCGACGCGACCGTCTTCCACGACGCCGGTGGCAGCGACGCCGAGGAACTCGGGTGCTCGATCGCGGCGGGCGTGGCCTACCTGCGGGCGTCGACCGACGCCGGTCTCGACCCCGCCACCGCCCTCGGCCAGGTGGAGTTCCGCTACGCGGCCACCGCCGACCAGTTCCTCACCATCGCGAAGCTGCGCGCCGCCCGGCGGCTCTGGGCCCGCGTCGCCGAGGTGTGCGGTGTTCCGGCCGCCGGCGCCCAGCGCCAGCACGCGGTCACCTCGGCGGCGATGATGACCGCCCGCGACCCCTGGGTGAACATGCTCCGGACCACCCTCGCCTGCTTCGCCGCCGGGGTCGGCGGTGCGGACGCGGTCACCGTCGCACCGTTCGACTCCCGACTCGGGCTTCCGGACGGATTCAGCCGCCGGATCGCCCGCAACACCCAGTCGTTGCTGCTGGCCGAGGCCAACGTCGGCCGGGTCGTCGACCCCGCCGGGGGTTCCTGGTACGTCGAACGCCTGACCGAGGACCTCGCCCACGCCGCCTGGGCGTGGTTCACCGAGATCGAGCGCGCCGGTGGACTTTCCGCCGCCCTGGCCAGCGGGCTGGTCGCCGACCGGCTCGCCACGACCTGGGACCGGCGTACGGACAACCTCGCCCACCGGCGGGATCCGATCACCGGTGTCAGCGAGTTCCCCAACCTGGAGGAGCGCCGTCCGGTCCGTTCCCCGGCACCGGCACCGGTCGGGGGCGGCCTGCCCCGGCACCGGTACGCCGAACTGTTCGAGGACCTACGCGACCGGGCCGACACCCACACCACGGACACCGGCACCCGGCCGACCGTGTTCCTGGCCACCCTCGGCCCGATCGCCGCGCACACCGGTCGGGCGTCGTTCGCGGCGAACCTCTTCGCCGCCGGTGGGATCACCACGACACGCAGCGGCCCGGCAACCGACGCGGACGAGATCGCCGCCGCCTTCACCGCCAGCGGAGCCACCGTCGCCTGCCTCTGCGGCACCGACAAGGCGTACGCGACACTGGCCGCACCGGTCGCGGCGGCGCTGACCGCCGCGGGTGCACAACGGATCTGGCTGGCCGGCCCACCCGGCGAACACGACGGGGTGGACTCCTACCTGTACACGGGCTGCGACGCCGTACGGGTAATCGAAACGACGCTACGTGACCTGGGGGTGGCGTGATGATCCCGGACTTCTCCAACCTGGAACTCGGCACACCGGATCCCACCGTGGACCCGGACCGGTGGCACGACGCCGTACGCGACCAGACCGGCACCGAAGCCGAGGCGCTGGCCTGGGAGACCCCGGAGGGGATCACCGTCCCCCCGCTGTACACCGCCGCCGACCTCGAGGGACTGGACTTCCTGGGCACGTACCCGGGCATCGCCCCGTTCCTGCGCGGGCCGTACCCGACGATGTACACCACCCAGCCGTGGACGATCCGCCAGTACGCCGGCTTTTCCACCGCCCAGCAGTCGAACGCCTTCTACCGGCGGAACCTGGCCGCCGGGCAGAAGGGGCTGTCGGTCGCGTTCGACCTGCCGACGCACCGGGGTTACGACTCCGACCACCCCAGGGTCGTCGGTGACGTCGGCATGGCCGGGGTGGCGATCGACTCCATCTACGACATGCGGGAGCTGTTCGACGGGATCCCGTTGGACCGGATGAGCGTGTCGATGACCATGAACGGCGCGGTCCTGCCGATCCTCGCGCTGTACATCGTGGCCGCCGAGGAACAGGGTGTGGCACCGGAACAACTCTCGGGGACGATCCAGAACGACATCCTCAAGGAGTTCATGGTCCGCAACACCTACATCTACCCGCCCGGACCGTCGATGCGGATCATCTCCGACATCTTCGCCTACACCTCGACCCGGATGCCCCGGTTCAACTCGATCTCCATCTCCGGCTACCACATCCAGGAAGCCGGGGCGACCGCCGACCTCGAACTCGCGTACACCCTCGCCGACGGCATCGAATACCTGCGCGCCGGTCGGGCCGCCGGGCTGGACATCGACGCCTTCGCCCCGCGACTGTCGTTCTTCTGGGCCGTCGGCATGAACTTCTTCATGGAGGTCGCGAAGCTCCGCGCCGCCCGGCTCCTCTGGGCCAAACTGGTCCGCGAGTTCGAGCCGAAGAACCCGAAGTCGTTGTCGCTGCGGACGCACTGCCAGACCTCGGGGTGGTCGCTGACCGCCCAGGACGTGTTCAACAACGTCATCCGTACCTGCGTCGAGGCGATGGCCGCCACCCAGGGCCACACCCAGTCCCTGCACACCAACGCCCTGGACGAGGCACTGGCCCTGCCCACCGACTTCTCCGCCCGGATCGCCCGCAACACCCAGCTCGTCATCGCCCAGGAATCCGGGACCACCGGCGTCATCGACCCCTGGGGTGGCAGCGCCTACGTCGAACGCCTCACCCACGACCTCGCCACCCGCGCCTGGGAGCACATCCGGGAGGTCGAGGCCGCCGGTGGGATGGCCGCCGCGATCGACGCCGGCATCCCCAAGCTGCGGATCGAGGAGGCGGCGGCCCGTACCCAGGCGCGGATCGACTCCGGGCGGCAGCCCGTCATCGGCGTCAACACCTACCGGCCGGCCACCGACGAACCCATCGACGTCCTCCGCGTCGACAACACCGCCGTACGGACCGAGCAGGTCGACAAGCTCCGCCGGTTGCGCGCCGAACGTGACCCGCAGGCGTGGGCCGCCGCCCTCGACAACCTGCGCAGGGCCGCTGCCGCCGGCCCCGCCGGGCAGGGGGACCTGAGCCGCAACCTGCTCGCCCTCGCCGTCGACGCCGCCCGCGCGAAGGCCACCGTCGGGGAAATCTCCGACGCGCTGGAGGACGTCTACGGCCGGCACACCGCGCAGATCCGTACGATCACCGGTGTGTACCGGAACGAGGCCGGCGACAGCACCGCCGTCGAGCAGACCAGGGCCGCCACGGCCGCGTTCGCCGACGCCGAGGGTCGCCAGCCCCGCATCCTGGTGGCGAAGATGGGCCAGGACGGGCACGACCGGGGGCAGAAGGTCATCGCCACCGCCTTCGCCGACCTCGGCTTCGACGTCGACGTGGGCCCGCTGTTCCAGACCCCGGCCGAGGTCGCCCGGCAGGCGGTCGAGGCCGACGTCCACATCGTCGGCGTGAACTCCCTCGCCGCCGGACACCTCACGCTCGTACCGGCGCTGCGCGACGAACTCGCCGCGCTCGGCCGCTCCGACATCATGATCATCGTCGGTGGAGTCATCCCCGAACAGGACTTCGACACCCTCCGGGCCGCAGGTGCCACCGCGATCTTCCCGCCCGGAACCGTCATCCCCGACGCTGCGCTCGACCTGCTCACCGAACTCTCCAAGCGACTCGGCCACCCGACCGTCGCATGACGCGATCGATGCCGGACGTCGAGGACTACACCGCCGGGGTGCTCGCCGGTGCGCCCGCCTGGATCGCGCGGGCGATCACCCTGGTGGAGTCGCGACGCCCGGACCACCGGGCGCTGGCCCAGCAACTCCTGGTCGCGCTGACCCCGCACGCGGGCAACACCCGCCGGGTCGGGATCACCGGGGTACCGGGGGTCGGCAAGTCGACCTTCATCGACGCGCTGGGCAGCCATCTCACCGGGGCGGGACACCGGGTTGCGGTGCTGGCGGTCGACCCGTCCTCCACCCGTACCGGCGGCAGCATCCTCGGCGACAAGACCCGGATGACCCGGCTCGCCACCGATCCGGCCGCCTTCGTCCGTCCCTCCCCCACCGCCGGCACCCTCGGCGGCGTCGCCAAGGCGACCCGTGAGGCGATGGTCGTGGTGGAGGCCGCCGGTTACGACGTGGTCCTGGTCGAGACCGTCGGGGTCGGGCAGTCCGAGACCACGGTCGCCGAGATGGTCGACTCGTTCCTGCTCCTCGCCCTGGCCCGGACCGGCGACCAGCTCCAGGGCATCAAGAAGGGTGTCCTCGAACTCGCCGACGTGATCGCGGTCAACAAGGCGGACGGCCCGCATGCCAACGACGCCCGTGCCGCCGCCCGGGAACTCGGCGGGGCGCTGAGGTTGCTGCGTACGGGCGAAGCCGGCTGGCAACCACCCGTACTGACCTGCAGCGCGCTGGAGGGCACCGGCCTGACCGAGGTGTGGCAGCAACTGGTCCGGCACCAGGAGACCCTGCACGCCTCGGGTGAGTTCGCCGCCCGACGTCGTCGCCAACAGGTCGGCTGGCTCTGGGCGATGGTCCGGACGGGCCTGCTCGACGAGCTGCGGGAACACCCGGCGGTCACCGCGCTCGCCCCGGAACTCGAACGCCGGGTCCTCGACGGCAGCCTGACCCCGACCCTCGCCGCCGAGCGCCTGCTGGCCGCCTTCACCGGCCGCGCCTGAACCACCGCTCACTGCGGTAGCTGGGCGATGTGCCGCAGTTTGTTCATCGCGTCGAGCGCGGCGACCTTGTACGCCTCGGCCAGCGTCGGGTAGTTGAACACGGCGTCGACCAGGTAGTCGACGCTGCCGTTGCAGCCCATCACCGCCTGTCCGATGTGTACGAGCTCGGTGGCGTCGGTGCCGAAGATGTGCACCCCGAGCAGGCTCCGGTCCGACGGGGACACCAGCAGCTTGAGCATGCCGTACGAGTCACCGATGATCTGTCCCCGGGCGAGTTCCCGGTAGCGGGCGACGCCCACCTCGAACGGCACCCGGGCTGCGGTGAGCTCGTCCTCGGTCCGTCCGATGAAACTGATCTCCGGGATCGAGTAGATCCCGATCGGCTGCTGCTGGGACAGCTCCCGTACCGGCTCGTCGCAGGCGTGGTGTCCGGCCAGCCGGCCCTGCTCCATCGAGGTCGAGGCGAGCGCGGGAAAGCCGATCACGTCACCGACCGCGTAGATGTGCGGTACGTCGCTGCGGAACCACTCGTCGACCTTGATCCGCCCCCGCGAGTCCGCGCTCAGTCCGGCCTTCTCCAGTGACAGGGCGTCGGCGGTGCCCTGCCGCCCGGCGGAGTACATCACCGTGTCCGCCGCGATCCGCTTGCCGCTCTCCAGTACGGCGATCGCGCCGCGCGGGTGCCGCTCCACCGACGCCACCGCCTCCCCGAACCGGAACGTGACGGCGAGGTCGCGCAGGTGGTACTTCAACGCCTCGACGATCTCCAGGTCGCAGAAGTCGAGCATCCGGTCGCGTCGCTCGACCACGGTGACCTTGGTGCCGAGCGCGGCGAACATCGAGGCGTACTCGATCCCGATCACGCCCGCGCCGACCACCACCATCGAGTTGGGGACCTGTTCGAGGTTGAGGATGCCGTCGGAGTCGACCACCGTACGCTCGTCGAACGCGACCCCGGCCGGTCTCGCCGGACGGGTGCCCACCGCGATCACGATCTTCGCGGCGGTGACCGACGACTCGCGTCCGTTGTGGTCGGTGACCGTGATGGTGTGCGGGTCGGCGAACCGACCGGTCCCCCCGATCAGCCGGATCCGGTTGCGGGAGAGCTGGTTGCGGATGACGTCGATCTCGCGCCGGATCACATGCTGGGTACGGGCGGCGAGGTCGGCGACCGTGATGTCGTCCTTGAGCCGGTAGCTCTGGCCGTAGGTCTCGCGCTGACTGAGGCCGGTCAGGTAGAGGACGGCTTCACGCAGCGTCTTCGACGGGATGGTTCCGGTGTTGATGCAGACGCCGCCGACCATGTCGACGCGCTCGACGACGGCGACCCGCCGGCCGAGCTTCGCCGCCGCGACCGCCGCCTTCTGTCCACCCGGACCGGAGCCGATTACGAGGAGATCGAAGTCATACACCGCTACAGTCTTTCAAGATCAGGTTTCTATTGCCTATGCCGTACGCGAACGACTCTCGCCTGTCGCCCCGACCGGCGCACTTCTGCCTCGGGTGGCCGGACGCACCACCCCTAAAGCGTCCTAGGAGGCTAGATTTTACGGAACGAAGGCGGCAGCGCCCGTTCGAGTCGCCCGCGACGTTCAGGTTGTCCTGGTCATCCGAGCGCGGTGCTCCCTGGGACTGATGCCGCGTTCCCGTTTGAACGCGGCACTGAGGGCGAAGCCGCTGCCGTAACCAACCTCACGGGCCACCGCCTCCAGGGTGGCGTCCCGGTCGCGCACGCGGTCCGCCGCCAGGGCAAGGCGCCACCCGGTCAGGTAGGCCATCGGCGCCTCGCCGACGGTCTCGGTGAACCGCTTCGCCAGGGCCGCCCGGGAGACACCGACGCACGCGGCGAGGCGGGCGACGGTCCACGGGCGGGCGGGTTCGTCGTGCAGCAGCCGCAGCGCGCGGGCGACGACGGGATCGCCGTACGCCCGGTACCAGGCAGGTCCCTGCGCCACGTCCCGGGAGAACCACGTCCTCAGGACGGCGGCGAAGACCAGATCGAAGAGCCGATCGAGCACGGCACCCTGGCCGGGGCCGTCCTTGGTCATCTCGTCGGCCAGGAGCGGAATCAACGGAGGGTCGAGTTCTGCCTCGGGGAGGGTGAGCATCGTCGGCAGCGCGGCGAGGAGCCTCTTGCTGACCTCGCCGCGCAGCTGCTGGCAGCCCAGCAACAGGGTGGTCGAGCCACCCGCGCTGTTCCCCCACAGACGCGGGCCGAGGGTGAACCGGTCGGTGATCTCCTCCCCGTCGTGACTGGTGCAACGCAGTCCCGGGTGGAGGATGACCTGGGGCCGGGTCGAGGGGTCGTCGCCGACCGTGAACTCGTCCGGTCCGCGGAGCACCGCGACGTCGCCCTGCCGCAGGGCCACCGACTCCCCCGTGTGGTCCGAGACCCACGCCGTGCCCTGGAGCACCGCCATCAGACCGACCGGCGCCCGATCCTGAATCCGCACACCCCACGGGGGCTCCATCCGTGCCCGCACCAGGTACGCCCCACCGCCCCGTGGCCCATCGAGCAGGCGCGTCAACGCATCCATTCACCGAGCCTAGACGCGTACGCATGTATTCGAGGCCCTTGACCATGGAGACTCCAGCGTGGTGAGACTTCACTGGATGCATGAACCTCCACTCACAGCAACAGAGCACACCGCACCCGCGACTGACCCTCGTCACCTGCGGAACCGGTAAGACCGGTCGCCGCGTGGTGCAGCGGCTGACCGATCGAGGCCGTCCCGTTCGGGTCGGCTCGCGGGCCGGCGACCCGCCGTTCGACTGGTCCAACCGCGAGACCTGGGCCGCCGCCCTCGCAGACGTCGACGCCGTCTATCTGGCCTACCTCCCGGACATCGGCGCACCCCAGGCCGCCGACGACATCACCGCCTTCGGTGACCTCGCGACCGGGCTGGGAGTCCGACGGGTGGTGCTGCTGTCGGGGCGGAACGAGCCGATGGCGCAGCGCTGCGAGGAGGTGGTGCGGAGCTTTCCGTGGGAGTGGACCGTGGTGCGCTCCTCGGTGTTCAACCAGGACTTCAGCGAGGCGTTCTGGCTCGGGCCGGTCCGCAGCGGCCTGGTCGCCGTCCCCGCCGGCGACGTGGCCGAGCCGTTCGTCGACGCCGAGGACGTCGCCGACGTCGCAGCCGCCGCCCTCACCGAGCAGGGCCATGCCGGGCAGGTCTACGAGGTCTCGGGACCACACTCCCTGACCTTCGCCGAGGCGGTCACCGAGGTCGCGGCCGCCTCCGGTCGATCCGTGCGGTACGAGCCCGTCACGACCGAAGAGTTCGCCGCCAGCATGGTGCGGGCCGGTGTGCCGGTCGAGGAGGCCGGATTCGTCGCCGACCTGTTCACCGCCCTCTTCGACGGCCGCAACGCCGCCACCACCGACGGCGTCCAAAGGGCGCTCGGGCGGGCACCGAGGGACTTCCGCGACTACGTCCGCGACACCGCCCACACCGGCGTCTGGGACGCCGGGACCGGAGACTGAGCCGTGCTCTCGGGGCGATCGCACCCCTGCTTGAACTGATGACGGATCGGGGGCGCCGGTGGTGCCATGCTTACTGCGGCGCACCACCGGCACACCGAGGGGTTGGTACACGGTGTTTCTGCGGCACCTGGAATACCTCACCGCGCTCGCCCGGGAAGGTCACTTCGGACGGGCGGCGGCAGCGTGCTGGGTCAGCCAGCCCACCCTGTCCGACGGCATCCGCAAGCTGGAGGCCGAGTTCGGCGTGGCGGTGGTACGACGGGGAAACCGCTTCGAGGGCTTCACCCCGGAGGGCGAGCAACTGCTCGCCTGGTCCCGGCGGGTGCTCGCCGACCGGGAACAGCTACTGGCCCAGTTCGGCCGGACCAGTCACGAGGGCCTGACCGGACAGTTGCGCCTGGGCGCCGTACCGGCCTCGCTGCCACCGGTCTCCCTGCTCACCGGCCCGTTCTGCGACCGCCATCCGGGGACCAGCCTCACCGTGCTGTCGCTCACCTCGGACGAGATCCTGCGCCGGTTGACCGACTTCGAACTCGACGCCGGACTCACCTATCTGACCGACGAACCGCTGACCGGCTTCCGGACCGTACCCCTCTACGACGAGCGTTACCTCCTGCTCACCAGCGAGAACGGCGACTTCGCCGGCCGATCCGAGGTCGGTTGGGCCGAGGTGGCCCGGCTACCGCTGTGCCTGCTCACCCCGGACATGCAGAACCGACGCATCCTCGACGGACTGTTCCACCGGGCCGGGGTGACGGTGACTCCACGGATGGAGACCAACTCGATCTCCACCCTCTGCTCGCACGTACGCGGTGGGCGCTGGGCGAGCGTGATCCCGCAGGCCTGGCTCTGCCTGCTCGGGGTGCCACCGGGGACCCGGGTGCTGCCGCTGACCGGACCGACCGCGACCAGCACCGTCGGGCTGGTCGTGCTCGACCGCGACCCTCCCCCGCTGGTGGCCAGCGCGCTGCTGCACGTCGCGGAGGGCCTCGACCTGCAACGCAGCCTGGACGACCTGGTCCCCGCCGGGACCTTCGCGGCCACCGGATCGACCTTCGTCGCCGACGACGGCACCGACCTGTCTCGATAGGTTCCGCCGATCGGCCGTTCGGGAACTGCTCATTGTGACCGGCGCGTACGCGGCGCAGGCTGGGAAGTGTTCAGGAAGCGGCCACGGAAATCCACCCACCACGGGGCGACATTCCTACTGCCCTCTCCATTTCCGGACCGCCGTCCGTCCCAATCGCAATGAGAAGAGGAACCGCTCATGGCGAAAGTGCTGTGCGTGCTCTACGACGACCCGGTCACCGGATACCCGAGTTCCTACGCCCGGGACAGCGTGCCGCAGATCAACCACTACCCCGGCGGTCAGACCGTACCGAGCCCGGAGAAGATCGACTTCACGCCGGGTGAGCTGCTCGGCAGTGTCTCCGGTGAGCTCGGACTGCGGTCCTATCTCGAATCGCTGGGCCACACCCTCGTTGTCACCTCGGACAAGGAGGGCCCCGACTCAACCTTCGAGCGGGAGCTCGCCGACGCCGAGATCGTCATCTCCCAGCCGTTCTGGCCGGCGTACCTGACGGCGGAGCGGATCGCGAAGGCGCCGAACCTGAAGCTGGCCGTGACCGCCGGCATCGGCTCGGACCACGTCGACCTGACCGCCGCGATCAACCGGGGCATCACGGTCGCCGAGGTGACCTACTCCAACAGCATCAGCGTGGCCGAACACGTGGTCATGATGACCCTGGCGCTGGTCCGCAACTACCTCCCCTCGCACCAGTGGGTACGCGACGGCGGCTGGAACATCGCCGACTGCTCGGCCCGTGCGTACGACCTGGAGGCGATGTCCGTCGGTACGGTCGCCGCCGGCCGGATCGGTCTGGCGGTGCTGCGCCGGCTCAAGCCGTTCGACGTCGCGCTGCACTACACCGACCGGCACCGGCTCGCCCCGGAGATCGAGGCGGAACTGAACCTCACCTGGCACCCGGACGCGGAGTCGATGGTCCGGGTCTGCGACGTGGTGACGATCAACTGCCCGTTGCACCCGGAGACCGAGAACATGTTCGACGAGGCGCTGCTGGGCAAGATGCGGCGCGGGTCGTACCTGATCAACACCGCCCGTGGGAAGATCGTCGACCGGGACGCGGTGGTACGTGCCCTGGAGTCCGGCCAGCTCGCCGGCTACGCGGGCGACGTCTGGTACCCGCAGCCAGCGCCGGCCGACCACCCGTGGCGGACGATGCCGCACCACGGCATGACGCCGCACACCTCCGGCACCACCCTGTCGGCGCAGGCACGTTACGCCGCCGGCACCCGGGAGATCCTGGAGTCCTATTTCCAGGGTCGGCCGATCCGGGACGAGTACCTGATCGTGGACGGCGGGAGTCTGGCCGGGACGGGCCAGCACTCGTACAGCGCGGCGTAGTCCCCCGCGCCGTACCGCCCCGTGACGGCGTAGTCCGGTGGTCCCCCCGCCGGCCTGCGCCGTCGAGGGCGTTCACTGCACCGTGCCGCCGCCCGTCGCGCCGAGCCCGGTTACCTCCGTGCCCGCTGGCGGGCGGCCTCGTAGAGGACGACCGTCCCGGCCGCCGCCGCGTTCAGGGAGCTGGCGGCACCGGTGATGGGGATCCGGACGGTCCGGTCGGCCGCGTCCCGCCAGGCGGCGCTGAGCCCGTGGGTCTCGTTGCCGACGAGCACCACCCTCGGCCCGGTGAGGTCGTAGTCGGCGACGTCGACCTCACCGTGCTCGTCGGTGCCGACGATCTCCACCGGGAGGTCCCGGACGCGTAGGTCGCTCACCCAGTCGACCACTTCGCGGTGGGTGGCGACCCGGACCACCGGGGTGGCGAACAGCGAACCGGTGCTGGCCCGGACCGCCTTCGGGTCGTAGGGATCGGCCGCGTGTCCGGTGATCACCACTCCGGTGGCCCCGAACGCGTCCGCCGACCGGACCAGCGTGCCTATGTTGCCGGGCGTGGTCGGCCGGTCGAAGACCACCACCAGCAGGTCGGCCCGCTCGGGCAGCCGATCGAGCCGGTCCTCGGGCAGTTCCACCACGGCGAGCATCTCGGGTGACTCGTCGTCCTTGCCGCCGAGTTCGCGCATCAGCTCCGGGGCGAGCAGGACGCGGGTGGCGTCGACCTGGTCGAGCAGGTCCCGCCCCCACCTCGACAACCCCTGGCCGTACGGGTGGAGCAGGGCGCGGATGGTCCACCCGTACTGCACCGCGAGGGTGATCGGTCGTACGCCCTGGACCAGGAACTCGCCCGCCCGTTGGCGCTTGGTGCGGTTGGTCAGCAACGCCTGCCACTGCTGGTAGCTCGCGTTCCTGCTGGTGATCTTCAACGTCTTCGCCACGCTGTGGAACAACCCTCCTCGCCACCCGCCCCCGGCCGCGTCCCTGCTGGGTGCGTCGGGTGGCGGCATGTCGTCAGAGGCAGACCCTACAGCGGGCCGTACGCGGCAAGGCGTCACCGGCGCCCGTTCCGGGCGCTGGTCGTCGAGGCTTGTCAGTGACGAACCCCTATTGCATACTGTACTCCCCATAACGCATACAGAAGCCTGGTCTTTTTGTGTGCGCTCGAAGGGAGCAGCCCGTGCGAGTCGCAGTGCTCGGAGCAGGCGCCATCGGCGCCTACGTTGGCGCGGCCCTCTGCCGCGCCGGAGTGGACGTTCACCTGATCGCCCGCGGTGCGCACCTGGCCGCCCTGCAACAGAACGGAGTCCGGATCCTCAGTCCCCGAGGGGACTTCTCGGCACATCCGCACGCCACCGACGATCCCGCCGCGGTCGGCCCGGTGGACTACGTGTTCCTGGGGCTCAAGGCACACTCCTACGCCTCGGCGGGGCCGCTGCTCGCTCCCCTGCTCGGGCCGCAGACCGCGCTCATCGCGGCCCAGAACGGCATCCCGTGGTGGTACTTCCACAAGCTCGACGGGCCGTACGAGAACCAGCGCATCCAGGCGGTGGATCCGGACGGCCAGACCTCGGCGGTGATGGAACCGGAGCGGGCGATCGGCTGCGTGGTCTATCCGGCCACCGTGATCGAGTCACCCGGGGTGATCCGCCACCTGGAGGGCACCCGGTTCTCGATCGGGGAACCGGACGGCACCATCTCGCGACGCTGTACGGAGTTCAGCGCCGCGATGATCGCCGGTGGCCTGAAGTGCCCGGTCGAACCCCGGCTGCGGGACGACATCTGGATCAAGTTGATGGGCAACGTCTCACTGAACCCGATCAGCGCCCTGACCCGGGCCACGATGATCGAGATCTGCGAGAACCCCGGCACCCGTCAGGTGGTCGCGCAGATGATGGAGGAGACGCTGGACATCGCCGCCCGGGTGGGCAGCAATCCGGAGATCTCCATCGCCAAGCGGATCGACGGTGCGCAGCGGGTCGGCCACCACAAGACCTCCATGTTGCAGGACCTGGAGGCGGGCAAGGAACTGGAACTGGACGCCATCGTCGCGGCGGTGGTGGAGATGGCCGACATCACCAGTGCCCCGGCACCCACCCTCCGTACCGTGTACGCCGCCACCGATCTGCTGGCCCGGTCCGTGGCCCGGCGGGCGGCGGTACCCACCGCGGCCTGATCCACCGGCCGCCTGTCGCGGGACCCGGCCTCGCCCCCGGCGAACCCCGCATCATCGCTCCACATGGACCGGTGCGGTCGATCCGCCACCGGGACGGGTACAAAACCGCACGCCAGAAGCTGTTGTCCGGCACGGGAAGCTTGCACTGGATCCACGAACAGCATACTGTATGCAGTACGCCGATTGGCTCCAGCCGTGCACACCGGGATCCGGTGCCGGCCAGCCAGCGGCGCGACGCCGGCGTCCTCGGCGTACCAGACGCCTGACGCGACCCGGCCCGCCAGCACCTTCGCAGGACACCCGACGCCCTGGAGGCTCCCGTGCCCCTGATCCTCAAGCCTGGCACCGCCTGGCCAGACGTCTATGCCCGCTGCCGGACGGTGGCGCCCGAGGCGTTCCTCGACGGCCGCCTCTGCAACTACTGGGATGGCCGGTGGCAACCCGACGGTGTGCCCGCCCTGGCCACCTCCCCCGTGGACGGGACGCCCATCGCCGGCCCGCCCCGGGTCACCGGGGAAACCGCGACCGCCGCGGTCCGGGCCTCACTCGACACCCACCGAACCTGGTCCGCCCTGCCGCTGGCCGAACGCAAGGCGCGGGTCGGCACCACCCTGGACGCTCTGGCGGAGCACCGTGACCTGCTCGCCCTGCTCCTGGTCTGGGAGATCGGCAAGCCCTGGCGGCTGGCCCGGGCCGACGTCGACCGGTGCATCGAGGGGGTCCGCTGGTACGTCGACGAGATCGACGACATGCTCGACGGGCGGACCCCGTTGGCCGGGCCGATCAGCAACATCGCGAGCTGGAACTACCCGATGAGCGTCATCGTGCACGCGATGCTGGTCCAGGCGCTCGCCGGAAACGCGGTGATCGCCAAGGCACCCTCCGACGGCGGGGTGAGCTGCCTGACCCTGGCCGTGGCCATCGCCGCCCGGCACGGACTGCCGTTCACCCTGATCAGCGGCGGCGGCGCGGAACTCTCCTCGGTCCTGGTCGCCGCGCCGGAGATCGGCTGCGTCTTCTTCGTCGGCGGTCGCGACGTCGGTGGCCAGGTGGCCGCCGGACTGGTCGACTCGGACAAGCGGCACGTCCTCGAACAGGAGGGACTCAACTGCTGGGGGGTGTGGGAGTTCACCGACTGGGACCTGCTCACCGCCAACGTCCGCAAGTCCTTCGAGTACGCCAAGCAGCGCTGCACCGCCTACCCCCGGTACGTGGTGCAGCGGTCGCTGTTCGACAGGTTCCTCAACGCGTACCTGCCCGCGGTGCGGGGGGTGCGGTTCGGGCACCCGCTGGCGATCGAGCCCGGTCAGGAGGACTTCCCCGAGCTCGACTTCGGCCCGCTGATCAAGGACGCCAAGGTCAAGGAGCTCAACGACGCGGTGAACGAGGCGATCGACAAGGGCGGCGTACCGATCTACCGGGGCTCGTTGGACAGCGGGAGCTTCCTGCCGGGTCAGGACACCTCGGCGTACCTCCCGCCGACGGCGATCCTGGCCCCACCGCCGTCCTCGCCGCTGTTCCACGCCGAGCCGTTCGGGCCGGTCGACACCATCGTGCTGGTCGACACCGAGGCGGAACTGCTGGCCGCGATGAACGCCAGCAACGGGGCGCTGGTCGCCTCGATCGCCTGTGACGACGAGGCGACCGCGTACCGGCTCGGCGCCGAACTCCAGGCGTTCAAGGTCGGCGTCAACCGGCCCCGTTCGCGCGGGGACCGGCAGGAGGTCTTCGGCGGCAAGGGCGCGTCCTGGCGGGGCGCCTTCGTCGGCGGCGCGCTGCTCGTCCACGCGGTCACCGAGGGACCCGCCGACGAGCGGTTGTATGGCAACTTCCCCTCGCACGCCCGGTATCCGGCGGTGTGAGTCCCCACCGCCAGCCGCCGCCCGTGCCGTCGCGACCGGCGCGGGCGGCGGCACCGGTCCACCCCCATCTGCCGGCCCACCGGCCCGGTCCGCAAGGAGTTCCCGCGCATGACGGCACACGACCTCCGGTTCGACGTGAACCTCTCCATCCTGTTCACCGAACTTCCGCTGCTCCAACGGCCGGCGGCGGCCGCCGCGGCCGGTTTCGACGCGGTCGAGTTCTGGTGGCCGTTCGCCGAGCCGGTCCCGGCCGACCGCGACGTCACGGCCTTCCTCAACGCGCTCGACCACGCCGGGGTACGGCTCGTCGGGCTGAACTTCGACGCCGGTGACATGCCCGCCGGCGACCGCGGTCTGCTTTCCCAGCCGGCGAACTCGGCCCGGTTCCGGGCCAACATCGCCTCGGCGGTCGGGATCGCCGAGGCGACCGGCTGCCGGGCCCTGAACGCGCTGTACGGCAACCGGGTCGACGGGGTCGATCCGGCCGAGCAGGACGACCTGGCGGCGGAGAACCTGGCGCTGGCCGCCGAGGCAGCCGCCGGTGCCGGCGCGATCGTGCTGCTCGAACCGCTGAACAGCGCGCAGAACCCGGCCTACCCGCTGGCCACCGCCACCGACGTGCGCGCGGTGATCGACCGGGTACGGGTCGGCTCCGGGCAGCACAACGTACGGCTGCTCTGCGATCTGTACCACCTGGCCAGCAACGGTGAGGACCTGGAAAAGGTGATCACCACCCACACCGGCCACATCGGTCACGTACAGATCGCCGACGCGCCGGGACGCAACCAGCCCGGCACCGGTGAGCTCGACCTCGACGGGTTGCTCGCCCAGCTCGAACGGGCCGGCTACCGCGGCTACGTGGGCTGTGAGTACAAGCCGCTCGGGCCGAGCGCGGACAGCTTCGGGTGGCTTCCCCGGGAACGCCGTTCGTCGGCCCGGCTCTGACCGCCACCGTCCGTCCACAGCCGAGCGTCTCCCCCGCCCATTCGAGAGGTATGGAAACTATGGCCAAGATCCCCTGCATGGAAGCGGTGGTCACCGTGCTCAGATCGGAGGGCGTGGACATCGCGTTCGGCTGTCCCGGCGCCGCCATCCTGCCGCTGTACGCCGCGTTGAAGAACAGCGACATCAGGCACCTCATCGTCCGGCACGAGGAGGGCGCCACCCACATGGCGGACGGCTGGGCCCGTACCAACGGGCGGGTCGGTGTCGCCATCGGCACCTCCGGCCCGGCCGGGACCAACATGATCACGGGGCTCTACACCGCGCAGGCGGACTCCATCCCGATGATCTGCATCACCGGGCAGGCGCCCACCACGAAGCTGCACCAGGAGGCGTTCCAGGCGGTGGACATCGTCGAGATCGCCAAGCCGGTGACCAAGTGGGCGGTGCAGGTGAAGGAGGCCGCGCAGGCACCCTGGATCTTCCGGGAGGCGTTCCGGATCGCCCGGTCCGGGCGCCCCGGCCCGGTCCTGATCGACCTGCCGTTGGACGTGCAACGCCAGGAGATCGAGTGGGACGCCACCATCGACGCCCCGCTGCCGGTCACCCGGGTCGAACCGCACCCGCCACGGGTGGAACGCGCCCTGGACCTGCTGCTGGCCGCCGAGCGCCCGCTCATCCTGGCCGGTGGCGGGGTCATCCTCGGCGAGGCCACCGACCTGTTGCGCGAGGTCGCCGAGACGCTGAACATCCCGGTCCAGGTCACCCTGATGGGCAAGGGTTCGCTGCCGGAGGACCACGACCTGTTCGCCGGGATGACCGGGATCCAGACCACGCAGCGCTACGGCAACGCGTCCTTCCTGGAGTCCGACCTGGTGCTCGCGCTCGGCGCCCGGTTCGGTGACCGGCACACCGGTGACCTGGAGACCTACCGGGGCGACCGGAAGTTCATCCACGTCGACATCGAGCCCACCCAGATCGGCAAGGTGTTCGGCCCGGACCTCGGTGTCGTGTCGGACACCGGCGCGTTCCTGGCGGCACTGCTCGACGCGGTCCGGCGCCGCGGCGCCGAGGTCGACCGTGGGCAGTGGGTGTCGCGGGTGCGTACGCTGCGCCGGACACTGACCCGTCGGGACGACTTCGACTCGGTGCCGATCAAGGCACCCCGGGTCTTCCGGGAGATCAACGAGTTCTTCGGTCCGGAGACGTACTTCGTCACCGCGATCGGGCTCTACCAGATCTGGTCCGGGCAGTTCCAGAACGTCTTCAAGCCCCGGCACTACCAGGTCTGCGGCCAGGCCGGGCCGCTCGGTTGGGAGATCCCGGCCGCGATCGGGGTCAAGTCGGCCAGACCCGACGCCGAGGTGGTCGGCGTGGTGGGCGACTACTCGTTCCAGTTCCTGGTCGAGGAGCTCGCCGTCGCCGCCCAGTACAACGTGCCGTTCGTGCTGGTGATGCTCAACAACGAGTATCTCGGCCTGATCCGGCAGGCCGAGATCGGCTACGGCATGAACTTCGAGGTGGACATCCACTACGACGAGTACGGCACCGACAACGTCAAGATCATGGAAGCGTACGGCTGCTCCGGTCGCCGGGTCACCGAGCCGGGCGAGATCGGCGACGCGCTCGCCTGGGCCAGCAAGGAGGCCAGGCGGACCAGCCGACCGGTGCTGGTCGAGGTGATGGTCGAACGTGAGGCGAACACCGCACACGGCCTCTCCATCGCAAAGGTCAACGAGTACGAGCCGGTGCCCGAGAGCGTGCCGGCGCAGGCGAGCGCCGACTGACCGGTCCGCTCCCAACCGGTTGCCCGATCCCATCCGGCGGCCGGTCCCGGCACCCGCGGGCGTCGCGGCCCGCGGCACCCGAGCGGGGACCGCGCTGCCCGCCGGACCGCCGACCCGCCCCGGTCGGCCGCCGGCACCCGGCGCACGTCCACCCCCGTGGACGTGCGCCGGCGGTTACCCGAACACGTACGGGCACAGCCGTCGGCGCTGCCAGCGCATCGACGCAGCCCAGGCTCGCCGCAAGCGCGAAGAACCATTGCATCTCGGCGACTGTATGCTATGAACACATTCGGGCGGCGTAGCGTCCGATCGATCCAACAGAGCCGGAGGTTTCCATGACGGACTGGGACTCGAGCCCGCCAGCCGCCGCCAGCGGTGGACGACGGCTCGCCGCCGCACGAGCCGAGGCTCGGGCCGTACGCCAGCCGTTGGAGCGTCCCGCACCCCTGCGCCAGGCGGTCTACGACGTGATCGCCGAGATGATCATCAACCGGGAGCTGCAACCGGGTGAGCACCTGGTCGAGAACGAGCTGGCCGCCCAGCTCGGAGTGAGCCGGCAACCGGTACGCGAGGCGCTGCAACGGCTGCACAGCGAGGGCTGGGTCGACCTGCGCCCCGCTCTCGGCGCGTTCGTCCACGTGCCGACCGAGGCCGAGGCGGACCAGCTCCTGGCCGCCCGTACGCTGCTCGAGACCGAGTCTGCCCGGTTGGCCGCGCGTGGGGCCACCCCGGAGCACATCGAGCATCTCTGGGGCCTGCAGCGCGCCGGTGAGAAGGCGCTCAGCGACGACGACCAGGAGGGCATGGTCGCCGCGAACGCCGCCCTGCACGCGTACGTGGTGTCGATGTCGGGCAACAACGTGCTGGCCGAGCTGATCGCGCTGGTGGACCGCCGGGTGCGCTGGTACTACCTGCCGATCGCGCGGTCACGCGGCCGGGAGGCCTGGGACGAGCACGCGGCCCTGATCGAGGTCATCGCCAGCCGCAACGGCAAGCGCGCGGGCGACATGATGCGCCGGCACACCGAACGGACCCGGGAGAGCTACCACAAGCGGCGCAAGGAGGCCGCTGAGCGGGAGGCTCTGGCCTGACCGACAACGACCGGTACCCGTCACCACCCCTCGTCGGGTGGTGGCGGGTATCTGCGTTGGACGCTTCGGCCGGAGGATCGGAGTCCATCCCGCACACACGCCGGCGTCGACCGGTACGGCTCCCGCCGCGCCGGTCGACGCCGGTCCGGCCAATCCCACCCGGACCACTATTCCGATTCCGGGCCGGAACGGCCCTTACTTGTACATGGTCTGGTTCATGGTGCCCGGGGCGTACGCGTCGGGGTCGACCCAGACGTTGATCAGCGAGGGGAGCCCGGACTCCCGGGCCCGCTGCATGGCCGGGCCGATGTCCTCCGGGTTGCGCACCTCCTCGCCGTACCCGCCGAGCATCCGGGCGAACTCGTCGTAGCGGACGTCGCCCAGGGTGTTGCCGACGCGGGCACGGGCGGCGCCGTACTTCTGCGCCTGGCCGTAGCGGATCTGGTTCATCGACGAGTTGTTGCCGACCACGCCGACGAACGGGAGGTTGAACCGGACCAGCGTCTCGAAGTCCCACCCGGTGAGGCTGAAGGCACCATCGCCGAAGAGCGCGACGACCTCCTTGTCCGGCCGGCCGTACTTCGCGGCGAGCACGAACGGGATGCCGACGCCGAGGGTGCCCAGGGGACCGGGGTCCATCCAGTGTCCCGGCGACTTCGGCTGCACCACGCCACCGGAGAAGGTCACGATGTCGCCGCCGTCGCCGATGTAGATCGAGTCCTCGGTGAGGAACTCGTTGATCTCGTGGGCCAGCCGCAGCGGGTGGATGGGGCTGGCGTCGGAGAGCTGGCGCGGGAGCCGCTTCTCGTACGCCGCGGTCTCCTCGGCCCGCAGCTCGGCGAACCAGGGCTTGCGGCCCGCGGCGCCGTTGTCGATCCGGCCGGACGCGGCCTGGGCCACCGCGGCGAGGATCGCACCCGGGTCGCCGACCAGGCCGAGGTCGATGTCGCGGTTCTTGCCGACGGTGCGGTAGTCCAGGTCGATCTGCACCACGGTCGCGTTCTTCGGCAGCCGCCGGCCGTAGCCCATCCGGAAGTCGAACGGGGTGCCGACGATGATGATGACGTCGGCGTTGTTGAACGCGTACCGCCGCGACAGGTGGAAGTGGTGCGGGTCGCCGGGCGGCAGCGTGCCGCGCGCCGAGCCGTTCATGTACGCGGGGATGTTGAGCGTCCGGACGAAGTCGATCGCGGCGTCACTGCCCCGCGCGGTCCAGACCTGGGTGCCCAGCAGCACGGTCGGCTTCTTGGCCTTGACCAGGATGTCGGCGAGCTGCTGGATGGCCGCCGGGTCACCGATGCTCTTGGTCGAGGCGCGGTAGCGACCGGGCTGCGGGATGGTGCAGTCGGACAGGCGCACCTCGGCGTCGAGCACGTCGCGCGGGATCTCCAGGAAGGACGGGCCCGGAGCACCGTTGTACGCCTCGCGGAACGCCATCGAGACCATGTCGGCCGCGCGGGCGGTGTGCGGCACCGTGGCGGCGAACTTGGTGATCGGCGTCATCATGTCGACGTGCGGCAGGTCCTGCAGTGACCCCATCTTGTGCTGGTTGAGCGCGCCCTGACCGCCGATCAGGAGCATCGGGCTCTCCGCCCGGAACGCGTTCGCCACACCGGTGACGGCGTCGGTGGTGCCGGGTCCCGCGGTGACGACCGCGCACCCCGGCTTGCCGGTGGCCCGCGCGTAACCGTCGGCCGCGTGCGCGGCGACCTGCTCGTGCCGTACGTCGACCACCGCGATGCCCTCGTCGACACAACCGTCGTAGATGTCGATGATGTGGCCACCGCAGAGCGTGAAGATGACGTCGACGCCCTCGGCCTTGAGCGCCTTGGCCACCAGGTGTCCACCGGAGATCCGCTCCGGGTCGCGACTCGGCTCGGCCAGGATCGGGTCCACGGCGGATTCCCTCGCGGTCTGAACCATGTTTCTCAACTCCCTTGAGTCGCCACCGGAGACCTGCGTGCACGGATGCGGCGGGTCCGGCGGTGTTGGGCTGGAAAACTGCTCCGGGACGCGTGCGGGCGCGGCGCGGCGGGCGCGCTCGGCGCACGGCTCCACATCGGCTGCTCGACCAGGGCAACCTCCCCTGTCCACGGGTGGGCACGGTCGCGCGCCGACGGCCGGGACGGGCCGGGCGGCACGGATCGCGGGTGAAATGTGGCGCCGGCGGTGGTCGCGGCACGGGCTCGATGTCGCTGACGAGTCATGGGCTTCCTCCGCCACCCTGAGGATTGCATACCGTATGGGGTAGGCAATATCGTGGCTCATGTAACAGCGGGGTGTCTAGGGGGTAGCGGCAGGTTTTCCGCCGGAGCGGCACCCGCCCCTCCCCGTACGCCTCGACGGCGGCTACCGGAAGCGGATCACGCTCAGCTCGCACGCTCCCCCTTCCCTCGACCCCGAAGCACCAGCCCTGACGGCACGGAGCTGGATCTACAACCGAACGACCGCCGAGGTGTCCGGCATGGACCTCACCGCGAGTAGCGGAGCAGCTCGGCCACCGGCGGCCGTCCCGGAGGAAGCGCGCGGGCGTCGCCGGTCCACCCGGGAACCCGGCGGTGCCCGGTCGGCGGGGTCGTGGCCTTGGTCACTGGATCAAACTTTGCATACAAAAGCCTGTATGCTGGAGCCAGGCCCACGGGAATCGAGCCAACGAAGCAGGTCTGCGGTGAACGGAATCCTCTCCCCCACGACGGGCCGGGACACCAACACCCGGCACCGACACGGGGAGCCGTACCAACCGACGACCACGCACCGTCCTCGAACCCCCGCACCACCATGGACGGCCCGCACCGGTGAATCAGCGCCGAGGACGGGCCGACCCCGGTCCGGCGCGTCGCGCCCCGGACCGCACCTGGGAGCCCCCACCTCCGAGGTGACCGCAACCAGCCGCCGGGCCGAATCCGGTACCGGGCGGCACACCCCGGCCATCACCGGGACGCCGGAGGGCCCGAGCCTGCCAGCTCGGACCCTCGGCGACCACATCGAGCAGACGCGCCCGTCCCGCTGGGAGCAACGCGGCACCCAGCCCTGGACGCGCAGCCGGTACGCACCCTCCCGCGGGGCGTCGTCCCACGGGAACGCCTATAACCGACGAGGTGAAGAGGTCATGGCAACCCAAGGAGAGTTCCAACGTTTCCTCAACCGGATCCAGCGCGGGCTCAACCTCCCGCGTGGATTCAACGCCGACGGTCGTACTCTCGGGCTCGGCCTGGCGCTCGCCCTGGAATCCCAGCGGCGAGCCACCCGGCCGACCGACGAGGAGATCGCACGGCTGCTCAACGAGCACACCGAGGACGACCTCGTAAAGTTGTGACAACCGATCAGGACGCATCACGTTCCGCCATGGCGACTTCCGGAGCCCGTGGCTGATCGTCGTCCGTAGCACCACCGGCCGGGACGGCGGCGGGTTCTGCCGCCCGTCGTCCGTCCCGCCGGGTCTTCAACAGGCTGGCCACCGTGGTGACCAGCAGCGTACCGAGGATGACGCCGAGTGAGACGAGGATCGGCACCTCGGGCGCCCACCCGACACCGTCGTGGTGCAGTGCCTCCAGGACCAGCTTCACGCCGATGAAGGCGAGGATGAGCGCCAGCCCCTTGCTGAGGTACACCAGCCGGTCCAGGAGGGCACCGATCAGGAAGTAGAGCTGCCGCAGGCCCATCAACGCGAACGTGTTCGCGGTGAAGACCAGGTACGGCTCCTGGGTCAGGCCGAAGATCGCCGGAATGGAGTCGAGCGCGAACAGCAGGTCGGTGGTACCGATGGCGACCATGACGATCAGCATCGGGGTCACCATCCGCCGACCGTCGATCCGGGCGAACACCGACGCGCCGTGGTAGGACTCGGTCGTCGGGAGCACCCGGCGGACCGTACGCAGCGCGACGTTCTCCGAGAACTCGTCCTCCTGCTGCGGCCCGACCAGTTTGATCGCGGTGTAGACCAGGAACGCGCCGAACAGGTAGAAGAGCCAGTCGAACCGGGTGATCGCCTGGGCCCCCGCGGCGATGAAGACGCCCCGGAGCAGCAGCGCGATCACGATGCCGATGAGCAGCACCTTCTGCCGGTACTGCACCGGCACCGCGAACCGGCTCATGATGATGACGAACACGAACAGGTTGTCGACACTGAGCGAGTACTCGGTGAGCCAACCCGCGAAGAACTGCCCGCCGTACGTGGCGCCGGCCGTCCCGGTCAGGACCAGGCCGAAGGCGACCGCCGCCAGGATGTAGAAGCTCACCCACGTCACGCACTCCCGGAAGGACGGGTCGCGTGGATTGCGGGCCACCAGGTAGAAGTCGATCGCGATCATCACGATGAAGGCGATGATCGTCACCGCCCACACCCAGCCGGGCAGATTCATGCCCTACCTCCGGTCCGGGGCCGGATCAGCCGGCCCAACCCCTGCCCGGCGCCGCGGTCGCGCCGCCGGTTCTCCCGCGCCTGCCACTGCGCCTGCGCGTGTTGGACGTAGAAGCCGTACAGCCGGTCGGCGGGCGGGTTGTCCGGCGCGATCCGGCGCAGCCAGCCCGGTGCGAACCGCTCGTGCAGCCAACTGAACCCGATGGCGAACCCGAGACTGATCATCGCCTGGTAGGCGAGGAAACCGAGCACGTCCGGCGGCAGCGCCGGCCGGCCCGCGATCAGCAGACCGGCCAGCACCTCGTGGACGAGTCTGGCCACCGGGAAGCCGACGAACCAGTAGAGCCCGGCCGGCGCGAACACCCCGGGCGTGATGATCCTCGCCCCGAGCAGTGCGCCGAACCCGCCGCCGAGCAGCGCCAGCGGTAGGCCGAGGGCGACACCGGTGGCCACCGCCCAGCCGATCGGCTGGCCCACGATCAGGGCGAGTCCCAGTGCCGCCAGTCCGGCGCTGGCCCCGATACCGGCGCCGGGGATCGCGATCTGACCGAGATCTCTCATCCGCTTGGTGGTCATCTCAACCCACCACCACGCCGAACCGGACCAGGCTGTAGACCAACATGCCCAGGTAGAACACCGCACCGAACCCGATGACCAGGTTCTGCACGATCCCCGGGCGGATCGGTTTGGGCAGCATCCGGTTGTTCACCAGGAGCAGCACCACGCAGTAGGTGCCCATGGCGAACGTGGACAGGAAGGCCAGTACGTCGAGGATCGCGCCCGGACCGTCGGCGGGGCCGAACAGCAGGATCAGGATCCCGAACGTGATCACGCCCCAGAGGAAGCCGGCGTAGAGCTTCGACATGCCGAACTTCTTCGCCCCACGGATGAAGTGGTAGCTCATGTCCGCCTGGCCACGGGAGAACGAGTCGAACAGACCCAGCGTGGCGTTCAGACCGATCAGCGCGATGAAGCCGAGGAAGATGCCGCGCAGCACCGGCGCGCCGGCCGAGGCGAAGGCGTCCGCCATCGCGGTCAGGGCGACCTCCCGGTCACCGTCGCGGATCAGGCCGGCGACGTTGGGACTCTCCCGCGCCGCGGTCTGGGCCAACACGGTGAACGAGATGGTGACCAGCATCGTGATGCCCCAGAAGAGCAGCACCGCGTCGAAGGTCACCCACTTGCGCCAGCCCTTCCACTTGCGCATCTCGGCCGGGTTGTCGGTGTCGAACATGAACCCGCGCGACGGCATCTCGTCCTCCGCACCCGCCGACCGGAGTCCACGGATCTTCGGAATGTGCGCGCCCATGCCGGCACCCGAGTCACGCAGGTGCAGCGTGTACCACATCTGCTGCATGCCGGACGGTCCGGCGAACGCGATCGCGCCGACCAGGACCGGGAACCAGGCCGCCGACATCGCCTCGTCCGGCAGGTAGCCGAACCGGAACATGCCGCCGAGGGTGGCGGTGACGTCGCTCCACTGACCGACCAGCGAGGCCGCCACCGAGGTGCCGACCACCAGTACCCCGATCAGGATGCCGAGCAGGCTCTCCAGCAGGGGGTAGATCACCGAGGCGAGGCTGAACAGGATGCCGACCAGGATCAGGCCGATACACGCGGTGACGACCCAGGGTACGCCGCTCACCTCCTCGAAGGCGGCGGCGCCGGTGGACAGATGGCCCGGCCAGATGTAGACCAGGATCGCGACCCCGAAGAAGAACCACATCAGTGGTTTGAACACCCGGGCGGCGCCGAAGAAGATGCTCTCGCCGGTGGCCATGGCGTACCGGGCCATCTCGAGCATCACGAACGCCTGGAGGGTCACACCGATGAGGAACAGCCACCGGATCTCCGGGCCGAAGACCAGGACCAGTCGGGGCCACATGTACGCCTCGCCCATGCCCACGCCGAGCGCGACGAGGAACACGGTGGGGCCGAGCAGGTGGACGGAGGGGGGTGCGTCCGGCAGTTCCCGGATCGGCATCGGTTCGAGCTTGCCGGCCCGCCAGACGCGTTGTTCGCCGGACCGGGGTGTGGGGATGGACGTGGTGGTGCTGGGTGGGGCCGTGGCACTTCCCCCCTGGGGACGGGGGGCAGGATCGTTTGAAGCGTCCACGTTGGACCTCCTCGGGACCTAGTGGCTGGGGGGTCTGGGGGACGGAACCAGACCCCGACGTCATGTCCTGTTCGCCTCCTGGCCGCGCAGCGGTCGCTGTCGCAGGTTTCCCCTCGGCAAGACCGGTGCCGCGGGTCTTCTCGGATCAGCCGCCGGTGCTCGGGTCGGCCCCGACGAGGCCTGCGGCCCGGGCCCAGCGGTACTTCGCACCGAGTACGGCGACCGGCTTCTCCGTGGTGTACGGGTAGGCCACGATCCCGTGCCGGTACAGGTGCTCGCTTGCCTGCTCGACCTCCACGTCGCCGGCGAGCGAGGCGACGACGGGCTTGTGGATGCCCTTGGCCCGGAACTCCTCGACCACGTCGACCACCAGTTCGGCGAAGACCATCGGCGGGGTGACGATGGTGTGCCAGTAACCGAGGATCAGCGAGTGGATCCGGGGGTCGGACAGGCCGAGCGCGATGGTGTTCCGGTAGGTCGACGGCGGTTCGCCGCCGGTGATGTCCACCGGGTTGCCGGCCGCGCCGAAGGGCGGGATGAACTTGCGGAACGCCTCGTCGAGATCCGGGGGGATCTCCATCAAACGCAGGCTGTTGTCGACGCACGCGTCGGAGAGCAGTACGCCGGAACCGCCCGCGCCGGTGATGATGACGACGTTCTCGCCCTGCGGGGTCGGCAGGAGCGGGATGCCGCGGGCGTACTCGAGCAGGTCGTTGAGGCCGGGGGCGCGGATCACGCCGCTCTGCCGCAGGATGTCGTCGTACACCTTGTCGTTGCCGGCGAGTGCGCCGGTGTGCGAGCTGGCGGCCTTGGCACCCTGGTCGGTCCGGCCGGCCTTGAGAACCAGCACCGGCTTGGTCTTCGACACCCGCTTGGCGGTCTCGGCGAAGGCCCGGCCGTCCTTGAGGTCCTCCAGGTGCATCGCGATCAACTGGGTGTTGGGGTCGGTCTCGAAGAAGGTCAGCAGGTCGTCCTCGTCGATGTCGGCCTTGTTCCCTACGCCGACGATCGAGGAGACGCCCATCTTCGCGGACCGGCTGAAGCCGAGGATCGCCATGCCGATCCCGCCGCTCTGCGAGGAGAGGGCGACGCCACCCTTGACGTCGTACGGCGTGCAGAAGGTCGCGGAGAGGTTCTCCGGGGTGTAGTAGTACCCGTAGATGTTCGGCCCGAGGATGCGTACGCCGTGCCGGCGGGCGATGGCCACGACCTCGTCCTGCAGCTCGTGGTTGCCGGTCTCGCCGAAGCCGGACGGGATCAGGATCGCCCCGGCGACACCCTTGGCGCCGACCTCCTCGAGTGCCTGCGGGACGAACTTCGCCGGGATGGCGAAGACCGCGACGTCCACCGGGCCGGGTACGTCGGCGATGCTCTTGAACGCCTTGCGGTCCAGGATCTCGTCGGCCTTAGGGTTGATCGGGTAGATCTCGCCCTGGTAGCCGCCGTTCACCAGGTTCTTCATCACCGAGTTGCCGATCTTGCCGGTTTCGGCGGAGGCACCGATCACGGCGACCGCCGCGGGCCGCATGATCCGGTTCATGCTGGCCAGGATCTCCTCCTCGGAGAACCGTTCCGGCGTCTTCGCGGCCTCGTCGTCGACCAGGATCCGCACGTCGACCGCGGTCGCGCCGGAGGCGGTCGCCAGGACCGGGTTGAGGTCGACCTCGGCCAGCTCGGGGAAGTCGGTGACCAGGTCGGACAGCCGCTGGATGAGCCCGGCCAGGACCTCGCGGTTGGCCGGCTCGGCGCCGCGTACGCCGCGCAGGATCTCGGCCGCGGCGATCCCGTCGATCATCGACAGCGCGGTCTCGTGGTCGGCCGGGGCGAGCCGGAAGGTCACGTCCTTGAGCACCTCGACCAGCACGCCGCCGAGCCCGAACGCGACCACCTTGCCGAAGGTCTTGTCGGTCACCGTGCCGACGATCACCTCGTGGCCGGAGGTGAGCAGTTGCTGCACCTGCACCCCGACGATCCGGGCGTCGGCCCGGTACGCCTTGGCGTTGTCCACGATGGTCCGGAAGCCGTCGGCGACCTCGGCCGGCGTCTTCAGCCCGACCAGGACGCCGCCGGCCTCGGTCTTGTGCAGGATGTCCGGCGAGACGATCTTCAGCACCACCGGGAGGCCGATCTGCCCGGCCAGGGTCACCGCCTCGTCGGCGCTTTCGGCCAGCCCCTCCCGGGGCGTCGCGATGCCGTACGCCTCGACGACCAGCCGACCCTCGGGCGCGGTCAGCGAGTCGCGGCCCTCGGCCCGGACCTGGTCGAGAACCCGGCGTACCGCCTCGCGGTCGTAGCTGGTTGCGTTATCTGACATTTCCTCGTCTCTCCTTCGGACCGAACGCACCGCCGGTCGCGGCGGACGCCTGTGAACAGCGGGATGGTCAGATCACACCGGCGGTACGCAGTTCGGCGACCTGGCTCTCGTCGTAACCGAGCTCGCCGAGGACCTGCACGGTGTGCTCACCGAGCAGCGGGGACCGCTCGATCTCGACGGTCGAGTCGGACAGCTTGATCGGGTTGCCGACGGTCTTGTAGGCACCCCGCTCGGGGTGCTCGACCTCGACCACCGAGCCGAGCTCGGCCAGGGTGGTGTCCTCGATCAGTTCCTTGGTCGACAGGATCGGCCCGCACGGGATGTTGTGGGCGTTGAGCTTCTCCATGACCTCCCACTTGGTGTGCTTCTCGGTCCACTCCTCGATCAGCGCGAAGGCCTTGTCGAGTTTGGCGAGCCGTACCGCCGGGGTGTTCCAGGCCGGGTCGTCGGCCAGCTCCGGCTTGCCGATCAGTTCCGTGATCGGCTTCCAGCCGACCGGCTGGATGATCACATAGATGTAGTCGTTCGGTCCGCCCGGTGCGCAGCGCACGGCCCAGCCGGGTTGTCCGCCGCCGGAGGCGTTCCCCGAACGCGGCACCTCGTCGCCGAAGTTCTCGTTGGGGTACTCCCCCAGCGGTCCGTGCGCCAGCCGCTGCTGGTCGCGCAGCTTCACCCGGCACAGGTTGAGCACCGCGTCCTGCATGGCGACCTGGACCCGCTGACCCCGGCCGGTGTTGGTGCGCTGGTAGAGCGCGGCGAGGATGCCGGCGACCAGGTGGATGCCGGTGCCGGAGTCGCCGATCTGGGCGCCGGTGGCGGTCGGCGGGCCACCCTCGAAGCCGGTGGTGCTCATCGAGCCGGCCATCGCCTGGGCGATCACCTCGTACGCCTTGAAGTTGGCGTAGCGGCCCGGTCCGAAGCCCTTGATCGAGGCGTAGACCAGGCCGGGGTTGATTTCCTGCAGCCGTTCCCAGGGAAAGCCGAAGCGCTCCACCACACCGGGCCCGAAGTTTTCCACCAGGATGTCCACGCCGGACACCAGCGAGGTGAAGATCTCCTTGCCCTGCTCGCTCTTCATGTTCAGCGTGATGCTCCGCTTGTTGGCGTTGAGCATCGTGAAGTAGAGGCTGTCCACACCGGGCAGGTCGCGCAGCTGGGCGCGGGTGATGTCACCCGTTCCCGGTGCCTCCAGCTTGATGACGTCGGCGCCCAGCCACGCCAGGATCTGTGTGGACGAGGGACCGGACTGCACGTGTGTCATGTCGAGGACGCGGATGCCCTCCAGTGCCTTACCCATGAGCCAACCTCCTGTACGTGACACGCCACGTGTTGCTGATCAGGGGATTCAGACCCGAGGTGTGCTCCGCGCGGGTCCGGGCCGACCGTCGGATCATCGGCACCCTCCGCGCCCTCGGGGATTGCATACCGTATGGGGTAGGCAATATCGTGGCGCATGTAACAGCGGGGTGTCTAGGGGGTAGCAAAACGAATTCCGGTTGACCCTCCGCGGACCTCGACTCGGACGCCACCACCACGAAGGTCAAGGAGAGGGAGGCCCTCTGTGGATCTGTTGGAGCACCAGGCACAGGATCTGTTCGCCAAACACGGCGTACCTGTGGGTAGGTACCGCGTGGCCGACACCGCCGAACAGGCCCGCGAGGCCGCCGCCGAGATCGGCGGCCGGGTCGTGGTGAAGGCCCAGGTGAAAACCGGGGGCAGGGGCAAGGCCGGCGGGGTCAAGCTGGCCGACGGCCCGGACTCGGCGTACGACACGGCGAGCGCGATCCTCGGCATGGACATCAAGGGACACACCGTCGGCCGGGTGCTGGTCACCGAGGCCAGCGACATCGCCGACGAGTACTACGTCTCGCTGCTGCTCGACCGGTCCAACCGATCGTTTCTCGCCATGGTGTCCCGCGAGGGCGGGATGGAGATCGAGCAGGTGGCGGTGGAGAACCCGGACGCGTTGATCCGGCTGCCGATCGACCCCGCCGAGGGGGTCACCGCCGAGACCGCCACCCGACTCTGCGTCGACGCCAACCTGCCGTCCGACGTGCACGACGGCGTACGGGACGTGCTGGTCCGGCTCTGGACGGTGTTCCAGGCGGAGGACGCGACCCTGGTGGAGATCAATCCGCTGGCGAAGCTGGCCGACGGGTCCGTACGCGCCCTCGACGGCAAGGTCACCGTGGACGACAACGCCCGCTTCCGCCACCCCGGGCACGCGGAGTTCGTCGACACCGCCGCGGCCGACCCGCTGGAGGCACTGGCGGCCGAGAAGCACCTCAACTACGTCAAGCTCGACGGCGAGGTCGGGGTCATCGGCAACGGCGCCGGCCTGGTGATGAGCACCCTCGACGTGGTCGCGTACGCCGGCGAGGAGTTCGGCGGGGTGAAGCCGGCCAACTTCCTCGACATCGGCGGTGGCGCCTCGGCCGAGGTGATGGCGAACGGACTGGAGATCATCCTCGGCGACCCGGCGGTGCGCAGCGTCTTCGTCAACGTCTTCGGCGGCATCACCGCCTGCGACGCGGTGGCCAACGGCATCCTGCAGGCGATCGAGCTGCTCACCCGCGACGGTGCGCAGATCACCAAGCCGCTGGTGGTGCGCCTGGACGGCAACAACGCCGAGGAGGGTCGACGGATCCTCACCGCCGCCGCACTCGACTGCGTACGGACCGTGGACACGATGGACGGTGCGGCTCGCCTCGCCGCCCAACTCGCCACCAAGGGGGCATGACAGCGATGGCAATCTTCCTGACCGAATCCAGCCGCGTACTGGTCCAGGGCATCACCGGCACCGAGGGCACGAAGCACACCCGGCGGATGGTCGCCGCCGGCACCAACATCGTCGCCGGGGTCACCCCGGGCAAGGGCGGCCAGCAGGTCGACGGGATTCCGGTCTTCAACAGCACCGCCGAGGCGGTCGCGGCCACCGGGGCCGACACCTCGGTCGTCTTCGTCCCGCCCCGGTTCGCCAAGGCCGCGGTGATCGAGGCGATCGACGCCGAACTGGCCCTGGTCGTCGTGCTCACCGAGGGCATCCCGGTGCACGACACCGCCACGTTCTGGGCGTACGCGTGCGCGGCCGGCAACCGGACCCGGATCATCGGCCCGAACTGTCCCGGCCTGATCAGCCCGGGACAGTCCAACGCCGGCATCATCCCGCCCGACATCACCGAACGGGGGCGGATCGGACTGGTCAGCAAGAGTGGCACGCTGACCTACCAGCTCATGCACGAGCTGCGCGACTTCGGGTTCTCCACCTGCGTCGGGATCGGCGGCGACCCGATCGTCGGGACCACCCACATCGACTGCCTCCAGGCGTTCCAGGACGACCCGGAGACCGACGCGATCGTGATGATCGGGGAGATCGGCGGCGACGCCGAGGAACGGGCCGCGGAGTACATCGCGGCCCACATCACCAAGCCCGTGGTGGGTTACGTGGCCGGCTTCACCGCACCGGAGGGCAAGACCATGGGACACGCCGGCGCCATCGTCTCCGGCTCGTCCGGCACCGCCGCGGCGAAGCAGGAGGCACTGGAGGCGGTCGGGGTACGGGTGGGCAGGACACCGTCGGAGACCGCCCGGCTGATGCGCGAGACGCTGCTGTCCCGGATGGCCACCCGCTAAGACGCGAACTCCCGTCCTCCCCCGGTTGATGCGCGGGGGAGGACGGGAGGCTGTGGTCGTACCCGTGGTCAGGACAGTGCGCCGGCGGCCGGCGCCCGGTCGACGAGCCCCAGCCGGTGCGCGCCGGTGTAGACGTTCATCGACGAACCGCGCAGGAAACCGACCAGGGTGAGGCCCGAGTCCTCGGCGAGATCGACCGCGAGCGAGGACGGCGCCGACACCGCGGCGAGCGCCGGTACGCCGGCCATCACCGCCTTCTGCACCAGTTCGAACGAGGCCCGGCCGCTGACCAGCAGCAGCGTGCCGCGCAGCGGCACCCGACCGGAGCGCAACGCCCAGCCCACCACCTTGTCGACGGCGTTGTGCCGGCCGACGTCCTCGCGCAGACAGAGAAGCTGGCCGGCGGTGTCGAACAGCCCGGCGGCGTGCAACCCGCCGGTACGGTCGAACACCCGCTGCGCGGCGCGCAGCCGGTCGGGCAGTTCGGCGACCAGTTCCGGGGTGACGCGGAGCGGATCCTCCGCGACCGACCAGGCCGCGGTGGTACGCACGGCGTCCAGGCTGGCCTTGCCGCAGAGCCCGCACGAGGACGTGGTGTAGAAGTTGCGCTCCAGGGACGGGTCCGGCGCCGGCACCCCGGCGCCGAGCACCACGTCGACCACGTTGTACGTGTTGACCCCGTCGTCGGTCGCCCCGGCGCAGTAGCGGATCCCGGCGACGTGCTCGGAGCGCTGCACCACGCCCTCGCTCACCAGGAACCCCGCGGCCAGGTCGAAGTCGTCGCCCGGCGTACGCATGGTGATGGTGAGCGCCCGCCCGTTGACCCGGATCTCCAGCGGCTCCTCGGCCACCAGCGTGTCCACCGGCTCGGTGACCGTTCCGTCGACCACCCGCACCACACGACGTCGGCTTGTCACGCGTCCCATCTGCCACCACCCATCATCGCTTCGTATCCACTCCGGCGGGGCGCGACGGCGGCCCGCCCGATCAGTACTCGTCGGGACGCAGTCGGGGCAGGACCGACAGCGTCGGCCGGCCCGGTTGCCGCATCCCGCTCGTCAACAGTGCGCCGACCAGCCCCAGACAGCCAGCCACGACAAACGCCGCGATGGCGCCGGGTGTGCCGATCACCAGTCCGGCGAACCCGATGCCCACCAGCCCGCCGACGACCTTGCCGGTGTAGACGATGCCGTAGTTCAGCAGGGTCGCCTCGCCGCCGAACCAGTCGCGTACCAGGCTGACCAGCAGAGAGTATCCGGCGCCGGTGCCCGCGCCGGCGAGTCCGGCGAACGCCACCACCGCCACCACCTGCTCCGCCTGTACGGCGGCGAGCAGGCCGAACTGGGCCACTCCCCCGATCGCCAGGGCGAGCCCGAGCGTACGGCGGCGACCCAGCCGGTCGGAGAGCGAACTGGTGACCGCCCGGCCGACCCCGGTGGCGGCGGCCAGTACGCCGATCGAGGCGACGACCAGGAACGGCTGGTCTGCCCGGTGGTGGGCGAACCCGACCAGGTACGCGATGTCGAACAGGGCCATCGCGGCGGTCAGCACGACGAGGAGGAACATCACCGGCAGCATCCCACTGCGGACCGCCGCCCGGGGCGAGTAGGGACGCATGGCGGGCATGTTGTTCGGGATGCTGCGGTTGAGCCGTCGGTCGACCGCCCACCGCTGCGGGTCGAGGTGCGCCGGCCACCAGTGCCGGGGCGGCTTGCGCAGCAGCAGTCCGCTGACCGCGACCACGGCAAAAACGGCGACCGCCGTGGTGTCCAGGACCACCGGAAGGTTCACCGGTCCCAGCGCGTACGCGGCGACGACGACAAACGGGATCGCCCCGTAACCGAAGGCTCCGCTGACCACGCCGACCATGGTCGCGCTCCGCTCGGGGAACCATTCGCTGACGGTGGCGATGCAGGTCAGGTAGACCAGCCCGGTGCCGATCCCGCCGAGCACCGAGTAGCCCAGCAGCACCGTGGTCAGGTCCCGGCTGTGCCCGAGCGTGACGAGGGCGACCAGGCCCAGGGTCGCACCGGTCAGCATCGGTACGGCGAGCCGGACCCGGACCCGCCGGTAGAGCCAGACCGCCGGGAGCGCGGTGCCCGCCTGGCAGACGATCCACACCGCCAGTACGGTGAACGCCTCCCACAGGGTCCACCCGTTGGCCCGGACGAGGGCCGGGATCGCGGCGCCGAAGCCGTACTGGAACAGGCTGATCGCCAGCATCGAGGCCCAGGACAGCCGGAGCATCCAGGCGCGTGAGCGTCCCATCAGGTCGAAGTCGGTCTCCCCGACGCGGTAGCGGCGCCCGTACACGTCGCGTACCTCCCGCGTGGGAACGGCGTTCCTGGCGTCCGGCATCACTGGCACCTCCACCTGTCACCGTGCGGCCGCGCGTCAGGAACCCCCGGTCGTCGGCCATTGTATACTGTATGTTACGTGCACTAGTGTCTACCAGCGACGCACGGCTGTCCAGGATCAATCGATTTCCGCCCCTCGGGTCGGGCACGATGGACTGGCCGGCCCGGCAACCGACCGGAAGACTGCGAGGGACGCTGATGAGCCAGTTGCAGGACCGGGAGACCCGGTCGTGAGCACCATCGGCTGGCCCGAGGCCCGACGGATCGCCCGGGCGGCCGGCAGCCCGCTGGACCGGATCGACGTCGCACTGACCGACGCGCTCGGCGCCACCCTCGCCGCACCACTGGTGGCCCTCTCCCCGCTGCCGGCGTACGACGCCGCCGCGATGGACGGGTACGCCGTGGCCGGCACCGGCCCGTGGCGGGTGGTCGGGCGGGTGCTCGCCGGGGACCCCACCCCGGTCGACCCGCTGCGCCCCGGCACCGCGGTGGAGATCGCCACCGGCGCCCTGGTCCCCGCCGGGGCCGAGGCGGTCCTGCCGTACGAGCGGGCCCGGTGCCGGGCCGACCGGATGCACGGCGAGATCGAGACCGGCCGGCACATCCGCCGCCGAGGCGACGACTGTCCCCTCGGTGAGCAGGTACTGCCGGCCGGCAGCCTGGTCACCCCCGCACTGCTCGGTCTCGCCGCGAGCCTCGGGCACGACCGGCTCGCCGTGTTCCGCCGGCCCCGGGTCGGGGTGGTGGTCACCGGCGCCGAACTGCTCTCCGCCGGGCTGCCGTCACCGGGACGGGTCCGGGACGCGATCGGCCCGCTGCTGCCCGGCCTGGTGCACGCGGCCGGGGGCGAGATCGCCTGGACCGTACGGGTGACCGACGACCGGGCCGCCCTGGTCGAGGCGATCCGCCGGCCCGGTGCCGACGTGACGGTGGTGTGCGGGGCCACCTCTGTCGGTGCCGCCGACCATCTCCGCACCGCCCTGGAGGCGGTGTCGGCGCTGGTCCGGGTGCACGGGGTGGCGTGCCGGCCCGGCCACCCGCAACTGCTCGCCACGCTGACGGACGGGCGGGCGGTGATCGGACTGCCCGGAAACCCGTACGCGGCGCTCGTCGCCGGGCTCACCCTGCTCGCCCCGCTGCTCGGTCGGCTCGCCGGCCGCGCAGACCGGCCCCCGGTGACGGCCCGGCTGACCGGACCGGTGAAGGTGCTCGACCGGGACACCCGGCTGGTACCGGTCGCGCGGGTCGGCTCGGTGGTGGTTCCGGTCGGTCACGACCGCCCCGGACTGCTCTGGGGCGCGGCCGAGGCGCACGCCCTGGCGGTCGTACCGCCGGGCTGGCAGGGCGCCGAGGTGGAACTGCTCGCCCTGCCCGGCGCCGAGGCGGTCACCGTACCGGTGCTCGCCGCCCCCGATCCGTCCCAGCCGGTGGCGCTGCCTTCCGACGCTGCCGCTGCCGGTGTCGCTGCCGGTGGGACCGGCCGGAGCGGGGACCGGCTGCCCGCCGCCGCTGGCGCGGAGGCGTAGCGGCCGGAGCCCGGCGACGGGATGGTCAGGGGACGGGTTCGGGGCGCGGGGCCGGGCGTCGGAGGGGTACCGAGGCGGGAAGCGGTGGCCGGGCGAGGACCCGGTCACCGAGGCGGAGCAGGCGCATGGTGTTCGTCGACCCGGGCAGTCCCGGCGGGCTGCCCGCCACGATCAGCACCAGGTCGCCCACCTCGAAGCGGGGCAGCGACAGCAGCACGTCCTGTACGTGGTGCACCATCTCGTCGGTGTGCACGACCACCGGCACACCGAACGTCTCCACGCCCCAGGTCAGCGCCAGCCGCGCGGGCAGGTCCGGGTCCGGGGTGAAGGCGAGCAACGGTACGGCCGGCCGGTGCCGGGCCAACTGCCGGGCGGTGGCACCGCTGCGGGTGAAGCAGCAGATCGCCTTCACCCCGAGCGACTCGGCCACCTCGACCGAGGCCTCGGCGATCGCGTCGACGTTGGTGGCCGCCCCGACCCGCAAGGGCGGGCGGCGGGCCGGGGCGCTCGCCTCGGCCGTACCGAGGATCTGCGCCATCATCCGCACCGCCGGCACCGGGAACGCCCCGATGCCGGTCTCGGCGCCGAGCAGCAGCGCGTCCGCGCCGTCGAGCACGGCGTTGGCCACGTCGGAGGCCTCGGCCCGGGTCGGCCGGGGCTGCTCCACCATCGAGTCGAGGAGCTGTCCGGCCACGATCACCGGTTTCGCCAGCTCCCGGCAGCGGCGGATGGCCCGCTTCTGGATCAGGGGTATCTCGTCCAGCGGCAGTTCCACCCCGAGGTCGTCACGGGCCACCACCAGCCCGTCGAAGGCGGCGACGAGGTCGTCGAGGTGGCGTACCGCCGACGGGGTGTCGAGCTTGGCCAACACCGGCCGGCGCACCCCGTACCCGTCCATCAGGTCGCGGACGACCTTGACGTCCTCGGGTGAGCCGACGGCGGAGAGCGCCACCAGGTCCACCCCGAGTCCGAGGACGAACCGCAGGTCCGCGGTGAGCTGCTCGGTGAACGCGCTCCCGGTCGCGGGACGCCCGAAGGTGAGCCGGGGACCGCGCAGGTCCGCGAGGACACCGACGGTGCGGCCGGCCCGGGCGGCGGTCTCCCGGAGCAGCCGGTAGGCCGCGGCGTGCCCGGCCGGGGTGCCGTGGTCGAGGTCGATCCGGGCCACGTCCATCCCGGCCTCGACCAGGTCCCGCAGCCGGTCCGGTGCGGCGCACGCGGGCCCCAGGGTGCAGACGATCTTCGCGCGGCGGGCCATCGGGGGCGGCCTCAGCCCGACGTACGACCGGAGAGCTGCTCGACCACCTTCAGCAGCGCGGAGTGGTCGAGACCCCCGTGCCCCTGTGCCTTCAGCGCGGCGAGGAGCTGGGCGACCGCCGCACCGAGCGGGATAACCACCCCGGCCTCGCGCGCCGCGGAGGTGACGATGCCCATGTCCTTGTGGTGCAGGTCGATCCGGAATCCGGGCTGGAACTGCCGGGCCAGCATGCCGGCCGCCTTCCGGTCCAGGATCCGGTTGCCGGCCAGACCCCCGGCGAGTACGCGGACCGCCGCCTCGGTGTCCACCCCGTACGCCTCGAGGAAGACGATCGCCTCCGCGACGAGTTCGATCGTGCCGGCGACGATCAGTTGGTTCGCCGCCTTGACGGTCTGGCCGGAGCCGTGCGGCCCGACGTGGACGATGGTGGCACCGACCACCTCGAGGACCGGGCGGGCGGCCTCGAAGTCGGCCGCGTCCCCACCAACCATGATCGACAGGGTTCCCTCGACCGCCCCCTGTTCACCGCCGCTGACCGGGGCGTCGAGCACCCGTACGCCGTAGGGTTTGGCCGCCTCGGCGACCCCCTGGGCGGTCTTCGGCGAGACGCTGCTCATGTCGATCCAGAGCTGACCCGGACGGGCGTTGGCGAGGAGGCCGTCCGCGCCGAGGGCCACCGCCTCGACGTCCGGCGAGTCGGGCACCATCGTGATGACCACGTCGGACTCCCGGACCACCTCGACGATGCCACCGCCGGCCCGTCCGCCGCTGGTCGCGAGCGCGTCGGTACGCGCCGGACTGAAGTCGTAGCCGATCACGTCGAAACCGGCCTTGACCAGGTTGGTGGCCATCGGGCCGCCCATGATGCCGAGGCCGATGAAACCCACGCGTGTCATATCAGCGATCTCCTCACGTTGCTCCAGGTCTCACTGCCGCCGCGACGGGACGCCATCCGGGCACCCCATAGGATTCTGTATGCAGTATGGAGGCCCGTCAAGGACGCGTTGGACGTACGGTCATGGGTGGACCGCTGGCTGCGACGGTGCGGGGTGGCTACCCGAGGGACGGGTGACGGCGGATGGTCAGCAGGGCGATGTCGTCGGCGGGCTGGTCGACACCGAGCGTCGACATGACGGCGACGCAGACATCCTCGGCGGAACCGGGCACGACGGCGGCACGGAGCCGGTCGAGTCCGACGTCGATGGGCTCGTCACGGCGCTCGACCAGGCCGTCCGTGTAGCAGACGAGGACCGCGTCCGGCGGAAAGTCGACCACGGTGGTACGGCGGTGCTGCGGTCGCCCGATGCCCAACGGCGGGTCGACGGGCAGGGTCAGGAGGTTGGCCGGATGTCCCGGGCTCACCACCATGGGTGGCAGGTGACCGGCGAGCGAGATGTGGATCCGATCCCGCTCCGGGCTGATCATGGCGTACAGGACGGTGGCGAGGTTGCCGGTCTCGAAATGGTGGACCTTGCGGTCGAGGCGGGTCAGCGCGTCGGCCGGATCGTCGCACTCCAGGGTGTACGCGCGCAGCGCACTGCGCAGCCGTCCCATCACCACGGCCGCGGCCAGCCCGTGTCCGGAGACGTCGCCCACGACCATGCCGAGCCACCCCGACGGAAGGGTGAACACGTCGTACCAGTCGCCGCCGATGCCGGCCTGGTGGCCCGGCACGTACCGGGCGGCGGTGTCGACACCGGGCACGTTCGGCAGGCGCGCGGGAAGCAGGCTTCGCTGCAGGGCCAGTGCGGCGGCGCGGTCGATGTTGCCCAGGCGCGCCTGGCACGCCAACGCGGCCCGGTCGGCCACGAGTTGCAGCAGGTGGATGTCATCCTGGGTGAAGTGGCGCACCGTACGGGTACCGACGTGCAGAACCCCGACGAGGTCCTTGCCCGCGAGCATCGGCACGCCGAGCAACGAGCGGACGCCCTTGTCCCGCAGCACCGGACTGACCACGTCGGCCCGCTCGACGCGCTCGATCACGACGGGCTGCCGGTCCCGCGCGACCCGTCCGGCGAAGCCCTGACCGATCGGGAGCCGGAAACCCTGACGAATCTCGTCCTCGAGGCCCCTCGCCGCGGTCGCCACCAACTCCCGGGCATGCGGGTCGACCAGCATGATCGCCGCGGTGTCGGCCTCCAGGAGCTCCTGTACCCGACTCAGCAGTTCCTCCAGCAACTGCTCCACGTCGAGCCGGGACAGCGCCGCGTCGGTCACCGCCTCAATGCGACGCAACCGTTCGGCGTTACCGGTGTCACCTGCCTCGATCACGGGATGAGCCTAGTCGCACCCGACCGGTCGCCGGCCGCCCCCGACGCCGAAGCGCGGGCGGCGGTAGCATCCATCTACCCAGCCTTCGCCGCCACGATCGGAGGAATCCACAGCAGTTCCGGTGAGGTCAGGGCCGGCCGCGCTTCCAGACCCGAACGTTGCCGCACACGAATGGCACACCAGCTCAGCATTCCGCCCGGCCTCCGGGTATCCCGGCCTGCCCCGACGGCTCGGAACCAGGCGCGTGCCAGCGGTCGAACCAGGTTCAGAAAGGGACTCCCGTGACCGGGCATCCCCCACCCGACACGCCACTTTACGGCATCAGGCAACTACTCCTCGTATCCACATTCGACGCGAAGCGGTTCACCGAGGTGCGCCACGCGGTCGACGCCGTGATCCGCCGCTGCCGACTGAGCGCCGAGAAGGCCGCGGATTTTGTCACGGCCGTCAACGAGGTGATGATCAACGCTGTCCGTCACGGCGGCGGCAGCGGTGAGTTGCGCCTGTGGGAGACCGCCGACCTGGTCTGCGAGGTCCGCGACCACGGTCCGGGCTTCCCCGCGGCCAGATACCTCAACCGCAGCGAACGGCCGACCCCCTCGCCCGACGGTGGCATGGGTCTGTGGATCGTCCAGCAGACGACCGACACGCTCTCGATCGACAGCACCATCGGCGGCACCACGGTCCGGATCGGTGCCGCCCTCGCGCCGCGTACGTCCTAGACCCCGGTCCACCTCCTGCGGCGGTGCGGGACCGGCTGTCTCCGTACCGGTGCGGGGTTACTGGCCCGGCACCGATCCGAGACGCCGCTCGGCGGTCCGGGTACGGCGTCCGGCGCCCACGTCACCGCGCCAGCGGCTGACGTACTTCCCGGCGGTGGCGCGTTCGGCCGGGGTCAACCCCAGTTGGTTCACCACCAGATCGGTCAGGGCGGAGTTCTCCCGATCGTCGTCCGCCGCCACCTCCTCGTCCAGCAGACCGTAGACCCGGGCCCGGAGTGAGCCCTCCGAGCCGGACGGCACCGCCGCCACACCCCGCGCCGGTCGTACCGGCCCGGCCGTCGGCAACGAGCTGACCTGCGACGGAGGAAGGGTACGGGTCGCCGCCGCGGCAACCAGGTCCGGCAGCGGACGCTCCAGCAGCGGTACGGCCGCCGGCCCCTGCTCCGGCTCGACCTGCGTCGCCGGCTCCGGTGCCCGTTCCCCCGCCTCCACCACCCGGGCGGATACCGTCTCCCGTTCGGTGCCGATGCGCGCCGAGACCGACCGCCGCTCGGACCCGGTACGCCCGGACGCCTCCCGCGCCGCCACCGTACGCGAGGGCGTGGCCTCCCGCTCGGCGGCGGCCCGGGACGCCACCGTCTCCCGGTCCGCTGCCGTTTCGCGATCCGCTGCCGTCCGACCGGACGCCATCTCCCGATCGGTTGCCGTCCGACCGGCGGCCGTCTCGCGGTCGGGTGCCGTCCGGGCGGTCCGGCGCTGGGCCTGGGCCGTCGAGAAGATGGCGCTCACCTCGGCGGTCAGCGCGTCCCATCGCGGGCGACCCGACTCCGTCCGGTCCCCCTGGTCGACCGCCCCGTTGCGCTCCGGATCGGACCGGGTCACGCCCTCGTCCGCGAACGCGGTGGCCGCCGGGACGGGCTGGTCGGACACCGGGGTGGGGCGCTCGTCCGGCAGGTCGTCGTGCGACCCCGACCGCTGCCGGGGCACGGCCGCCCGGGCAACTCGCGCGGGCACCGGATCAACGTGGTGGATCGGCTCGGCCACGGGCTCGATCCGCTCACCGGTCCGGGCCACCCGCCCGGCCACCGTGATCGACTCCGGATCGCCGGGTCGGTACCCCTCGTCGTCCCGGGACGCGTCCGGCGCGTCGGGGTCGGACGGCTTACCCGTGATCGGACGGGTGTCGGCATCGTCGCCGGACAGGACCGGCATCGGGCGGGTGGCAAGCTCCCCGGACGGCGTACCGGTGATCGAGCGGGTGTCGGCGTCGCCGTGCGGCGTACCCGGAATCGACCGGGCGTCCGGGGCGGACCTCATCGGGACCGGCGCCGAGAGGGCGTCGGTGAGCAGTTGGCCGGCCGAGGCGAGCGCGGCGGCGTCGACCGTCGTCGACCGGCGGCGTCGCCACCGGCGGCGGTTGGCCGGCAGGTTCCCGGCGAGCACGCGGGCGGGTGCGAGGTCCGCCGCGATGAGCGCGGTCAACCCGTCGTAGTCGGCGCGCTCGGCCAACCGGCGGGCGATCTCGTCGAGGTCGTAGACGGCCACCGCGATGTCCGCGGTGGTGCCGTCCAGCGCCCGCCTGATCTTGCGGCGCAGCACCTTGGACAGGGCGGCCTGTCGGCGCTCGGTCCGTACCTGCACGCGGGCCGCGTCGAGCGAACCGTACAGGCCCAGCCCCGGCGCCGCCTTCGCCAGCGACCGGGCCCGCCGGGTCAGCATCGGGTGCCGGAGCCAGTGCCCGACCACCTCGTACGCCGGCGGCGTCGGCGGCAACTGGCGCTTGGCCCGCAACCGGTCGCGGCGCTTGTTCTCCGTGTTCATCAACCACACCAGGTAGCCCAGCAGCGACATGCCGCCGTAGAAGCCGCCTTCGAGGTGGTTGTCGTGGGCCAACCAGTTGAACGCCACCGCTCCCCCGGCGATGGCGGCGGAGAGCAACCTCGAGAGCGTGGCGTGCTCGCCCAACCGCCGACGTACGTCCGCGTTGGCCAGCACCACCATGCCGCCCAGTTCCAGCGCGCCGACCGCCGGGAGGGCCACGTACCAGGGCATGGCCAGCGCCTCCATCGCACCGGACACCTGACCACCGAGCGCGATGAGCAGCACCACCACGTAGAAGGCGGTACGCATCCTGGTGGTGGAGCGTACGGCGGCGGCCAGGTCGGCGTCCTCCTCCGGTGGCGGGCCGTCAACCTCCCGAAGGCCGGTCTCGCCGCCCCGCCCGGTCGGTGACGCGTTCGCCGACTCGCCCTGCCAGTGCCGGCCCTGGACTCCAGACATGGGGTTGCGCTTCCTTTCATCGGGGCTCGACCGCTGCCGGCCGGGCGATGGTCGGGTCGTGCCGGCACCGGTCCGGTGGGCGCGACGTCGGGCGCCGCAAGCGCGCCGAACCACCCGAAACGCCCCCACAACATAGACCCCGTCCCCTGCCCCGATCGACCGGGTAAGGCCCGCGGTGACCATCGCCGGATCGGCCTCGGCGGCGGCGCCCGGCATGACCAGCCCGAACACGGAAAAGACCCCGGAGCGCAACCGGCCCGCTACCTCGATCGGTCGAGACAGCGGGCCTGGGTGGCGGTTTCGGGGGACGGCTCCCGCACCAGGGCTCAGCGCGTCGTGGCCCCGGAGCGGGTGGTGCTCACTGCTGCGCGGTCTCGATGCTCCCCCGCCACCAGGGCGTCTCGACGAAGCCGCGACGCAACACGAGCAGCACCACGCTCGCGGTCCACCCCTGTACGCCCTCCATCCGGCCGAGGGTGTTCGTGGTGAACTGGAACAGGTCCTGGGTGGTCGGCAGGATCAGCTCGCACATCAGCGCGTTGTTGCTGAGCATCGCCGCCACGTACCGGACGCCGCGGTAGCGGGACAGGGTCCGCGCCACCGAGTCGAGGAACGGCGGGGCGACGGTGATGTTGAGGACGATCTCCGACTCGAAGCCCAGGGCCGGGGCCGGGACCAGGGTCGTGACCAGGATGCAGCCACGACCGAGCAGGGTCTCGAACCGCCGCCGTACGGTGCTCTCGTTCAGCCCCACCTCGGCGGCGACGGTCCGGAAGCTGGACCGGCCGTCCTCGCGCATCAGGTCGATGATCTGGCGGTCGACCGCGTCGAAGTGGCTCGGGTCGCACTGGTGTGCCTCGGCGACCTCCTCCGGCGGTGCGTCGCTGAGCAACTGCCGGCTCCAGTCGTGCGACACCTTGTAGACGTGCAGGGTCAGGTCGGTGTCGCAGCGCTGTACGCCTTCGATGGCGAGGATCCGCTCGACGATCCGGGCCTGCAACGACTCCTCCCGGCGCAGGTTCAGCTCGGCCAGGATGTCGTACGGGCCGGTCACCAGGCTGAGGAAGCGCAGGTCGGTGTGGCGGACCAGTTCGGCGAGCACCTCCATCTGCGTACCGGGTTCGCAGGTGATGCGCAGGACGAACAGGTCCGCCGCCCCGGCGTGGTTGTTGCCGGGGATCGCCGCGACCCGGACGACTCCCTCGCGCAGCAGTTGCTGGCCGCGCCGGGCGACGGTCGCGACCGAACTGCCGGAGAGTTCCGCGATCTCCGTCCAGCTGGCCCGACCGTCGCTCTGCAACGCGGCGATGATCCGCCGGTCGAGATCGTCGAGATGGTCGGTACTACTGCTCATCGGCGCCAATCTCGTGGAGGAAGTCCCGTACCACCTGCCGCCACCGCTGCGCCTCTTCGATCTGCGGCGAGTGGCCCGACTTTTCGAACACGACGAGCCTAGCGTCCGGAATCAGGGATGCAATTACCTCACTGCTCGCCACCGGCGTGATCCAGTCGTCCCGGCCGACGGTGACCAGGGTCGGGCAGGTGATCCGGTGCAACTGCGACTTGATGTCGTAGTTCGGCATGTTGACCGAGAACGCGTAGTTGTGCGTCTCGTAGCGATAGGGGGTGGCCTCGACCCGCTCGGCCACCTTCGCGGGGTCGTACACGTGGTCGTACAGCGGGAGGATCTCCTGCCAGCAGTCGCGCAGGTCCGCGTCGTCACGGGTCTGGCCGGTGTTGATCCGGTCGAGTTTCTCCAGGTCGATGGTGACCCGGGTGGAGGTTTCGGCGTTGTGCCGGGCCGCCTTGTCGTTCTCGTGGTCGGCCGAGGTGTCCCGCAGCACCAGCGCGCGTACCCGCTCGGGGTGGCGGATGGCGTACTCCATCGAGATGAAACCGCCGTACGAGCCGCCGGCCATCACGAACCGCTCCACACCGGCCCACTCGCGCAGGCCGTCCACATCGGCCACCCACTGCTCGTGGCTGAACGGGCCGTTGCCCTCGCTGACGCCGGAACCGCGGGCGTCGAAGACGATCACGCGGAAGGTGTCCGCGAACGGGCTGAAGGTCGCTCTGGGCTCGGACCGCGAGCCGAGACCGGGGGCGCCGTGGTGGGCGATCAGGACCGGCGCGTCGTCCGCGCCGAAGACCTCGACCTCTAGTTCATTGCCGTTGATGTTCAGCCGCACTGTCTTTCCTTTCCTACTGGAGCATCCGCCGGGGCGTCACGCTCAGAGCGCGACGACCACGTCGTCGAGGGAACGCGGGTACGAGGTGAACGGCCGGGCGCCGTCCTGCGTGATCAGCATCGAGTCGGAGATGCGGTAGCCGGCGTGGCCGGGGATGTAGATGCCGGGCTCGTTGGAGACCACCATGCCGACCTCGAGCGGGGTGTCGTCGCCGTCGGCGAGCCAGGGTGGCTCGTGCATACCGAGCCCGATGCCGTGGCCCTGCCGGTGCCGCAGGTACTCGCCCAGTCCGGCGGCCCGGATCACGTCCAGGCACTCGGTGTTCGCCTGCGAACAGAGCACGCCGGGGCGCAGCGCCTCGCCGCCGGTCTGCTGCGCCTGCCGTACCGCCTCGTAGTAACGACGCTGGTCGGCGGTGGGTTCACCGAGGATGAACGTCCGCTCCCCCTCGACGAACCGGCCGCCGACCGCGCAGCCGAGGGAGAGCATGAACGTGTCACCGGGACGCAGCCGGTAACCCGAGGGCAGGGCGTGCGGGCGGGCGCTGTTCGGACCCGCGTAGACGAGCCCGCCGGCCAGTGGCGAGACCACCACCACGTCGGCGTGCTCGGCGTACATGGTGCGGGTGCCGACGGTGGTGATGTGGTCGGCCAACTCGGCCTCGCTGGGCAGCTCACCGCCGCCCGCGACGGCATCCTCGATCAGGGTACGGCCGGCGGCCAGCATCAGGTCGGTGATCCGGGCCGCCTCCGCGTGCAGGGCGATCTCCTCCGGCCGCTTGCGGTAACGGGCCCGGGTGACCAGATCGGTACGGATCATCGTGGCGCCCGGGAAGGCGGCGGTGATCTGGGCCAGCCGGTCCACGCTCATGCTGCCCGCGTACCCGATCCGGCCGGTGACCGGGGCGAGGTAGCTGAACTGGGGACGGAGTCCGGGGAACTCCGGATAGGCGACCAGTTCGGCCGCGCTGTGCTGGGCCTGCGCGTGCTCGCGTTCCAGTTCGGGCAGGAGCAGCCGGGTGGTTCCGTCGGTCGGGAGCAGGACCGCGACCGGCCGCTCGCCGGGGTGGTGGAAGAAGCCGGTCAGGTAGGCGACGTCCTCCGGGTCGTCGGCGAGCATCGCGTCGAGACCCGCACTGGCCAGTTCGGCACGCAGGTCGTCCTGGAGGGCGGTGTAGAAGGTGGGCGACAACCGTTGGGTTTCCAGCATCGTTGCTAGTCCTCCCGGGTACGGGGGTTGCGAGCGTCGTTGTAGGCGATGGAGATGAGGGTGGCCGATACCACCAGGGCGAGCATGGCCAGCGACGGGAAGAGGGTGGTCCACCAGGCGCTGGACATCGCACCGGACTGCTGGGCCTCGTAGAGGATCCGACCCCAGGACCAGCTGTTCGGGTCGCCGAGGCCGAGGAAGGCCAGGCCCGCCGCGGACAGTACGGCCCGCGACGCGGTCAGCACCACCGACACCACGATCACCGGGGCGACCGCGGGCAGCAGGTGCTTGCGGATGATCCAGACATGTGACCCGCCGGTCAGCCGGGCCGCGTCCATGTACGGCAACCGGACCACCGACAGTGCCTGGGACCGGACCACCCGGGTCACCTCGGGCCAGGAGAAGAACGCGATGACCAGGACCAGGGTGACCAGGCTCGGCCCGGCCAGCGCCGCGACCAGGATCATCAGCGGCAGCACCGGCAGGGACAGGCAGAGGTCGACGATGGTGCCGATGATCGTGTCCGCCCGGGGGAAGTAGGCACCGAGGACCGCGACGAGCACGCCGATCACGATCGCGAGCGCGGAGGAGAGCGCGGCGATCACGATGCTGAGTCGGGCTCCCCAGACCACCTCGGCGAAGATGTCCCGGCCGAGGTTGTCGGTGCCGAACCAGTGCGCCCCGGACGGGGCCTGGAGCACCTGGTCGCCGTACCCGGACGGGGAGTCGGTGATCAGCGGCGCGCAGATCCCGACGATCACGAGTACGGCCAGGATGGCGACCGAGGCCAGGCCGAGCGGGTTGCGACGGAACGCCGACCAGGTGGCTCGGGCCGCGGTGACCTGGTCGGTGACGACGGTCTCCAGTGGGCCGACGGGTGCGGTGGCCGCGGTGGTCATGCCGTCCTCACTCTCGGGTCGAGCAGTCCGTAGGCCAGGTCGGTCAGCACGTTGGCGACCACGACGGTGGCGGCCAGCAGTACGAACGCACCCTGGAGGACCGGGAAGTCGAGCTGGGTCACCGCCTCGTAGATACCCCGGCCGATGCCCGGGTAGGCGAAGACCGTCTCGGTCAACACCGCCCCGCCGACCAGGAAGCCGAGTTGCAGGCCGACCAGGGTGGTGGTGGGCAGCAGCGCGTTGCGCAGCCCGTGTTTCCAGACCACCTTCCGGTTGGGCAGTCCCTTGGCTCGGGCGAGCACGCAGTAGTCCTCGCCCAGGGACTCGATCAGGGTGGAGCGCAGGGTGAGCACGTACGAGCCGAGTTGCACCAGGACCAGGCTGAAGCAGGGCAGGATCAGGTGCAGGGCGACGTCGCCGTACCAGGCGGCGCCGTAGATCCCGGGGCTGTACGCGCCGCCGATGGGCAGCCAGTGCAGTTGCAGCCCGAAGACGAAGAGCAGGAAGATGCCCACGCTCGGGACGAACAGCGACTGCCCGGTCACGCCGCCCACCTGGACCAGACGGTCCAGCAGGCCGCGTGGGCGGGTCGCCGCCAGCACCCCCAGGGGGATGCCGACGGCGACCGTCACCACGAGTGACGAGATGGTCAGCAGCAGGGTCCACGGCAGGCGCTCCAGGAGCACGTCCGTGACCGAGATCTGCTGGGTGAACGAGATCCCCAGGTTGCCGTGCAGCAGCTGCCACAGGTACTTGCCGTACTGGGCGAGCAGCGGCTGGTCCAGACCGTACTGGTGCAGCAGGATCTGGCGCGCTTCCGGAGTCATGTTCGGGCTGGCCACCGCCAGCGCGGGGTCACCCGGCAGCAGCCGGAGCAGAAGGAAGGTGACCGTGGCAGCGAACCACAGGGTCAGCACTCCCCTGCCCAGTCTGCGCACCGCGAATCGGACAACCTGAGGCATCGGCGTCAGCTCTTCGTCACGTTGGCCAGGGACTGCGGATCCACCACGGAGAGCAGCTCACTGGGCTTGATCACGAAACCACTCCACTTGTCGCTGTGGGCGAAGTAGAGGTTCTGCATGTACATCACGTTGTCGTACACGTTGGCGTGGACCAGCTTGGCGGCCTGCTGCGCAAGCGACTTCTGCTCGGCCTTGTCGGTGCTGGCCTGCGCCTTGGTGATCAGCTCGTTCAACGCCGGGTCGTCGACCAGCGAGTAGTTGATCGCACCGCCGGGCAGGTAGGTCAGCGCCATGTTGGTGGTCGGGTCGTCCATGATGGCGAAGTTGCCCGCGTAGATGTCGTACTCACCGGCGGCCGTCTTGGCCAGGTACGTGTTGCGGTCCATGCCCTGCAGGTTGATGGTGATGCCGGCCTTGGCCGCGTCGTCCTTGACGATCGTCGCCCACTGGGAGGTGACCGCGTCCTGCAGGGAGTAGATCATCGACAGCGTGAGGGTCTTACCGGGTCCGTAACCGGCCTCGGCGAGGAGCTGCTTCGACAGGTTCGGGTCGAAGTTGTACTCCTCCAGCGACGGGTCGACGAACTCCTTGAGCACCGGCGGGATCGGGCTGGAGCCGGTGCTGACCGCCTGGCCCTGGAGCACCACCGAACGGATCGCGTTGTAGTCGACGGTGTGCGCCAACGCCTGGCGGACCTTGACGTTGTCCAGCGGCTTGCGCTTCATGTTGTACGTCATGTGCGCGTAGCCGAGGCCGGGCACCTCCTCGACCTTGATCCCGCTGGCGCCCTGGAGGTTCTTCACCTGGGCCGGCGGCAGGGCGTTGGCGATCAGGTCCACGTCGCCGTTCTTCAGCGCGAGGATCTCGGTGTTGACGTCCGGGTAGACCCGGTAGACGATCTTCGCCACGGTCGGGGTGCCGTTCGGCGCGAACGGGTACGGGGTGACCCGCTCCAGGGTGTAGTTCTGCCCCTTGGCGAAGCTGGTCAGCTTGTACGGTCCCGCGCTGACCCAGTTGCTGTTGTTGGGGAAGTTCGCCACGCTGCCGGCCGGCTCGAAGACGTGCTGCGGGACCACGTTCATCCAGAACCCGGCCTCGCTGACCACGGTGGAGTCCGGGGTCTTGAGCTTCAGCTCGACCCGCGTCGGCGACGGTGCCGAGGCGGAGTCGACGTTGACGAGCTGGCCGTAGGTGGTGTTGCCGGCCGGCTTGTCCTTCAGGATCGCGTTGATCGTGTACGCGACGTCGCTGGCGGTGACCGGCTTGCCGTCGCTCCACTTCATGTCGTCACGCAGCTCGTAGAAGCCGGTGGTCGGGTTGGTGTAACCGAACGACTTGGCCAGGTAGGGCTGCTTGGCGCCGTTGGCATCGATGGTCAGCAGCCGGGGGTACATCAGGCTGGTGATCCAGTTGTCGGTACGGCTGTTGCCGACCAGGGGGTTGAAGTTGACCACGTCGGTGGTGGTGGCGATGGTGAGTGTCGCGTCGGTGCCGCCGTCGGCCGTCTTCGACGGTGCGGACGGTCCGCAGGCGGCAACCGTGGCCGCCAGCGCAAGGGCGGAGACCGCGATGAGGGGTGTACGAACACGCATCTAGACCCAGACCTCCTCGAGTACGCGGATGGTGTTGCCGCCCACGACCTTGCGGATCTCGTCGTCCGAGTAGTCGTGGCTGACCAGCCATCCGATGATGTTGTAGAAGCACTCGGCCGGGTTCTCCAGGCCGTCGACGTACTCCACCTTCGGGTGCTCGACATGGCCGTGCGCCTGGGAGATGGACAGGTTGCCCGAGAAGGCCGTGTGCAGGCCGACGTGGTCACCGAAGAGGGTGTCCGGGCCGAACGTCACGTGGTCGATTCCGATCTTGTCGACCAGGTGGGTGAAGTGGTCCATCACCGACTCGAGCGAGTGGTTCGGGTGCGCCTCGGACAGGGTGGTGTGCGGGGCCGCCTCGATCCCGATCACGCCGCCGCGCTCGGCACACGCCTTGATCAGGGCGTCCGGCTTCATCCGGTTGGTCGGCCAGACCTCGCGCGAACCGCAGTGGGTGATCAGGACCGGCTTCTTGGAGTAGTTGATGACGTCCAGCGCGGTGCGGTCACCGGAGTGCGAGATGTCGATGGCGAAACCGAGCTTGTTCATCCGTTCCACGGCCCGCTCGCCGAAGTACGTCAGCCCGCCGTCGCCCCGCTCCTTGAGCCCGCTGCCGAGGTAGTTGGCCTCGGAGTAGGCGATCCCGATCTGCCGTACGCCGAAGCCGTACAGCACGTCGAGCCGGTCGACCTCGTTCTCGATCGGGGTGGCCGCCTCGAGCGCGAAGACGTGGGCCAGCCGCCCGGTCTCGTGGGCCCGGTGGATGTCGCGCAGCGACTCGGCCTTGATGACGTAGTCCTGGTGGGCCAGGTCGGCCATGCGTACGCCGAGGTCGAACAGAACGTCCTGGTACTTCCAGCCGGCGTCGCTGGAGATGCAACAGGTGCCGTCCATGCCGTTGTCGAAGACCGCGGTCATGCCGGAGCGCGCCAGACCCTGGTAGCCGGTGGGTTCGCGGCCCTGCCGGATGTGTTCGCGGAGCTGGCCCATGTCCTCGGGGAAGACCTGGACGTGGTCGTGCAGCGAGATCACGATCTCGTCGGTGAGTAGCCGAACGGTCCGTTCCCGCTGGCTGTCCGACAGCTCCAGCCCCTGGTAGGCGGGTACGCGGCTGATCTGCTCGGCGTACTTGAAGATCTTGTAGTCCTTGCCCGGCTCAAGGTAGTCATACGCGGTGTAACCGGTGTATCGCTTTGCGCTGTCAAGCATCAAAGCCCCTTTCTTCGTGACCCCGGAATGCCGCCTTTCGGTGACACTCCGTGTCGTTGCACTGCCGATTGGTGATGTCGCGATGCGGTCGCCGCTCCGGCCGGAAAATCCGCGGCCGGGGCGACCCATGCAAGGCTTGCAATAATCCGGCACGGAAGTCAAGATGCAAAAGAAGAACGGGCAGAACAGCTAGCCATTGAGCTATCTACGGGCAGAAGCGTCCACTTGATTTACCGGGAGGAAACACATGCGTCACCCGCCCGACGCCGCGTTGCACGTACGCGGCCTCTCGGTAACGTTCGGCACCCGCCGTGGACCCGTCCCCGCCGTCGTCGACGTCGACCTCGACGTGGCACCCGGCGAACTGGTGGCACTGCTCGGCGAATCCGGGTCCGGCAAGTCGGCCGCCGCCCGCGCCATGATGGGGCTCTCCGCTCCCAACGCGACCGTCACCGCCGACCGGCTCCGGCTCGGCGACACCGACCTGCTCACGCTGCCCCAGCGGCAACGCCGGGAAGTCCTGGGCAACCGGATGAGCATGGTCTTCCAGGACGCGCTCTCCGCGCTGAACCCGGTGCTGTCCATCGGCGACCAGCTCGGCGAACTGTTCCGCACCCACCGGCAGGTGTCCCGCAAGCAGGCGCGGGCGTCGGCGATCGAGCTGCTCGGCCAGGTCGGCATCCCGGCCCCGTCCAGCCGGGTCGACGACTACCCACACCAGTTCTCCGGCGGCATGCGCCAGCGCATCCTGATCGCGATGGCGATCGCGCTCCGCCCCGAACTGGTCATCGCCGACGAGCCGACAACCGCGCTGGACGTGACCGTGCAGGCGCAGATCCTCGAACTCCTCGACGAGCTGCGCCGCGACCTGAACATGGCGGTCCTGCTGATCACCCACGACCTCGGTGTGGTCTCCGAGGTCGCCGACCGGGTGATGGTCATGTACGCCGGCCGGGTGGTCGAGGCCGGCAGCGCCGACGACCTGCTCAACCGGCCGTCACACCCCTACACCGAGGCGCTGCTGCGCTCGGTCCCCCAGGCCGAACACCGGGGCCAGGAGCTGTACGCCATTCCCGGCAGCCCGCCCAGCCCGGCCCACCAGCCCGACGGCTGCCCGTTCCACCCCCGCTGCGCGCGGGTGGTCGACCGCTGCCGTACCGAGCGCCCCGCGCTCACCGTCGTCTCCGCCGGCCGTACCGCGGCCTGCCACCGCAGCGAGGAGGTGCTCCATGCCACCGTCTCCGGGTGACCTGGTGCTCGACGCCCGGGACCTGCACAAGACCTTCGCCACCGGTCGGTCCGGGATGCGCAAGTCACGGGTCAGCGCGGTCGACGGGGTGAGCCTGCGGCTGCACGCGGGCGAGTCCCTCGGCATCGTCGGCGAATCCGGGTGCGGCAAGTCGACGCTGGCCCGGATGCTGGTCGGACTGGAACGGCCGGACTCCGGCAGCATCGAGATCCACGGCCGGGACGTCGCCCGGGTACGGGGACGCGACCGGCGGCTGCTGCGCCGGCAGGTGCAGATGGTCTTCCAGGACCCGTACACCTCGTTGGACCCCAGGATGAGCGTGCTCGAGCTGATCGGCGAACCGCTGGTCGTACACAAGCAGGTGACCAACGACGCGGCCCGCCGCGACCGGGTCGCCGAACTGCTCAGCCTGGTCAACCTCGCACCCGAGCTGATGCACCGCTACCCGCACCAGTTCTCCGGCGGACAGCGCCAGCGCATCGGCATCGCCCGCGCGCTCGCCCTCGACCCCGAGGTGCTGGTCTGCGACGAGCCGGTCTCCGCGCTCGACATGTCGGTCCAGGCACAGGTCGTCAACCTGCTGCGAGACCTGCAACGGCGGATGAACATCGCCCTGCTGTTCATCGCGCACGACCTCTCGGTGGTCCGGCACGTGGCGGACCGGACCGCGGTGATGTACCTGGGTCGGCTCGCCGAACTCGGCGACACCACCACCGTGTACGACGACCCGGCCCATCCGTACACCCAGGCGCTGCTGTCGGCGGCCCCGGTGGTGGACCGCAACCGGCGCAAGCTCGGCGACCGGATCATGCTGATCGGCGATCCGCCCAGCCCGGCCAACCCGCCCACCGGCTGCCGGTTCCACACCCGCTGCCGGTTCGCCCAGGACCGGTGCTCCGCCGAGCAGCCGGTCGCCCGGCGGCTCGAGGACGCCTCGGACCGGACCGTGTCCTGCCACTTCGCCGAGGAGGCCCAGGCCGCGGCGACAACCGTCGGCTGACCGGGCGCCCCACTCGCCGCCGGCCGGCCGGTCCTCCTCAGCGGCCGGTCGGCGGTGCACCACCACCGCGAGTTCTACCGTGGGTTCCTTGCCGCGTTCACGGCATATCTTGCTGCCCCAACCGGGCCAAGATCAACAATGCGGCGGTTGGGCACTGTCCTGTCCGCTCGAACGTTTCGGAGTCCGGACCACTTCTCAGATGATCTTGCGGAGCTCGGACCTACCTTTCGGGTGCGTCGTGGGCGCTGTCCGTTCGCGGCCGAGTTGGCGGAGTGGCCGCCCTGACCACGGCCCGGATCCCGGCACGGGTCGCCGGTCAGGCGCGCGTGTCGAGCGGGACGTGCAGCGAGAGGTGCGAGGACAGGGCGCGGAGGAAGTCCGGGGCGTCGAAGACCGCGCCCGCGGAGGCGACGCCGGTGGTCCTGGTCCGGCCGCTGAGGATGCGGTCGACGGCCTCCACCGCGAGCGGCGCACTGATGGCGTAGATGTCCTGACCGGCGGCGACCACGCGGCGCTCCGTGCCGCCGGAGCGGACGAGGACGTCGACGACGAAGGTCTGCCCGGAGCGGCCGCGCTCGTCGACGGCGGTCGGTGCCGAGGTGTCAGGAGCGGACAGGTCCGCGGCCGCCTTGGCGGTCATGTAGGTGCGCACCTCCGGGATCGCCAGGTGGCTGGGAATGGTGACGACATCGGCCATGGTGAACTCTCCGATGACGCTCTGGGGGCCGAGCGGAGCCGGGAAGGGCCACTCCAGGGTCGGCAGAGCGTCGTCGTGGTACTCCAGCCGTCCGCCGGTGTAGCGGACACGGCGGCCACCCCGTCGCTGCCCCGAGACCGCGCCCGCAACACGCGTCCCGGCGGTGGGGTGCCAACTGCTCAGGCCATAGGCGATGTGCGCCTCGTCCGCCGCCGTCCAGTCGCCCATCGCGGTGGTGACCAACAGGTCGCCGAGGCCGCCGTAGAAGGCCATCGCCGGGACCACCACGGTGCCCGCGGCGTGGGCGCGCTCCGCGAAGTGCGCGAACGTGTCAAGGTTCGCCTCGATCTCGGCCGCCACGTCGACGTACGGGATGCCGGCGCGCAGCGCCGCCTCGACCAGCGGGGCGGCGGTCGTGGCGAAGGGCCCGGCGCAGTTGATCACGGCGGCCGCGCCGATCAGCGCGCGGTCGAGCGAGGTCGGATCGTCGACCGACGCCTGCCGCGCATCGAGCCCCGGTTGGGCCTGTGCCAGTGCCAGCAGCTTGCCCGGGTCGCGACCGAGGAGCAGCGGGACGTATCCGCGCTCGCGCAACTCCGCGACCACGAACCGTCCGGTGTGCCCGTAGGCGCCGAACACCGCCACGTTCCGACCTGATCCCATGTCTGCTCCCGTGTGCTCGAAGTGATCCACTACGGGAATCCTGTCCTCGTTGGCCCATCGGTGCCAGTGTCCGGAACGACACGACCCGTACAATTCCCGACATGAGTTCTGTCCCGCGCTCCGTCGCGGTCGCCGCTACCGACGGGATGCTGCACTTCGAGCTGGCCCTGGCCTACGAGGTCTTCGGCTCCGCCCCGGCGGCCCTGCCAGGCCCCTGGTACGACGTCAGGGTGTGTGGCACGCACGCCGTCCGGGTCGGCCGGTTCCTGCTCGAGCCGGACTGCGGGCTCGACCGGCTGGCGCACGCCGACACCGTGATCGTCCCCGCCTTGGCCGACGTCGACGAGGACCCGCCGGCCGACCTGGTCGAGGCGGTGCGCGCGGCCCACGACTCGGGCGCGCGGGTCGTCTCCCTGTGCACGGGCGTGTTCGTGCTCGCCGCCGCCGGTCTGCTGGACGGGCTGCGCGCGACCACGCACTGGGCCCACACCGACGAACTGGCCGCGCGCTATCCCCGGGTGGAGGTCGACCCGGACGTGCTCTACGTCGACAACGGCAGCGTGCTCACGTCTGCGGGCAAGGCCGCAGCGATGGACCTGTGCCTGCATCTGATCCGCCGCGACCACGGCCCGGCGATCGCCAACGTGGTCGCCCGCCGCCTGGTCGTGCCGCCCCACCGGGCCGGTGGCCAGGCCCAGTTCGTCACCACACCGGTGCCCGCCCAGGACGGCCATCCCCTGGCCGAGCTGCTCCCCTGGGTGATGCGGCGGCTGGACCAGCCGCTCACCGTGGAGGACCTGGCCCGCCAGGCGAACATGAGCTCGCGCCACCTGGCCCGCCACTTCCACTCGGTAACCGGCACCACCCCGCTGCAGTGGCTGCTGACGCAGCGGATCCGCCGCGCGCAGGAGCTGCTGGAGGCCACGGACGACAGCGTCGACACCGTCGCCTCGGCCGCAGGCATGGGCACGGCGACGACACTGCGCCGCCACTTCCACCGCACGATCGGCGTACCGCCGGACGCCTACCGCCGCACGTTCCGGGCGTGAGGCTGCGTCCTCGCCTTGACGGCTCTCGGCCGCCTCCGCAGCCAGAGGGCCACCAGCCTTTGCGGGAGCGCCCGGCTGACCGGCAACAAGAGAGCAGCCGCGGTCACCCGCGCCGCCGTCCATCCGCCCTGAACCGCAAGATCATTCGATTCCGAAAAGTAGCCCCATCACAGCGCGTCCTGACGGCACGGTAGCGCGAGGAATCGACCGGGTCGCTGTCGAGATCGTCCAGGGCCGTCGCCGGTCAACGGAGTTCGCTGTCCGCGTTGCCGGGCGGGCCCCAGCCTCAGGGGCTGACACTCGTCGGTCGGTGGTGGAACAGCCAGATCCGCAGCAGCAGGAACCGCACGACCGTCGCGACCAGGTTCGCACCGACCAGCACCAACAGCTCCACCGAGCGCGGTGGATGGGCGACCAGGCGGGGCAGCAGGGCGAGCGTGCCGCTGGTCAGACCGACACCGACGGCGAACACCAGCAACCCTTGCAGGTGGTGCCGGGCGACGTGGCGTCGGCCGCTGATACCGAAGGTGAGCCGCCGGTTCGCGGCGGTGTTCGCCACGGCGGTGACGAGCAGCGCCAGCAGGTTCGCCCGCTGGGCGCCGATTCCGGTACGGAGCAACGCGTACAGCGCGATGTAGGCGAGGGTGCTGGCGATCCCGACGGCGGCGAACCGGAGCAGTTGCCGGGGCAGACCGGCCGGTATCGCCCCGGTCGGGGCGGTAAGCGGGGCTCGGCCGAGCTGGGCGCGTATTTCGGTCAGGGGTATCGCCCCGGTGGCCAGGCGCCAGATGCCGCGCAGGTCGGCCAGGGCGGTGGGCACGATGTCGACCCGGCTGTCCGGGTCGTCGACCCAGTCGACCGGGACCTCGTGGATGCGCAGCCCGGCCCGCTGGGCCAGCACCAGGAGTTCGGTGTCGAAGAACCAGCCGGTGTCGCGTACCAGCGGCAGCAGCCGGTCGGCGACGTCGCGACGGATCGCCTTGAAGCCGCACTGGGCGTCGGAGAACCGGGCGGCGAGGGTTCCGCGCAGCAGCAGGTTGTATCCCCGCGAGATGATCTCCCGCTTGGCGCCCCGGACCACTCGGGACCCACGCCCGAGCCGGGTCCCGATGGCGAGGTCCGAGTGGCCCGAAATCAGCGGTGCCACCAGGGGCAGCAGTGCGGCCAGGTCGGTGGAGAGGTCGACGTCCATGTAGGCCAGGACCGGGGCGTCCGACCCGGACCAGGCCGACCGCAGCGCCAGGCCGCGACCCTTGCGGTCGAGATGGAGTACGTCGACACCCGGCAACACCTCCGCCAGCTCACGGGCCACCACGAGGGTGCCGTCCACACTGGCGTTGTCCGCGATCGTGATCCGGAACGGGTACGGAAACGACTCGCTCAGGTACGCGTGCAGGCGCCGTACGCACGGGGCGAGGTCGGTCTCCTCGTTGTAGACCGGGATGACCACGTCCAGTACGGCGACGGGCCGTTCGGGTGTCCGGTGCTCGCGCAGCGATGACGGGGCGATGGAGGGCGTCACGGCTCAGTCCTCCCGGCCGGTGCTCAGGTCGTAGACGGTGGTTCCGTCAACGGTGGTGGCGGTGAAGTTCTCCGAGACCCAGGTGGCGATCTCCTGGGCGTCCTGGCTGCCGCCGTTGGCCCGGAAGCCCGAGCCACCCAGGAAGTAGTGGATCTCCCCCGCCCGTACGTACTCCTGGAACCGGGCGAGCGTCGGCGACGGGTCGCTGCCGTTGAAGCCGCCGATCGGCATCACCGGGTCACCGGTGGCGAGTTGGTAACCGGCGGCGTTGTTCGAGCCGACCGTCGCCGCGACCCAGGTGTACCGGTCCCGATCCTGCTTCAGCAACGCGACCATCTCGGCGCTCGGCGTACGGGCGTCGAGCAGCCCACCCATGCCGCCACCGGGTCCACCGCCGCGCGGTCCGGCGCCGCCCGGCATATCGGGAAACGCCTGGTTGCCACCACCGGGTATCGCCTGGTTCCCACCACCGGGAACGGCACCGCCCGGGTTCCCACCGCCGGGGAAGCCGCCCTGGTTGCCACCCGGAAAACCACCCTGGTTGCCCCCGACCGGACCACCGCCACCGGGGAAGGCACCCTGGTTCGCGCCATCCGGGAACGGGCCGCCGGGCATCCGCCCGCCGCCCGGAGGACCACCCCGGCCGCCGAACCCGCCAGCCGCGACGAAGGGCCCGGCCGACGGGATCGCCCCGGCGTGCGCGGTCGCCGCGGTGTCGAGCGAGTAACCGAGCGGTCCGGCGAGCGCGGCGAGCAGGCCGAGGGCCAGCACTCCGGCAGCGGCCCAGCGGGAGGCCCGGCCCGCCGTCACCCGCGCGGTCAGCCAGCCCAGCAGGGCGAGCAGCACCGCCGCGACGAGTCCGGCGACCAGCACGGTGGGCCGCAGCCACGACTGCCACTGCGGGCTCCGGCCGAGCAGGACCCAGGACCAGCCGGCGGTGACCGCCAGCACCAGGGCGAGCACCGGCAGCGCCGCCCGATGCCGGCGCAGTCGCCACAGCACGGTGGCGCCCATGCCGACCAGGGCGGCCACCGCTGGCGCCAGCGCGACCGTGTAGTACGCGTGGAAGATGCCCTGCATCAGGCTGAAGGTGACCCCGGTGACCAGCAGCCAGCCACCCCAGATCAGGAACCCGGCCCGGCCCCGGTCCGTACGCGGCGCCCGTCCGGCGACCACCAGCCCGACCACCAGCAACAGCAGCGCGGCCGGCAGCAGCCAGCCGACCTGTCCGGCGATGTCGTTACCGAACAGCCGCAGCCATCCGGTGCTGCCCCAGATGCCGCCCCCGCCGCCCGGACCGCCCGGACCACCGGCGCCGCCACCGACACTGCCCGGCTGTTCTCCGGTGATCCGACCCAACCCGTTGTAGCCGAGGGTCAGTTCGAGGATGCTGTTGCCCTGCGACCCGCCGACGTACGGCCGGGCGCTCGGCGGTACGAGTTCGACGACCGCCACCCACCACCCGGCGGCCACCACCAGGCCGAGCCCGGCGAGCAGGAGCTGCCCGATCCGACGCCACACCCCGGTCGGCGCGGCGAGCAGGTACACCCCGGCGAAGACCGGGACCACCAGGAACGCCTGGAGCATCTTGGTCAGGAAACCGAAGCCGACCAGCACCCCGGCCAGCACGATCCACCGGGTCGCCGCCGTCTCGATCGCCCGTACGCAGGTGTAGGCGGCGAGCACCAGGAGCAGGACGAGCAGGGCGTCGGGGTTGTTGAACCGGAACATCAGGGTGGCGACCGGGGTGAGCGCGAGGACCGTACCGGCGAGCAGGCCGGCGGCCGGGCCGTACCAGCGTCGGACGGTCGCGAAGAGGACACCGACCGAGGCGACCCCGGCGAGCGCCTGCGGGACGAGGATCGCCCAGGAGTTCAGGCCGAAGATCCGTACGGACAGGGCCATCAGCCACATCGCCGCCGGTGGTTTGTCCACGGTGATCGAGTTGGCCGCGTCCGAGGAGCCGTAGAAGAGTGCCTTCCAGCTCGCCGAGCCGGCCTGGGCGGCGGCCGAGTAGAACGAGTTCGCCCAGCCGGAGGCGCCCAGTCCCCAGAGGTAGAGCAGGGCGGTGGCGAGCAGCAGGGCGGCCAGCGCGAGCCGTACCCAGGCCTGCGACCGGGGTACGGCGGGCTCGGTCACGGCCCGGTCCGCTTCACCCGGCGCGGTTTCGGGTACGTCGGGCGCCGCGGTCGTCGGCAGGGTCTCTGATCGGGTCATGCCGGTTAGATTCGACGGGCCGGCTAGGTCGATCCGGTGAGTGGCCTATGTGTCCGCTGTGAGTCGCGGCAGCCGTACGGTCAACGCGGTGTGCCCCGGACGGCTGGTCAGGGTGACCGTACCCCGGTGGGCCTCGACCACGGCGGACACGATCGCCAGCCCCAGCCCGGTCCCGCCGACGGCCCGGGAGCGCGACCCGTCCCCACGGGCGAACCGCTCGAAGACCTCGCCCTGCAACGCCTGCGGGATGCCCGGACCGTCGTCGAGCACGGTGAGCGCGACCCCGTCCGGGCCGACCTCGGTCAGGCTCGTGGTGACCGTGGTCCCCGGCGGGGTGTGCGTACGGGCGTTGGTCAGCAGGTTCGCCAGGATCTGGTGCAGCCTGGCCGGGTCGCCGTCCACGCAGACCGCCCGGTCGGGCAGGTCGAGCCGCCAGCGGTGGTCCGGTCCGGCCACGTGCGCGTCGCTGACCGCGTCGACCGCGAGCGCGCTGAGGTCGACCGGTTCGACGGCCAGCGGACGCCCCGCGTCGAGCCGGGCGAGCAGCAGCAGGTCGTCGACGAGGGCGGTCATCCTCGTCCCCTCCGACTCGATCCGGCGCAGCGCGTGCGCGATGTCGGGTGGCACCGGGTCCCGGCCCCGGCGGGTCAGTTCGGCGTAACCCCGGATCGCGGCGAGCGGCGTACGCAGCTCGTGGCTGGCGTCGGCGACGAACTGCCGTACCCGGGTCTCGCTGGCCTGGCGGGCGGCGAGCGCGGCGGCGACGTGACCGAGCATCCGGTTGAGCGCCGCCCCGACCTGGCCCACCTCGGTACGTTGATCCGTGTCACCCGCCGGCACCCGTACGGCGAGCGCCACCTCGCCCCGGTCCAGCGGCAGTTCGGCGACCCGGCCGGCGGTGGCCGCGACCCGGCGCAGCGGGCGCAGCGAGACCCGCACGATCAGCGCCCCGGCGGTGCCGGCGAGCAGCAGTCCGCCGGCTGCGATACCCGCCTCCATGCCGATCATCTGCCAGACGGTCTGCTCCAGTTCGGTCAGCGGGAGACCGGTGACGATCACCTCGCCGCCCGGCATCTCCCGGGCGACCAGGCGGTAGTCGCCCAGGTCACCGAGGGCACGGGTACGCGGCTCGCCGTCGGCCGGCAGACCCGCGAGCGTCGGCTCCTGCGCGGCCGGGACCGGCTCCCGTTCGGTGCTGGTGTCCGCCGGCAGCGTGACGGCCCAGTCGACCTCACCGTCCTCGACCACGGCGGTCAGGGTGCCGATCGGCTGTCCGCGCGGAAACGGGTCCCCCGGCCCGAACGGGTTCCCCGAGCCGGACGGGACACCGGGCGGACGGCCGTTCGGCGGGCCGTTCAACGAGCCGCCCGCGCGTCCGGCGACGGTGGCGAGCTGCTGGTCGAGCTGCTTGATCAGCGAGTGGCGCAACGCGATGGTGGTGGCGGCGCCGATCAGCACACAGACCACCGCGAGCAACGCGACCACGGCGGCGACCAGCCGGGCCCGTAACGACCAGCCAGTCAGCCGTCGGCGCAGCGCGGACGACTCAACCGGCGGGCTTGAGGACATAACCCGCTCCCCGGAGGGTGTGGATCATCGGCTCCCGACCGGCGTCGATCTTCTTGCGCAGGTACGAGATGTACAGCTCGACGATGTTGGCCTGGCCACCGAAGTCGTAGTTCCAGACCCGGTCCAGGATCTGCGCCTTGCTCAGCACCCGGCGCGGGTTGCGCATCAGATAACGCAGCAGGTCGTACTCGGTCGTGGTGAGCGGGATGAGCTGCCCGGCGCGGCGTACCTCGTGGCTCTCCTCGTCCAGGGTCAGGTCACCGACCACCAGCACCGCGTCGGGTTGGGTGGCGACACCGACCCCGGCGCGCCGCATCAGCCCCCGCAACCGGGCCACCACCTCCTCCAGGCTGAACGGCTTGGTCACGTAGTCGTCGCCGCCGGCGGTGAGCCCGGCGATCCGGTCCTCGACCGAGTCCCGCGCGGTGAGGAAGAGCACCGGCATGGCCGGGGCGTGCCCGCGCAACCGCCGGAGCACCTCGAGTCCGTCCAGGTCGGGCAGCATGACGTCGAGCACGACCGCGTCCGGTTGGAACCGCTTCGCCTGCCGGACCGCGGCCACGCCGGTCTCCGCGCTGCGTACGTCCCAGCCCTCGTAGCGCAGCGCCATGCAGAGCAGGTCGGTGAGCACGGTCTCGTCGTCCACGACCAGCACCCGGACCGGCTCGCCGTCGGGACGCCGCAGCTCGATCTGCCGGCCGGAGGGTCGCGCGTCCGTCGTCATCCGTCCATGCTGCCGTCGGCCGCTGTGCCCCACCTCGGCGGAACCTGTGTGCCGGCTGTGTAAGCCACCGTCGGGGCGTACCCCGGTGACGCCGACGGGGCCGGCTCACCACCCGGACGACGCGGGGCTTACACAGCGGACCCACAGGTGCGACATACGAGCAGTTCAGCAGGCCCGGCGACGGTGACGGGGTGGTTCGGGCGACAACCGGGAGGGCACCATGGCGGAAGCACGCTGGTCGGATCGCGGCACCGAGGTACGGGTGGTGGTGACCGGGACGGAAGCGTCCCGGATCGCCCGTCGGCTGGTCACGGCGGAACTCGCCGCCCTGAACCGGACCCACGGGCACCGGTGGGGTGGCAGTGAGCTGTCCCGGGTGCACCGCGCCGCCGGCACGCCGGTACGGATCAGCGCACGCCTCGCCGAGCTGGTCGCCGCCGCCCTCGCCGCCGCCGAGCTGACCGACGGTGACGTGGACCCGACGGTGGGCGCCGCCCTGCTGCGGTTGTCCCGCTCGGACCGCGGCCCGTGGCTCCCGGTGTGCGGATCCTCGCTGCGCCCGGCCCCGGTACGGGACGGTTGGCGCCGGGTGGCACTGGGCGACGGTTCGCTGACCGTACCGGCGCCGGTGCTGCTGGACCTGACCGCGACCGCACGGGCGGTGACCGCGCGCCGGTGCGCGAACCTGCTCGCGGCACGCACCGGTGACGGCGTACTGGTCGCGCTCGGCGGCTGTGTGGCCACCGCCGGCCCGACACCGCCGGACGGCTGGCGGGTGCCGATCGGCGGGACCACCCTCGGGCTGGCCGGTGGTGCACTGGCGAACACGCGTACCACCGGCCGCGGCCCGGCCCGGCCGATCGTCGATCCGCGCACCGGGCTGCCACCGGCACCCGTCTGGCGGGACGTCACGGTGGCGGCGGCCGACCCGGTCACGGCGAAGGCGTTGAGCCTCGCCGCGCTGGTCCGTGGCGCGGGCGCCGGAGCGTGGCTGGCCGGGCTCGGTGCACCCGCCCGCCTGGTCGCGCTGGACGGCACCGTCGAGACGACCGGCGCCCTCGTCGGCGTGCCGGCGGTCGGCAGCATGGATGCTCCGGCCGGGGTGCGGGTGGTCAGCAGCGGCCGATGACCACCGTGGCGTGTAGTTCGTCGTCGCCGGCCATCCCCGGGGTGAGCCCGGCCCCGGCGAGCGCGGCGAGGGCCGCGTCGACCTGGTCCACGCTGGTCTCCAGCAGCAGGTGCCCACCCGGGGCGAGCCACTCCGGGGCGCCGGCGGCGACCCGGCGCAGCACGTCGAGTCCGTCGGCCCCACCGTCGAGCGCCACCAGCGGCTCGTGGATACGTGCCTCCGGCGGCAGCAGGTCGACCGCCGCACTGGGCACGTAGGGGACGTTGGCCACCAGCACGTCGACCCGACCGCGCAGCGCGACCGGCAGCGGGTCGTAGAGGTCACCGGCGTACACCCGGCCACCGACGGGCTCGAGGTTGCGCCGGGCGCACCGTACGGCGGCCGGCTCGATGTCCGCCGCGTGCAGGGAGACGCCGTCGACACGGTCGGCGATCACCCGCCCCACCGCACCCGTTCCGCAGGCCAGATCCACAATGGTCGCCGCCGGTGGGGAGAGCGCCACGGCCCGGCGTACGAGCAGTTCGGTACGTCGGCGCGGCACGAAGACCCCCGCGTCGACGGCGATCCGCAGTCCGCAGAAGTCGGCCCAGCCGACGATGTGTTCCAGCGGTAGTCCGGCGACCCGCCGTTGCACCATCGACCGGAGGGTGGCCGGCTCGGGAGCGGCGTCGATGAGCAGTTGCGCCTCGTCCTCGGCGAACACACAACCGGCGGCGCGCAGCGTACGGATGATGGCGGTCCGGCTCAGCGCCGGGGTGGATGGGGAAGTCGACATGTCTGACCCTTCGGGACGCCTGTGGGCGCTCCCGCGGTTACCATGGCTCGACCTAGATCAAGAAAGCCCATGGCGCCGCCCGGTGGGAGCACCCGCCGTTCGTGACGAGAATCGGTCCCACCTCCTCGGGGCAGCAGCGAACTGAGGACGGCAACGTTACCCTCCGTTCCTCCTCGGCCGACGGCGGGGGTGGTCACCGGCGACGGCGCGTACGCGAAAGGACCGCCCCTCATGCTGGTCGACTGGCCCCTGGAGCAACTGCGCGACTACCTGCCCACCCGTACCGAGCCGGAGGACTTCGACGCCTTCTGGGCCGGGACGCTGGCCGAGGCCAGGACGACACAGACCCCGGCCCGGTTCGAGCCGTACGACGCCGGGCTGGCCACCGTGCGGGTGTACGACGTGACCCTCCCCGGTTTCGCCGGACAGCCCGTACGCGGTTGGTTCCTGGTCCCCCGGCACGCCACCGGCCCACTGCCGTGCGTGGTCGAGTACCTCGGTTACGGCCGGGGACGCGGGCTGCCGCACGAGTGGCTGAACTGGAGCGCCGCCGGTTACGCGCACCTGGTGATGGACACCCGTGGGCAGGGCAGCGCCGGCTCGATGGTGGGCGACACCGCCGACCCCGACCCGGCCGGCGGTCCGCAGACCCCCGGATTCATGACCCGGGGCATCGCCGACCCGCAGACCTACTACTACCGGCGGGTCTTCACCGACGCGGTCCGGGCGGTCGACGCGGCCCGGTCACACCCCCTGGTCGACCCGGACCGGGTGGTGGTCGCCGGGGTCAGCCAGGGTGGCGGGATCGCGATCGCGGTCAGCGGATTGGCCGAGGGGCTCGCCGGGGTCATGCCGGACGTGCCGTTCCTCTGCCACCACCGGCGGGCCACCGAGATCACCGACGCCCAGCCGTACGGCGAGCTGGTGACCTACCTGAAGACGCACCGGCACCGGGTGGAACAGGTGTTCGCCACGCTGAGCTACTTCGACGGGGTGAACCTCGCCGCGCGGGCGGACGCCCCGGCGCTCTACTCGGTGGCGCTGATGGACGCCGTCTGCCCGCCGTCGACGGTCTTCGCCGCGTTCAACCACCACGCGGGGGCGGCCAAGGAGATCAGCGTGTGGCCGTACAACGGGCACGAGGGCGGCGCCGCCTTCCAGCAGCAGGTCCAGCTCCGCTGGCTGCGTGACCTGCTCGGCGACGCGGCCCCGGCGAGCTGACCGGGGCCCGGGTGCGGTCTGCTCGACCGCACCCGGGGACGGTCGCTCCCGGCGGCAACGGCCGGTCAGCTCGCGTACGCCTCCAGCTCGAAGATCCGAGCCGCCCGGTCACTGTCGCTGGTCGGCGTCAGCACGTTCACCCGGACGTACCGGGCCGTGACCGGGGTGAAGGTGTGCGTGGTGACGTCGGCGGTGTTGCCGCGTACGGACGCGACCGTGCTCCAGGTGGTGCCGTTCGTACTGGTCTGGAGGTCGAAGTCACGGGTGTTCCAGGCCGGTTTCTCACCGCCGGCACCGGAGTGCCGGACCACGAACCGACCCACCTGCTGGTTGGACTGGAGGTCCACCCGGAGCCACTTGGACGTACCGAGCGAGCACCACTTGTCGGAGTTGCCGCCGGTCCAGCTTCCGTTGACCGCCTTGGCCGGTGCCTCGGCGGTCGCGCACTGGCTGTCGGCGGTGGCCGGCTTGCTCAGCGCCAGGTTGGTGGTGGTCGGCGGCGCCGGGGTGTAGAGGCGGATGTCGGTCAGGCTGGCGCTGCCCTCGTACACGTTGGTGTAGAGGTCGCCGATGACGAAGTAGTCCGGGTACGCCGAGCCGGCCGGCCACTGGTTCGCCCAGGTCGTACTGCCGTTGTTGTCGTTCTGCACCAGGTTGTTGTTGAACCGCCCGTCGTACTCGCCGGGCTCGGTGTTGTAGTGCCAGATCGGGGCGTTGTTGACGATGAACGGGCGGTGGAACCGGATCGTCTTCTGCCCGACCCGGGCGAAGTTGCCGCTGGCCTCCAGGACGTAACCGGTGGCGTCGCGCTCGATGGCGAAGGTGTAGAACTCGTTCGGCATCAGCTCGGGCTGCAACTCGGCGGCCGAGGAGAGCTGCTGCTCGGCGACCCCGCCGGAGCAGTTGGTCATGAACCACTGCGAGTTGCCGGCGAGTCCCCCCGGTCCGGGGTTCCAGTTCGGCAGGCCGCTGATCCACATGTTGACGGTGTTGAAGTTGCCGTCCCGGTAGTTGTAGTACTGGTTGGTGTTGGAGTTGCAGACCCGGCCACCGGTGCCGCTGCCGACCCGGTCGGGGTGCTGGGAGAAGGAGTCCATCAGGACCTTGCGGCGGTAGTGCCAGAAGTGGTTGTTCCGGGGGGCCGGGTTGGCGAAGTCCACGATGGACAGGAAATGGAAGCCGTTGTAGCCGTACGGGCCGGAGCGGACGTCCTGCCACTCGCAGTACGGTGCGGAGGCGTCACCGGACCAGCCGGGGCTGTTCGACCCTTCTCCCCACGGGTGCTGGGTCTTGCAGCCGGAGGTGCTGTAGCCGTTGACCCGGCCGCCGTACTCGATCGAGCCGTTGCGCTTGCCGCCGAAGTCGATGGTCTTCAGCTTGTACTCGATGCGGTACTGCGACGGGAGCTTGTTGGTCGGCCGGAAGATCGCCCCACCGGTATGGTCGGGCACGTTCAGGACGGCTACGTTGCCGCCACCCTGGGCCTGGGTGGTGATCGACGGCGGGGCCTCGATGACCCCGTTCTTGTCCCAGTCGCGGGCCGACAGCGACGCGGTCAGCCAGCCGTTCTGCCCGACCGGGAACTCCTTGCGGTACGTGTTGAAGGAATTGAACGCGGTGTTCCAGTCCGGCCCGTAGTCGTTGCGGTACCACTGCCCGGAGTCGTCCATGATCGTGTCGAACGGGTTGGCGTAGGTCTCCCGGACCCAGGGCGCGTTGCCCGGGTTGACCGGGGTGGAGAAGTCCTCGGAGTAGAGCAGGTTCCAGGCCACCTGGGCGCCGACGTCGCCGGCCGGGGCCGGACCGTCGGCCGGGGCGGCGACGGCCACACCGGGTACGAACGAGGTGAGCGCCACGACGCCCGCGGTCAGCGCGGCCACGACCGTCCGGCGGCGCAGACCGCCGATGTTCCTGTGCATGATTGCGTACGACCCTTCACTCGACGGGTAAAGGAGCTTTCATGGTGCGGTGAATGTGGACGACGCGCCGATCGCCATCCGATTGCCACTTCTGTAATTCGAGTAACTCGAATTACGCGACCATTTCCGGCCGGTATCAGGAATCGTTACACCAGAAGCGATGTCCGTCAATCCGAACGGGTGCGGCCGTACCTGTTTGGATCTTCGAGCGGGGCGTGGGCGATGATGGGCGCGCCCGTACCCCGGCAGTGAGGACCTCGACGTGAGCGCAGGAAGCATCGTGCAGGCCCCGGACGGCCAGCCGGTCGTGCTGGGCGAGATCGGCCAGCGGGTACTGCTGGTCAACCCCCGCGTACGGGTCTGGGAGGTCCGGCTCGCGCCGGGCGAGTCACAGCCCTGGCACCTGCACTACAACCCGTACGTGGTGCTGAACCTGGAGACCTCACCCTGCCGGATGGACTGGCTCGACGGCAGCCCGGCCCGGTTCCTGTCCGAGCAGGTGGGCGGGGTGGTGCACCGGCCGGTCTCGCCCGTGCACATGCTCACCAACCACGGGGAGGCGAACTACCGCAACCGGATCGTCGAGCTGCTCGACCTCGGCGAGGAGGCGTCCGGCGTACCCGATCCGGTCGTTTCCCCCGCGCGGCCCGCGACAGGCGGTCTCATCCCGACCGAGGTCTTCGCCGACGACGAGGTACGCGTCCGGGGCGTCGAGGTCGAGCCCGGCACCCGCCACCGGTGGCAGGCGGGCGACGTTCCGGTCGTGGTGATCGGCCTTTCCCACCCGGACACCGACGGCGTCCACTACCTCGCGCCGGGCGGGCAGCACGAGTTCGCCGCCGACGCGACCGGGCCGCACACCTTCCGCCTGGTCGAGCTGACCTACCTGGGCGGCGACGTCGGGTAATTCGATGTCGGACGTCGGCGGACGATCCTAGGGTGGGGACCGTGCTCACCCCGCCGGTCGACCTGACCGAAGATGCCCTGATGGCAACGCTGGGCGACGCCTGGGGCCTGGCCGCCACCTCGGTCGCCTACCGGCCGGTCGGCTGGGGCAGCCATCACTGGGAGGTCGAGGACACCGAGGGCGCCCGCTGGTTCGTCAACGTGGACGAACTGGAGACCAAGCGGCACACGCACGACGAGTCACCGGAGGTCGCGTTCGACCGGCTCCGGGCCGCACTCGGCGCCGCACGTGCCCTGCGTGACCATGGCACCCCGATCGTCGTGGCACCGGAGCCGACCCGCAGCGGCGAGCCACTGGCCCGGCTCTCCGACCGGTTCGGGCTCGCGCTCTACACGTATGTGAATGGACAGAGCTTCTCCTGGGGCGAGTTCTCCGCACCCGACCACCGCAGAGCCCTGCTCGATCTCGTCGTCGCGGTGCACTCCGCTCCGGACTCGATCCGCCGTCGCGCCATGGCCGACGACTTCGCCGTACCGCATCGGGACGCCCTGGAATCGGGTCTCCGCGCGGACGGCGACCTGGACACCCACGGTCCCTATGCCCACCGCACCTCGGTCTTGCTGACCGAGAACGCGGCGCCGATCCGGCACCTCCTCGCGCGGTACGACGAACTCGTGCTGGCCTGCCGCGCGCAGCCGGACCGTGCGGTGCTGACCCACGGGGAGCCGCATCCCGGCAACACCATGCTGACCCCCGACGGCTGGCGGCTCATCGACTGGGAGACGACCCTCGTCGCACCGCCGGAACGGGACCTCTGGAACCTCGACCCCGGCGACGGTTCGATCCTGGACGCGTACGCCGACATCACCGGTGTCACGCCGCTGCCCGAACTGCTGGAGCTGTACCGGATCCGCTGGGACCTGTCCGACCTCGCGGTCGACGTCGACCGCTTCCGCCGGCCGCACACCGGGACCGCCGACGACGACCAGTCGTGGGAACTTCTGCACCGCCTGGTCACCCACCTCGGCGCCTGACGCGGGGAGACGTGAAGAGACCGGGGAGTGCGGATCTCGCATGCGCTCATCCCCGCTCCGCCACGACGAGCGCGCCGCGGCGTCCGGCCACCCACACGGTGAGCGCGAAACAGCTCAACACCATGCCGGCGATCGTCACGGCAGTCCACCCGCCGACGGACCAGAGGGTGGCAGCGGCGGCGGAACCGATGGCGCCGCCGATGCGCCCGAGCGGCTTTCAGCGCGCGGATCCACATCTCGACGTTCATCTACTCACCCCGCCTGTAAGTACACCGAAACGGACTGCTGTCCGCGCTCGGATCCTCCCTTGTGGCGGGCGCGGGAGTCCCACGCGGCCGGGCGGAATCGACAATGCGCGGTTTTTCTCTACATCAAAGACGATGTATTTACATCGTCTTTGATGTACGTCATAAACAGGTGACCGCCGTCGGCGGGCAGGGCTGGTGCCGAGGCGGGCAGGGCTCGGCCCCGCCGACACCGGGTGGGTGTCGACGGGGCCGGGGTAGGGCGACCGCCGGTCAGGTCACGGGGCGCAGTTCGAGGCGCGGCGCTCCAGGGAGCTGCACCGGAACAGTGACGGGTTCACCTCGGACGGCGGGAGCCACTTCTTCGAGGCCTGCTCGTAGTCGTAGGCGAGGGCGAGCAGGGACGCCTCGGTGTAGGCGGTACCCAGGAAGGACAGGCCGACCGGGCGGCCGTTCGCCGGGTCGTACCCGATCGGAACGGCGACCGACGGGTACTGGGCGCGGGCGCCGATGCCGGCCGAACCGCTGCCGACGAAGACGATCGCGTCGAGGGTCTGCGCCCGCAGGACCGAGTCGATCCGGTCCCGCGCGCCGGCGATGCCGGTGTCGCGGTTGGTCTCGTACGCCGCCTTGGCCACCGGGTCGGTCAGGTCGATGTTGTTCGACGTGACGAGCTGGGTCTGACCGAACTTGATCGTCCCCTCGGCGGCGTGCGCCAGGTTGTACCGGACCACGTCGTCCAGGGTGTTCATCGGCGCGCTGCGCGGCAGCCGGGCCAGGTACGCGTTCAGGTCCCGCTTGAACTCGTAGTCCAGGATGCCCGGCGGCAGGCCACCGGTGGCAACCGTGACCGGCACGACCTCGGCACCCTGGGCCCGGATCACGTCCAGCGCCTCGTTGAACAGCACGCCCTGGTTGCCGGTCGGGGTGCTGGCCACACCGATCCGCTTACCCTGCAACGCGGTCGTGGACAGCGCGCGGGTGTAGTCGGTGCCGACCACCCCGCTGCTGGTGGAGGTGATCGGGTCCTCCGGGTCGATGCCGGTCAGCGCGGTGAGCAGCGCGGCTGCGTCGTACACCGAACGGGTCATCGGTCCGGCGGTGTCCTGGCTGGCCGCGATCGGGACGACCCCGGTCCGGCTCACCAGGCCGACCGTCGGCTTCACCCCGACCAGCGAGTTCGCCGCCGACGGGCTGAGGATCGAGCCGGAGGTCTCGGTGCCGATGGTGACGGCGGCGAGCGCCGCCGCGGCGGCGGAGCCCGAACCGGAACTGGAACCGCTCGGCGTCTGGCTCACGTCGTACGGGTTCAGCACCTGGCCGCCGAGCCCGCTGTAGCCGGACGGCATGCCGTTGGTGGTGAAGTTCGCGAACTCGGTCAGGTTGGTCTTGCCCAGGATGATCGCCCCGGCCGCCCGCAACCGGGTGACCAGGAAGGCGTCCTTCGACGGGTACGAGTCGGCCAGGGCCAACGCCCCGGCGGTGGTCGGCAGCCCCTTGACGTCGATGTTGTCCTTCACCAGCACCGGGATGCCGTGCATCGGTCCCCGGGCCCGGCCCTTGCGCCGGTCGGAGTCGGCCTGGCGGGCCTGCTCGACCGAGTCGCGGGTGAGCACCCGGACCGCGTTGAGGCCGGGACCGTTGCTGTTCAGCGCCCGGATCCGCTCCAGGTACGCCTGGACCAGTTCCTCGGAGGTGACCCGGCGGGCGTTCAGGGCGTCGCGCAACTGCGGGATGCTGGCCCGCTCCAGGTCGATCGGGAACGGGCGGTCGCGGTTGGTCGCCTCGGTGGGCGCACCGACCGAGGTGGCGACGAGCGCGGCGACCGCGGCGAGGGCCGCGGTGAGCAGGGCGAGCCGGGACAGGCGTCGCCGCCGGGGTAGCGCAAGGGGTTGATGCACCAGTACGACCCTTCGATGAGGCCGCGCCCGGCCGTGTGGGGGAGGCCGGGCGCGGAGTGGATCTCGAGACGTTGTGGATCTAGAAGAAGGACACGGCCCCGCTGTTTTGGGCTCGCGTCGGACAGATTGCCACGCGGTAAACGATTTCGCCTACCCGTACGGGTTCCCGCTCGCTCCACTGTGGAGAACGCCGTCCGGGCTACCGGTGGGAGGAGCGACCCGTGGCGACGAGTTGACGCTCGTAGCAGACCGACAGGTCCGCACCCACGTAGCTGCCGAACGCCTCGATCTGCCGGTAACCCTCGCGCTCGTAGAAGCGCCGGGCGTCCGGCTGGGCGGTGCCCGTCTCCAGCCGGAGCGTCAGCCATCCCCGCTGCACGGCAGCCGCCTCCAGGGCGCGCAACAGAGCCGTGGCGACGCCGGTGCCGCGCGCGGACGGATCGACGTACATCCGTTTGATCTCTGCCGAGCCGTGGTCCAGCTGCCGCAACGCACCGCAGCCGATCGCCGGGCCGTCCGTCGCGTCGAGGGCGACGACAAAAAGCGCGATGTCGTCGGCCGACGGCGCCTGCCCCGGTTCATGGTCGTCGGTGCCGTAACGGGCGTCGAGTTCCGCCCGTTGCCGCGCCCGCAGGGCCACACCAACCGGGTCGTCCCACGGCCGCACCTCGATGGTCCATCCCGCCGACACCCGCGCCCCCTGTTCGATACCAACAAGCGTTCCCATGCAGAACAGATGTTACGGTAACAGCCGTTACGGATGGACGATGGGAGCCCACGAATGTCACGTACTGCGGACAAGCCGGCGCAGGAAGCCCTGCTGTCGCGCGCCGTCTGGGACGTACTGGCCCTCCAGGGGCTCGAACGCCTGACCATCCGCGCCGTCGCCGCCGCGGCCGGCTGTACCACCGGCCTGGTGATGCACCGCTTTCCGAACCGCCGGGCGCTGCTGCTGCACGCCCGTCACCTGCTACACGAACGGACTCGCGCGCGGGTCGAGTCACTGGAGGCGAACGCCACCGGTCCGGTGGAGGCGCTGCGGGCCGTCCTCCAGCAGGGGCTCGCCCTGGACGACCAGACCCGGACCGAGAGCATCGTCTGGGTGGGTTTCCTCGCCGCCGCCGTCGGGGACGAGGAACTCATCGCCCTGCACCGGACCAACAACCGGGCCTGGCTGGGGCGGGTGGAGCGACTGGTCCGGGCCGCCGCGCCGGAGTGGCCCGAGCGGCGGGTGGGAAACACGGCGGCCACGCTCGTCGCCATGCTCGAAGGGGCCGCCGCGCTCGCCTCCGCCGACCCGGACCGCTACCCGCCCTCGACCCAGCGGTCCATGCTCGACGACACCCTGCTCTTCCTCGGCCTGGCCTGAGCCGCCCCTCAGCCTGGCCCGTCACCCGGTGACCGCCTTTTACCGGGTCGGGCCGCCGATAATCTCACCTCTGGAGCCCGACAATGCGGATGGTCAGGGCTCGATCAGGCGGATGCCTGCGGCACCGGGACGGTCCATCGTGGACAGTGCCTCGGGAGCCTGGTCCAGGCCGATCGCACCGGTGACCAGGCGGGCCGGGTCCAGCACCCCGCCGGTGATCAGACCGAGCAGCGCCGGGTACGCGTGCGCGGCCATCCCGTGGCTGCCGCGTACCTCCAGCTCGGCGCCGATCACCAGGTCCATCGGCAGGGCCGGGGCACCGAGTACGGCCGGCAGCAGCCCGACCTGGATGTGCCGCCCCCGACGGCGCAGGCTCCGGATGCCGGCCACGCAGGTGTCGTGGCTGCCGAGCGCGTCCACCGACAGGTGCGCGCCCCCACCGGTGAGGTCGCGTACGGCCTCGGCGACCTGCGCCGGTCCGGCCAGTCCGGCGACGTTCACGGTGGCCGTGGCACCGCACTCGCGAGCCAGTGCCAGGGCCGGTTCGGCCAGGTCCACGGCCACCACCCGGGCTCCGCTCGCGGCGGCGATCATGACAGCGGACAGCCCCACACCACCGCAGCCGAAGACCGCCACCCACTCGCCGGCCGCCACCCGGCCCTGGCTCACCACGGCCCGGAAGGCGGTGGCGAACCGGCAGCCGAGCGCCGCCGCGACCCGGTAGTCCACCTCGTCGGGCAGGGGAACCAGGTTGACCGCCGCGTGGTCCACCACGACGTAGTCGGCGTACGAGCCCCACTGGGTGAAGCCGGGCTGGGTCTGGAACGCGCACACCTGCTGCTGTCCGGCAAGACACTCGACGCACCGGCCACAGCCGTAGACGAACGGGGCGGTGACCCGGTCGCCGACCCGTACTCCCGACACCCCGGCACCGACCTCGGCGACCACGCCGGCGAACTCGTGACCCGGCACGTGCGGCAGGCGGATGTCCGGATCGTGGCCCTGCCAGCCGTGCCAGTCACTGCGGCACAACCCCGTCGCCTCGACCCGTACCACGACGCCGTCGACCGGCGGGGACGGATCCGCCACCGTACGGACCTCGGGCCGGCCACCGAACTCCTCGAACACCACCGCTCGCACGGCCGCATCCTCGCACAGGCCCCTTCCCTGCCGGGGCGGTGACCTGGGCGGGATGGTTCAGGTCACCGGCGTGACGCTCGCCGGTGGGGTCAGGTTCCGTACGGTGCAGATGGTCCGGCCGTCGGCGTCGACCAGCTCGATCGAGTAGCTGCTGTCGCTGACGCCGGTCAGCCCGCTCGGCACCAGGAACCAGCCGCCGGTCACGGTGATGTCGGTCGACGGGCCGCCCCTGCTGATCCGGACGGTGGCGGCGGGCCACCGGCCGACCGTGCCGAACACGATCTCGTTGCTCCGGTTGAGCGTGACCTGGTCGTCGGTGCCGCCGCAGCCACCGAACCCGCTGACCCAGCCACTTTGCTCCTCCAGGTCGAGGTAGTAACAGCGAGGGGTGGTTTCGGAACTCGCCACGGGGTCGGTCACCCAGAGGGTGACCTCGGTGCCGCCGGCGAGTTCGTCGGTGCCGGCGAGCAGGTGCCGGGTCGGCGTCGTCGAGACGCCATCCTTCCCGAGCGCCCCGTCCGCGTACCGCTGCAACGCCTGGTCGACGCGCGTCTGCCGGTCCGGACCCGGCTCGTCCCGGTCGGCGCAGCCGGCCCCGACCAGGACGGTGGCCAGGAGTACGGCCATCGCTGATCGGGCTCGTAACACCACATGGTCACGCTGCACGCCACGCCTCCCCCGTCGGTGGTCGGCTCAGCATGCCTGTACCGACCGCCCGGCCGCGAGGCGGATTCGTCGACCACTACGGGGCAACCTAGTCGACCACCGCCGGTCTCGGGGTCCACCTGTGCAGCACGGCGACCGCCGCCGCACCCACCCCGGCCATGGTCAACACGGCGGCGGTCAGCGGCCCGATCGTCAGTACCGCGGCGATCAGCAGCGGCCCGCCGCCGTTGCCGAGGTCCGCGCAGAGCCGCCACGCACCGATGAACTGAGCCCGGCCGACCACCGGTGACACGTCCGCGCCGAGGGTCATGATCAGTCCGCTGCTCAGGCCGTTGCCCAGCCCCATCAGCATCGCCACCGCCGCGAGGCCGACAACGGTCGTGGCCAGCGGCAGCAGCGCGTGCGCCAGCCCGAGCAGGAACATCGACGGGATCGCGACGACCCGCCTCCCCCACCGGTCCATCGCCCGCCCTGCCGGATAGAACAGCAGCATGTCGACCGCGCCGGAGACCCCGAAGACGAGACTGAGCGTCGCCGGGTCCAGGTCGAGGTGGGCTCCCCACAGCGGAATCACCGTCTGGCGCGACGCGCGCAGGGCCCCGACCAGGAGGACCCCGAGGCCCAGGGTCCGCAGCACCGCGAGGTTGTCGCGGACGACGGCGAGCGTACGGACCTTCGCCGGTGCCGTACCGGGTGCCCGGTCGACCGGGAGGGCGGGCAGGACGAGCAGCACTGTCACCGCCACGGTGGCGGCGACCACGTGCACCCAGTACGCGCCGTCGGTGCCGACCACCGTCATCGTCGCCGCCCCGACGAAGGGGCCGATGAAGGCGCCGATCCGGCCCGCCCCGCCGAGGGTGGACAGGGCACGGGCGCGCAGCTCGTACGGCACCACCTCGGTGACGTACGCCTGCCGGGCCACTCCCCAGACGGCGCCGACCAGCCCGATCCCGGCCACCGCGACACCGAGCGTCCAGACGGAGGTGGCGAAGACACAGGCGAGCAGTGCCGGCACCACCAGGGCGGTGGACCAGACCATCGCCGGCCGCTCGCCGATCCGGGCGATCAACGCTCCCGCCGGTACGGCGCCGACGATCTGCCCGACGCCGATCAGGCCGACCAGGACGCTGGCGGCGCTGGCCGAGGCGCCGAGGGCGGTGCCGGAGAGTACGACCACCGGGGCGACCGCGCCCTGTCCGAGGCTGTAGATGACGGTCGGCAGGTAGACGGTCGGCCCGAGGGAGCGGATCGTCACCGGCGGCCGGGTCGACGGCGCCACCGCTTCGGGCCGCGCCCTCGCTTCGGCCAACGGCACCGGTTCGGGCCCCGCCACCGGTTCGGGCCCCGCGACCGCCGGCCCGCCGGACCGGCCGGGATCTCCGGCCCGAGACGATCATGCATCAGCTCAACCTAGCCGCCGGTCGTGGCGAACCGGTGGCCGGGATTGTGAACGGTGCCCCGCCCGACGGGGTCAGGGCGTGGCCACTCCCCCACCCGGCCGCCAGGGCCACGGGACCTCATCGACCGCCGCCCGGACCAGCAGCTCCTCCATGTCGTGCAGCAGCGCCACGGCCCGGTCCGGCGGCAGGTAACAGGTGTCGATGGTGAGGACGAGGCCGACCGCGCGGGGCGCGTCGACCATCTGGAGGCGGCACCGCCAGACGAACTTGTTCGCCGGCTCGGACCAGGTGAGCGTGGTCCGGGTCAGGGTCGCCCGCAGCGCCCGCTCGTCGAGATCCGGGCCGGCGGCACCGGGATCGCCGGGCAGCCGGATGTCGTTGACCAGGCAGTACGGGCCGAGCATGGTGAGGTAGTCGAGCCCCAGTTCGCCGAAGGCGCGCCGCATCGCGGGCGGGTCGTAGTACGCGTGCCGGTAACCGTCCATCGCGGCCTGCCCGGCCCGGGGCAACAGCCCGGCGAAGGACGGCCGGTCGGCGAGGTCGACGGCGATGAGGGCGAGTTGGTTGAGCTTGGCCACCGCGTCGTCGTGTCCGGGCTGGAAACGGTTGTTCGCCATGCTGACCAGCCCGCAGCGGAGGGCTTCGTCCCCGCCGACGGTCAGCGCGGCGGTCGCGGCGAGCAGCACGGTGGAGGTGCTGACCCGGTGCCGGGCGGCGATCATCCGGCTGGCCAGGTCGACCGCCTCGGAGACCATCGTCAGTCCCCGGTACCGAGGGGTGTGCGCCGGGCCGGTCGCCGCGAACCCACCCTCCGGCAGGCTCCCGAACTGCTTGGTCCAGTAGGAGATCGCCCGGTCCGAGCGACGGCGCTGCGCCCCGGCCTCCCGGCGGGCCAGGTCGATCGACTGGAGGCCCGGCGGGGTGTCGATCCTGCCGCGTACCAGCAGGAGGCGCAGGTCGCGCAGCACGGTCTCGGTGGCGTGAAAGTCCACCGTGGAGTGGCTGAGCACGAGCACGATCCGGCGTACCCGGCCGCCGACCACCACCAGGGCCACCCGCAGGGGCCACTCCTCGGTGTGGTCGAACGGAACGCGGCCCAGCCGTTCGCACACCTGGGCGGCGAGCCCGGCGCCGTCGTCGTCGGGCCCGTCCGGGTCATCGGTACGCCGGGCGTCGGCGTCGACCACGAGCAGCGGTAGCCGCCCGGAGGCGTACGCCTCCTGCCGCAGCTCGCCGTCGACGGGGCGTACCCGCGTCCGCAGTGACTCGTGCCGGGTGACCAGAGTGCCGATCACCTCGGCCACGTGCGGTACGTCCGCCGGAGAGCGCCGGGGCACGGTCACCACCCGGCAGAGGTTGAGGAAACTGTTGCGTGACCGGAAGTCGTCCATGGTCCACCACATGGAACGCTGGCCCCAGGTCACCGGCGCGGTTCCGGCACGACCGCCGGTGAAGTCGGCGTGGACCAGGTGCTCCGACTCGGAGCCGACCGGTTCCGCCACCCGCCTCATGCGCTCCTCCAACGACGTTTCCGTACGGCCCGGACGGTCGGTGCGTGACGGCCACGGGTGGCTGCGGCACGGGATCGTCCGGTGCCAGATGTTATCGCCAGCGGCCGGTTCCGCCGCCGGGTGCCGCTCCCCTGCTCGTGCGCGCAGACAAAGGAAAGCGCGTTCCCGGCGAATTCGTCCTATGTGGAGGGCATCAGTGTTTCGGTTCCAATCCGCTGCCCCGTTCGGCCGATCCCCGCCACCGGCCGCAGCGGGCACACTGCGAATCGGAACGCCGACCTAACACTGAGCGACGGTACGGCGAACCGCTGACCGACCAACAGACCAACGATGCGGCCGTGACACGGGGAGGCCCTCTGGCGTCTTCGTCGAATTGAGGCACACCGCGTGACAAACGACGGCGCATCCGCCGGCCGGACCGTACCCGAGGTGTTGAGTTGGCGGGCGGCCGTGCATCCGGACCGGGTGGCGATCGAGGTGCACCAGGTCGCGACGCTCACCTTCGCCGAATGGGACGCGGGCGCGAGTGCGGTGGCCACCGCACTCCGGCAACGCGGACTGGGTGCCGGTGACCGGGTCGGGCTGCTCTTCGGTGCACCGGACTGGGTGGACTTCGCGGTCGCGTACTGCGGGGTGCAGCGTGCCGGCGGGGTCGCCGTTCCCCTCTCCGACCGGCTCGCCGCCACCCAGGTACGGCAGGCGTTGGAGCACTGCGCGGCCACCACCCTGATCCACGGCCCCGGTACGACGCCGGCAGCAGCGCCGGTACGGGTCGCCACCGTCGCCGAACTGGTCGCGGCCGGTACGGCGGCACCACAACCGCACCCCGGCCCCGTCGTACGTCCCGGGGACCTGGCCCAGATCCTCTACACCTCCGGGACGACCGGCCGGCCGAAGGGTGTCGGGGCGACCCACGCGAACCTGACCGTGGCCGCACCCAGCCATCCCCGACGGCTGGCGTTGGCGCACTCCGAGCGGTTCCTGCACGCGTTCGCGATCGGCACCAACGCCGCCCAGACGATGCTGTTCAACGCGCTCACCGCCAAGCCGACCGCGTTGACCCTGCCGCAGTTCACCCCGGCCCGGTTCGCCCGGCTGATCGGATCCCCCGGCACCGGAACGGTTTTTGTCGTCCCGTCGATGGCGATCGAGCTGCTCAACTCCGGTGCGCTGGGCGGACGGGACACCTCCGGGGTGCAGTTGATCGGGTCGACGGCCGCGCCGCTGGCCCCGGCGGTCGCCGCCCGGCTCGCCACCGCGTTCCCGAACGCGGTGATCGTCAACTACTACACCTCGACCGAGGCGGCGCCCGCACAGACCACGATGATCTTCAACCCGGCCCGCCCGGACGCCGTCGGCCGGGCCGCCGCGGGCGCCCTGATGATCGCCGACGAGCAGGGGCGCCCCCTGCCCGAGGGCGCCACCGGGCAGGTCTGGCTGCGGTGCCGGCACCCGCGCGCGTACTACCGGGACGAGCAGGCCAGCCGGGCGACCTTCCACGGCGAGTGGGTACGGATGGGCGACGTCGGACGGATGGACGCCGAGGGCTACCTCTACCTCGCCGACCGGCACGAGGACGTGGTGAAGTCCGGCGCGTTCAAGATCTCCACCCTGGAGATCGAAGCCGCTCTGTACGAGCACACCGGGATCGCGGAGACCGCCGTCGTCGGAATCCCGCACCCGGTGCTCGGCAGCACCGTGGCCGCCGTGGTGGTCCCCCACCCGCAGACCCCGGCCGCCGACCTCTCCCTGCCCGCGCTGCGCGCCTTCCTCACCACGCGACTCGCCGACTACCAGCTTCCGACCCGCCTACTGGTGCTCGACCAGCTACCCCGCAACGAGGCCGGCAAGGTGCTCAAACGCCAACTGGTCGGCCAACTCGAACAGACCCGGACGACCCCGCACCGCCACCCCTCGGAGGGCCCGTGAACACCGCTGCGACGACGTACGCCCAACACGCCGTCTGGTTCACCGAGCAGGCCGGAGTGGCCGGCACGGCGTACCACCTGGCGCTCGGCGTCCGGTTCGGGGCGGGGCTCGACCGCCACGCGCTGACCGAGGCGTGCACCGCCGTCATCGGCCGGCACGAGGTGCTGAGCACGGCGGTCGAACCCGACCCCGAGGGCGTACCCCGGCTCGTCCCCGCCGTGGAGAAACTCGCGCTGACCACCGGCGAGCTTTCCGACGGGCGGATCCGCGCGGAACTCACTCGACCGTTCGACCTGCGCCGGGGACCCCTGGCCCGGTTCACCCTGCTGTCCGGTGCACCGGACGAGCACCTCCTCCTGGTCACCGCCCACCACCTGGTCTTCGACGGGATGTCCAAGGACGTGCTGCTCGGCGAACTGGCGTCGGCGTACCGCGCGGCGGTCGATGGCCAGCCGGTCGACTTCGGCCCCGCCCCCGACCCGTACGCGGGGCACGCGGCGGCCGAGCAGCACCGGGTCACCGCCGATCTCGCCGGTGCCCGGGAACACTGGGCCGCCCGGTGGTCGGCACCCGGCGATGTCCTGCTGCCCGGCCTGCACCGGGTGCCGACCGCCGCCGAGCCCGGTGCCAGTGTCGAATTCGTACTCGACCCGGACCTCGTCGCCCGGGTCGACGGTGCCGCCAACGACATCGGCGTGACCCGCTTCGAGCTGCTGCTCGCCGCGGTGCACACCCTGCTGGACCGGTACGGCAACCCGAACCTCCCGGTCGGCGTGGCGCTGTCCACCCGTACCGCCGCGACCGCCGGGCAGGTCGGGCTCTTCGTCAACGAACTGCCGGTGCACCCGCCGGCACCGGAGGCCACGTTCCGGGCCTACGCGCGGGCGGTCCGGACCGGCGTACGCGACCTGTACCGGTTCCGCCACGTACCGCTCGCGCAGGCGGTCGGGGGGCTGCGCCCGGCTCCGGCGTTGACCCCGGTGTCGGTCGGTTACCGGCGGCGCGGCCCCGCCCCGGACTTCGCCGTTCCGGACACCACGGTCGAGTGGACGATGTTCAACGACACGGCCCGCAACGCGCTGCACGTACAGATCGTCGACGGTCCGGACGCGGTCACCGTCAGCCTCCAGCACAGCCCGACCGCGATCGACCGGGAGTCGGTCAACCGGATCGGGGCGCACCTGCGGACCGTACTGTCGGCGGTGGTCGACGACCCGGACCGGCCGATGCCGACCGTGCCCCTGCTCCCGCCCGGTGAGCTGTCGGATCTGGTGCACGGGTGGAACAGCACCGAGCGCCACTACCCCGCCGACGCGGTTGTCCCCGCGCTCTTCGCCGCCCAGGTTCGGCAACGCCCGGACGTGGTCGCGGTGGTCGACGGGGACCGGCGGCTGACGTACGCCGAACTCGACGCGACCAGCGGCCGGCTCGCCGCGGTGTTGCGCGGGCGGGGAATCGGTGCCGGCCGGCTGGTCGCGGTCTGCCTGGACCGGTCGTGGCAGGCGGTCGCGGCGCTGCTCGCGGTGCTCCGCTGCGGCGCCGGATACGTGCCGGTCGACCCGGTCTACCCGCCCACCCGGCAGGCGATGATCCTCGCCGACGCGGACCCTGCGCTGGTCATCGCCACCGCGTCGGCCGCCGCCGCGCTCGATCCGCACCTACCGGTGCTCACCGTCGACGACCTCGACCCCGCCGACCCGACGGTCCCCGAGACCGGACCCCGGCCCGGTCCGGGCGACGTCGCCTACGTGCTCTACACCTCCGGCTCGACCGGTCGACCGAAGGGCGTCGCGGTCCGCCACGACGCCCTGGCGAACCTGCTGCTCGGCCTGCGGGACCTGCTCGGCGGTGAACCCGCCGACCGCTGGCTCGGGCTGACCTCGCTGTCGTTCGACATCTCCGCCGTCGAGGTGTTCCTGCCGCTGGTGACCGGCGCCCGGGTGGTGGTCGCGTCGAACACCCACGCCGCGGACGGCGCGGCCGTCTGCCGGCTGATCCGCGACCAGGAGATCACCCACGTCCAGGCGACCCCGTCCGGGTGGCGGGTCCTGCTCGAGGCGGGCCTCGGCCGGGAACCGGGGTTCCCGGTCGTGGCACTCGCCGGAGGCGAGGCGCTGCCGCTGCCGCTCGCCCGTGAGCTGCGGCGTCGGACCACCCGCCTGTTCAACGGGTACGGGCCGACCGAGGCGACGATCTACGCCACCGTCGCCGAACTGCCCGAGCACCCGGACCGGGTGACGATCGGCCGACCGCTGCCCAACGTCCGCGCGTACGTGCTCGACAACCACCTGCGTCCGCTGCCGGTGGGCGTGCCGGGCGAGCTGTACCTCGGTGGTCGGGGCGTGGCCGACGGCTACCTGCGCCAACCCGACCTCACCGACGAACGTTTCCTGCCCGACCCGTTCGGGGCCGGGTCGGCGCGGCTCTACCGCACCGGTGACCTGGTCACCCGGCTGCCGGACGGTCGGCTCGACTTCGTCGGACGGGCCGACCAGCAGGTGAAGATCCGTGGGCACCGGGTCGAGCTGGGCGAGATCGAGGCGGGACTGTCGGCACATCCGGACGTCGTCGCGGCGGCCGTACTGCTGCGTGGTGACGGAGCCGACGGGACCGAGGCGCGGCTGGTCGGGTACGTGGTGCCCAGGGGCGCCCCACCCGAACCGGCGACACTGCGTACGCACCTGGCGCGGACGCTGCCCGCCGCCATGCTGCCCAACGCGTGGGTGTTCCTGGACCGGTTGCCGCTCACCCCGAACGGGAAACTGGACCGGGCCGCGCTGCCCGAGCCGGCCCGTGAACGCGCCACCACCCCGCAGATCGCGCCGACCGACGCCGAGGCCGAGGCCGACGGCGACACCGACGAGGTCGTGGCGCGGATCCGGGTGATCTGGCAGGACGTGCTCCAGATCGGTGAGATCGGTCTGGACGAGGACCTGTTCGACCTCGGCGGTCACTCGCTCACGATCACCCGGATCAGCGGCCGGATCCACCAGCACCTGGGCGTGGAGGTGCCGCTGGACGTATTTTTCGACACCCCGACGATCGGGGAGATCGCCGAGTTCGTACGACGTTCGGGGGCGCCACGATGACCGGGGACGACGGGTTGCGCCGACGGCTGGCCGAGCTGATCCACGAGGTCACGGACGGGGCGGTCGGGACCGAGGACGTGCTGGTCAGCGGCGCCTCCCTGGTCGCGCTGGGCGTGGACTCGCTGGGCCTGCTCCGGCTCATCGACGCGATCGAGAACGAGTACGACGTCGAGCTGGACCTCTCCGGCACCGGCCGTGGCCTCAACACCCTCGACGACCTCGCCGCCCAACTCACCCCGCAGCGCTCGTCGACCTAGGGCAAATACGCGCTTGTTGATCTCCGACCACACGTATTTGCCCTAGATCGACGGGGCGGCGGCGCCGTCGGCGCTGGTCAGCGGGTGCGTTGCCAGTAGCGGCAGGTCCAGTCGACCTGGCGGAGTTCGTCGGTGATGCCGAACTCGGCGCGGAAGTCGTCGACGGCCTGGCGGCAGCCGCGTACGGCGTGGTAGTCGTCGATGATGACGTACCCGCCGACGGAGAGCTTCGGGTAGAGCGACCGCAACGCCACCTCGGTGGACTCGTAGAGGTCGCCGTCGAGGCGCATCACGGAGATCCGGTCGAGGGGTGCCGTCGGCAGGGTGTCCTTGAACCATCCGGGCAGGAAGCCGACCTGGTCGTCGAGCAGTCCGTACCGGCTGAAGTTGCCCTTGACCTGGTCCATCGACACCGCCAGGACGGGCACGCTCCACAGTGCGTCCTCGACGTCCTCGACCCGGCGCGGGTCGGGTTTGGGCAGGCCACGGAACGAGTCCGCGACCCAGACCGTACGGTCGTGGTCCCCGTACGCCTTGAGCATGGCGCGCATGAAGATGCAGGCGCCGCCACGCCACACCCCGGTCTCGATCAGGTCACCGGGCACGCCGCGTTCGAGCACGTCCCGTACGCAGTGCTCCAGGTTGTCCAGTCGGTGCAGGCCGATCATGGTCTCCGCGTCCGGCGGGCAGTCCCGGCCGACCTCGCGCGCCTGCGCGTCGAACGGGAAGCGGAGCACCAACTCCATCCCCCGCTGGTGCAGCAACCGCTGGCCCCGGCGGTACACCGCCCCCCGCAACGACCGGCGGCGGGGCTGGAACGGGGTCCAGGTCTCCCCGAAGGCGTACCGGGTCAGGGTCTTCTTGAGCAGGTCGAGGTAGAGCTGACGGGGATCGTCGGTGGTCGGCTCGGCGACCTGCGCCGGGGACAGGAAATCGGTCATCGTCGTTCCTTCGCTGAGATGTCTTCTGCGGTACTGGTTGTCGCGCGGCGGTCGCCACCGCCGGGTGGTCACGGCCCGGTGGGCCGATCGGGTCCTCGGGCGGTGGCCAACTGCCGCCCGGCGCCGGTCAACTCCTGCCAGACGTGGTACATGCCATCGGCGGTTCCCGCCCAGCTGAACTCGTCGGTGGCCCGGCGTAACCCCCGGCCGGCCAACTGTCGGGCGAGGTCGGGATGGTCACGCAGCGCGGCGAGCCGGTCGGCCAGGGCCACCACGTCACCGGCGGGATAGGTCAGACCGGCAGGGCCGATCACGTACGGGATCTCGCCCACCTCGCTGCCGACGACCGGTACGCCGCACGCCATCGCCTCCAGCAGCACCCGGCCGAACTGCTCCCGCTGCGGGACACCGGTCCACCGCAGCGGGCCGCGCCGGATCACCTCGATCGAGGGCAGGACCAGCACGTCCATCCGGGACAACAGTTCCGGCAGGTCGGCGTGGTCGGTCCAGCCGGCGAGGCTGATCCGGCCCGGTCGACGGGCGGCGGTCCGCTCGATCTCCGGATACAGGCTGCCGCCGCCGACCGCCAGCAGGTCGCAGTCGAGCAGATCCACGGCCCGGAGCAGGTCGTGCACGCCCTTGTACGGCTCCAGCCGGCCGACAAAACCCACGGTGAACCGTCGCGCCTGCGGTCGGGTCGCCGGACGGGGCCGGAACAGGGCGGTGTCGACCCCGAGCGGGACGATCGTCGCCGGCCCCCGGTATCCCCTGGCGCGCAGCACCCCGAGCGCCGCCGGAGTGATCGGGAAGGCGTGGTCGATGCTGTCGTACGCCTGCCGTTCGAGTCGCGGGAACGGCACCGGGAACCGCGTCACGACGTTCTGCGCCGCGTACAGGGTGAGCGGTGCGGTGGGCCAGTGTCGCTGCCGCATCCGGATGGCCTGCCAGCTGGTCAGGTACGTGGCCTCCCCGATGACGTGTACGACGTCCGGGTGCCGGCCGCCGAGCCGCCGGCCGGTTCCCGGTCGGAACAGCCCCGATGCCAGGTGCCCGGTCCGGTGCTCGCCCAGCAGGTGCGACACCAGGTGGTAGCGCAGGTTCGGTCGTAACCGGGCCAACCGGTCCAGGCGCCGGTGGGTCGACGCCGAGACGTCGGCCGCGAGCACCGTGAGCGTGACCTCGGGCCGGTCACAGAGCGCGGCGAACAGTTCGGTCCAGTGCTCGGTACGTCTGCCCGCCGCCGTCATCAGGACGTGCATGGTGGGTTGCCTTTCGAAATGCTCGGAGGTGGCGGTCAGGGCGCTCCCGATATTTCCCAAATCACTATGAACCACCTGACACGCACAAAACCACGCAACACGACAATTGGGCTCGCGGATCCGAGCCGGGGAGCGGTCCGGCCGGGCAGACCGGGGCCGGGACACGAAGGGGCCGCGCGACCGTTCCGGTCGCGCGGCCCCGGTGTGTCGGGCGTACGGGCGGAGCGGGCTAACCGGCCGAGCCGGACTCGCTGGAACGCCAGTTCAGCCGGACGATGAGCTGACGGGCCTCCTCGGCGTGCTCCGCGTCGACCGCGATCCCGTACTGCTCGGCCTGGAGTGAACTGCGCGAGGTGAAGTCACGCCGGCCACGGGTCATGGCGTGCGCGCTCGCGCCGAAGATCGCGCCCCAGACCGCGCCGATGACCACCGAGGCGATCAGCACACCGAGCCAGCCCGAACTGCTGAAGATGCCGAACAGCAGCCCGATGAACAGACCGAACCAGGCGCCGCTGGCCGCACCGGCCGACGCCGCGCGGCCGGTGGTCAGCCGGCCGATGACGTTCTCCACCAGCCGCAGGCCGGTGCCGACGATCGCGGTGTGCTGGACCGGGAACCCGCTGTCGGACAGGTAGTCGACGGCGCGCTGGGCCGAGGCGTAGTCGGGGTACGTCGCCACGGTCACCGTGGGTGGCGCCAACTCGGGTACGGCACCGCCGGCCGCGGGGAGCACCGGCTTGCCGGTGGGTCCGGGTGGCAGGTCGCCGGCTCCGGGAGTCGAGGGTGTGGTCATCATTGCCTTCTTTCGAGGGATGTCGATCAGGGTCGTACACGGTTTCCCGGCACCGGCGGTGTAGCCGGCGCCCCCGGATGTGCCGGTCTCGCCCCGGCCATCCGATCCGCCCGGTGATCGTGTCACCGACCAGGTTGGCGCGCACCTGTGCACGGGGCAATCTTGGTACGGTGTGCCGCCGCGCCCCCTGGCGGCACACGCCGGCTCCACCTCGGCGGGGCCGGTCCACCGCGCGCAGACAGGACCGCCGATGACGCCCGCACCGACAGCCGCCCCGACGCCAGACCCGGCGAGCGGACCCCGGACCAACTGGGCCGGCAACATAACGTTCGGCGCCCGGCGGTTCCACCGCCCCTCCTCGGTGACCGAACTGCGGCGGATCGTCGCCGGCAGCGAGCGGGTACGCGCCCTCGGCACCGCCCACTCGTTCAACCGGATCGCGGACACCCCGGGGGATCTCGTCTCGGTCGCCGGTCTGCCGGAGCGGGCGGAGATCGATCCGGAGCGCCGGACCGTCACGGTCAGCGCCGGGATGCGTTACGGCGAGCTGGCCGCCCGCCTGTACGCCGAGGGCTACGCCCTGCACAACCTCGGTTCGCTGCCGCACATCTCGGTCGCCGGGGCGTGCGCCACCGGGACCCACGGTTCGGGTGAGCACAACGGTGGTCTGGCCACCGCCGTCTCCGCGATGGAACTGGTCACCGCCGACGGTGAGCTGGTCACGGTCAGCCGGAACGCCGACGGTGCCGACTTCCCCGGCATGGTGGTGGGGCTGGGCTCGCTCGGCGTCGTCACCGCGTTGACCCTGGCCATCGAGCCGACCTACGACCTGCGCCAGTACGTCTACCGAGACCTGCCCGGCGAACTGCTGCGCGAGCACTTCGACGAGATCCTCGGCGGCGGGTACAGCGTCAGCCTGTTCACCGACTGGACCGGTGACCGGATCAACCAGGTCTGGCGCAAGCTCCGGGTCGACGGGTTCGACGCGGCGGCCGTACCGCCGGTCTGGTACGGGGCGACCCTGGCCGACGAGCCCCTGCACCCGGTGCCGGGCGTGTCCGCGGTGAACTGCACCGAGCAACTCGGCGTACCGGGTCCGTGGCACGCGAGGCTGCCGCACTTCCGGTTGGAGTTCACCCCGAGCAGCGGCGAGGAGTTGCAGTCGGAGTACCTGGTGCCCCGGTCCGAGGCCCGGTCCGCACTGGACGCCCTGGCCACGATCCGGCACCTGATCGCACCGGTGCTGCAGATCTCGGAGATCCGTACGATCGCCGCCGACGACCTGTGGCTGAGCCCGAGCTACCGGCGGGAGAGTGTGGCCGTCCACTTCACCTGGGTCAAGGACACCCCGGCGGTGACCCCGGTGCTGGCCGCGATCGAGGAGGTGCTGGCGCCGTACGGGGCGCGACCGCACTGGGGCAAGCTCTTCGGCACCGAGCCGGAGGTGGTGCGGGACCTCTACGAGCGCTGGGATGACTTCCGCCGGCTGCGCGATCGTTACGACCCCACCGGCACGTTCCACAACGCACTGACGGACCGGTACTTCCCCTCGGACCTGTAACGCCGATCAATACATGGGAAAAACTCGCTTTTATCCCCCGCTTTGTCCGATGTACGACATCGAAAGTGTCGCCGGAGATTCCCTTAATGTCCGCCCGGTACGCTGGCGCCCGGTCACAGAGCGACATAGCCCGCTCACAGCGGGTGGTGCCTGATCCGTTTGAACGGATTCCCCAGCCCGACCGGAGGCAGCCATGGAAATCGTCCGACCTGTCCAGCGCTCCCTCGGCACAGCCGCCCTACTCGGTGCCGTACTCCTGCTGATCACGTCCTGTTCGCTGAGTCCCGGGCCCGGCGAATCCGGCGCCGGAAAGCCCTCGCCCAGCGGTGCCGGACACGGTGGGCACGACAGCCGCTTCGACCCACCGGCGGCGGCCCCGCTGCGCGACGGGGAGCGCTTCGTCAACCTGTCCATGCCCCGGCCGTACACGCCCGCGGCCCCCAACGGCGGCACCGACGAGTACCGGTGCTTCCTGGTCGATCCGGGGCTGACCAACCCGGCCTTCCTGACCGGCAGCCAGTTCCTGCCCCAGAACACCGAACTCGTCCACCACGCGATCTTCTTCCGGGTCGGCCCGCAGAGCGCGAAGGAGGCCCGGGAACTGGACGACAGTACGCCGGGCGAGGGCTGGACCTGCTTCGGCAACAGCGGCATCGGAGACGACCTGGCCTGGGTGGCCCACTGGGCGCCCGGCGCGAACGAGACGCTGCTCGCGCCCGACCTCGGTTATCCGATGACACCCGGCAGCCAGCTCGTCATGCAGGTCCACTACAACCTGCTCGGTGCGCAGGCCGGTGCGGTCGGCTCCGACCGGTCCGGGATCCGGCTGCGGCTCACCGACGGCGGAGCCAACTTCGTGTCGCTGACCACCGACGTGATCTCGGCACCGGTCGAGCTGCCGTGCGCCGACGGCGAGTCCGGGCCGCTCTGCGAACGGCAGGCCGCCGTAGCCGACGTCAGGTCCCGGTTCGGTGACGCCGCCGGGGCGGCGGTCGACGAGCTCAACACGTACTGCAACGGGGGGCGGGCTCCGGTCGCCGGGGCCACCCAGCACTGCGACCAGGAGATCCGCAAACCCGCCACGCTGTACGCCCTCGCCGGGCACATGCACCTGCTCGGACGGTCGATCAAGGTGGAGCTGAACCCGGACACCCCGCAGGCGCGTACGTTGCTCGACATTCCCGCGTACGACTTCGACTCGCAGGCGATCCAGCCCCTGGTCGCCCCGGTGGCCGTCAAGGCGGGCGACAGGTACCGGGTGACCTGTACCCACGACGCGAACCTCCGGCGCCAGATACCCCAGTTGCAGCCCCTGCCGCCGCGTTACGTGGTCTGGGGCGAGGGCACCAGCGACGAGATGTGCATCGGCATCATCGTCACGTCCCGGCCCGTCTAGTCATCCCGTCCACCCCGTAGATCACCGTGCCCGAGTCGGCTGCACCCGGCTCGGGCACGGGCTCGGCACTCAGCTCGGGTCCGCCGGCGGTACCACCGGCAGGATGATCCGGGACGGTCGGGTCGCGTCGTGGTAGACGGTCTGGTCCGCGACCATCATCGCCGTTCCGGTCCCGCCGTTGTTCAGGTTGCGGTCCCAGCGCGGGAAGTTGCTCGACGTCACCTGGACCCGCACCCGGTGCCCACGGCGGAAGACGTGCCCGATCGACCACAGGTCGATCTCGTGCTCCCCCGGCTCCCCCGGCTCGGCGCGAACCCGGACTATCCCGTCGGTGAGGTTGCGGGAGACGCCGTCCGGGTCGACGTCGCAGAGCCGGGCCACCCAGTCGGTCCCCGGAGCGGTCGACCCGGCGACCAGCGCCACCCGGATCCGCCCGGTCACCTCCAGGTCGTCGGTGAGCGGAGCGCCGGTGTAGACCAGCACGTCCGCCCGGCGCTCGATCCGGTCCTGGTCGAACGGGCCGGGCGGATACTCGCCGGCCATCAGGATCTGACCGCCGTGCGTACGGACCGGGTCGGCGGGGTCGTACCGGAACGTGTCCGGCGCGGTCTCGGGTCCGGACGGTTCGTCGCGGAGGGTCCCGTCCGGGCCGAGGTACAGGGGCGTGTCCACCGCTCGGGCCAACGGCCACTGCGGCTCGTCCCGCCACCGGTTGACGCCGGTGATGAACAGCCGCACCGGCTGTTCCGGTCCGACCGGGCGGTCCGGCTGCAGCCACCGGTCGAACCAGTCGAGCTGCAGGTCGGTCAGGGTGGTCCGCAGGTCGAGGCTGCGCTCGTTGGCGGCCAGCCCGAAGTTGACCTCGCCCTGCTGGTGGCCGCCCTGACTGCGGTGCGACCACGGTCCGACGACCAACCGGGCGGGCCTACCGGCGGCGGCCATCGCGGCGTAGTTGTCCAGGGTGCCCTGGAGGAAGACGTCGTACCAGCCACCGATGTTGAGGGTGGGCAGGTCGATCTGGTCGTACTTGTCGGACACCCGGCAGGAGGCCACCGCTTCCGGGTCGGACAGCGCCCGCTGGTAGCCCAGGTCGGGGACCTCGTGCCGGGCGAAGGCCGGGAACGCGTCGGCGGGCAGTTCCCAGTATCCGCCGTCGGCCAGCGAGTCGAGCTCGGCCACCAGGGCGACCAGTCGTCGGTCACGTTCACCGGGAGCGTCGCGGAACCGGCGGCCGAGCTGGTTCGCGCCCTGTTGCAGCGACCAGTTGCCGCCGAGACCGAGTTCGATCGCCCCGCCCCGGCCGAACAGCCCGTCGAAGGGCTCCGACCAGGTGAAGGCGGGTGCGATGGCGGTCAGCTCCGGTGGCTTTCCGGCCGCCGCCATCCACTGGGCGTTGCCCAGGTAGCTGGGGCCGTACATGCCGACGAGGCCGTTCGCGCCGGGCAGGGTCGCGGCCCAGCGTACGGAGTCGTACCCGTCGGTCTGCTCGTGGCGCAGCGGCTCCCACTCCCCCTCGGACCGGTACCGCCCACGGGTGTCCTGGATGACCACCAGGTAACCGCGACGGACGGCGGCGAGCGGGTTGAGTCCGGCGAAGATGCCCGGATCCTGCTTGTTGTACGGCGTCCGGACGAGCAGCACCGGCCACGGGCCGCCCTGCGCGGGCCGGAAGACGTCGGCGCGCAGGACGGTGCCGTCGCGCATCCCGGCGGTTACGTCGAACTCGATCCGGACGTCTTCCATGGATCCGTCCCTTCCGGAGGTACGGGTCCGGGGCGGGCGGCGACCGCGCGAGTCCGGACCGTGGGAATAACGTTATCTAGAACCCGTTCCGAGGTGCCTGCACGATCGGATCGCCCGCCGGTCGTCCGACGGTCCTCCCGTCCGGCTCCGGCCGGTTGCGCGGAGGTTGCACTGCGGCGTTCGGGGCGGGGGCACGGGGGCCAGCCTACGACCCGGTCCCGGACCCGGACAGGGACCCCGTTGCGGCTACGGGCGCAGCTCGCCGGAACCGCGCGGGATCAACTCCACCGGCACGGTCACGCTCTGTACCGGCCGGGAGGGGTCGGCGGACCGGGCCAGGAGCAGCTCTATCGCGGTCCGCCCGATCGCGGCGCTGTCCTGCGCCACCACGGTGAGTGCCGGGCGGAGCAGGTCCGCGAGGAGGAAGTCGTCGAAGCCGACCAGGGCGAGCCGGCCGGCGTCGGCGCCGAGCCGCCGGAGCACCTCCACCGTGGCGGTGGCGTTGCCGGTGATCAGCGCGGTCGCCGGCGCCGGGCCACCGAGGGCGGTCTCCAGCGCGGCGGCGATCCGGGCCGGTTCGAGTGCGCCGGGGTGCACCATGCCGTCCAGCGGGCCGCCGTGCGCCGTGACACAGGCCCGGAAGGCGGCGGCCCGTTCCCGGCCGGTGAAGATCCGTTCGTGGTCGCCGATGTAGGCGATCCGCTGGTGACCGTGCTGGACCAGGTGGCGGAAGGCCAGGCCGATGCCGCCGGCGTTGTCCGAGAGCACGGTGTCGGCGGCCAGCCCACCGGTCGGCCGGTCCACCGCGACCAGCGGCATTCCGGCCGCGACCTCCGCGGCCAGGTACTGGTGGGTGACGCTGATCGGCTCCAGGATGATGCCGTCCACCCGGCGGCGGCACATGGACATCACCGCCTCGCGCTCGCGCTGCTCCTCGTCCTCGGTCGACATCGCCAGGACGGTGAGCTGGGCGGCCCGCGCCGCCTGGTCGACGGCGCTGAGCACCGGGTGGGCGTCGGCGAGGTTGCGGACCGCCGCCCCGATGGTCCCGCTGACCCCCCGGCGCAACTGCTGGGCCCGCTCGTCGGGCTCGTAGTCGAGCGCGGTGATGGCCGCCCGGATCCGGCTGACCAGGTGCGGACCGACGGTCGGGTCACCGTTGACCACCCGCGAGACGGTACGCAGTGCCACCCCGGCCTCCCGGGCCACGTCCCGCATGGTCGGCCGCTTGCGGCGGCGGTGCCCGGCGGTGTCCTGTGCCATACGCTCAGTCATCGCCGTGATTCTCCCTCTCGCCCTGCGGACTGCGGTGCCGCACCTGCTCAGTTTCGATCAGAGCAACAGTCTTGACACGCCCCGGAAACTTCCTATCCTCGGGATAACGTTATCTCAACCCGCCACCCTGGAACCCTCCCGGGGTCTGCCCCGCGAGCCAGCCTGGTACTCCAGCACCCCCCACCATGATCGCCAGGAGGACCTCCTTGATACGCAAGCCCCTGTTGGCGGCGTGCCTCATCGGCGCGCTCGCCCTCACCACCGCCTGCTCCAGCAGCGACAGCAGCGGCGGCGGCGAGAGCACGTTGACCTACCTGACGTTCGAGACGCCCAGCCTCACGTCCACCTTCTGGAACGACTCGATCGCCTCCGCCCAGCAGCAGGCACCCGGCGTGAAGATCAATCGGATCACCTCGCCGAACACCGACCGGGACGCGTACGCCAAGCAGCTCCAGGCCTCCGGCCAGTTCCCCGACCTGCTCCAGTCGATCACCCCGGCGAACTTCGTCGGCGCCGGCCTGCTCCAGCCGTACGACCAGACCTGGGTGAACGCCAACTTCCTGCTGCCCGAGGGCAACGCGCTCAAGGGCAAGGTCTACATCCCACCGACCAACTCCCAGGTCATCCCCCAGGTCTTCTACAACAAGGAACTCTTCACCAGGGCCGGGGTGCAGCCGCCGAAGACCTGGGCCGAGTTCCTGGCCGTCTGCGACAAGCTCAAGGCCGCCGGGGTCAACCCGATCGAGCTGGGCGGCGCCGACCCGTTCGCGGCCGGCATGCCGCTGGTCGGCATCATCAGCGCCGACGTGCTGGGCAAGAACCCCAACTGGCTCCAGGACCGGTACGCCGGCAAGGTCAAGTTCACCGACGACAACGTCGTCACCGCGGTCGACAAGTACCGCACCCTGGTCGGCAACGGGTACTTCGACAAGGGCGCCCTCGGCGTGAAGTACGCCGACTCGATCACCCGGTTCACCGGCGGCAAGTCCGCCATGTACCCGATGGGTAGCTGGTTCCTCGGCTCGGTGCCGAAGGAGACGGCGGACAACTTCGGCGTCTTCCCGTGGCCGACCGACGACGGCTCACTGGTCATCCCGTTCACCGTCGGCGGCTCGATGGCGATCAGCGCCAAGAGCAGGGACATCCCCGGCGCCACCAAGTTCGCCCAGGCCTGGTCGCTGGACCCGAAGAACCTCAAGGCCCTGATCGAGGGTGACGGCGCCTTCCCGATGCTCAAGGACAAGACCCTGGACGACTACGGGGTGACCGTGACCCAGGTGTTCAAGGACTCGTACAGGTACGTCACCGACGAGAACACCAAGGTTAGCTCGATCAGTTGGGCCACCAACGACGACGCGCTGCCGCCGGGGGTCAACAACGACTTCTACGCCGCCAGCCAGGCGCTGTTCACCAGCTCCGACGTCAAGGGCGAACTCACCAAGCTCGACAAGGCCTGGGACACCGCGACCAAGTAGTCGCCCCCGACCATCCCTCACCGGCAACCGGACCAACCGGGTCGGGGTTCCTCGCCGGACCCCGACCCGGGCTAAGGAAGTGACATCTTGACTCGGACGAGTCGAGCACGCAGGCGCGGCGGAGTACGCCGGGAGAACCGCGGGCTGTTCGCCATAGCCGCGGTCGCGTTCGGACTGTACGTGTGCTTTCTCGTACTGCCGCTTCTGCTCAGCCTGCGCAGCAGTTTCACCAACGAGAACCCGCTGCGGGCCACGAGCAGCTTCGTGGGCCTGGACAACTACCGCGAGGCGGTCGGGGACACCCAGCTCCGGGCGAGCCTCGTCTTCACCCTCATCCTGGCCGTCGGCGTGACCGTCGCGGCGAACGCCGTCGGCGTGCTGTTCGCCATGATGCTCAACCGGACCACGCTCAGCTACCGGGTGATGCGTACGGTCGCCTTCCTGCCCCAGGTCCTCTCCGGCGTGATCGTCGGCTTCGTGTGGCAGACCATCCTGACCCAGGACGGGCTGCTCAACCACGTCCTGCAACGACTCGGGCTGATCGACGAACCGTTCGCCTGGCTGGGCAGCCCGAACGCGGCTCTGTTCTCCATCGGGGTCGTCGTCGCCTGGATCCTCACCGGCTTCACCACCGTGGTCTACCTCGCCGCGTTGCAGAACATCCCGCTGGAACTGCACGACATGGCCGCCCTGGACGGGGTGAACCGCCGGCAGCGGTTCACCCGGGTCATCTGGCCCATGATCGCCCCAGGAACCACCATCAGCGTCACCATCTCGCTGATCACCGTGCTGAAGCTCTACGACGTGATCGCCGTACTGACCGGCGGCGGTCCGGCCAACTCCACCCAGTCCACCGCGCTCTACATCGTGCAGCTCGCCTTCACCTCCGACCGGTTCGGGTACGCCTCCTCGGTCGCGATGGTGCTGCTCCTGCTCTCCGCGGTGATCGCGCTGTCGGTGACCAACGTGCTGCGCCGCCGAGAGGTGAACCTGTGACCGCCATCCGCCGGCTCCGACCCCGGATACGCGTGCTCGTCGCCGCCGCCGTCATCCTGGTCTTCGTCGCGCCGATCTACCTGATGATCGTCAACGCGTTCAAGGCCCAGCCGGACATCCTGCGCAGCCCGGCGTCGCTGCCGATCCCGCCGACCATCGACAACCTGAGCACCGCGCTCGGCCGGCCGGACAACCTGATCCAGCTCGGCCTGCGCAACTCACTGATCACCGTCGTCTGCTCGGTGGTGCTGCTGATCCCGCTGGCCGCCGCCTTCAGCTTCTACCTGTCCCGACGCCGGACCAGGGCGCGGGCGCTGGTGCTTACCGCACTCGCCGCGGGCCTGATGGTTCCGCCGCAGGTGATCCTGCTACCCACCATCAAGATCCTCACCTGGGTCGGTCTCGACCACAGCTACCCCGGCCTGATCCTGTCCAACCTGGGCAGCGGTTACCTCTCCTTCGCCGTCTTCGTCTACGTCGGATTCATGCGCTCCGTGCCGGAGGAGGTCATCCAGGCGGCCCGCCTGGACGGGGCCGGCGGGGTACGGATCTGGTGGCAGATCGTGATGCCGCTGGTCCGGCCGGCGACCGCGACGGTGGCGATCTTCTCGTCGCTCTGGATCTGGAACGACTTCCTGAACCCGCTCTTCATTCTCGGCCCGTTGCAGGGTCAGACCATCACCACCGGCCTGTACCTGACGATTGGACAGTATTCCGTGGACTACGGGCAGTTGTTCGGCATCATGTTCCTCGCCGCGATCGTCCCAGTGCTGGGTTACCTGGCCGTGCAGAAGCAGTTCATCGCCGGCCTGACCGCGGGGTCGACCAAGTGACCACGACCGCGCAACCCACCCGTCGCGTACGGGACGACGGCACGCTGCCGGTGGGCGTACCGGACCTGGACGAGGTGGCCGGCGAGTGGGTCGACGCCGCCGAACTCGCCCACCTGCCCTCGCTGCGCAACCAACAGGGGCAGGGGCACGTCAACCACGACCTGACCTCACTGTCCTGGCTGGCCGCGCCGCCGTACTCGTTCGGCTACCACACGGGGGTACTGCGGGTGGACGGCGTCGTGCCGGACGCCCAGCGCTTCCGGTGGAAGCCGTGGGGCGTTCAGCGGGAGCACCGGGGCGAGCGGGTGTCCGTACGCACCGACACCCGGATGGCGCTGTCGCGAAACCTGCTGCTCTGGCGGGTGCAGGTCACCAACGAGCAGGACTCGGCGGCCACGTACACGGTCACCCAGGACCTGTTCGCGCTGCTCACGGCGACCGAGGTGGGCTGGGGCTGGCTCTACGACGTGCCCTGGACCAACGGCGACCACCACGACTTCATCACCCTGGAACGGATCCGGGACGCCACCCGCCCGGCCCGGGACGGGGCGCCGTACCTGCTCGGCCCCGGCCCCCGGCGGGTCCGTCTCGGCCGCCCCCGCCTGCCCGGCATCCAGCGCGACGAGGACCGGGCGCCGATGCTGATGCAGTACGAGCTGCCCCGGCACGTCAGCGAGGACACCGTCTACCCGCACCGGGACGCGGCCCGTGGTGGGATCCGGAACCTGCACTGCGGCCCGGCCGACGGCGGTACGGTCTTCGAGTTCGCCGACCCGGTCGAGCTGGAGCCGACCACCCGGGTCGACCTGGACGGCTTCGAACTGCGCGACGGCCTGGTACTGAGCTTCGAGTTCCGGCCGGACACGCTGACCGAGCCGGGTGTCATCCTCACCCACGGCAACCACCCGGACTCGCTCCAACTCGGCATCGACGCCGACGGGCTCTGGTTCGGCATCTCCGGCGAGGTCGAGCACGCCGACACCCCGCTGGTGACCGGCGCCTGGCACCGGATCGCCGTCCTGCTCACCAACCACCGGGTCACCCTGCTGCTCGACGGCACCCCGGTCGCGACCACCACCGAACACTGGTCGCGGTCCCGGCGCTGGGGCACCACCATCACCGACGGGGTCGCGGTCACCGCCGACACCCACTCGGCCGCGCGGGCGGCGTACGCCTTCTCGACCGCGCCCGGCGACCTGAGCGTCACCGGCGCGGGTGCGCGGGCGACCTGGTCCCTGGCGCTCGCACCCGGCGAGACCCGCACCCTCGGGGTGGTCTGCGCCTACGGCACCGACCCGGCCGAGGTGACCGGGGCGGCCCGCGGTGCCGCGGCGACCTTCGACGAGACGATGGCCGAGACCGAGTACGGGATACGCCGGCACTGGCGCAACATGTTCACCCCCGACAACGGCGACTTCAGCGGGCACCTGCCCACCTTCCGGGCGGACGACCCGCAGCTCGGCCGCGCCTACTACATGGGCGCCCTGCTCGTGCTCTACATGCGCAACCTGAACGCCAGCCCGACCGAACCGGTCTTCCTGACCGGCGGACCCCGGCTCGGCCCGACCACCACGTTCTACTGGGACCACAGCGAGTGGAGCCGGATGTACGCGCTGCTCGAACCGGTCGGGCTCAGGGCGTGGCTGCTGCGGGCGCTGGGCGGGCCGTACCGGGACTCGTTCGGTTTCGACACCCGGCGGGGCGGCCCGCTGGGCAACGAGTACGCGTCCACCGACCTGTCCCTGTTCCGGCTGGTCGAACACTACGTCTGCGTCACCGGTGACCTGGGATTCCTCGACGAGAGGGCGGGTTCGGCGACCGTCGCAGACCACGTGGAGCGGCTCGCGTACGGCTGGCGGGACCGGCGTCGTACGGCCACCGGCGGCGTGCTGGCCGACTTCGGCGACGACGCCTGGCGGGTGCTGGAGTGCGTACCGAACTACATCAACGTGATCGCCTCCCTCAACGCCGGCTACGTGACGATGATGCGTTCCCTCGCCGGCCTGTACCGGTTGCGCGGTCGACCCGACGACGCGGCACGGGCGCAGGGCGAGGCGGAGACGCTCGCCGCCGCCGTCCTCGACCTGTACGTCGACGGGGGCCGGTGGTCGGTCCGGCATCCGGACCGGACCGAGACCATCGGCCACAGCCTCGACTTCGGGCTGGTCGCCTCGGCGCTGCACGCCGAACTCGGCCCGACCCGGCGCCGGGAGATGGTCGACTTCGTCACCGGGCACCTGCTCACCGGGACCTGGATGCGGGCGCTGGCCAAGGACGATCCGGTCGCGGAGAGTTCCGACCGGCCGGACCACGGGGCCGGCGGGGCGTTCGGCGCCTGGCCGGGGGTGACCGCGCACGGGCTCGCCCGGCTCGGCCGCCCCGACCTCGCCATCGGACTGCTCCGGCTGACCCCGGAGTCGGCGTCCGGGGCGCTGTGGGGGCAGGCGATGGAGATCCTCGACCGGGATCCGACCGACATCCGGGTACGGGTGGCCGAACGCGGGGTCTCCAACCGCGACTCGATCGCCGGTGCCGCCACCGCCGAGGCGGTCCTGGCCGCCCTGTTCGACTTCGAGCCCACCTTCGCCGACCTCGGCACCGACGCCGAACCCACCACCCGCCACCGTCCGGGTGTCGGCGTCCTGTCCAACCTCAACGTCGCGCCGGTCCGATCGCCCGCGGACGCGCAGCCCTAGACCCCAGCGGTCCGGCGCTGTTCCGCATTCGGCCACCGGTGGACACGGAAGACCCCCGCCCGTCCCAGAAAGGACATTCCGTGACCAGCAAACGACAACAGCGGTGCCGCAGGGCCCTCTCCACAGCCCTGCTCGTCACCGTCGTCGGCACGCTCGTGGTGGCACCCGCCCCGGCCCAGGCGGCACCACCCACCCCCGAGCAGCAGTGGGCCGAGATCCAGCAGTTGCTCGGCGGCGTCAAGGGACGCTGGACCAACCAGGCGTACAGCGAGTCGGTGTCGCGGACGATGCCGAACACCGCACTGCTCGGCAACGGCGACATCGGCGTCACCTCCGGCGGCGGCGACGGCTACAAGACCTTCTACCTGTCCAAGGGCAACTTCTGGGCCGGTAACCCGAACCCGTCGCTGGTGGCGCTGGGCGGGGTGACGATCGCGCCGGTCACCGCCACGCCGTCGGGCAACCTCGCCCTCGGCGCCACCGCCACGGCGACCACCAGCCACCCGAGCTTCCCGCCGAGCCGGGCGGTGAACGGCCAGTGGGCCGCCGGCTACGAGGGCTGGGTCTCCGACGTCGGCAAGCCGCAGACGCTCACCCTCGACCTCGGCTCGGCCAGGACCATCGGCCGCTGGGTGATCCGGCACGACGGGGCGGCCCGGCCGAACGAGACCGCCAACAACTCGAAGAACTTCGTCGTCCAGGTCGGCAACGGCTCGACCTGGACCACGGTGGACACCGTCACCAACAACACGGCGAGCCTCACCGACCGGACCATCTCCTCGGTCAGCGCCCGCTACGTCCGGGTCACCCTGAGCGAGCCGACCCAGGGTACGACGCCCGACTCGACCAACAACCCGCGCGCCCGGATCGGTCAGTTCGAGCTGTACGCCCCCGGCTCGGCGCCGCCCGTACCGTCCGGGCCGTTCCTGGAGGAGCAGAACACCCTCACCGGGGAGATCACCACGTCGATGACCATCGGCGGGGTACCGGTGTCGATGAGAACCTGGACCGCCGCGAACGACAACATCATGGTGACCCAGATCCAGTCGCTCGGCTCGACCGCCACCCAGCTGCGGGCCCAGACCTGGGCCGGTTCGCAGGACGCCAAGCCCGGCTTCACCAACACCGCCGGCGTCACCGGCAGCACCACCTGGGCCAACCGGACCACCCCGAGCGGTTCCCGCTGGGTGTCCCGGGCCGCGCTGGCCACCCGCCTGGTCGGCACCGGCCCGGTCGGCGCACCCACGGTGAGCGGCGCCACCGCGACCCAGGTCTTCAACCTGCAACCGGGCCAGACGATCCAGCTCGTTACCGGGGTCGCCGGTGGCGGGCAGAACCCGGCCGACCCGGCCCCGGCCGCCCGTGGACTCGTCGACGGGCAGAGCGCCGCCAGCCTCGGCACCCTCTACAACCAGCACCTCGACTGGTGGAAGCAGTACTGGCTGCGGTCGTACGTCGACCTCAACGACGAGGTGCTCGAACGGTTCTACTACGGCTCGCAGTACCTGCTCGGCTCGTCCAGCCGGGCCGGCAAGACCGCGCCGGGCCTGTACGGGATCTGGGCCACCACGGACTATCCGATGTTCAACGGCGACATGCACCTCAACTACAACTTCATGGCGAACTTCTACGGCACCTATTCGAGCAACCGGGCCGACCTCGCGCTGCCGTACACGGACCTGCTGCTCGCGTACGTGCCGGAGGCTCGGCGCCGCGCCCAGCAGGACCTGCGCCGGGTCAACCCGACGTACGTCAACAGCCGGTTCCCGAGCGGTGGAGTACCCAGCGGGCTGCTCTTCCCGGTCGGGATCGCACCGTTCGGGGCGACCGCCGACGACAACTACCACCAGCAGGTGGCGAACTCGCTGTTCGCCGCGTCGCAGTTCATCGCGTACTACGACTACACCCAGGACCGGAACTTCCTGTCCGGTAAGGCGTACCCGTTCCTGAAGGAGGTCGCCGCGTTCTTCACCCACTACCTCGAGTACGACGCGGCCACCCAGCGGTACCGGTTGTACGCCGGGCCGCACGAGGGCACCTGGTCGCGTAACCCGAGTCCGGACATCGGGCTGCTGAAGTACCTGTTCTCTTCCCTGGTCGAGGCGAGCGTGACGCTCGGGGTGGACGCCGGTGACCGGGCCACCTGGACCCAGATCCGGGACCGTCTGCCGGCCACCCCGACGACGACGTACAACGGCCAGACGGTTTTCGCGCTCGCCGATCCGGGGACGATCACCGGGCCGGACACCCGCAACATCCGGCCGGGCGACAACACGGTGAACCTGGAGTTCATCCACCCCGGCGAGGTCCTGGGCATCAACTCGCCGGCCGCCGACCGGCAGATCGCGATCAACACGTTGAACGCGATGAACTCGTGGGGCCAGGACAACAGCTTCCCGAAGGTCTTCACCCAGGCGGCCCGGGTCGGTTACCCGGCGCAGAGCCTGGTCGACCAGCTCAGGAACCAGATCAGCACCAAGATGGTGGCGAACCTGCGGATCCGGGACGGGGTGCACGGCCTGGAGAAGGCGGGCGCGACCGAGGCGGTGAACAACCTGCTGTTGCAGAGCGACGGCGGGGTGCTGCGGCTGTTCCCGGTCTGGCCGACGAACCGGGACGCCAGCTTCGTGAAGCTGCGGGAGAAGGACGCGCTGGTGGTGTCGAGCGCGTTCCAGGGCGGTCGGGTCACCTACGTCGACATCACCAGTGAGGCCGGCCGGACCGTACGGCTGCAACACCCCTGGCCGGGACAGACGATCGTGGTCAACCAGGTCGGTGGCGGCACGGTGAGCCACACGGTCAGCGGAAACGTGATCACGTTCGCCACCCAGGCGGGCGCCACGTACCGGATCACCGCGCCCTGACCGGCGGCACCGGTACGCCCCGTCGTCGGGCGTACCGGTGCGGTCCGGCCCATCCCCGGGTACGCCCAAGCGTCCGCCCACACCCCGCCCGCGCGGGTATCGTGAGCAGGACATTCGTCGGCGCCCCGAGATCGGCTGGCCGTGCCCGTGCCTGACTTCCCGCAGATGATCGTCCCGGTCGACCACATCGAGCCGGTGCCCCGTCGGGTACGCGCGATGCTCGGCGGCCGGGTCGTCCTGGACACCACCCACGCCCTGTACGTCTGGGAGTGGCCGTTCTATCCGCAGTTCTACCTGCCGCGAGCCGACGTGCAGGACGGGCTGCTGGTCGACAAGCAGCGGTCCGAGCGGCTGCGCCGGGGGACCGCGCACCGGCACGGGCTGCGCGCCGGCTCGATCTCCCGCCCGGACTCGGCCTGGGTCTACGCCGGTGACGTACTCGCCGGGCTGGACGGGACCGTCCGGTTCGACTGGGATGCCCTCGACTCCTGGTTCGAGGAGGACGAGGAGATCTTCGTCCACCCGCGCAACCCGTACGTCCGGGTCGACGCGCTCCGGTCGACCCGAACCGTACGGATCGAACTCGACGGCCTGGTCCTGGCCGAGTCGTCGTCGCCGGTACTGGTCTTCGAGACCGGCCTGCCGACCCGCTACTACCTCAACCGGACCGAGGTGGACTTCGACCACCTGGTGCCCACGGACACCGTCACCCAGTGCCCGTACAAGGGCAGGACCAGCGGTTACTGGTCGGTGCGGATGGGCGACACGGTCCACCCCGACCTGGCCTGGGCGTACGATTTCCCGACCCGGCAACTGATCCCGATCGCCGGGCTGATCGCCTTCTACAACGAGAAGGTGGACGTGGTCGTCGACGGCGAGCGGCTCCCCCGCCCGAAGACCCACTTCTCCTGACCGCTCACCTCACCACCCGGCCTCTGGACCCGGTGACGCAGACTGGTCGGGATGCGAGGTCGTCGGTGGTCGGGGGTGCCGGGTCGGATCCGGGTCGCGGTCGGAGCCACCGTCGTGGTCTTCGCGTACGGCACGATGGCGCACCTGTTCCAGCTCGCTACCGGGGGCACCGACCCGTATCCGGGGCTGCCGGTGTGGCTGACCGTCTACTTCGTCTCGTTGACCGTGCTCGACCCGCTGGCCGCCGCCCTGCTGGCCGCCCGCCGGGCCGCCGGACTGGTGCTGGGTAGTGCCGCGACGCCGCCGCGAACGGGTACGCCAACTACGTGCTCGATCCGGCGCCGGGAGTGACGCCGGGGCGGATCGGCCAGGCCGTGATCACCGTACTCGCGCTTGCCCTGGTGGCCGGGGCATCGCGCCTCCGTCCCTGGCTGCACCCCGATCGACCTGGTGGTTCATACCGATAAAGACCGACACATCCGGCAAGGATTGTCGGAGGCCCGACCCTACCGCCATGGGGCTGGCGATCACCCGCCGGATACCGGCCATAATGGACGGATGGTCAAATGGGAGTACGCGTTGCTGGTCCGGCGTCGGGTGGGCGAGGGCCGGAGGTTGGATCTGACCTACATCTGGTACGGCCCGGACGGCTCCAGACAGGACGTGTCCGCCTTCGGCGACACCGCGATCTCACACCTGAACCGGGTCGGCGCGCAGGGGTGGGAGCTGGTCTCGGCGGCCGAGGACATCAACAACCAGGAGAGCACGTTCGAGGTGCACCGCTACCACCTCAAGCGCCCCCTCCCCTGACCCCCACCCCTCGCTCGTAGCAAAACCCCTCTTGTAGAGAAAGAGTGGCTATCCCACGACGGGTAGCCACTCTTTCTCTACATCAGTGCGATGGTCGGGGGCGGGGTTACCAGGCTGAGGGGGTGTAGTCCTTGAGGAAGCAGCCGTGGAGGTCTTCGCCTAGTTCGCCGCGGACGATGGGGTCGTAGACTCGGGCGGCGCCGTCGACCAGGTCGAGCGGTGCGTGGAAGCCTTCGTCGTGCAGGCGGGCCTTGACCGGGTGGGGGCGTTCGTCGGTGATCCAGCCGGTGTCCACGCTGGTCATCAGGATGCCCTCGGTGAGCATGTCGGCCGCGCTGGTACGGGTCAACATGTTCAACGCGGCCTTCGCCATGTTGGTGTGCGGGTGGCCGGCACCCTTGTAGCCGCGACCGAACTGGCCCTCCATCGCCGACACGTTCACCACGTACTTGCGGCGGGCGGGGGCCGCGGCCATCACCGGGCGCAGCCGGCTGACCAGCACGAACGGCGCCGTGACGTTGCAGAGTTGCACCTCGAGCAGCTCGACCGCGTCGACCTCGTGCACCCGCCGGGACCAGCTGTTCTCCGCGTCAAGGTCGGGTGCGAGACCGCCCGCGTCGATCGCGGTCGAGGCGGCGACCCGGTCCAGCGAGGCGGAACCGCTGGTCAGCGCGAGTGCGGTCAGCTCGTGCGGGGCGAGCGCATGGCGCTGCTGGGGCAGCGCGGCGGTCAGCGCGGCCGCGCCGATACCGTGGTGGCCAAAGGTGACCAGTTCCGGCAGCGGCCCGGACGGCAGCGGTGCCGACTCGGCGGCGACCAGGTGCGCGTACGAGCCGGGTGAGCGACGTACGGTCTGCGCGGCGTTGTTGATCAGGATGTCCAGCGTGCCCTGGGCGGCGACGGAGTCGGCCAGCGCCACCACCTGCGCGGGGTCACGCAGGTCGATCCCGACGATCCGGAGCCGGTGCAGCCACTGGTCGCTGTCCGGCATGGCGGAGAACCGGCGGACCGCGTCGTTCGGGAACCGGGTGGTGATGGTGGTGTGGGCACCGTCGCGGAGCAGCCGCAGCGCGATGTACATGCCGATCTTGGCCCGGCCGCCGGTGAGCAGCGCCCGCCGCCCGGTCAGGTCGGTACGCGCGTCGCGCCGACTGCGGTTCATCGCCGCGCAGGATGGGCAGAGCTGGTGGTAGAACGCGTCCACCTCGCGGTAGCGCTCCTTGCAGATGTAGCAGGCCCTGGGCCGTTGCAGGGTTCCGGCCAACGGCGCGTCCGTGGTCGCCGACACCAGCGGCAGACCCTTGGTCTCGTCGTCGATGCGTCCGGGCGCCCCGGTGGCGGTGGCGGCCGTGACCGCCCGGTCGGCCTCGGTGACCGCTTGCTGGCGTTCCTTGCGGCGGCGTTCCTTCACGCTCTTGAAGATCTTCGCGGTGGCCAGCCGTACCCGCAGCGCGTCCGGATGGTCCACCGGCAGGGTGTCCACCTCGGCGAGCACACGCAGGCAGGTCTCCAGATCCGTCGGATCGATCCCCGCCGGTGCCACACCGGCCCCACTCTGCTCACTTACCGTCATGCCGCGCTACCGCTCCGTACCTTGGATGTTTCACCGATGATCCCGGAACTCTACGCGGACCCGGCCGCAGTCAGGACGGTCCGGGTCGGCGCGGGTAGCGGATCAGCAGGCTGGCCTGCACCTCGTCCGGACCGGCGGCGGCGTAGCCGTGCGGTACGTCGGACCGCCACGAGACGTGTTGGCCGGGGCCGGCGACCAGCGGGGCGTCCAGCGGTCCGGCGCGCAGCACCCCGGCGAAGACGGTGATGTGCTCGGTCACCCCGTCGTGGTGCGCGGGTGAGGTCTGCGCCGGTCCGGGCAGGACCCGCAGCCGGAACAGCTCGTACGTGACCGACGCCTCCTCGAACACCTCGAGCAGGGTGGCGACCACCGCCCGACCGCGTACGACCGGGGGTGTCCCGCCCTCGGGGTCGGCCCTGCCTGCGAGCACCGCCGCCAGGGGTACGCCGAGCTGCGCGGTCACCGCGTAGAGCGTCTCCAGGGTCGGGTTGCGAGTGCCCGCCTCCAGCCCGGAGAGCGTCGCCTTGCCGATGCCGGCCCGGCGGGCCAGGGCGGACAGCGACAGGCCCTGTGCCTCGCGGAGTTCGCGCAGCCGGTGCCCCACCCCGGCGCCGCCCGGCTCGACCACGGTTGAGTCCATGCCGCTATTCTCCAGATCCCGATGCGTTCCGTTTACGGAACGGTCGGGTTACGGAACGGTCGGGTTACGGAACGGTCGGGTTACGGAACGGTCGGGATGGCCGCGGACGACGCGACTCCGAACGCCGGACCGACCGCGCCGGTGGCATCGAGATCGACGGTGGGAGGCACCGATGAACCGCCTGCTCCAACCGGTCCTGGCCGGTGTGCTGACCGCACTGGTGGGCTTCGCCAGCACCTTCGCGGTGGTCCTCGCCGCCCTCCGTGCGGTCGGCGCCGACGAACGCCAGGCCGCCTCCGGCCTGCTCGCCCTCTGCCTGGCCATGGGCCTGGTCGCGATCTGGCTCGGGGTACGTCACCGGATGCCGATCAGCATCGCCTGGTCCACACCGGGAGCCGCCCTGCTGATCTCCACCGGTTCCGTACCGGGCGGATTCGCCGCCGCGGTCGGCGCGTTTGCCCTCTGCGGCCTGCTCGTCATCGCGGCGGGCCTGATCCCGGTGCTGGGCCGGGCGGTCGCGGCGATCCCCGTGCCGGTGGCCAGCGCGATGCTGGCCGGGGTGCTCTTCGATCTCTGCGTCGCCCCGGTACGCGCCCTGGTCGAGGTGCCGCTGATGGCCGCGCCGATCGTCGTCACCTGGGCCGTGCTCAGCCGCTACGCCCGGCAGTGGGCCGTACCGGCGGCACTCGCGGTCGCCGTGGTGGCGATCGTGTGGACCGCACCGCCCGGCGGGCTGGCCGGCGCGGACCTGCGCCCCACCATCGCGTTCACCGCCCCCACGTGGACCTGGGCGGCGACGGTCAGCCTGGCCCTGCCGCTGTTCCTGGTCACCATGGCCAGCCAGAACGTGCCCGGCATGGCGGTGCTGGCCGGGTTCGGTTACCGGCCACCCCTGCGTACGGTCCTGGTCGGCACCGGGCTGGCCAGCACCCTCGCCGCACCGCTCGGCGGGCACGCGGTCAATCTCGCGGCGATCACCGCCGCCCTCGCCGCCGGACCGGACGCGGACCCCGACCCGCGCCGACGGTGGATCGCCTCGGTCACCGCCGGGGGCAGCCAGCTCGTACTCGGGCTCGGGTCCGGACTGGCCACGGCCGTGGTGCTGCTCTCGCCGCCGGTGCTGGTCGAGGCGGTCGCCGGGCTGGCCCTGCTCGGCGCCCTCGGCGCGGCGATCGCGGCGGCGGTCGCCGAACCCGAGGGACGACCGGCCGCCGTCGTGACCTTCCTGGTGACCGCGTCCGGGATCACCGTGCTCGGCCTGGGCGCCGCCTTCTGGGGACTACTGGCCGGCGGCCTGTTCGTCCTACTGCACCGCCGGCCCGCCAAGCCACCGGCGCGAGACCCGGCCGATCAACCAGCCGACCCGAGCGCGACGGACCCGGCCGACCAACCGGCCGACCCGAGGGCGAAAGACCCGGCCGACCCACCGGCGGCGAACCCGGTCGGTCCGAGCGCCGACCCGTCACCGGGCGGGGGTGACGGGACGGCGACCGCGCTGCCCCGGCAGGGGGTCAGGGAATCGTGACGGCCGGCAGTTCGCGCAGCTCGCCGAGGGCGTACGTGACCGCCTTCTCCACCATCGCGGTCCCGTCCTGGAGCTTCACGTGGTTGTCGGAGAGTACGGCGACCAGCCAGTCGTGTCCGGGCTCGACCAGCCGGCCGATGCTGTTGACCTCCCAGCGGTTGCCGTTCGCGTCGTCCGGCACCCAGCCGTTCTTCACGTAGACCCCGGTGGTCTGCGCGGTCGCCGCGGCGGGAACACCCCACCGCTGCGTCTTGTCGACCTGGCCCATCAGGTCGAGGATCATCGCGCGGCTGGCCGGTGCCAGCGGGCTGTCGGTGGCGGTGATCGCGGCGAGCAGGCGTACCTGGTCGGCGGCGGTGGTGGTGGTCATGCCCCAGTGCACGTTGGGCTTGGTCTCGACCAGGCCGAGCGTCCGGTTGGCGGCGGTGAGGCCGGCGACCTTGCCGATCTTCTGGTAGAGCGCGGAGGCGGCGTTGTTGTCGCTGATCACGATCATCGGGCGGGCCCGCTGCCGGTCGGTGGCGGTGAGCTGCTCGCCCTTCTCCTGGGCGCGCAGGAGCAGGGCGGCGAGGATGTCGACCTTGACGATGCTGGCGGTCTGGAAGGCACGGGTCCCGACGGTCAACTCGGTGCCGGTCACCTGGTCGCGTACGGCCAGGGTGATCCGTTCACCCAGCGCGGCGACGTACGCCTCGATCCGGGTCTGCGCCTCGGCCAGCAGGTCCGGGGTGGGGCTCGGGGTCGGGCTGGGGGTGTTCGCGCCCGGCCCGGCCTCACCGGCGGCCTGTGGGAGGCGCAGGACCAACCCGGTGCCGAGCACTCCCAGACCGGCGGCGGCGAGCGCGGCCGAAGTGATCGCCTGTCGGCGCGACAGGCCGCCGCGCCGTGACCGGTTTGTTCCAGCTTCCATCGATCTCCCCTATCGCGCCGCTGACCCCTCGGTCAGCGCAGGACGATGACGTGACCGAGGCGGTGGGAAGTTGCATGGCAGGCTCGGATATCGCGATGGACACAGCCCGAAGGCACTCGCCGCTACAGTTGAGCATTATTCGGATAAAACAGAAGATGTACGACTTTCACCTCACCCCTACGGCGTACGCCCCACCGCGTGGGAGGCCACGACGCGCCGGACGGCGATCCCGGGGCGAGGCGCTCCGGCCCCGCCCGCGAGAATGGCGCCGCAGCACTGGCCGGACGCGGAGGGGCGGGATCGGATGTTCGTCAAGGTCTGCGGGCTACGGACCGAGCGGGACGTCGAGGCCGCGGTCGGGGCCGGCGCGGACGCGGTGGGGTTCGTCCTCACCGCCAGCCCCCGGCAGGTGACCCCGGCGCAGGCGGCCCAACTGGCGCGGTCGGTTCCGGCGGGCGTACTGACCGTCGGGGTGTTCCGGGGCGAGCCGGTCGAGGCGGTCCGGGCCGCGGTGGCCGAGTCCGGCGTACGGGCGATCCAACTGCACGGCGACGAGCCGGCCAGCCACTACGCGGCGCTGCGGGACCTGGGCCTGCCGCTGATCCGGGGCACCTCCCCCGGCGGCCCGGCCGGTCTACGGTGCGGCGCGCTCGGCGAGGACCTGCTGATCGTGGACTCGCCGCAGCCCGGTTCCGGGGCCGCCTGGGACTGGGACACCCTCGACCGCGACGTACCGGACGGGCACTGGTTGCTCGCCGGTGGCCTGCACCCCGGCAACGTCGCCGCCGCGATCGACACGCTGCGGCCGTGGGGCGTCGACGTCTCCAGCGGCGTCGAGGTGAGCCGGGGCGTGAAGGACCCGGCGCTGATCCGGGAGTTCCTGGCGGCCACCCGGGCGCGTGCCGAACAAAGCTGATCTTGCTGGGATCCGATATAAGTAGCGGCATGGAGTTTCCCGCGTACCTCGCCAGCATGCCGATGCACGCGATCACCGAGATCCACGGTGAGGCCGGACTCCGGGAGAGGTTCCGGCTGGAGATCCAACGGTTCGACCCGGCCGACCGGGATCGGCTGACCGCCGCCCTCGACCTCGCCAGCGAACTGCACCGGGACGACCGACGGGTTCGCGAGCCGTACCTGAACCACCTGCTGCGGGTGAGCATCCGGCTGCTGCACCACTACGACGTGGACGACGTGGACGTGGTCGTCTCCGGGATGCTGCACGACTCGGTCGAGGACCACCCGGCGGAACTGGCCGGCGGCTCGGCCGACGGGGCCGCCGACCCGACTCCGGCCGCCCTGGCCGAGTTGGCCCGGCGGTTCGGTGACCGGGTCGCCTGCCTGGTCGCCGCCGTCACCAACCCGACGTTCACCCCCGACCGGGACCGGTACGTCCAGTACCGCGAGCACGTCGCGGCCAGCCTCGACCGGGAGCCCTGGGCACGGGTGATCAAGGTGTCGGACTTCACCGACAACGGCGTCGGCGTGATCCACACGGTGGGACCGAAGGTGACCTCGTCCGCCACCAAGTACCGGCCGCTGGTGCCGGTGTTCCGGGAGCTGATCGGCCGCCCGGACACGCCACTGTCGCACCGGGTGAAGCAGCACATCTTCCAACAGCTCGACCTGGCCGAGGAACGCTTCAGCGCGATCCTCGACCAACCGGCACCCAGCGCCTGACGCCCGGTTCCGCCCCGAACGCGACGTGGCCGCCGACCCGAGGGTCGGCGGCCACCGCGTACATCCCCGGTGGGGCTACTGCTTGGGTACGTAGAGCGTCTGGGTCTTGTAGTTGTTGCGGGTGCCGGTGGGCTGGTAGTTGTTCTCGATGTTGCCCGCGATGTCGACGGCGAACCAGTTCACCGTGGTCTTCGCGTTGATGGTGATCTCCTGCGCGCCCTCACGCATCCCGGCCGAGGTGAGCCGGGTCGAGTTCAGGGTCGGCCGGCTGCCGTCCAGGGTGTAGTAGATGTTCGCCGGCTCGTCGATCTTGAAGCTGAACACCTTCGAGCCGACGCCCTTGTCCCGTACGGTCAGCGTCGAGACCGGGTCGGTCTTGTCCGCGGCGTACGCCTGGGCGACCTCGAGGATGGCGATCTGCCCGGCGGCGAACTCCATCGCCTCCTCGTGCCCCTCGGCGAACGGCGGCTGGAAACCGACCGCGTTGAACCGGCCGGTCGCCGGGTCGTACATGTCGGACCCGACCTCGAAGTCCCAGCCGATGATGCCCCGGTTGAACCAGTGCTCGTCGGCGCTGTTACCGGCCGCCGAGTACAGCACGTCCGGCACCGGGCCGGTACGACCCGGCCACACCGCCGTGCCCCGGTAGGACTGGACCGCCTTGAGCACGTGCGTGGAGGCGTCCCAGAAGTAGTTCTCGGTGCCGAAGTCCGGCGACGGCAGCAGCTCCCGCCCGGCGGTCTTGTACGCCCCCGGCGGCCACATGAAGTACCCACCGTACGAGTGGGTGTTCATGGCGAACTTGATGTTCGGGAACTGGTTGGTCAGCCAGACCTCGTTGCGCGCCTCCGGCTCGGACAGCTCGGCCGGTCCGGCGAACGTGTCGCCGGTGCAGGTGGTCGAGGCACCCGAGTAGCCGTCGAACACCGAACCGACGGAGAAGTTCCGGTTCAGGTCCACGCCCCAGGAGTTGCGCCGGCCCGGGTCGGAGTTGGTCTCCGTACAGTGGTTGGTCATGTTCCGGCGCTGCGAGTTGAAATCGTAGAAGCTGTAGTGCGCGCCGTCCGGGTTGGCCACCGGCAGGATGAAGATGTCCAGGCCGTCGACCAGCTTGCGGGTCTGCTCGTTGGTGGCGTAGTTGCGCAGCAGCCGCTCGGCGGTCTCCACACAGGTGATCGGGGTGACCCACTCGCGGGCGTGCTCCTGGCAGTAGAGGAAGACACCCACCTTCGAGCCGTCCCGCTTCTTGCCGATCCGCAGCGCCTTCATCTGGAACGGGTCACGCGAGACGTACGCCGGCGCCTTGAGTCCGTCGGTGAGCGTCGCGGCCGGCGCGGCCGAGACCAGCCCGGCCCCGGCGTTGCCCCGGTAGGTCGCGGCGGTGAGCAGGGCGGACACCCCGGTGTCGGCGTTCAGCGCGTCGACCACCTGCTTGGCGGTGCTGCTGACCGCGGCCGAGCCGTCGGTGGCCAGGTTGACCACGACGTTGCGGCCGGTCACCACGACACCGAGCGGCGCCGAGGCAGCCTCCGGCTTCACCAGTGCGACGGTCAGACCGTTGCCGCCCTCGGAGCCGTACGCCTTCGAGCTGACGTAGAGCGTGCTCGCCGCATCGGTGCCGAACTGCGCCTGCGCCGCACGGCGGTAGCCGTTGGTCAGGTTCGGCAGGTCGATCACCTCGGCGATCTTCGGGAACTCCCGGCCCAGCGTGGTGATCCGGTTGGTGATCTCGGTCGGGTCCATGTAGTGGTCGACGAAGTCCGAGAGGTAGTGCTTGCTCGGCGCCTTGACCTTCGCACCCAGCCACTTCTTCACCGGCACCGTGACGGTGCCGCCCCGGTTGCTGGTGATGGTCGCCGTGGCCGGCGCGTCGGTGACCGGGATCGGGCTGTTGAACCGGTGGTACATGTACTGGCCGGCGTCGGTGAACCGGGACATGGTCGCCGTACCGCCGGAGCCGGCCGGGGTCCCCTTGCCCTTGTCCCAGGTGACGGTGAGGCTCGTCTGGGCGTCGATCGCGCTCGACTTCACCTCGACCGAGATGAAACGCTGGTCGTCGATGCTGGTGAACCACTCCGCGCGCAGCGGGGTGAGCTTGTCGATCTCGTCCGCGTCGACCGCCGCCGCGGCGATGGCTGCCTGCCGCTCGGCCTTGTTCTCCGCGAAGTCGGTCTGGTCCGAGATCGCGTCGCGTACGTCGAAGCCCAGCTCACGAAGCTGCTGGGTCTCCTCCGGACTGAGTACGGCGTGCACCTCGAGGCCGTCGTCGACCGGCTTCTTGTATTCGGCGAGGTCGACGCCGAGGTCGTTGAGCCGGTCCAGGTCCGCCTGGCCGGGCACGACGACGCGCATCAGCGCGACCCCGTTCTGCTCGGTGCTGGACTGTCGGTCGGGTACGACCTGCCCGTCCGGCTGGGACTGTTGTGCGCCGACCGGGCCGGCGCTGAGCGCGAGGGCGACCGGCAGGGCGAGCAGGGCCGCCATCCGGCCGACCCTGCCCAGGTGGGAACTCCTCATCCGAGGTCCTCCAGAAGCGAGCGTGTTCGGGCCGGGTACGGGCTTCGACCCGGCGCCACACGTAAGTGCGGGCGCCAGTCTTTGCCCCTTACGGATCTTCGTCAATACCGGCCGAGGAACGTCAGATATTGACATACTTGTCCCCGATTCAGCGGCATCTGCCCAAGATCGCGTACGCACCGGCCCGACCAGCCGCCCACCTGCACCGGCGTGCCCGGCGGGCTACGGCTTGCGACCCACCGCACCGAACTCATCGACCGGACGCCGGGGTGTCGGATCGGTCGGATCGGGCCGCCACAGCGGGCACGACACCACGCCCGGTTCGACCAACTCCAATCCGTCGAAATACGTCCCGATCTCGGCCGGCGTACGCAGGTGGTAGGGCAACGAACCACTCGCGTTCCACACCGCAATGGCGGACTCGAATGCCGCACCGTCGACCACGTTGGTGCCGTCGGCGACCACGAGATGACTGCCGGCGGGCAGCGCCGCCATCAGCCGGCGCACGATCGACCGGGCCTCGTCGAGGTCGGGGACGTGGCCCAGGATGTTCATCAGGATCAGCCCCACCGGCTGGTCGAAGTCCAGGGTCGCGCGCCTCGCCGCGGCCAGGATCCGGTCCGGGTCGTGCAGGCTGGCGTCGACGTACTCGGTCACCCCCTGGGGAGTGCCGGCGAGCAGCGCACGGGCGTGCGACAGGACCATCGGATCGTTGTCGACGTAGACGATCCGCGACTCCGGCGCCACCCGCTGGGCAACGTCGTGCGTGTTGTCGACCGTCGGCAACCCGGTCCCGACATCCAGAAACTGCCGGATGCCCACCTCGCCGGCCAGATAGGTCACCGCCCGGGACAGGAACTCCCGCGACCCCCGGGCGATCGGCACGATGTCGGGGAACAGATCCCGGAACTGTTCCCCGATCTGCCGGTCCACCGCGAAATTGTCCTTGCCGCCCAGCCAGAAGTTCCAGATCCGGGCCGAATGGGAGACGCTCGGGTCGATCTTGGGCGGTTCGACGGTGGAACCAGAGGTCTCGGTCATGGGGCCGCACTCCTCACACAGGGGCCGACGGAAGATCGCTGCAAAGTAGACGTGATGGAGGTTTGCCGGCAACTCCGATCGACCGGCCGAGCCTGACCTGCGCCGTCGCGACCACGGCCAGCGCAACCGCCGCGTCCCGGTGGGCGACAATGGGTGCCATGCGGTACGGCATCCTGGGCCCGACCCGGGTACTGCGGACCGACGGGGAAGAGGTCACCGTCGGCGGCACCCGCCTGCGCGCCCTGCTCACCCTCCTGCTGGTGGACGCCGGCCGGGTGGTGCCCGTACCGAGGCTCATCGACGGTCTCTACGGCGAGAACCCGCCGCACGGCGCCGCGAACGCCCTCCAGTCACAGGTCTCCCGGTTGCGCCAGGCACTGCCCGGCCCGGACCCGGCGCACCCGCTGGTCGAGTTCCACCAGACCGGCTACCGGCTCGCGGTCGACCCCGAACAGGTCGACGCGCACCGGTTCGACCGGCTCGCCACCGCCGGCCGCCGGGCACTCACCGCGGGCGACCGGACCGAGGCCGCCGCCCTGCTCCGGGAGGCACTCGCCCTCTGGCGGGGCGAACCGCTCGCGGACATCGCCGACACCCCGGCCGGTCGGGCGCACGCGGCACGCCTGGACGAACTGCGACTCGATGCCGTCGAGGACCGGGTCGACGCCGAACTCGGGCTCCCCGACCGGGCGCCGCCGATCGGGGAACTGCGCGAACTGGTCACCGCGTACCCGCTGCGGGAACGGTTGCGCGGGCTGCTGATGCGGGCGCTGTACGCCGCCGGCCGACCCGCCGAGGCACTGGCCGCGTACGAGGACGCCCGCCGTACGCTCGCCGACGAACTCGGTGCCGACCCCTCGGCCGACCTGGTCGCCGTACACCTCTCGGTCCTCCGGGCGGATCAGCCGCCGACACCGGCACCGACCGCCCGGCCGGGGCTGCCCGGCCAGCTCACCAGCTTCGTCGGCCGGGACGAGGAACTGCGTCGGGTCGGCAAGCTGCTCGGCGAGGCCCGACTGGTCACGCTCACCGGTCCGGGTGGCGCCGGCAAGACCCGGCTGGCGATCGAGGCCGCCGGCCGGCAGGAGGGTGAGGTCTGCTTCGTCGAACTGGCCGTGGTGAGCCCCGGCACCAACATGGCCCAGGCCGTACTCACCGCACTCGGACTGCGGGACGCGGGACTGCGGACCCCGGCCGAGCACCGGCAGGTCACCACCGAACGGCTGGTGGCGGCGCTCACCGACCGCCCGGTGCTGCTGGTGCTGGACAACTGCGAACATGTCGTCGCCGAGGCCGCCCGGCTCGCCGCCCGACTGCTGCACGCCTGCCCCCGGTTGCGGATCCTCACCACCAGCCGGGAACCACTGCGACTCACCGGGGAGGCACTGTGCCCGGTCACCGGGCTCGCGCTGCCACCGGAGCGGACCACACCGGCCGACGCCCGCGACTACCCGGCCGTACGACTCTTCGCTGAACGGGCCGTCGACGTGGCACCGGACTTCGATCTCGGCGCCGCCGACCTCGACGCCGTACTGCGCATCTGCCGTACCCTCGACGGGCTGCCGCTGGCGATCGAGCTGGCCGCCGCCCGGCTGCGGACCCTGCCGGTCGCGGACATCGCGGCCCGGCTCGACGACCGGTTCCGGCTGCTGTCGCGGGGCAGCCGGACCGCCCTGCCGCGCCACCGGACGCTGCGGGCGGCGGTCGAGTGGAGCTGGGACCTGCTCGACCCGACCGAACGGATGCTGGCCCGCCGGCTGACCGTCTTCACCGGCGGCGCCACCGTGGAGTCCGCCGAGGTTGTCTGCGGGATGCCCGGCCACGACGTGGTCGAGGTCCTCGCGGAACTGGTCGACAAGTCCCTGGTCGAGGCGCACGACGGGCGCTACCGGATGCTGGACACCGTGCGCGCGTACGGGGCCGAGCGGCTCGCCGAGGCCGGTGAGGTCGACCTGCTGCACCGGGCGCACACGGCCTACTTCCTGGACCTCGCGGAAACCGCCGACCCGCACCTGCGCCGGTCGGAGCAGTTGGACTGGCTCCGGCGGCTGGACGCCGAACGGGACAACCTGCACGCCGCCCTGCGCCGTAGCACCGGTGGCACCGACCCCGCCCCCGCGCTCCGGCTGGTCGCGGCCCTGTCCTTCTACTGGTGGGTACGCGGACTGCGCGGCGAGGCCACGGTCCTGGCCGAACAGGTGCTCCGGACGGTCGGCACCGAGCCACCGCGAGGACTCGAGGAGGAGCACACCCTCTGCCTGCTGAACGCCGCGCTGGGCGGGTTCACCCGGCATCAGCCGCCGACCGGGTCGAACGCGGCCGAGTGGGTGCTGCGTGCCCTGGGTCGGCCACCCCGTCAGCCCTTCCTGCTCTTCCTGTCCGCGATGGCGTCCGGGCCACCGGCGGACAGCACCGAGGCGATGCTCGCGATGATCGACGAGGGCGGGCTGCTCGGCTCGGACCCGTGGGCACGCGCGCTGACCTCGATCGGTCTGGGCCTGACCTGGCTGTTCTCCGGGCAGGCCGAGCCGGCCGAGGCCGCAATGGCCCGAGGGTTGGAGGGCCTGCGCGCGATCGGTGACCGGTGGGGCACCGTGCTGGCGCTCGCCACCACGGCCGAACTGACCGCCGCGCGCGGCGACCACGCGTCGTCCCTGACGTCGCTGGCCGAGGCGCTGCCGCTGGCCGAACAGCTCGGTTCGACCGTGGACATCTCGGATCTGCTGCGTACCCGAGGCAACGTACGGATCCAGGCCGACGACCTGGATGGTGCGTACGCCGACTTCGTCCGGGCCGGACAGCTCGCCCGGCAGGCGGGAGCGCTCGAACTCGCCGCCGCGTCCCGGCTCGGTCTCGGCGAGATCGCCCGCCGACGCGGTGACCTCGACGAGGCCCGCGAGCTGTGCGAGGCCGCGCTGACGGAGTGTCCGCAGGGGTGGTTCGCCGCCGCCGGCACCCGGCTGGACCTGCTGGTGATGCTCGGGCGGATAGCCGAGGTGACCGACGGTGTCGGCGTCGCACGCGACTTCTACGCGCGGGCGTTGACCGGCACGCTCGTGCTCGACAGCCTGCCGCCGCTGGGCGAGGCGGTCGAGGGCCTGGTCCGGCTCGACCTGGGCGGGACCGACCCGACCCGGGCCGCGCTGCTGCTCGGCGCGGTCGACCGGGTGCTGCGCGACGTCACGGTCGCCGGAGCCGCCGAACTCACCCGGATCGCCGACCGTACGAGAGCCGTCCTCGGGGACGCGGCGTACGAACCGGCCTTCGTCCGGGGCACGGCACTCGGCCGCGACCAGGCGCTCCGGGTCCTCGCCGGCCACTGACGCACCGCCCCGGCGGGCCCCGTCAGTCACCGGTGCGTGACCGTCAGTCGCCGGTGCGTGACCGGTCAGCGCGGGGCTCCAGGCTCGGGGTCATGACAACAACACGACCAGCGGTCCTGACCGAGGGGCTGCGCAAACGGTACGGCCCCAACTGGGCGCTCGACGGCTTCGACCTGGCCGTGCCCGCCGGCACGGTGTACGGCCTGCTGGGGCCGAACGGCGCCGGCAAGACCACGGCGGTACGGATCCTCGCCACCCTGCTCAGCTTCGACGCCGGCCGGGCGGAGGTGGCCGGACTCGACATCACCCGCCAGGCCGCCCGGGTACGCGGCCGGATCGGACTCACCGGCCAGTACGCCGCCATCGACGAGATCCTCAGCGGCCGGCAGAACCTGACCCTGTTCGGCCGGCTGCACCACCTCGGCCCACGCCAGGCCCGGCGCCGGGCTGACGAGTTGCTGGAGCAGTTCGGGCTCGCCGACGCGGCCGGCCGATCGGCGGGTGAGTACTCCGGCGGGATGCGCCGCCGGCTCGACCTCGCCGCCAGCCTGATCCGGACCCCGGAGGTGCTGTTCCTCGACGAGCCGACCACCGGCCTGGACCCGCGCAGCCGCAACCGCCTCTGGGACGCCGTACGGGACCTGGTCCGGGACGGGACCACAGTGCTGCTGACCACCCAGTACCTGGAGGAGGCGGACCAGTTGGCCGACCGGATCTCGGTGGTCGACTCCGGTCGGGTGGTCGCCGAGGGCACCCCGAACGAGCTGAAGTCGAAGATCGGCGGCGACCGGGTGGAGGTGGTCGTGCACGACGTGGCCGAGCTGGACATCGCCGCCGGGATCGTCGGGCGGGTCTGCGCCACGACCCCGGACCGCGACCCGGAGACCCGGCGGCTCAGCGCCCCGGTGACCGATCGGGTCGCCGCGCTCGCCGAGGTGATGCGGGCACTGGTCGACGCGGGCGTCTCGGTCGAGGACATCGGCCTGCGGCGACCCACCCTCGACGAGGCGTTCCTGCATCTCACCGGCGGTTCCACGAGCCCACCCACCGGTGGCTCCACGGGCACCGCGACCAGTGCTTCCACCAGCGGAAACGGGGCTGATCGGCGATGAACACGATGGTGGACACCCGTACCGGTGCACCGGTACTGACCGGCGCGGAGCCGGCACCGACCGCGTCGACCCGGCTGCGCTGGGCGGTCTCCGACGCCCGCGCCATGACCGGGCGCTACATGACGCACGTGGTCCGGGCACCGGAGGAACTCATCCTCTACTTCTCCCTCCCGATCATGTTCGTGCTGGTCTTCGGGTACGTCTTCGGCAGCGGCATGGCGGTGCCGGGCGGTGGCGGGTACCGGGAGTTCCTGCTGCCGGGCGTCTTCGTGATGACCATGCTGTACGGCCTCGGCGCGACCGCCACCGGCATCGCCACCGACGTCAACAAGGGTGTGGTCGACCGGTTCCGGTCGATGCCGGTGAGCCGGTCCGCGCTGCTCACCGGCCGGAGCGTGGCGGACCTGCTGCGCGCCCTGCTGGAGATGTCCACCCTGGTCGTCTGCGGCCTGCTGGTGGGTTGGCAGTGGCGCAACGGGTGGGCCGACGCGCTGCTCGCGGTCGCGCTCATCCTGCTGCTCCGGGTCGCGCTCACCTGGCTGGGGATCTACCTCGGGCTGGTGGTGCCCAACCCGGAGACGGTCTCCGTGATCGTGTTCCCGCTCGCCTTCCCGCTCACCGCGCTCTCCAACGTCTTCGTGGCACCGGAGCTGATGCCGGACTGGCTCGGCGCGATCTCGATCTGGAACCCGCTCTCGTCCACCGTCGCGGCGGCCCGCGACCTGTTCGGCAACCCCGGCCTCGGTGGGGACTCGTTCGTCGCCCAGCACCCGGTGCTGCTGGCCGTCTGCTGGCCGCTGTTGCTCATCGCGGTCTTCGCTCCGCTGGCGGTCCGCCGCTACCGGCGCCTGAGCCGCTAGGGGTCGGCCGCTACTGGCGCCTGGGTCGCCAGCATCCACCGCCACCGACGCCCCGAGTCCGGGGCCGGTGGCGGTGGCGGTGAACCGGTGGCGGGTGCGGGCCGTTGTGGGGTTCGGGTCCGGGTGAGTGAGGGAGGTGCCCGTGCGGGCAACGGCTGGCGGCGGAGCCGTACGACGCCTCGGCGGGCGGGGCGTGGCCGCCGTCGCCCGGTGGGCCAGGGCCGGGGCGGGTCGGCTGCCCGTACGGCACCTGCGGCTCGGTCTGCGGCTGCGCCGGGCGGTCGCGGTCACCGCCGTACCGGGACTGGTCGGGGTGTGTGCGGTGGCGGCCGGCTCCGGTTTCGGTGACGCGACCGCGCAGGAGTCCGGCCGCGCGGCCAGCCCGGTTCCGGTGGCGCAGGTGTCGACGATCGCGGCCGCCGCACTGTCCTGCCCGGCGTTGACCCCGGCGAGGGTGGCGGCACAGTTGATGGCAGCGTCGGGGTTCGAGGTGAACCTGCGGGCGGACTCCTCGGGCGGGGCCGGCATCGCCGCGCTGACCGACAGCGCATGGCAGGACTGGGCCCCGTGGCCCAGGGCGCCCCGGCTGGACACCGACGCCAACATCTTCGCCCTCGCCCATCAGATGTGCGACCTGGTCGGACAGGTACGCCGGGCCGGCGTCGACGGGGACCCGTGGCGGCTGGCGCTGGCCGCGTACCGGTCGGGGCTGCCGGCCGTACGGGCGGCGGGCGGGGTGCCGGCGGCGGCGCGCGGGTACGTCGACACCGTGGCCGCGTACGCGACCTGGTACGAGCGGCAGCCCGACCTCACCGCCGGCAGCCCGGGTCCCACTCCCCGCGCCGTCGGGGTGGTGCCCACCGCGGGCACCGCCCCGATCCCGGTGCCGGACGGCTACCTGCCCCTGGTGCTGGCCGCCGGGCAGGTCTGCGCCACGGTCACCCCGGCCCGGGTCGCGGCCCAGCTGATGGCGTCCTCCGGTTTCAACCCGAACCTGCTCAGCGCCGGTGGCGGCCAGGGGGTCGCCCAGTTCCTGCCGCAGACCTGGGCCCGGTACGCGCCCCCGACCGCCTCCCCGTGGGACCCCGACGCCGCGATCCCCGCGCTCGGTCAGGCCATGTGCGTGCTCACCCGCGAGCTGTCCGGGATCGGGACGGACCCGTACCCGATGGCGCTGGCCGCGTACCACTGGGGTAGCGCCGTGGTCCAGCAGGCCGGCGGCCTGCCCGACTCGCCGGGCCTGCGCGAACACACCGCGATGGTGCTCGCCTACGCCGACCACTACGCCAACGACCCGCGGTTGGGTGGCCCACCGGCCGGGGCGCAGTTGCCCCGTCCCGGCAGCCCGGCGGTGCCACCACCGGCCGGATCCGCGCCGCCACCGGCACCACCGCCGGCCGGGGCCGCACCGCCCGGGGCACCACCGGCCGTACCCCCGGCGGCGCCACCGGTCGCGGCCGCGCCACCGCCGGCCGCACCGCCACCCCCGGCGGCGCCGAATCCGCCGGTGAACCCGCCCAAACCCGCGCCGACGACAACCAAGCCGGCGCCGTCCGGGGTCACGATCCACGGGTACGTCGACAAGTGCATCGACGCGTCCGGCTCGGCCGACGGATCACCGCTGCGGCTCTGGTCCTGCAACGGGTCGGCGAACCAGCGGTGGACGTTCGCGGCCGACGGCAGTGTGCGGGCGTTCGGCAAGTGCATGGACGCGGCCTGGGCGTCGACCGCCAACGGCACCACCGTCCAGCTCGCGGTCTGCAACGGGGGCCCGGCGCAGCGGTTCACCCTCAACGGCGCCCACGACCTGGTCAACAAGCTGGCCGACAAGTGCGTCGACGTACAGGACTGGAACACCGGCAACGGTGCCCGGTTGCAGCTCTGGGAGTGCAGCGGTGACGCCAACCAGAAGTGGTGGCGCGGCTGACGCCCGGAAGCCGGGTCTGGTCACCCGGTCGGCGGCTCCCCGTTGATGACCTCGTCGGCGTCGAGCCGCCCGAACGCGGTGACCATCGGCCCGAGCCGGTCACACTCGTCCTGGCAGGAGACGCACCCGGCGAGGTGCCGTTCGAAGGCGGCCTCGGCGTCGGCGTCGAGGGCGCCGAGGAGGTAGAGCCCGGCCGGGTGGTTCGGGTCCGGGTGCGCGGGGTCGAGGTCGGTCATGGATCCGCCGGATCTGCTCGGATGGAGGGCACCACGCGGTGCTGTCACCCCAAGATTAGGACCCGACCCGGCGGGCCGCCGGGGCACGGTCAGTCGGCGTTGGTCGACCCGACGGCCGCCCGCAGCGCCCGCAGGCCGTAGTGGGCGCGCGACTTCACCGTGCCCTCCGGAATACCGAGCCGGGCGGCGACCTCGCCGGTCGACAGGCCACGGAAGTACAGGTCGATCAGGACCGTACGGTGCTCCGGCTTCAGCTTCGGCAGTGCCTCGCGTACGGTGTGCGCGGCGACCACGCCCTCCATCGCGTCGTTGGTCGCCGGCAGCCGAGACATGTCGACGACCCCCACCTCGGTCGGCCGGGCCTGCCGGGCGCGGGCGGCGTCGATGGCGATCCGCCGGGCCACGGTGAACAGCCACCGGCGCTGGGACTCCTGATCCGCGGCGAGCACGTCGATGCTCCGCCAGGCGCGCACCATGGTCTCCTGGAGCAGGTCCTCGGCCAGGTGCCGGGCGCCCAGCGTCAGCCGCAGCAGGAAACGGAAGAGCGGGTCTGAGTGCGTCTCGTACAGGACCGCCATCCGGGCATCGGTGAGACGCCGGTCCGGCCGGGACGGATCGGCGATGTCCCGACCGGTCGAGGACGACACCGCCGCGCCCGTCTCATTGCACACCGCAACCACCGAGTTGCCTCCCCACGCCACCGCCGTCGAGCGGAGCGCCCGACGACTGCCGCCACGTTGCGTTGCCCGGTCTGACCGACGGTGGAGGAAAGGAAACACATGAATGTCTTGAAGATGAATGTTGGTGTGTGGCAAGGCTTTTCGGGCCGTCCGATGTGTCCGATCAGTCCTCAGACATTGGCGCCCACCGTTGGCGAGACGTCCGAAACGCGCAGGATCCGCAGGTCGTCCACACTGGGCGAGGCGACCGACCGGAGCCGTCCGGCCTGCCGGGTCACCGCCTCGTCGAGCAACTGTCGGGCGTACCGGCCGTTGCCGAACGAGCGGCCGGTCGGCACCCGCTCGAAGTGGGCCCGCAGCGCCACCAGGGTGTCACCCGGGCACTCGTAGCCGCTCGCCCGCGCCAGCCCCTCGAAGATCGCCACCAGCTCGTCGGCCTGGTAGTGGACGAAGTGGATGTGTCGGGTGAAGCGCGACTGGAGACCGGCGTTCGCGGCCAGGAACGCGGCCATCTCCTGGTCGTAACCGGCCGCGATCACCACCACCTCGTCCCGGTGGTCCTCCATCAACTTGACCAGCGTGTCGATCGCCTCCCGACCGAAGTCGTTGCGACTGTCGGCCGGGGCGAGGGTGTACGCCTCGTCGATGAACAGCACTCCGCCACGCGCCCGGTCGAACGCCTCCCGCGTACGGTGCGCGGTGTGGCCGACGTACTCGCCGACCAGGTCGGCGCGGGCCACCTCGACCAACTGCCCACCGCTGAGCACACCCAGTGCGGTCAGCAGCCGCCCGTAGAGGCGGGCCACGGTGGTCTTGCCCGTACCGGGCGGGCCGGAGAAGACGAGGTGCCGGGAGACCGGCGGGACCGGCAGACCCGCCCGTACCCGGGCCCGTACGTTCGCCAGCAGGTCGATCAGGTCGGACACCTCACGCTTCACCCCGGCCAGGCCGATCATGTTGTTGAGCTGGGACAGCAGGGCGTCCACCTCGGCCGCGCGGGGCGCACCGGCGCTCACCGCCGAGGCGGCCGCGGCACCCAGGTCCTGGGGCAGCAGTTGGGCCAGCTCGACCCCGGAGGACGCCCCCGCCTCCGACAGCCGGTACGCCTGGCGCCCGATCATCTCCTCGAACACCCGCCGGGCCACCCGGGCGTTGCCGAACGACTCGGTCCGGGGCATCGTGTCGAAGAGCTGGGCCAGGGCCAGCCGGGTGTCGTACTCCAGGGCGTAGTGGTGGGTGCTGCACAGCCGCTCGACGATCGTCACCAGCTCGTCGGTGGTGTAGCTGTCGAACTCCACCGTCCGGGAGAACCGGGACGCCAGGCCGGGGTTCGACGCCAGGAACGTACGCATCTGCGGCGAGTAGCCGGCCACCACGACCACGACCTCGTCCCGGTGGTCCTCCATCAGCTTGACCAGGGTGTCGATCGCCTCCCGACCGAAGTCGTGGCCGGACCCGCCCTCGACCGGGGCGAGCGCGTACGCCTCGTCCAGGAAGAGCACCCCGCCGATCGCCTCGGTGAACTTCTGCGTCGTCTTCACCGCGGTCCCACCGATGTGCTCGGCCACCAGGTCGGCCCGCGCGACCTCGACGAGCGGCCCGCCCGGCAGGACACCCAGCGCGGCCAGGATCTGCCCGTAGAGCCGGGCCACCGTGGTCTTGCCCGTGCCGGGTGCTCCGGCGAAGACCAGGTGCCGCGACATCGGTGGCATCGGCAGTCCGGCGGCGCTGCGGCGGGCGCTGATCCGGTGCAGGCCGACCAGGGTCGCGACCTCCTGCTTGACCCCGGCCAGCCCGACCAGCGCGTGCAACTGGGCCAGCAACGGTGTGACCGGGTCCTCGGCGGCACGCTCGGCCGGCACCGGGTCCGCGGCCGGCTCGCCCGGCTCCGGTCGCTGCGGTTCGTCCGCGTCGGCCCGGACGGGCTCCGGTGACCCGTTCGGTACGCCGTGGCGCACCTGCTGGCCGCCGTTGCCCCGAACGGTCGTCCCGGTCATCGACACCGGTTCGGCCGTGTCCACCCACACGCCGTCACCGGCGTTGTCGAAGACCTCGCAACGGTCCAGCCGTCCCCGCGACCGGGCGGCGAACCGGACGCCGGGACCGCCGTGATGGTGCACCCGGGTGTCCCGGAGGGTGACCTCGCCGGTCCCCTCGACGGTCACCCCCGCGTCGTGCGCCTCGCCGAGGTCGGAGGAGGTCACGGTGGCGGTGCCGCCGGCCGCGACGAGCAGCCCGACCCGGCCACCCCGCAGGTTCGCGTCGTCGATGACGAGCGTTGCCTCGGCGCCGACCCGGATCGCCGCCTCGGCGCAGTCGGTCACGCTGAGTCGGTGTACGGTTCCCCGGCCGCCGTCGACGGACTGTAAGCCGTACTCGGTGGCGCCCTCGATGGTCAGACCGGTGAGCTGCGGGTCGGCTCCGGACCGGAGCAGGACCCCGGTGGTGCCGCCCCGCACCTCGGTGCCGGTGACCTCGCCGGTCACCGACCCGTCGAGGAGCAGTGCCACCCCGTCACCGCCGACGATCCGGCCCCCCTCGACCCGGGGCGAGGCGGTGCCGGTGAGCGCTACCGCCGCCGCGCCCGTCTCCGCGAACTCGCACCCGTCGAGCAGACCGGCCGCGGCGTCGAGCAGGAAGGCACCGTGGCCCCCGGTGCCGGTCACCCGACAGCGGTGCAGTTCCGGGGCGGCCCGACCGGACCAGACCAGTCCGTGTCCGCCGATGCCACGGAACTCGCAGTCCTCCAGGATCGGACTGCCGTCGATGGCGACCAGCCCGGAGCCGGGGGTGTCCCGGACGACGGTGTCCACGACCCGGATCGCACCCTCCTCCTCGACCGCGACCGCCGGGCCGTCGACCGCGCTGATCTCGCACCCGCGTACGGTGCCCCGGCCGCCACGGGTGGAGAGCACCCCGGCGCCACGGACCCCGGACACGGTGCAGCCCAGGAACTCCGGATCGGCGCCGGCGGCGATGACGATCGCGGCGCCGCCGATGTCGGTGATCGCGGTGTTGCCGATCGTTCCGGCGCCCTGCTGCTCGACCAGGAACCCGGCGCCGGTCGGATTGGTCACCGCGCAATCGTCCATCTCCAGCCGCCCGGCCACGGCATGTACGGCCACGATCCCGTCGGCGCGTACGTCACAGCCGGTCATCCGTAACGTGCCACCACCGAGTTGCACCGCCGGGAACCGGTCACTGCCGCCGGTGACCGCCAGTCCGCGCATTGTGGCCGAACCGCCTCCCACGAACACCGCCACACCGCCGTCGGCCTGGACGGTGACGGTGCCCCGACCGTCCTCGGCGACCAGGGTCACGTCGCCGGTGAGCCGCAACTGCTCCCGGTAGGTCCCCGGCTGCACCACGATGGTGGCGCCCGGCGCGGCCGCCGCCAGCGCGTCCGAGATCCTGGACGGGCAGGTGGGATCGTGCTGGGAGACCGACAGCATGTCCTGGCTCACGATCGCGTACCTCCACTGTGCCCGGTCGGTGACCGCCCGTCGGCTGCGCCGGACGGGACGAGCTGCGACGGGATGGCAAAAACCTGACCCGACGGGTCGAGCCCGGGGGCGAACTCCAGGATTCGGGGCCGGTTGACCGCCGTGGCCTGCGTACGGGCGGCGCGCAGCCGGTCGAGCAGCCGGTCCACTCCCCGGTCGCCGCGTACGCCCTGCCCGGCCAGGTCCCGCAGCAGCACCCGGATCGGCTCCTGGTCGTCGTCCGGACGGTCGACCGCGAGAACCGCGAACCGGCTACCGGGCGGGAAGAGGGCGGCGGCCGTGTCACCGGGACTGATCCGGTCGAGCCGGCGGGCGCTGGCGGACCAGATGACGAACTGGACGGTCGCCTCGGACGCCGGGGCGGCGGCGAGGTCGACGTCGACGAAGGCCGGTTCGACCACCTCGATACCCGGCCGGTAGCCGGCGAGTGCCGGCGGCGGTAGCTGGGCCGACGCGTAGACGGGCCCGAGCACGGTGGGTAGCCGGCGTAGCCCGTGCACGGCGCCACGGGCCAGCAGCCGGGCCCGCTCCCCCGGTCCGCCGTTGCCGGCCGGACCATCTTCGACCTGACCCCCGGTCCGCAGCTCCCGGTTCACCGCCTCCCGCTCACCGTCGTGGTACGCCCGCAACGCGACCAGCCCGGCGATCATCTCGGCCGACGCACCGGCGGCACGCATGCCCGGCTCCTCGGCCAGGGTCCGGGTGATGACCCGCACGTGTGCGTCGTACCGTCCGTTGAGGGCGTCCCGCAGGCGTCCGCGGTCGGCAGGGTCCCAGGCCTCCTCGGTGAGCCAGAACGGCGCCGGCACCACCGCCGCCGGCCGGGTTTCGTGGCCGGGCTGCCCCAACCCCACCGGCGTCGCCGTGATCATGTGCTGCGCGTGACCGATGCTGGCCCGGTCGTCGGTGGCCTCGACTTCCGGCTCCGCGGGTGCGGGCGGCCCACCCACGGCCTCGGCCCCGGTGACCGCGCCCGCCGGACTGCCCGCGCCGGCCGGCTGCCGCTGGTCGACACCGTATGGAGAGGGCGCCTGGTGGCCGGTCCGCCCGTCGACAAGCCCCGGACTCCCCGACTCGACAAGGGCCGGGCTTACCGACTCGACAAGGGCCGGGCTTCCCGGATCGCCGAAACCGACGCCACCGGGAAACGGTGTCGCGGGAGTGTCCCGGTCCGGCGGGGGTTGACTGCGCGCCGCCGCCTGCGTCTCGGTCCGGGCAGCACCGGTGTACGCAACCGGCGCGGCCGGCAGCGGGACGGTCGGAGGTGATGCCTGCGGCGGTGCTGCGGCATCGGGCACGGGGACAACCGGAAGAGGTCCCGCCGGGTGCATCATCCGCGGCACCTCCAGTGCGGGTGGGGTGTCGCGCCAACGGGCGGAGTCCAGCAGAGCCACGGATTCGACCGGCACCGGCTCGGCCATGGCCGGGCCTGCCGCGAGCACCGGGCTCGTGTCCACGTTGACCGGCTCGGGCAGCCTCGACGGGTGCTGTCCCGATTCCGCCCGGTCCGGCCCGGCGCGACCCTCGCCCGACGCCGCCGCTGCCGCCGGGACTTCGACCGCCGACCCGATCTCGCCCGCCTCGGGTACGGCCGTCTCATGACCGTCCGCTTCGGGCACAACCGCCCCGGAACCGTCCGGCTCGGGTTCGGCCGCCCCGGGCGCAGCCGCCTCGGGCACGGCCGCTCCCGGTGGTACGGGCACGGCCGCCGTCGGGCTGCCCGGACGACGTCGCGTTCCGGCCGGCACGGGAAGAACACGTCCGACCGTCCGGTGACGTGGACCCGCTGGTGGGGTGGCGGTTCTCGGCGCCCACCGCCGGAACTGCCCCTCCGTGACGAGCAACCCGTGCGCGGTCACCGACACGGCCGCGTCGGCGACGTACACGGTCCCGCCGAGTGCGTCCGCGAGTCCACCGAAGAGCAGGTCAGCGGCCGGACCGCCGGGGAACGTGCCCGAACTGAGCAGGACCACCGGCCGGGTCGACCCACGCTTGGCTGCCACGATCAGCTTCGCCAGGCCGGTGGGCGGAACGGGCCGGCCGGCCACCCGGAACCCGGTCGCCCCGATCTCGACCTCCACCAGGAAGCCCGCCGCCAGCGGCATCCCGACCGTAGGCGCGTCCTCGGCCAGGAACGACCAGCCGGCCGGTGTGGACCGTCCGGCAACCTGCGGCTCCGATGCGGCCACCGCCACCGGGACAGGGCTGTCGACGGCGGGTACCACTGCGGCCCTGCCCGGCAGCGGCGCCGCTGTCGTACCGTTCGGCGGTGCTACCGTCACGTTGACCGGCGGTGCCGCCGCACCGTTCGGCGGTGCTGCCGTCAGATTGACCTGCGGTGCCGCTGTCGTGCCGGGTCGGCGCCGGTTGCCGCCATAGGGCAGGTAGCGAGGGATGGATGGGCCGGCCAGCTGCCCGATGCCGGGACGCCGGAACACCGAGGCGTCGGCGGGCGGCTCAGCCCGTCGATCCGCGTTCACCCTCGCGGTCGGGATCGTGGTCGCGCCCATGTCCACGCCGGTGTCAGCAGTGGAAGCTGTCGTGGGCTCAGCACTCACGACGGGGGCTGTTGTCAGGTCCGCGCTCACGACGGGGGCCGTGGTGGCGTCCCCGCTCGTCGCCGGGGTGGGCATCGGTGCCGGTGGTCGTGGCGGCCATTCCGGTTCCGGAACCGGTGTCCCGCCCGGCGCGCAGCTGAGCCACTCCCGCCCACCGGTGAGCGTTCCGGGCTGCCCGCCGTCGTCAACGCTGCACGGATCCAACGGCAGGACGACCTCCTGCCCGATCCGGTCCGCGAGGTCGCGGACCAGGAGATCCACTGCCACCGGCTCGGCGTACGTGCCGAGGCAGAGCAGGCGGATCCCGGCTGCGCTCCCGCCGAGGTGCTCGGCGAGGAGTTCGGGCAGCAGCGTGGACAGATCCGGGAGGGCGGTCACCGCAGGGGTGCTGAGCACGGTGACCCGGTCGGGCTCGACCGGCAGGGCGGCGGTGAGCCGGATCATCGGCGCCGGGTCGTCGGCGGCGGTACGCAGCAGGAGCGCGTCACCGGTAAGCGCGGCGATCACCGACCCGACGGCCGGGGCCGTGGCGCGCTCTGAGATCACCGGACCGCCCCTTCCCGCATGGCCCTGGTCCGACCGGCCGTTCAGGGCGGACGGCGCTGTTCACTGCCCGGTCGCCTGCACTACGCACGCCACGCCGGTCCGGTTCACGGTGATCCGGGGGTCATCCGGTCACCAGTCCGACCGGGTCCGCCACGTGTGCGCCGAACGGTGCCTGTACGGCGGCCAGTGCCCGGTGCAGGCTCAGCACGTCGACCTCGGGCACGGTGTACCGCCCGCTCCGGATGTGCGCGGTGAAGTCCGCCGTCGGCGCCAACCCGTGCTGGTCCAGGTAGTACGCGACGGCGTCGCTCCAGACCCACGTCCCGTCGGTGCGGAAGCTCATCGGCACGGACGCGCCGCGTGCCGGGTCCACCGCGTCGTCGAACAGGGTCGTGGTGATCACGAGCGGCACGCCCTGTGCCAGGTAACGCAGGACCCCGTCCCGCTCGTCGGGATCGAGCGACTCCTCGGCACGGTCGGCCGTGTCCGGCTCGAGCAGCCGGGCGATACGGATCTCGGGCTGTGGTTGGGCGGTCCAGAGCAGCGCGGCGAAGCCGAGCGCGGTGCGCTGGAACATGGGCAGCGTGTCCGCGTCGGCAAACACCGTGACCAGGGGATCGATCTCACCCGCGTCGGACAGGACGCGCTGGAGGCGGGCGGTGATGCCGGGCAGGTTGTCGCCGTCGGCCGCGTACACGAGGTACATCCGCTTCGCCGGCGGCCACTGGGTGTCCAGCGCCGGGTAACGCCAGCAGCGCCACAGGGCGACCGGCCCGGCCGCGTCACCGACGGCGCCGGTCAGTGCCGCATCCAGTTCGTCGGGACCCGCCGGGCCGCCGTCCGACCGGGTCAGATCGACGTTGTACGGGATCAGCTCGCCGTGTTCGGCCAGCACCTCCGGGCCGACCGGTGCGAGTCCGTACAGCGGCATGACCTCGGCCGTGGCGGTCTCGATCTCCGCCAGCGGGTCGGTGTCGCCACCGGTCTCGCCGAGCGTCTCCCGGAGCAGGGCGATGTCGGCCGGGCTGAGCGCGACGCGACTGGTCATGGCGGTGAAGACGACCGCCTGGGCGACGTCGACCAGCATCCCGTCGGCCAGCCAGGTACGGGCCTCGGCGACGAGTTCGTCGGGCAGGGTGCTGTCGACCCGCAGTAACAGGTGGTGGAAGGCCGCCGACCGGCTGCTCTGACTCATCACTGATCTCCATGAAGTTCGGTGGGTTGGTGGGTGACGCCGTGGGCCGCCGCGATCCTGACTGCCAACTGGGCGGCGTACTCCTCGCCCAGGCCGCTGTTGAGGGCGGCGGTGACCCGGTCGCGCAGTTCGGCCATGAGCACCGGCCGCCCGGGGAGCGGGCCGGCGTAGGGACGGATGATCGCATCGGTGAGTCGGCCGACCCCGACCGCGGTCCCCCCGGTCACCGGCAGTTGCGGGGCCGGAGCCGTTTCGGGAACCTGGGGAACCGGGGCGGGGTCCTCGGGCACGATCGCCGGAACAGGCTCCAGCGCCGGCGGGGCGGCCGGTTCGGCGTGCTTGAGCAGTACGGGATGAACCTCGACGCCGAACCTCTCACTCAACCGACGGGCAACATTGTCCAACCAACGAGCAATCTCCACCGGATCCAGATCCGGCCGAACCTTGTCACTCATATACCGACCCGACTTGTCATTCACCTCCCAACGACCCAACACCGCATTCCACCCGAACTCACCACTGATCCGAGCCCGCGCCACCTCAGCCCCACCACCACCAGCAAAACCCGCAGCAATCGTCGGATGACCCTGACCATCCAACAAACCCTTCACCTCATCAACCGTCAACTCCGAACCAACCGAACGCATCCCCTCAACCAACCGCTCCCACTCCCCATCCTCCACAACCGTCAAAATCTCCTCCGACCCCACCCGAATACCACCATCCACATCCACCACGTAATGCCACCGCGCACCCAAACGCTCCAACAACGCCGGCTTGAAATCCTCCAACCGATACCACATCGGATTCAACCGAACCACACCATCAGCCAGCTCCGACGGCTTCACCCGCTTCGGATCAACCACCACCCCGTACTCATGGTCCAAATCCACGACCTCGACCTCGACCGGCGGGGCCACCTTCGCCACCGGCGGCGCCGCCGGTTCCGCATGCTTCAGCAGCACCGGATGAACCTCGACGCCGAACCTCTCACTCAACCGACGGGCAACATTGTCCAACCAACGAGCAATCTCCACCGGATCCAGATCCGGCCGAACCTTGTCACTCATATACCGACCCGACTTGTCATTCACCTCCCAACGACCCAACACCGCATTCCACCCGAACTCACCACTGATCCGAGCCCGCGCCACCCTAGCCCCACCACCACCAGCAAAACCCGCAGCAATCGTCGGATGACCCTGACCATCCAACAAACCCTTCACCTCATCAACCGTCAACTCCGAACCAACCGAACGCATCCCCTCAACCAACCGCTCCCACTCCCCATCCTCCACAACCGTCAAAATCTCCTCCGACCCCACCCGAATACCACCATCCACATCCACCACGTAATGCCACCGCGCACCCAAACGCTCCAACAACGCCGGCTTGAAATCCTCCAACCGATACCACATCGGATTCAACCGAACCACACCATCAGCCAGCTCCGACGGCTTCACCCGCTTCGGATCAACCACCACCCCGTACTCATGGTCGAGATCCGTGTCGGCGAGGGCGGGAGTGGGGCCGACCTCGGGAGCGACAACCGGCTCCTCGGCCACCGGGGCGAACTCGGCTCCGAGCAACGGAAGCGGCAGGACGGCGGGGAATGGCAGGACCGAGTGGAGCGGCAACGTGGAGGGTCCGGAGAACACCACCGGCGGGGCGGGCGCCGACGTCTCCGGCTCAGCTTCGAAGGGCTCGGGGTCGAGAAGCGCAGGCTTGAAGGGCTCGGGGTCGAGAAGCGCAGGGTCGAAGGGCTCGGGGTCGGGGAACTTAGGGGCGGGGGGTTCCAGGTCGAGGTTGAACGTCGGCTTCGGCGCCGGGACGGGCACCTCCGGGTCGTCCTCCTGAATCGGAGGTAGCGACAGCGTCCCCAGTGGTCCCCCGTGTTCGTCGGAGAACGGGAGCAGTGGCGGGACGACAAACGCGGGCTTGGAGATGGTCGGGGTCGACGAATCGGGCTTCGAGGGAAGCGGTGGCGCGGTGGGCGCCGGGGCGGACGGTACGGCGACGGAACCGGCCTGGAAGGCGTCCAGCAATCGGTAGTGCCGCTGGGCGGTCTCCCACCAGGTCGCCTCGGCCACCTCCCGTCTCCGGACCGCCGCAACCCACGCCTGGTCCAGATCGTCGTCGGGTTGCCCGTCGTGCAGCCGACGCTCCAGTACCGCGAACCGGGCGGCGGCCTCGGCCTCACCCGCCTCCACGAAGTCGTCCGCCTCAGTCTTGAGCTGCTGCTCGTTCGCCACGATCTCGTCGAAGTCGTCGTGCACCCTGACCGGTGCCCCGTTGTCGATGCCGAGTACCCGGCGTGCGTCGTCGCGCCCCATCCGCAGCACGACGGTCACCACCGGATCCGCCGTGTCCTCGTTGCTGCGGTGCCGGATCCGCAGTGGCCGGGACCACTTGCCGGGCAGCGTCACCTCCACCACCGGGCGGCAGACGTACGCGACGGCGGCCGACGGGCCTTCGGGTTTGACGTTGCCGAACCCGGTCGCCGAGTTCTCCTCCCCCGCCGCGTTCGCCACCGTCTCACCACTGGACGGACCCGCGCCACCGGTCTCCATCGGCTGGTACGGGTCGTTGATGTACCCGCGCCCGCCGACGATCCGGGGAGCGTGCATCGACTGGTGTTGTACGTTCGAGCCGCTGCCCATGCCGTCGCCGGACTGCTCGACGTGTTCCCGGTACACACCGGAGTCCACCCCGGCCAGCCGGGCCGCCACCGGTTCGAGCCGTACGGTGATCTTCGCCTTCTGCATCGAGGCTTCCGCGCTCGACAGCTCCGGCAGCACCAGCCCCTCGGTCGAGAGCAGCGCCCGCGCGTTCGGGAGCAGGATCTCCGGGGTGAGCGCCTGCTGCACCTGCTGGGCGCCGGGATAACCGGCCGTCCGGAGCCGGCGCGCGGCGTCGGCCATCAGCTCCGCCGCGGCCTGCTGCACCTCGGCCGCGCCGCTCAGGTCCTCCGGGGTGAACCGGGGTGGGAGCAGCAGTCCGTCCCGTTCCTGCCAGCCCGGCTCGACCCCCGGACGGGCCTGCGGCGGGTACGCGCCCGGCCCCTCGATGGCGGCCGGCGGCCGGTTCCGGGCGGCACTGCGCAGGTCCCCGGCCCACCGGTCGACCGTCACCTGCTCCCGGAAGGTGATCGTGTTCGCCGGCACCGCCCGACCCCGGTGGTAGATCCGGATCTCGAAGTGGGGGTTGAGGCGGATCCGTGCCTTCACCCCGCGCCCGGAGCTGATGTCGACGGTGCGTCGCTCGGACTCGTTGAAGTTCGTGCTGGCGGTCAGGTTCCCGGTGTTGTACTGGTAGCCGCCGCCGAGCGCGCCGGCCCCGCCGGCATTCGGATCATCCGGCGCCTTCGGATCCGGCGGCTTCGCGCCCGGATTCATGACGCCCGACGCGAGGGCGCTGAAGTACACCGCCCAGCCACGGGCGCGCCGCATCAGCTTGCCCGCACCCCGCGCGCCGACCATGCGTACGTCGATGTCGTCGTGGTTGGCCACGAAACGGTCGAACTCGATCGGGTCGTTGAGCGTCGCGTGCAGCCGGACGTCGTAGAGCTGTTGACTGAAAGCGCCGGTGTCGGCGTGGATGAGGGAGACTCCGCCGTCGAACAGGGCCGCCCAGTTGCGCCGTACGCCCTTGGGCGAGAGCAGGTTGAGCATCCGGCGACGGTTGAGCATCGGGTCCGCCAGTGCGGTGCCGTTGAGTGCGGCCAGGATCGGCGCTGCCAGGGGCGCCGCGTTCGGGTCCGCCTCCGCCTCCCGCAGGGCGTCGATCGCCGGGCGGACCAGGGACGGGACCTGGTAGAAGGTCTGCAGACCCAGCCCCGCAGACCGGGCGGCCGGCAGGGCGAGCGCCGGATCGGCGTCGTGGCGGATGCTGGACGGGCCGGGTGGCGGCGGCTTCAGTGGCCCTTCGGGTCCGTCGAGCAGGCCCATGGCCGCGGCCTGCTCCTCGGTGACCCGCAGGTAGACCGCGTTCTCGATCACCGCGCTGCGCTCGGCTGTCTTGTGGTTCTGCCAGCGGTCCGGCTGGATCGCGCTCGGCACCAGCGCGGCCGGGAAGTCGGCCGAGTGGGTCACCTCGGCCACCGCCGACACCCGTAGGTCGGCCACCACCAGGAAGGTACGGGCCTGCCCCTTGCGGTTGTTGATGTTGCGCTCGATGAAGCCGCTCACCTTCTCCCGCCAGCGCCTCATCCGGTAACGGAAGACGTGCTGGTAGCCGGCGGTGCCGGTGCCGCCACCACCGGCCTTGTCCTCCACCTTGCCGGGCTTGCGCAGCCCGAGCGCGAACTGGATCCGGCCCAGCCACTGCCGCTCGCGGGTCCGGCTGCCCCACACCTGCACCCCGCCGCCGGGGGCGTTCTCCGTGCTGATCTCGCCGCCCACCGGCACGAGTCGGGGGCGGGTCATCCGGGCCACGATCGACACGTCCAGCCGACCGTCGTCGGTGTCCGTGGTCAACGGCTCCAGGTCCCACTGCCGTTCGGTCATCGTGCCCAGGTTCGCCATCTGCCGGGAGTTCGACAGCCGGTTGACCAGGTCCGCCCAGACCGGCATCCCGCGAGCCAACGCGGCGTCGCCGCGCAGCCCGCCGACCTTGCGTTTGGAGGCCAGGTCCGGCGCGTACCGCTGGGTGTCGAGCACCGCCTGCTCGGCCAGGTTGAACACCTCGGCGCTGCCCGGCATCGCCTCCACGAACCGCCAGTCCCACGCCGGCTCAGGACGCGGAGGCGCCGAGGTCGCCTGCGCCGGCGCCGGGGCGGTCCCCGTCGGCCGGTCGACGAACTGCCGCAACGCGGAGATGTCGGTGCGGGTCTGCCGGGCCAGCGGTCGACTCTCCCGCTCGGCCACGGAGACGGGATAGTCGACGTCACGGCTCGGTAGCGCGCTGCGCGAGTGCAGGACCTTCACCGGGTGCGTGTCGGTGAGGCGGTACTGCGGGATCTGCTCGTCGCCGACAGGTACCGTCTGCGCCAGCCGGGTGAAGCCGGGCACCAGGTTGTGTTCGATCCGCCGGGCCCGCCGGCCGAGCCCGAGCAGCGCCCGCCGGTCCCGGCCCAACCCGACGGTGTACGAGTAGACCGTCACGACCAGTTCCAGGTCACCTTCGAAGCGCTGCGAGTCGGGCGTACCGCCGTGCAGGGACGTTTCCTGGCCGGTCACCTCGATGCCGCTCTGCCGGGCCCAGCGCTGCTGGAACTCGAGCGCGCCACCGGGGGAGAGCGAGGTGTTCACCTTCGGGCCGGGCAACCGCCCGATGAACCCACCCTCCACCGCGACCGCGGCACGCCACTGCGCCCCGGCCGCCGAACCGTCCTGTTCGCTGCTCGACTGGAAGTTACGGACCGCGACGTTGGGCTCCTCCCCCGCGTACGTCGGTTGTCGCGGGTGCCGGGCGGCGACGTGGACCACTATGTGCCGGGAGTACGTCTGCTTGGTCCTGGTCAGGGTCGCGGTCACCCCACCGTTGAGCATCGCGGTGTAGTTCTGCCGCAGGGCCGGCATGGACAGCACGCCGTCCAGTTCGGTCTGGTTGTTCTGCCGCTCGCTCGCCGAGGTGGAGAAACCCATCCGGCGTACGACACCGTCACCCTGGTAACGCGGCAGGAACCCGCCGCCGATCTGCCCGATCAGAGCCGTCGTACGCCGTTGAGCCGCGGCGAACCTGCTCATCCCGTACGGCATCGCGTGCCCGCCGAAGAGCGCGTACGGCGGTGGGCGCCGGAGCTGGTCCGGATCGGGGTCGGGGTCCTGCCGTACCGCCCGCGCCTTGCCGTTGCGGTTCCCGGTGGCGGCCGTGCCGGTCGGCTGCCCCGGCCCGCTGCCGCTGGTGGCCGCGGTGCCGGCCGGCTGGACCGTGCTGATCAGCAGGGCCGCCTTGTCCTTGGGCAGGCGGGCGAGCACGGTCAGTTCCAGCTCGACCGGACGGACGCCGGTCCGGCGCCGGAACCAGTGCTGGAACGTGTTGACCCGGGTGCTCGGATCGATGGTGACCCGGAACGTCACCCTGGCCAGGACGTTCTCGATGTCCTTGAACTCGGTGCCGGTACGGGTCGTGGTGCTCTGCCTGACCGTCGTGGTGGTGTTGCGGCGGAACGCGGCCGACAGCCGGAGCTGGATGTAGGCCAGGCCGAATCCCCATCGGATCGGCACCACGCTCCCGCCGCTGCCGACCATGCTCACGTGCTGTTGCCGCCCGTTGTCGGTGACTCCCGGCTGCCAGCGGAACGACGACTTCTTGACGTCGGCGAGCACCTCGAAGTCGGTCACCCGGGACTGCATCTGGACCGAGACCGCCTGCCGTCGGGACGGGCTGAGCAGCAGCGGCGAGTTCGCCGGGCTCTCCAGGGCGAGCGGTAGCTGTCCCAGCAGGCTCGGTTCGGTGAGCAGCGAGCGCAGTTGGTCCCGGCTGGTGCTGCCCGGGTCGACGGTGCCGGTCCGCCTGATGCGTTGCAGGACCTGCTCGGCCACCTGGTTCCAGGTGCGACGCACACCCCACTGGCCGTCGGGTTGCCGGACCGCCGCGTCCAGCACCCGTACCGGGGTGAGGTTCTCCACCAGGGTGGGGACGTCGAAGTCGCCACCGGCCCGGCTGACGCCGACCGGCGCGTCGGCCCTGGCGATGTCCTCGACCGCCCGGAACCCGATCTGCGCGGTCACCACCGGTGGTGCCGGCGGGTACACCGCCGGCACCGGTAACGCCGGGGCGGCCCGGTGGAATGGCGGTGCCGTCTGCGGTACGGTCCCCACCCGCCCGGCCGTGACGGTGAACTCGACCGACGACAGGACCAGGTTCGACCCGCCGCCGCTGCGTACGTTGTGCGAGTCGAACAGCGAGGAGGTGTTCTCGCTCGACTCCGCGGCCTGGGCGAGTGCCGCCTCGGCGGAGAACCCGCCACCGGGCCCGAACCGGCTCGCCATGGTGAAGCCGCCGCCGACGGCGAGGCTGTCCGCGGAGGTCGCGGTGTCCCGCTGCACGGAGGTGAAGTCGTTGCGGGTGTCGAACTTCGCCTTGTCCGCGCTCTGGTCCACCCAGCGCTGGCCGGTCGTGTTCCGGCTCGGGGTGATGGTGACGCTGTGCCAGTTGCGCCAGCCGTCCCGGACGTCGAAGGTCCGGCCGCCGGTGGTGAAGAAGGACTGGAGGTCCTGCAGCAGGGCCGCCTCGATCGCGGTGGTGTCGACCGAGATCCCCTGCCGGCCGCCCCAGGTGGCACGGGCGTACCGGGGGCGGACCCGGTCCCGTACCCGTTGCCGTACGGCCTCGGTCACGTCCGTCACCAGCCGGTCGAGGTCCGACGCCCCGTCCACCTCGTACAGCAGCTCCGGATTGGAGTGGTAGCGGCCGAGTTGGGCGGCGGTTGCCGGGGTACCCGCCGGAGCCGAGGTCGACGCCGACGGGACGGTGGCGGAGGTGGACGCCTTCGGCTTGCGTCCGAGGCGCAGCCCGGTGCCGCGGGAGTCGCCGTCCTCGGCGACGATGCCGTCGAACGGGATCGGTTGTCCGTCGAAGTCGTTGAGGGTGTCCCACCCCTGCTCGCCCAGGACCGTCGGGGTGAACAGCGACCAGGAACTGCCCCCGATGCTGAGCACCTTGCCGGGATGGAAGTCGGACCCGACGACCACGTCCCCCGACGCGGCGAGCACGTCCCCGTCGCGCGCCGACGCCAGGCCCTGGGTGAACTCGCCGCTCAGTTCGTCCGATCGGCAGGCGACCAGGACCAGCAGCACCTCCGGCGGCACCAGCGGGGTGACGATCCGGGACACCTGCTCCGGGGTGAGCAGTACCTCGCCGGTGGTGCCGTCGCCCAGCCGCACCGGCGCCGCGACGAAACCACCCGCGCCGTGGACCAGCAGGGCACCCCCGGACCCGTACGGTAGCGACCGGTTGCGTACCAGCTCCCAGTCGGCGTCGGAGAGCAGCGCCACTCCGGCCCGTTCACCCGGCGGTCGCCGTACGACCAGGGGTTTGCCGTCGGCGTACCAGGTCCCGGCCTTGTCCCGGACCAACTCCGTCACCCGCACCGGCGCGGCCGGTGCAAGGTCCGTCGGTGACACGATCGCGGAACCCTGATCGCCCATCGTCGTGCTGGTCACCGTCGTCGGGCTGGTCACCGTCGGGCTGGTCACCGTCGTGCCGCTGCCGGACACGGGGCCGAGCGGGGTCGGGACGGCCGCCGCCAGGGGGGTGACGGTCGAGGGACCGGGCTTGCGGTCCGGCCGCCACAACGTCCGCACCCGCTCGACGCCCGCCTTCGGCCGGCCCTTCCTGGGCTTGGCAACCCTGGTCTCGGCGGCCTTCGGCTCGACCTTCGCCGCGGCAACGCCGGTCTCGACGGCTTTCGGCTCGGCCTTCGGCTCAACCTTCGGCTCGGCCTTCGGCTCTACCTTCGGTTCGGCGACGTCGGGCTCGACGGCCTTCGCGGGCGCGTCCTGCCGGAGCGCCGCCTCGGCCTCCTGCCTGAGCCGGGCCAGGCGGCCGGTGTCGACCGGGAGCGGGCCGGCGTTCGGCCGCACGACGGCGTCCGTCAGCCGCTCGGTGCGCCGCCGTTGGAACGGTGACAGTTTGCTCGGCGGCCGGCGGACCTCGACCGTGTCGGCGGCGGCACCGTCATCCTCCGGCACGGCGGGCAGGATCGCGGGCGTGTTGCGGGTGGCCGGTGGCGGGTCGTCACCACCATCGCTGTCACTGTCGCCGTCGGTCTCCACCACGGGGTCCGCGATCCGGTGCGGTACCCCGACGTACGTCGCCTCGAAGTCGTCGAGCAGCTGCGAGTGGGTCCGGAGCAGGTCCCACCAGACGGCCTCGGCCCGCTCCCGCTTCTCGACCGCCGCCTCCCACTCGGTGGTGGCCTCGGCGCGTGCGTCGACCACCTCCTCCCGTTCCATGGGCCGGTCGCGCAGACGGGGCTCCTGGACACTCTGCAGCCGGTACCTGGCCGCCTCCTCGGCGTCGGTCGCCGCGACGAAACGTTCACCGGCAGCGTGCAGCAGCCCGTCGTGGGCCACGATCTGGTCGAAGGCGGCCCGCATTCCCGGCCGTACGGCATCACTGTCGTCGATGGCGAGCACCTGGCGGGCATCGTCCAGGCCCATCCGGAGCACAACGGTCACCGGATCCACCGGACGGCCGATGCGCTGCCGGGCGGGCAGCAGGACCCGTACCCGCTCCGGCAGGATCACCTCCACCACCGGCTGGCAGACGTACGCGACCGCCGCCGACGGACCCTCGGGCTTGACGTTGCCGAACCCGGTCGACCCGCCCTCCTCGCCGGAGGCGACCGCCGCGGTCTCGCCGGTGGACGGACCCGCACCACCGGTCTCCAACGCCTGGTACGGGTCGCCCAGGTAACCCCGGCCGAGCAGGATCCGTGGCGCCTGGGTGGACTGGGTCAACGCGTTCGAGCCGCTGCCCGAGGAACCGGTCGCCTGCTGTACGTGTTCCCGGTACACCCCGGCGTCGACCCCGGCGAGCCGGACCGCCACCGGCACCAGCCGGACCCGGACCACCGCCCCCTTCATCGACAGGTCGGTGCTCGGCACCTCGGGCAGCTCCAGCCCGAGCTCGGCGAGCAGGTCACTCGCGTTCGGCAGCAGGAGCTCCGGCGTCAGCCCCTGGTGCACCTGGTGGGCTCCGGCGAAGCCGGCCTCGGCCAGCCGGTTCGACACCCCCTGGAGCAGGCCGTTCACCGCGTCCTGGAGCACCTGGGCGCCGTCGAGGTCCTCCGGCGCGAACCGGGGTGGCACCAGGATCCCGTTGCGCTGCCGCCACCCCGGCGCCCGGAGCCGACCGGTCCGCAGTTGCGGGGCGGGCAACTGGTCGCTCGGCAACTGGTACGCGCCCGGATCGCCGGGCTCCGCGGGCGGTCTGGCGGCTGTCCCGGTCGGTCGGATCCGGAGGTTGGTGGCCCAACGGTCGACCGTGACGGGCGCCTGGAAGGAGACGACTCCACCGCGTACCGGTCGACCCCGGTAGTAGATCCGGATCTCGAACCGGGGCCGGAGCCGGGTCCTGGCCTTGACCCCGCGGCCGGAACTGATGTCGGTGGTCCGGTTCTCCGACTCCGAGGTGTTCGAGCTGAGCACGAGCGAGCCGTAGCCGTACTGGTGTCCGGCCCCGAACGCCACCGGCTTGCCGTCCGGGTTCAGGATCGCCGAGCCGGCCACGTTCGTGAAGAGCGCGTCGCCACGGCCGCTGCGGACCGTCCTGCCCTGGCCGCCGACGCCGACCGTCCGTACGTCGATGTCGTTGTGGTCGGCCACGAAGCGGACCAGTTCGGGCGGCTGGTCGGCGACGGCGACCAGGCGGATGTCGAACAGCCGCTGGCTGACCTTCCCGGTCTCCGGGTAGAGCAGCGACACCCCACCGTCGAACAGCGCCGCCCAGTGCCTCGGGAACCCGGTCCGGGACAGTACGTTGAGCAGCCGGCGCCGGTTGAGCATCGGATCGGCCAGCCCCATCCCGGTCAGCGTCGCCAGAATCCGGTTGAAGACCGGATGCGGGTTCGGTCGGGCGACCATCGCCCGGAGGGCGTCGATCGCCGGTCGGACCAGTGAGGGCACCTGGTGGAACGTCTGCAGTCCCAGGCCGGGTGAGCGCCCGGGCGGCAGCACGAAGTCCTGGTCGGCCACCTCCTCCGCGATGGTCTCCGGCACCGCCGGATGTCCCGGTTGGGTGATCAGACCGAGCCGGATCGCCTCGTCCTCGCTGACCCAGAGGTAGACGGCGTTCTCGATCACCGCGCTGCGGGTCACCGTCTTGTGGTGCTCCCAACTCGCCGGCTGGAACGGCTCCGGCAGCAGCGACTTCGGCATGTCCGCCGGATTCGTCACCTCCGCGACCACGCTGGCCCGCAGGTCGGCCACCACCAGGTACGACCGGGTCCTGGCCTTCCGGTTGTTGACGTTCCGCTCGATGAACCCGCTCACCTTCTTCCGGTGCCGGGTCATCTTCGAGTAGAGAATCCGCTGGTAACCCCCGGACGCGGTGCCACCGCCGCCGAACTTGTCCTCCGGTTTGCTCGTCTCCCGGCCCGACACGCCGAACTGGACCCGGCCCTGGATCTGGTTCTCCGTGGTCCGGGTTCCCCACACCTGGACCCCGCCACCGGGGGCGTTCTCGGTGGTGACCTCGGACAGGTTCGGCGCCAGCCGGGGCCGGACCAGCCGGGCCGCGACCGACACGTTCAGCCGCCCACCGTCGGCCTCGGTGGTGATCGGCTCCAGGTCCCACTGCTGCTCGGTCATCGGTCCCAGGTTCGCGACCTGCTGGGTGGTGGAGAACCGATCCACCATCTCGGCCCAGACCGGCATCCCCTCGACCAGCGTCACGTCGCCCCGCAGCCCGCCGAGCTGACGTCGCGACACACCCTCCTCGTACTGCTGGGTCTCCAGGACCGTCTCCTGGGCAAGCTCCATCAGTTCCCTGCTGCCCGGCATCGCCTCGACGAACCGCCAGTCCGACACCGCGAGCGGCGGCGGCTGAGGCGGCTGAGGCTGGGCTTGGGCTTGGGCCTGCGGCTGGGGCGGCGGTGCCGGTGCCGGCCGGTCCACGAAGTCGCGCAGGGTCGACAGGTCGGCCTTGGCACGCCGACGCAGCGGGAGCCGGTCCCCGTCGACGGCATCCACCCGGTTCACCTGGAGGTCGCCGAGATCCTGACGGGGGATCGCACTCTTCGCGAACAGCACACTCACCGGCTTGGTGGTGGTGAGCCGGTACTGGTTGAGCTGCCGGTCGCCGACCTGTATCCGGTCGAGGTCCCACTCCTCGGCGGGTGCGGTGGCCGGGGTCAACGGTCCGGCCCGGTGCCCGATCCCCAGCCGGGCCCGCGGGTTGCGTCCGATTCGCTTCTTGTACGTGTAGACCGTGACGACCAGTTCCAGCTCACCGTCGAAGCGCTGGGAGTCGGGCGTACCGCCGTGCAGGGCGGTTTCCTGGCCGGTCGTCTTCACCCCGCCCTGCTGCGCCCAGCGCCGCTGTCCCTCCACCGCCCCGCCGGGCATCACCGCCGCGCTCGCCTTCGGCCCCGGGAACCGCCCGATGAACCCGCCCTCGACCGCCAACGCCGCCCGCCACTGTGCGCCCGCCGCCGCACCGTCCTGCTCGCTGTTGGACTGGAAGTTCCGTACCGCGACGCCCTTCTCCACCCCGGAGTAGGTGAGATCCTGGGTGTGCCGTGCGGTGACGTGCACCACCACGTGCCGCGAGTGCCAGAACTTCGTCCGGGTCAGCACCGCCGCCACCCCGCCGTTGAGCAGGGCGGTGTAGTTCTGCCGCAGCGCCGGTACGGAAAGCACCCGGTCCAGCTCGGACTGGTTCTTCTGCCGCTCGCTCGCGGAGCTCACGAACCCCATCGCCTTGACCGCCCCACCGGTCCGGAACCGGGGCAGGAAACCGCCGCCGAGGCCCCTGACCAGCGTCGACGTACGGCCGTGCAGCTCCCGGAACCTGCTCATCCCGTACGGCACGGAGTTGCCACCGGTCTTGGCCCACGGCGGCGGCAGTGGATCGGGGGCGGTCTCTGCCTCGGAGTCCGAGTTCATCACCTCGTCGCTGCCCTCGGCCTCGGACAGCGCCTCGGGTACGGCGTCCAGCACCGCCCTGCCGGCGGTCTCCTCCGGTAACCTCCTGCCCTTGCCCTTACGGTCACCCCCGGGCGTGGCGCTGTCGTCGGCCGGCGGCGGTCCGGCGAGCAGTTGCTCGGCCTTGTCGCGCGGCAGTCGTGCCAGGATGGTCAGCTCGACCACGACCGGGTGCGGAGACCGGCGGAACGGCCGCTGGAACGCGTTGACCCGGGTCGACGCGTCGATGGTGAGCCGGACCTGCACCCGGGCGAGGACGTTCTTCACGTCCTTGAACTCGGTCCCGGTCCGGGCGGTGCTGCTCTGCTTGACGCTGGTGGTGGTGTTGCGCCGGAACCCCGCGCTCAACCGGGCCTGGATGTACGCGAACCCGAATCCCCATCGGAACGCCCCGCTGCCACCCCCGCCGACGGAACTGACGTGCTGTTGCCGGCCGACTGACGTGACCCCCGGCTGCCACCGGAACGACGACTTCGCGACGTCCTCGAGCACCTCCATCTCGGTGACCTCGGAACTCAGCTCCAGGGCCACCGCCTGCCGGCGCGACGAGCTGAGCACCAGCGGCGAGTGCACCGAGCCTTCGAGCGCCAGCGGCACCTGTCCCAGCACGCTGGACTCGGTCAGCAGCGCCCGTACCTGTTCCCGGCCGATGCTGCCCTCGCCGACCGTACCGGTCGGTCTGAGCTGTTGCAGGATGTCCTCGGCCGTGACGTTCCAGGTCCTGGTCGGGGTGTCGACCCGGTTGCCGTGCGGATCCCGCCGATCCAACCGGGCGTCCTCGATCCGTACCGGATAGAGGCTCTCCACCAGGGTGGACACGTCGAACCGGCCCTGCCGGGAGCTGACGGGGCGGGCGGTGTGGGTGGCCCGGGCGATGTCGTCCAGCGCCCGGAAGGCGACCGTCGCCACCGGCCCGCCCGGCGGTGGCGGGTGGGTGGCCATCCGCCGCCGGTGGTCGGCACCGTTCTCGTGCAGCGGGGGTGAGGTCGCCGGTGGTCGGCCGGCCCGGTCCACCGTCACCGTGAACTGGACCGAGGCCAGCACCAGGTGGGAACCGGCGCCGCTGCGGACGTTGCGGGAGTCGGAGAGGGTGCCGCTCGACTCGGCGGTCTCGGCCGCACGGGCGAACGCGAGATCGCCGGAGAGGGCGCCACCGGGCCCGAACCTGCCGCCGATCGAGGCGCCCAGTCCGAGGGCGAGGCTGTCCCCGGCCGTCGCGGTGTCCTTGAGTGCCACATTCGCGTCGTTGCGGGTGTCGTACTTGGCCTTGTCCGCGCTCTGGTCCACCCACTGCTGGGTGTCGGTGAACCGGGTCGGTGCGATGGTGACGGAGTGCCACCGTCGCCAGCCGTCCCGGACGTCGAACGTCCGTCCGCCGGTGGTGAAGAACGACTGGAGATCCGTACGCAGCGCCTCTTCGATCGCGGTCGTGTCGACGGAGATCGCCTGCCGGCCGCCGTAGGTGATCCGGGCCAGATGGTTGGACACCCGCGCCCGTACCTGCCCTTGTACCGCCCGCCGCAGGTCGTTGACCAGCCGGTCGACGTCGGCCGGACCGTCGACCTCGGAGAGCAGTTCCGGACGTCGGTGGTAGACACCGAGTTCGGCGGAGATGTCCGGCAGCGGGGCGGCCGGCGTTGCCTCGGTCGCCGGACCGGCCGCGAGGACCGGCGTCTTCGCCGGGATTCCGGGCGTCCTCTCGGCACTGGTCGGGGCCTTGAATCTGGTCCAGGGCGGCGGTTTCGCCTTCGCCGCCGTCCCGGAGTTCGACGTCGACGCCTCCTGGTTGGTCGACGGACCGCGGCCGAGCCGTAGACCCGGCCCACGGCCGTCGCCGTCGATCGCGGTGATCCCGTCGAAGGGCCGCGCCAGCTCGTCGACGTCGTCGTTGAGCACGTCCCAGCCCTCGCCGCCGAGCCCCTCGGGGACGAACAGCAACCAGGGATCGCCACCGACCGTGACCAGATTGTCCGAGGAATCGTCGCTGCCGGCGATCACGTCGCCCGAGGCGGCGAGCACGTCCGTACCCCGGGCCGAGGCGAGGCGCTGGGCGAACCCGCCGGCGAGTGCTCCCTGCTCGCAGGCGACCAGGACCAGCGGCACGTCCGGCGGGGTCACCTCGGCCACGATCCGGGCCACCTGGTCGGGGTCGAGCAGCACCGCTCCGGTCGTACCGTCGGCCTGCCGCACGGCAGCCCGGACCAGGTCACCCGCGCCGTGCACCAGCACCGCCGCACCGTCGCCGTCCGGCAGCGGCCTGCCCCGGACCAGTTCGAAGTCGGCGTCGGAGAGCAGCCCGACACCGGCACGTCCGCCGGGCACCGGCCGCACGATCAGGGGTACGCCGTCGGCGTACCAGGTGCCGTCCGCGCCCCGGGTCAGGTCAACCGCCCGTGCCGGCCCGGCCGGCCGGGCCTTACCCGCGAGGGTGACCGGCACGGGTCCGCGAAGGACAGTGGGCAGGACGGGACCGACGGTCCCCGGCCGGAAACGCCGGTGCAGCCGGTTCCATGCCCGACGCTCGCGGGCGTTCCCGGGCCGATGCCGCACGGGTCCCCGACGGCCGTCCGCGCCCGTCACGCCGGGAGTGGAAGGGGTGGTCGGCGGCGCGGGAGGTGTCAGCGTCGGTTGGTCGGTTACAGACGGTGGGATCTCGACCGGGGTCGACGATTCTTCGGTCCGTGGGACGGGGATCCGGTCAGCCGGGTTGCTCACCGAGGTCGGGTCGGGGTCGGGGTTCTGGTTGACAACCGCGGAACTGACCCGGGTGGGGCCGGTGGGTGTCGGGGTGGTGGCCGACGGGCCGGTGGATGTCGGGCCGGTGGATGTCGATTTGGTGGTCGCGGGGCGCGGGGCCGCCGAATCGACACCGGCCGTACTGGAGCCGACCGCACCGGGCACGGTGGTGCTGGAGCTGAGTGCACTGGAGCTGATCGGCGCCGGACCGGTCCGGGCGGCGGACCCGTTGGGCGTGGTGCTGGACGCGGTGCCGCTGGGCGTGGCCGCGGTGCTCGTGGAGGTGGTGCTGGTCTGCGTGGGGCTGGTCTGCATGGTGCTGGTCTGCGTCGCGCCGGTCTGCGTGGCGCCGGTCGAGGTGGTCGGAGTGTTGGTGTTGGTCGGGGTGGTGCTCGTGGGGTTCACCGCCGGGGTGCTGTTCATACCGGCGGCTGTCGTGCTGCTCGACACGGCGCTCGACGTGACCGGTGTCGGGCCGGTGGAGCCGCCGACCCCGTTGGTGGCGGCCGTCGAGGAGGCGCCGGTGGTGACGCTGGTCGGGGTGGGCGCCCCGGTCACCGGGGAACCCGACGACACGGCAGGCGGGGTCGAGGCGGACGAGGTGAACGAGCCGGTGGTGACCGGACCCTGGGAGTCGCCGCCACCGACCGTCGGGCCGAACCCGTCGGCGGACGCGGCCGCAAGGGAGGGTGCCGGACCGTTCGACAGCGGGCCGTCGAACGTCGGCGCACTCGACAGCGGAGTGCTGGGGGTCGGCGCGTTGGGCAGTGCGCCGTTGGAAATCGAGCCGTCCGACAGAGGGCCGACGGGGGTCGGGCCGTTCGGGGTCGGGCTGTCCTGTGCGTCGGGGCCGCTCGACGGCGTACCCGAACCCGTTGTCGGCGCCGGGGAGCTGGGCGCGGGGCCGTTGGTCGGCGCGGGACCCGGAACGGCACCGACGGGAGTCGGCGTCGAGGTGACCGGGTCGGAGTCGGTCAGACCCTCGGAACCGCCGTCGGTTGGCGTACCCGGATCGTTGGACCCGCCCTTGGGACCACCCGGCGGACCCCCACCGGGGCTGCCCGGCGGCGGACCGCCGGGGGTGACCACCGGGGTCGGCACGTCCGTCGGGGTGGACTTGGTCGGCTGGTCGGTGCCGTCGGCGTTCGGTCCGTCGTCCGGACCCGGCCGGATCGCGTTGCCGACGTTCGTGCCGGCGATGCTGGCGCCGGCAGACAGGATCCCGGAGGTGGCCGCGGCGCCGGTCACCTTGAAGCCCTCGCCGTTGATGGCGTTGACCGTGCCCTCGGCGAGAACCTCGGTGCCGGCCTCGACCACCAGCTCCTCGGCCGCCTCGACCACCGCCTGCCGGGCCGTCGGTTTGGGCGCCGGGGTCATGAGGGCGTCGAGGAAGGACTTCGGTGGCGGCTTCGGGGTGGGAATGTTGTCCACCACCGCGTCGGCGACCTCGCCACCGAACCGGCGGAAGATCCGGTTCGCGGCCGGGCCGAGGACCGTCGCGATGGCACCGCCCACCGCGCCCGCGATCGCCGCCTGCCGGGTCAGCGACGTGTCGATGTGGTCGCGGGTGCCCATCGCCATCTGCAACCGCTGCACGATCAGGTCCAGCAGCACCTGCAGACCGATACCGATGATCTGGTTCATCACCACGTGCATGAGCAGGCGCCCGAGCAGCGTACGGACCAGGAAGCGGAAGATGGCCACCCGCGCGGCCAGCCAGTTCAGCGCCGCACCGGGATTGAAGAACGAGAAGGCGAGCGCGACCGCGAACTCGATCAGCAGCAGGATGATCGCGCCGATCAGGGTCATCTTGACGTACTGCACCTGGGTGCCGCTGGTCTGGCTCTTCGCCCCGAGCTTGCGCATGTGCAGGCCGGCGGCGGCGAGGAAGCCGGGTTCCTCGTCGACGTACGCCCGCATCGACTCGACGAACGCCTCGTCGGCCTGGCCGGACACCCCCTCGCGGATCGACTCCACGGCACTGACGAGCAACGGGATCGCGGCCTCCACCCCGTCGGCCGCCCCGTAGTAGGCACGGGACATCCCGAACAGCCGATCCTCGTTGGCCCCCGGGAAGTCCTCCCCCGAGACCCACTTGAGGAAGCCGGCAAGCTGGTCCGACGCCTCGATCGCCATCCGGCCAGCTCACCTCCGTCCGTTGTGCCGGGTCCGTCCGTCACCCACCCGTCAGAGCGACAGGTTCGGTCCGTCGCCGCCCCAGCTACCGGCGGTGTCGACGTTGCCCGCCTCGTACGACTCCAGCAGCACCCGCAGCTCCTCCACCCGCGAACCGTCACCCAGGGACAGGTCCCGTAGCCCGGTGAGGACGTAGAGCGTCTCGGGCAGGTCCCGGTCGAGGTCCTTGACGATCGCCTCGTCCACCTCGCCCCGGACGCTGAGCACCACCGGGGCGTTCGCGGCCCGCTCCGCGTCGAACTCGTCCACCACCCCCTTCATGTGCTCCAGGTAGCTGGCGAACGCCTCGGCCCGCAGCCGGGCGGTGTCGGCGGAGATGATCGGCTCGGTCACCTGCCGCCTCCCGGCTTCGGCTGCTCGGTCGGCTCGTCACCGGGGAACGGCTCGTTCGCGATCCGGATCGCCTCCCGCATCATCTCCTCGAAGTCGACCGTGCCGTTGATCATGTCCAGTGCGGACATGCCGGTCGGCAGTACGGACTGGAACGTCGCCGCCACCGCCGCCTGCGCCTTCGTCCGCGCCTCGGCGATCGTCTCGATCAGCAGGGTGGCCAGTTCGGCCGACGGCATCGTCCGGTACGACCGGGTGAGGAACTTGATGTCGACCAGGTCGCCACGGCTGTCCACGGTGACGGTGATCGCCCGGTTCTTGGACGTGACCGTGGTCTGGGCGCCCGCGAGTTCCTCCTGCACCCCGGCGAGCGCGGCCTGGCTGCGTTCGAGTTCGGCGTACGCCTGCTCGATCTGGTTGTGCAACGGGCTGGACATGGTTGCGGTACTCCTCTCGCTCAGGAACGTCCGCGGGTGGTGCCCCGCGAGGGCCCGTACGGCGACCGGGGGCCGCGGGTCGGGGCCGGTTGCCGGGTCTGGGTCTCGGACTGGTCGTACTCGGAGCCGTCGTCACGCCCGACGACGGCCGGTGCACAGTCCGGGTCGGTGCCCCAGACCTCCTCCTCCTCGGCCAGCCAGGTGGTCCGCTCGCGTTCCTTGTTGTCACCGTTGCCGGGACTGCCCATGCCACCCATGCCGCCCATCGGTGGCATGAACGGCATCCCGCCCATGCCGCCCATCGCGCCGTTGGCACCGTTCGCACCGGCAGCGGGCGGGAGGATCGCACCGGGGAGGTTCTCCAGGCCGTAACCACCGGCGTTGAAGCCACCTCCGCCGGGTAGTCCGCCGCCGCTCGTCGCGAGACCGTTGAGCGCTCCGGCGCCGGCGTATCCGGGAGGTGGGGTGCCGAGCGGTCCGACCACCGAGCCCGCCGAGGGGAAGTTGCCGGAGCCGAGATTGCCCGGGTCGATCTGGGAGGGGAACTGGCTGCCGGGGTACGAGCCGCCGCCGAGGCTCGGATCGTCGAGGCCGGGGATGCCCGACCAGCCGCCGCTGCCGAGTCCGCCATCGGCGCCCTCCTCGGAGCCGGACCCGGAACCGGAGCCGGAACCGGAGCCGGAGCCACCCGAGCCGGAGCCGGAGTTGGAACCGGAACCCAGGCCCAGGCCCGAGCCGGGCGGTTTCTGTCCGGCGCCACCGCCGACCGAACCGCTGCTGCCGCCACCGGTGAACGAGCCGCCGCTGCCCAGACCGGGAATGGTGATCCCGCCGCCGCCGGCACCGGCGCCCGTACCGCCGGACGAGCCGCCGCCGATCCCACCGATCGACGTTCCACCGCCACCGGGGTTCAGGCCACCGGAGTTCGAGCCGCCGCTGATCCCACCGATCGAGGTCCCCCCGCCGACACCCGACGGGTCGATTCCGCCGGGACCGGCGCCGAGGCCGGAGGTGTCGATCCCACCCGAGCTGCCGCCGGAGTTGGACCCGGACGCGAACTGGTTGCCGCCGACCGACGACGGGTCGAACTCCGAGCCGCCGCCACCGGTGTTGCCGCCACTGCGGAGACCGGAGGTGTCGATACCGCCCTCGCCGCCTCCCCCACCGCCGCCACTGCCGAGACCCGAGGTGTCGATACCGCCCTCGCCGCCGCCCCCACCGCCGCCGTTGTTGCCGCCGGTGTTGATGCCGAAGTTCCCGTCACCACCGCCCGGTGGCGGGATCTGCGTCGGATCCGGCGGCGGCACGTAGAAGGTGCCCCGGTACAGGTCCGGGATCACCCGTTGCAGCTTGTCGGTGGTGGTGGCGAAGTTGTCCATCAACGCCTTGGTCGCGGCCAGCGACGCCGCGTTCAACGTGTTCAGCTCGTTGATCCACTGGGTTTTGGTGTCCGTGTTGAGCTGCTCCCACGCGGCCGGCTGCATCAGGTCGTACGGTCCGGGCATGCCCTGGTCGGGGAAGGCGAAGTTCCACACCTCGTCGTACCCGCCGGTGGTGTCGCCGCCGGTGAAGAACCCGGGGAACTTGACCGAGGCGTCGTACGCGTCGACCTGCTGCTCCATCGACTTCACGAGCTGCCCGATCAGCCAGTTGGGGTCGTAGAACCGGTACTCCTTGAAGGCTGCCCAGGCGTCGACCATCGCGGTCTTGAAGGTGCCGACCGCGTCACCGCTGCCGTTGATGAACTCGATCCAGTCGTCCGGCTCGGTGATGTTCTCCTTGAGGTAGAGCATCGTCCGGTTGATGTCTTCCATGGCGAACATGAACGCGTCCGCGGCCGAGCCCTCGAACCCGTTCGCCTCCTGGTCGATCTCCCCGACCAACGCCTGCACCTTCGGCTGGCCCGTGTTCATCAGCCAGTTCGTCACCTCGTAGAACAGGTGCGCGGCGTCGTAGAGACTCTGCGGGTCCAGGAACGCGTTGCTCATGATCCCCGAGGTCGTCTCGTCGCTCATCGCGACGAACATCTGGGCCTGCCGGGCCGGGCCGGTCTCCCCACCCTCGTAGAACGAGATCCAGCCACGGATGAGCTGGAAGTTCTCGAGCGTGTCGGTGTTGCGCTTGCGGTAGAGGGTGATCCGGTTCCACCCGGCGTGGGCCGGGTCGCCGGGCATCCAGTGGTCCCAGGGCCGCTGATGGGACCCCTCGGTGTTGTACCGGATGTCCGCCGAGATCCAGTACGAGGTGTCCAGTTGGACCCATGCGGGGCTGGTGATCCGGGTCGGGTCGACGTCGTCGTCCGCGCCCAGGATGTCCTTCAGCGCCGGCACCCAGTTCATTCCCGGTGATGGCTGGGTCATGGGTCATCCTCTCGGAGGTCACCGGTGCCGGGACGGCCGGCCCGGCCACGTCGGCCGGTTCGACCGGCCCGGTGCCGGCGGGTTCGTACGGGCTAGAAGTTGGGGATCCGGGCGCGGAACTCGGCGACCGTCATGTCGTTGAGCGACTCGACGTCGTCGGTCGTGTCGACGAATCCGCGCAGTTGCTGACCACGGGTGGTGAAGAGCAGACCGAGCTGGTTGAGCCGCTGCTTGACCACACCGCCCTGCTGCTTGATCGCGGTGGAGAGTGCCTGTCCCACCACGAAGTTCTGGTGTCCGGGCTTGATGACCAACGCGTCGATCGGCCCGTTCGCCGCGCCGGGAGCCTCGCCCCCGAGCAGTGTGTTCTCCGCCGCTACCCGGCGCAGGAACGCCTCGTCAACACTGATCGCCATGATCCACCTCCTGGGGGAAGTTCAACGTCGACATCCGGCCGGGCGGACGGCCCGCTCGTGTCCACCCGGCCGTTGAGGGCTTAGATCGAGCCGTCGAACAGGGCCGCGCCCTGGGTGTCCGCGACCTGGTACGTGTCCCGGATCTGGTCGATCGCGGAGGCACCCGAGTTGAGGGCGGCGTTCATCTGGCCCATGCCCAGGTGCCAGGTGTTCTGCGCCGTCTGGTACGAACTCGCGGTGTTACCCACGTTCGCCGTGATGAACCTGTTGACCACCTGGTCGAGGTCGGCCAGCGCCTGCTCGATCGACCGGGTCACCCCGCGCAGTTCCTCACCGCTGGCCAGCAGGCCGTCCGGGTTGAGGCCGTAGGTCGCCATGCGTCACTCCTCGCTGCTCGTCACAAATGCTCGTCGTCGACAGGGATGCCGGCGGGGGCGCCGGCGGGACGGATCAGGGCTGGTACCACTTGGCGTGCGACGCCGATTCCATTTCCGCGTTGCTGGAGACCTGCAGGTGCTGGGTCATCGAGGCACGCAGCTGCTCCAGGCCGTTGCGTACCTGGGCCAGGCCGCCGCGCCAGTTCTGCAGCTCCTGCATGTAGCGGACGGCCGCCTCGCCGTGCCACGGCGTCGAGCCGGAGACCGCGTCGACGCTCCGGTCGGCCGCGTTGCAGTCGGCCATCGCGACCTCGAACGCCGCCAGCAGCTGCCGGATGCTTTCCTCGTCTACCTCGTTCGGCTGGGTCATCACACACGTCCTCTCGTACCGTTCGGTTGGCTGTTGCTGGACTCGGTGCTGCCGGACCGGTTGGCCGTGTCGGTCACCCCCGCGCCCGCTGGGGGTCGAGCAGCGGCCCGGTCGGCAGCAGCTCCAGCAGCGCCGGCGACACCGTCGCCGCGAGCGAGGTGGGGTAACCCAGGGCCTGGGCCACCGAGGGATCGGCGAGCGGATACTTGATCCCCGCGTCGGTCACCACGAAGTAGGTCGTGCCGGGCGCCTGACCGGGCCGGCCCAGCCGGACCAGGCCGCCGACGCCGGCCGCGAACGCCACCGCGGTGGCGGTCCCGGCGGTACGGGTCACCCCCGCTCCGTCGCCGGCCGCGACCGCGCCGGGGGGCAGCGGTGACTCGGCGGTCAGCCGGACCACGCCGCTCGGATCGCCGTGGCGTACGCACCAGACCCGGCCCGGTCCGGCGGGTGCCACCGCCGGTGGCGTTTCCGGCAGGTCACCGGGGAGCACCGGCTCCTTCGACGCCGGCAGTCCGGCCAGCGCCGCGGCGGTCAGCTCGGTCGGTACGACCGGACGCGACCCGTACGCCCGTGCGGTTTCGGGGTCGCTCGACACCACCGCGACCCCGGTCGGGGTGAGCTGGCTCAACCCGTCCCGTTGGAGCAGGTAGTGCCGCTCGGCGGTGCCGGCGATCCGGGCCACGAAGAGCTGACCGATCTGGGTCTGCGTGCCGTCGACGACCGGTCCCGGCTCGCCCCGGCCGGGCACCACCACCGGCCCGATGTCCGAACCGACCGGGAGCTGGTCCAGCCAGCCCGGCTCGACCGGGGCCGGTGACCCGTCGTAGCCGAAGACCCGGCTCAGCCAGGTCTGGGTCAGCGCGTACCGGCGGCCCCGCCACACCAGGAAGGTCTCCCCGCCGGGCGCCTGGGCGACCACGCCCTGGTCCGGGCCGAGCACCGGGCCGGACGGGGTCCGGTCGACCGTCAGGGTGGTGGCCGTGGCCAGGGTGCCGGCGGCATCACGTCCGGCCACCGCGCAGACGGTCCAGGTCGTGCCGGCAAGAGCGGTCGGTGCGGGCAGTGTGTCGGGCGCGCCGACGATGCCGACCGACTGTCCCCTCGGGACCGACCGGAGCGAGGTCGCGGAGACCGTGGTCATCGCCGGCTTCTTGCCGAACAGGAGCAGGGCGGAGCTGTAGTTGAGCACCGGGCGCAGCCGACCGTCGACGAGGACGTACCGGCTGCCGGTCTCCTTCTCGACCACCACCGTGCCCGGCTTGCGCCAACTGGTCGCGCCGCCCGGCCGCAGGAAGCCGTACACGGCGAAGCCGGCGACCACCAGTGCGGCGATCAACGTACCGGCGACGGTGCCGATCAGGAGCCGGCGGTGCGGGTTCTCCGCCGCCTCCGGCTCCGCCGCCACCAACGCGGAGGTCAACCGCCCCAACACGTACGACTGGGCCTGCACCTGGTCCCGACGCGACTGCATCCGGCTCAGCCCCCCAACGACCGGGCGTAGCGGTACACGTCGAGCACGGCCAGCAGGACGGGGAACATCGCCACCGTGGCCACGGTCTGGCTCAGGTCACCGATCCGACCCCAGTACGGCATCATCCGGCGCCCCGGCATGATCCGGGCCACCACCATCAGCAGTACGGTGCCGAGCGGCACCAGCGCGACCGGCACCAGCAGCCGGGGCCAGGGTTGCGCGGTGACCGCCGCCTCCAGGGTGACCGCGACCAGTCCGGCGACCGCCGGGGCGGCCATCGCCAACCGGTGCCATCCGCTGTTCATCGGCCGGGCGGCCAGCACCCGGACCAGGGTGACGAGCAGCACCAACGTGATCGACGCCCAGCCGCCCGCCGCACCCACCAGGACCAGGGCGATCCCGACCACGAAGGCCAGGCCGGCGTACAGCCCGGTCATGTAGCGGTCGGCGGCAGCGGTCCGGGCGAGCAGCGGTTCGCTCGGTTCCGGATCGATCTCCTCCTGGAGGTGTTCCGGCTCGGTCGGCAGCGGTGCCAGCCGGAGACCGGCGAGGCGGAACGCGAGCATCGGGGCGGCGGTGCCGGCGACGGTCGCGGCGACCGCGACCACCGCCGCGGCCCGGTCGGCGGCCAGCGGTACGAACGCGGCCAGCGCGGCCCCACCGGCGGCGAACAGCCCGGTGGTGAGGATCCCGGCGAAGAGCGGACCGGCCCACCCGACGAGGGCCAGTCCGATGCTGGCCGCCGCGAGCGCCGCCACCGAGCCGGCGAACAGCTCCGGCCCGGCCAGCCGTACGCCGATCCCGGTGTGGTCGAGGTCCGGCACCAGGCAGCCGGCGAGCCCGGCGTACCCGATCGCGGCGAACGCACAGACCAGGCCGAACACCCGGTCCCCGCCGGCCCTGGTGACCGCGAACGCGGTCACCAGGCAGGCCAGCGCGAGACCACCGGCGGTCAGTGCCCGAGGGGTCGGCGGACCGGTCAGCGCCAGCACCGCCCACCCGACCCCGAACAGGACTGCGAGCAGGCCGAGCGCGGCCCAGCGGATCATCTCCGGACGCCACCGGCCGGCGCGGGACTGCACCCCGGTGGCGATCCCGTCGATCAGGTCGTCGAAGTCGACCGGGGGGATCTGCTCCGACCGGGGCCGGAGGTGGACCACCTCGCCGTCGCGCAGGCCGAGCGAGGCGACCGTGCCGTCCTCGTCGAACGGCGGCGCCCCGAGCCGCTGCAACACCCAGCCGCCGTGCAGCAGGCCGGTGTCCGCCAGGTTCTCGCCGAGGTGGTGCAGCAGCGCCGGCAGTAGGTCGGCGACCAGCACCTGGGCCGGTACGGCAACCTCGACCTGCCGGTCCGGTCCACACACGACCAACCGACACATCTCTCCACTGGCGACGATGGTCACGCCCTCACTACGGACCGCCCGCGCGTCGGTTCACCACCGATCAAGGTTTTTTCCCGACCGGTTGACCGACGGCCGAGGTTTTTCCCCGACCGGTTGACCCGACACCGGTGTCGGGACGTTGTAGGGCGCGCCGGCCCCACGCGCGGGGCCCGACCCCACGGACAGGTGATCCAGCGGTGACCACGGTCGTGTTCCGGCGTCCGGCCCGACGCAACGGGCCGGAGATGCCCTCCGGCGAGATCAGCCTCCAGGAGCCGCCCGAGCTGCCCGAGATCCAGGCGGGCGGGTTGCGCGGCGCGATGACGTTCCTGCCGATGATGCTGATGTCCGGGGTGATGATGCTGATGTTCGTCGGCCCGTCCCGGGGCGGGCCGATGACCTGGATGATGGCCGGACTGCTGGTCGTCGCCATGGGCGGCATGATGATCGGCCAGATGGCGATGAGCGGCGGCGACCGCAAGCGGCGGCTCGGCGGCGACCGGCGCGACTACCTGCGCTACCTGGCCCAGAACCGGCGGCGGGTGCGGCGGTACGTGGGGCAGCAGCGGGACGCGAGCGCCTGGCGGCATCCCGAGCCGGGCACGCTCTGGTCGGTGGCGATGACCACCCGGCGCTGGGAGCGGCGCGGCACCCACCCGGACTTCCTGGAGCTGCGGGTCGGCACCGGCCGGCAGCGCCTGGCGACCCGGATCGCCCCGATGCAGACCAAGCCGATCGAGGACCTGGAGCCGCTGTCGGCCAAGTCGTTGCGCCGGTTCATCAAGGCGTACAGCACGATCGAGGACCAGCCGGTCGCCCTCTTCCTGCGCGGCTTCGCCCAGATCCGGATCACCGGCGCCGACGACGAACGCCGCTCGGTGCTCCGGGCCCTGGTCGCCCAGCTCGTCACCTTCCACGCCCCGGAGGAGGTGATGATCGCCCTCTGTCTCGGTGGCGACGGGGCCGGCGCCTGGGAGTGGGCCAAGTGGCTGCCCCACGTGCAGCACCCGGTCGACCAGGACGCCGCCGGCTCGGCCCGGTTGGTCGCGGAGAACATCGAGGAGGTCGAACGCCTGCTCGGCGACGCCTTCTCCGCCCGCCCCCGGTACGAGCAGGGCGCGACGCCGAGCCGGGACGAACCGTACGTGCTGGTGATCTGCGACGGCGGGCGGATCCCGACCGGTGCCCGGATGGCCTCCGGCGGTTACCGCAACGCGCTGCTGGTCGAACTCGGCACCGCGCCGCCGGCCACCCCGCGCGAGCTGCTCTGGCTGGACGTGGCCGACGGGCAGGTGGAGATGGTCCGGCACGACGCGGTGGGGCGGGAGGCGCGCTCCCCGCTGGCGAAGGCCGACGGGCTGAGCGTCGCCAAGGCCCGCGCGGTGGCCCGGATCCTGGCGCCGTACCGGCTCAGCATCGCCACCGAACCGGCGGCCGAGGCGCTGACCTCCGACTTCGACCTCGCCACCCTGCTCGACATCGGCGACCTGAGCCGGCTCGACGTGTCCCGGATGTGGGCGACCCGGGCACCGGCCGACCGGCTCCGGGTGCCGATCGGGATCGACTCCGACGGGGTACCGGTGGAGCTGGACATCAAGGAGTCGGCGCTCGGCGGGATGGGCCCGCACGGGATGCTGATCGGCGCCACCGGGTCCGGCAAGAGCGAGCTGCTCCGTACGCTGGTGCTGGCCCTGGCCGCGACGCACTCCTCGGAGACGCTGAACCTGATCCTGGTCGACTTCAAGGGTGGGGCGACCTTCCTCGGGCTGGACCGGCTGCCGCACACCTCCGCCGTGATCACGAACCTGGCCGACGAGGCCGCCCTGGTCAGCCGGATGCGCGACGCCCTGCACGGCGAGTTGGTACGGCGCCAGGAACTGCTCCGGCAGGCGGGCGGGTTCAGCTCCGCCCTGGACTACGAACGGGCGCGGTCCCAGGGCGCGGGGCTCGACCCCCTGCCCACCCTCTTCGTCGTGGTCGACGAGTTCAGCGAACTGCTCGCCGCGCACCGCGAGTTCATCGACCTGTTCGTGATGATCGGACGGCTGGGCCGGTCGCTCGCGGTGCACCTGCTGCTGGCCAGCCAGCGCCTCGACGACGGGCGGATCGCCCAGCTCGAATCGCACCTGTCGTACCGGATCGGCCTGCGTACGTTCTCCGCGATGGAGTCCCGGTCGGTGATCGGGGTGCCGGACGCGCACGAACTGCCCGCCCAGCCGGGCAACGGCTACCTGCGTACGCACGTGTCGACCCTGATCCGGTTCAAGGCCGCGTACGTCTCCGGGGCGTACCGGCCCAAGACCGCCCGGGTACGCCAGGAGGTGGTGCAGCAGCAGGTGGTGCCGTACCTGCTGGACCATGTGCCGTACCGGGTGCCGGAGGAGAGCGCGGCGGCGCCGGACGTACCGGAGGGGGCCGAGCCGGAGGCGAACTCGGCGAGCGTGCTGGCGGTGGTGGTGGACCAACTCGCCGACCAGGGGCCGCCGGCCCACCAGGTGTGGCTGCCCCCGCTGGGCGCCCCGCCCACCCTGGACCAGCTGCTGCCCGCGCTCGCCCCGGACCCGGAGTACGGTCTGCGGGCACCGGACTGGCCCGGCAACGGCCGCCTCGTGGTGCCGGTCGGTTTTGTCGACAAGCCGTTCGAGCAGGTACGGGAGCTGATGACGGTCGACCTGTCCGGGGTCGGTGGGCACCTGGGTGTGGCCGGTGGTTCGCAGAGCGGCAAGAGCACCCTGCTGCGTACGGTCATCGGCGGTCTGGCGTTGACCCACAGCCCGCGCGAGGTCCAGTTCTACTGCCTGGACTTCGGTGGCGGTGCGCTGGCGTCCATCGCGGACCTGCCGCACGTCGGGAGTGTCGCCAGCCGGCTGGACACCGACCGGGTGAGCCGGACCCTGGCCGAGATCGCCGCCCTGATCGCCGACCGGGAACGGCGGTTCAGCACCCTCGGCGTGGACAGCATGGCGACCTACCGGCAGCGTCGCGCCGACGGCACGATCACCGACGACCCGTACGGCGACGTGTTCCTGGTGGTCGACGGCTGGTTCACCCTGCGGCAGGAGTTCGAGGCGGGTGAGGCCGCGATCCGTCAGGTCGTCGCCCGGGGCCTGAACTTCGGCGTACACCTGCTGCTGACCACCGCCCGCTGGTCGGAGGTGCACCACGGGATGCGCGACCAGATCGGCACCCGGCTGGAGTTGCGCCTCGGTGACCCGGTCGACTCCGCGATCGACCTGCGGCTGGCGGCGACGGTGCCGCACACTCCCGGCCGGGGTCTGACCGCGCAGAAGACGCACTTCCTCGGCGGGCTGCCGCGGATCGACGGGCTGGCCGACCCGAACACGGTCGCCGAGGGTGCCCGGGGGTTGGCCGCCATGGTGGGCGACTTCTGGGACGGCCCGGCCGCCCCGGCCGTCCGTACGCTGCCGGCGGTGCTGCCCGCCGCCGACCTGCCGGCACCCGACGGCGACCTGCGGGTGGCGTTGGGGTTGGACGAGGAGCGGATGCGGCCGGTCTGGCACAACTTCGAGGAGGTCCCGCACCTGACCGCGCTCGGTGACACCGAGAGCGGCAAGACCGCCCTGCTGCGCCACCTCGCGGAGGCGGTGACCCGCCGGTTCACGCCGAAGGAGGCGCGGATCATGGTGGTCGACTTCCGCCGTCAGCTCTTCGAGTCGATCCCGGAGGAGTACCGGTTGGGTTACTCCGTCTCGCCGGACTCGACGAAGGAGGCGGTGGCGCAGGCCGTCGAGGGGCTGCGCAGCCGGGTGCCGGGCGCGGACATCACCCCCGAACGGCTGCGCCGACGCGACTGGTGGACCGGTCCGCGCCTGTTCGTCCTGGTCGACGACTACGACCTGCTCAGCGGGCACGACAGCCCGCTGCAACCGCTGATCCCGTTCCTGCCCCAGGGCACCGACATCGGTTTCCACCTGGTGCTGACCCGAGGTGCCGCCGGGGTGATGCGGATGTCGATGGATCCGCTGATCCGGCGGTTGCAGGAGACGAACAGCCCGGACGTGGCGCTGTCCTGCCCGGCTTCCGAGGGGCCGCTGCTCGGCAACACCAAGCCGCGCATCCTGCCGCCGGGGCGGGCACTGCTGTGCACCCGGCGGGGCAGCCGGCTGATCCAGACCGCCTGGGTGGAGCCGCCGGCCGGGCAGGCGGTCAGCGTACCCGCCAGCGACGCCGACGCCCGGCCCGGATCGTGACCCCGGCGGCCAGGGCGAGCACCGTACCGACACCGACGGCCGCGCCGACCAGACCGGCGCGGCCGACCGCCGGGTCCGCCGGGGGCACGACCGGGAGGACCGCCGGTGCCGGCCGGGCCTCGACCGGACGCGCCGCCTGACCGGGATCGACCACGGAAACCGCCGCGTACGGGTCGAGCACGCCGGCCCCGAGTGCCGGGGTACGCGCCGCGCCGGGCGGGTGCTCGGCGGTCAGCTCCAGCCGGGTGCGGATCTCGGCGGCGCCCAGCGCGGGGCGGTACGACCGGACCAGTGCCGCCGCACCCGCCACGTACGCGGCCGCGACCGCCGCGCCACCGATCCGGTAGTGTCCGGCGCCGCTCGGTCCGACGCTGACCGCCGCCACCCCCGGCGCGACCAGGTCCACTCCGGACTCCTCGACGACCGGCTCGGTCGGCCTACCGTCGGCGTCGATCCCGCCGACCGCGACGACCTGTGGGAATCCGGCCGGGTACCAGACCACCGGCGCACCGGCCTGACTCGCCCCGCGCTGGTCGCTGATCGCCGCGACCAGGACGATGTCGCGGGCGACCGCCTCGTCGACCGCGGCCCGCAGGTTGGCGTCGGGAGCCTCGACCCCGGTGCCGACCAGGATCACGTCGGCGCCCAGGCTCACCGCCGCCCGGATGCCGTCGGCCAGGTACCTCGGCTGCAACCGGCCCTGGCCGTCGACGATCCGCACGGGCAGTACGGACACCGCCGGCGCCACCCCGACCACACCGGTCCCGGTGACCGGGCGGGCGGCGACGATCCCGGCGAGCGCGGTGCCCCGACCCCGGCAGTCCCGGTCGGCCCGACCGCCGGCCACCACGTCCCGGCCGGGTAGCACCACACCGGTCAGGCCCGTCGCCGCGGCGCTGACCCCGGTGTCGACCACCGCCACCGTCACGCCCCCGCCCCGGCTCAACGGCCACACCGCCTGCGGCGCGAGCCGGGCCACCGGCCACGGGACCCCGGCGAACGGGACCGGGGACGGCCCCACGCACTCGTCGGTCACCGTGGGCAGGGTCGGTGGCTCGCCGTCGGCGGCGGCGTACCCGGCTCCTGCCGGTAGGCCGAGGACCAGCAGGACCGTGCAGGTCGCCGACCCGATCAGCCGCCCCACCGCCCGCTTCCGGACACGCACCGCCATGGCAGCTCCTTCGGGTCTGTTCGCCCTACCGCTGGGATCCGGCGGCGCCGGAGGGAACGTCGACATCCTCGCCGGCGGTGGGGTCTCCGGTGGTCGTGGCGGTACGCCGGGCCCGCCGGGTCAGCACCACGGCGGCACCGGCCAGCAGCAGGACCAGTACCACCACCACGGTCACCCGTACCGGGCCCGGATCCCGGTCGTCGGGTGCCGCCGCGGCCGGTCGCCCTTCCTCCGCAAGTACGGCCGTCACGGCGGCGCCCGGATCGACCAGTCCCCAGCCGGTGCCGGGATCGGGCAGGCTCGCCCCGACCCCCTCGGCGGTGGTCCTGATCCGGTGGGCGACCTGCTCGGCGCTCAGGTTCGGGAAGGCGGACCGGACCAGCGCCACCGTGCCGGCCACGAACGCGACCGCGTACGGGGTGCCGCTGCCGGCGCTCGTACCCGTGACCGGGTCGACGTCGGGGGCGACCACCTGCACCGCCCCCGGCCGGTAGCCGGTGGCCGGTTGTCCATCGGCACCCAGTCCGCCGACCCGCAGGAGAGCCGTCTCCGGTCGGGTCGGCGACTCGGCCGTGGACCCGTCACCGACCGCCGCTCCGGCGACCACCACGACGTCGTGGCTCAGGGCGGACTCGACCGCCGCCGCCACCACCGGATCGTCGAGGGCGACATGGCCGCCGAGCGCGATCACACCGGCTCCGGCCGAGACCGCCACCTGGATTCCGGTCTCGACGTCGGTCGATCGCGCCTGTGGTGTCGTGGTGACCACCCGGACCGGCAGCACGGTGGCCGCCGGGGCCATCCCGCTCCCGCCCGCCGAGTCGGTGGCACGTCCGGCGATGATCCCGGCCATCGCGGTCCCCGAGCCGAGACAGTCCACGTCACCGCGTGCGCTGCCGGCGGTGATGTCGACACCGACCGCCACCCGTCCGGTCAGGCCCGCCCGGCCACCGTCCACCCCGGAGTCCACCACGGCGACCATGACCCCTTCGCCCTCCGTACGGGCCCACGCCGGGCCCGGATCCGGCCGCCGGTCGGTACGGTCCGGGCCGGTCGGGGCGGTGGTCACCGGACACTGCCCGGCCCCGGTCACGTCGCCCACGACCGGGGCGCCGACCGGGGTGCCGCCCACCGGTGGTGCCGTGACCGGGAAACCGGCCGACGGGTTCGGCGGCGCTCCGGTTCCCGGCCCGGCACCGGGTCCGGCGCCGAGCTGGGCTGCGGAGAGCAGGCCGTACCGGACCCCCTCCCCGGTCGCGTCCCAGGGCAGGACGAGCAACCAACCCGGCGGGAGCGGGCCGGGTTCGGTGAGCACACCGCCGTCGGCCTGCCGGCGTCCGGCGTTGAGGTCGAAGATGTCGTCGGCCCGTTCGGTGGTGCCGAGGAACCGGAACGAGATCCGCTCGAGGGTCTCGAACTCGCCCTGGTACGCGGAGGTCACCACGTAGTACTTCAGGTAGCTCTCCCCCGGAGCGGCGGGTGCCGCCAGGGCCTGCCCCGGCAGCGTCAGGACCACCGCGATCCCGAGGACGAGGGACCACCATCGCCGCCGGACCGAAGACCGCCGCTGCGCCGCCACCGGCACTCTCCTTCGCCTCGGGCGCGACCGCGCGCACCGTGCGCCGTCCGGCGCCCACGCCCGCACAACGGCAGTTCGGGCACTCCGGTTCAATCCCGTTCGCCGGGGACCGCCACCACGGTGGCAATTCCCGAGGTCGACGGCGGTGCCGCCTCGGACCCCGCAGACCCCGCATCGGTTGACGCCGGTGCCGTCCCGGGCCCACCGGACGGCGGGGCGGTCGGGCGTTCGACGGCCAGCAGTGACCAGCGGGCCCGGAGCACCTTCCCGACCAGCACGGGCACCAACAGCCCGTCGCTGGCGGCCAGCATGCCCCGGGCCGCCAGCAGGTCCGGCCCACGCAACCCGCCACTGATCACGATCCCCGGCCCGGCGGCGTCGTACGGCGCCGCCGGGAAGGTGTCGACCTGTCGACAGCCGGCCGGTACGTCGTCGCCGAGCACCCGACCGACGACGGTGACACCGATCCCCCGATCGAGGAGTTGCCCCACGATGGCGAGCGCCTGCCGCCCGGATGCCTCCGGTGTCCCGGTGATGGTCAGCAGATCCGGCGTCCGGGCCAGGTCCACCCAGAGCCATCGCTGCGCCTGCCGCCCCAGCACCACCGGCATGGTGGCGCCCGGCAACCGTTCACCGTCGGGCAGCCAGGCGTACGCCCCGAAGTCGCCCACCCGGCCGGCACCGATCAACCGGACCTCGACCCGGTCCGGCCCCTGCCCCAGTTCCGCCCGCAACTCCCCCGGCTCTCCCACCCGAACCCCACCCGCTTCCGTTGCCGCTCCCGTTCCGGCTTCTGCTTTCGGTGCCGGCGGTGTGGTCGCGGTGCTCGCCACGGTGACCGGGGGACGCCGCCGCTGCCGGATGACGGCCACCGCGACCGCGAGAAGCAGCACCATCAGCCCGAACGCACCGAGCCGGAGCAGGTAACCGGCGAAACTCGTACGGGTCCGGTCGCTGGCCGCCTCCGGCGCCGGTACGCGGACCGGTTCGGCGGCGCTCGCCGGAGCCCGGGCCGGTACGTCCGGAGGGGTGCCCACCTGCACGCCGGCTCCCTTGGCGTCCGGCGGCAACAGCAGGATCCACCCCGGCCGCAGGTCGAGCGGATCGGTCAGCCGGCCCCCGTCCGGCTGTGGCCGGTCCCGGTTCAGCTCGATGATCTCCCGGAACCGGTTGCCGTCACCGAGCGTCTGCACCGCGATCCCGTACAGGTACTCCTTCTGCCCAGCCGTCCCCGGCCCGACCACGTAATACCGGCCGCCCGGCGCCACCGATGGACTCGACCCGGCGGCCGGAGTCGGCTCGACCGGTGGGATCGGCTCGGCGGTGACGGTGGCCGCGTACGCCTTCGGGCTTCCGGTCAGTCCCGGAATCCCCAACGGTGCCACCAGCACCAGGCCGACGACCGCCCCCGCCGTACGGGCCGACGCCGACCGTCCGCACCGCCGTCCGGCGCCACCGCCCATCGTGGTCCTCTCCTCACCGACCCGCCCCGACCCCGTCCGGCAGCCCCGCTGCCGTCACCCGCTCCGGGACGGTTCCCCCTACTACGTACGTGCGCCGCGTCGGTTCACCCGACGCACCGGGTAGCCCCCGACCGGTACGCCGGACCGGGCCGCCGGCGCCGGTACGGGCCGGCATACCCGACCGAGCTGGGCCGACAGCGGGCGCTCGTACGTGTCGTACCCGGGCCTTAGGCTGGCCCAGCATCCACCGGGACGCCCAGGTCGGGCGTTGTCCGTGGGTGGGGCGAGCCGGTGCCGAGCCGCGGCACCGACCGACACGGGGAAGAGGTCCACGTCGATGGAGAGTTCCGGTGGCGACCAGATGGCCGAGCCGATCGACACCGCCACGCCGATCGACACCGCCACGCTGACCGACACCGTCGCACCGATCGACACCGTCGGACCGACCGATGCCGCCGAGCTGATCGATGCCGTCGATCCGATCGTCGACGCCGGCCACGCCGCGCCCTTCGACACGGTGGCCGACTACCACGCGGCGATCGAGGCGATCCGGGCCGCCGCGGTGACCTACTACAACGGCACCGACCTGGCGATGGACGACGCCAGCTACGACGCCCTGATGGCCCGGGTGAGCGCCACCGAGGCAGCCACGCCGCAGTGGCGGATCGACGACACACCGACCGGGTTGGTCGCCGCCGGGGTCGGGATCAACGGCGATGTCGAGCACACCGTGCCGATGCTGAGTCTGGACAACGTCTTCGGGGCCGACGAGTTGCGCACCTGGGGCACCAGGCTGGAGAAGCTGCTCGGCCGCCCGGCCTCCGGTCTCACGGTCGAGCCGAAGATCGACGGCCTCGCGGTCTCGGCCCGCTACCTGCACGGTCAGCTCAACCTCCTGGTCACCCGGGGTGACGGGCGCGCCGGTGAGGACGTCACCACCCAGGCGCGCCTGGTGGTGGGTCTGCCGCAGCGGCTGGCCGAGCCGGTCACCCTGGAGATCCGCGGTGAGGTCTTCATGACCGACGCCGACTTCGAGCGCGCCAACGAGCTGCGCACCGGGCACGGTGAGCCGGCGTTCGCCAATCCGCGCAGTGCCGCGGCCGGCAGCCTGCGGGCCCAGGACCGGGCGTACGAGGTGCCGTTGTCCTTCTACGCGTACGGCCTGGTGGGTGACGTGGGGGAAGGGGACCGGCGCCACTCCACCGAGATGGCGTACGTGGGCGCCCTCGGCGTCGCCACCACCGCCGGTTCGCCGGCCGGAATGCCGGTGTGCGACACGATCGAGGAGGCGCTGGCCGCGGTCGAGGTGCTCAACGAGCGGCGCGGGCAGCTCGGGTTCGCGGTCGACGGCGCGGTGATCAAGGCGGATGCCGCCGCCGATCGTGACCTGGCCGGGTTCTCCAGCCGGGCGCCCCGCTGGGGGATCGCCTACAAGTTCCCGGCCGACACCCGGACCACCACCCTGCTGCGGATCGAGGTGCAGGTCGGCCGTACCGGTCTGATCACCCCGGTCGCGGTGCTGGCGCCGGTCCAGGTCGGCGGGGTGGTGGTCACCTCGGCGACGTTGCACAACTTCGAGGATCTGGTCCGGCGCAACGTGCGCGCGGGCGACACCGTGTTCGTACGCCGGGCCGGTGAGGTGATCCCGGAGGTGACCGGGGCCAAGCTCGACGAGCGGCCGGCGGACTCGGTGCCGTTCGAGCCGCCGACGCACTGCCCGCGCTGCGGCGGGGAGATCGACCGGTCGCAGAAGCGGTGGCGGTGCACCCTGGGCCGGGCCTGCGGGGCGGCCGAGTCCCTGGCCTACTTCGCCGCCCGTGACTCGATGGACATCGAGGGCGTGGGCGACAAGATCATCAACGCGGTGGTGGCGGCCGGTCTGGTGACCGACCCGGCCGACCTCTACGACCTCGACGTCCCGACCCTGGCGAAGCTGGATCGGATGGGCGAGACCTCGGCGACGAAACTCGTGGCGAACCTCGAACGGTCCAAGGCCCAACCGCTGTCGCGGGTGCTGACCGGCCTCGGTGTCCGGATGACCGGCCGGTCGATGTCCCGGCGGCTGGCCCGGCACTTCGGCGAGATGGACGCGTTGCGCCGGGCCGGTGTCGAGCAACTCCAGGAGGTCGAGGGCGTCGGCCCGGAGCGGGCGGTCACCATCGCCGCCGAGCTGGCCGACCTCGCCCCGGTGATCGACAAGCTCGTCGCGCGGGGGGTCAACATGACCGAGCCCGGCAGTCCCGGCCGGGTCGCACCGGTGGAGTCCACCGACGCGTCCGGCCCGGAGTCGGCGGGGCCGGTTCTGCCGCTGCAACGGGCCGACGGCTCCCCGATGACGGTGGTCGTCACCGGCTCGGTGCCCGGTCTGTCCCGCAACGAGGGCAACGAGGCGGTCGAGCGGCTCGGCGGCAAGTCGTCGGGGTCGGTTTCCAAACGTACCGACCTGGTGGTGGTCGGCGAGGGTGCCGGGTCCAAGGCAACCAAGGCCGAGGAACTCGGCGTAAGGATCCTGCCCGCCGACCTTTTCGCACAGGCGCTCGCCGCCCACACCGAGGGCCGATCCGAGGACGCCACCCGCCTCCTCTCCTGACCACCTCCGCTTCCGGGATTCGCACTCTTGTCGAGAAAGAGTGCGAATCCCGCCGCCGGTAGCGACCCTTTCTCCGCAAGAGTGGCAATCGCCCGAACAACGGGGGCGACCCGGATCGCGGGAGTCGGATGGGTGGTGTCACTATCACGTTCATGCATGTCGCTCGCCGTACGCTCGCCCGTCGCACGCTGCTCGGAGCCGGGCTCGCCGCCGCCGGTGCGATCGTCGGCTGCGGTAAACCCGACGGCACCGGTAACGCCCCGGCCTGGACCGAATCGACCGATCCGGCCGGTGCCGTCAGCGCCACCGACGCGGCCGGCAACACGGCGAAGCTGGGCTCGGCACCGAGCGGTTCACCCGGCGCCACCGCCACCCCGGGCGCCACCGCCGGTACGGCGAACCAGGCCCCGTACGCCGCCGAGGTCACCAAGGTCCTCCAGCGCTACCTCCCCGCGACCCCACAGACCGTGCAACACGCAGGCTTCCCCGGCGCGGTCGCCCTCGTCCTGGTCAACGACAAGACCACCGTCCACACCGCCGTCGGCGAGGCACTGCGCTACAGCGCCGGCCCGAAACTCCTCCCGGCCGCCCAACGGGTACCGATGCGCCCCGACTCGATCTTCGACCTCGCCTCGGTCACCAAGGTCTACACCGCGATCCTGCTCCTCCAACAGGTCGACAAGGGCAAGGTCAACCTCGACGCCCCCGTCGCCGAATACCTCCCCGAGTTCACCGGCACCGGCAAGAACGCGGTCACCGTCGCCATGCTCCTCACCCACACCGGCGGCCTACCCGTCGGCGCCAAGGTCACCGGCCTGCCCGACAACACCGCCCGGTGGAACGCCGTCATGACCACCCCACTCGTCTCCGGCGCCAACCCCGGCGACACCTTCCGCTACTCCAGCGTCGGCCTCATGCTCGCCGGGAAGATCGTGGAAAAGGTCACCGGGCAGCGCCTCGACCAGGCACTCAAGACCAACCTCACCGGCCCACTCGGCCTGCGCGACACCGGCTTCACCCCCAACGGCTGGCTGTCCGCCGACGCGAAGAAGACCCGCCTCGTCGCCACCGACGCCCGCTCCTCCCGTGGCCTGTTGCGCGGCATCGTCCACGACGACGTCGCCAACCACCTCGGCGGAATCGCCGGCCACGCCGGCATCTTCGCCACCGCCACCGACCTCGCCGCGATCGGACAACTACTCCTCGGCGGCGGCACCTACCAGGGCAAACGCATCCTCGCCGAGGCCACGGTCCGCAAGATGTTGGAGAACGCCAACGGCGGCAAACCCGCCATCGACCCCGAACGCCCGAACCGCACCTCCGCACACGGCCTCGGCGTCGTACTCAACCAACCCTGGTTCATGGGCCGACTCTCCAGCGCCCGCACCTTCGGCCACACCGGATTCGCCGGACCGTCCCTGGTCGTCGACCCGAACCGCAAACTCGTCCTTGCCCTGCTCACCAACCGCGCCCACCCCAACTGGTCCTGGGCCAACCCCGACCCCACCCGCGCCGCCGTGGCCGACACCCTCGCCAAATCGGTCAACTAGCGGTGTTGTAGACGGAGACGCGGGTGCGGTGGTGGCGGGGTGTCCCGATCTCGTCGAGCACCGCCACCGCGAGGTCGGCGTAGGAGAGCCACGCGGACTCCGACGGCGGCACGGCGTCACCTCCCACCCGGTAGCGGCCGGTCCGGGGGCTGTCCGCGGACAGCATCGCGGGCGGGGTGAGCATCACCCAGTCGAGCGCTCCTCCGGTCGTACGCAGCCGGTCCAGCCCATCCGTGTGGGCCCGGGCGAACGGTCGGAGGGTGGCGGGGAACAGTGCGGGGTCGTCCATCACCGGACGCCCGTCGACCCCGTCGAGGTTGGCGAACAGACCGATGACCACGAGTCGGGACACGCCGGCTTCGGCCATCCCCTGTCGCAGGGCGTCGGCCGCCCGGACGAAGAACTGGCCGTCGAAGCGGTCGAGTCGGGCCAACGCCTCCGGTCCGGACGCCGGCGAGACCGCGTGGACCACGGCGTCGTGGTCACGTGTGATCAGGGCAACCGCGCGTACGTCGGTGACGTCACCGCGCAGCACCCGGACCCCGTCGGCCGACAGGTGTCGGAACCGCTCCGGATCCCTCACCACCGCGGTCACCCGGTGCCCACGGTCGCGCGCCTCCCTGGTCACCGCTCGGCCGGCTCGGCCGCCGGCTCCGAAGATGGCAATGTCGCTCATGATTGCGTCCCGCCTCCGGTTGTCGGTTCCACAACGGAGACGGTATCCACGGGATACTGGTTACTTCAAAGGTACCGGGATAGGGTCCGGAGATGGCCCAGCCGTTGGACGCGGACATGTTCGACCCGATGTGTCCGAGCGGTGCGCTGCCCTTCCAGATCGGCGACAAGTGGACCGGAATGGTGGTGCTCTGTCTGGAGCACGGTCGGCGGCGGTTCAGCGAGATCCGGGTTCCCCTGCGCGCGGTCACCCCGAAGGTACTCACCCAGACCCTGCGGGCGATGGAACGCGACGGCCTGGTGACCCGCACCGCGTACGACGAGAATCCGCCCCGGGTGGAGTACGATCTGACCCCGCTCGGGCGTAGCCTCCTGACGCTCATCGACGCCGCCCGCACCTGGAGCCGGCAACACCTGCCCGAGTTGCTCGAAGCACGCGCGGCCCACGAGGCCGAGCGCTGACTCGGAGCGGCGCACGAGGCCGAGCGCTGATCCGGAGCGGCGCACGAGGCCGAGCGCTGATCCGGCGGTCGGTCAGGCCGTTCCCGGTCCGGCCTGCCCGGTCGGCAGCAGGACGCCGGTGTGGTGCAGGTGCACCCGAGCGGCGGCGATCGCCTCCGGCGTACCCGGGAAGACCCTGCCCTCGGCGCGGAGCCGGTCGAGTACGCCGACCGCGCCGAGTGCCTGCTCGTGTCCGGCGGCCACGCCGGAGAGGTGGACGACGATCCCCCGGTGTTCGAGCCGTTCGATCGCGTCCCGGAGTACGAGCGCACCGGTGCCGTCGATCGTCGACACCCTCGACATCCGCAGGATGATCACCCGTACGTCGGCCACCTCGGTCAGTTCGAGCAGGAACCGGTGGGCGGCGACGAAGAACAGCGGTCCGTCGATCCGGTACGCGACGATGTGCTCGCGCAGCAGCGCCTGCTCCTCGACGTGGTGGTCGGCGATGTCGAGCGGGACCTCCTCCAGTCGGGCGGCCCGGGCGATCTGGCGCAGCGCCAGGGCACCGGCGACGACGAGCCCGATCCCGACGGCGGCGATCAGGTCCAGTGCGAGGGTGGCGGTCGCGGTCAGCACCAGGACGAGCGCGTCGGCCCGGGTGGATCGGGCGAGTACGGCCAGTGCGCTGACCTCGACCATCCGGATCGCGGTGGCCAGCAGGACCCCGGCCAGCGCGGCCAGCGGGATGTGGGCCACCAGCGGGGCGGCCGCCAGCAGGATCAGTGCCAGCACGATGGCGTGGGACAGGGCGGCGAGCCGCGACTGGGCCCCGGAACGGACGTTGACCGCCGTACGCGCCATCGCCGCCGTCGCGGGTACGCCACCGAACAGGGGCGTGACCAGGTTCGCCACCCCCTGGCCGAAGAGTTCCCGGTCCGGGTCGTGGCGCTGGTTGACGGTCATGCCGTCGGCGACCGTGGCCGACATCAGGCTCTCCAGCGCGGCCAGCGCCGCGACGGCCAGGGCGGCGGTGAGCAGTGACGGGACGGCGGCCGGGTCGAGGAAACCCAGCGAGGGTGTGGGCAGTGTGGCCGGCAGGGCGCCGACCCGGCCGACCCCGAGGTGCGCCAGTTGCGCGACCAGTGTGGCCGCCCCGACCGCGAGCAGCGAGAACGGCCACGTCGGCCGCCAGTGGGCGCCGGCGAGCATCACCACCGCCACCCCGGTCGCCAGGATCAGCGCGGGCCACTGGGGTTGGCCGGCGAAGTCGCGGACGGCCCGCCCGGCGACCGCGACGACGCTCTCCCCCGCCGGTGTCGACACTCCCAGGGCGGCGGGCACCTGCTGGAGGAAGATGACCGCGGCGATGCCGACGGTGAAGCCCTCCACCACCGGCGCCGGTACGTGGCGCACGTACCGGCCGGCACGGAGCAGGGCCAGCGCCACCAGGATGAGGCCGGCGAGCAGCCCGACGGTGAGCACGCCTCCGGGCCCGTGTTGGGCCACGATCGGCACCAGCACGACGGTCATCGCGCCGGTGGGTCCGGAGACCTGGAGGTTGGATCCGCCGAACAGCGCGGCGAGGATTCCGGCCACGATCGCGGTGGCCAGGCCGGCGGCGGCACCGACTCCGGAGGAGACGCCGAATCCGAGGGCCAGTGGCAGGGCGACCACCGCGACGGTGAGTCCGGCGACGAGGTCACGTCGGGGTTGCCGGCGCATCAGGGTGAGGTCCGCCCCGGTGGGCAGGAGGTCCCGTACCCTGTGCCAGGTCGATCCGGCGATCGTGGCGACGCTCACCGCCGTGCCGTGACCGGGTCGTCGTCGCTGCTGCTTTCCGGTTCGCGCAACGAGTCCAGCAGTTCGGCCTGGTTGGTGATCATCTCGGTGAGGAAGCGGCGGGCCGCCCGCATCAGCTCCGCGACGTCCGGCCCGGCGAGGGCGTAGATGACCGCCGACCCCTCGCGTCGGGAGGTCACGATCCCCGCCCGCCGCAGTACCGACAGTTGTTGGGAGAGGCTGGACGCCTCGATGTCCACATCGGCCAGCAGGTCCCGTACGGCCATCGGACCGTCGCCGAGGAGTTCCAGCACCCGGATGCGCACCGGGTGTCCGAGCGTACGGAAGAACTCCGCCTTGCGCTGGTACAGCGGAACGGTCACGTCTCCTCCGTCGACTCGATCACTCACGCAATTGAAGACCTCTTCATGTCATCAGTCCAGCATCTTCGGCCAACGGTGAGCCATCACACTCTCCGATCACCCGGCAGTCCGGAACTTTCGGTAGACCCGCCAAGGTCCCCCGGGCTCCCGGCCACAGCTCCCGTCGCCCACGTGCAGACCTTGACCTCAGACTTCGATGTGTTTAGATTTCCCTTCCGGAACACTTCCGATAGGTTTCGCCCGGAAGGACGCCCATGCGCCTCACCCGAAGCCGTCTCGCCGCCGCCTGCCTGCTGACCGCGTCCCTGCTCACCGCCTGCGGGGCGCCGGAGTCCGCGGCGCCGGAGTCCGCCGGCGGTACGGTGCCCGCCAGGCCCGCGTCCCCGGTTGTCCTGAACGTGCTGGACGTGGCCGGGAACCTCCAGCTCACCCAGTCGATGATCGACGAGTTCGTGGCGAAGAACCCGGACGTGGTGTCGAAGGTGACGTACTCGAAGTCGCCCTCACCGGAGCTGGTCGGCAAGATCAGGGCCCAGCAGAACGCCAACCGGGTCGACATCGACCTGGTGCTGACCGGCGTGGACGGCCTGGCCGCCGGCATCGAGCAGCAACTGTGGACCCCGCTGCTCCCGGCGTACGCGAACCGGCTGCCCGGGATGGCGAACTACCTGCCCGGTGCGGCGGCGATGCAGCAGCTTGCCGGCGACTCCGGGGTCACCGTCACGTACTACCCGTCCGGGCCGCTGATCGAGTACCTGCCCGCGAAGGTGCCGAACCCGCCGAAGACCGCGGCCGACCTGCTGGCGTACGCGAAGGCGAACCCCGGCGCGGTGCAGTACGCCCGCCCGTCGAACTCGGGACCCGGCCGTACCTTCCTGATGGGGCTGCCGTACCTGCTGGGCGACAGCGACCCGAAGGACCCGGTCCGGGGATGGGACAGGACCTGGGCCTACCTCGCCGAACTGAACCGGCACGTGACCCTCTACCCGTCCGGGACCAGCGAGACGATGAAGAACCTGGCCAACGGATCCGCGAAGATCATCGTCAGCACCACCGGCTGGGACATCAACCCGAGGGTGCTCGGCACCGTGCCGGCCGAGGCGAGGATCGGCACCCTGGACGGCTTCCACTGGGTCGCCGACGCCCACTACGCGGTCGTACCCAAGGGGGTGTCGACCGACAAGCAGGCCGCGGTGCTCAACCTGCTCGACTGGATGCTGACCCCGAACCAGCAGGCCAAGGCGTACGACAACGGCTACTTCTACCCCGGCCCGGCGGTGAAGGACGTGACCCTGTCGATGGCGCCGGAGGCCAGCCGAAAGGCGATCGAGCAGTACGGCCGCCCGGAGTACGAGCAGCTCATCGCCGCCCACCCGGTGGAGGTCCCGCTCGGTGCCAAGGCCCTGGTCGAGGCGTTCGGCAGATGGGACCGCGAGATCGGCGGCGCGAAGGTGGGGAAGTGAGCTTCACCCGGATCCGGCTCGACGGCGTCTCGCGCAGCTTCGGCCGCCACGAGGCCCTGACCGGGTTGGACCTGACCGTCGAACGCGGCGAGTTCATCGCCCTGCTCGGCCCCTCCGGGTGCGGCAAGTCGACCGCGCTGAACTGCCTCGCCGGGCTGCTGCCGCTGACCAGGGGCAGCATCTGGTCCGACGAGACCCGGCTGGACACGTTGCCGCCGGAGGGGCGCGGGTTCGGCATGGTGTTCCAGAACTACGCCCTGTTCCCGCACCTGTCGGTCCGCCGGAACGTGGCGTTCGGGTTGCAGATGCGCCGCCTGCCGAGGGCCGAGGTACGTCGCCGTACCGAGGAGGCGATCCGGCTGGTCCAGCTCGAGGAACACGCCGGCAAGCTGCCCGGACAGCTCTCCGGCGGGCAACAGCAGCGGGTGGCGATCGCCCGTGCCGTGGTGCTGGAACCCGCGCTGGTGCTGATGGACGAGCCACTGTCGAATCTGGACGCCAAACTGCGCCTGGAGATGCGGACCGAGATCCGGCGGCTGCACCAGTCGCTCGGCCTGACCACCGTGTACGTCACCCACGACCAGGAGGAGGCGCTCTCCCTGGCGGACCGGCTGGTGGTGCTGCGGGCGGGACGGGTGCAGCAGATCGGGCCGCCGGAGGAGCTGCACACCCGGCCGGCGAACCGGCACGTCGCCGACTTCATGGGCTACCGCAACCTGCTGCCGATGCGGGCCACACGAAAGCACGGCAGCACCCAGTTCGTGGTGGAGGGCGAGGGTCTGCGCCTGGTGGGGACCCCGGTCGGCCCGGTCGAGGCCGGCGCGGCGGTGATCGCCGCCATCCGGCCCGAGGACCTGCGGATCGCCGACGTACCGGGGACCGGGCTGCTCGCCACCGTGCAGGTGGTGGAGTACCAGGGCCGCGAGGTGGCGGTGCAGGCGCGTACCGAGGCGGGGCTCACCCTCAATCTGCGTACGTCGCACCGGCCGGTCCTCGGCGAGCAGGTGGAACTGGTCGTCGCTCCGGCCCGCCTGCTGGTCTTTCCGGCCGACGAACCGCAGGCCCCGTGATGACCCCGAAGGATCAGAACCCGACGGTACGCGTGGCGCTGCGCCACCGGTTGGCCGAGCGGGGCGTCGACCGGCAACTGCTGCTGCTCGCCCCGGCGGCCCTGTTCGTCCTGGTGTTGTTCGTCTACCCGTTCCTCTACGGCGTCGGGCTGTCCTTCCAACCGGCGCGGGGCGGGGTGTTCGGGGCGTACCGGGAGTTCTTCGCCGACCCGTACCAGCGGGACACGATCTGGATCACACTGCGGCTGTCGCTGCCGGCGGCGCTGCTCAACGTGGCCGCGTCGGTGCCTATCGCGTACCGGATGCGGGGGCGGTTCCGGGGCAAGCGGCTGCTGACGACGGTCCTGGTCGTGCCGATCACGCTCGGGACGGTGCTGACCGCGCAGGGCCTGCTCAACTTCCTCGGCCCGACCGGCTGGTTCAACCGGCTCCTGCTCGCCACCGGCCTGACCGACGACCCGGTACGCCTCACCTACAACTACTGGGGTGTCTTCTTCTCCATCGTCATCACCGGGTTCCCGTTCGCGTTCCTGCTGGTGCTGTCGTACCTGTCGGGGATCGACCCGGCGTTGGAACGGGCCGCCGCGACCCTCGGCGCCGGCTGGGTGCAGCGGTTCCGCCGGATCACCCTGCCGCTGCTGGCACCGGGGTTGGCGACCACGTTCTGCCTGACCTTCGTGCTGGCGTTCAGCGTCTTCCCGTCGGCGGTCCTGGTCGGCGATCCGGCCGGCGAGACCCGGGTGATCTCGATCGCCGCGTACGAGGCCGCGTACCTGCGGTACGACTACCCGATGGCAGCGACCATCGCGGTGTTGATGGGCGTGGTCGAACTGCTGGTCATCGCGGCGGTGCTCGGCTGGCGGTCGCTGCTCTACACCGGCTCGACCGCCGGAGGGAAGGGCTGATGGCGACAACCGGAGGCAGCACCCGCCGACGCTTCGTCGCCAGCCCCGGGGCCTGGCTGGTCTGGGGCGCGGTGGTCTTCTTCTTCGTCAACCTGGCCGGGGTGATCGGCTCGGTGCTGGTCAACTCGTTCGGCACCCGCTGGTTCGACACCTGGCTGCCACAGGGCTTCACCACCACCTGGTACGGCACCGCCTGGCGGGAGTTCGGGCTGCTGCCCGTCCTGGTGGTGACCCTGGAGGTGTCCCTGCTGGTGGTCGGCATCTCGGTGCTGATCGGGGTGCCGGCCGCGTACGTGCTGGCCCGCCGCTCGTTTCCCGGTCGGCGACTGCTCTACCTGCTGTTCCTGCTGCCGATCCTGATGCCGCCGATCACCTACGGCATCCCGCTGGCGACGGTCCTCTACAAGTACGGCTTCGCCGGCCACCTCTCCGGCGTGGTCCTGGCGAACCTGGTGCCGTCGGTGCCGTTCGTCATCCTGACCATGACCCCGTTCATCGAGCAGATCGACCCGGCGATCGAACGGGCGGCGCGGATGTGCGGTGCCCGTACCGGTCAGGTTTTTGTCCGGATCCTCGCTCCCCTGCTGACGCCCGGCATCCTGGCCGCCTCGATCCTGGTCCTGGTCCGGACGGTCGGGATGTTCGAACTGACCTTCCTCACCGCCGGACCGGACTCGCAGACGCTGGTGGTGGCCCTGTACTACTCGATGTCGGCGGCCGGCATCCGGGCACAGCAGTCGGTCGACGCGATGGCGGTCATCTACACCTCGATGATGTTGGTCCTGCTGGTGGTGGCGCTGCGGTTCGTCAACCCCACCCAACTCGTCGCCCGGGTACGCGAGGACATCGACTGACCGGTGTCGCACTCACGACGGCGGCGATCCCTGCGGCCCGTACGCCGGCAGTGAGCGCAGGGCCAGGAGCAGGGCGTCACGATGCAGCCCGTCCAGTTGCCGATCGGCCGCCGCAGGACCGGCATCGGCGGGTCGGCCGGTGCCCCTGATGGTCAGGAGCAGTTCGCGCAACATGTGCACGGTCATCCGGTCCAGTTGCGGGCGTACGTCTTTCGCCAGATCCGGCCGTTCTCGGGGACCGTACTCCGGATATGCCCGCCATTGGGCGTGCAGCGCGCGTTGCACCATTTTGCTGGCCTCTAGCTGGTCCCGGAAGAAACGAACACCGACAGCGGGTTTCAGTCCGATCGCCTCGGCCACGTCGGCCACCTCGTCGAGAACTCTCTGCTCCCGTACCGGATCGTCGATCGGTTGACCGGTGGCGAACTTCGCCGCGGCGACCCGGTCCGCGAGGAGTAGCCGCCGCGCGGCAAGATCGGCCAGCCCCACCCGCGTGTCCCCCGCCGCTGACCTGCGGTCGGAGCCCCGACGACGGGTGAGGATCTTCGGTACGGCGGCGACAACGGTCGATCCGCCGAGGACGAGAACGGGAATCGCCGGGAATCGGACGAGAGCGAGATGAGCGAGCATGGGACTCTTCCACGAGCGGAGCGGACGTACCTCGACGATTGTTCGCTGTATTCCTGTGTACGCATTCAGGTTCGGTGGGCCCAGCCTCCTCCGGCGAGACCAACACCTCTTCGCATTCCGGGGACACCCGAGGGGTCCCGAGACAAACACGAAGCAGCGGCGGGGCGGGTTCAAAGCCTCCCGCCCTCGGCTATGACGCAGGCTGGCGGCCCTGCCTCTCGGCAGGGCCGCCAGCCTGTTGTGTCCGGGCACCTTCAGGACGCAGACACCGTCCGTCGGTCGCCGGTCAGTGCATCATCACCGGTACGGGGACGTCCCCCGCGGTCTCGTCGTCGCTGGCACCGGATCCGCTGGTCACGGCTCCGCCGTCCTGACGTCCGGTGTTGACGAAGGTGAACACGATCACCGCGGCGAGGGCCATCAGGCCGACCGCCCACCAGATCGCGGTGGCGTACCCGTGCACGGCCGCCTCGTTGATCAGCGCCGGGTTGCCGCCCCGGTCGAGCAACCACGCCGCGGTGGCGCTGGCCGCGACGGTGTTCAGCAGCGCGGTGCCGATCGAGCCGCCGACCTGCTGCGACGTGTTGATCATCGCGGAGGCGACACCCGCGTCACGCGGCTCGACACCGTAGGTGGCCAGGCTCATGGCCGGCATGAACGCCGTACCCATGCCCAGGCCGAGCAGGACCAGACCCGGCAGGATCAGGCCGCCGTACGAGCTGTCCACCTTCATCTGGGTCAGGATCAGCAGGCCGATCGCGGCGACCAGGAAGCCCGGACCCATCAGCAGCCGGGGCGCGACCCGGTTCATCAGCCGGGCGCCGATCTGGGTCGAACCGGTGATCATGCCGACGATCATCGGCAGGAACGCCACGCCGGTGACGACCGGCGACCATCCCTTGACCACCTGGAGGTAGTAGGTGAGGAAGAGGAACAGGCCGAACATGCCGATCACCGCGATGCCCAGCGCGGAGTAGACGCCGGCCCGGTTGCGCTCGGTGAGTACCCGCAGCGGCAGGAGCGGGTGCGCGACCCGCGACTCGACCAGTACGAACGCCGCCAGCAACACGGCAGCCGCGACGAACGAGCCCAGGGTCCAGGCGGCGGTCCAGCCGTCGGACTCGGCCCGGGTGAAGCCGTAGACCAGCGAGACCAGACCGGTGGTGGAGAGCACCACGCCGGGGATGTCCAGCCGGTTGCGGTTACGGGCACCCGGTACGTCGTGGATCACCAGGTACGCACCCGCGGCGGCGATCAGCGCGATCGGGATGTTGACGAACAACGCCCAGCGCCAGTTCAGGTACTCGGTGAGGACACCGCCGAGGATCAGCCCGAGGGCGCCACCACCACCCGCGATCGCACCGAACACACCGAACGCCTTGGCGCGTTCCTTGGCCTCGGTGAAGGTGACCGCCAGCAGCGACAACGCGGCCGGGGCGAGCATCGCGCCGAAGACACCCTGCAGGGCACGAGCACCCAGCAGCATGCCGGTGTTGGCCGCGATACCGCCGATGGCCGAGGCGGCGGCGAAGCCGATCAGACCGATGGTGAAGATCCGCTTCCGGCCGGCGATGTCGGCGAGCCGGCCGCCGAACAGCAGCAGACCACCGAAGGCGAGCGTGTAGGCGGTGATGACCCACTGCCGGTTGCCGTCGGAGATACCCAGGTCGTGCTGGGCCGCCGGCAGGGCGATGTTCACCACGGTCGCATCCAGCACGACCATCAACTGAGCCAACGAGATGAATATCAGCGCTGTCCAGCGCCTCGGATTGGCTTCTACTTCTGTGGACATGAAGGTCCCCGCAATTTTCGCAAATATGGATGGAAACGGCAGCCTGTGGACGCAGGCCACCCGGATGTGGCGGTGATGGTGTTTGGTTTGTCGGCGCCGTGGGTCAGCGCCGGTCGGTCAGCGCGCTCCCCGCTCGGCGGAAGGGTCGGCTCCACGCTGAGCCGGACCGCACGCTGCCTGTCGTAGGTCGGCCAGGGTGACCGTGCACCCCGGCAGTACGGAACGCTGCGGTGCGCGCAGCCCGTCGAGCAGGATCTCCAGGTGGCGGTGGGCGAACCGATCGAGGGTCGCCCGCCCGGTACCGGGCATCGGTCGGGTGAGCTGGACGATCGGGACGATCACGTCGCCGATGGCCACGTCGGGACGCAACTGGCCGGACTCACGTGCCCGGCGCAGGATGGCCTCCAACGCGTCCTCCATCCGCTCCCGCTGTACGTTCAACTCGGGATCGGCGGGGTCCAGCCAGTCGGAGAAAACCGGACACAGCCCCCCGATCAGCAGCTCCGCCGATATGTGCACGAACCGCCGGAGCGCCTCGAACGGGTCTGGTTCCTCCGTCAGTGCCCGGTCCGCCTGGTCGGTCAGACCGGACATCAGGGTCAGAACCACTACCCGGATCAGTTCCCGCCGGTTGGCGAAATGCCGATAGAGGGTGGCGTTACCCACCCCCGCCCGCTGCGCGATCTCGTCCAGCGGCACATCGGCGCCCCGCTCGACAAAAAGCTCGCCGGCAGCGGCGATGATCCGGTCGAAGTTCCGGGACGCGTCGGCTCGCTGCCGGGGCAACCGCTGTTGTACGGCAGTACCAGCCACGTCGACGCTCCTCACTGAAACCGGGGAGATCTTCCCCGCTTCGTACGAAGAGTCAAACGGGGAGACCCTCCCCGGTTATTTCTTCACCCTCTGTGACCTGCGTCCCGACATCGATCAGACCTGCTGGTCCGGCCACCGCTTCCCCGGCGGGGCGGCACGACACAGGGAGAGCGTCGAGCCGGGCACGATGCCGGGAACTCCACGAGGGGTGGCAACGACCAACAGGGCGAACGGAACACCCCAGATGAACACGAAGGCCGAGGAACAGATGAGCACTGCCGCGTCGCCAGTCCCACGACGGCGTCCCGCACTCCTGACCATCGCCAGCGCCGCCGTGGCGGCTCTGGCCCTGATCGGCACGGCGGCGGGGTGCGGCGGCAGCGAACCGTCCGGTACCGGCCAGGCCAGCCCGAGTGCTTCGTCGACCACCGGCGCGTTCAACCTCCGTGACCCGTGGGTCAAGGCGGCCGACTCGGGGATGACGGCGGCGTTCGGCACCCTGGTCAACGACGGCGACACCGACGTCACCGTGGTGAGCGCCGTGTCGTCGGTGTCGCCGATGGAACTGCACGAGATGGCGATGAAAGACGGCAAGATGGTGATGCAGCCCAAGACCGGCGGCTTTGTGATCAAGGCTAAGGGCACCCATGTGCTGGAACCCAGCGGCGACCACCTGATGTTGATGAACCTGGTGAAGCCGGTCAAGCCCGGCGACGAGGTCATCTTCACGTTGACCTTCGCGGATGGCCGCACCGCCGAGTTCGCCGCGATCGTGAAGCCGTTCGCCGGCGCCGGGGAGAGCTACGACCCGAGCACCGGCATGAACATGAGCCCCGGCGCCAGTCCAGCCACCGGCATGAACATGAGCCCCACCGCCAGCCCCGGCGCGGGCATGAGCATGAGCCCGCCGGCATGACGGACCGGTCCACGTACCGTCCGGTGAGCAGGCGGCGTCTGCTCACCGGCGGGTCCGTCGCGGTGGGTGGGATCCTCGCCGGAGCGGGTACGGTCGCCGCCGTCCACGCCACCGACGCCGCGCCGCCGGCCGCGTCGCCCGTTCCGGCCGTCGAGATCGGTACGGCGGTGGAGCCCTTCCACGGCGCCCGGCAGGCCGGCATCGCCACGGACCCGCAGTCGCACGCCGCGTTTGTCGGCCTCACCCTGAAACCGGGCACCGACCGGGCGGCCCTGGTCCGGCTGATGCGCCTGCTCTCCGACGACGCCGCCCGGCTGACCCGGGGTGAGCCGGCCCTGGGCGACACCGAACGGGAACTGGCCGTGCTCCCCGCCCGGCTCACCATCACGTTCGGATTCGGACCGGGCCTGTACGCCGCCGCCCGGCTCGACGACCGGCGCCCCCCGTCCGTCGCCGACCTGCCGCCGTTCCCCATCGACCGGCTGCTGCCGGCCTGGTCCGGTGGTGACCTGCTGCTCCAGATCTGCGCCGACGACCCGCTCACCGTCGCCCACGCCCAGCGGATGTTGATCAAGGACGCCCGCCCGTTCGGGGCCGTGCGCTGGGTCCAGCAGGGGTTCCGTCGCGGCGCGGGTGTCCAGGCCGAGCCGCAGACCCAGCGCAACATCCTCGGCCAACTCGACGGCACCGCCAACCCGAAGATGGCCACCGGTGCCCTGGACCGGGCGGTATGGGTGCCCGAGGGGCCGGCCTGGCTGCGCGACGGCACCACCCTGGTCCTGCGGCGGATCCGGGCCGAGTTGGAGACGTGGGACCTGCTCGGACGGGCCGACAAGGAACTCGCCGTCGGTCGGCGCCTGGACACCGGTGCGCCGCTGAGCGGGACCGCCGAACACGACCTGCCCGACTTCGCCGTCACCGACGCCACCGGGTTGCCCGCGATTCCCGACTTCTCCCACATCAGCCGCGCCCACGTCACCGAGGATCGGCTGCGCATCCTGCGCCGGCCGTACAACTACGACGGTGTGCCGAACCCGGACGGGCATCCGGACACCGGGTTGATCTTCGCGTCGTACCAGGCGGACATCGAGCGGCAGTTCCTGCCGATCCAACGCCGCCTCGCCGAACTGGACCTGCTCAACGAGTGGACGACGCCGATCGGCTCGGCGGTCTTCGCCATCCCGCCCGGCTGCTCCCCGGACGGTTGGGTCGGCGAACAGTTGCTCGGCTGACCGCGCGACCGACGGGGACCGGCCGACGCTGACCGGCCGACGCTGACCGGCCGACGCTGACCGGCCGACGCGGTACGGCTGACGCTGACCCGCCTGCCCGAACCGTCAGGCGAAGAGCAGCAGCAGGCCGGTCACCGTGTACCCGACCATCAGCACCAGCAGTGGGACCTGCGCTCGGGTCGCCTCGGCCGGTGGGAACAGTCCGAGGGCCCGGTCGTGGGCGAGCAGGGTGCCCAGGAGGTGGCCGAGCACGATCACGGTGATCTGGAGGTTCGCGACCCCGGAGGGGGTGACGAGGTCCGTACGGACCGGCCAGTTGGCGGTGCCGAGCAGGTTCGCGCCGGTGTCGAGCGGGTCGGAGAGCAGGGCGATGGTCCGCTGACCCTCCAGGATCAGCAGCGAGTGGTAGTGGGCGACGAGGTAGGCGACGGCGATCGGGACGACGGAGTGCACCAGTTCCCCGGGCGTACCCGTCCGGTCGGTGTGCCCGCGTCGGGCGGCGGCACGGGTCGCGGCGGCGTACGCGAGGGCGACCGCGCCGATGACGCCGACCAGTCCCACGGTGCCGGTTACCGGCGCGGGCAGTCCGTTGCCCTGCTGGAAACGAAGCCAGAACGGGGCGTTGGAGACACTGTCGTACATGGTGGAGCCGAGCAGCACCACCACCGTGGCGACCAGGCCGGGGGCCGGGGCGAGCGAGGCGATGCCGTCGAGCGGGTTGCGCCACACCAGTGCCCCGTCGCCCCGGCGACCGATGATCGCGAGCCGGCCGGCCAGCGCGCTGAGCACCTCGAACGCGTCGCCCCGGTCGAACCACCCGGCTCCGTACAGCACGGCACCGGCGAGCATCGCGACCAGGTACGCGGCCAGCCATCCGCCGATGACGGGCAGGGTGGCCCGCCCCGGCGCGACCAGTTCCAGCCAGACGAACGCCAGTAGGCCGACGGCAGCGGGTCGGTACCCGAGCCGGGGCGGCAGCGGCCGGAGCCCGGTCGCCGGGTCGCGGCGCAGGGCGAGCGCGGCGAGCAGGTGCAGGGTGCGTACCGGGTTCAGGGCGCGCCACACCGGCCCGAACAGCAGCGACAGCGGCACCAGCCCCACCCAGAAGAGCACGTGGACCGCGCCTGCGGTCGGGTTCTGCGGGGTGTCCGGGCCGGCGAGCAGTCCGACGCCGAACCAGCCGGCGAGAGCGAGGCCGAGCAGGCGTACGCCCCACGCCCCACCGGCGGAGTCGACCAGACGGGCCAGTGGTACGGGCACCGGCCGACCGGCCGTGTCGGCGGTGTCGAGCAGGGGGCGGCGCCAGTGGGTGCCCAGGGCGAGGAACGTGACGACCAGTGCGAGCACGGCGCCGACGACCAGCTCGGTGAGCGAGATGGGCAGGTCCTGGCGGCCACCCACCCCGTGCGCCAGCACCGGCGGTCCGGGCATCACCGGGTGACGGGTCGGCGGGTCACGGGGTCCGACCCGTGCGTCTCGCTCTGCGGTCCATCGGCTGCTCCTCCGAAAGGGACAGTGGGCGGTTGACGGGCCTCCCGGAGAAGTAGTCGCCGGACGATGCCAAAGAGTTCCATCAATGGCCGCAACTCCCCCGCACGGGTGTCCGGAGCGGCAGATGACGCGATGCGCCTATCTGCGCACCGATCCCCTGCCTACCGTGATGACTATCCGTGACTTCGCGGTCGCACTGGGAGGTTGTCATGCGTCGAATTGGGATCGTGGCCGGACTGGTGATCGCGGGGCTGTTGGTGGCATCACCAGCTCAGGCGTTCGCGCACAACGCGGTACACAACACGTACCTGCACTCGGTGCTGGACGCACTGACCCTGATCGCGGTCACCGCTCCGCTGTGGACCGCGTACGCCTGGGGCCGTGCCCGGCGTGGCCTGCTGGTGGCCCTGGTCGCGGTCGTCCAGGTGCCGGTGGCGATCATCGGGTTTGTACCGATCGACAACCCGGTGATCCACCTGGCGGCATTCGCCACCGCCCTGGCCCTGACCGCCGGCTCGCTCTGGGCGGTCCGCCGCACCGCATCGGTGCCCCGGCCGGAACCGGTCGCCGGGGCAGCCGGCTGACCTGGCCGGCGACGGAAGCTCGGCATCGAAGTCGTAGATCTTGACGACGTCCGGGTGGTGCAGCACGACGGGACGACGGGACGACGGGACGACGGGACGACGGGACGACGGGACCGGCCGGGGGAACCCGGAGGCCGGATCATCCGGCCGGAACCGGTGCCGTCGTCCCTCCCGCGATCCAGTTCCCGGACGGGGTCTGGACCTCGAACCCGGCCACCGGCGCCTCCGGCCGCTCCCGGACCACCCGCACCGTCGGGCAGCCCTCGGTCGGCGGGTGCCATCGACCGTCGGCGCCCCGGACCGCCGAGGCCCGGCAGTGCTCCTCGTCGGCGTACCCCCAGGCCATCAGCAGTTCCCGGCCGGCGTACCAGTAACGGCCGACGGTGGCGGTGCGACCGTCCTCGTCGCGGTGGTAGAACCGCGCCACCAGACCGGGTACGGCCACACCCTCGAACTCCGCGTCGCGCTCACTGCGCTGCAGCCGGTACAGGGTGAGGTCCGGCAGGGTCACACGGTCGGTCTCCATGAGCAAAGGATTGTCGGCCGCCGGCCCGCGCCAGGCGGGTTTGCCGGCCCCCGCAACCCGTGTCCACCGCACGGGTGACCCGGGCGGTGGTCGGGACTCGCGAGCCAGGGTGTTCTGAGCGATTTGGGATATTTCATACTGATAGCGTCTGCCGAATGGAAGAGTTGGCCGCCGTTGCCGATCCGATGACCGGACGCCGGGTGGCGCCGCTACGGGTATGCCTGATCATCTGCCAACTGGGCCTTGGCGGCGCCGAGAAACAACTGGTCCTGCTCGCCGAAGGGCTCAGCCGGCTCGGCGTGGAGGTGTCCGTCGTGGTGCTGACCGGGGCGGGACCTCGGGAGGACGCGCTCCGGGTGGCGGGGGTTCCGGTCGTACATCTCGGGTTGCGACAGCCCGGCGGATGGCGGGCGGTACCGCCCCTGCTCGCAACGTGGGGGCGACTCGTCCGCCAGCTGCGCCGGTCACGGCCCGACGTGGTGCACGCGTTCCTGTTCAACAGCTACGTGCTGGGAGCACCAGCCGCCCGGCTGGCGCGGGTCCCGGTTTTTGTCGCCGGGCGTCGCAGCCTGGACGACTTCAAACGCGGGCGACGCTGGGTGCTGGCGGTCGAGCGCATCTCCGCCCGGATGACCCACCTGCTGGTGGCCAACGCGCACGCGGTCGCCGATCGGGTTCGTGAGACCGAACGCGTACCGGCGGGCGGGCTCGCGGTGATCTACAACGGGCTACCGCCGGCCGCGTTCGCCGGGGCCGAGCCGACCCCACTCGACAGCGCCCACCCGGTGGTCCTGTGTGTGGCGAACCTCAGGGGCCTGAAGGGCCACAAGCACCTGATCGACGCCGCCGCACTGCTGCGTGACCGGGGCCTGACCTGCACACTCGCGCTGGTCGGAGACGGTCCCGAGCGCGACGCCCTGCGGCGCCACGCCGCCCTGACCGGGATCGACGCGCGTCTGCTCGGCGCGCGACTGGACATGGACGGCCTGTTGGCCCGCGCCGATGTGGTGGCGCTGCCGTCGATGACGGAGGGGATGAGCAATGCGGTGATGGAGGCGATGGCGGCCGGGCGGGCGGTCGTCGCCTCCGCGGTGGGCGGAATCCCCGAACTGCTCGCGGAGGGGCGCGGCCTGCTGGTACGCCCCGGCGACCCGGTCGGCCTGGCCAACGCCCTGGAACGGCTGCTGCGCGACCGGGCGTACGCCGAGTCCGTCGGCCGGGCGGCACGGGACTGGAGCCGGGTGCACCTGGCCGCCGACCTGATGGTGCACCGCCACCTCGCTCTCTACGACACGCTGGTCAGGCGGTGAAGAGCAGGGAGACGTTCTGGCCGCCGAAGCCGAAGGAGTTGCAGAGGGCCGCGTCGAGCTGCTGCTCGCGGGGCTTGTCGGTGACCACGTCCAGGTGGACCTCGGGGGCCTTCTGTTCGAGGTTGAGGGTGGGCGGGATGACGTTGTTGACCACCGACAGCAGGGTGATGATGCCCTCGACCGCACCGGCGGCGCCGACCAGGTGACCGAGGCTGGACTTGGGCGCGGTGAGCACGACGTCGTCCCCGAGGGCCTGCTCGATGGCGGCGGCCTCGCCGATGTCTCCGACGACGGTGGACGTGGCGTGACAGTTGACATGCTTGACGTCGGCGGGCTGGAGGCCCGCGCTGGCCACGGCCGTACGGATCGCCCGGATCTGTCCTGCGCCGGTCGGGTCCGGGCCGGTGATGTGGTGGGCGTCGGAGGTGATGCCGTAGCCGGCCAGCCGCCCGAGTACGCGGGCGCCCCGCCCGGCCGCGAAGTCCGCCCGTTCCAGGATCATCACCCCGGCGCCCTCGCCGAGCACGAAGCCGTCCCGGTCGACGTCGAACGGCCGGGAGGCGCGCTCCGGGTCGTCGTTGCGCTTGGACAACGTACGGGCCTGGGCGAATCCGGCGATGGTCAGCGGGGCGATGGCGGCCTCGGCTCCACCGGCGATGACCACGTCGGCCTCGCCTGCGCGGATGAGTCGGGCGGCGAGGGCGAGGGCCTCGGCTCCGGAGGCGCAGGCGGAGACCGGGGCGTACACGCCTGCGCGGGCGCCGTACTCCAGGCTGACCCAGGCGGCGGGGCCGTTCGGCATCAGCATGGGCACGGTGAGCGGGGAGATCCGGCTCGGGCCCTTCTCCTCGAGCAGGTCGTCCTGGCCGAGCAGGGTGGTGAGGCCGCCGACCCCGGTGCCGATCACCACCGCGAGGCGGACCGGGTCGACCTCGGGCGCCCCGGCGTCGTCCCATGCCTGCCGGGCGGCGACGAGCGCGGCCTGCTGGCAGCGGTCCATCCGGCGGGCCTGCACCCGGGGCAGGACGTCGGCCGGGGAGACGGCCATCGGCGCCGCGATCTTCGTGGGCAGGTCGTCGGCGTACGCGAACGACGCCATCAGGTCGTCGATTCGGCGTACGCCGGAGCGCCCGACGAGCATGCCCTGCCACAGCGAGTCGACGTCCCCGCCGAGCGGCGTGGTCGCGCCGAGCCCGGTGACGACAACGTCGTGGGCGTTCATGCTGGCCTCCTGGCGGGGTGCGTGGATTCGGGGCTTGCCATCTCCTAGTTGTATCGCATACAACTTTGACATGTCCACCTCCGAGCCGCGCTCCGGCCGCGACGCCCCACCCAGGGACCGCGGTCGGCGTACCCGTGGATTGATCCTCGAACAGGCCGCGGCGCTGTTCGCGGCGCGGGGCTACGACGGCGTCGGTGTCGCCGAGATCGCCGCCGCGGCCGGCGCGCACGCGAACCAGATCACCTACTACTTCGGTTCCAAGGACGCGCTGTTCGTGCACACGGCGTTCCGGTTGCTACTGCGCGACGCCGCACGACTGGAGCCGGTCGGGCGGCGGCAGCGTACGCCGGAGGCGTTCCGGACGGCGATGGCGCGTACGGCACTCGCGCTGCCGGCGGTGCCGACCGCCGTCCGGGCGATGTCGATCACCCGTCAGCGCCCGGAGCTGCGGCCACTGGCCGAGCAGAGCCTCACCCTGCTGTTCGGAAAGGCGCAGCGGTACCTCACCACGATCCTGGAGCGCCGGGGGTGGGAGATCGACCGGCCCGCCGACGTCGAGACCCGTACGTTCTGGAGCGCCGTCCTCGGCGCGCGCCTGATCTCGGAGTCCGGGTTCGGAGGCCGATCCGACGAGATCGACCTCGCCGGGGTGCTCACCGTACGCGGAAAGGCCGGCGCCTACGATGCCGAGCGTGACCGTCATTGACAAGATCGCGTGGATCCGGATCGAGAACAGCGCCATCCTCAGCACCCGCAGCCACGGCAAGGACGTCTACTACCTGCCCGGCGGGAAGCGCGAGCCCGGCGAGACCGACCTGGCCACCCTGGTCCGCGAGATCGACGAGGAACTCCGGGTGGCGATCACACCGGAGAGCGTCACCCCGGTCGGGACCTTCGAGGCCCAGGCCCACGGGCACGCCGAGGGCATCACCGTCCGGATGACCTGCTACGCCGCCGACTACCGGGGCGTACTCACGGCCAGTAACGAAATCGCCGAGGTGGCCTGGCTCGGGTACGCCGACCGGGACCGGGTCTCCCCCGTGGACCAGATCATCTTCGACCGGCTGCACGAGAGCGGTCAGCTCGCCTGAGCGCCGCCCGCGGGGCGGCGGTTGGAGTCGAAACGCAAAACGGCTCCGGGCGGACCCGGAGCCGTCACGCGTTCGAGGTGCCGGTCGGTCAGCCTTCGAGGTCCTTCAGGGCGTCCGCGAGGCCCTTCATCATCTCGGCGAAGTCGGCGGTCTCCGCAGCCGGCGGCACGTCGACGGTCAGGGCCTTGTTGTACTCGGTGTAGTCGGCCGTGATGTCGTTCGCGTCGTTGAGGTAGGCGCGGAAGCGACGGAGCTGGTACTGCTCGTCCACCCAGAGGTCGACCTTGACCTCCTTGACGCCCAGCTTGGTGAGCTCCTTCTCGAGCGCCTCGCGGGCCTTGGCGTCGGTCGTCGCGGCGACGTAGGCCGTGCTCGGGACGGTCGCGGTGTAGTGGACGGTCTTTGCCCCGTTCACCGTCTCCTCCCCCACCACGGTCACCGTCTCGGCGGTCAGGACCGGCTTCAGGGACTGACCCGGGTCGATGTTGTCCAGCATGCTGGACATCGCCTCGGTACCCTCCTGGCCGGCCATGCCGGCATCCATCTTCAGCCACTTCTTGCCGTCGAACTCCGCCTGCTCGGCGGCGGAGATTCCGACGTACATGGCGGAGCCGATGATGCGGACGGTAGTCGGGCCCTCCTTCGGGTCCTCCAGCGTCATCTCGGCCTTGCGGTCGGTGCCGAGGATCGCGAAACCGCTCCCCTTGATCGGCTCGCCCTCGCCCTTACCGTCCATCGTGAACGTGATGGAGGTGGCGCTGCCGATGGTGGTCGCCGTCTTCTGGATCGAGCCCTTGGCGTCACTGGCCAGCAGTTCCAGGACCGTCGGTTCCTTCTTGGTCTCCGTCGCCGCATCCTGCGGGCCGCAGGCGGTGAGACCGAGCATCGCGACCGCGGAAACGGTCAGGACTGTGGAGCTTTTCCAACGAGACACGAGAAAAAATCCCCCGGGGGTAAGTGAGGTCTTGCTCAGGCAAGGCTCGATACCTTATCCCACTTCGTCGATCGAACGCTCCCCGATTCGACCGCAGCGAGGTGACCTGCACGTTTGTCGCGTACCGGTCGGGGTAGTCGGTCATCCGGTGGTTGGCGGCGAGAAGGGGACCGGGCATGCAGATCGGGTACAAGCTCTCCTCGGAGGCGTTCGGGCCGGAGGAGATCATCCGGCAGGCGATCCGGGCCGAGGAGGTCGGCTTCGACTTCGTGGAGATGAGCGACCACTACCACCCGTGGCTGGACATCCAGGGGCACTCGTCGTTCACCTGGACCGTGCTCGGCGCCGTCGCCGCCCGTACCCGGACCGTCGGCCTGGTCACCGGCGTCACCTGTCCGACGATGCGCTACCACCCGGCGATCATCGCCCAGGCGGCGGCAACCCTGGCGATCGTCTCCGGCAACCGTTTCACCCTCGGTGTCGGTGCCGGCGAGCGGCTGAACGAGCACGTGGTGGGCCTGGGCTTTCCGAGCGTGCGGGGTCGACACGAACGGCTGCGCGAGGCACTGGAGATCATCAACCTACTCTGGTCGGGCGGGTACCACTCGTACGAGGGCAAGCACCTCCAGTTGGAGGACGCGCGGGTCTTCGACCTGCCGGAGACCCTGCCGCTGATCGCGGTCGCCGCCAGCGGACCGGCCTCGGCGAAGATCGCCGGGGAACTCGGCACCGCCCTGTTCGCGGTCGAACCGCAGGCCGAGATCATCGAGCACTACCGACAGGCCGGTGGCGACGGCCCCCGCTACGCCGAGGTCAACCTCGCCTGGGCGACCGACGAGCAACAGGCGGTGCAGGCGGCCCTGACCAGCAGCCGGTGGGCGGTCACCGGTTGGAAGGTGATGAGCGAGCTGCCCAACCCGGTCAACTTCGACGCCGCCAGCAAGTGGGTCGACGAGGACGACATCCGCCGGCAGTACACCGTCGGTCCGGACCCGGAGGCACACGTACGGGCGGTGCAGGGCTATCTCGACGCCGGTTATGACCGGTTGGTGCTGCTCAACGCCGGCCCGGACCCGGACGGCTTCCTCGACTTCTTCGAACGCGACCTGGCCGACCGGATCCGGTCGCTCAAGCCGTCCGGCTCCGCCACCTGACCCATCGCCACCTGAACCAGGCGCACCCGCACGACCGGCGTCTCCCCTTTCGGGGCGGCGCCAGCGTTCTTTGTTCCAGGTCAGCGGCATCGGCCGAGGTTTCCGTTCGGAGGGCGGAGGGTAGCAGGGTCTTCGAACCAACCAGGAGGCTCGGATGTCGAACGACGCGATTGTTCTGCTCAAGCAGGATCACAAAGAGATCAAGGCATTGTTCAACGAATTCCAGCAGGCCGGCGAGAATGCCACCAAGAAAAAGGGCGACATCGTCGACCGCATTCTCGAACTGCTGACCGTGCACACCTACATCGAGAACGAGTGCATGTACCCGGAGACCCGCAAGCTGCTGCCGGATCTCGAGGACGACGTGCTGGAATCTTACGAGGAGCACCACGTGGCGGACGTACTCTGCCTCGAACTTGCCGCGATGAAGCCCGAGGACGAGCGCTTCGACGCCAAGACGATGGTGTTGATCGAGAATGTCACGCACCACATCGAGGAGGAGGAAGAGGAGTGGTTCCCGAAGGTGCGTGAGGGGCTCGGCCGAAAGAAGCTCCAGGAGATCGGCGAACGCATGATCGAGCTGAAGAAGAAGGCGCCCCGCAAGCCCACCGAGCCGAAGGCGATGAAAAAGGCCGTGGACGCGGTCACCGCCTGATCCCCGTACGGTTTTCGCAGCGCGAAGGAGTGGACAATGCGCATCGGGTACTTCCTTTCCAGCGAGGAATACACCCCCGCCGAGTTGCTGGAGCAGGCGCGGGGCGCCGAGCGGGCGGGCTTCGAGGCACTCTGGATCTCCGACCACTACCACCCGTGGGTGGACGCCCAGGGGCAGAGCCCGTTCGTCTGGTCGACGATCGGCGCGCTGAGCCAGGTCTGCCGGCTGCCGGTGACCACCGCCGTCACCTGCCCGACCGTACGGATCCACCCGGCGGTCATCGCCCAGGCGGCGGCGACGAGCGCGGTCCTGCACGAGGGTCGGTTCGTGCTCGGCATCGGCAGCGGCGAGGCACTCAACGAGCACATCTTCGGTGACGCGTGGCCCAGCGCGGACGTACGGCTGGAGATGCTGGAAGAGTCCGTGGAGGTCATCCGCGAGCTGTGGAAGGGCGAGTTCACCAACCACCACGGCAAGCACTACACGGTGGAACATGCTCGGATCTACACCCGGCCGGAGCAGCCGCCGGCCATCTACGTCTCCGGGTTCGGCCCGAAGTCGGTGGATCTGGCGGCCCGGATCGGTGACGGTTACATGAGCACCTCCCCCGACCCCGACCTCGTCAAGCGCTTCCGGGACGGTGGCGGCGGCGACAAGCCGTGCCAGGCCGGCTTCAAGGCGGCGTACGCGGCGACCGAGGACGAGGGTGCGCGGATCGCGTACGAGCGTTGGCCGAACGCCGGGGTGCCCGGCGAGTTGTCCCAGGTGCTGCCGTCGCCCCGGCACTTCGAGCAGGCGTCCGAGCTGGTCACCGAGGACATGGTGCGCAAGGCGTTCGTCTGCGGCAGCGATCCGGACGCCCACCTGGAGATGATCGACAAGTACGCCAAGGCGGGCTTCGACGAGATCTACGTCGCCAACACCGGTCCGCACTACCAGGGGCTTTTCGACCTGTACGCCAAGCACGTACTGCCGGCGCTGCGCGATCAACGACGCTGACCGGCCACGAGGGAGGATGGGCACGATGGGCAAGACGGTCAACAAGATGGCGTACAAACCGGTGGGAATCCTGCTCGGTGTCGCGGCCGGTGCACTCGCCGGCATGGTGTTCAAGCAGGTCTGGAAGACGGCGGCCGGTGACGGCGACGCGCCCAACGCCACCGACGAGGACCGTGGCTGGGGCGAGATCCTCGCCGCCGCCGCCATCCAGGGCGCGATCTTCGCGGTGGTCAAGGCGGCCGTCGACCGGGGTGGTGCGGTCGGCGTACGTCGGGTCACCGGTAGCTGGCCCACCTGAGTTCCCGAACCACCACCAACCGGGAGGGGCCCGACTCGTACGAGTCGGGCCCCTTTCCAAGCTTGTGCGCCGGGCGCGGCGTCAGCCCTTCGGCGGGTACGGATCGTCCTGGTAGGTGTACTCGGTTTCGATCTTCCCGTCGGTGGTGTGCAGCACGAGCTGGCTCGGCTGGTTCGCCCGCGCGGTCTCGCGGCCCTTGTCGACGGCCTCCTGCTTGGTGGCGAAGGTGCCGAACCCGCTCGACCCCTGCTCGACCTTCCAGCGACTGCCGTCCGGTACGACGTGGTACTCGCTGCGGCTCATCGTTCCTCCTCATCAGGGTTTCGAGATCATCGATCCCTTGTTTCGTACCCCGGTCTCCGAGCCTCAAACAGGTAACCCGCAGTCGCGGGGACACCGATCGGGCGCTCGCTCGTTGTAGTTACGAACGGTGTCCCCACCCCCGGGGGCTCCTGGCACCGGAGGTGACCAGGTGAAGGCTCACGTACTCGCCCTTACCGTGGTGCCCCTGCTGGCAGCGTTGACGGCATGGACGGCATTCGGTCAGCTCACCACCGCGACTCTCGTCCCACCGGCGTACCCGCGCTCCCCCGCGCCGCCGTCGCTCGATCGACAGGGGCCGGACCAGGGCACTCTTGACCGTGGCGGTGGACGGGCGGGTTCCGCCGGCCAGGAGGACGATCCTGATCCGTACGCCGGTTACTCGATCGACGTGGACGGCGATCAGATCACCCTGCACCACCGGTCGGACCCGGCACAGTGGCTCCGGTGGCCGTTGGGGCGGGTGCTGATCGGCGAGCTGCCGACCAACTGAGCGGCGGAAGCGCGGGCCGGAGATGACCGTGCCCCTGTGCCGGTTGGGGCGACAGGGGCGACGGTCGAGGTTCTTTAGGTGTCAGTGCTGCTTTGCCAGGCCGACAAACGCGCGCCACGCGTCCGGGGCGAAGGTCAGGGTGCCGCCGTCGCGGTTCTTGGTGTCGCGGACCAGCACGCGGCCGGGCAGGTTGTCCGCGACCTCCACGCAGTTGCCGCCACTGGAGCCGCTGCGAGAGGACTTACGCCACCTGGCGCCGGTCAGATCCATGGCTTCACCACTTCCTTGATCAGATCGAGAGACTGACGCGTCGGCAGAGCCTCGTTCCGGACGCTCTCCCACCTTGTCAGCAGGCTGGCCACCTGCTCGGCCCGATGCACGACCGTGCCGCCGAGCTGATTCTCCATGTACCCGACCCAGCCGCCCTCCGACCTGTGTACCAGGACGAACGGGCCGCTCAGCCCGACATGTAGGCCGACGCCGGCCGGGATGACGTGCACGCTGACCCGTGGTCGCTGCGCCATCTCCAGCAGGTGCACGAGTTGGGCCGCGAGCATCTTGTCGCAGCCCTCGGCGAAGCGGTGCAGCGCAACCTCGTCGAGCACGGCCACGAGGTGCGGCGGGTCGTCCCGGTCCAGGATCGCCTGCCGCTCCATCCGGGTCGCCACGGCCTGTTCTACCTCCGCTTCGCTCATCGTCGTGTCTAGACGCAACACCGCGCGGGCGTAGTCCTCGGTCTGGAGCAGGCCGGGAATCAGGTTCGGCTGGAAAGCCCGGAGTTGGTCGGCCGACTGTTCGGCGTCCCGCCACGGCTGGAACCACGACGGGGCGCCGAACTTGAGCACGAGCCGCTCGTACAGGCCGCCGGTGTTCGACGCGCGATCGGCGCCACGGACGAAGTCCATGGTCAGTGCTCGGGTGCCGTTCTCGACCGAGCTGACGTGTGACGCGCTGAAACCAGCGGCCTTGCCGAACGACTCCTGTGTCTGGCCGGACGCGGTCCTCGCCCGGCGGATCTCCCCAACGATGAATTCGGCCAGTGGACCCGGTACGTCCGCCATTCGACATCCCCCAATTCAACAGATCAACTATTCACGGCCACTCATGCGGGACCCGCTCCCGTCACGTCGGCTCTAGCGGGTTCGAACGCCTATCGACACTAGGGGGCGCGGTACCAGGGTGTCACTAGTGGAACCGCTCGGAGCTGTCGGCAAACGCCCGGGCGGAACTGCGGGGCCGCCCCGTTCCTTCCCCACCCGCCCGTGCGAGCGGGGCGGCCCCTTCCACCGACGAAAGGAGACGCGCCGATGTCCGAACACGACGACCGAACCGTTGCGCGGAACTTCCACGAAATGAGCGGAAAGCCGCTCGTCAAGATCGGCGACATCGTGAACGCGGAGCACGACGAGTACCACCGGGGCGCCCACCCGCATGTCCGGCCCGGCGACGGTGACCTGCACCTACGCGTGACGTACCTGCCGAAGGACGCCTCGGTGTGGGGCGGGGAATGGCTGTCCCTGCGGGGCGTCGAGATGCCACCGGGCGAGCCGGAAAAACCCGAGATGCCCTTTGTCGTACGCCGCCGCGCGTTGCCGGGACATGTCCCTGACTGGCCGCCGGTCATACCCGGCCCGAGCGGGCGGAATGGTCATGCCTGACCCGCCGGAGTTGGCGATGCACACTCCCCTGCGACCATTCTGGATCTGCCGGACCGACGCCCAACCGTGGCCCTGCGCGGACGCCAAACTCGACCTGACACACGGTTTCCGGGACCGGCAGGTCGAGCTGTACCTCTACCTCGGTGCACAGTTCGTGCACGCCCTCGCGGACCTCACCGCCGTCAATCCGGCGGTGGAGCTGGCCGTCGAGCCGGACGCCATCCACCACCGTTTCCTCGGCTGGGTACGGGTACGCCGGCCCCGATGACCGAGCTAGTGCCCCGTCTTTGAACGTTGATCGTGTAATCCGTCGGTTCTGAGGGGGCGTCGGGCCGGCTGTCTCCCAACGTAGGACGCTGTGGGAGGTGGTGGCCGGTGGGTAGACGCCCGGAGGTGTTCGTCCGGCAGGTGTCGATGGTCGAGGGTCAGCGGTTGCAGCGGATCACCCGGACCGCGAAGGACCCGGTGAAGCTGCGGCGGGCGATCATGGTGCTGATGTCCGCCCAACCGAGCGCGTTGAACCATGACGCTCGACAACGCATGTTGTCGCCGTGGCAGTGGCGAGCAAGGCGACCCGGACCCGCGCCGGTGGCGCGGAAACGGCCGCCGGATGGCAACGTGCTGCCCCGGGCTATCTCACTCGACCATGTTCCTCACCTGCGATTCGGAGAACGTTCGGCGAGAGGGAAGGCATGGTCCCGCGGGACGCGGACAGTCAGGCCGGTACGCCCTTCCCATACACAGCCGCGCCGAAGACCTGTTCCGACTCGGCGACGAGCTCCGCTATCACCGGCCTGACTGCGGCCATCACAGCGCTCCCGTGGTGAACGGCGAAGGCAGAGTCGTCTGCGTAGAGCTCGGAGATCCAGAACAGCTCGGAATCGTCCTTGGACCGGTGCAGAGCGTAGAACAGCGTGCCCGGTTCCTGCTCCGCCTGCTCGATCGCAGGTCGGAAACCGGCGATCAGGTCCGCTGCCTTCCCTGGCTTAACCTTGAATCGGGCAAGAAACGCGACGGTCGGCATCAAAACACTCCTGCTTAACGAGACGGTCAGGGCCGTGCCGTTGGCACGATGACCACGCGCCACGGCCCGCGATTCCTGCTTCGCCAGCTCCGGCCTGCACCTTGTGCGGAGAAGGTTACCAACTGACAACGACCCACGAAGGCTCCGACGCTCAATCGCCCCAGGTCAAAGCACCAAGCAGCCCAACGAAAAACTTAGCGCACGATCTGACACGGATGCTCCTCAAACGCCGTTTCCGTCGTGCGGGGACAGCATCAGCCGTGCGCGGTAGGCCCACTGCTTGACAACGCTGTTGTCACTGTGGTGGTGGCGGGCGAGACGATTCGGACCTGCGGCGGTGGTGCGGAAACGGCACGACGACGCGACGACGAAACGCGACTACCGGACAGGGGTTGACAACATCTGTTGTCGGCGTCAGGCCGAGTGTCGACAACGGGTGTTGTCACTAGGGGGGTGGATCAACGTTCAAAGACGGGGCACTAGTCACAATCCGCCCGTCGGAACGGTCGTCACCGTTGGTCGGCGAGCGGGCTCCCGTCGTCGAACTTCCAGGTCGGGTACCTGTCGGCCAGGTAGGGACGATGGCCGTCCCAGTCCGCCGGTCCGAGCAGGCGCACCGGGGACAGGTGCGGTTGGTCCTCCGGATCCTGGTCATAGCCGTAGCCCCAGGCGAACCCGACCAGGGGAACCACGAGCGTCGGGTCGACGTCCCAGGGACCGATGGTCAGGAAGCTGTGCGCTTCCCACCGCACCGCACCGGGGCGCCAGTGGGAAGGAGCGTCGAACAGCGCCGGTTGGAACCCGTACCAGGCAAAAGGTGCGCTGGAGTCCTCGAACAGGTCGAACGGATCGATCCCGAACGGGTCCGACGGGCCGGGCTCACGTACCAGTTGCACCCAGCCCAGCAGCGACCGGTAACCGCGCGCACTGAACTCCACGGACGCCGTACACACCGGCATCCCGAACTCCCGCTCGGTCTTGCCGACGGCCACCGGGTCGGTGTTCGGCACGACGTCCACCAACACCCGACCATGCTCGTCACCGAAGTCGAAGCGAATCTCCACGCACTGATCCTCGCACCGGCGCTGTGCGCTCGTCTGTCCCAAGCGTGGGCTGGTTCGGGCCGCTGTCGGCGATCTCTAGGCTGGGCGGCGTGCAGTATTTCGTCTACGGCCGCGACCGCCCCGGTTCCTTCGGGCTCAAGAGAAGCCTGAACGCCGAACACTGGTCCTTCATGGATTCGTACGCCGACAGACTGATCGCCCGTGGGCCGACCCTGACCGGTGATGGTGAGGAGGCGGAGACAACGGGCAGCCTGCACATCGTCGACCAGCCCGATGCGCTGGCTGCCCACAAGTTCGCGTACGAGGAGCCGTACCACCGGGCCGGGGTGTTCGGCTCGATCCTGCTGTACGGGTTCGTCAACGTCCTCGGCCGTACGATGTGGGACTTCACCGAAGCGGTCGACGGCTACGGCCGGTTCCTCGTTATTGCCCGGGGTGAACCAGGCCCCCAACCGGTCCCCCCGAAACACACGATCGTGTACGGCGATCTACTCGCCCTGGACGGCGAAACACACCTCGGCCGGGCGGCTCTGCTGGAGGCACCGGACCGCGAAGCTGCGGCGGCCTCGTTGCCGACAGGTGGCGAAGGCCGTACGGAAGTTCATTACTGGCGCTTCGGCGGCAGACCGGGGACGCGCTGAACCGCCCCTCCCCGACACTAATGCCGATGCGGTCCCCGGAACGGTCGTGGACGATGGTGACCGTGACCGAAACGGGTGGCGAAATCGCCGAGAAGCGCCTGTACGACGCTGTGGAGCGGTGGAACGCGGACACCGGATACGGCCTCGAAGACATGATCCATGCCGCCTGCCAGGCGCTCATCGACGGGCTGGACTCCCCGGCACTGTGTGAACTCGCGGGTGTCTCCGTACGGGACTCGTCCTGGGATGTCCGCGAACTCGTCGTCAAGGCGCTCGAGGAACTCGGGATCCCCTACCCGGGCACCGTTCCGATCGGCTTCACCGTGGCGGCAGGTGGAGGCATCGCCCGCCGACCGGGGGTGGACTCCCTACGTCTGGAGGTGTCGTCGGCGACCGCCGCCACCGGCGGTGGATTCCAGGTGCGGGTGTACGTCAACGACGTGGAGATGACCTCCGCCGGAGCCGGGCTCGGGATGGACCCGTACGAAATCCTTGTCCCCACCAATCGTCTCGTGGCCACGTCACAACCGCGCACCGTACCGATCGCCCGCTGCACCTGCGGGGTGTACGGCTGTGGGTCCACGGACGTGACCATCGTCCGGGACGGCGACCTGGTCCACTGGGACTGGTCGATCGAGGTCCCCATGCTCCGAGGCGTCTCCTTCACCGCCACCCGGTACGACGCCGAGGTCGCACGGGTGGCAGCAGATCATTCATGGGAGACGCCGGAACGGACGGCCGGACGGCTTGTCCTGACGAACATCGACCGCGATCGGCTGCGCACCCACGGCCTCCGACCGAGCTGGGTCGCGAACGACTACCGCAACCCCGAGCTGTTCCGGGTCGCGCTTCAGATCGACGACGACTACCAGGTCTTCGTCGACTGCCCGTGGCACGGCCGGACCCCCGAGGGCCTGGCCCGCGAGGTGTGCGCCACCCTGGCACTCCCGCCCGAGCAGTGGCCCGCCACCTGGCAAGCCATCAAGCCGACGTGGCGCACACCACCCGGGATCGCGGGACCGTCCTGGCGACCCGCGAGGTTCTGACGCGTTGATCCGGTCCTGACCTGAGCCTCAGCCCGCGTCCAGCACCTCGCGCAGCCTCGCCGCGAACTCCTCGGGCTTGCCCGCGTAACCGAACTGACCACCGAGGAAGCCGCCGTGGTGGCTCGGGAACACCGTCGCCTCCTGGCCGAGCAACGCCGCAGTGCCCCCGGCCGTACGCGCGGTGTAGGTCCCCGCCGACTCCTCGCCGACCGCGATCACGATCCGGGTCGGAGCGGCGGTGAGCACGCTCGCGTCCGGGCGGTAGTCGGTGATCGCCCACGAGTTCTTCGACAGCAGCGGATCGTCGCGGTTGCCGTCGTCCTCGGTCGACATGCCGAACATCGCCGGGTCGGGCGTGGGCTGGGCGAAATAGGCGTCGGTGAACTCGCCCTGCCACGAGGTCATCAGGATGAACGCGGCCATTCCCGCGCCGTTGCCCTTCGCCTGGTACGCCTCGTGGAAGCCCGCGCGGGCGCGCTCGGCGGCCGTGGCGTCGGGGAGCACCGCGTTGATCGGCGGCTCGTGCGCCACCAGCGTCACAACGTCGCCGGGGTACGCCGCGACCAGTTCCAGTGCGGTCACCGCACCGCCGCTGCTGGCGAACACCTCGACCGGCCCGGCACCGAGCGCCTCGATCAGCAGGTGCAGGTCGGCGGCCTGCTGCTGCGGTGTGTGGTCGGACCGCCCGTCCTTGCGGATGCTCCGCCCCAGCCCACGCGGGTCATAGGTGACCACCGTACGGTCAGTGAAGTGGGCGGCGAGCGCCTCGAAACCGCTCGCCGTCATCGGCTGTCCGATCATGAGCAGGGCGGGGCGCCCGCCGGACGGGGGCAGCGGACCGCGCACGTCGTAGACCAGGTCGACGCCTGCAATGGCGAGGGTATGTGTCTGCGGAGTTGTCATGCCGGTGAGACTACGGCCGGCGGGAGACAATTCTGGGTGCTATGCCCGGTCGAAACGCCTGCGCTCGGCGTGACGCGATTGCCGGGACTATCGGCCGCGGGTTGGGTGAAGCGCAGCAGGTTTCCGGAGGGATCACAGAAGGCACAGTCGCGGACGCCGGAGGGCTGGTCGATCGGTTCCTGCATCACTTCGGCGCCCGCGGCCTCGACGCGCTCGAAGGTGGCGTCGCAGTCGTCGGTCACGAACACGAGACGGCCCAGCAGTCCGTTGGCCATGAGGTCCCTGATCGCCTGCTGGTCGGCCGGCGTGGCGCCCCGGTGGACGCCGGGTGGTTCGAGGACGATCTGCACGTCCGGCTGCGACGGCGCGCTGACACTCACCCACCGCATCCCCTCGAATTCGACGTCATCGCGTACCTGGAAGCCGAGTACGTCGCGGTAGAAGCGGAGCGACTGGTCAAGATCGTGGACGGCGAGCGTGCAATACGAGAGCTTGACCTCCGTCCGGAACAGGTCCGGTCTCTCGTCCGGCCCGAGAATCATCCCCGCTCCCTGTCGCCGGTGCTGAGAAAGACGATGTCGAGGTCGCGGAGCCGATCCGGGTCGGCGTCGATGGCGATGCTGGTGATCTTGTCGTTGCTGATGGTGAACGTGAAGACGGCCTTCGGCAGGCCGCGGTACGCATAGACGGCCGCCGGAACGCCGTTGACCAGGGCGGGCCGGGCGGCCTGGGCTCGTCCGGCGAAGGTTGCCGCCACCGCGTGGGCGCCCTGGGCCCCACCGGTCACGGCGTCCGGGTCGAGCAGCGTGAGCAGGGCGTCGAAATCTCCGTTGCGGGAGGCGGCCAGGAAGGCGGCGATGACGTCCCGCTTGCGGGAGCGTGCGGCGTCGGACGCGGCAGCCGCTCCCTGCACCCGGCGGCGGGCCCGGCTGGCCAGTTGCCGGGCCGCGGCCGGGGAGCGGTCGACGATGGCACCGATTTCCGCGAACGACACGTCGAAGACATCGTGCAGGACGAACGCGAGCCGTTCGGCGGGAGTCAGCGTGTCCAGGACCACCATCAGTGCGACACCGACCGAGTCGGCCAGCAGCGCCTCGTCCTCGGGGTCGACCGGGCCGGTTGGGGTGGTGGCGTGCGGTGTGGCTGGCTCGGGTGGCAGCGCCCCGACCGGCTCCTCACGGCGGGCCCGGCGTGCTTCGAGCATGTTCAGGCAGACCCGGGCGACGATCGTGGTCAACCACCCGGCCGGATTCTCCACCTTGTCGGTGTCGGCGCGGCTGACCCGCAGCCACGCCTCCTGCACCGCGTCCTCGGCGTCGCCGGACGAGCGGAGCATCCGGTACGCCACCGCGTGCAGGCGGTCCCGGTGCTCGGCGAACCGTTCGCTCAGCCAGTCGTTCTCGATCATCTGTCACGTTCCTCCGTCGCGGCCTGTCATACCAATTGACCGGCGGAACCGAGCCGGTGTGACATCCCGGGCCCCGGACCGATGTCCGGCCCACCGGTACGGCCAGCAGATCGAAATTACAAGGAGAAAACCGTGTCACTGTCGGTGAGCGCCATCATGCTCGGTGTTAAGGACCTGGACCGCGCCAAGAAGTTCTACGCCGAAGGTCTGGGCTTCAAGATCGACAAGGATACCCGCAACTTCGTCTCGTTCAGCCTGGGCGAGGGAGCCCTACAACTGGCTCTCTACGAATGGGACGCGGCGGCACAGGACGCAGGCGTCTCCGCGGAGGGGTCCGGCTTCCGGGGCGCCTCGTTCCACCTCAACCCCGACTCCAGGGAGGTGGTGGACGAGACCATCCGCAATGCGGTGACCGCCGGCGGTAGCGTGGTCAGAGAGGCAGCGGCCGCCCAATGGGGCGGGTACTTCGGCTACTTCAGCGACCCTGACGGCTACCTGTGGAAGATCACCACCTACGCCTCCTGACCCCGTACCGATCGGCAAGGAGCACGTCGTGAAGTTTCGTACCCTCGTCGAGCCGCCCGAGCCCATGCGGGGGCTGGAAGTGCCGCCCGATGTGGTGGAGGCGCTCGGCGGGGGCGCCCGGCCGCCGGTGACGATCACGGTCAACGGGCATTCCTGGAGGAGCCGAGTCGCCATCATGCGCGGTCGCCACCTGCTCGGCCTCAGCAACGCCAACCGGCAGGCCGCGGGCGTCGCGATCGGCGACGAGGTCGAGGTCGAGCTGAAACTCGACACCGAGCCACGCGTCGTCGTCGAGCCGACGGACTTCGCCCGAGCCCTGGACGACGACCCGATCGCCCGCGCCGCGTACGACAATCTGGCGTACAGCCACAAGCGTGAGCACGTACGCGCGATCGAGAGCGCGAAGAAGCCCGAGACACGCCAGCGGCGTATCGAGAAGGCCATCGCCACCCTGCGGGGCTGAAACCCGAACCGGTCGGGGGCTGACGTGGCCGGTGGCGCGGGAGCCGGCGTTGCTTAGGAACGTCGAGCCCCCGGCGTGCTCATTTGTCGGCCCACTTCCAGACGGCGTGGAAGCCCTCGGTCTGCCGCATCCAGAAGTAGCCGTACGTCGCGGTGTTTCCGAGGTAGGGACCGATTTGCGCGAGCAGAGCCTTGGTCCCCTTCCGGTCATGGTCGGCCAGGTAGTTCGCCAGCGCCAGCCAGTGACGAAGCGTGATGCCCCGACCGATCAGGCGAGGCTCGCCGGCCCCGCGCCACTTCGCCGCGCACGCGTCGATCTCCCCGATCACCTCCGGCCGGCGGAAGTAACTCGCTTTTGTGCTCAGCGACTCCGCCCGCGTGTCAAAGCCGAATTCGCGCAGCGCGTACTCGAAGTGGGCGAGCAGCGGCAGCATCGCGACCGATGACCCGGCGGGTGCGGCGGCGGCGGGCTCGCGGGCGGCGTCGAACATCTGCTCGTGCGAGCCGTACCACTTCGCACAGCGGAAAGTCACCGCCATGAGGTGAGCGTCGAAATTGTACGGATCACGCTTGACCGACTCGTCCATCGCCACGAGGAACTCGTCGCGCTGCTGGCGGCCGTTGGCGAGCATCGAGGTCATGCTGGTCGCCCATGGATAGGGGTCGTCCGGGTTGAGCTCCGCCGCGCGGTGGCCGGCCTCGGTCGCGAGGGCGGAAAGCTGTTGGAACCTCTCGAACTGCTCCCGGCTGGTGTTGCGCGCAGACGCTTGGCCCCGGGCCTTGCCAGCCTGGTCCATCAGGGCACCAGCTCGCAGGATGGCAACCGTCGGGTCGTCTGGCGCAGTGGCTTCCCACGCGTCCAGCCACTGCGAGGACTCCGCGACGGCGCTGCTCAGCACCGCGAGCCTACGGCCGCGCAGCTCCCAGTCCTTGCCGGTCGACCTGATCAGGTCGCGGCCTGCTGCCCAGTCACCCGCGAGCGCCCGGTCACGCGCACTGCGCAACTCCAGGTCGGCCTGGCCATAGTCGGTATCCGGTGTGGGCGGCTTCCTGAAGAGTCCGAACATCGGGTGATCATAAAGATCGACACAACCACACTCTCCACCCGCCCTGGCAAACCCGGCGTTCGTTACCGCGGCCCCTGTCGAGCGGATGTCTCCGTCCCCGGCGGGTGAAGGCCCATCCTCAGGAGAGCGAAGGGGACCTTGCGACGTGGCGCAGGGCCGGCGGGTACGCCTCGGGGCGCCATCGCCGCGAGTCGTACCCGCCATCAGACTCCCGCCGTGGTCACACGCCGACCGATTCGTCCGGCTCGATACTCATGCTTTCGGCGTACCGGCGCAGATTGGTGTTCGACGCGGTCAGAGCGTAGCGGCGGAACTGGTCCCGGCACTCGAATCGACGGTATCCGCCCGCCACGGCAGGTACCTGCGAAAACCACATGGTTTGCCGAGACGGCTGCCATACGGCGGGTACGCCGGCAGCGCCGTCGTCAGGTGCCTCCAGACCGTAGTAGACCTGGGACACTCCGAGCGCCATCGCGGCTCCGAGGCACATGAGACACGGCTCCAACGTGATCGCCAACGTCAGGGGATCCCTTCGCTGCTTCCAGCCGAGGCTCCGGTCGGCCTGTTCCAGGGCCAGCAGATCGGCGTGGACCAGTCGGCGGCCCTGCGTCCGCTCCTGGGTGTACGCACGCCCGATGATCTCGTCACCCATCGCCACGACCGCGCCGACAGGCAGCTCACCCGCCCGCATGCCCTCCTCGGAAACCTCAAGCGCCAGAGTGACAAGTTCGTCCGGTGTCATACCCACTCCCTTCGCGCGGCGATGACCGGCTACCGCCGGGCCACCCCCGCTGGTATTCGCGTTGCATGACGGGCGCCGACCGTCCTAGCGTTGATTTCCTCGCGGGACAGGGCGGAGGTGCCGTGTCTCCGACCATGAGTCACCAGATCGGAGATGCGAAGCCGGATGACCACCCAACTTTTTGCGCTCTGTTTTGACGCCAACGACCCACTCCGTGTCGGGCAATTCTGGGCCGGTGTCCTGGGCTGGGAGTTGGCCGACGATCCCCACGACGGCATCGCCCTCCTGCCGAGCGACGACACCGGGTTCCGGCTCCGATTTCTCCCGAGCCGGGAGCAGAAGACCGGCCCGAACAGGATCCACTTCGATCTGACGAGCGCGTCCCTCGATCAGCAGCAGCAGACGGTGGCGACGGCACTCAAGCTCGGCGCGCGGCACATCGACGTCGGCCAACTCCCCGACGAGGATCACGTGGTGCTCGCCGACCCCGAGGGCAATGAGTTCTGCGTCATCGAGCCGGGCAACAACTTCCTAGCCGAGTGCGGATTCATCGGCGCGCTCTCGTCCGACGGTTCGCAGCGGGTCGGCTACTTCTGGAGCGAGGCGCTGGGCTGGCCATTGGTCTGGGACCAGGACCAGGAGACCGCGATCCGCTCCCCGTACGGCGGTCCGAAGATCACCTGGGGCGGCCCGCCCCTGATGCCGAAAACCGGGAAGAACCGGCTGCATTTCGACCTCGCTCCACCGGCCGACGGTGACCAGCAAGTGGAGGTCGACCGTCTCCTCTCCCTCGGGGCCACCCGAATCGACACCGGCCAGGACGACGTCGGCCGGGTGCTGTTGGCCGACCCCGACGGCAACGAGTTCTGCGTCCTGACCCCTCGGAAGGGCCATGCCTGATCCAGCCTCGTTCACCGACGAAGAAAACTGGTCGGGAGGGTTCTACGAGCTGTCCATCGAGTTGGGCGACCTGGATCATCAAGGCTTACAAAGGGCGCTGACGGCCCTGTGGCGAGCGGCTTCCATCGACGGCTGCTACGGATCCCGAGACCACGAACCTGGTGAGCAGGCGGAAGTTCCCTGCACCGTCTCATCCCTGGCGACCTTCGGCCACCTGCGGGGGACGGTGCACCTTCCGAATGGTCACCGAGTGGTGTGCGGTTGCGTGATCCTGGGTGGCGACGAGGATCCTGAATGGCTCGACTTCTATCTGCCCCTGGGAGCTCTGGCGCGCGTCGACCCGCGCATCGGCGGCTTCCCCTTCGACTCCCGGAGCGGGGAGGATTCCCTGGTCTGGCGGCGTCCCCTGGACGACTGGCTGGCCGCCGTCGGCACGACAATCTTCCGCGAGGTCCCGTTCCGGCTCGGCCTCATCGGCTTCGAAACTGAACGCCGACATCTCCTCCGAACAGCTCGACGGCATCGCACCGGAACCGCGCTGGGAGGGATATCTGCTGCCGGCTGGTGAGAATCTCCGGTACGAGCCGGCCACCCGATGACGCGGATGACGGACTGCCTCGAAGTCCTACGCCGGCTCGTGCAGCCGGTCCAGGCGGGCGCGATGGGTCTGGCCCAGGTGGAGCCCTTCCGCGGCGAGATTTTCCTCCAGGTGGTCCAGCCGAGCGGTACCCGGAATCGGGAGCATCACCGGCGACCGGCCCAGCAGCCACGCGAGCAAAACCTGGGTGGGTGTGGCACCGACCTCGGCCGCCACCGCCGCGATCTCCGCCTTCGCTCCCGACGAACCTGCCGCGACCGGCCGCCACGGCAGGAACGCGATCCCCGCCCGCTCACAGGCTTCGAGTACGGGCTCATGCTCGCGATCGAGCACGTTGTACCTGTTCTGCACACTCGCCACGTCGACGATCCGCCGTGCCTGGTCGAGTTCGGCGACGGTGACCTCGGAAAGTCCGATCCGGCCGATCTTTCCCTCGGCCCTCAGATCGCGCAGTGTGCCGAGCTGGTCGGCGAGCGGTGTCTCCGGATCGATCCGATGTAGCTGGAGCAGCTCGATCCGCTCCAACCGCAGCCGGCGCAATCCCTGCTCGACCTGCGTACGCAGGACCGCCGGGCGCCCGTCCAGCTTCCATTCGCCCCCAGCGCCGGAGCGTGCGACACCGACCTTCGTGGTGATGAGCAGCCCGTCCGGATAGGGATGCAGGGCCTCGGCAAGAAGTTCCTCGTTGGCTCCCCCGCCGTACAGGTAGGCGGTGTCGATCAGCGTGACGCCGAGTTCGACAGCCCGCCGGACCACCGTCAGAGCGGCTTCGTGGGCAGGACCCGGCTCGGTGGGCAGGTGCATGGCACCGAACCCCAGCCGCCGTACCGCCAGGCCCTGGTCGAAACGAAACACGGTCGATGTCATGCGCTCTCCCCGCTGTCTGGTCGGGGCCGCCCGGCGTCCGGCCGCGTACCCGGTGCAGCCCGGACCGTCCTCACGTTACGGTTCGGGCGTGACGCCCGGCCTCGCCACCCGCCCCCTGCTCTTCCTCGACGTGGACGGACCGCTGATCCCGTTCAAGGCCCGGCCGGGTGATCGAAGACCTTCCCCGGCTCGACCATCGGACGATACGGGCAATCCCCTGCTCGATCGGCTCGACCCGGATGACGGGCGCGGACTGATGTCCCTGGGATGCCAGTTGGTCTGGGCAACGACGTGGATGGCGGAGGCGAACGAGGTCATCTCGCCACGGCTCGGGCTTCCGGACCTCCCGGTCGGTGGGCAGCCGGACGTCCGTTCGTCTGGCTCGACGACGAGACAACCGACGCCGACCGGCGATGGGTCAAGGCGCATCACCCGGCAAGGGCGCTGCTGCACCGCGTCGACCCGTACACCGGCCTGACCGAGGCGGACCTGTCGACGATCCGTCGATGGCTCGTCCGGGGTGACGACACGACTTGATCACCTGCATGGCGTGAAAGATCAAACCGACCGTAGGGCGTACGGCGTCTTCAATGGGTGCCGGTGACCTCGTCGTGCATTGCCTGGACCAGGCGGTGGTACCTCCGGGTGCTGTCCGATTGGAAGCTCCGGTCGTTGCCGGACCCCAGCACCGGCCACAGTCTCCACAAACCCCTGTCGTACGCCTCCAACGCGGCCCGCAGCGGCTCGCCGGCCAGCAGCATCACCTCGACCCGTAGCGCCTCGTTGGCGGCGATCGCGACGCGCATCTCCTCGGGCGGGTCCGTGGTGAACTCGGCCGGATCCCGTGGTTGGTCGCGGTTGGCCAGGTACTGGGCTTTCGCGGCATCGAACGCATGCTGGGCCGACACCAGATACCGCGCATAAACGTCGCGGCGTGCCGCGCGAAGCTCCCGGTGGGACACGATCTGCTGCTCCTGGCGAACCCGCTCCTGCTGCCAGCGATGTGTGAGGTATGCGGTCACGAGCCCGAGGAGGGCCGTGACGGCGACCCCGCCGAGCGTCCCGATCACAGTCGGCCAGCCAGTCATTCCGACGATTCAACCAGCCGTGCCGCCCACCCGACAGGCTCTGCCACCACACCCCCAGCCGTCCGACGGACGTCTCCGCACATCCAAGCGGCTGCACGCCGACTGCGGTCGCATCGCCCGATCGGATGGGCTCGGGCGATGATCGGCTATTTCCATGTGCGACAGACCCTCCGCGACGCCTAGGAAAGAGCCATGACCAACGAGGTGACCGTTCCCCTGCTGCCCTGCGCGTCGATTGACGACATCGAGACCTTCTACCGGGTTCTCGGCTTCAGCACCACGTATAAGCAGCGCAAACCCAACCCCTGCGTGGCACTGCAACGTGAAGACCTGCACCTGCAATTCTTCGAGATCGCCGGGTTCGACCCAGAGCATTCCTACGGCTCCTGTCTCGTGATCACCCCGGACATCGCGGAACTGCACCGGGCTTTCGCTACCGGCATGCGGGACGCGTACGGCAAAGTCCTGGTGTCCGGAATGCCGCGGATGACCCGGCCCAGGGCTCGAAAGAACGCCGACGGGCTGGGCGGATTCAGCGTCGTCGACCCGGGCGGCAACTGGATCCGCGTCTTCCAGAACCCCGCCACGATGCCCACGTCAGCCCCCGCATCCGCCGGACGACTCGCCAAAGCGCTGGCGAACGCCGTCGTGCTGGCCGACTCCAAGGGTGACGCCGGCCAGGCAGTCCGCATCCTCGACAGCGCGTTGGCTCGCCCGCAGGCCGACGACGACCCCGTCACACACGTAGAGGTTCTGGTGTACCGCGCAGAACTGGCTCTGGCGCTCCATGACCGGGAGACCGCAACGGAGATGCTGGCCCGCGTCGAGCACGTCGCGCTGGACGCAGACGAGACCGGGAGGGCGGCACCGACCTTCGAGATCGCTGCCGACCTCGCAGCGGCGCTGCGAGGAGTTCGGGGTGCAGTGGAGGTGTAGGTACGCAGGGTGACGTAGCGGCCCTCTGGGTCAATCTGGCCGCTGACCCCCGATGGTCGACGAGTGGCGCTCGTTCTGACGAACATCCGCGGGGACCGGAAGCCGAGGTGGCGCCGAAGTGGCGAACCTCTGGCTCCGGTTCTCGCGGACCAGAACAGGTTGCCCTCTTCCCTCGCGATACGGTGCTGCCATGTCTCGATCAGCCGAAACCGGATCAGTCCTGTCTCCCGTCACCGCGGACGACGTCGACCTTGCCGTGCGGCTCGCCGTGGGCGTCCTTCGGGACGCGCCCCCGCAGGGGTGGGCCGGTAAGGCCGGTTCGCTGGAGTGGGACTGCTGGGAGACCGCCGAGCACCTCGCCGATGACCTGTTCTACTACGCCGTGCAGTTGGGGCCGCAGAGCCCGCCGCTGGACACCCATGTCCCTTTCGTGTTGAGCCGGAAGAGGCCGGACGGACCCGCGAACTTCCTCTTCGCGGACCGTGACGCGGGTCCGGCCGGCCTGGTGCAGGTGCTGGAGGCGTGCGGTGCGCTGCTGGTCGCCATGGTGCGCACGACGCCGCCCCGGGTCCGCGCCCACCACGGCGCCGGGGTGTCGGACCCCGAAGGCTTCGCGGCGATGGGGGTGGTGGAGACGCTGGTACACATGCACGATCTGGCGGAAGGCTTCGGGCTTGCCTGGACCCCGCCCTCCGCTCTCTGCTCGCGGGTGCTCGCCCGTCTGTTTCCGGAGGCTCCGGGCGGTGCGGATCCCTGGCTCACCCTGCTGTGGGCCACCGGCCGCACCGAACTGCCGGGGCACCCTCGTCTCACCACGTGGCGCTGGGACAGCACACCGCGGTCATAGGAGGAATCTGAGCACGGCGCGTTCGGCCGCTGCGTCGGACGTACCGGGTCGGATGTCGGGTGTTTGGCCGTTGTCGTACCGGTCGAGCAGGGTCGGGTCCACGTACGACGTCCGCGCGACGGCGGGGGTGTTGCCGAGCAGGTCGGACACATCCCGCATCGCCTCGGCGACGACCCTGCGACGGCCGGTTTTCGACCGCTGCGGCGCCGCCTCGGCCAGCACCCGGGACGTACGCACCGTCGCCTTCCAGGTACGGAAGTCCTTCGCCGACATCGGCATTCCGCTCAACTCGCGCAGGTAGTTGTTGACGTCGTCGGCGTGCACGTCGTGCCAGCGTCGCCCCGCCCAGTATCCGAACAACCGGTCGGAGTCGCGGCGCCTGCGGCGCAGGTCCCGCAGAACCCGGCAGACCTCCGGGTCGGTGACCTGCCGTGCCTGTTCGATCCCACCCTTCGCGGCGAACTCCAGGACCACGCAGCCGCGCCCGGGGCGTACGTGTTCCGGACGCAGGGTCGACACGCCGTACGTCGGGTCGTCGCCGGTGGCGTACTGGTCGCCACCGATGCGGAACATGCCCAGGTCGAGCAGTTTGACGACGGCGGCGAGCACCCGGGCACGGTTCAGCCCCCGACCGGCGAGATCACGGTCGATTCTCCGGCGCAACGCCGGTAGCCGCCGGGCGACCGTCAGGACGTGCGCGAACTTGTCCCGGTCCCGGTTCGCCCGCCAGCGCGGGTGGTAGAGGTACTGCTTTCGTCCGGCCGCGTCGGTTCCGGTGGCCTGAATGTGGCCGTGGGGATCGGGGCAGATCCAGACGTCCCGCCAGGCCGGTGGGATCACCAGCTCACGGAGGCGTTGCACCTCGTCCGGGTCGCGCAGCGGGCGTCCGTCGCGGTCGAGGAAGCTGACCCCACGGCCCCGTACGCGCCGGCCGTAGCCGGGCTTCGTCAGATCCGTACGCCGCAGCCGCACCGCTCCCCACTCCTCGCCGACGGTTCACCGGTCGATCTTCCGGCTGCGGTACCCGTACCGGAAATGCGGTAAACCGTGAGCGTGGTGACGTGGCCGGTGTGGTTCAGGCGGCGGGTGCGCGCAGGGGGCCGGGCGCGCGCAGCGTACGCAGGAAGGTCGGCAGCAGCCAGGGGCGGGGACCGGTGACGGCCACTCCCCTGCTGAGCAGCGCCCGCGCCGTTCCGACCCGGCCGAACATCAGCAGGTTGAGGGTGACCGGGTTGAACGACAGCCGGATGTCCGGAGCGGATCCGGGCGGTTCGGAGGTCACCAGACCCTTGTGCAGCACGACCGTGACCGGGGTGGTGTACCGGGAGCGGAACTCGACCGCGATCCGACGCTCCCGCGGCGGCTCGTCGTTGTCCAGCAGCCGTCCGTGGTCATAACCGTCGCCGAGCATGCCCATGACGAACAGGTCGAGGTACAGACCGGCGTACGCGGGCGGGATCTCCCACGGCACCCGCCGGACGCGGGCGATGTCCCAGCCGTGGATCATCAGCTCGTTGACCAGGTGGGCGAGGATCCCGGCCAGGGGTGGGTACGATCCGCCGAGCCAGTCGATCCCGGCCGTGTGATCCCGGTCGGCGGTCACCCGAAGGATGTGGTCGATGTCGGCCCGTAGCTGCTCGCCGAGCACGGCCAGGTCGCGCTCGGTGAAGTGCGCGAGGAACACCTCGTTGAGGTCTGCGACGGTGTCCACGGTGGTGCTCTGTAGCCGCTCGCCGAGTCCGGGGACCGGCAGCGGGACGGGATCGGGCTCGACCATCGAGGCGTAGAGCCGGGCGGTCGCCGCGACGTGGGCCGTCATCTGCGCGACCGTCCAGTGCGGGGTCACCGGTGTCTCGCCCCGCGCCCCGGAGATCAGGTCGACGAACCGGTCTCCGGCGTCACGCAATGCGCCCCGAGCGGCCTGCCACTGGTCCTGCGTCACCGCTCCGGACACGATCTCTCCAACGGTTGGTCATCGCCCCGCCACTCACCGCTGCCGGGACCGGGACGTCAACCTAGCATCGATCCCACACGCTGTGTGCCCTCCGACGCGCATGTTCGGTACGTTGGTCCGATGCCATGGCGTAGGGCTGCTTCGATGTGGTCGCTCTTCGGCGTGATCGCCGTCGTGTCGTCGGTGCTGGTGTTGCGCCGGCCGGACTGGGACCGACTGTCCGACCTGCACATCTACTACGGAGCGGCGCAGACCGTCGAAGCCGCCCGCCCGCTGTACGAGTACGCCGCGGCCAACGGTGGGCCGTTCACCTACCCGCCGTTCGCGATGCTGCTGCTGCGCCCGATGGTGGCGTTGCCGGAGTCCGCCGTACAGGTGATCTGGTTGGTCGGGACGATCGCGGCGGTGGCCGCCATCGCCGCGACGGTGCGTGGCGCGTTCCCCGTCGCGCCCCCGCACCGCCAGCTCGTCGTCGCCGCCATCGCCTGCGCGGTGCTGGTCTCCGCACCGGCGCAGAGCAACCTGCGGTTCGGCCAGGTCAGCATGTTCATCGTGCTGCTCGCCCTGGTCGACGCGGTGGGGCTCACCCCGTCGCGTTACCGGGGCGTGCTGGTCGGCGTCGCCGCCGCGATCAAACTGACCCCGCTGCTGTTCGTGGTCTTCTTCCTGGTCTCGCGCCGGTACCGGGACGCCGCCCGTGCGCTCGGTGCGTTCGTGGGCTGCGCCGTCCTCGCTGCGGTCGTGCTGCCCACCGACAGTTGGACGTACTGGACCGGGATGATGTTGGAGACGTCCCGGATCGGCAACCTCGCCTCACTGGGCAACCAGTCCGTGCACGGCATGCTGATGCGGGTCGGGGTGTCCCCGGAGACGCTGCCGCTGCTCTGGGCCGCGCTGGTTGCCCTGGTCTGCGGCACCGCCCTGCTGCGGGCCCGGAGCCTCCAGTTGGACAACCAACCGGTACGCGCCGCGGTCCTGGTCGGCTGCGCCACGGTGGTCGCCTCCCCGGTGTCGTGGACCCACCACCAGGTCTGGACGGTGCTCGCGGCGATGCTCCTGGTCGCCGCCCGGGGCGTGCTGCGCCGGGTCGCCGGGGCGGCCCTGCTGGTGGTGACGGTGTTCAGTCTCGGTGCGCTGCTGGACGACGTGTCGACCTTCCCCGGCCTCCAGTTTCTGCTGGAGAACGCCCGGGCCCTCGGTGCGGTCACCGTCTGCCTGGCCGGCTTCGGCGGGATCGCCGTGGTCGCGGTCGGCACCGCCCGTCGGCCTGCCGGTCAGCGTCGCGGCTGGCTGCGGGCGGTCACCGCGGTCACGGCCACGCTGGCGTGTTTCGCCGTACTGCCGCTGCCGGCGGGGGCCGACCCGACGTTCAAGGCGTACACCGTGACGGACGCGGACAACCCGCGCTACTTCTACTACTGCCGGGACGTCGCGGGATGCGCCGCCCCGTCGGCCGGCGCCGCGGTCCGCTTCGGCGTCGTCCGGGAGAAGACGAAGGTACGGGTGAACGGCGTCGTCGACGAATCCGTCACCCGGCTCGAATACCGGTCCGCGCCCGGCGGTGCGCCCCGGGTGATCCCGCTGCTCGACCTCCATCCGGGGCAACGGGAGTTCTCGTTCCGCAGCGCGAACATGGCCCACGGGCGGTTGGTCGCGTACGGGGCCGACGGGCGGGAGCTGGCGAGCTTCACCGACGAACTCAACCCGTAGCGGCGGTGTCGGGCCGTGTAGGGGCACGATCCGGTGGGTGTCGCGACGGCCGGGAACCCAGGTAGTAGAAGGTCACGACCAGCGGCATGAGCAGCAGACACACCTGAGCGAGCATCCGGACGCCCAGGCTGCTCGACATGTCGTTGTCGAAGCCGCCGCCCACGGTCGCGGCGTCCTGGACCGGCACCAGCACCCCGGCGCAGAACGCACCGAGTGCCAGGACGCCGGTGAGCAGGAGCAGACCTCGGTAGTTTCCGCCGGCATGAGGAAAGGGACCGACCAGACGATCGGGCACCGGGGCTCGCCGGGTGGCGTGGACGGGCGGGAGGCTGCGGATGCCGACCGGGGCGTAACGCCCGTGCTCGGTGACCAGGATCGCCGCGTGCAGCTTGCGCCATCGACCGGGTCTGGTGCCGGGCAGCCAGCACAGTCGCACCGTGCCGGAGAACTCGGGCTGCATCCGGCGCAGGTCGAACGCCGGGTTCAAGTGGATCGTGCCACTGGCCTCGGCGCCGTGGAACTCCGCCGGCAACGTCGAGTCGGAGGACATCGTCGATGGTCTGAGGTGCCCTTCGAGCACGATCGCGGGGACGCCGCGGCGCAGTTCCCGCCGTAGCCTGGCCTGCGACCGCCATCCGCCGGGTGGCCCGGCACCGACACCTCGTAGGACGATCACCGCGAGGCCGATCAGTAGCCAGCCCACGAATGCGTCCGGCCCGGCCGGCTGGAGAACTCCGGCCAACCCCTCCCTGCTCCGGCCCAGGACCAGTCCGGCCTCCGGCCGGTACGGCTGGTAGAGCGCGTAGACGGGTTCCCAGGACCGGGGTTTGTCATCGGCGTAGAACCGCTCCGTCACCCGCACCGGCGGCCCGCTCGGGTACGGCACCTCGACCGTCATGTCGACGTGGTAGGTCGTACCGGTCCTGCCTCGCGACGTGCCGGGGTTCTCCACCGAGATGACCTTTACCTGACGGATCACCGGATCGCTGGCGCGCAGCGCGAGCAGGTCCCGATCGGTGGACTCGACCGCCGACGGCACGGCGAGCAGGCAGATCCCCCCGATGATCAGCACCGTGTCGGCGACGAACTGCCGGTGCGCCGGCCACCAACCGAACCGCAACAGGGTCTCGTCGGCCGGGCCTGCCCGGCGCGCCGCCAGCCACCACGCCACGCTCGCCGCCAGCGTGAGGGCGAGAGCGCCGACTACCTCACCGCGCGGCCAGACAGCACCCGACGAGGTGACCAGGCCCACGATCGCGGCCAGCACCCCGGCCAGGGCCACCACGGCAAGACCGACGCGGACGAGCGGTGAGGGGCGCACGGGGACAGTGTGCCGCCCGGTCACAAGGTCGAAGACGTCGCTACCGCGCGGGATGGCCGGTACGTGCCCGGTCGGCGACCTCCCGCAGGTACGCCAGGTTGTCACGGGTACGTTCGGCGAGCGGCTGGGCGGTGGAGAAGTCCTCGACCGTCACCCACCCGTCGTACCCGATCGCCGCCAGCGCCTCGAAGTACGCGTCCAGGTCCGCCTGCCCGTCCCGCAGCGGCGCCCAGTCCTCCGCCCACTCGGTCGCCCCGTCCGGCCGCTGACCCACCGGCCGCCAGGCGACGTTCTTGACGTGCACGTGGGCGAGGTACGGACCCAGCATCTCGAACGCCGCCAGGTAGTCCTCGTGCCCCTCGATGACCAGGTTGCCGACGTCGTGGATCACCCCGACCCGGGCCGGGTCCAGCCCCTCGACCAGCCGGATCGCGGCCGACGACGACGCCACGATGGTCCGGTGGTGCAGCTCGACCAGCACGCTGACCCCGTACGCGGCGGCCCGACCGGCGGCCCAGTCCAGATCGCGGCGGGTGGCGTCGAACAGCTCCGGGTACCGGCCGGTGCCGAGCGCCGGCATCGTCACCCGTACCCGGCCGGCGCCGAGAGCGGCGGTGGCGGCCAGCATCCGCTCCACGTCCGCCCGCTCGCCGCAGCGCACGTACCCGCCGAGGCCGGAGTAGTCGAGTCCGGCCGACCGGGTGATCCTGGCTATCTCGGCCAGGTGGTCCTCCAGCCCCTGTAGCGGCCAGGTGGCCCGGTTGCCGGCCCAGAAGCCCGGCTCGGCCGACGGCTCCTGGTCGGTGACCCGCCACTCGATGCCGTCCCAACCCTGTGCCGCCAGGGCGTTCGCCGCCTGGGTCGGTGTCCACTCCGGGGTCGACGCGGTGAAAACGGAGAACCTCATCGCGGCCCCGCCTCCCCGGCCGGGACCGGCACCGTGCCGCCGGTGACGTACGGCAGGTCGTCGAAGGCACCGGCGAGTACGTCGGCGACCGCGACCGGGCGGGCCAGTGCGGCGGACCGGTAGACCGCCTCGACCACGGCGAGCGACAGGAGCCCGTCCTCGACCGTGACACCGGGTGGTCGCCGCTGGTCGATCGCGTCGACGACGTCCTGGTACTGGCGCAGGTGACCGAGCACGAAACCGTCCTCCGATTTGGGTGCGCCGCGCAGGTCACCGACCGGGACCCGTTCGGCTGCCTGGTTGGGTGGCCGTCGGGGCGGACGGTCGTCGGTGTCGCCCGCGACGTGGAAATATTCGAGCTGGTCGTCGTGGATGACCGCGGAACCACGGGTGCCGTGCACCTGGAGCCGCATCCCCAGACCCGGATACGCCGCCGTGGTCGCGTGCAGCACGGCCAGGGCCCCGGACGCGAACCGGACGGTGGCGACCGCCACGTCCTCGACCTCGATCCCGTGGTGGGCCAGCCTGGCGGTCTGCGCGGAAACCTCGACCGGTCGCCCGAGCAGCCAGAGGAGCAGGTCCACGGTGTGCACGCCCTGGTTCATCAGCGCACCACCGCCGTCGTACGCCCAGGTGCCGCGCCAGTCGGCCGAGTCGTAGTAGCCCTGGTCGCGCCACCACGGTACGGACGCCACCGCGGAGGTGATCGGCCCGAGCTGCCCGGCGGCGACGGCATCGGCGACCGCCACGCTGGCCGGGTCGAAGCGGTGCTGGCTCACCACGGAGACGACGAGTCCCCGGGACCGCGCGTCGGTGGCGGCGTCGGCCAGCCTCCTGGCCCGGCGCAGGGTCACGTCCAACGGTTTCTCGATCACCACGTGGGCGCCCGCGGCCACCGCCTGCTCGGCGATCGGGGCGTGCAGACCGCTCGGCGTACAGATCGCGACCAGGCCGATCGGGCGGTCGGCGAGGGCGTCGGCGAGGTTCGGGTAGCGGCCTGGCGGCCCGGTTCCGGTGCGCTCGGCAATGCGCCGGGCCAGTTCGCCGCTGGCCGCCTCGTCCGGGTCGACCAGGGCGGCGACCCGCAGGCGGGGGTGCCGGTCGACGGCCGCCGCGTGGTTGGCGCCGATGATGCCTGCGCCGACGATCGCGACGTCGATCGGGGCGGGTGGGTCGGTGGCGCCGCCGTTCATACGGTCCGTTCTCCGATCGTCCGGTGGGCTCGCGTCGCGCGGGGCCGGGGTCATTTCACCCCGCCCGTGGTGAGGCCGCTGATCAGGTAGCGCTGGAAGAAGAGGTAGAGCACGACCACCGGTACGGCGCAGATCAGCGCCGCCGCCATGAGCTGGCCGTAGACCGGGATCGCACCGCCCTCCTGGGTGGCGCCGAAGATCTGGAGCGACACCGCCGCCGTACGGGTGTCGGGATTGGTCAGTACGGAGGCGAACAGGACGTCGTTCCAGCCGAGCAGGAAGGCGAAGATGCCGGAGACGGCGAGTCCGGGCCAGCTCAGCGGGACGATGATCCGGGTCAGCACCCGCCATGACGAGGCCCCGTCGACCCGTGCCGCCTCGTCCAGCTCGCGGGGCAGGCCGCGCAGGTAGGTGACCATGACCCAGGTCGAGAACGGCAGCCCGAAGGTCAGGTACGTGAGCCACAGCGCCCACCGGGTGCCGATCACCGGGACCCCGAGGACCGTCGCGGCGCTGGCGAACAGCACGAAGACCGGCAGGAGCATGAGCGTGCCGGGAATGGTCTGCAACGCGAGCAGACCCCGCAGGATGGCGATCCGGCCCCGGAACGCGACCCGGACCAGCACGTACGCGCTGACGATCGAGACCAGGGCGCAGACCACCGCGACGGCGCCGGCCACCAGCACGCTGTTGACCAGTCCGGGGCCGAGGTCGGTGGTGGACCAGATCCGCCGGTAGTTGCCGAAGTCCGGGCTGCGCGGCAGGAACTCACCGGCGGCGACGGAGAGGTCCGAGTTGATCGAGGCAAGGAACATGTAGAGCAGCGGCGCCCCGACCAGCAGCAACAGGACCGCGAGGACGAGGGCGCGCAGCGGGCCGGGCAGCAGCCGGGTGATCTCCGCCGACCGGGTGGCCCGGGTACGGGTGGTCATGGCGTACGCCCCTCGTCTCCGGTGTCGAGTCGGACGGCTCGCAGGTAGACCGCGATCGGGATGGCGACCAGCACCAGCGACAGGACCGCCATCGCCGCGCTGAGCCCGAACCGGAAGTTCTGGAAGCTCTCCACGTACGTCAGCACCGGCAGGACCTCGACGTCACGCGGTGCCGGCACCCCGAACAGGACGAACGGGAGGGTGAAGTTGTTGACGTGGTGCAGGAACGAGATGACCAGCGCCAGCGAGACCGGCCCGCGCAGGTAGGGCCCGATGACGTAGCGGAGCTTGGCCCACCAGCCGGCCCCGTCGAGCGCGGCGGCCTCGTGCACGACCGGGTCGACGGTGTGCAGCCCGGAGACCGCCAGCAGGTAGACCAGCGGCCACGCGGTCCAGACCTGCACGATGACCAGGGCCCAGAAGCTGCGTGGACCGTTGAGCCAGAGTCCGGGCGCGAACCCGAGCTGCCCGAGTGCGGCGTTGGCCACCCCGTCGGGTTGCAGGATGATCCGCCACACCGTGCCGACCACGAACGCCGGCAGGACGTACGGGATCAGGAAGATCGACCGGACCAGTGCCCGGCCCCGGAACCGGTCGTGGGTGGCGAGTGCGGCGGCGACACCGAGCGGCAGGGTGAGGACGGTGGCGAGCAGCGCGTAACCGAGGCTGACGCCGATGGCGTGCGGCAGGTGCGAGGCGGACACCGCCTCGACGTAGTTGTCCAGCGCGACGAACGGCGCACCCACCCACTGCCGGATCGAGTACTGGTCGAGGTCGAGCAGGGAGATGTAGCCGGCGGTGAGCAGCGGGACGACGATCACCACGAGGGTCAGCAGCCCACCGGGGATCAGCATCCAGAGCGGACGGTGGCGTTGCCGCGTACGCCGGGCCCGGGTCGGCTGGCGGTGGACCGGGGCGGGCGCGCGGACCGGGCCGGGCGCGGGCGTCGGCTGGTCCGCGCCGGGCGGGGCCGCCGTGGTCACCGGACCTTCGCCGGTCAGGGGTGCCGGTGTCACTTGGCCTTGTCCAGCGCTGCCTGCCCGGTCTTCTGCGCCTCGGCGAGCAGCGACCGCAGCTTGGCCTCGTCGATCCGGCCGGCGGACAGGGTGGGGATCGACTGGACCACCACGTTGACCAGTGCGAGCTGGATCTGGCTCCAGGCGCCGCTGAACGGCGTACCGACCGCCTTGGACGACGACTCGACCAGTGCGGCGAGCGCCGGGTCGCCGCTGAGGGCGCCCGCCGCCTCGGTGTTGGTCGGCAGCTCACCGAACGTCTTGTAGTACGTGCCCTGCATCTCCGGGTCGGTCAGGAGCTTGATCAGCTTGAGGGCGTTGTCCTTGTTCTTGCTGTACTTCGCCACCACCAGGTTGTCCCCGGAGAGGATGCTCGTCGCCGGTCGCCCCGACGCCGCCACCGCCGACGCGCCGGGCGGCACGGTCGGCATGATCGCGTACGCGTACTTCCCGGCGACGGCGGAGGCGTCCAGGGTCACCTTCGAGGTGGCCGACACCATCGGCAGGAACGCCGCCTTGCCGGCCGCGAAGGCGGCGATGGCCTGCGCGTTCTTCCAGCCGACCGAGGCCGGGTCGACCACCTTGTCGGTCGCCAGCCAACCGAGGTAACTGCGGTACGCGGCCAGCGTGGTCGGGTCGTCCAGCCGGAGCGTGCCACCGGTGACCAGGGGGTTGCCCGCCTGCACGTCCATCGCCCAGATGAACTTCCACGGGTCGAACGAGTCGGCGTACGCGACCGCGAGACCGTACCGGCCACCGGTGGAGAGCCGTTTGGCCTGCTCGCGCAGCCCGTCCCAGCTCTCGGCGGGCTTGTCGATGCCGGCTGCGGCCAGCAACTCCTTGTTGTACGCCATGACGAACGGCCGGCTGGCGAACGGTACCCCGACCTCCTTGCCCGGCTCGGGTCCGGAGATGCCGAGGGTGGCCGGGAGGAACTTGTCCCGTCCACCGATCTTCGCCCAGTCGTCGTCGGTGAACTCGACGAACGCGCCGGTCGCGTACGCGGTCGGGGTGAAGGTGGTGCCGAGGGAGTAGATGTCCGGTCCCTGGCCGGACAGGACCGAGGTCTGGATCTTCGTCAGCTCGTCGTTCGGGGAGGCGAACGTCTCGAACCGTACGGTCACCCCGGTCTCCGCCGCGAACTTCGCGGAGACGTCGGAGAACCACTTCCGCTGCTGCTCGGGGTAGATCGAGTTCGCCTGGACCAGGACGTCCAGGCTGGATCCGGCCCCGCCCGAACCGCCCTCGTCGGCGCCGCAGGCGGTCAGGCCGAGCCCGACCACGATCAGACCGGTCAGCCCGGCCAGAGTTCGTCGCGCTTTCATCTACCTCAGCTCCTCGGCGGGAGGCAGCGCACCGGCGCACCTCGGTGGCGGAATTCACGGGACCGTAACAATCGACCGTGATCGACGGCAATCGTTTGCCATGGTTTTGCCAACCGTGGTTGCCTGGCGAGATGGGAAGCAGCGAGGGCGGTCGCCGCACCCGCCCGGTCACCATCACCGACATCGCCAGGGTCACCGGGGTCGTACCGTCGACCGTGTCCCGGGCACTGAACAAACCCGGCCGGGTCAACGCCGCCACCCGCGACCGGATCCAGGCTGCCGCCCGCGAGCTGAACTACGTACCCAATTCGCAGGCGCGGGCCCTGATCTCCGGACGGACCGGGACCATCGCGGTCCTGATCTCAGACGTGACGAACCCGTTCTACTTCGGACTGATCCGGGGCACCCAGCAGCGGTTGAAGGCCGCCGGCTACGCCCAACTGCTGATCGACACCGAGGACTCCGGCGAGCACGAGGCGGAGATGCTGCACAAGATGCGCCGCTCGCTCGACGGCGCCATCCTCGCCGCTTCCCGGCTCCCCGAGGGCGCCCTGACCACGCTGGCCGGGGAGATCCCGCTGGTAACGGTCAACCGCAACGTCCGGGGCGTGCAGAGCGTGGTGATCGACACCCCGACCGGGATCGGCCTGGCCGTCGAACACCTGGTCAACCTGGGACACCGCGACATCGTCTACGTCGCCGGCCCGGACACCGCCTGGTCGAACCGGGCCCGGTGGCGGTCGATGTGCGCGGCCGGTGAACGGTACGGGCAACGGTTCCGCCAGGTGGGGCCGTTCCCGCGCGGGCGCAGCTCCGGATCGGCAGCCGCCGACGCGGTGCTCGCCGCCGGGGCGACCGCCTGCGTCTGCTTCAACGACCTGTTCGCCATCGGCATGCTGCCCCGGCTCCGGGAGCGGGGTGTACGGGTCCCCGGCGACCTCAGCGTGGTCGGCTGCGACGACATCTTCGGCGCCGACTTCTGCCACCCGCCGCTGACCACCCTGACCGGGCCGATCGAGCAGGCAGGTGAGGTGGCGGTCGCGATGCTGCTGGCCCGACTGGACGAACCGACCGCCGAACCGGACCGGCGGACCGTCATCCTGCCGGCAACCCTGACCGTACGCGAGTCGACCGGACCGGCACCTGACCGTCCGGTCGGTGTCTGACCGGGTCCGGCGACCCTCAGCGCGCGACAGGGACCACGTAGGGGAAGACGTCGGTGCGGGCGTCCTTGGTGGTGTCCGGGGTGAGGCCGGAGTTGATTGCCGTGTTGACCACCAGCGACATCATCACCTCGGGGGCGTTGTCGGCCAGCGTCCGACCATTGATCTTCGCAAAGCCGAAGTTCGCCGGAGTGCCCACCTCGTAGGACAGCACATCCGGATAGACCCGGCGCGCCACGCTCCAGCCGTACGCCTCCGGGTCCTGGGAGGTACCTGTGGCGGCGACGGCACCGGCGACCGCGCCGGCGATCGCGGCGCCGTCCTGCGCCAGGTCTTCGCACGGGTGACGGGTGTTGGCCGGGTTGGAGAAGTCGGTGTCGGTGGGCCAGAAGATCGGCCACATCATCGGGTGGCCCGCGCGGTTGATCTGACGCCAGCCGCCGGCGTCGGTGGCGAGCTTGGACGCGGCCCACACACCGATGGTCGCGCCGTCGGAGAAGAACTCGTCGTCGACCAACTCCAGCACGATCGAGTCGACGGTGGTGCCGGCGAAGGTGTTCTTCGCCTGCTCCGGTTTCCAGGCCGACCGGTCCAGCTTCGTGCCCTTCGCCACCGCACCGTTGACGGTGGCGAGCAGGTCCAGGTCGACGTAGAAGGGGTCGGTGATCCTCCCGGCCCACGCCCGCAGGCCCTGCCCGGTCACCTCTTCACCGGTACGGCCCTGAGCAAGCACCGCACCCATCGCCCCGTCCTCACGGGAATCCGCACCGGTGAGCACGGACACGGTGAGGTCCTGCCCCTGACCGTCGAACTCGCCGAAGGCGACCCGGTAGGTCAACTCCTCCATCACCGAGCCGTTGATGTGGATCTTGAACTCGTACCGGCCCTCGTGGTGGAAGCCCGGCTGGAGGTCCACGTTCGTGACCGAGCTGTTCACGTCCAGCACCAGCACGGTGCCACGTTCGCCGGGAAAGACGAACAGGTCGTCAAGGTAGAGCTGGCCCGTCTGGGCGGCGTGCGGGGTGTCAAGGTGATGCGACATCGTGGCTCCCGAAGTGCTGCCGAGATAAGACAATCCCGAAGCTATCCCAACGACTATCACCAAACGGACGATTCGGGTATTTCCCCAACTATCGCCTACATCAAACGCGAGTTGATGGGGCACCCATGAACTCGGCGTCACTCGGCGGATCACGGCGAGTCGCAGACGACATGCTGACCGCACGATCGGCCGACCTGCGAAGTCTGCCTCAACTGCCGTGGTTGCGGATCGTGCCCCGGTGGCCCGCCCTGGCCACGATGCCGGCGGAGGCACGACACACGGCACGCGTATGGGCGATGAACCTACGTGGCTTGATCATCGGAGTCGCTCCCAGGGGCCGGGGATGGGGCTGGCATGCCGGTGCAGCTCGTGCAGATCATCACCCCGATACGAGGCCGGTACCGCTTGGCACACGTCTCGGACGGCAACCGAGATCACCCGTACATCGTGCCGCAATCCATCGACCGCCTGCAATGCGTACGCCAACCCGCCGGCTATGTCGCCGTCCGCGACCATCGCCCGCGCTCGGTACACCCGGCTTTCGAGCAGCCAGGTGGGAAGCCCCGCAAGAGCCGACTCCGCCCGCTCGTACGCGGCCTCCGCCGAGTCCGGGGTGCCGACACGGGCCTCCAGGAATGCGGACAGGAACACGGTCCGCTCCACCGGCCCCGGCCCGGCCGACGGCGCGGGTAGTTGCTCGGCCACATCAGCCATGGCCTCGACCGCAGCCCGGCCACGCCGCGCATCTCCGGTCAGGGCGTACGCCCCGACCTGCGCCGCGTGCGCCTCCAGCGCACCGAGCGTGGGCCGGTCGGTGACGGCCAACGCGGTGGTGGCCACGTTCAGCGCGTGGTCGACGGTCCAGTCCTCGTAGACCCCACGTGACGCGGCCCGACCGCGCACCCAGGCCATCATGTCGGTGTCCCCGGATCTGTCCGCGAGGGTCGCGCTGGTCCGGTACCAGTGGCCGGCACCGCCGAGCTGGTCATGGTTGCCCAACCAGAGGCCGTAGATGATTCCGAGGCCGGCGGCGGACCGGAACAGCCCTCGTGCCGGGTTGGCCCGCATCTGCTGCTTGATCACCATGAGGTTCGTCAGCAGCGAGGCGCCGAGCAGCGGGGACGGATCAGTCACCAGCAACCGGGTGTTGGTCGCGAGCACCTCGTCCCAGTCCTCCTCCGTGCCCGCCGCATCCAACAGCCCGTGCCGCACCATGTCCCCGAGCGCGTGCGGCCCGCCGATCGCGCCGAGACTCGCAGCCGCGCCAACGGTCGCGAGTAGGGCTCTCCGTCGCATGTCGTCTCCACCTCCCCGCTCCAGTGCGGCCAGCTCCATCAGTACCCCACCGGCCCGGAGGGTCGTGTCGAGTACGGCGGCGATATCCGCCGTGGGCACTCGCTCGCCGGTCTCCAGGTGCCCGAGGTGAGATTTGGAGACGACCGATCGGGCCGCGAGTGCAGCCGGGGAGAGACCTGCGGTCTCCCTCATGGTCTTCAATACGGTACCGAAACCGTCCAAGCCTCCCGCCCTCTCAAGTCGAGGCCCCGGTGTTTGGAGACGAGTGGAGACGCGGACCTGCTGCCGTGTGCTCAGAGTATCGGCAAGGCTACGGGAGAGGGGCAGCCCGGCCGCCTGATGAGCGGGTGTGGCGCCCCTGTTGGCGGTGGCGCCGCACCTGCCCCGTCGGTAGTGGACCGGAGGTATGCGATGCGATGGAAGTGGTTTGCCGGCGACAATCCGGACCCGATCGGGCCATTTCGCGATCGGCCGCCCCGTAGGCCCGCCGCCGACGCACCAACCATGTCTTCCGGTGTGGCCGGCACGCAGACGACCAGCGCGCAGGAGAGGCGAGCGCGACTCAACTCCCGCCAGGCCGCGTGGTGGCGGACCCGATGAGTCCCTCCCAGGAGCCGCATCCGCTGACGACACTGTCCCGGTCGCTGTGGCCGGCGCTGCTGGGCATCGCGCGGGCGACCGTCGAGACACGAACGCGGCGAGGAGTGCAAACTGTGACCGTCGTATCGAGCAGGAAGGTGCTCCCGGCTGGCGGGAGCCCGCCGGCTGGTAGCCGACCCGCAGATGCTCGCGGCCGAGCGGGAGGCCCAGGCATGAAGGTGATCCTGCCCAGCGTGCCGCCGGGCACGCTGCTACACCTCCGGGCGGGCGAGTGGTACACCGGCGGTGCCCCGGCCATGGAGGAGACCGAGATCCAGGTGGTCGCCATCGACAGGACCGACCCACGTACGCGCGACGGCGAGCCGGAAGTGTGGGTGTCCGCCCACTGGTCCACCTGCATGCACCCGATGCGGCAGGGGCATCTGCGGTGCTTCGGGAACTACATCCGCGTCACTGCGATCGTCCGGGAGGTGGCGGCGAGATGAGCCGGATGGATGAGCCATTGACGCGGGCAGCGATCTGGATGTCGGCTGACATGACGCGACGGCAGCACCAGCCGGGTGGCAACAGTTGGCAGCCCGGAACGTGCCGACAGTGCACCCCGGATGGGTGCCCCCAGTTGGCCTGGGCGGTGTCGGTGCTGGATGAGCCGGCGGCACAGGAATCGGCCCCATGACCGCCGAGCCCGGTGACGGGATGTCGCGACTGACGAAGATGACCTGCAACCTGACCCCCGCTGCCCTGGACGCACGCGATGCGCTGACCTCCGGGTGGCGAGTCACCCAGACCGATGCCGTGAACCGGGCGTTGCGGATCGCCGCCGTGCTGCACACGATCGCCCCGGAAGACCAGCTCCGGGTGGTACGGAGCGACGGGTCGATCGTGGACATCTACCTCGTATGAGTGTGGTGGCCACCGACGCCGGGCTCACCAGGCCGAGACGATCGGCTCGCCGAAGAGCTGTTGGCCGGCGGCGTGCTCCGGCGTCACGGTCGCCACCACCTGCTTCCCCGTCGCGTCCAGCACGCGCAGGGTCACCTCGTCGCGTGTGAGCAGGATGAGGATGGCGGCACCTCGCTCCATCCGGGCGGATCCGACCACCGCGCCGGTGGCGTCGACCGCCTCGACGGTGGCAGCCGACGCAGGTCCCACCACCAGCATCCGATCCGACGCGACCGCGCGCCCGCCGGCACGCGCCGGTACCCGGACCGCGATCACGCCTGAGTCGTCCGCGGTCCCCGGTGCGACCAGCGACCATCCGGCGCGGTTCGCCGCCCCGGTCGCTGAGTCGTCCGGAGTGGCTTGGTTGTTGTCGACCAGGGCCACCAGGGCCTTCGACTCGGCGCCGACCTGGAGCACCACCGCGCCGGGGCCGGTCGCCGGCCCGAGCAGTGCCGCCGGCACCGCGTGCGCCCCGTCGGTGACGGTGCCCGCCCAGCGAACGACCGGCCTGGTGGCCGCCAGACCGGCCGGTCCCACCAGTTCCTGGTACGACGCCAGCGCCGCCTGCCCGGTCGGCCGGTCAAGGAGGGTCGTCCAGTCGGAAGCCGCCTCCGGATCGGACGGCGCAGCAAGATCGTCGATCTCGTCGATTCCGGGCTCCACCGGTCCCTCCTGACGCACGACGCCGTCGCAGGTCGTCCGCCATCGAGCAGCCGGCATCTCCTCACTCACCGCGTAGTCCCCGGTCGGGGCGGGCTGCCAGACCCGCCGGACCGCACCGTCCGGGCCGATCGTCGCGTGCTCCGAAGTTGCCACCGTGCAACCGGCGGGAGCCAGCCCGAGTTGCCAGAACGACACCCGTACCTCCTCGTCGCCGAGCAGACCGTGAGCGTTGACGAAGGGGTCCAGCCGGGCGTTGCGGAGTCCGTCGCTCCGGGCGAGATCGCCGGCCGATGCGCCACGGTCCTCGCGGAGGACGGACAAACTCGCGGCCGAGTCGGAGTAGTCGGCGACCAGGGCGACGCGCGACCGGGCGAAATCGTGGACGAAGAGGACCTTCACCCCGGGCAGTGGGGACTCGTCGGCGAGCGCCCGGGTCAGGTCGGACACCAACTCGGTGTCGCCCGCGAGGTTGCCCCGCGTCGGGGAGTCGATCAGTCGCCAGGTCCACTCCGACTCGACCGGGTACCCCTCGGAAGGAGGCGCACCCTGCCAGCCGCCGACGCCGACGATGGCCGGTCCGGACAGCGCCAGGGCAAGAAGGGCGGCACCGGCCGCGCCGAATCCGGCGAACCTGTTCCGCCGACGGCTGCGCGCCCGGCGCAGCACTTCGCCGTACGGGTCTTCGCTCGGCAGCACCGGATCGGTGAGCCGCCGGAACCCGGCCCGCAACTCGTCCACGCTCATGCGATCCCTCCCACGGTCACTTTCGACGGCACCTGCGAATCGCCGGACTCTCCGAGCACGTCACGGAGACGGGCCAGCCCCCGGGACGCCTGACTCTTCACGGTGCCCACGGAACAGCCGAGAAGCTGCGCCGTTTCCATCTCGGACAGCTCTTCCCAGTACCGCAGGACCAGCACCGCCCGCATCCGGGCCGGCAGCCGGCGCAACGCGGTCAACAGTTGGTCCCGCTCGGCGAGGCGATCGGTGCCGTCGGGCTGTTCGCGCTGCGGCACGATCGCGGTCAGCAGCTCACGCGAGCCGAGCCGCCGCCACAGGCTCGTTCGCTCGTTGACCATGACCCGCCGGACGTACGCCATCGGTTCGTCGACCTGCCGCCAGCGGCGCATCGTGACGACCAGGGCGTTCTGGAGCAGGTCCTGTGCCGCGTCCCGTGATCCGGTCAGCAGGTAGGCGGTACGGAGAAGGTCGCCGTAACGAACCTCGACGAACTCCCGGAATCCGTCATCACTCACCTTGTCCGGTCCCTCCTGCACGTTGACGTCAACGGATGAGAGGTCACCGAGGGGTCGAAGGTTGAGTGTCAGCGAGGGAAAGTTCACCGGCGGGGCGGGGGCGGCGACCGATTGCCGTCGGCCACCGCCCCCGCTCTACTCCGCGAGCACGGCGATCCGGAGCAGGGTGACGTCGTCGACCTCCAGGCTGCCGTGGGTACGCAGGGCGCGTACCAGAGTCTCGAAGGACTGCCGGTCGACCGCCCGCAGCGCCTCCCACACCGCCCCGTCGGACCTCGCGGAGTGCCACAGCAGGCACTGGCTGAGCCGGTCACTGGCCAGGATCAGCATGTCCCCCGGACGGAGCTGACCCGACGAGAGCTGGATGCCCTCGACGCCCGCCGGCATCTTCTCCGGCCGACTGTAGACGAGCGCCGGATTCTGGGCGAAGGCCTCCGGACTGGACAACGGGAACGACATCAGCAGCGTCGACTCCCTGACGTGCATCAGGCAGCAGTCCCCGACCGCGAAAGCCCGGAAGATCCCGGTACGCGGACCGGTCGCCTTGACGTACGCGCCGACGAACGCCGCGGCGGTGTCCTGTCGCAGCGGTGCCGCCTCCTGCCACCACTGCTGCTCGACCTGCTCACGGGTCGGAGCGTCCCGCGTGTCCGACCAGCGCTCACCCTCCTCGTCTATGAGGTCCTGCAACGCGACCGAGGAATCCAGCCGTCGGGTCACGAACCCCGTGACCAGCCGCTTCGCCCACTCCTTGACGTGGAATCCGCTGCTGGCGCCGTCGGCCACCGCGAACCAGCCGCGCCCGCGCCCCAGATAGTGGCCGGCACCGTCCTCCCACTCGGTGGGATGGTCCTCGTCCTTGGGGAACGAGTAGGCGTGTGCGACGAACCTCAAGCCGTCCGTCCGACCGACCGTGGTCATCGGTCTCAGGTCCTGGTGCCGACGTCGATCGCCTGGATCATCGCTTCCAGGTCGGCGTTGTAGACGAACCCTCGGGCGTTGTCCTGTACGTCGGCGCCGAGTTCGGCCGCGTACTGGCGCATCAGCGGCGGTAGCGGGGAGGACATCTGGAACAGGGCCTTGGCCCGCTCGTCGGTGAGGGCACGGTCGGTCGACGGGTAGGCCACCGTGGTCGCCTCGCTGGACGAGAGCGCGATGTTGAACAACAGGGTCGAGCCGTGGTTGGTGCCGCCGGAGGTGATCCGGCGCGACACCGGGACCGGGTCGCCGTCGGTCGCGTACCCGTCGGTGATGTTCACGATGATCGGCGGGCCGGACTCCGGATGGCTGTTCGTCCACCCCTCCACGATCTTGCCCGCGAGGTCGAGGGCCGCGCACATGTGGGTCACCCCCGAGGCCACCGGGTCGAACCAGATCGGCTGGACGTGACCGTCCGCGTCGCGGTCGACCCGGATCTTTCCGGCGGCGACCTCGGCGACGGAAGCCAGCAGGCGGCCGGCCAGTGCACCGGAGAAGAGCGGGCGTGCGCCGGTGCCGTACCCGATCAGACCGATGTCGAAGTAGTGCCGGGGCGGCTCGTTGCGGGACTTGACGCTGCGCATGACGATCGACTGGAGAAGCTCGTTGACGATGTCCGCCAACGCCTGGGCCTTGGTCTTCTTCTCGGCGCCCAACATCGGCTGGCTCATCGACGCCGACTGGTCGAGCAGGAACACGAAGCAACCGGGGGTCTTGCGATTCACCTGCATTTCCGTACCTCCTTTTCAGTGACTGGGCTTGCTGCCGCCGTACGTCCCGGCGCCGCCCAGCACCACGCCGGGCCAGACCCCCGATGCGACCCTGCCCGCCTCGCCGCACCGGTCGCATCGGTATTCGCTCTCTTGGCGGAACAGACCGAAGTTGAAGCACCTGGGGCACTGGGCGGCTGATTCCGGCCCTCGTTGCCGGTCGATCCAGGGGGTGAAGTCGAACCCGGCAGCCGTGCCGGTAGCCGGAGCCGCGACCGGAGCCGGAGCATTGGCCGGAGCCGGAGCCGGAGCCGGAGCCGGCCGTCGTGGCTGCTCCGGCTCGTCGTACCCCGCGTGCGTGCGCCGGTTTCCCGGTTGGCTCGCGACGGCCGGTGGTTTTCCCTGACTCGCGACGGCCGGTGGTATTCCGGCCGACGACCGCATGTCACTCCCGGGCACCGCACCGGTCGCGGGCATCGGCGGAGCAGCGGGCGGCATGGTGGTGGGCGGGGTGGTGTCCTCGCGCGGGGGTGTCCGGACGGGACCAGACGGCCCACCCGGGTTGGGGTGCGCCGCCGGGGACGGCCCGCCGGTGGACGGTTCCCGGCCCCGAACGGACCGGTCCGGCCATACCCGGGTCAACCGCGCCAGAGCCGCGTCGACCTGGCCCACCGCCGGGAACCGTCCGACCACCAGGCAGAGGGCGGCCAGGATGAGCAGGAACACCACCAGGACCCACCGCCACGCCGCCCCGGTGGGGGCAGGGTCGGGCGGGCCGGCCCACACCTGCCCGGTCGAGTCGAGCACCACCACGGTCGACGACAGTGCGTCCACGACCGGCTGTGCGCCGGCGGTGGTGAAGACCGTGACGGCGGCCGGACCGGTTTCCGCTGCCGGCCCGCCCACCGCCCACGACCGGAACAACTGCTGACCTTCCGGGACCTGGTAGGGGTTGGTGAGCCGGACCGAGATGGGCGCGGCCGGGTTGACCAGTTTCCCCTTGTCGAAGCGCCGCGGATTGTCGGCCGCCAGCGTCCTGGGGTCGATCCCCCACCTCTTCGCCAGGCCGTCGAGGGTGTCGTCCTTGTGCACCGGGACGGCGACCGCGGCTCGACCGGCCGGTTCCAGGTGGACCACGATGACCAGGGTGTCCGCGCCCAGTCGCGCGGCCTCCTGTCGCCGCTCTGCCACCTGGTCCGCAACGGGCCAGCCCGCTTCCACGACCATGACCGTCGGTCGTTCGGCCGGCCGGGTGCCCAGTGCCGACACCGCGAGCACAAGCGCGACCGCGAGCAGCACGGCCCCGACGGCGTACGGCAGCGGAACCGACAGAGTCTGCCGGGGGCGCTGCTTCGAGAGCTCTGCGTCGCTCATCCTCATCCCCATCAACCGATCAGAGATCCGATAACCGTGATCACACCGACCACCAGTGCCAGCAGAAACAGCGGCCCGACCCAGCCACGCTTGCGGCGTACCCGTGCGGTCGAACCGGGTCGGCCTGGCGTCGTCCTCGGTGTCGGGGGTCGAACCGGCCCGGTCTTCGGCGGCTTGACCTTCGGTGGTTTGACCTTCGGGACCTTGACCTTCGGCGGCTTGAGTACCACCGGCTCCGCCCATGGCGACGTCCGGTCGACGGGAACCGGCTCGGGCTCGGCCGGTACCGGTTGGGCGACAACCAGGGGGACCGAAGCGGTGCTCCGCGCCGGCCGGGTCACCGGGTACGGCGACGTCGCGCCGGCCAACCCGGCGGCGCAGAGTTCGGCCAACTGTGCCGTCAGGTCGCGTACGCGTGGATCGCTGTTGGAGGCGAGCCGGAACCAGATCGGCGACGCCATGCTCCGGGTGAAGTCCTCCTCGGTGAAGATCAGGTTTTCGTCGAGGTGGTACTCGTCCCACAGACCCGGATCCCGGGCGAGTGCCCTGATCGAGATGAGGACCACCAGGGCGGAGAACCGGTCCACGTCGGAGCCCCAGTAACCGTCGGCGATCCGCTTCGGGTGCTGGAAGTTGGGGTGGCCGACCTCCCGGGGTGGCAGGTCGGCCAGGGGCGGGGCCCACACCGCGTCGAGGTCGATCAGGCGCAGCCGGTCGTCCGGAGCGATCCAGATGTTGTCCTGCTGGAGGTCGCCGTGGGCCAGCCCACTGGTGGTGAGGTCGGTGGTCAGCCCGGACCACTGGTCCGCCAGCTTGTCCAGCTTCTCCTCGTCGCCACGGACCGCGGCGAGGTGCTGCCGGATGGACCGGCCGCCGACGTCCTCCATCAACAGCACGGGGGTGTGCCGGCCACCGGCGTAGAGTCCGCCGTCCCACCACTCGAAGTCGGCGAAGTACGGGCACCCGACCTCCGCCGTGTACCGGGCCAGCCGCAGGTAACGCTCCCGCAGAAACTCGTCCGGCGGCCGTTTGAAGCAGCGCAGCACGGTCGGTGTGCCGTCGAGGTCACCGTAGAAGACATACGCCGACTGCCCCTGGACCGGCATGATCGTGTCGTCCGCCTCGCGCAGCGGCACGAACCTGCCGGGCTTCTCTCCCAGCAGCGAGCCGGCCGGGCGTTGCATGGCCGTCAGGTAGTCCCGCAGGGACGGCCAGGAGGTGTCGTCGGACATCGCTAGCCGGCCGCACTGCTCACGAGCGCCTGGTCGAGCGCGGTCACCGAGTCGACCAGGCCCCGGCCACCGTCGTCGAGCGCCACGATCCGGTCCGCCATCAACGCCACCGTCCCGTCGAACACGCCGGGCCAGATCTTGGTCCGGTACGGCTTGCAGATCCGCTGGTACTCGAACTCGCCGTCGGGTGTGCGACCGGCACCGTCGGCGAACACCCAGAGGGTCGCGGCCAGCACCTGGGCGATCGACAGCGACTCGCGTCGCAGGTCCTTCACGAGCTCCGCGACCGTCTCCTCGATCACCTCGCGCAACATCGACTCCAGGTTGTGCACCTCCTGCGCCGGCCGACCGGACCACGGGCCGGGGGCGTAGGAGCCGTTGCCGGCCGGGGCCGACCGCTCCGCCGCCGGTGGCGGTTGCGCGGACTCTCGCGGCGGCTGTTCCCGTACGCCCCCGGCGGGCTTGTCGTAGCTCAGCCACCACTCGTCGTCGTTGTCGGGCGCGCGCTCCTCTCGCGACGACGCGCGTTCGGCCCGGGTCGATCGACCGCCGGATCGGTCGGCTCGGCCGTCGGAGCGCGGCACCGGTTCCGGGTCCTCGGGGCCGGTCCCGACCAGGCGCCCCTTCCACCTGCCCAGGTCGACCTTGATGATGATCGGGGTCGCCACCCGCAGGAAGAGGCTCCCGTAGTCGCGTTGCAGGCTCGCCAGGCGCTCGGCGGCCTGCTTGAACGCCGGCACCTTCAGGTGGTCGATCGAGGCGAGCAGTCGGGGCAGCGCGTCGCTGCCCTCGGGCACCAGCTCGCTGCTCAGTTGCGTACGCAGGACCACGGCAACGTCCGCCCAGAGCTTCTCGACGGCGGCGTGCAGGGAGGCGTCGACGAACTGGAACTGCCGGGTGATCTCCTGCCGGGCACGGTTGAACTGCCGCTCGTACTCGCGAAACGGTTCGACCGTCAGGCCGGCGATGGCCCTGCTCTCCCACTCGGTGTGCTGCCCCCGGCCGAATCCCTCCTCGGTCCACCTGCGTACCTGCTCCTCGGCGGTGCCGATGGCCAGCTCGATCTGCTCGATCGGGGTCTCCTGGCGGACGGCGTCGGCGTACGCGCCCTGCAACTCGAACAACGCCTGGCCGAGGGTGTTTCGCAGCTCGTAGGAGAGGGCGCGGACCTGGTCGTCCTCGTCCGGCAGGGTCTGCCGCCACCGCTTGACCTGGTGGTCGAGCCGGCCGACGACGGTACGGGTCTCACCGATGATCTCGTCCAACCGGCGGCGCATGGCGGCGATGACCATCGCGTCCATGCCGGCGAGCCGGTCGGCGAGGTGACCGAGCACCGGGAGCAGCACCCGGTCCTGGACGCTCGCCTCGTCGGCGGCGTTGCACTCCAACGTCGTGATGCCCTGGCGCCGGGTCACCTTCTCCACCTCGGCGAAGGCGTTGCGGAAGGACGACTCGGCCAGGGCCTTGTCCCGGTTCACGACCATGACCAGGAAGTCGGCGAGCCGGACGTCGTGGCCGGCGTCCTGGCCGAGTTGCAGGATCTGGAAGTCGTCGTTGCCGTGGTGCACGTTGTCCGAGTTCGGCTTCTTGACGCACATCAGCAGGTCGACGTCGTTGTTCAGGTCGCTGAGGAAGTGCCGGTCGATGTCGAGGCCCGCCTCGTTCGCGCCGGGCAGGTCCACCAGTGCCACCCGGGCCCGGTCGACCTGGCGGAACGGGCAGTAGATGTGCACGTCGCGCACCGCGTGGTAGAGGCGCTTGTCCCCCCGCCCGCCTTCCGGATAGGCGACGAAGGGCCGCAGCTCCGCCAGGGGTACGGTCATCGTCCGGCGCTCGCCGAGCAGCATGCCCCGGTAGTCACCGAAGCTCCGCTGCGCCTCGTTGATCTTGTCGAGGAACGGTTGCGCGCGTACCTTGCCCTCGGCGTCCGTCTGCCGGTCCGGGCCCGCGTCGGTGTTGACCGCCTCCGGGTACGACCGGGCGACGAACTCCTCCGGCGTACCGGGCACCGGGCCCAGCTTCGCCCCCTCGTGCAACGGCCGCAGGTACTCGTCCCGGAACGCCTCCCAGGTACGCAACGAGATGACCGCCTCCTGCCGGTCCGTCGAGTGGTGGATCCGGGTACGCGCGGCGGTCGTCGGGAAGTCCGTACTGGACGGGATGACGTTGCGCCCCTGCCCGGTGATCCCCCGCAGGATGGTGCTCTTGCCCGCCCGCGTACGTCCGAGCACGCCGATGTTGACCGTCTCCCGGTGCACCCGCGCGTGCACCACGCCCAGTTGCCCACCGAACTCGACCGCCGACGGCACCAGGACCTCCAGCGAACCCGGCCCGAACAGCAGGGCGCCCAGGTCCCCGGCCAGGTCCGCGTACTCCGGGCGCCCCGGATGGCGGTGCACCTCGCCCAGTACCTCGTTGGCCAGCAGTTGCAGCGACGTGAGCCGGCCGACCATCACCTCGTACGCGGAGCGGATCCGCTCGATGCCCGGACGGTGCCGGGCCCGACTCTCGATGGTTGCGATGATCTTTGCCTCGACGTTGGACGCCATCGCTGAACCGCCTCTCACACTCCCGCAGCCGGTCACGCGACGGTCGACCGGTATGCGGCCCGGTCGACCGGCGCTGACTACAGGTTCTCGGCAGGACGGCAACGGCTCCGCATCAAAAGACGGGATTCGTCGGTCAGGCAGCGGATCCCGTCGGTCGGACACCCGACAGCACGACCCGGAGGGACGACTCAGCCCTGCCAGGCGAGGAACACCTGACCGCTCAGCGCACCCAGCGCGAGCAGGAGCGCGACGATCGACACCTGAAGGAATCGGTGTTTGCGCCAGTTGAGCCGGCTCATCACGACCAGTTGCCGGGAGAGCATCTGGTTGTGATCGGCAAGGGTCAGCCGGTCCAACCGACGCCCGAGGGCCGGCGGCGACCAGAGCCGAAGGTGTCCGAAGTAGACGAGGTTGTCGCGGTACTCGATCCGGTGCCGGCGGGGTGAGCCCAACCGGGGCGCGATCGTGACCGCGGTCAGGACCATCGCCACCACCAACGTGACGATCCCGGCGAGGCCGAGGTAGCGTGGCCAGCCGTCGGTGGCCGCCGCGGAGAGCCAACCCTGGGTCGGCACCGACACGACGATCGTGCCGCCCTCGAAGGCGAGCAGGATCGAGGCTTTCACGTCGAGCTGGGCCGTCCAGGACTCCTGCGCCGCATGCACCTGCCAGGCAAAGTTCTCCCCCGGTCCCGGCTCCGCCCGGACGCCCGCGGCTGCCCGGCGACGACGTACCTGCTGTCTCGCCCGTCGTCCCATCACCGTCCGAGCATCGCACCGACGACGGGTCGGGATTCCCTCAACTGAGCGGATCGCGCGAGCGGGCTTCTGCTTTCCTGACGGCAGGGGTTTCCCGACCGCATTCGTGACGGCACGGCTACGCCGAACGCCCGGACTCCCATGCGGGACGGCTTTCCTGATGCGACGTGACGGCCCGTTCGGCGGAGGTGGCGTGATGAGACGGCTGGTCCCGGATGGTCCCGCCCGGGTGGACACCCACGGCACCGCACGGGCGAGGCCGGGTCTGTACCGGATGTTGCAGGGCACCGGGTGGTGGCTGCACCCGGACGGGCGCCTGCTCGTCGTACCGCGTCCGGGACTCGCCCGGGACGACCTCTTCCCGCTGCCGGGCATGCACCGGCCGGAGGGTCCCGGCGTACGCTTCGTCGCCGCCCGGAACAGCCCCGACGGCTCCGCCCGAGCCTCGATGGCCGGCGGGATCGCACCGGCCGACGGGGCACTGCGGCTGACCGCCGAGTACCACATCCAGACCCTGGTGCACGACGAGCGGGTCACCCTCACCCAGCTCCTGCGTACCGAGGGACCCGGCGCCGGTACGGGTTTCGGGCGGGTTGGCGGGATCCCCCTACCGGCCGTCTACCGGGTGGAGCTGACCGGGGTCACCGACGGGGTCGCGTTCCGTTCCGTCGTCGCGGAGCTGGCCCTGCTCCCGCCGACGAGTTCGGAACTGCTCGAGGTGACGCTGTTCGGCGAGGACATCGGCGTGATCGGCGACATCAGTTGGCTCGCCGCCACCGCCGACAGCGGTCGCGAGGACATCGGGCGGTACACGCTGGATCTGACCGGTGGGCGGCTGCGGGCCGAACTGTCCGCCCCGCACGCGGGCGTTTCCACCGTCAGTTGGACCGCGCCGACCCCGGTGCCGTCCGGCCTTCACCTCGACTGGGTGCCGCCGCCGCTACCGGTGTCGGCCCGCCGGGCGATGATGGCGCTGCACTTCACCGGGACCCTCGTCACCGGCGAGGTACGGGCGAGCGGCCTGCGCGACGACCGGGTGGTCGACTACCGGGCGGAGGTGCAGGGGACCCTGGTCGCGGATGAGCCGGACGACCCGTACGAGGCGTTCGAGCGCGCCTGGCAGCCGCCGGACCTGAACGGGTGAGCATGGACGCGGTGTACGTGGCCGAGGTCGTCGACGGGCGTACCCTGCGCCGGTCGTGGTCGGCGAACCGGCTCCGGGCCCAGTGGGAACCCGAGCCGGAGCCGGTCGCCCCCGAGGCCCGGTACGAACTCCGGCCCGACGGCACCGCCCGGATCCGGGCCGCTGACCTCGACCTGACCGGCCGCTGGTGGCAGCACGACGGCGGGACCGTGGAGGTGTCCGCCGCCCGCGCCGGGACCACCCTCGACGCGCTGCTCGCACGCGGTGCTGACCGGTCAGGCGAGCGTCTCGAGCTGGCCGCGCTCCTCGTTCGATCGACACTGGACGGTCCGGTGGTGACCTGGCTGACGCAGACACTTCGGCCGCTCGACGCCGTCGGCACCGAACCGCCGCCCGGCCCGGTCACCGAGCCGTGGCCGTTCGAGGTCCTTCGGACCGCCTCGGCGGCACACCCACCGCGTACGCCGTTCGACCTGCTGATGCCGGTGTTCGACCTGGAACTCGTCGGGCTGGACCAGGCAGGGTCACCATCGCCCGCCGAGGCGGTGTTCACCCTGCCCGACGGTCGGGGCCGGTTCACCTTCACCCTGGCCACGGCGGGTCGCGGCGATGGGGACCAGCTCTGGTGGTCGCTGGGCGACCTGGACCCCGAGACGTTCGCCAAGGCCACCCCACTGCGGGTACGGCGGACCGTCGCCCCGCTCCCGACCTGGTACGACGCCGAGCACCGGTACGAGCCGACAACAGCCGAACTCACCCTCCGGTTCGACCCCGACCACCTGGTCCTCTCCGGCGAACTCGGGATCGTCACCGACCGGAACGAGCAGCGGCAGATCACCTTCACCGGCCCGGTACGCGGACACGACGTCGAGCGGTACCGCCGTTGGCTGGCCCGACCAACGCTCAGAGGACGGTGGCTCCCGGTCGACGACCCGACCGGACCGATCACGGTGGAGTCGGTGCCCGACGGCAGCGACCCGGACCGGACCGGTTGGTCCACCCCGTCCGGTGCGACGGTGCTGCGTCTGTTGCCGACCATCGGGCTCGCCGTGGGCCTGGCGCCCTCGCGGGAGGGCTGGCGGGCGGTGGTGCTCCAGCCGCCGGTGCCGGACACGACGGGTCCCGCCTCCCTTCGACGGCTGGCACTCGACCTGTACAGCACCCGACGGCCGGCACAGGCGGCTCCGCTCGCGGCGGCGGCCGTCGCGCGGTACCGGGCGGTGCTCACCGACGCGCCCGGCACCCCGGCGGCCGATCATGCACTGGGTGACCTCGCCCTGCTGGTCAACCACCAGATCGTCGGCGCGTTCGCGCTGCGTGACCATCCCGCCCTGGTCGAGGCGCTCGGCACCGCCGTCGAGATCCAGCAGCGGTACGCCACCGCCCCGCCCGGACTCACCCTGCTGCTCCGGCTCGCCACGGACACCGCCGAACTCCTCGACACCCAGGCCGATCTGCTCCGCGCGCTCGCCCCGACGCACTCGACCGACTTGGTGCAACCCACCGACAGGGCGGGGTCGATTCCCTACGATGCCGTGGCGGTCGTCGCCGGTTGCGCGGCCACCCTCCGGGACCTGGTCGCCGCCGCCGCCACGGCCGCGCTGACCGACCCGGCGACCATCGCCTCCGCCGGCAACGCCTGCATCACGGTCCTGGACACGACCTCCCGACGACTGCGCCACCTGGCCGGGGAAGCGGCACCGGACCAGCCCGCCACCGACGCCCCGGCCCTCCGCCGCTCAGCCGGCACCGGCCACCAGCACCGGACCGACACGGCCGGGGTGCTGCGTACCACCGCCGAGATCGCCGAGAACCGGCGGTCGGCGCTGCACCGGGCGCGGGTGGCCCGCAGCACCGAGCACGTCCGGCGCGCAACGCCCGCGGCGGTCGGCCCGCTGACCGGGTACGCCGAGCGCTGGCGGGCGTTGCTCGACCGGGACTGGGACAAGATCTTCGCGGCGGAACGGGCGCAGCCGTTCTTCGCCCGGCTGGTCGACCTGCTCACCGATCTCGGCGCACACCGGGAAGCCCTGGTGGCGAGCGAGCAGAGCCGGGCCCGAGCCTTCGCCGACCTGCTGCACCGTACCGGCGACGATTCCACCGGTGGGACGAGCCCCGGCACCGCACCGGCTCTGAACGGCTCCACCCTGCGCGGCATCCTCCGCGCCCATCGACGCACCGTGGTCGAGTATTTCCTGCACGGGTCCCGGCTGACCGTCTGGACCGTACGCGGCGACGGCGAGCCGGTGACCGCCGTACGCGTGATCGACCCGGACGCCCTCGCCACGGACGTCAACCGGTTGCTCAGCCTGGCCGAGGAGACCGATCTGGGTCCCGCCGACCGGCCGGAGATGCTGGACATCCTCGCCCGCCTCGGGGCACTGCTGTGGGAACCGGTCACGGCCACGCTGCTTCCCGCCGATCCGGACGAGCCGGTCACGGTGGTCCCGCACGGGATCACCCTCCGGGTGCCGTTCCCGGCCCTGACCGGACCGGACGGAAGGCCGCTCGCCGCCCGGCACGCGATCGAGCTGCTGCCCAGCCTCGCGGTACTGGGCGGGCTGCGGGAGCGGCTCGATCGCCGTCCGGCTCGGGAGCCACGCCTGCTGGCCCTGGTCAACCCGCAGCCGATGCCACCGGTGCCGTACGGCTCCGGCACCCTCCCGGCGCTGACCGCGACCGAGCGGGTGTTCGGTGCGATCAGCCGCCACTACACCGCGGGCGTCGACGTGCGGTACGGCAACCAGGCGAGTCTGGCCGCCCTGCGCGCACCGGGATCCCCCGCCGACGTGCTCTACCTGGCCACCCACGCCGACGCGGAACTGGTCGAGCTGCCGCCGGCACCGGACCAGCTCGCCGGGTCCGAGGCGCGGATGCCGTTCGTGGCGCTGGCCGGTACGGCCGACCACGACGGGATCGTCCGCATGCGCGACCTGCGGCAACTGCACCTCGACGCCGACCTCGTCGTGCTCTCCTGCTGCCGAGGTGGACGCGGTGCCGTGGCCGCCGACGGCATCATCGGCATGACCAGGGCTTTTCTGTTGACCGGACCGACCAAGCTGCTGACCAGCCTCTGTTCGGTAGGAGAGGAGACAAGCATGGAAATCATGTACGGCTTCCACCGGGAGTGGCTCGGCGGTGGGCGCCCCGTACCGGCCGCTTTTCGCCGGGCCCACCTCGAACTGATCGAGGACCATCCCGACGACCCGGAACTGTGGCTGGGGTTCGTCCTGTTCGGAGCGAGCGCATGACCGGGCCGGTTCAGGGCGAGGGCGTCACCACCGCACCCGTCGCCGCGCCGGCCGTCGACGACCCGCTCGCCCGGCTGGACCTCTGCGACTTCGAGCAGATGCTCGGCGGGGACACGGTCCGACCGATCCGGCAGGGCGCGATCACGTTCGGCCGGCCGCTGGCGTACGAGATCGGTCTTGAGGTCTTCCCGGCCGCGTTCCGGGAGCTGCGCGACGCCCGGAAGTGGCGATACGTCCGGCTGGTCCTGCCGTTCGCGCTGGAGGCACGGGCGCAACGGCAGGAGTTCCTGGACGTCACGATCCGGCTCCGCCGGGCCGGGCCGGAAGCGATCGGGCTGGACCTGGAGCCGCCCCGCCCGATCGGTCCGGGCGGACTGCCGGCCGTGCTCGGCGCGGTGCCGATCCCACTGCACCTGCCGGCCGCACCGGGCGGTCCGGTCCTCGCCGGCACCATCGCCGTCGAGGTCAACGGGTACGGCAGCGACTCGCTCGGCTGGTCGTTGCGCGACGCGGAAGGCGGCCCGTTGGCGGACGGGAGTTACGTGGTGGCGGCCGTCCTGCGGATGCCACCCGGTGCCACGACGGTGTCCGGAGAGCTGTCCGCCCTGGCCTCCCTGCGCTGGCCCTACCTCGGATCGATGCAGCTCAGCCGGCCGAGGACCCGTCACCCGGAACAGTTCTCCACCCCGATCATCCTGCTCGACCCGGACGGATCGCCGACGCCCGCCGTCACCGTCCCGGTCCACAACGGCCCCTCCACGATCGGTACGGGCACCACCAGGCTGTGCCTGGCAGCGGACGCGGAGGCGTACAGCTCGCGGGACGTGCACGGCCAGCTCGCGCTGCAACGCCGGTTCGTCGAGGTCCTCGACACCGCCGCCCGGTACGCCGGCCTCGACCGGGGACTCTGGCAGTGGCAGGAACAGGGCGACGGGCAACTGGTCCTGCTCCCGCTCGGGCTCGACGAGCCACGGGCGGTCGCCGACCTCCTGCGCGAACTGGCGGTCGCGCTGCGGCACCTGAACCGGGACCTGCGCGACGACGCCCGGCTGCGGCTTCGGTTGGCGATCCACACCGGGCTGGTCTACCCCGCGCACAACGGCTACGCGGGCGACGCCGTCATCCACGTGAGCCGGCTGCTGGACAGCACCCCACTCCGTACGGCGCTGCGGGAGGCGACCGGGGCGGACCTGGTGGTGGCCGTCTCCGCGATCGTCTACGACGAGATCGTCCGGCACGAGCCCCGTGACCTGCGCGCCGATCGGTTCCGTCCGGTGACGGTGGAGATCCCGAGCAAGGGGTTCCGGGCCGACGCCTGGATCGCGGTGGCCGACGCGACTATGTGAGGGCGGTCGGCTGGGGTGGGGGCGTGAACGGGGCCATCAGCAGATCGGTGAGGCGCCGCTGGGCATGCAGGTCACCGCTCAGCCGCAGCGCGCCGGAATCCAGTGCCGCCCCCAGGGTGATCCGGTGGTCGCAGACCGCCCGGAGCGTGTCGATATCGGTGGTGAGCGTCGCGTCCGGCGGCCCGGGTGCCGTCTCGCGACGGATCCGAACCGAGTCGTCGGCAACCTCGGCGACGTACGTGTCGGCGTCGACGCGGAACTCGTAGACGCCGCCGAGGTCCGCCGCCCGAGCCGGGTCGACGGCCGCCCTGATGCTGAGCAGCAGGGAGTCGATGCCGAGTGCGCCTTCGGGCAGCGGTGGGGCCTGGCTTCCCCAGCGTCCGAGCTGGAGCAGGAGGGGCTCCAGGGCGCGGCCCCATTCGGTCAGCTCGTAGAGGCGGACGCGGGTCGGCGGACCCAGGTCCCGCCGCTGGACGACGCCGTCCTCGGTCAGCTCCCGGAGCCGTTGGCTGAGCACGTTCGGGCTCACGCCGCGCAGGCCGCCGAGCAGGTCGTTGAAGCGCTTGGGGCCGAGCAGGAGGTCGCGGACCACCAGCACCGCCCACCGCTCGCCGAGGACATCGAGTCCACGCGCCACACCACACGGATCCCCATAGCTACGCACGCCGCCCATGGTCCACAGGCTACCGCAGATCCTAATCTAGGAGTTATGCTTGTTCTACAGGAGCTGTTCCTCTAGCTTGACTTCCATGAGCCTCCCCAACACACGAGCCGCGAGCCTGCCGCAGGGTGACGTGAGACTGCTGGACACCCCGCTGGCGCAACGCCTGCTCACCATGACCGCAGTGGCCCGTCTGGCCTACACCGGCAGGGACGGGACACCCCGGTTGATCCCGGTGAACTACCTGTGGACCGGCGAAGAGGTGGTCGTCGGCGCGTTCGCCGGCACGTACAAGATCCGGGACCTGCGGGTCCGACCGGACGTGGCGATCTGCATCGACACCGCCGACGGTCTTCCGCAGGTGCTCACCCTGCGCGGGAAGGTCACCCTGGCCGAGGTCGAGGGCGTCCTCCCCGAGTACGCCACCATGCAGCGCGCGGGGATGGGCGAGGAGGCGGGCGACGCCTACCTGGAGGCGATCGACAAGCCCGGCCTGCGAATGGTCCGGATCGGCCTGCGGCCCACCTGGGTCGGAACCCTCGACTTCCAGGAACGGTTCCCGGAGATGACACCCGAACCCGTCCGGGCAGCCCTCCTCGCCGGCGAATAGCCGGCGCAGCCGAGGTCCCGACCGTCGCCCGGCTCCTGGTGACGGTCGGGACCTCGACGGACACCCGCGTCAGTCCGGCACCGTGGGAGCAGGAAAGCCGGTCGAGGATGGCAGGAGGTCCTGGTCGGGCAGGACCGCCAGATCATCGGCACGGGCCGACTCGGCCGACCTCGCCCGGTCGAGCCAGATGCGATAGCCGACCGGAGGGCCGGACCTTCCCCACAGAGCACCGGTGATGGTGGCCGTACGTCCCACGTGCGGCTGGTGGAGGAGGCGGACCCGGGTACCGGGTGCATGTCCGTCGTCGGCGACGATGAGCAGCGTGTCGAGGATCTGACCGACCCCGACGAGCGGCATGCCCTCCACGTAGACCTCCCCCGCCCTACCCATCCGGGGCGTCATCATGGTGTGCAACAGCGCGGCAAGCCGGATCGACTCCTGCCGGATCTGCCAGTCCGCGTTGCGCTCCGCCGCGGCCAGGGCCCTCTCGACCGCCGACCACAGCTCCGCCGGCTCCCGGTCGAGCAGTCCGCGCGCCTCACGGTCCAGCTCGGCGCAGGCCATGTCCACCGCGGTCTCCTCCCCCATCTCGGCGATCCAGACCAGATCACCGACGGCTGGCAGCAGCCCCGGCGACTCCGCCGCGACGACGACGTACAACATCGCGAGCAGTTCCTCGCGACCTCCGCCGTGATAGAGCGGGCCGACACCCGTACCCCGCCGTCCCCGTGTCGGCGGGAAACGCTCGACGAGGTGCTGGGCACGGCCGTCCGGCAGGGCCGCCGCCCGACGGGTGTCCGCAACCCGTTGGTCGAGGGAACGCCGCTCGCGACGCTCGATCACCAGCCGCCGGTGCGAGTCGGAGCCGACCGGATAGATGGTCCGCCCGTAACTGGAGAGAGTCTCGCCGGGTGCCAGCCCGGCCGCTTCGAGTTGCCGGGCCGCGATCGAGTACGCGACACCGGTGCGGGCCGCCTCCCCGCGGATCGCCCGCTTGCGGGCACGGCCGGGTCGGGGAGACCGCCGGGGATTCTGCTCATCGGTCATGACGCCTCCGGTGCAGCCCCACGCCCCGCACCGAACGGGCGGCGTGACCGGCACGCCGAAGCTCGACAACAGTCGCGCGGAGTCGGAGACTCTTGGCCCCTTCATGTGGCCAGGCGTGGGCTGTCACATCGGGCGCAGGCAGGCGCACTGCCGACGCCCACGATATCTCGTTCCCGAGCGATCCGAATGGACGGTCACCGGTTCCCGACCGGTCCGCCAACCCGCACGGCATGTTCTGATCCGTCGGGACGGGCTGGCTGGCGTACCGCGACACCGCCGGCCCCGGCGTGGCCGCCGGCCGGGAGATCACCTGACCGGCCGGTGGGCGCGGCCGGCCGTTTTCCGGTAGTGGGCGGTGACGGCCGGCTGTCACACTTCGAGACATGCCGCCGGCCGAACGCCTACGACTGTGGCCAGTGGTCGGTCTGGCCACGCTCGGGTTCCTGCTGATCGGCGGGGCGGTGCTCGCCTTCACCCTCGCCGCCGGCAACAGGGAGGCGACCGGGATCGTCATCTCGGTGGTCACGGCGATCGTCACCCCCCTGATCAGCGGGCTGGTGGCGGTGCTGTGGCGGCACCGGCGGCTGCACGGGCAGGACGACGGCGACTCCCTCGCCCTGGCCGCCGACGCCCTCGCCAAGGCGCTGCGGGAGCAGTGGGAGGAGGCGGCAACCGATCGACGGCTGTACCGGCCGGCGCCGATCCCGGTCCGCTGGGCCTGGTCGACCCGGCCGGTCACCGGGCGGATCGAGGACGCGGTCGCCGACCCCGAGGGCCTGTCCCTGGGTCGGTTCGAGCCGCTGCCGGGCGTCGAGACCGTGACCGCCGAGATGATCGAGGCAGGTGGGCTGGCGCAACTCTTCCGGATCTACGCCGGGTTGAGTTCCGGCCGGCTGGTGATCCTCGGCGATCAGGGCGCCGGCAAGACCGGGGCCGCGATCCTGACCCTGGTCGAGGCGCTGCACCAACGGCGCCGGCTCGACCCGGACGTACGCCGGCGGGTGCCGGTGCCGGTGCTGCTCACCCCGCAGAGCTGGGAGCCGCAGCAGCAGACCCTGCGGCACTGGCTGGTGGGCCGGCTGGTCAGCGAATTCGCCTTCCTGAACGCACCGAAGTACGGACCGAACGCCGCCGCCCGGCTGGTCGACGAGGGCCTGATCGCCCTCTTCCTCGACGGTTTCGACGAGATGGCAGCCGAGTCCCGGGCCAGCGCGCTGGAGTCGATCGACGAGCAGGCAAACTTCCGGCTGGTGCTGCTGACCCGCAGCGACGAGTTCACCGAGGCCGTACGCACCGGGCACCTGCACGACGCGGCGGCACTCGAACTGCGCCCGCTGCCGGCCACCGTCACCGCCGACTATCTCGCCCGATGGCTGGTGAACGACCCTCCCCCGGCCTGGCGACGGCTGCTGGGCCGGCTCCGCGAGCAGCCGGACAGCCCGCTCGCCCACGCCCTCTCCTCGCCGCTGACCGTGACCCTGCTCCGGGACACCTTCGTCGACCCCGCCGAGGTCGACGAACTGCTGGCACCGGAGCGCTTCCACGAGGCGACCGAAATCGAGGACTTCCTGCTCGACCGGGTGCTGCCGGCCGCGTACCGGCCCCGCCCCGGCAAGCCGGTGGGTCCGTACGACCTGGTTCGGGCCAGGCGCTGGCTCGGACACGCGGCAGCCCAGATGACCAGCCACAACACCCGTGACCTCGCCTGGTGGCGGATGCACCGGTGGGCGTCGGCGCCGGTACGGATCCTCGCCACCGTGCTGTTCGTGGGCCTCGCCGCCGGGGCGACCGCCGCCGTCGTCGCCCGGTTCACCGAGGAACTGGGCGAACGTTCCACCATGGACCCGTTGCCGGCCACCGTGATCGGCCTGGTGCTGGGGCTCGCGATCGGGCTGGCCGTCGAGCGCCGGGAGTCCCCGGTGGGCGGCTTCTCCGGATCCGCGGGCTCCCGGTTCAGCCTCGGCATGGGACTGGTGTCCGGGCTCGCGGTCGGGATCGCCACCGTACTGACCGTCGGCCCGAGCTTCGGCGCCGTCACCGCGCTCACGGTCAGCGTCGGCGCCGCCCTCGCCGCCGGGATCGCGACCGGAATCGCCTCCGGGATCGGGATCAGGCCGACCGGATCGGCGCTCGCACCGCAGTCCGGGCTCGGGCGGACCATCCGGGCCGGGCTCACCCACGGGCTTCCGGCCGGACTCGCGACGGGGTTGCCGATCGGGCTGGCGACCGGCGTACCCGTCGGTCTCGCGTACGGGCTGCCGACCGGGCTCGGCACCGGGCTGGTCATCGGGCTGGCCTTCGTACTCGCCTTCGGGCTCATCGACGGGTTCTCGGCGGCGTCGCTGGACGTCGCCGCACCGATCGACCCGATCACGGCATGGCAGCAGGACCGGCGGCGGGGCCTGTCGGTCGGCGCGATCTTCGGACTCGTGGTCGGCTTCGCCGCCGGATTCACCGACGCGATGGCCACCGTCCGGCACGACCCGCTCCCGGTCGCCGCCGGGGTCGGGATCATCACCGGAATGACCCTCGGGTTGGCGACCGCGGTCGCCGCCACGATCACGGTGTCCAGCACCTGGCGGACCGGGCTGCTGTTCCTGCAGCTCTGGGTCCGGGGAGACGGTCCCGTACGGGGGATGCGGTTCCTGGAGAACGCCCACCAGCGGGAGATCCTGCGGGTGGTGGGTTCGGTCTACCAGTTCCGGCACGCCCGACTACAGGACCGGCTCACCCAGACCCGTCAGCGGTGACGGCTGCTCAGACTCCGTACCCGATCGTGACGATCCGTTCGGCGGACGCGGGGTAGTACGTCGCCGGATCGGCCGGTACCAGGGTGCCGAGCCCGTCGACGTACCGGTTGAACATGCAGAACGCCGCCGCGATCAGGACCGTGTCATGGATCTCCAGATCGGTGGCTCCCTCGGCGCGGGCGGCCTCGACCAGGTCGGGGGTGACCTTACGGCCGCTGTTCTGCACCGCCCCCGCGATCCGCAGCAGCGCACGCAGCTTCGCCGACACCGGCGCGCTGTCGAGGTCGGCCCGTACCTGGTCGACCAGGGTCATGCCCTCGTCGAGTTGCCGGGCGGCGAACGCGGAGTGCGACGAACAGCAGAAGTCGCAGTCGTTGAGCCCGGAGACGTAGGCCGCGACCAGCTCGCGCTCACCGGTGGTGAAGGTGTCCGAGCCCTGCCGGAGCAGCACCTCGGCCAGTTCGTTGAGCGGCTTGGCCGTCTCCGGACGGTACCGCATCGGGCCGGTGATGCCCGGAAACTCACTCTCGTCGATACCCAGATTGATGTGCGCCACGTTGTCACACTCCCAGTTCTCGTGCGGCCAGTTCGGTGCCTTCCACCCGGGCGCGTACCTTCGCCCAGGCCGTTTCTCGCGAGGTCGACAGGTCGTCGCCGAACGGGGCGAACCCGCAGTCGTCGCAGGTGCCGAGCCGTTCCGGCGGGATGTACTCGGCGGCCCGCAGCACCCGGTCGCGGACCTGCCGGGGTGTCTCGACCACCGGGTCGATCGGGTCGATCACCCCGACGAACACCCGCTGGTCCGGACGGACGTGGGCGGCGATCGTCGCCAGTACGCGGTCCGGTTCGGACTCGCTGGCGAGCTGTACGTAGAAGACTCCCGCGTGCAGGGCGAACAGGCTCGGCAGCAGTTCGGCGTAGTCGACGTCGAGGCTGTGCGTCGAGTCCTGGTCGCCACCGGGGCAGGTGTGTACGCCGATCCTGGCCCGCTGCTCGGGGGTGAACCGGTCCAGCACCCGGTTGTTCAGCGCCACGAACGAGTCGAGGATGCCCTTGGACGGGTCGAGTTTGACCGACAGCCGCCCCTCGGTGAAGTCGAGTTGGACCGCGTGGGCGCCCGCGTCGAGGGCGCCCCGGACGTCCGCCTCGGCCTCGTCGACCAGGTCGTCGAGGAAGGCCTCCCGGTCGTAGCCGGGGATGCCGGCCGCGGGGTAGAGCAGACTCAGCGCCGACGGCGCGATCACGGCCTGCTTGACCGGGGCGGTCGCGTGCCGCTGGGCGGCGCGCAGGTAGCCCTCGGCGCGGGTCGCGTACCGGAACGGACCGGTGGTCAGGCTCGGCAGCGTACGGGTGTGGCCGTCCGCGAACGGAATGACGACACCGTCGCCGGCCAGTTCCGAAGACCCGTGTACGGGGTAGGTGGCGAAGCTCGGTTTGCGCTGCTCGCCGTCGGTGACGACGGGTGAGCCGAGCGCCTCGAACCGGGTGATGGTGTCCCGGACGGCGTCGTCGTACAGGGCGTCGAGCGCCTCGCGCCCGATCCGCCCGGTCTCGAAGTCGGCGATGCCGGCGAGCAGTGCCGGCGGTCGGGGAATGCTTCCGATCGGTTCGGTCGGGAGACTCATGCATCCGAACATAGAGACGCGTGGCCGGCCGCCATAGTTGAATTCTTGCTGTTTTCCTTTCCCTTGCGGTATTCCGCCGCGGAGATCAGCTCAATGTCGATCCGGTGGTGGTCGGCCGGCTCGCACCGAGGAAGAAGATCCCCGGCAGGCCCTGGGTTTCGAAACCGTCACTCGGATTCCGTCGAAGGGTGGACTTCTCGATCCGCATCGTTCCGCTGCGATCGTTGCTGACGAAGAAGACCGCGCCGCCGCCCTCCTTCGCGTGGTTGTTCTCGACGATGGTGCCGGCGATCCGTACGGTGAAATTGTTGCCGTCGCAGTAGATCGCCCCGCCGCTGCCCCCACCGGGTGTGCCGCCGCGAGCGGGGTTGGCCCCCTGTCCGATCGCCTCGTTGTGGCTGAACACGCTGTTGAGTACCACCCAGGAGACCCCGATGCTGCTCAGCGCGCCACCGTTCGAACAGGAGCCACCCTGACCGGCGGCACCACCGAAGGTGCTGTCCACCACGTACACCGGTTTGCCCTGGTACTGGCTGAGCACCCGGACCGCGGCCCCGCCCAGGTCCGGCCCGGTACGGTCGCACCGGTTGCGGACGAAGCGCGAGTTGACCACCTTGAACTGCCCGCCCCGGACGAAAACCGCGCCCCCGCCGCCGCCCTCGGTCTTCTCCCCGGTGGAGTTGCCGTCGGCGAACGTCAGGTTCTGTACGGTGAGCTGCGGGTGGTCCTGGTTGTCGCAGTGCGACGTGGTCCACCCCTGCGCCTGGTCGCAGGTGTTCAGGTAGAGGATGCGGCGCTTGCCGCCACCGCTGAGGGTGACCTTTCCACCGCCGTCGAGCACCACTCGGGGACCGTTCGCGTTCCTGACCTTGGCGGTCTCGGTCAGGGTGATGGTCACCGGGTCCGGGCCGCAGTCGAAGGTGATGATCCCGCCGGCCGCGACCGCCGAGACGACCGCTCTGCTCGTGCAGCTCGCGGGTGTGCCGGTGCCGATCCTGCGGGTCGGGCGGCTGGTGTCCACCGCGCGGCCCTCGGCCGGGACCGTGGCACCGCCGCCGGGGTTGCCCGCCCGTGCCGGCACCACCGCCGCCCTGCTCGGCGTGCTCGACGGGCTACCCGTCGGTGCCGCGCCGAGCCCGTCGCTCGTACCCGCCTCCGGACCGGCCGCCGCCGCACTCCCGTTCGGTGCGGGCGTGGGCGACGACGGGTCGACATCGGCCGTACGCCCGCAGCCGGGCAGGAGGGCGACGGTGACACCGACGGCGAGCAGCAACGATCCAGTCTTGATCCGCACCCGCACAGGCTAGAGGCGCACCCGCCGGGAGGCGAGCCAGCCGGCGGGGACGAGGTGAAATCGATGCTTAACAAGATCGAAAACTCTGACTCGGAGGATGCGGTTTCCCCTTCCACCGCACCCCACCGCGGAGGCCACCATGTCCGACCCGAACATCCCGTCCGAACCGACCGTCGGCTCCGAGCCGATCGTCGGCCCCGGAACGACCGTGCACAGCACCGCCGAACCGGTGTCCCGGCCGCGACCGGCGCCGTGGCGGCTCGGTGCCGTACTCACGCCACTGCTCAGCGCGACCCTGGGCGCCGCCCTCGTCCTCGGCCTGACCACCCAGGTCGACTCCGCCGAGGCGGGAGCACCCCCGGCCGGCGCGGTGACCGGGGTGCAGGCGCCCACCGGGATCGTCAGCGTCGCCTACACCGAGGCGCTCGCCACGGCGAAGACCCGCAAGCCGAAGGTGACCGTGATCGGCACCGGGGGCACCATCTCCGGCGTCGCCACCTCGCGGAGCAGCTTCACCGACTACCGGTCGGGCCAGATCGCGATCTCCAGCATGGTCGGCCAACTCCAACCGGAGATCGGTCAGGTCGCCGACGTCAGCACGGTGCAGTTCGGCAACAAGGGCTCCGGCGGTTACACCATGGCCGAGTTCCACGCGCTCACCCTCGCCGTGCAGAACGCGCTCAAGTCGGCCGACGCGGTGGTGGTCACCAGTGGCACCGACACGATGGAGGAGTTCGCGTACTGGCTCGACCTGACCGTGCAGAGCCGCAAACCGGTGGTTATCACGGGTGCGATGCGGCCGTGGGCGGCGGTCACCCCGGACGGGCCGCAGGTGATCGGCGCGGACGGTCCCGCGAACCTCTACAACTCGATCGTCCTGGCGGCCAGCCAGACCACGTACTGCTACGGCACCGTGCTGCTGCTCGGGGACGAGTTCCACGCCGCCCGGGACGTGACCAAGACCAACTCCAGCCGGATGGACACCTTCCAGAGCCGGGAGTTCGGCGTACTGGGCTGGGTCGACGGGCCGAACATCAAGGTCGGGCGGGCACCGGCGCGGGTCGACGACTGCGACCGTACCCGGGATTGGCTGACCCCGTTCGACCTGTCCCGGATCCAGCCGACCGCGCTGCCCCGGGTCGAGGTCGTCTACAGCTACCAGCAGGCCGGCGGTGAGGCGATCAGCGGGTTCGCCGCCGCCGGGGTCAAGGGCATCGTCACCGCCGGCACCGGCGCCGGTGGGCTGTCGTCCGCGCAGAGCAGCGCCCGGACGGCCGCCGCCGCGCAGGGAGTGGTCTTTGTGAGTACGACGCGGACCGGCTCCGGTTCCGTCTACGGCAGCAGCACCACCGCGCCGATCATCGCCGGCGACGACCTGCTGCCCCAGAAGGCGCGGCTGCTCCTCCTGCTCAGCCTCGCCTTCGCCCCCACCAACGTGGACCGGGTACGGGACTGGGTGACCACGCTCGGCAACCCGGAGTGGGACACCGCACCGAACGGCAAGCCGAAGGACTAGTCACCGGCTTCGGGACCGGCGGCCGGCGTACGGGGGCGACGGAAACGTACCCTCGGCCGGCCGTCGGATCCGATGCTCACCTCGGCGTCCGCCCGGTAGACCGCCAGCAGGCGCTCCGGTGTGAACACCTCCGCCGGGGTGCCGGCGGCGGCCACCCGTCCGTCGTGCAGCAGGACGATCCGGTCGCAGTACTGGGCGGCCAGGTCGACGTCGTGCAGGGTGACCACCACCGTCATCGGTGACGCGGCGAGGAAGTGCAACAGTTCGAGCTGGTGCCGTACGTCCAGGTGGTTGGTCGGTTCGTCGAGCAGCAGCAGGTCCGGCTCCTGGAGCAGGGCGCGGGCGATGTCGACCCGCTGCCGTTCGCCGCCGGAGAGCCCGGACCACCGACGCCGTTCGAACCCGGCCAGGCCCGCGTCGGCCAGGGCCCGGCGGGCCAGGTCGAGGTCGGTCGCGCTGGTCGCCGCCAGCCGGGGCCGGTGCGGGATCCGGCCGAGCAGGAGTACGTCCAACGTCGACATGTCCACGTCCGGGCTGACCTGCTGGTGCACCACGGCGATCCGGCGGGCGAGCCGGCGGCGCGGCAGGTCGACCAGCGGCTCCCCGTCGAGCAGCACCCCTCCGGCGTCGGGCCGACCCAGCCCGGCGAGCAGCCGGAGCAGGCTCGACTTGCCGGACCCGTTCGGGCCGAGCAGCCCGACCGTGCTGCCGGGTACGGCCCGCAGCGCCACCTCGTGCAAGATCCGCACCCCACGCACACCCCAGTCGACCTCCCGGGCGACCAGGTCGGCACCACTGTCGACGTCCCGCCCGGTCAGCTCGGCACCGCTGTCGTCGGGGCGCGTCACGGTCGGCTCCGGCGGCGCATGACCAGGGCGAACACCGGCACCCCGATCAGTGCGGTCAGCACACCCACCGGCAGTTCCTGCGGACTGAACACCGTCCGGGCGGCGGTGTCGGCCCAGATCAGGAAGACCGCACCGGTGACCACGCAGGTCGGCAGCAGGATCCGGTGCTGCGCCCCGACCAGGAGTCGGGCCGCGTGCGGGATGGTCAGCCCGACAAAACCGATCGCCCCGCTCGCCGCGACCAGCACGGCGGCGACCAGGGCCGTGGTGCCGAACAGGACGAGCCGGGTACGGGCCGCGGCGAAGCCGAGGGACTCGGCGGTGTCGACGCCGAAGGCGAAGGCGTCCAGCGCGGGGGCGTACCACCAACAGGCGAGGAAGCCTGCGCCGGTGACCACGGCGGCCAGGGTCACCGCCGGCCAGGACGCCGCGGTGAGCGAGCCGAGCAGCCAGAAGGTGACGCTGCGGGTGTTCTGCACGCTCGCGTCCGAGACCACGATCAGGCTGGTCACGGCGCTGAAGAGTTGGGAGACCGCGACACCGGCGAGCACGATCCGGCTCGGTTGGGTCCACTGCCGGCCGGCGAAGAGCAGCACCGCACCGAACGCGGCGGCACTGCCCAGGAACGCCCCGGTGGACAGCGGAACCGAGCCGACCCCGAGCCCGAGTACGAGCACCGCGACCGCACCGGTGCTGGCCCCGGACGAGATGCCGAGCAGGAACGGGTCGGCCAGCGGGTTACGGGTCAACGCCTGCAACACCGCGCCGCAGAGCGCCAGCCCACCGCCGACCAGCCCGGCCAGCAGGACCCGGGGCATCCGCAGGTCCCAGACGATGCTGTCGGCCAGCCGGGGCAGCGGTCGCACCGGTACGCCGAGATGCGCGGCCACTGTGCGTACCACGTCGGCTACCGACAGGTCGGCGGTGCCGATGGTGACCGCCGCCGCCGCGCTCAGCCCGAGCAGCACCAGACCACCGGCGAGGACCGGTCCGGCGAGTCCACCGCCCGGCCGGGCGGTGGCCCGGGGCCGGGGCGGGTCGGCGACTCCTGCCGACCCGCCCATCCATGTCGTCCTCATCGGCGGGCGAACACCACGTAGTCGTCGAGGTACTGCCACACCGTGCCGACCTCGGCAAACCCTGCCGTACGCAGCGCGGCGAGGTGGAACTCCAGCGGTGCCAGGGGCTGCGGTGGCCGGTCGGCAAAACGCCGTTCCCGCTCCACCGCCAGCGGGGCGATCTCCGGATCGGCGAGGGCTTCGGCGTACCACTGCTGGTAGTCGAGCGCACCACCGGCGAAGCCGGCCTGCTGCACCTTCGCGTCGTGCAGTCGCGACAGGTCGTGCAGGGTGGTCGACGGGGCGAACCGGAGGTGGTCGGCGTTGAGCAGGATGCCGCCGGGCGGAAGCAGCTCGGCCGCCGCGGTGTAGACCCGCAGGAGTTGCTCGGGCGAGAGCCAGTGCAGCGCCGTGGAGCTGAGTACGGCGTCGATCCGCCGCCCGTCGAGGAACCGGCTCCAGTCCGGGGCGACCAGGTCAACCTCGTGCACCTGCGCCCGTGCCCCGTGCTCGGCGAGCGCACCCCGGGCGACGTGCAGCAGGATCGGGTCGTAGTCGACGGCGACGGTCCGGGCGTTCGGCAGGGCCCCGAGCACCCGGTCGGAGATCGCACCGGGACCGCAGGCCAGGTCGAGCACGGTCAGGTCGTCCGGGAGCAGCAACCGCAGTACGTCGAGCATGGCGGTGAACCGGTCCTCGCGGTTGGCGACGTACGCGGCCTGCTGGTCGTCCCAGAGCCGGAGCAGCCGCCGGGCGGGGTGGGTGGTGGTCTCGTCGAGCATGGCTTCTCCGGTGTTCATCGCAGGTTCGGGGCGAGGGTGTGCAGACCGGCGCTGACCTGCTCCAACGCGCCTACGCTGCGGATCGAGGGGTCCATCGACGAGCCGGACACGGTGATGAACCGCCCGTTGACCACCGCGTCGAGCTTGGCCGTGACCGGGTTCTTCCGCAGGAAGTCGATCTTCGACTGGGCACTGTCGCCGTCGCCGCCACGGGTCAGGTCGGCCAGCACGATCACGTCCGGGTTGCGCTGGGCGATCTCCTCCCAGTTGCCGGCCGGCCACTTCTGCTTCGCGTCGGTGAACGCGTTGGTCGCCCCGAGCAGCGAACTGATGGTGTCCGGCAACCCACCGTGTCCGGCCACGTACGGGGTGCTGGTGCCGGAGTAGTACCAGAGCAGCGAGGTGTCCGGTGCGGCCGTACCGGTTCGCTTCGCCGCGTCCAGCCGGGCCTGCTGTCCGGCCACCACCCGGTCGCCCTTGGCCGCCACACCGAAGATGGTGGCGATGTCCCTGATCTCGGCGAAGATGCCGTCGAACGTCACCTCGTCCCTGGCGATGGCCTGGTCCTCGCAGGCGAACGCGGACAGGTACGCGGGCACCCCGAGTGCACCCAGTTCCTTACGCTCCCCCGCCGCGTCCGGCGCGTACGCCGACGAGTACGTGGAGTAGACGAAGTCGGGGTTCGCCGCGCGTACCGCCTCCCGCGAGGGGTAGAGCTTGGCCAGCACCGGCACCCGGTCGTAGTCGGCGCGAAGCTCGGGCAGCACCGGGTCGGTCTGGTAGCTGGTGCCGATCATCCGGTCGGCCAGCCCGAGGGTCAGCATGATCTCGGTGGCGTTCTGCTCGAGGGCGACCGCCCGGCTCGGCGGTGCCGCCACGGTCAGCGGCAACCCGCAACTACTCACCACCACCGGGCTCGCGCCCGCCGTCACCCCCGCCGCCTCCGGCGCCGGGGACTCATCGCAGGCAACCAGACCACCAAGGGCCACCACGGCCATAATCGAAATGAAAGTCGTTTTCACAACGCCGGACCCTACCAGCCCAGCACCCCACCCCAACAAGCCCCAGCCACCCAAAGACACATGCCACTCAACAGATAGTCACCGCAACCAATACACAAAAACGCCGGCCCACCAAAGGTGACCCGGCGTTCCAACACATCTTCAGACAGAACAACCCCTGCTGCCGCCACAACCCAAGCGGCTAAGGGGTTGGGGCGGCATGCCCCGCGGAGGGATCAAGCCTGACCGCCCAGAGCGGGGCATGCCGCCCCAACCCCACCACCCCCGCTAACGCCCACCCCCACGGAACACCTCGGCCACCGTACGCAGCACGACCTTGATGTCCAGCCAGAGCGACCAGTTCTCGATGTAGTAGTTGTCGAACCGGGCCCGGTCGGAGATCGGGGTGTCCCCGCGCAAGCCACTGACCTGGGCAAGCCCGGTCAAACCGACCGGCACCCGGTGGCGCATCGCGTAGTCGGGGTGCTCGGCGGAGAACTTCTCCACGAAGAAGGGACGCTCCGGACGCGGACCGACCACCGTCATGTCACCACGCAGGATGTTCCAGAGCTGAGGCAACTCGTCCAGCGACGTACGCCGCATGAACCGACCGATCGGACTGACCCGCTGGTCGTTCGCGATGGACCAATTCGTCTGCGACTCCCGCTCGTTGACCGGGCGCATCGAACGGAACTTGATCACATTGAACGGCTGGCCGTAACGCCCGATCCGCTCCTGGTAGAAGAAGATCCCGCGCCCACCGTCGAGGAACGTGGCGATCGCGCAGAGCAACAGGATCGGGCTCAGCGCGAGCAGCGCGATGGACGCGAAGATGATGTCCGAGGCCCGCTTCACCGCCCACCTGGGGCCGGACAGGGTGGTGTGCCGGATCTGCACGACCGGGATCGCGCCGATGTGGTCCGGGAGCCCGGCGTAGGAACGGGAGCCCCACAGCCGGGGCACCGCCCAGAGGTCACAGCTCGCGGAGCCCGGCTGTTGCAGGATCTCCATCAGAGTGCCCTCGTCGGAGGTGGGGTCGGCGATGATGAGCACGTCGCACTCGACAACCGAGATGAGCTTCTCGAGGTCGTTGAAGGTACCGATCAGCGGCGGTGCACCGGGTTCGTTGTGCATCTCGGCGTCGACACAGCCGGCGAAGCGGAGGCCGTACTGGGGGTAGCGGCGCAGCAACCGGGCGATCTCGAGAGCGATCGGACCGCCACCGAGGATGATGGCGTTGTGCTCCGCCCACCGTCGTTTGCGGGCGACCAGCGCGATCTTCCTGGTGATCGCCCGCCCGACGATGACCAGCCCGGCGGAGAGCGCCACCCCGTGCATGAACCCGACCAGGTACTGGAGTTCGTCGTGCCGCGAGGCCGCGATGACCGCCACGATGCCGGCCGAGGCGAGCAGCCGGCCACAGAGGCTGGGCAGTTCGTCGAGGATGCTCACATGCCGGCGGGCCCGGTAGAGGCCACCGGTGGCGAAGATGGTGACCGTCAGTGCGGCGGCGAACAACGTCCCGCGCTGGTAGCGGTCGGTCAGCAGCAGCGGCGCCAGGAGGGCGACGATGTCGACCGGCGCGGTGAGCATCCAGGCCCGCAAACCACGGGTACGTCCCGAAGCGCGGGAACTGACATAGGGCAGAACCGCAGTGGTCGCGTACGGCGAGGGACCCGAGTTACCCGGTGCAGTGGCCCGTCCACGCGCCGTACGGGGTTTGGGGATCGTCGTCTCGGTGTCGAACTCGCCGACCGCCGTCCCCTGGCCGGGTACCGGTACCGACTGGCCGTTCGCCTCGTCGATGGGTTGCCCGACCGAATCCTGGCGCACCGTCGGCCAGCTCGACATGTTTATGACCTCCCCGTTTGGCGCAGCAGGAAACGCGCCGGGAGCAGGATACGGCTGCCATAGCCGTTCCGCCAGCGGCGCATCTGGCAGAGTTTGTCGGCCGGTAGGGGAAGAGTCCCGGCGCCAACCCATTGCCCGGTAACGGATGTATCAATCCGTCGCCTGCAACGCGATCGATACGCCAACAGGGTCCTATTTGGTCACTGTCCGTGACGCTCGTGATGCTTGGGGCTGTGGCTGGGTCAGGCGACCGCCGCATCATGGGGCCGACGAGTGGCACAGGCCACTGCTCGAGGACGGGTGCCGGCGGTCCACGGTGGAAGTCCGTTCATCTGCCGTACACGTTGTGCGACCCGAACGGCCCCGGAACGACATCCGCCGGTCGGCCGCGAGGGCCGACCGGCGGTGCTGTGAACGGTCGGGTCAGCCGCGCTCGACGAGGTGGCCGATGATGTCCGGGCCGAAGATGGCGGTGCCGGACCCGTCGCGGCGCTCGTCGGTGGTGGGGAGGGCGAGCGGCTCCCCGCGCTTGCTCGCACCGACCGGACGCGGCCCCACCCAGGCCACGACCAGCCGGGTCTCGCCCTTCAGGAACCGCTGTGCCCGTACTCCGCCGGTGGCTCGGCCCTTGGCCGGGTAGAGGGCGAACGGGGTGACCTTCACGCCACTGCCGGTGCTGGTGACCACCATCGGGTCGCCCTGCTCCGGGTCGTTTGTCCGGACCGCCCCGAAGAACAGGACCTGCGCGTCGGTGGTGAGGTTGACGCCGGCCATGCCGCCGCCCTTGAGCCCCTGCGGGCGTACGAGCTGCGCCGGGAACCGCAGCAGCGAGGCGTCCGAGGTGACGAAGACGAGCGACTCCGTACCGTCGGCGAGCCAGGTCGCACCGACCACCTCGTCGCCCTCGCGCAGGCCGATCACCTCGAACTCGTCCGCCCGGACCGGCCATTCCGGCGCGCACACCTTGACCACGCCCTGCCGGGTGCCCAGGGCGAGCCCCGGTGACCCGGCCCCCTGCTCACCCAGGGGCACCAGCCCCACGACGGTCTCGCCCGACTGCAACGACACCAGCTCGGAGGCGGACATGCCGCCGCTGACCGACACCGTGCCGGCCTGCTCGGGCAGGACCGGCAGCGGAAGGACGTCGGTCTTGAACGCCCGACCGGCGCTGGTGATCAGGAGCACCTGGCCACGGGCGGTGGCCCGGACGACCGTACGGACCGCGTCGTGCTTGGTACGGCCGTTGCGGCGCCGCCCCTCGGAGGTCTCCTCGGACTCGGCGGCGGTCCGGGCGACCAGACCGGTCGCGGAGAGGATCACCTGGCAGGGGTCGTCGGCGACCTCCAGCGGACCGGCCGGAGCGGAGGCGGCGAGCACCTCCTTGAGGTCCCCGTCGACCAGGGTCGTACGCCGTGGGGTCGCGAAGTCCTTCACCACGGCGGCCAGTTCGTCCGAGACGACCCGGCGCAGCACTGCCTCGTCGTCGAGGATCGCCGACAGCGCGGCGATCTCGTTGCGCAACTGGTCCCGCTCGGCCTCCAGCTCGATCCGGTCGAACTTGGTGAGCCGGCGCAACGGGGTGTCGAGGATGTAACCGGCCTGGATCTCGGAGAGCTGGAACCGACCCATCAGGGCGTCCCGGGCGGCCAGGGCGTTGTCGCTGCCCCGGATCAGCCGGACCACCTCGTCGATGTCGAGCAGTGCGATCAACAGGCCGTCGACCAGGTGCAACCGGTCCTGCCGCTTACGTCGGCGGAACGTCGTACGGCGGGTCACCACCTGATAGCGGTGGGCAAGGAACACCTCGAGCAGTGACTTGAGCCCGAGGGTCTGCGGCTGCCCGTCCACCAGGACGAGGTTGTTCACGCCGAACGACTGCTCCAGCGGGGTGAGCCGGTAGAGGTCGGCGAGCAGTGCCTGCGGGTTCACCCCGACCTTGCACTCGATGACCAGGCGGGTGCCGTTCTCCCGGTCGGTCAGGTCCTTCACGTCGGCGATGCCCTGCAACCGGGCCGGCTGGCGCTGACCCTTGCGGGGGCCGGAGGTGATCGGCTTGCCGCGTACCTCGTCGGTGATCGCCTCGATGACCTTCTCCGCACCGACGCCGTACGGCAACTCGGTGACGGTGATGGCCTGCCGGCCCCGGCTGCCCTCCAGCGGGCCGATCGTCACCCGGCCCCGCATCCGGACCACCCCACGCCCGGTCTCGTACGCCTTGCGCACCTCGTCCAGGCCGAGCAGCAGGCCACCGGTCGGCAGGTCCGGACCGGGGACGAACTCCATCAGCTTGTCCAGGGACGCGTCCGGGTGCCTGATCAGCCAACGGGCCGCCGCGACCACCTCGCCGAGGTTGTGCGGGATCATGTTCGTGGCCATCCCGACCGCGATCCCCGAGGTGCCGTTGACCAGCAGGTTCGGGAAGGCGGCGGGCAGAACGCTGGGCTCGGAGAGCGACCCGTCGTAGTTCGGCCGGAAGTCGACCGTGCCCTCGCCGAGCTCGCCGACCAGCAGCATCGCCTCGCGGGACATCCGGGCCTCGGTGTACCGGGCGGCGGCCGGGCCGTCGTCCGGCGAGCCGAAGTTGCCGTGGCCGTCGATCAGCGGGACGTTGAGGGAGAAGTTCTGCGCCAACCGGACCATCGCGTCGTAGATGGCGGTGTCGCCGTGCGGGTGGTACTTACCCATCACGTCACCGACGACGCGGGCCGACTTCACGTGCCCCCGGTCCGGCCGGTAGCCCTGCTCGCTCATGGAGTACAGGATCCGGCGGTGCACCGGCTTGAGACCGTCGCGCGCGTCCGGCAGCGCCCGGGAGTGGATCACCGAGAAGGCGTACTCCAGGTAGGAGTCCTCCACCTCGGTGGCGAGCGGGTTGTCGAGAACCCGCGCCCCCGCCTGGTCGAAGGCGGACAGGTCGACCTTCGAGGGTTTGCCGGTACGGCGTGCCATGACTGCGTGCTCTCTTCCATCCGTCGGCCGGTTCGGCGACCGCTCTTGTTACACAGCGACTCGGGCGTGGCGGAGCCGGCGGCCGGCTCGGCCCCGTCAGGTGTCGATGGTCTCCTGGTCGACCCGGCTGGCGGAGTCGATGAGCCAGTTCTTGCGGGGTTCGACCTTCTCCCCCATCAGCAACTCCAGGACGTCCTCGGCCGCCTGGACGTCGTCGAGCTTGATCCGGCGGACCGCGCGGGTGGCCGGGTTCATCGTGGTGTCCCACAACTCGTCGGCGTCCATCTCGCCGAGACCCTTGAACCGGGGAATCGGGGTGACGACCTGCTTGCCGGCCTTCTCCAGCCGGGCCACCGTGCTCGACATCTCGGCCTGGGTGTAGGTGTAGCGGGTCTCCGGGTTGCGGCCCTTGGTGGTGACCTTGTGCAGCGGTGGCACCGCGGCGAACAGCCGACCGGCCTCGATCACCGGTCGCATGTACTTCGCGAACAGGGTGATCAGCAGGGTACGGATGTGCGAGCCGTCCACGTCCGCGTCCGCCATGATCATGATCCGGCCGTACCGGAGGGCGTCGAGATCGAAGGTACGACCCGAGCCGGCCCCGAGCACCTGGACGATCGCCGAACACTCGGCATTGTCCAGGACCTGTTGCAGGCTGGCCTTCTGCACGTTCAGGATCTTGCCCCGGATCGGCAGCAGGGCCTGGTACTCCGACGACCGGGCCAGCCGGGCGGTGCCCAGCGCGCTGTCCCCCTCGACGATGAACAGCTCGCTGCGCTCGACCCCGGTGGAGCGGCAGTCCACCAGCTTCGGCGGCATCGAGGCGCCCTCGAGCGCGGTCTTGCGCCGGGCCGCGTCCTTCTGCTGCTTCTGGGTCAGCCGGACCCGCGCGGCGTCCACGATCTTCTGCAGCACCGTACGCGCCTCGGCCTTGGTCCGCCGGTCCTCCAGCCAGGCCTTGACCTGCTGCTCGACGACCGTCTGGACCACCTTGGTGACCGGGGCGGTGGAGAGTTCGTCCTTGGTCTGCGAGGTGAACTGCGGCTCGGGGATCCGCACGTGCACCACGACGGTCATGCCCTCGAGCACGTCGTCGAGGATCGGCGGATCCTCCTTCGGCTTGAGCAGACCACGGGTGTTGCGGATCGCGGTCGTCAACGCCCGTACGGCACCGCGCTCGAAACCCTTGCGGTGGGTGCCGCCGTGCACGTTGCGGATGGTGTTGGTGAAGGTCTCCACCGTCCGCTCGTAACCGGTCCCCCACTTGAGCGCGACCTCGACCTCGGCCCGGCGCTCCACGTTGCTCTGCATCACGCCGTGCTCGTCGGCGGCGTTCTCCCGGTAGGTGCCCTCGCCGTTGATGAGGAGGGTGCCGGAGACCGGCTTGTCCCCGGCCGGGGTCAGGAAGTCCACCATGTCGCCGAGGCCGTTGGGAAAGTGGAACGTCTCGGTCGTGGGCGTCTCGGCGGTGTTGTCCCGCAACGCGTAGGTGACGCCGGGCACGAGGAACGCGGTGTTGCGCAGCTTGGTCCGGACGGCGTCCACGTCGAGCGAGGCGCCGGTCTCGAAGTAGCGGGCGTCGTGCCAGTAGCGGATGGAGGTGCCGGTGGAGGCACCGCGCTTCATCCGGCCCACCGGCCGCAGGCCCGGCTGCCGGGTGAAGGTCGCATCCGGCCCCGCGCCGTCGAAGACACCCGGCACGCCGTGCTGGAACGACATCTGGTGGACCTGCCCGCCGCGTGCGACGGTGACGTCGAACCGGTGGGAGAGCGCGTTGACCGCCGAGGCGCCCACACCGTGCAGACCGCCGGAGGTCTTGTAGCCGGAGCCGCCGAACTTCCCGCCGGCGTGCAGCCGGGTCAGGACCAGCTCGACGCCGGAGAGCCCGGAGCGTGCGTGCAGGTCGGTGGGGATCCCCCGGCCGTCGTCGTCCACCTGCACCGAACCGTCGGCGTGCAGGGTGACCTCGACATGGGTGGCGTGACCGGCCACGCCCTCGTCGGTGGAGTTGTCCAGGATCTCGTTGAACAGGTGACCCACGCCACGGCTGTCGGTCGACCCGATGTACATGCCGGGTCGCTTCCGGACGGCGTCGAGGCCTTCCAGATGGGTGAGGTCGTCTGCCCCGTACAGAATCTCAGGCTGTGCAGTCAACGAGCTGAACTCCCAGAGGTGCGGTGTTACACGCCGAGAATCGGCATGATCGTCGGTCGGCGGGCCGGCGCTGCCCGCGAGCCTACCTACTCCCCTGTCCGCTCTGACGGGACTGTCCGGGTCGGCGGGGCGCGGCGGGGACGGACATCACGTCATCGTGCCGTCGGGGTACGACAGGAAGTCTCCCCGTACCCGCACCGGGAGGCAAATCTTGTCATTGCAAAGTCACCCTGGGCGGCGCCATGTTGTCACTGTAAAGATTCGCCCGACACATGACTGCGACGGCCCGGCCACGTCGGGCCGGGCCGTTTTCCACCGGCCGGGGCCGGTCACCGCTCAGACGGTCGACGCCGTACGGTCGCCCGTGGTCTGCCGACCGGCCGCCACCTGCGGTCGGGGACGGCGCAACTCGCGCCAGAGCAGCCGGTAGAAATCGGCGTAGCTGCGCTCGACGTTCGTCGCGTACAGCCGCGTCTCCTCGTGCCGGCCCGGCAGTTGGTTGATCGGGACCGTCATCGCCGCGTGGTGCTCGATGTGCAGGTTGTTGCCGTTGGTGTACCAGGTACTCAACCAACTGCCACGGATCGAGCGGGTGTTGCGCAGGACGTCGGTGGTGTCGGTCTCGCAGAGCAGATGCTCGGGCAACTCGACGAGGAAGTGCATCGGCACCGCGAGCAGCAGGGGCAGGACCCACAACCGGAGCGGGTACTGCCCGTACCCGGCCAGGGCGAGACCGACCGCGGCCAGCACCACCGCGCCCAGGATGAGGTGTTCGGTGACAATCTTGCGGCGCATGGTGGGGCTGACCGGGCCGTACTGGTAACGCCACCGGCCGGTCGCCGACCGGACGACGTCCAGCCCGACCGAGCCGAGCCTCGGGTAGTCGAGCAGCCCGCGCAGCAGGCCCGGCGCGGTGATCGGCTTACGGGTGTCGAAACCGAAGAACTCGGTGTCCTGCGGGGTGCCGAGGAACCGGTGGTGCTGCAGGTGGCGCAGCCGGTAGTGGCTGTAGACCACCAGCAGCGGAAGCCCCAGCGGCACGCCGACCAGCCGGTGCGGCAACGAGTTCCGGAACGCCGAGTGGTGCAGGCACTGGTGCTGCAACTCCACCGCATGGGTGTACATCGCCGCCAGCAGCACCACGCCGAGCGCGACGAGCAGCGGCTCCGGCCGCAGCGCGAGCACGACGCCCGCCGCGCTGAGTACGGCCAGCACCGCCAGCTTGGCAACGAACACCCGCTCGTCCGAACCGGACACTCGGGTACGGGTGAACAGCAGCGCCGGACCGGGTACTGCGGTTGTCACGGTCATCACGTCTCCAGGGCGTGGGTGGGTCTGTGCGGGTGTGGTCAGCGGCCGCTGAGCAGGACCACATGGGTCCCCGGTGCCAGGCCGACCGCGTCCGCCCGGGCGAGCAGACCCGCCAGCGCGACGGCTCCGGCGGCGGTCGGGTGGGCGCCGTACCGGGCGAGTGCGGTACGGGCATCGCATAGCTGGCGGTCGTCGACGCCGTACGCCTCGCCGCCGGTGTCCGCGATCGCGGCCATCGCCTCCGGTCCCTGCAGGGCGTGCCAGTTGACCAGGGGCTGGTTGTGGTCGGTGGTGCTGACCCCGTCCGGCGGGAGCATCCGGTACTCGCCCGGCCAGCTCGTCAGCACCGGGTTGTTGCCGGCGGAGCCGACCCCGTTGATCACCGTGGGCCAGTCCAGGGCACGCAACTGGCGGTGCACCGCGATGATCGTGGTGCCGTTCCCGACCGGGATCCAGAGCGCGGCCGGGGGCTCGCCGAGCACCTCCCGCAGCGCCGGGACCACCACCCCGTGCCCCGCGAACACCGCGTCGACGTACGGGCCGTCGACGTTGCCGTCGATCGCGCCGTCCTCGGCCGCGAGCCGGCGGGACTCGTCCACCGCGTCCTCGTAGCTGCCCGCCACCAGGTGCACCCGCGCGCCGGCCGCCCGCATGAACGCACCGCCGTCACTCCACCCCTGCGGCAGCACGACGGTGCAGGTCAGCCCGGCGGCGCGGGTCGCCATCGCCATCGCGCGCCCGTAGTTGCCGCAGGTGGCGACGACAACGTGCCGGTAGCCGTCGGCGATCGCGCGGGCCACCACGGCACGCGCGGCCGGCTCCTTGTGACTGCCGGAGGCGTACCTGGTCTCGTCCTTGACCAGGATCCGTACGCCCGGGACCAGGCCGGCGGCCTCGATCAGCGGGGTGCCGTACGCGTCGGTGGGCGCTTCGTCGGCGGCGGCGAGGGTGTCGATGGACATGGGGATCCTCAGATCTGGCCGGGGTGGCCGGTGAAAGATGGCTGGGGCCGGTGACTGGTGTCGGGCGGTTGGTGGCGGGCGGCTCAGTTCCTGGTCGCGAGCAGCAGTTCGTCGGCCTCGCGCTGGAGGGTGTCCCGGTCGCCGATCTCGGCCGGGGGTACGGCGTCCGGCAGGTGGTCCTCGATCAGCCGCAGGGGACGGTTGAACCAGCCCCGGACCGCCCAGCCGAGTTGGAGCAGCCCGCTGACGATGACCAGCAGGGCGAGGCCGCGTCCGGGTCCGGTGCCGATCAGGGCGCCGACCGTGTCGGCGAGCCCGCCGCCCGGTTCGAGCAGCGGCTGGACGTAGTGGTCGGCCAGCGGCCCGACCACCAGGTAGCCCAGCGGCATGGTCAGCATCATCACCGTGATGAAGATCGACAGGACCCGGCCCTGCAACTCGAAGCCGACCTTGGTCTGGATCAGCGCGATCCAGTGGCCCTCGGTGACCGACTCGCCGAAGGTGAGCAGGAACATGCCGATCACGGCGAAGACCGGGCTGGCCCCGACACCGACGATCGCCATCGCCAGGCTGGCCAGGCCCATGAAAATGATCACTCCGTTCGCCCGCCGGGCGGTGCCGCCCCACAGGCCCATCAGCAGGCTGCCGCAGAGCCCGCCGAGACCACCGGCGGAGAGCGCCGCGCCGAGCGCCATCGGGGACTGTTCGATCAGCAGCATCGGGGTGATGACCGCGAACCCGAGCGTGTAGAGGGCGTGGTCGATGACGAAGAACCGCAGTGCCGCGCGGAGTCCCGGCCGGCGGGCGATGTACCGCCAACCGTTGGCCACCTCGCGCCGGAACGTCTCCTCCCGCCGCCGGAACATCAGGTCCGGGAACCGGACGAAGATCAGGGTGCTCACCCCGACGCAGAAGGTCAGTACGTCGAGCAGGATCACCCCGGAGATGCCGATCAGACCGATCAGGCCGGCGCCGAGCATCGGCGCGAACACCAGGCCGAAGTTCACCCCGAGCTGGCTGATCCCGTTGGCGTGACCGAGGTAGCGCTTCGGCACCAACTGGGCCACCGCCGCCAGGTAGGCGGGTCGTTGGAAGGCGCCGGCGACCGAGGTGACCGACACCGCCAGGTAGACCTGCCAGAGTTCCAGCCCGCCGCCGAGGACCGCCAGGCCAAGGGTGCCCATCGCGAGGGCCGCCGCCGCGTCACTGGCGAGCATGACCCGCCGCCGGTCCCACCGGTCGGCGACCGCGCCGGCCACCGGGCCGACCAGGATCCCGGGCAGCATGCCGACCGCGCTGACCACGGCGAAGTCCGTGATCGCACCGGTCTGCTGGTAGACCCAGATGCTCAGGACCAGGGTGCTGAGTCCACTGCCGATCATCGACACGAACTGGCCGAAGGCGACCAACGCGAACCGGGACAGGCTCGGCGACGGCCGGCGACGTACCGCCGGGACGGCCGGCGCCGGGACGACCTCGGTCTTCGGCGCGGTCTCGGCGGCGGCGGGTGCCGGGTCGGCCGCCGCGGGTTCGGAACCGGTACGTCGCAGCCACTGCCGGGCCCGCTCGACCAGAACCCGGGCCAGCGGCTCGGGGTGGCTGCGGACGAAGAAGTGACCGGCCTTCGGCAACACCGCGAGGTCGACCTCGGTGGCGAAGTGCTCCCACTCGCGGTGCCGCTCCTGGTAGTGCTCGGTCACCCGGTCTCGGGCGCCGACGACCGCCAGCACCGGCGCGCGCAGCCGGGTCGGCTCGGCACCCCGGTAGTCCGCGGTGAAGTACTCCTCCGCGTCCCGCGCGTCGTGCCGTACGTTGCGCAGCACGAACGCCTCGTCCTCGGGACGGTCCAGGTCGGTGAAGCCGCCCCGGCCGCGCAGGTAGGACAGGTACTCCCGGTCGGAGGTGAACCGGTCGGTCGGTACCAACCGGTAGAACCAGTCGAAGAACCGCCCGGGGAGCCGGGCGGTGGGGAAACCGGCGCCGAGTCCGACCCCGATCAGCTCGACCCCGGCCGCCTCGGCCCGGCGGGCGATTTCCATGGTGACCGCGACCCCGAGGCAGTGCCCGTAGAGCAGGACCGGCCCGGTCAGCGCCTCGATCTCGGGGAGCACCAGGGCGGCCACCTCGGTACCGGGCAGCAGCGCTTCGTCCGGCCGGGACTGGTCGTGGCCCGGCAGTTCCAGCGCGTAGAGCGCCCAGTTCGCCGGCAGGGCCGCCGCGAGCGGCTGGTAGGCGATCGCGCTGCCACCGGAGTAGGGCACCCCGACCACGGTCACCCCACCGGTGGCCGGGTCCGCGTCGTTCGGGGTCATCCGATGCAGCAGCCGGTCCGGGCCGCCGGCCGGTTCGGCCGGTCGCCGGTCGAGCAGGGCGGCGAGCGTACGGACGGTGGGGTGCTGGTACAGCTCGATCAGGGTCGGCGCGGGCTCGATTCGCCGGACCAGGCGCAGCGCGGTGAACGAGTCCCCACCGAGGGAGAAGAAGGTGTCGTCGATGCCGATCCCGGTCACCCCGAGCGTCTCGGCCCAGACCGCCACCAGGCGCCGCTCGGTGGGCGTACGCGGTGCCGTACCGCCGGTTGCCGTACCCGCGGCCGGGGGTGCCGGTAGCGCCCGACGGTCGAGTTTGCCGTTGGGCGTGAGCGGCAGCCGGGGCAGCTCGACCACCCGCGCCGGCACCATGTGCACCGGGAGGCTGGCGGCGAGCGCGTCGCGTACGTCGGCCTCGGTGACCTCGGCGCCCGGCCGGGCGACCAGGTAACCGACGAGTTGGGCGATCCCGGACGGGAGCTGGTGCACGGCGGCGGCGCAGGCCAGCACCCCGTCCAGGGTGCCCATGACGGCCTCGACCTCGCCCAGCTCCACCCGGTAACCGTTGATCTTGACCTGGTCGTCGAGCCGGCCCAGGAAGTCGACGTTGCCGTTCCGGTGGAACCGGGCCGCGTCCCCGGTCCGGTACATCCGGGCCGACTCGGTCATCCCACCGGTGAGTCCGGCCGCGTCCCGGTCCACACCGGAGGGCGCGTCGGCGTAGGGGTCGGGGACAAAACGTTCGGCGGTCAGCTCCGGCCGGTCGTGGTAACCGGGCGCGACTCCCACCCCACCGAGGTACAGCTCACCGACCACCCCGGCGGGCACCGGTTGGCCGTACGCGTCGAGCACGTACACCCGGTTGTTCGGGAACGGCTGCCCGATCGGCAGGGGCGCGTCCGGCGGCAACCCGTCGACGTCACCGTCGAAGTAGACGTTGTCCACGGTGACCTCGGTGACCCCGTACGCGTTCACCACCCGGTTGCCGACCCCGACCAGCCGCCGGGCCTGCTGGTACTCCCGTACGTGCCACTTCTCGCCGCCGCCGATCAGCAACCGGACGAAGTCCAGCCGCTGGCCGCTCGCCTCCACGTGGGCGAGCAGGGTACGCAGGACCGCCGGTACGAGTTCGGTGCAGTTGACCTGTTCGTCGCGCATCAACGCGTACAGGTCGGCGGGGTCGAGCAGTACCTCGCGGGGCACCACCACCAACCGACCGCCGGTGCAGTGCGCGCGCAGCGTCTCCCCGACGAACATGTCGAAGGAGAAGCTGGCCGCCTGCTGGTACGTCCACCCCGGATCGAGCCGGTACGCGCGCTGCCACATCACCGCCGCGTGCACCAGGTTTCCGTGGTTGACCACCACGCCCTTGGCCCGACCGGTGGAGCCGGAGGTGTAGATGACGTACGCCGGATCGTCCGGCACGTTGACCCCGGGCGGGTCGGTGTGGTCGAGCACGTCGATCGTCGCCGCGTCCCGGTCCAGCGCCAGCACCGCCACCCCGTCGGGGGCCTGTGGGGCACCGGCCAGGTCGAGGCGGGTCACCAGGGCCAGCGCCCGGCTGTCGGTCAGCATGTAGCGCAGCCGGTCCGGCGGGTACGCCGGGTCGAGCGGCACGTACGCACCGCCGGCCTTCAGCACCGCCCACATCGCCACGAACAGTTCGATCCCCCGGTCGAGGCAGATCGCCACCCGGCCGCCGGGGCGTACACCGCGCTCGCGCAGCAGCCGGGCGAGCCGGTTGGCCCGCTCGTTGAGCTGCCGGTAGCTGATCGTGGTGTCCCCGTACGTGAGCGCCGGTGCGGCCGGGGTCGCCGCCGCGCACCGCTCGAACAGCTCGTGCAGACCGTTGGCGGCCGGTACCGGCGCGGCGTGGTCGTTCCAGTCGTGCAGGATCCGGGTCCGCTCGGCCGGGGTGAGCAGGTCCAGCCGGGTGACCGGGGTGGACGGCCCCTCGACTCCGGCGGCGAGGAGCGTCAGCAGGTGGTCCAGCAGCGCCTCGACCCGCTCGGCGTCGAAGAGTTCGGTGGCGTAGTCGACGCTCAGCACCGGACCGTCGACGGGGAAGTCCAGACCGACCGCGAGATCCACCATGGTCGCCGCCGGGGCCACCTCACCGGCGTACCGCACCGGGTCGGTGCCGGGTACGGGTGTGTTGTGCACGGTCAGCATCACCCCGCTGAGCCGGTTGCGGTTACCGCTGGCGGGTCGCCGGGTGGCCGCGATGATGTCCGGCAGCGACAGTTCCTGATGGTCCAGGTCGCGGACCACCGCGTCGCGTACCCGCTCCACCAGTTCGGCGAAGGTCGGCTCGCCGCCGACGTCACCGCGCATCGGCAGGATGTTGAGCACCGGGCCGACCAGCGACTCCAGGTCGGGCTCCGTCCGCCCGGCCACCGGCGCCAGCACCGTCACGTCGGTCCGGCCGGTGTAACGCAGCAGCACCGACTGGAGCCCGGCCAGTACCACCATGAAGAGGCTGGCCCGGTGCGCCCGGCCACACCGGCGCAGCCGGTCGACCAGCTCCGGGTCGAGCTGGCGGGCCACCCGGCCGGCGGCGAACGACCGTACGGGTGGGCGCGGGCGGTCGGCCGGCAGTTCCAGGTCCAGGTCGGCGTCGGCGAACCGGTCCCGCCAGTACCCGGTGAGCGTCTCGTCGGCGGCGTGGGCGAGGCGCCGGGCGGCGAGGTCCGGCAGTGGTCGCGGCGGCGTGGGCGCCGGGGTGCGACCCGCCGACAGGTCCCGGTGGAGTCGGGCCAGTTCGTCGCCGAGGACCCCGACCGACCAGCCGTCGAACACCAGGTGGTGGACCACGAGCAGCAGTTCGTCGTCGCCGCCGGTACGCAGCAGCAGCGCCCGCGCCAGCGGTCCGTCGGCCAGGTCGACCGGTTCCCGTACGGCCTGCCGGCGCGCCTGTTCGAGCCGGGATTCGCGCAGGTCGGTCGGCAGGTCCCGCAGGTCGACCTCGGTCAGCTCGACCGTGGCGTCCGGCACGATCACCATCCGCGGTTCGTCCCCGTCGAGCGGGAACCGGGCCCGCAGCAGGGGATGCCTGCGGGCGAGCTCCGCCAGGCACGCGGCGATGGTCCCGGCGCTGACCGGTCCGGCCATCCGGTACCTGATGCCGAGGGTGTGCGCCGGCAGCTCGCCGCTGACCTGCTCGGCGATCCAGAAGTCCCGCTGTAGTGGGGAGAGCGGCAGTTCGAACGGCTCCGGCTCGGGCTCGTCGGTCGACGCCACCGGGTCCGGTGTCCCGTTCGACGCCGGGTCCGGTCCCGTGGTCGGCGTACCGGTCGAGCGGAGCAGGGCGACGAGTTCGGCGAGGGTCGGTGCCGCGTAGAGCTGGGCGAGGGTCAGGTCCACGCCGTACTCGCGCCGGAGCGCGCTGGTCAGCCGGATCGCGTCGAGCGAGTCGGCGCCGAGAGCGAAGAGGTCGTCGGTGGTCGCGACGTCGGTGACACCGAGCAGGTCGGCCCAGAGCCCGCCGACCCGTGCCACGAACGGGTCACCGGGCGCCGCCGCCGGGTCCGCGCCGGTCGCCGTCATGGCCACCGGTACGGCACCGAGCGCCGCCCGGTCGACCTTGCCCTGCGGGGTGAGCGGGAAGCGGGCGTGGCCGACGATCGCGGCCGGCACGAGATGGGCGGGCAGGGTCGCGGCGAGCTGCCGGCGTACCGTGACCGGGTCGACCGCTCCCTCGGCGGCCGTCAGGTGCCCGACCAGCCTCGGCTGCCCGGAACGCCCGTCGACCAGGACCACCGCGTCGGTGATGCCGGGCAGCGCCCGCAGGGCGGATTCGACCTCGCCCAGCTCGACCCGGAAGCCACGGATCTTCACCTGGTGGTCGAACCGACCCAGGTAGACGAGCTCTCCGTCGGCAAGCTGCCGGACCCGGTCCCCCGTGCGGTACTCCGGCGCGCCGTCCGGGCCGGGAACAAAACGCTCGGCGGTCAGGTCGGGTCGGCGCAGGTAACCGGTGGCCACACCCGCGCCACCGATGACCAGCTCCCCCGGATCACCGACGACAACCGGCTTCCCGGACGGGTCGAGCACCCGGACGGTGACACCGGGCAGCGGGTGCCCGATCGGCACCGGCCCGTCGCCGTTCCAGCCGGTGAGGTCCGCGACCGTGGCGACCACCGTCGTCTCGGTCGGCCCGTACGTGTTGAGCAGCCGTACGGCCGGGCCGGTACGGGCCTGCCAATCCCGTACGGCACCCGCCTGTGCCGCCTCCCCACCGATGATCACCAGCCGGACCGTCGCGGGTAGTTCCGCCTCGCCCCGGTCGAGCGCCACGACCAACTCGTGCCAGTACGCGGTGGGCAGGTCGAGCACGGTGACGCCGAGCGCGGCACAGCGGTCCAGGAACAGGTCCGGGCGGCTGATCATGTCCTCGTCGCGGACCACCACGGTCGCACCGGCGGTCAGCGGCGGGAAGATCTCCTCGACGCTGGCGTCGAAGCTGAGCGAGGCGAACTGGAGCACCCGGTCGGCCGGGGTGAGCGCGTACCGGTCCCGGGCGGCGGCGCAGAAGTGGTGAAGCGCCGGGCGGGGCACCATCACGCCCTTGGGTCGGCCGGTGGAGCCGGAGGTGAAGATGACGTACGCGGGATCCTCGGCGGTGGCGCGGGTGGCAGGTGCCGCCGTGCCCGAGGGCGGCCCCGGTTCCCCGATCCGGAGAACCTCGGTGCCCTCGGGCAGCGGCGGGGGGTCGACGTCGGCGGGGACGAGCACCAGCCGTGGCCGTACGTCCTCGACCATGAGGGCCAGCCGGGCCGGCGGGTAGCCGGGGTCGAGCGGCACGTATCCCGCGCCGGCCCGGAGCACCGCGAGCATCGCCACCACCGCCGTGCGTCCCCGGCCGAGGCAGAGTCCGATCAGGTCGCCACCGCTCACCCCGGCACCGACGAGGGTGCCGGCGAGTTCGGTCACCTCGGCGACCAGCTCCGCGTACGTGAGTTCACCGGTCGGGTCGACGAGGGCGACCGCCGCCGGTGCCCGGCGTGCCCGCTCGTCGATCGCCTCGAGCACGTCGACCGCAACACCCCGGGTACGCGCGGATCGGCCGACGTCGGACAGGTCGACGGCAGGTACGACACCCACGGTGGATCTCCTTGGCCTTCGCAGCACGATCGGGGACAGCGCTGAGACGCTACGAAGGAAGTGCCGGCGGTGGGTGAACCCGCGGCGAACATCAGCCCATGATCAGGTCCGCCTTGCATGACTATCTGCGAATAGGTCGATTACCTGTCAGTAGTGACGCTTGTCCTGTCCGGACGGTCGATGGCCGTCGATCGGCCGATCAGTTCGCGAGGCCCACGATCTGCCGCACGGTGCGGGAATCCTCCAGGGCACGGAGCATGTAGTGGGCGACATCGGCGCGCGAGATGGAGAAGCCGCCCCGGACGTTCTGCCCGTACGCGATCCGGTAGGCAGAGGTCAGCGGCTTGTCGGTCAGCTTCGGCGGGCGGGCGATCGTCCAGTCGAGATCGCTGTCGCGCAGGACGTCCTCCATCCGCGCGAGGTCCGCGTAGTGCTGGCGGAACGCGGTCCGCGCGAATCGGGCGCCCAGGTGGCGCATGAAGAAGCCGTCGCCCGGATCGTGTCTGGGCGGCGCCGGCCGGCTGGGCGAGGGCACGGTGCCGATCGGGGCGGCACTCACCACGACGATGCGACGGACCCCCGTTGCCCGCATGGCCGCGATGATGGCCTCGGTACCCCGCCGGGCAACGCCGGCCTCGGCCGTCGAACTCGCGCCGAGCCCGGACAGCACGCCGTCGGCTCCGAGCACGGCGGATTCGATCACGGCGGGGTCGGGGGCGGCCAGGTCGGCGGTGAGGATCCGCGCCGGACTGCCGGTCAACTTCTTCGGATTGCGGACGACCGCGGTGACGTCGTGGCCCGCGGTGACGGCCTGTTCGAGCAGTTGTCGCCCGATGCCGCCGGTCGCCGCGAAGATGGTCAGCTTCATCTGCTGTTCCTGCCTTCCGGTCAGGTAACCCATATAATACGGGAACCGTAGCATATGAATTTGGAAGGCAGACTATATGAGTTCCGTATCACCTTCGGGCACCGACGGCAGCCGCCAACGACGGCGACTGACCACCGGGATCAAGGATTCGCTGCGTGAACTCGGCATCCAGCTGTCCCTGCTCAACCACCAGGTGAGCGCGCACCTCGAACTGAGGGACGTCGACTTCGACTGTCTGGATCTGATCAACCGGCACGGTCCGCTCAGCCCGACCGCCCTGGCCCGGCGTACCGGGCTGCACGCCGCCACCATGACCGGGATCCTCGACCGACTCGAACGTGGCGGCTGGGTGACCCGCGAGCGCGACCCGGCCGACCGCCGGGCGGTACGGGTCCGCGCCCTGCGCGACCGCAATGCCGAACTGATCCGCCTCTACGCGGGGATGAACGGCTCGATGGACGAGATCTGCGCCGGCTACACACCCGAGCAACTCGAACTCCTCGCCGACTTCCTGCGCCGCACCGCCGAGGCCGGCCAGGCTGCCGCCGACGAACTCGCCGCCGACTGACGCCGGTGGCGGTCAGGTGGCCTCGGGATCCAGCCCGAGCGCCGACCGGCCGCCGTCCACCGGCAGGATCGCGCCGTTGACAAAACTCGCCTGGTCGGAGAGGAGGTAGGCGACCGTCGCCGCCACCTCGTCGGGTCGGCCCACCCGCCCCACCGGATGGAGTCGGGCCATCTCCGCCTCCACCCCGGCCGCCTCCCGCTGCGGGAGACCGGCGAGGAGCCCCTCGTAGCGCTCGGTGGTGATGCTGCCGAGCGCGACGGCATTGACCCGGATGCCGTACGGCCCGTAGTCGACCGCAGCCGCCCGGGTGAGGCCCTCCACGGCGGCCTTGGCCGTGGCATAGGGCAGGGCACCGCGTACCGCGCGTTGGGCCTGGTGGGAGGAGATGTTGACGATCGCCCCAGGCGTACCGGCGGCGAGGAACCGGCGGACCGCCGTCGCGCAGCCGACCACGGCCGGCTCGACGTTGCCGGCGATCAGGTCGGCGACCTCGCGGGCCGGGGCGGAGTGCAGCGCCGCGTCACGGAAGATCGCGGCGTTGTTGACCCAGCCGGCGAAGGTCCCCGCCGTCGCCGCGAGATCGACGGCGGCCTCGGTCACCTCCTCGTCGGCGGCGCTGCCGGCAAGCGCGACCAGCCGTGGACCGGCCGGATGGTCCGCCGTCCAGCTCAGGGCCGGTGCCGAGAGCTCGATCACCACAACCGCGTGACCGTCGGCGAGGAGCCGCTCCACGATGGACCGGCCGACCCCTCGACCACCACCGGTCACCACGTACGAACGCCGCACGGCACTTCCTCCCACCGCTAAGGGGTGTCAACCGGACGTGGTCTCTCCCGAGAGAGGTCCTCCACCTGCCGGACGACCGATTCGATCGGGGCGGACGCGTCGATCTCGGCGGTGGCGGTGGCCCGGAGCAGGGGTTCGACGACGGCGACGTGCTCCAGGATGGCAGCCCGTTCGTCGGGCCGCTTGCCGTACGGGTTGTCGGTCCGGGCGGCAATGCGCGACAGCAGCACCTCGACGGGAGCGCTGAGCAGCACGACATGGTCGAACTCCGGATAGAACCGGCCCTGGTTGCTCTTGCAGCCGGCCACGAACAGGTGTCCCGTTCGATGGCCCGCGAGCAGGTCCGTCATCGTCTCCTCGCGCCAGATCCAGTCGGACGATCCGTCCGGCAGCGTCACCCAGTGACTCCACCGGTCGGTGTCGGTGTCGACGCTCCGGTGCCCTCGGGTGGCGAGGATCCGCAGCACCGTCGACTTGCCGGTGCCCGACATCCCGGTGATCAGGACCTTCGCCATCCCGCGAGCCTAGAAGCCATGAGCAGTCGACGCAGCCCCGGCGAGACCCTGGTCGTCAGTCGAGCGGTTTGGCGAACCAGTGCTCGGCGTACGGGCTGGTGTTGAACGGCTCCACCTCGACGTACCCGTGCCCGGTGTAGAGCCGGCGTGCCTCGACCAGGTCGTGGCGGGTGTCGAGCCGCAGCCGCGACAGGCCCCGGCTCCGGGCGACCTCCTCCAACCCGGTGAGCAACCGTGACGCGATCCCCTGTCGACGGGCGGTCCCGGCGACGAAGACGCGGGTGACCTCGCCGAGGGCGTCGGGCAGGAGCCGCAGGCCGGCGCAACCGACCGGGGTGGTGCCGTCGGTGGCCGCCCAGAAGTAACCGTGCGGGGGCACGAGGTCGTCGCTGGGCTCGTCGAGCAGCACCGCGTCGAGTTCGGCCGAGGTCGCCCGGCGGCCGTGGTAGCGGCTCACGATGTCGTCGTAGTAGTCGCGCAGGATCCTGCTGCCGACGTCGGAGTCGGGGCGTACCAGGTTGATCGAGATGGTTGTCGGGGTCTGTGGCACGCCGGCCATGGTCGCCGAGTACGCCGCGGACCGCCAGCGCATTTCTGCGACCGTCCCTACGCGGAGGTCGCCCTGGCGGACTCGATGCCGTCGAGCAGCACGGTGAGGCCGAACCTGAACGTCTCCCGCGCCTCCTGCTCCAGGTAGGGCACGGTCTCGTCGTCGAGTTGGAAACCCTGGTCGCTCTCCATCCGGGTCACGGTCGGGAACCGCTCGGCGAAGTCGGGGGCGACCTCCGCCAGCAGGGCCGATCGGGCGTACCACCAGTCCTCGTCCGACATTCCGGTGGCCACCTTCGCGTGCCGGGCCTCCGTCACCGTCTGGGCGAGACCCCGGACGAAGTGGAACAGCGTGCCGACCGTACGTCGCAGCGCCTTGGCGTCCAGTCCGGTCCGGTAGAGGATCCCCAGCAGGGTCTCCAGTACGACGTACTCGTTCGGTCCGAGGACCGGTCGGGCCTGGGACACCTGGAGCACCCAGGGGTGGCGCAGGTAGAACTCCCACAGGTCGCCGGCCCAGGCGGTGAGCGTGTCCCGCCAGCCGGGCTCCGGGGCGTACCCGGTGGGTAGTTCGGCGTGTACCCGGTCGTACATCAGGTCGAGCAGTTCGGCCTTGTTCGGCACGTACGTGTAGAGCGCCATCGCCGTACGTCCGAACCGCTCGCCCACCGCGCGCATGGACAGGCCGGCCATGCCGTCCCGGTCGGCCACCTCGATCGCCGCGTCCACGATCTCGTCCACGTTCAGTGCCGGCTTGGGCCCCGGACCGGTCCGCACCTCGGGCGAGCCCGGGGTACGCCACAGCAGGGCCATCGAACGACGGGGATCGCCCTGGCCGGCAAAGACCACCACTTGCAACTCCTTAGAGCATAAACTAACCTCGTCAGGTTATCTTTTTATGCCGTAAGAATATCAGGGGGAACGGTATGGGAAACGACCGCGCCAGCCAACCGTCGGGCAACGGGGGCGGGCCGGGCGGCGGACTGCTGCTCGCCGACGAGAACCGACCGGAACCACGCGCCGCCGTTGACGCCGCCCCCGGTCAGCGCGCCGATCTCGACCGCACCAACCCGACCCGCCCCGCCGACAGCCACGGGATGATCGAGGTACGGGGCGCCCGGGAGAACAACCTGGCCGACGTCTCCGTGGACATTCCCAAACGCCACCTCACGGTCTTCACCGGCGTCTCCGGTTCCGGGAAGTCCTCGCTCGTCTTCGGCACCATCGCCGCCGAGTCCCAGCGGCTCATCAACGAGACCTACACCGCCTTCGTCCAGTCCTTCATGCCGAACCTCGGCCGGCCGGACGTGGACGCCCTGCACAACCTCAGCGCGGCGATCGTGGTCGACCAGGAGCGGATGGGGGCCAACTCGCGCTCCACCGTCGGTACGGCGACCGACGCCCACACCATGCTGCGGATCATCTTCAGCCGTCTCGGCACCCCGCACGTCGGCACCTCGACCGCGTTCAGTTTCAACAGCGCCGAGGGCATGTGCCCGGAGTGCGAGGGACTCGGCCGGGTGTCCACCATCGACGTCCACCAGCTCGTGGACGTCGACCTGTCGCTCAACGAGGGTGCGATCACCGCGCCGAACTTCGCCGTCGGAGGGTGGTACTGGCAGACCATGGCCCAGTCCGGCCTCTTCGACCCGGACACGAAGCTGAAGGACTACACCCCGCAGCAGTGGGAGGACTTCCTGCACAAGCCTCCCACCAAGATCATGACGAACAACTTCAACACCACGTACGAGGGCCTGCTGGTCAAGGTGCAGCGGCTCTACCTGGCCAAGGACCGCGAGTCGATGCAGGCGCACATCCGGGCCTTCGTCGACCGGGCCGTCACCTTCACCGGCTGCCCGGCCTGCGGTGGCGCCCGGCTCAACGCGGCGGCGCTGGGCTCGACCATCGACGGCCGCAACATCGCCGAGTGCTCCGCCATGCAGATCAGCGACCTGGCCACGTTCGTCCGCGCCATCACGGACCCCTCGGTGGCGCCGCTGGTCAGGACGCTGCGCGACACCCTGGACTCACTGGTCGAGATCGGCCTCGGTTACCTGAGCCTGGACCGGGAGTCCGGCACCCTCTCCGGTGGCGAGGCGCAACGGGTGAAGATGGTCCGGCACCTCGGCTCCAGCCTCACCGACGTCACCTACGTCTTCGACGAGCCGACGGTGGGCCTGCACCCGCACGACATCCAGCGGATGAACGACCTGCTGATCCGGCTGCGCGACAAGGGCAACACCGTACTGGTGGTGGAGCACAAGCCCGAGGTGGTCGAGATCGCCGACCACGTGGTCGACCTGGGACCGGGCGCGGGATCGGCCGGCGGCCGGATCTGCTACACCGGCGACGTCGCCGGACTCCGGAGATCCGACACCCTCACCGGGCGGCACCTGGGTCACCGGGCCCGGCTGCGCGAGCGTGTACGGCAGCCGCAGGGGCAGCTCCACATCACCGGCGCCCACCTGCACAACCTCAAGGACGTCGACGTCGACATCCCGCTCGGCGTACTGACCGTGGTCACCGGGGTCGCCGGATCGGGCAAGAGTTCACTGATCCACGGGTCGCTGCCTCGCCGCGAGGGGGTGGCCGTGGTCGACCAGTCCCCGATCCGGGGCTCCCGGCGCAGCAATCCGGCCACCTACACCGGCCTGCTCGACCCGATCCGGACCGCCTTCGCGAAGGCGAACGGGGTCAAGGCGGCCCTGTTCAGCGCGAACTCCGAGGGTGCGTGCGGGAACTGCAAGGGCATCGGCCTCGTGTACACCGACCTCGCCATGATGGCCGGGGTGGCGTCGGTCTGCGAGCAGTGTGAGGGCAAGCGGTTCACCCCCGAGGTGCTCACCCACAAGCTGCGCGGCCGGGACATCAGCGAGGTCCTGGCCATGTCGGTGACCGAGGCGCGGGACTTCTTCACCAGCGGACCGGCGCGGGCGATCCTCGACCGGCTCTCCGACGCCGGCCTGGGTTACATCGGGCTGGGGCAGCCGCTCACCACCCTGTCCGGCGGGGAGCGGCAGCGGATCAAGCTGGCCATCCAGATGGCGGAGAAGGCCACCACGTACGTGCTGGACGAACCGACCACCGGGCTGCACCTGGCCGACGTGGACAAGCTCCTCGCCCTGTTGGACCGGCTGGTCGACGACGGCAACACGGTGGTGGTGATCGAGCACCACCAGGCGGTGATGGCACACGCCGACTGGCTGATCGACCTCGGTCCCGGTGCCGGGCAGGACGGCGGCCGGGTGGTGTTCACCGGTACCCCCGCGGACCTGGTCGCGGGCGGGGACTCGCTCACCGCCCGTCACCTGCGGACGTACCTGGGGGTGACCGGGCGCGCCTGATCGGCGGTCCGCTTTCGAACACAGATCTCACACTTCTAACAGCGCGGTGGTATAAATGACGCCGTGCCCATCGCTGATCGGTTGGACGTGACCCTGCGCCTGGTCCAGGCGGCCGGTCGGATCGCCGTACCCGAGCTCGCCACCCGGCTCGGGGTGTCCGAGATGACCGTCCGCCGGGACCTGGACGCGCTGCACCAGCAGGGGCTGGTCCAGCGGGTCCGAGGGGCGGCCGTCGCGGTCCGGCCGGTGGCGGCCGAGTCCGGTTTCGCCGTACGGGCCGGTTGGCAGGCGGCCACCAAGGACCGGATCGGGGCGACCGCCGCCGCACTGGTCGAGCCCGGGCAGACGGTCCTGCTCGACGCCGGCACGACCACCGTGCACGTGGCCACCCACCTGCGGCTGCGGGCCCCGCTCACGGTCGGCGTACTGAGTCTGCAGGCGGCGGCGCGGTTGGTCGACCAGCCGGGGATCCGGCTGCTGGTGGTCGGCGGGGAACCCCGACCGGCCGAGGGGTCGATGGTCGGGCAGCTCACCCTGCGCGCACTGCGGGACCTGGCCTTCGACTGCTTCGTGCTCTCCCTCGGCGGGGTGCACGCCGAGGACGGCTACTCGGAGTTCTCGCTCGACGACGCGGCGGTCAAGCAGGCCGCGCTGGAACGGTCCGGTCGCACCATCGCCGTGGCCGACGCGACCAAACTCGGCACCCGCGCGTTCAGCCGGATCGCCGGGCTCGACGCGGCGGGCGACTTCGTCACCGACGCCGCCGCCGCGGACGGCGCCACCCACCCGCTGGGCCCCGACACCCTGGCCGCCCTGCGCGCGGCCGGCACCGAGGTCCACCTCGCCTGACCCGGTGACCGGAAGGACGACCATGACCACCGTTCCACCCGCCGAACGGCGCCCGCTGATGATCCTGGTGGCGGGCCCGTACCGCTCGGGCACCGGTGACGATCCGGCGAAACTGGCCGCGAACGTCGCCGCGATGCACGCGGTGGCCCTGCCACTGTTCCGGCGTGGACATCTGCCGGTGACCGGCGAGGACCTCGCCCTGCCGCTCGCCGCGCTGGCCGGATCCACCCGGACCGGGGACCCGGCCTTCACCGAGGTCTTCCACCCGTACGCGGAGAGGTTGCTCGACCGGTGCGACGCGGTGCTGCGGGTCGGCGGGCCGTCGGCGGGCGCGGACGCCATGGTCGAGGTGGCCCGCCGCGCCGGCAAGGCCGTCTACCGGCATCCGGACGAGATCCCGGCCGCCCGGTGACCGCGGGCCTTTCCACCCCGGACCGCCGTGGCCGGACCGGTCTCGACCGCGCCGGCCGCGACCTCGACGGCAATCCGAGGGTACGGGTACGCGACGTCACCCTCCTCGCCAACGACTGGTACGTGCTGCGCCGCACCACCTTCGACTTCCAGGACCGCCACGGTGGGTGGAGCAGTCAGCAGCGGGAGACCTACGATCGCGGCAACGGTGCCACCGTCCTGCTCTACGACCCGATACGCCGCACCGTCCTGCTGACCCGGCAGTTCCGCTTCCCCGCGTACGTCAACGGCCACCCGGACGGGATGCTGCTGGAGACCGCCGCCGGCCTGCTCGACGCCGACGCCCCGGAGCAGGCGGTCCGGCGCGAGGCGGAGGAGGAGACCGGGCACCGGATCGGCGAGTTGGAGCACGTCTTCGACGCGTACACGAGTCCCGGCTCGGTCACCGAGCGGTTGCACTGCTACGCGGCCCGCTACGGCGAGCACACCCGACAGGACGAGGGCGGCGGTCGACCCGACGAGGGCGAGGAGATCGAGGTGGTCGAGGTGCCGTTCCGGGAGGCGCTGGAGCTGACCCGTACCGGAGGGATCGTCGACGCCAAGACCATCATGCTGTTGCAGTGGGCGGCCCTGCACGGTCCGTTCCGCGTCGACCGGGACGGCTAGGCTCGGCCCGGTCGCCGATCGACGGGAGTGGCCGTGGCCGAGGATCCGGACACCGCGCTGACCGTGGCGCTGGCCGAGTACGAGCACCTGCGCGAGGCGCGCCGGGCGAACACCGACCAGGCCACCGCCCGGTTCAACTTCTTCCTGGTGGTGACGTCGGCCGCGACCGCGGTCGCGGCGGCCCTGATCACCGGCGGGGGCGGCGGCCCGGCGATCACCGGGGCGGTGACCGGGATCGGCGCGCTGGTGCTGCTGCTCGGGTCGACCATCTTCGTCCGGCAGGTCGAGTTCACCAACCGGGCCCGGCTGTACGCGGTGGCGACCGACTCGATCCGTACCTACCTGGCCCGGCGGGCGCCGGAGGTGGCCCCGTACATCGTCATGCCCACCCTGGACGATCGCGGCATCTACCAGGGACGGCCACCCGGCGGGCCGTGGCTGCGCGAGGTCGTCGGGCTCTCCGGCACCATCGGCCTGGTGAACAGTGCCCTGCTCGCCCTCGGGGGCGGCCTGGCCCTGCGGCACTCGGGTGCGCCGACGTGGGTCGCCGGCACCGGCGGCCTGCTGATCCTGCTGGGTGGCACGGTCGGGCATGTCTGGTACATCCGCCGCAGGTCGAGGACCGCGTTCACGGCGATCCGAGCCAGTGTGGAGCAACGCCATCCCGTCGGTGCCGATCCGACGCGGGTGCCGTCCCGCACGCCGGGGCCGCGCTCCGACGAAGAGGATCCGCCGGAACCCGGACCGGCGGTCGACCCACCACGGGTCCGCTGGCACCCGTAGCACGGCTCCGGGTCCGACCCGCCACGCCCTCACGGACGCCCACCTGTCCTGCCACGACAGCTCGGAAGGCGGACGTCATCGGATGAATTCCGGCCGCCAGGAGGGACCCGACATCGGATGGTTCACCGGTCGGGTCGGGGCCGTGGTGGCTTCCGGTGCCTGCCCCGCTACCAAGGATCACCCTGCGGCGAAGCGACTTCACCCGGCCTGACCTGGGGCGACAGAACATCGACGGCCAAGGATTGACTAGCAAAGACATCCGATGTTAACTGCATGTGACAGATGTGGGTCGGTTGGACATCCGGGGCGGATCATCGCGCCGGAAAACCCGTCCGAACTCACGTAAAACCAGCTCGTGGTAGCTCCCCACTTCGGCGGATGGGGAGTCGCACGGACGCACCGCGTCCGTGGCACGGGCACATCGCCAACGAGCGATCTAGAGGGGATCGTGTCGATGAAGATGAGTACGCCGACCCGCATCGCCGCCGCCGCCCTGCTCGTGGTCGGCCTGGCGGTCAGCGGACAGAGCACCCCGGCGGCAGCGTCACCCACGGACGCCGCGTTCAACTCCGGCACCGGGACACTGAACGTCAACTACGCCAACTACCTGTCGAAGCACGACATCGTCTACAACCGCCCGAACACCAACCCGCTGCACGGCCTGACGGTCGGCAACGGGCGCACCGGGGCGATGGCCTGGAACCAGAACGGCCTCACCATGCAGGTGTCCGGGGTCGACCTGTCGCAGCAGTCGACGTACGCGGCCGGCCTGGTGAACCTGTTCAGCAACCCGCAGATGGACACCGGCTACTCGACGTTCCAGCAGCGGCTCTCGCTCTACGACGGCACGCTCACCACGAAGTACGACAGCAACCGTACGGTGACCGTGATGGGCTCGCCCAACTCCGAGGTGATGGGCATCCACGTCGAGGACACCCGGCCGGGTGTCACGAGCGTCGGGCTGGACCTGAGCCTGTGGGACCCGAACACGGTCCAGAACATCGCCGACGTGCCGGACCTGAACACGTGGCGGACGTACTCGACGTTCGCGGACGCGAGCGGGGTCGGGATCAGCCGGGGGCAGACCGACCCGAACAACTTCGGCTACACCCTCGCCGCCACGGTCGAGGGAGCCAGCTACACCTCCCAGGTCGTCAACGGCCGGCAGGTCCGGTTGAACATCACCCCGACCTCCAGCTACACGGTCTGGTTCACCGCCGCCAGCCGGATCAACTCCCCCGGCCTCAACTCGGTCACCCAGGCCCGCAACCAGCTCGCCTCGGTCAAGAGCACCGGGTACGCGACCACCCTGAACAACTACCGCAACTGGTGGCACGCGTTCTGGGAGAAGTCGTTCGTCCAGTACTCCAACTCGGCCGGTGACGCCGACTACCTGGAGAACGTCTACTACCTGGCCACGTACATGATCGCAGCCGGTGGCTACGGCAACTATCCGTTGCACTTCATCAACGGTGTGTTCCGGGCGACCCAGGACCAGAGCAAGTGGAGCAACGGGTACTGGTACTGGAACCAACGTGACGTCTACAACTCGTTCTACGCCTCGAACCACACCGAGCTGATGGGCGGGTTCAACCGGCTCTACAGCCGCAACCTGAGCGCGCTGAAGTCGTACACGACGACCCGGTACGGCAGTGACGGGCTCTGGGTGCCGGAGACGATGGGCTGGGACGGGAACGCGCGCGGGACGATCAACAGCGACTACGTCAACGACCTGTACTCCACCGGCACCGAGGCCGCGTACAACATGTACCTGCAGTACCGGTACACCAACGACGAGAACTACCTGCGCAACACGGCGTACCCGTACATGCGGGAGGCGGTGAAGTTCTACGAGGACCGGTTGTCGGTCGACGGCAACGGCCGGTACTACATGGCGAACTCGAACTCGCACGAGACGTACTGGGACGTACGCAACGCGATCACCGACCTGGCCGCCGTACGGCTGCTCTTCCCGCTCACCATCTCGGTCAGCAACCAGCTCGGGCTGGACAGCGGGCTGCGGGCGAACTGGCAGAACATCGTCAACAACCTGGCCCCGTACCAGGTCCAGAACGGCGCCTACCTGCCGCACGATCCGCCGATCTCGCAGACCCGCAACAACGAGAACGTGGCGTTGGAGCTGGTCTGGCCCTACGACCAGACCGGGATCGGGTACGCCGACCAGCAGACCGCGATCAACACGTTCAACGTCCGGCCGCACCCGTACGGCAACGTCTGGTCCAACGACCACGTGCACGCGGCCCGGCTCGGCCTCGCCGACCAGGCGTTCCAGGGCATGCGGACGATGCTGCAGAAGTACCAGAACTACCCCAACGGCATGACCAACAACACCAACGGGGTGTTCGAGTACCTGGGCATCCACCTGGCCGCGATGAACGAGTCGCTGATGCAGAGCTACAACGACAAGATCCGGGTGTTCCCGGCGATCCCGTCGGGCTTCGTCGGCAAGTTCACCCTCCTGGCCAAGGACGGTTTCCTGGTCAGCTCGGAGCGCGAGGCCAACGAGACCAAGTACGTCGGGATCAAGAGCCTGTACGGCAAGCAGGCTCGGGTGGTCAACCCGTGGGGCACCCAGGAGGTCCGGGTCCGGCGTACGTCGGACAACGCCATCCTGACGACCAGCACGGCCGGCGAGATCACCTTCGCCACCGCGGCCAACGCGGTGTACGTGGTCGAGCGGACCGCCAAGCCGCTGAGCGGTTACAGCTCGACGACGTTGACCGGAACCGCCAACCAGGGCGCCAAGAGCCTGCTCAACACGGCTTCGACCCTCGGCCTCGGTGGCGGCACCGGAGGTGGCGGGCTGGTCAACAACACCCTGCTCACCTACGACGCCAACTGGCACCTGACCACCGCCCGGGGGTACGGCGACTACAACGACGACACCCACCACACCAACACCGTCGGCGCGACCGCCTCGTACACCTTCACCGGTACCGGGGTGGAGTACCTGTCGGAGCGCAACGGTGACATGGGCAACGTCGACGTCTACATCGACAACGTCCTCCAGGCCAACGTGAACCTGTACGTCAGCGGCGCCCGACAGGCGCAGGCGGTGGTCTACAGCAAGACCGGCCTGACCAACGGCTCGCACACGATCCGGATCGTCAACAAGGCCACCTCGGTCGGCATGGTCGACGCCCTGCGGATCCTCACCGGCGGCTCCACGCCCACCGGCGGCACGGCGTTGCGCGCCCAGGCCAACAACCAGTACGTCACCGCCGGCAGCGCACCGCTGATCGCCAACTCCACCACCGTCGGCACCGCCCAGCAGTTCGACGTGGTCGCCGTCGGCTCGGGCAACGTGGCGCTGCGGTCGCGGGCGAACAACCAGTTCGTCTGCGCCGAGAACGCCGGTGCGGCGGCGCTGATCGCCAACCGGCCCTCGGCCGGCTCGTGGGAGACGTTCACGCAGGTGAGCAACTCGGACGGCACGGTGAGCTTCCGGGCCACGGTCAACAACAGTTACGTGTCGGCCGAGAACGGGGGTGCGGGGGCGCTCATCGCCAACCGCGCCACGATCGGCCCCTGGGAGAAGTTCACCCTGGTCTCCGGCTAGCGACCCGGCTACGTACCTCCCGGCGGGGGTCGGCAGCCGCAGGGATCGCCCGGCGGGCGATGCCAGGCTACGACCCCCGTCCGGGCGGACGACCGGTTCCGTCCACGCCCATGGGCGGCGAGCTCCCGAACCCCTCCAGTCCTCCGCGAAGGAGCAACCATGCGCATCCGTGCGCTCTCCACGGTCCTCAGCGCCGCCCTGGTGGCGACGGCCGCCCTGGTCGGGGTGACACCACCGGCGGCGTCGGCGGCACCCCTGACCAAGGTCCTCGTCTTCTCCAAGACCGCCGGCTTCCGTCACTCGTCCATCCCCAACGGCATCGCCGCCATCCAGCAGCTCGGTGCGGCGAACGGTTTCACGGTCACCGCGACCGAGGACGCCGGTCAGTTCACGGCCACCAACCTGGCCCAGTACCAGGCGGTGGTCTGGCTCTCCACCACCGGTGACGTGCTCGACACCACCCAGCAGAACGCCTTCCAGGCGTACATCGCCGCCGGTGGGGGGTACGTCGGGGTGCACGCCGCCGCCGACACCGAGTACGACTGGGCCTGGTACGGCGGACTCGTCGGCGGCTACTTCGCCTCGCACCCGGCAACCCAGCAGGCGACCGTACGCACCGAGGACCGGTCGAACGTCTCCACCGCGCACCTGCCGCAGAGCTGGACCCGTACCGACGAGTGGTACAACTACCGCGCCAACCCGAGGGCGAACGTCAAGGTGTTGTCCAACCTGGACGAGTCGTCGTACAGCGGCGGGTCGATGGGCGGGGACCACCCGATCACCTGGTGCCAGAACTACGGCGGCGGGCGGTCCTGGTACACCGGGCTCGGGCACACCGAGCAGACGTACACCGAGGCGAACTTCACCCGGATGCTGCTCGGCGGGATCCAGATCGCGGCCGGTGCGAAGCCGGCCGACTGCCGCCCCGAGGTCGGTTACACCGCCCTGTTCGACGGCAGCCAGGCGAGCCTGAACCAGTGGCGTCAGGCCGGTCCGGGTGGCTTCACCCTGGCCGACGGGACGCTGACCTCGGTCGGCGGGATGGGTCTGCTCTGGTACCCGGTCCGCACGTTCGCCAACTACTCGCTGAAGCTCGACTGGATGATGCCCGGCGACGACAACGGCGGGGTGTTCATCGGCTTCCCCGACCCGCAGGGTGACCCGTGGCAGCCGGTCGACGCCGGCCACGAGATCCAGATCGACGCGACCGACGCCGACCCGTCCCGGACCACCGGGAGCGTCTACAGCCTCAAGGCGCCGGACACCACCCTGCGGGCCGCCGCGCTGAACCCGCCGGGGTCGTGGAACACGTACGAGATCGGGGTGCACGGGCAGCGGGTGGAGATCTGGCTCAACGGGGTGAAGATCAACGACTACACCAGCACCCGGAACATCGCCAACGGCTACATCGGCGTGCAGAACGACGGCGCCGGGATGGACATCAACTACCGCAACATCCGGATCAAGGCCGAGGGCGGCAACCCGCCGCAGCCCGGCACCGACCTGGCCCAGGGCAAGCCCACCACCGCCTCCAGTGTCGAGGCCGGCAGCCCGCACGTGGCGGCGAACGCGGTCGACAACAACCCGGCCACCCGCTGGGGCAGCCTCTCCGCCGACCCGCAGTGGATCTCGGTGGACCTCGGTGCGACGTACAACCTGAACCGGGTCCGGCTCAACTGGGAGACGGCCTACGGGCGGGCGTACCAGATCCAGACCTCGCCCAACAACAGCACCTGGACCACCGCCTACTCGACCACGACCTCCGACGGCGGCGTCGACGACGTCACCCTCACCGGGACCGGGCGCTACGTCCGGGTGTACGGCACCCAGCGCGCCACCGCCTGGGGCTACTCCCTGTGGGACCTGAACGTGTACGGCACCCCGGTCACCGGCACGCCCACGCTCCTGTCGACGGGTCGGCCCACCGCCGCCTCCAGTGTCGAGACCGGCAGCGCGCACGTGGCCGCCAACGCGGTCGACGGCAACCCGGCCACCCGCTGGGGCAGCGCGTACGCCGACCCGCAGTGGATCTCCGTCGACCTGGGCGCCACCCGGTCGATCAGCCGGGTCCGGCTCAACTGGGAGGCCGCGTACGGGCGGGCGTACCAGGTCCAGACCTCGACCGACAACAGCACCTGGACCACCGCCTACTCGACCACCGCCTCCGACGGCGGGATCGACGACCTGACCCTGACCGGCACCGGCCGCTACGTCCGGGTGTACGGCACCCAGCGCGCCCTGGCCCCCTACGGCTACTCGCTCTGGGAGTTCGAGGTCTACGGCTCCTGACCCTGCGCTTCCCCTCACCCCCACCGGCACCACCCCCGGAAAGGAACCAGATGTCCCCCACCCTCCACCGCTGGTCGCGACTGCTCGTCGCGGCCACGGTCGCCGCGACGAGCACCGCGCTCGCCGTGGCCGCCGCCCCGAGCGCGGCCCAGGCCGTGGTGATCCCGCCCGCCGACTACCAGCAGGTTGTCCTGGCCACCGGCTCCGCCGAGATCGGCGAGGCCATGGGCCTGGCGGTGCTGCCGAACCGTTCGGTGGTGCACACCGCCCGCAACGGCACCGTCCGGGTGACCGACGCGGCCGGCAACACCAAGGTCGCCGGCAACATCCCGGTCTACACCCACGACGAGGAGGGGCTGCAGGGCGTCGCGGCGGACCCCAACTTCGCCTCCAACCGCTTCATCTACCTGTACTACTCCCCCACCCTCAGCACACCCGGCGGGGACGCACCGACCACCGGTACGGCGGCCGACTTCGACGCGTGGAAGGGCCACCTGCGGCTGTCCCGGTTCACCCTGAACAGCGACGACACGCTGAACATGGGCAGTGAGCGGATCATGCTCCAGGTGAACAACGACCGGGGGCAGTGCTGCCACGTCGGCGGTGACATCGACTTCGACGCCGCCGGCAACCTCTACCTGAGCACCGGCGACGACACCAACCCGTTCGAGTCGAACTCGTACACCCCGATCGACGAGCGGACCACCCGCAACCCGCAGTTCGACGCCCAGCGCTCCTCGGGCAACACCAACGACCTGCGCGGCAAGGTCCTGCGGATCAAGCCGCAGGCGGACGGGACGTACACCGTCCCGGCCGGGAACCTGTTCGCGCCGGGGACGGCCAACACCCGGCCGGAGATCTACGCGATGGGTTTCCGCAACCCGTTCCGGATGAGCGTCGACAAGCCCACCGGCATCGTCTACCTCGGTGACTACGGCCCGGACGCCGGTGTCAGCGACGCGAACCGGGGACCGAGCGGCCAGGTGGAGTTCAACCGGATCACCGCGCCCGGCAACTACGGCTGGCCGTACTGCACCGGTACGAACACCAGCGCGGAGACGTACAACGAGTACACCTTCCCGTCCGGGCCGTCGCAGGCGAAGTACAACTGCACCGGCGGCCCGACCAACAACTCGTTCCGCAACACCGGCCAGACCACCCTCCCGCCGGCCAAGGCGAGCTGGATCCGGTACGGCGGCGACGCGGGCTCACCGTCGGAGTTCGGCGGCGGCTCGGAGTCGCCGATGGGCGGCCCGGTCTACCGGTACAACGCCTCGCTGAACTCGGCGGTCAAGTTCCCGCAGTCGCTCGACGGCCAGTACTTCGCCGGTGAGTACGGCCGCCGCTGGATCAAGGCGATCGCGGTCAACTCCAACGGCACCCCCGGTGAGATCTCCGCGTTCCCGTGGACCGGCACGCAGGTCATGGACATGGCGTTCGGCCCGGACGGTGCGCTGTACGTGCTCGACTACGGCACCGGGTCGAACAACCAGGCGCTGATCCGGGTCGAGTACATCGGCGGCGGCAACCGCAGCCCGGTGGCGGTCGCCTCGGCCAACCCGACCTCCGGCCCGAACCCGCTGACCGTGACGTTCTCCTCGGCCGGCAGTTCGGACCCCGAGGGCGGGGCACTGTCCTACCTCTGGACCTTCGGCGACGGGACCACGTCGACGGCGGCCAACCCGACCAAGACGTACACCGCGAACGGCACGTACTCGCCGACCCTGCGGGTCACCGACCCGACCGGGCTGACCGGTACGGCGAGCCTGGTGGTGACGGTCGGCAACACCGCGCCGACGGTGAACCTGCAACTGCCGGCCAACGGTCAGCTGTTCAACTTCGGGGACACCGTCCCGTTCACGGTCAGCGCCGCCGACAACGAGGACGGCACGATCAACTGTGCCCGGGTGACGGTGACGTACTCGCTGGGGCATGACAGCCACGCCCACCAGATCACCTCCAAGACCGGCTGCACCGGGACGATCACCATCCCGGTCGACGGGGAGCACGACTCGGCCGCGAACATCTTCGGGGTCTTCGACGCCTCGTACACCGACAACGGTGGTCTGACCTCGCGCAGCACCCGGACGCTCCAGCCGAAGCACCGGCAGGGCGAGCACTTCGGCGCCCAGTCCGGCATCCAGACGGCCGACCACGCCGCCGCCGAGGGTGGCCGTACGGCCGGCTTCGTCGACAACGGCGACTGGATCTCGTACCAGCCGTACCTGCTGGGCAACGCGACCCAGTTCACCGCCCGGGTCTCCTCCGGCGGTGTCGGCGGCACCATCGAGGTGCGTACCGGCTCCGCCACCGGCACCCTGCTCGGTAGCGTCGCGGTCGCGCCGACCGGCGGCTGGGAGACGTTCACGAACGTGACCGCCAACCTGTCCAACGCGCCGACCGGCAGCACCACGCTCTACCTGGTGTTCAAGGGCGTGACCGGGCAGGGGAACCTGTTCGACGTGGACGCGTTCACCTTCACCACGGGCACCACCAGCACGCCCGCGGTGATCAGCCTGCGGGCCCGGGTGAACAGCCAGTACGTGTCCGCCGACAACGGCGGGGCGGCACCGCTGATCGCCAACCGGGCCGCGATCGGCCCCTGGGAGCAGTTCGACCGCCTCGACGCCGGCAACGGCAACATCGCCCTGCGGGCCAAGGCCAACGGGCTGATCGTCACCGCCGCCAACGGCACCGCTCCCCTGATCGCCAACAAAACCACCATCGGCACCTGGGAGACGTTCCAACTCGTCCGTAACACCGACGGCAGCGTGAGCCTGCGCTCCATCGGGAACAACCAGTACGTCGCCGCCGAAGGCGGCGGCGCCCAGGCGCTGATCGCCAACCGAGCGGCGATCGGTGCCTGGGAACGCTTCGACCTTATCGGCGGCTGATCGCCGCACCCGTGACCGGTGCGGGCGTGCCACCGCCCGCACCGGTCAGGGCCAGGCTCGGCAACCACGGAGGAAACACATGCACCGGATCTCCCGCTGGGGGCGCACCGCCCTGGCGACCCTGCTGCTGACCGCGGTCGGGCTCGTCGGCGCACCCGGCCCGGCGCCGCAGGCGGCGCCGCGAGCAGAGGAACCCGTCCGGGCGCTGGCCGCACCGGCGTCCAACGTCCACATCTTCTACTACTCCTGGTACGGCAACCCGACCGTCGCCGGCAGCTACCGGCACTGGCAGCAGGGCAACCACACCCCGCCGCAGGACATCGGCGCGGACTACTACCCGACCCGGGGTGCGTACGACTCCGGCGACGTCGCCACGATCAACCAGCACATGGCCTGGATCAGCCAGGCCGGGGTGGGCACGATCGTCTACAGCTGGTGGGGGCAGGGCTCGTACGAGGACAACCTGACCGCCCGGGTCATGACCGCCGCCGCCCAGTACGGCATCAAGGTCGCCTGGCACCTGGAGCCGTACAGCGGGCGGACCGCGGCCAGCACGGTCGCCGACATCAACTACATCAACTCCCGGTACGGATCCAGCCCGGCCTTCTACCGGGACGCCGCGCACGGCAACCGCCCGGCGTTCTACGTCTTCGAGAGCCTGCGGATCACCGACTGGTCCCCGCTGGCCCAGGTGCGGGCGAACAACATCGTCCTGGCCCAGACGACGGACACCTCGAAGGTGGCCAACTTCGGCGGCATGTACACCTATGACGGCATCGCCGGGGCGACCGCGCCGGGCTGGGCGAACGCGGCGGCGTACTGCCGGGCGAACGGGCTGGTCTGGGCACCCTCGGTGGCGCCCGGTTACCTGGACGACCGGGCGGTGCCGGGCAACACCACGCCCACGCTCGGCCGGGACAACGGGGCCGCGTACGACCGGCAGTGGACCAACGCCCTGGGTACGCCGACCCCGCCGGACTGGGTGTCGATCACGTCGTTCAACGAGTGGCACGAGGGCTCGACGATCGAGCCGGCGAGTTCCACCCCGCCGGCCGGACACGGCTACCTGACCTATTCCGGCGCGTACGGGCTGACCGGGGCGGCGGCGCAGACGGCGTACCTGGACCGGACCCGCTACTGGGCCGAACGGTTCAACCCGAGCGCGCCGACGGCTCCGGTGGTGAGCCTGCGGGCCCGGGTGAACAGCCAGTACGTGTCCGCCGACAACGCCGGGGCGGCGCCCCTGATCGCCAACCGGGCCGCGATCGGCCCCTGGGAGCAGTTCGACCGCCTCGACGCCGGCAACGGCAACATCGCGCTGAGGTCGAAGGCCAACGGGCTGATCGTCACCGCCGCCAGCGGCACCGCTCCCCTGATCGCCAACAAAACCACCATCGGCACCTGGGAGACGTTCCAGCTCGTCCGTAACACCGACGGCAGCGTCAGTCTCCGCTCCATCGGGAACAACCAGTACGTTGCCGCGGAAAACAGCGGCGCCGCGCCTCTGATCGCGAACAGAGGTGCGATCGGAGCATGGGAACGATTCGACCTGATCGGCGGGTAACTGTCCGACCACTCACCGTTGACCTGCCGGAAGACACCTTCGGAAGGTGAAGCGCCCGACCGCTCGAATACCCGCCACCGCCAGGACGATAGACCCTCTGTCGTCCGGCGGTGGTGCGGTATTTACCGCCTGATCGGACGATTTTCGGGCGTCCCACGGATTCAAGGGCCGACGGATGAGGCATTGGAGCCCTGGACAGGGGACGATAAGCGGATGAAGGTCCTATTCCTTGGCGGTCCGTGGCACGACCAACGCCACGAGGTGACTCCCGCTCGATCTGTGGCTGCGGCGCGCTCGCTGCCGATGTACCTGAAAGTTCCGGTAACGGCGGTTGAGGGCGGCGAGTCCGCTGACCCGGCCACGGCGGCTTCACGGCTGCCGCAGCCACGCGGGCACGTCACCTACACCCGTCGCTACGCCCGCGGGGGCGGCGAACGCCTCCCGGTCTACGTGGCACCGGACTACGACGGGCCGCCGCGGGCCTGAGGCCCGGCAGCCGGCCGGCGCGGGGCGACCGAACATCGCCCCGCGCTACTCGATCATGACGGCACTTACCCCCGTGCCGGACCACGGCCAGCGGCCCTCACCGCTGGTCATACCCTCTTCCCCTTCGCCCCGGCCGGCGTCGGCCGTACGCTCAGGCGTGCGGTCAGCGCCGGCCGCGGCTACCCACCCGGCTGCCGGCGGAGAACGCCGCCGCACTGCCCGCCGGGGCCGAGGCAGCGTGATTTGCAGTATCTCGGGTGGATTCGTGCTGTTCTGTCCCGTTACGAGAAGATCCACCGCGCTTCGAGCCCCCGCGCGCCGAACCACCACGGGCCGCCCCGCCACCGGCAGAGCCCCCACGGGCTGATCCCCCACCGCCGGCGCCACCACGGGCCGCCCCACCCCCAGCGCCACCACGGGCCGATCCACCGCCGCCAGAGCCGCCACGGGCTCCGCCACCGGGGGCCGACCCGCCGCGACCCGTACCGCCGGAGGCGGAGGTGCTGCGGGTCGAGGACCCGGACGACGCCGGGCGCTGCGCTGGCGGCGCGGTGAACAGCCGCTCACCCGGGGCGAGTTCGGCGAGCAACGCGTGACCGGGCCGCAGCGGGGTGATCGTCGGGTTGATGCCGGCCTGACGGGTGAGGTCACGGACGTCGGCGACCTGGTCCTCGGTCATCAGGGTGACCACCGTGCCGCTGGCTCCGGCCCGGGCGGTCCGCCCCGAGCGGTGCAGGTAGGCCTTGTGCTCGGCCGGCGGGTCGGCGTGGATCACCAGGGTCACGTCGTCGACGTGGATGCCGCGGGCGGCGATGTCGGTGGCGACCAGCGTACGGGCGTCGCCGGTGGAGAACGCCGCCAGATTGCGCGTACGGACGTTCTGCGCCAGGTTGCCGTGCAACTCCACGGCCGACACGCCCGAGGCGACCAACTGGCTGGTCAGCTTCTTCGCCCCCCGCTTGGTACGGGTGAACACGAGCGTCCGACCGGGTGCGGCGGCCAGGTCGATCAGGACCGGCAACCGGTCGTCATGGCGTACCCGGAGCACGTGGTGGGTCATCGCGGCGACCGGGGACGTCGCGGAGTCGACGCTGTGCGTGACCGGGTTGGTCAGGTACCGCCGGACCAGCACGTCGACCCCGGCGTCCAGGGTCGCCGAGAACAGCAGCCGCTGGGACGCGGCCGGCGTACGGTCGAGCAGCCGCTTCACCACCGGCAGGAAGCCGAGATCGGCCATGTGGTCGGCCTCGTCCAGGACGGTGATCTCGACCGCGTCGAGAACCGCCTCGCCGGTCGACACGTGGTCGGCCAGCCGGCCGGGGCAGGCGATCACGATGTCGACCCCGGCGCGCAGGGCGTTCACCTGGGGCCGTGCGCCGACCCCACCGAAAACGGTCATCGTGCGCAGCGACAGGGCGGCGGCCAGCGGGGCGATCGTCGCCTCGATCTGGGTGGCCAGCTCACGGGTCGGCGCCAGAATCAGCGATCGCGGACGACCGGGCCGCCGGGTCGGGCGGCTGGCGGTCAGCCGGGCGAGCAGCGGGATGGCGAAGGCGTACGTCTTGCCGGACCCGGTCCTGCCTCGGCCGAGCACGTCGCGCCCGGACAGCGCGTCCGGCAGGGTCGCGGTCTGGATCGGGAACGGGCTGGTGATGCCCACCTGATCGAGCGCGGCGACGAGCGGGGCGGGCACGCCGAGTTCGGCGAAGGAGCTGGGTACGGAATCGAGCGTCTTACTGGGGCGGCGTGCCGCCATGGAGTGTCTCCGAACGTGGAAGGAATCGCCCTGCACGGCGCTGACCGTTCCGGTCGCGGCGCGTGGTGGTCGACATCAGCGCAGGTAGCGGTCGAGACCAGCGGGCTGCACGTACCACTCTACCCGCCGCCCGGGAACGGACGACGACCGTACGCCAAAGTCGTGTCGCAGGCTACGGGTACGCTCATGGCACGAATGGGATGCATCTTCCGGCATGACCGGATCCACCCCGACCGGATCCACCCCGCTCGTTCTTTCCCTTCCGCACCCGACTCGCGCCTGCCATCGGGTGAGCCGAGCACCGGCGCGCAAGCATTGGAGCAGATGTTGACCGACGTGACCACCCATGACCCCAACCCGTTCGGTGACCTGCCGAAGGGCGACCCCTCGGTCGACCAGCGGCCGACCGTGGACGTGAGCCTGGCCGCGATGACACGCCTGCGTACCCCGTTCGAGGTCGACGGCGACGTGCACTCGCCGGACGACGACCGCGACTAGGGTTTCGTCCCGACCTTCTTGACCGCCGGCTGCTCGAGCTGGCCTGCGGTGGACCGACCTCCGATGATGCCGTGCCGTCTGGCGAGATGCCCGAGATAGGTGATCGCGCCGAGCAGGATCCCGATGTCGTCCAGGTAGATCGGATCGGGCAGGACGTCCACCGGCGAGATGCTGTAAACCACCGCCGCCCAGAAGGCGAACTTGCCCGGTAGTGGCATCCGGCTGCTCCGGATCAACGCCCTCATCCTGAGCAGCCTGACGACGAGCACGATCGCGACAACGAGTGTCGCGGCGGCCACCACCACCAGCGCCACAACAGCCCACGAATCCACGCGTCCTCCCGAGTCCCGGTGCCGGCAACCGGTCCGCCCATCGGACACGGTCGCGCACAGGATCCTTCCTGCCCCGATCGCTCGATCATTACGCCACGCCGCTGTCCCGACCGGGTTAGTTCGTACCCCGTTGCGCCGACTCGCCGTGGCCGCGCCCATGGCCGCCGTCGCCCTGCCGGTCACCACCCTCACCCGAAACCGTCCGGGATTGTCACCGGGGGGCCGGCTCGTGGGTCGTATCCGTGACGGCAGCCATGAACAGGGGTGAGTGTGGACGAACGAGAACAGGTACGTGAGGTGTACGCCGCCTCGGCCGGACGGCTGGTGGCCCAGCTCTTCGGCATGACCGGCGACTTCGCCGAGGCGCAGGACGTGGTCCAGGAGGCATTCGTCCGGGCACTGGCCCGGCCGAACCGGCTGTTGAAGGTCGACAACCCGGAGGCGTGGCTGCGCACGGTGGCGATGAACCTGGCCCGCTCCCGCCACCGGCGCCGGGCGCTGTTCGACCGGTTGGTCCGCACCGGCCGGGTGACCCAGCCCGACCGGTCCACACCCGGCATGTCCGCCGACCACGTGGCGCTGGTCGCCGCACTGCAACGGCTGCCACCGGACATCCGCAAGACCGTGGTGCTGTACCACATCGCCGACCTGCCGGTGGCCGACGTGGCCGAGGCGATGAGCTGCTCGGTCGAGGCGGTGAAGACCCGCCTGGTACGCGGCCGGCGCGCGCTCGCCGGCCACCTCGGCGACCAGCCGACCGGGCCGACTCCCGAGCCGGACCCACCGTTGCCCGCCCAGCCGCTGCAACCCGCTACCACCCGGATCGGGAAATCGGAGAATCGTCATGCCTGACCTGGACTTCACCGGTCTCTCCGAGGCCGCCCGAGCAGCATTCCGGCCACAGTTCGCCGAGGTGGTACGGCGAGCGGCCCGGCGGCGGCGAACCGTACGCCTGGCGGGTGCCACGCTGAGCGCCGCGGCCGTCACGCTGGCCGGCTTCGCCACGGTCGGGCTGCCCGGCCCGGACCGTACGTGGATCGGCGGGTCGGCCCTCGAACCACCCCGGACTCCCGACTTCGTCCCCACCCCCGGCGGCACACCCGCTCCCGGGGAGGTCCGGTCGAATGCCGGGCCGGTGGTGGTCGGCGACCTCGACCACCTCTACGTACGTTGGCAGGACTGCCGGTCGGCCGACGACTGCGCGCTGATGGTCGCGGCCACCGAGGACGGCGGCACGACCTGGCGCAGCCATCCGCTGCCGGTCGGGCGCAACGCGATGGTGGACCTGCGCGCGGTCGCACCGCGCGTCCTGGTCGCCTGGGCGCAGGACGATCAGGGCAACGAGGGGTCACCCGGCCAGACCTGGCACGCGAGCACCGACGCAGGCGCGACCTGGCACGACGTGTCCCCGGCAACGGTGGACGTGTTCCCGCCGGGTTGGCGCGTACTGGACGACTTCGAGTTCCTGCACGGCGGGGTCACCGCGGTGGACCCGGTCACCGGTGCCGTCGCGTCCCTGCCCAGCAGCCCGCTGGAGATGTCCAGGGCGGTGAGCGGGTTGCCGCCCGAGGCCGGACTGTGGGTGAGCGGCTACGTCGACACGGTGACGACCCAGACGACCGACAACACCGGCGGCGTGGGGTACGGCCGGACCACCGGCACCGGCAGCGCGGTGGCGGTCAGCCGGGACGGTGGACGCACCTGGGAGCGGCAGGTCTTCCCGGAGGAACTGGTCGCCAGCTCCGAGGGCGACCTCGCGGCGGCAGCGATCGCCACCGAGGACGGCCAGACCGTGTACGCGGTCGGCCGGGTAGCCGGGATGCTGGGCGTCTACCGCAGCGTCGACGGCGGACGGCACTGGCAGCGGACCGCCGCCCGGCAGGAGGTGGGCGACCTGACCATCCGGGCCGCGCTCGGGCCGGGTGGTCGGCTGGTGATCCAGGCCGGACCGGAGGGCGACCAACCCCCGCTGTTGTTCGAGAGCGTCGACGGCGGCGCGACCGTCCGGCCGATCCCGGCCGGACCGGGCGCGTCCGCCGTCCTGGTCCCCGGCGGATACGCCCAGCCCGGCTGGCCCTGGTCGAGCGGGGCGTGGCTGTCCCCGGACGGCATGCAGTGGAGCTACGTCGACCCACCGGAGGTGCCCTGACCGCCGTACGTCGAACCCGGGTACCCGCCTGGTGGACCGATTCCGGTCCGCCGGGCGGGGCGGACATAGGTCCCGCATGCCCGTCGGTCAGCCGACGTGGACCAGGGGGCGGCGACGCCGGTCCGGTTCGGCCTGACGGAGCACCTCACGGGTCAGCGGGGCAACCTCGCCGTCACCGAAGAAGAGGTACCGGAGCAGGTACATCAGCGGGTTTCCCTCGGTCCAGGCAAAGTAGATGTGCGGCAGCTTCCCGGTCGTGTCCCGGATGTGCAGCAGAAGGCCGGCGATGGCGTTGGCGATGCTGGCGCCCTCGATCCGAAGGATCCGGTACCCGAACCGCTCCTCGCCGGTGACGATCAGTTCCGATTCGAACTCGGACGGGTCGCGGACGGTCACCTCGAGGAAGAGGACCGGCTCGCCGGCCGGGATGTGGTTGTCGTGACGCTGCTCGGCCTCCTTCTCCCGGTACTCGGTCTCGTCGCGCTCGTTCGGCTCGTTCGCGATGATGTGGATCTCCCCACGCTCGACCACGTCGGCGAGGAACTGTTGCGCCACCGGGTCCAGGTGCACACCGGTGACCCGCAACTCGGTCGCCCGGAACACCCGGGACAGGATGGAGGTGGCGATGATCGCGGCGATGAACAGCGAGGCGATCCGAACACCGTCGGGACGTTCGATCACGTTCGCGACCGTGGTGTAGCCGAGCACCACCGTGATCAGCGCGAACGCCACGGTCGCCGCACGGCGGCGGCGACGGCGCGAGGACAGGGTGACGGCGAGCGCGGCCGAGGTGATCAGCACCAGGACCCCGGTCGCGTACGCGCCGCCCTGGGCGGTGACGTCGGCCTCGAAGACCACCGTGATCAGGAACGCGATCAGGGTGAAGACCAGCACCAGCGGGCGTACCGCGCGGCTCCAGTCGGGCGCCATGCCGTACCGGGGCAGATACCGGGGTACGAGGTTGAGCAGCCCGGCCATGGCCGACGCGCCGGCGAACCAGAGGATCAGCACCGTGCTGATGTCGTAGATGGTGCCGAACCCGTTGCCGACGTACTGGTGGGCGAGGAAGGCCAGCGCCCGCCCGTTGGCCTCACCGCCGGCTTCGAACTCCCGGTGCGGGATGAGCACGGTGGTGACGAAGCTGCTGGTGATGAGAAAGACGCTCATGATGATCGCGGCGGTGGTGAGCAGCCGGTGTGCGCCCCGGATCCGCGCCTCCGGCCGGCGCGGGATGTCGCTGGGGTGTCCCTTGATCAACGGCATGACGGCCACCCCGGTCTCGAAGCCGGACAGGCCGAGGGCCAGCCGGGGGAAGACCAGCAGGGCGACCACCAGGATGCCGAGCACGTCGGGATGTTCGTTGAACAGCAGCCGCCGCCAGTCCGAGACCAGACCGGGGTTGGCCAGCAGGTGCCCGAACGACACGACGATCACGACGAGGTTCAGCAGCAGGTAGACGCCGACCAGCACCACCGCGATCCCGATGGCCTCCTTGAAGCCCTTGAGGAAGACCGCCCCGAGCAGGGCGATCAGCACCAGGGTGATCTCGACCTGCAGGCCGCCCAGCGACTCCGGCAGGTACGGGTTCTCCATGATGTGCGCGCTGGCGTCGGCCGCGGAGAGCGTGATCGTGATGATGAAATCGGTGGCGGCGAACCCGAGCAGGGCCAGGACGAGCAGCTTGCCGTTCCAGCGCGGCAGGAGGCGCTCCAGCATGGCGATCGACCCCTGACCGTGCGGACTCTCCCGGGCCACCCGCCGGTAGACCGGCAGGGCGCCGAACAGGGTCAGTGCCACCAGCACCAGGGTGGCGATCGGCGAGATCACCCCGGCGGCCAGGGCGGCGATGCCGGGCTGGTAACCGAGGGTGGAGAAGTAGTCCAGGCCGGTCAGGCACATGACGCGCCACCACGGCCGTTGGTGCTCGACGCTCTCGGTGGTGTACGGCCCGCTGGCCCTCCCCGGTTGCAGACCGTGCAGCAGCCAGCGGCGCAGCCCACCAACGGGCCGCCCCGCTCCCGGCTCCTCCATCGTCTGACCCGCCACGTCGTTTTCCCCCGCTCGGGCGGCCAATCGCCCCGCCGCGAGCCATCGTCACCCGGCTCGGACCGCCGCCGTGGAGAAACCGACCATCCGGGGGCACGGGGCGGCAGGATCGGCCCTACGGGCGCTCGGGACCGGGCGGCCGGTACCCGTTTCGGGGGCTGGCAAACGTCGAGGCTGCTCCGGTGTCGTTCGCATGACCGGGGTGGGAGTGGGCACACACACGGGCACCGCTACAGACCCGTCAGCGAGGTGAGAGTCATGGCCGCGAAGAAGCAGTCCACGACGAACGGCGAGGCGGTGAACGCCGGGGAGGGCGGGCCGGAGTCGGTCGGCCCGTGGGGCACGACCCGTGGCCTCGGCCAGGACGCGCCCTGGGGGGTCGAGGAGGACTCCCCGATCGACGAGGGCAGCGAGCCGACTGCGGTCAGCGAGGGACGGCGGGGCGAACGCCGGGCCGGCGAGCCGGCCGCCGCGGGCGGCGACGGCCTCGGTACGGTCGAGCCGACCCCGTTCCACGAGGGCGGACCGGGCCTGACCCCCGACACGCCGGGGCGTCACTCTTTCCCGGACGAGAGTTCGACCGGCTCCCTGGCCGACAACCCGATCGAGGAGGAGACCGGCATGCGCCCGGAGGGGACCTCACGCGGAAAGGGCTGACCCGCCCTCCCCGTGGAGCAGGTCCTCGATCGCCTCGGCGAAGCCCTCCAGGGTCGGCCGTACGAACAGGATGCGGATCGGTACGTCCCGTTCCAGTGCGGCGCCGAGTCGGGCGACCGCCTTGGTGGCGAGCAGGGAGTGGCCGCCGAGGTCGAAGAAGTCGTCCAGTGCCCCGACGCGCTCCCGTCCGAGCACCTCACCCCAGGTCGCCGCCACCAGTTCCTCGATCTCCGTACGCGGTGCGACGTAGTCGTGCACCTCGGGGTCGTCGAGCTCTCCGGTGGGTAGGTTGCGTCGGTCGATCTTGCCGGCGGTGTTCAACGGCAACGCGTCCAACACCATCACCTGCCCCGGAACCATGTACCCCGGCAATGCCTCCGCCAGATACGACCGCAACTGCCGCCCCGACGGTGACTCACCCGACGCCGCAGGCGACACGTAACCCACCAGACGGGCATCCTCCCCCTTACCCGCCACCACCACCGCCGCCTGACCGACGAGAGGATGCTCCACGAGACGGGCCTCGACCTCACCCAACTCGATCCGGTACCCCCGCACCTTCACCTGATGGTCCACCCGACCCAGGAACTCCAACCCCCCACCCCGCAACCACCGGACCCGGTCCCCCGTCCGATACAACCGCCCACCCGGCGCCCCGTACGGATCAGGAACGAACCGGCCAGCGGTCAAACCCGCCCGCCCCACGTACCCCCACGCCACACCCGCCCCGCCGATGACCAACTCACCCGGCACCCCGACCGGCACCGGCCGCAACCCCCGATCCACCACGTACACCTGGGTGTTACCGATCGGCGCACCCAACGACACCCCACCCACCCCGACCGGTACCTCCGCCAACGTCGACCAGATCGTCGTCTCCGTCGGCCCGTACACATTCACCAACCGCGACACCCGCGACCGCAACTCCCGACCCAACCCCACCGGCAACTCCTCACCACCGGTCAACCCCACCACACCCGGGAAATCGAAACCCGCATCAAGCAACATCCGCCACCCCGACGGCGTCGCCTGCACAAACGACACCCCCTCCGCCCGCACCAACCGCACAATCGCCGCACCATCCTTCACCCGCTCCTCCGGGACCAACACCAGACGGGCACCGACCACCAACGGAAGGAACAACTCCAACCCACTGATGTCAAACGACAACGACGTCAACCCCAACCACACATCCGACGAACCAGAACCCAACGCGTCCCGCATCGACAACAACAGGTTCGTCAACGCCGAATGCGGCACCCCCACACCCTTCGGCCACCCCGTCGACCCCGACGTATACAACAAATACGCCAACGCACCCGGATCAACCGACTCCACAATGGGCTCGGCCGACTCCGCCTCGATCTCCACCGCGTCCCGGTCCAACCAGAGGATTCGGCCCGGATCGGCGTCATCCATGGCGACGTTCCGTTGTGTCACCACGAAGCCGGCGCGGGAGTCGGTGAGCAGCCACGACATCCTGGCCGGCGGCAACCCCGGGTCCAACGGCAGGTACGCCGCACCACACCGCCACACCGCCAGCAACACCGCCAACACGTCCGGTGTCCGGTGCAGACAGACGCCGACCACCGAACCCGGCTCGACCCCCGATCGCCGCAGATACCGGGCGATCCGATTGGCCCGCTCGTCCAAGGAGCGGTACGTCCAGGAATCCACCGCCAACGCGCCCGGAGCAGCCGCGACCCGCGGCCCGAACAACGACAGAACCGTCCCCGAGTACGGACGACGCGGACCCTGACCCCGCGCCAGAACCGACCGCAACCCGACCGCGTCATCCATCGGCAGCTCCGACACCCGCCGATCCACATCCTCCGTACACGCCCGCAACAACACCTCGAACCGACGCAACATCGCGCTGACGGTCTCCTCGGTGAACAGTCCGGTGTCGTAACGCGCCGTCATCGCCAGCCCGGTCGGTGTGATCCAGGCGTCCACCACCAGGTCGAACAGGGTCTGCACCACGCCGACGGTGAACGGGCCGCCGGACACGTTGGGCAGGATGGAGACCTTCGACTGGCCCTGGGTGTGCAGGACGAACATGGTCTCGAACAACGGCGTACGACTCACGTCGCGGGTCACGTCCAGCTCGCTGACCAACCGCTCGAACAGGACCTCCTGGTGGGCGTACGCCTCCAGGGCGGTGCTCCGAGTGCGCCGGAGTAGTTCGCGTACGGTGGGGTCGCCGGAGAGGTCACCCCGCAGGACCAGGGTGTGCACGAAGTACCCGACGAGCGGTTCCAGCTCGGCGCGGGAACGCCCGGCGCTGGCCGTACCGACACAGACATCGTCCTGACCGGCGTGCCGCCCCAGCAGGACCTGGTAGCCGGCGAGCAACACCATGAACAACGTGCACCGCTGGACCCGGGCCAGCCGTTGCAGGCTGTTCGTGAGTTCACCGTCGAGGTTGTGCCGTACCCGGGCCGTACGCGGGGTCTTGAACAGGGGCCGGGGCAGGTCGGTCGGCAGGTTGAGGGTGGGTACGTCGGCGAGCCGTTCCCGCCAGTACGCGAGATCCTGCTCCACCTTCCCCGCCGGCTGATCCGCCTGCTCACGTACGTAGTCCGCCCAACCGACGGGCAACGCCGGCAGGTCCGGTACGCCACCGTCGACCAGGGCGCCGTAGGCCGTACCGAGTTCGTCGAGCAGGATCGACTGCGAGCTGCCGTCGAAGATCACGTGGTGGACGACCACGACGAGCACCCGGTCGTCGGGGGCCAGGGTCAGCAGGGTCGCCCGGATCAGCGGTCCACGGGCCAGGTCGAACCGGGTGTCGAAGAGTTGGCGGCCGATCTCGCGGGCCCGCTCCTCGCGCAGCGACTCCGGCTCCCCGGTCAGGTCCAGCCGTTCGAGGTCGAACGCGCACGGGTCGGCGATCACCTGGACCGGCACACCGGCACGGTCGAGGAACGTCGCCCGCAGCGCCTGGTGCCGGGAGGTGACCACGGTGAACGCCCGGGCGAGCAGGTCGGAGTCGACCGGTCCGCGCAGGCGCCGGGCGAAGGCGATGTTGTTCGGCTGTCCCGGATCGAACCGGTCGAGGAACCAGAGTCGTTCCTGCGCAGGCGACAGCGGCACCTCGGTCATGGTCACGCCACACTCCCCATCGACACACACGTCGGTTCGGTTGACAACTGGCCGCCGTCACGGCCGCTGGTTACCGCCACGGCCACGGCACGTTCCCGAACGCCGCGTCGACCAGCAGCCGTTCCAGGTCGCGCAGGAAGCGCTCGATCGCGTCCGGGGGCAGGTGCGCGGTGTCCGCGGTGAGGGCCAGACCCACCGCGCCGGGACGGTCGACAACCTCGATCCGGGTACGCCAGGTGAAGGTGTCGAGTCCGTGGGTCCGGTCGAACGACGAGTGGGCCATTGCCGCCCGTACCTCGGCTTCGCCGGTGGCCCGGCCGAACAGGTCGACGTCGGTGGAGAGCCGGATGTCGTTCAGGTAGAGGTGCGGACTCACCCCCACCGCGTACGGGTATCCGGCGGCCCGGAACGCCTCCCGCATCCGGGTCGGGTCGTAGTACGCGTGCCGGTAGGCGTCGAGCGCGGCCCGCCACACCCGAGGCAGGAGGTCCGTGAAGTCGGGCCGGTCGGCCAGGTCCACCACGACCAGCCCGAGCTGGTTGAGCTTCGCGATCGCGTCCCGGTAGCCGTCCATGGCCCGGTTGTTGGCCATCGTGTGGATGCCGACGACGTCGTTGCCGGACCAGGCGGCGCAGACAACCGCCGTGGCCGCCAGCAGGACGGTGGAGCTGGTGACCCGGTGCCGGTCGGCGACCAGCCGGATCGCGGTGTCCGCGGCCGGGGAGGTCAGCACCGCCCGTACCCATCGGGGTGTGAGCGGCGGGCCGAGACGGGGCAGGGTGTCCACGGGCAGGCGGCCGAAGCTCTCCACCCAGTGTGCGACCGCGCGTTCGGCCCGGCGGCGCTGGTCGACGTCCTGCTCCCGGCGGGCGATGTCGGCCGACTGGAGCCCGGCCGGGGTGGCGATGGCCCCGCGCAGCAGCAGTAGCCGCAGGTCCCGCAGCGCCATCTCGGCCGCCTGGAAGTCGACCGTGGTGTGGCTGAAGACCACCGCCACCTGCCGGACCTGCCCGCCGACCAGGACCAGCGCCACCCGTTGCGGCCACTCCAGCGCGTGGTCGAACTGGTGGTCGGCCAACTGCTCGGCCACCGTACGGGCGAGCGCGGCCCCGTCGTGGTCCCCCGCGTCCGATCCGGTCCCCTGCTGCGATCCGGCGTCGGCGTGCACCAGCAGCACGGGCAGCTCGCCCCGGTCCGCCACGACCTGGCACCGCTCCCTGTCGACCAGCCGCAGCCGGGTACGCAGCGAGCCGTGCCGGCCGATCCACGCGCCGACCGACCGCAGCACGTCGACCGGGTCGGCCGGCGCCCGACGGGGCACCGACAGGGTGCGCCGCAGGCTGATCATCACGTATCCCGGACCGTGCCGCTCGATGGCGATCCAGAGCGCCCGCTGTCCCCAGGTCAGTGGTGCGGGCGTCTCCTCGGCACCGACGAAGCCGGTACGGGTCCACTCCGTCCTCGCCCCCGCGACCGAGGGGGCGGGCGGGACCGGTGGGGCCGTGGTGACGGGTCGGGCCGGGGTCACCGGGGGAGGCTGGACCGCGTCCGGGCGTACCGCCATGGCGCCTCTCCACTCCATTGTCGACAGTGCTCGCGGCGGCCACCACCGATCGGGACAGCTCGATCAGACAAGTATCCGTTGATCGGGGCGGCCTTCGAACATCCCTCAAGAAAGCGTTTTCCTGTGACCGATTGGCCGATCCCGCGAGCCGGACGACGGGACCGGGCGGGTAACGGGCCGGCCCCCGTGTCACCCCGAAACTGTCCGACGGGTCTGGCATCCTCGGGGGATGAACCTGCCCCACCCACGGTCGTCGGGCCCGTGGACGAACGTCGCGCTGCCGGACCCGTGGCCGACCGCCGGGCGCGGGCGATCATGACAACACGTCAGGAGATCGGCCTGCTCCGGTTGGCGGCACAGCATCTCGCCGGCCCGGGGCTGACGAGCGCGACCGAGGCGGTGGCCTGGCTGACCGCCGCCCAGGCGCAGGACTTCCCCGGCGCGGTCACCTCGGTTGTCCTGCGTACGGCGGGTGGCACCCGGCAGATGGTAGAGGCCGCGCTCGATCGCGGCGAGATCGTCCGGTCCTGGCCGATGCGCGGCACCCTGCACCTGGTGACGGCCGACGACCTGCCCTGGATCCTGGGGCTCACCACACCCCGGATGGTGGCCCGCGCGGTCGGGCGGCAGGCCCAGCTCGGGCTCGACCCGGCCACCCTGGTCCGGGCCCGGGACCTCGCGGTGGACGCGCTGGCCGGCGGTCGGCGGCTGCGTCGTGACGACCTGCTCGGGGTCTGGAACGCCGCCGGGCTGGTGACAACCGGCCAACGCGGCTACCACCTGCTCTGGTACCTGGCGCAGACCGGTGTCCTCTGCTTCGGCCCCATGCACGACCGCGAGCAACTGATCGTGCTGGTGGACGAGTGGATAACCCGACCGCGCCGACTCGTTCGCGAGGAGGCGCTCGGCGAGCTGGCCCTGCGTTACTTCCGCAGCCACGGCCCAGCCACGGTCAAGGACTTCACCAGGTGGACGAACCTGGTCGCCGCCGACGTACGGGTCGGGCTCGCGCTGGCCCGACCCGCCCTCGTCCGGATCGAGGTCGACGGCGTCGAATACCTGATGGATCCGCGCACCCCGGAGCGGCTCGACACCGACCGGAAGCTGGCCCGAGGGGTCTTCCTCCTGCCCGGCTTCGACGAGTTCATCCTCGGCTACCTGGACCGTGGGGCGGTGCTGCCGGCGGAGTTCGCCGGGCACATCGTGCCGGGCAACAACGGGATGTTCCGACCCACCGTGGTCAGCGACGGTCAGGTGCTCGGCACCTGGGCGCACACCGGCCGGGGCGCGAACCGGACGATCACCGCGACACCGTTTCGCGAGTTTCCGCCTCCGGTTGCCGAGGCCATCCCCCGGGTGCACGCCACCCTGCCCTGACCGGCACGATCGGCGCTCGGGTCACGGCTGGGGCGCTCCGATCGGGGCAGCGTCGAGGTAGAGGAAGGACCACTGGTGTCCGTCGGGGTCGAGAAAACCCCGCATGTACATGAAGCCCTGGTCGACGGGCTCACCCAGGACCTGCCCACCGGCGGCGAGCACCCGGTCGGCAAGGTCGTCGACCTCGTCCCGGCTCTCCGCCGACAGCCCGATGATCACCTCGGCGCTCGTCGCGGTGTCGGTGACGGCCCTCCCGGTGAAGCCCTCGAAGGACGGTGCCACCTGGAGCAGCACGGAAACGTCGTCGCTGACGATCATCCGGGTGCTGTTTCCGTCACTGGACGTCGGGTCGAAGGTGAAGCCGAGCGCACCGAAGAACTCGACGGTTCGCCGCAGGTCCTTCACCGGCAGGTTGACGAACGTCTTCCTGGTCATCGTCGTGGATCCCCTCTCGTCTGGATCGTGTGGGTAACGCATGCTCCGCTCAGCTTTCGAGCACCTGTTTGAGTACGGCCAACCGCTCCCGCCAGTACGCCTTGAGCCGTACCGTCGACTCGCTGTCGGGCAACTTCTCGTGCAGCACGGCCACCTGCGCCTTGGTCTCACCCCTGGCGGTGAAGCCGACCACGATCCGGGCGCCACCATCCGCCCAGTCCGCCCGTAACGACTTCGGTGCGGTGGCCGTACGGACCCGGATGGTGGCGTCGGGCAGCCACCGCCCCCGGATCGTGTCGTCGGCGAAGGCGGCGAAGAGCCGGTCCACCGGCACCGACACGATCTTGGTGACGCTGGCCGCGAAGCCGCCGTCGTGCTGCTGACCGGGTGCGCGCATCCCCCTGGCGTGCTCGTACGCGACGGTGAGGTGTTGCGACCACGACCCGGGGACCTCGTGCTCGTGCACCAGCCAACGGGCGATCTCGGTGTGCGTACGTCCGGTGGCCCCCCAGGTGTCGAGCAGGGCGAACCAGTCGTCGCGGCCCCGCCCGGTGCGCTCGCGTACGGTCTCGTCCGCGATCGGTTGCGCCCCGGCGGTCGGGGCGGTGCTCGGGGCGGGCGGCACCTGGCGGTCGGCCCGGTCGAGCAAGAGGACGCAGGGTCCTCTTTGCCTTCACGAGGCCGGCGGCGTGAGCACCGGAACGGAGGTAGGGCGCAGGACGGCGCCGATCTCACCCTACGCATCGTCGGCTGGTGACGCACGCACCGAACGGGAGCGGCGCCAGGAAATTCCGGCCGGACCCGGCGTTCAGCAGCCGCAGGCGTCGCCGAGCACGGGTGCGGTCAGGTCGTCGACCGGGCGGCGTACCGGACCGGTCGCGCTCTGCACCGCGAAGCCCTCCCGGACCCAGTACTCGTAGCCGCCGAGCATCTCCTTGACGGGGTAGCCGAGCCGGGCGAACTCCAGCGCCGCCCGGGTCGCGCCGTTGCACCCCGGCCCCCAGCAGTAGGTGACCACGGCGGTGCCGGGCGGGATCACGTCCGGCGCCCGGCGCGCGATCTCGGCCCGGGGCAGGTGGACGGCACCGGGCAGGTGCCCCTGCCGCCACGCCGTCTCGTCGCGCGAGTCGACCACCACCAGCCGGGACACGCCGGCCTCCAGGTCGGCGTGGACGTCACTGACATCGGTCTCGAACGCCAGCCGGGCGGCAAAGTGGGCGACCGCGTCGGCCGGCGGTCCGGGCGGGGTACGAAGCACGTTCGAGGTCTCGGGACTCGGGTCCGTCCCGTGGTGCGGGTCCGTATCGGGAAGTGGTTTGGTCCGGGGAAGCAGGTTCGTCATGGGACCGATCGTGGCTGCCCCGGAAAGCCCGGACCAGTGGTGTGCCGGCCACTACCCGCCAAGATCCCGCCAGTTCGTGGCGTCAGGGCCTCCCGCGCCGGGGTGGTGTCGCCGGACGGCGGGTACCGGTGCAGGTACGTGGCGACGCCGTACATGAAGCTGACGGTGCCCAGCATCTCCAGGAGTTCCTCCACGGCGGTGCTGTACGCGTACGCCATCGAGTCGTAACCGGGACCGTTGTCCCAGAGCAGACTGCCGACCACCTCCATGCCGATCGCGCCGCCCACGTAGAGCGCGCCGCCGCCGAGGACGAGCAGCCGTACCGGCCCGGGCAGGTGCCCGAGGAACCGCAGGTAGGCCAGGGCGAAGAGGACGACCAGGGGTGCTGCCACCAGGATCCAGGACAGGTAGAGCACCCCGGTGAGGTCGAACGCGTCCCGCAGCACGTTGGCCGCCTCGTGGATCTGGGTCGCCTCGTCGAGCGCCAGGAAGACGAAGACCAGCGCCAGCAGCTTCCAGTGCCGGGCGAACCGGTCCCCCACCCGACCGGCGGTGATCCCGATCTCGGCCAGCACCAGCGCGCTGAGCAGCAGCAACGACGACGAGAACCAGGTCGGCAGGTTGTGCTCCTGGTCGACGTCGAGGAAGGCGTACACCCAGTCGAAGTGGGCGAACGTCGGCTCCAGCCCTCGGTGCAGGACGTTGACCGTGAGACTCAGCGCGTGCAGCACGGCCACGATCACCAGTAACAGCCGCAGCGTACGGCCGGTGGGCACGATGAGCCTCATCATCGGTCCATCCGGACGACGGGTGCCGAGGTCGATGGATCGGACATCGCGGGAATGTATCCATCGAACATGAGAAACCCGGTTCGGATACCCGGCGGCCACCCGACCGTTGTAGTGCCGTTACCGAGTGTTAACCGGATCGAGGCTGTTCACCCGCAACCAACCGTCCACCGACGAGTGCCGCCGGGCACGAACAAGGGTGGCCGACCGAGGTCGGCCACCCTTGTCTTCCGCGTACGCAGGTGCGGTTACAGGATCAGGATCGTCCCGCCGGACACGTTGATCTCCCCGGTCCGCGCACCGTTCCAGTCGGAGGAGAGCAGCAGCCGCTCACCGTCGGTGAGGGTGATGCCCAGTCCGTCCCTGGAGCTGAGCAGCCCACGGTCGGTCGCGGTCAACCGGAGGGTGAGTCCGGTGCCGACGGCGACCGCCCGGCGCGGATCGGTGACGTCAAACAGGCTGGCCCGGCTCCGCCACTCCAGTACGTCGGCACCGGCGCCGGTACGCGCGCCGAACGACCTGATGTCGGTGCTCCGGACCTCGTAGCGCCGGCCGCCGGACTGGAACGTCACCGTGGCGAGCCCGGTGGCTCCCCCACCGGTCCGGGCCTGGGCCACGAGCAGCGTGAAGTCCGCCCGCGAGCCCCGGTCGAGCGCGTACGCCCCGGCCGACCGGGTCGGGGTGAGCGTGCCCGCCCCGATCACCGCCCGGTTCTCCGCCCGGGTGATCTCGACCCGGGCCGTGGCCGTACCCGTGTAGTTGCCGCCGACCGTCGCCGTGACCTGGTGGTTTCCGACCGGCAGGGTGGCCTCGCAACTCGCCGAGGCCACGGTGGTGTTCGCCGGGTCGACCAACCCGACCACTCCGGTGCAGAGCGTCCGGCCGCCGGCCGCGAACGTCACCGTCGCCGTACGGACGTCACCCGGTCGGGAGTCGGCCGGGGCGCCCGCCACCGCACCGTCCCGGACGGTCGCCCGCAGCGACACGGTGCTTCCGCCACCGTTGCGCCCGTACGCCAGCGTGTCGCCGGTGTACGTCACCTCGGCGTTCTCCCGGACCACCCGGATGGTGAACGTGGTGGTGCCGACTCCGCCGGTCTCGTCCGTCACGGTGACGGTGACCGGATAGTCGCCCGGTGCGCCGGTGGTGTTCCCGGCCACGGTCCACTGCCGGGTGCCCGGACGGGTTCCCGGCTCGGACGGCGCGCCGGGCGCCAGGGACAGCCCGGCGGGCAGCCCGGTCGCGGTCGCCGTCAGCGAACCGCCGTCGCTGTCCGGGTCGGTGGCCCGGACGTGCACCTCCGGCGACAGGCCGTCGCTGTACTGCACGGTCGCGCCGCCGGCCGGTGCGTCGTTGGACACCTCCGGCCCGGCCGTGATGGTGAACTTGTCGTCGTTCAGGTCGAAGAAGACGTTGCCGACCGCCTCGACCCTGATCCGCGCGGTCGTGGTGGCGACGTTCGGCACGGCCACCGTCGCGGTGCCGTCGTTGGCCGTCCGCTCGGCCAGCACGTACGGGAAGGTCGCCCCGTCGTCGGTGGAGAGCGAGATCTTCACCTCGGTCACGCCGATCGGCGCCACGTCGGTGCCGGCCACGTCCCAGGTGACGGCCTGCGCCGATCCCCCGACGGCGGTGCCCGCGACGCCCTGCGAGGTGACCAGGAACGGTCCGGCGGTCGGTGTGACGACCAGGGCGGTGTCCGCGCTGCCGATGCCGCCAGCGCCCGGGTGCCCGTCCCGGGCGGTGAGCCGGAAGTGCATGGTCCGGTTGTTGTCGAAACCGACCCAGTCGCCGGTCGGCAGGAACTCCGAGTAGCAGTCGATCGTGGCGGCCGGCACGTTGGTCGCCCAGCCGGTCGGCGGTGCGGGCGGTGCGGCCGGGCAGGTGCCGGTCTTGGCGTTGGTGTTGTTCGCCGCGATCTGCGCCAGATCCGGGAAGTCGCGGGTGGGGTTCGTGTCCACCGCGTTCAGGCCCGGCGAGTAGTACTCCAGGGTGTCGGTGGGGCTGACCACGGCCGCGGTGCCGAACTGCCGGAACAGCGGGCCGTTGGTCTTGGTGTTGTTGACCAGCGCGGTGCCGGCGGTGCTGCCACCGCTGAGGCCGCCCCGGTCGTTCTGCTCCCACATGTACGTGACGGTGTCGCCGTCCGCGTCGGTCGCGCCGCCGGTGAGGGTGAACGGCGTACGGGCGGGAATGGTGTACGAGGTCGCCACGGTGACCACGGGTGCCCGGTTGGTGGTCTGCTCGACCAGCCACCCGCCGTTGTCCACCGCACCGCCCTTGACCGTCTCCCCGACCGAGCCGGACGCGCCGGTGGCCGCGGTGATGGTGAGCGCTTCGACGTTGACTGCGGCGAGCAGGCCGGCGTTGAAGGTGACCTGGAAACCGGTGTCGTCCAGGGTGCCGGTACCGCCGAACGCCGCGACGGTCACCGTCGCACCTGCCGGCCAGTCCGGGATCGCCTCGATCGCGGCCTTGATCCCGGCGGTGGTGTAGTTGGCACCCCGTACGATCGGCGCCGACTCCCGGCCCGCGTAGCTGATCGTGAACGAGTCGCCGTCGGTGTCGAAGCCGCGCAGCGCGGCGGTCTGCACCTCGTTGATCGCCGGACGGGCGGAGCCGACGAACGTGGTGATCTCGGTGTAGCTGCGCTGCGACCAGTACGGGTCACTGTGCGGCTGGAGGTTGTCCTGCTGGCAGATGCCGGCGTACGCCATGATCGACGAACCGCTGCCCGGCTCGTACGAGTTCGCGGGACTGCGGTTGCCACCCGAGCAGTTGTACTGGGTGCCGTTGAAGGTGTGGTTGCCGGCGAACTGGTGACCGATCTCGTGCGCCACGTAGTCCACCGCGTAGAAGTCACCGACCGGGGTCGGCAGGCCCGTGCAGCCGCGCGCCTTGGTCGCGCCGCCGACCACACCGAGGCCGGCCACGCCGCCGCCGTTGACGCCGAGACCGATGTGGCCGACGTCGTAGTTGCCGGCGCCGACGAGCTGGCCGAGGACGATCTGGTTGCGGCTCAGCGTTCCGCTGCCGCAGGTGGCGACCTGGGCCGGGGTGAAACAGGCGGCCGCGCCGCAGGGACCGTTGGGCTCGGTGGCCAGTGCGGCGGTGTTGAGGTTGGTCTTGTCGGTGTCGTTGACCAGGACGAGCCGGATCGCGGTCTCGTCCTCGTAGACCTGGGTGACCCGGTTGACCAGCGTCACCTTGGCCGCGGTGACGTTCTCCGCGCCGAAGAAGGTGGCGTACGACGGGTCGGTGACCAGGGCCAGCCGGTAGGTGCGCAGGGTGACCGCCGGCCCCGCCACGGCGGGCTCGGCCTGCTCGGTCACCGCGACCGCCGGCTCCTCGTCCTCCAACTCGGCGGGCAGCTCGTCCGGATTGACGAGGTCGTGGCCGTAGTAGCTGGCGTAGACGCTCTGGTCGAGGTGGTAGTACGGGTCGACGAACCAGACGCCCCGCTCGGAGCGGACCGAGGCGTGGAAGCCCAGCGGGGTGAGGTCCGCGCGTACGGTCGCGGTGGTGTCGTCCAGGCCCCGACCGGCGTACGTCCGGATCTCGGGGTGTTCTGCCGCGAGCCCGGCCTCCATTACCGGGGAATCGACCAGTTCGAAGCGCTGGAGGGTGCCCTCCGGGGTCGGCAGCGAGACGACCAGCGGCTGCACCCTGGCCGTGCGGGCGGCGCGTTCCCGGGGTGCCCGGTCCAGGTCGGATTCGAGCAGCGTCCGGTCCAGGCTGAAGCCGGCGAGGCGCTTCGCCTGGATGTCGATCGGCTTGCTGGAACGGGCGGCGGCGAGGTTGCCACCGATTTTCGTCCACGGCGTCCCGGGCTGGGCCGGAGCGGCGGCAGCGGGGGCGGTGTTGACCAGTACCGGAAGCAGCGCGGCGGCCAGGGCGGCCACCACCAGTGCGGTCAGCCGTGGTCGGGGCGCGGCCCGGTCACGGATCGGCGACAACGAGGGGATCGTCAACTCTGTCTCCTTGGGACTCGGGCGCCGGCCCGATGGAGATCGGCGCCGTCTTCACACCCAGGTCCGCCCCGGTGATCACCCGAGCGGATGATCAGACGATAGGCGTCGGAACCGGGCCATGGATAGATCCAACTACGTCACGGCCCCGCGTCGCTGTCCCGCGGTCATCCCTTGTGGACCAGCTAGCTCGTCCGCACCCCGCCCGGCGACCCTTCTGATACCCATGGGGGGTATGACGAACGCCACTCTCCGATCGGGACGAAGAGCGTCGATGCCCACGTTGTGCCGGCTGTAAGCAAGCATCGCCAAACATCGATTGACTTGGGAGCCGGAGATGACCGAGAAGAAGGTAATCGCAGTGGTGGGCGCGACCGGCGCACAGGGCGGCGCAGCGGCTCGCGCGATCCTCGCCGACGGTGAGTTCGCGGTCCGCGCGATCACCCGGAACCCGGATTCGGAACAGGCCCGGGTACTGGCCGACCTCGGCGCGGAGGTGGTCGAGGCCGACCTCTACGACCGGGCCAGCCTGGAAAAAGCGTTCGACGGGGCGTACGGCGCCTTCGCCGTCACCTTCTTCTGGGCGCACATGTCGGCCGAGCGGGAACTGACCGAGGCGAGAAACCTGGCCGAGGCGGCGAAGTTCGCCGACCTGCGGCACGTGGTCTGGTCCACCCTCGAGGACACCCGTGAGTCGATCCCGCTGACCGACGACCGGATGCCGACCCTCGACGGTCGCTTCAAGGTGCCGCACTTCGACGCCAAGGCGGAGGCCGACAGCTTCTTCGCCACCGCCGGAGTGCCGACCACCTACCTGCGTACCACGTTCTACTGGGACAACCTGCTGTCCGGGGTCGGTCCGCAACGCGACGAGAGCGGGCAACTCGTCCTCGGACTGCCGATGCTGGACAGCCGGATCGCCGGGATCACCGCCGAGGACATCGGCAAGTCCGTACTCGGGATCCTCAAGAGCGGCACCGACCTGGTGGACCGTACGGTGGGCATCGCCGGTGAGTTCCTGACCGGCACCGAGATCGCCGCGACGTACAGCAGGGTCCTCGGTGAGGAGGTCGTCTACCGGCCGCTCACGCACGACGCGTACCGCGCCCTCGGCTTCCCCGCCGCCGTCGAGTACGGCAACATGTTCCAGTACTACGCCGAGTTCCCGGAGGCCTTCCTCGGGCGGCGCGACCTCGGGTTCACCCGTACGGTCAACCCGTCGGTGCAGACGCTGGAGCAGTTCCTGACCGCCCACCGCAACGAGCTGACCGCCGGATAACCAATCGAAGCGCGACACCGGTGCGCCTTCCGGTGCCCTCGGGCGCCTGACCGCCGTCGGCTCTCGATACGGCCGGGTCGACCAACGATCCGGCCGTATCGCCGCTTCCGCGTCAACCGGTGGTCCATGGCAGCTTCTGGCTACTTCCAGTACGGCGGCGCCCACCCGTGACAACCGCTGTTCGCACGAGGGCAGCCACACTTCGGACCCGGGTTCCGGAAAACTGGTGTCGAGGCGATCGAGGGGCCTGACACACTGGCCCGATGCCGGAGCGGATCATGTTCGTGCAGCTGAAGACCGGGCACAACACCGACCGTGGCCCGGCCTGGATCAGCCGGGTGCGCTTCTCCAAGAGCTGGCAGACCGCCTACTGGCACGGTCACACGCTCCGCCGCGGACAGGGCATGGCCGACGCCAACTTCTACAACGTCGAGACTCACGAGGAGTACTGGCTGTCGGGACCGCACCGCGACCGGGCCGACGTCCGCTACAGCAACGTCCGACCACAGATCGACGACGACGTCCGTGAGGTGTACGAGGCGTTCCTGGGAGGGGCGCCCCTCCCCGGCCGGCATCACGGCTGACCGAGCATGTCCCTGACGGAGTCAGCGCGTGGCCAGGATGGCGATGATCTCGCGGCGTACCTGCGCAGTGTCGTGAACCAGTCGTCGGTGGCTGAACCGGACGACCATGATGCCGACCGTGGCGAGCAGGGCGTCGCGTCGCAGGTCGATCTCCCGTTGACGGGGATCGCCATGGGTTGCCGCTCCGTCGAGTTCGAAGGCGACCCGCTCCCGTTCGGCGTACACGTCGAGGTACATCGTCCGGTTCGCGACCTGGATACGGACCTGGCGCTGGAACCGCGGCATTCCCGGACCGGTGAAGACATGGTCGTGTCCCCAGATCTCCAACGCGCTCCGGCACCCCGCAGCCAGCCGATCGAGCAACACCCGCAGTTCGGCCCGGCCCGACAATCGAGGCAGCGCCATCAGAGCGACGCCGATCCGGTCGGGCGTGGTCAGCCTCTGGTTGACCGCACCGATTACCGACTCGGGTCGTTCGGCCGGCGCCAGCAGTGGCCACGCCTCGACAAGGGCCCGCTCGATCCGGACCACCCGCAGGTTCCCACGGATCATCGCCTGCGGAGGTGCCACCTCGAACCCGATTCGGCGATGAACCACAAGGCCGGACCTACTCCGTAGGGCGACCCCCTGGGGAATGCTCAGATGCAGCGGTTCGTCAGCGGGCTGTCGCCGTAGGGCCCATACGTCGAGCGCGGTGGTGTGGCTCAATGCCCCGCGCCCGTCCGCGTACATCAGCACCGCTCGTCGACGCAGCGCGGGTGCCAGACCGGTGAGCGGGGAGGCGACGGCACCCGGTGGGTCGGCGGCCACGAGTCGCGCGTCCGCGTAGATCTCGGGTAGCACCCGATACAGCCGACCGGACCGAACTGCCCATCCCAGCGATCGCCGTGACACCGCCCGGCGCGCCGATCGCCACGTCACCAGGCCCTCGCCGCGCTCGACCAACAACCGCAGAGCTTCGTTCACCCCGCGAATGTCGACGTCCTCCGACTCGCGGTCAACCGACGCCCGCGCAACTGTGGATGAGCGCGACGCCTGTGGAAATCACCCCACCTGCCCCACGATCTGCTATGGGCTCCCCATGATCATTGAGCACTGGAGCACGCCACAACCCGACGGTTACGTGCCTGAGCGAGCAATGATCATGGGGAGCCGAAGTCGAAGCGTGGAGGTTTAGGTGGGGTTGCGGGCGGTGGCGTAGGCGGCGCAGCCGATCAGTTCCAGGGAGACCTGGAGGCGTTCGGCGCTGACGTTCTTGGCGATGGTGTCCTCGGGGCTGTGGTACGGCGGTTCGAGCAGTGCCGGGGACTCCTCCCCACGCCAGGAGAAGTTGGCGCTGGCGATGCCGACCTCCTGGAACGACTGGTGGTCACTGGAGCCGCGCAGGGTCACCGGGGAGATGCGCGGCTCGTAGCCGAGTCGGGTGGCGGCGGCGGCGACCTCGGTGGTCGCCCGGTTCGCCAGTCCGTCGAAGGAAAGCAGCCAGTAGCGGGTCGCCGGATCCCAGCTCGTCGCCACCATGTCGTTCTGGTAGACCGCCACGATCCGGTCGCGTTCGGCCTGGGGCAACTGGGCCACGTAGTACCGCGAGCCGATCAGGCCCTGCTCCTCCGAGCCCCACAGTCCGAAGCGGATGGTCGCGTCGGTCGGCAGGGAGCGCAGCACCCGGGCCAGTTCGAGGCAGAGTACGGTGCCCGAGCCGTCGTCGTTGGCGCCCGGCGCACCGATCACGGTGTCGTAGTGGGCGCTCACCATCACCACCGGGCTGGTGCTCGCGTCCCGTCGCGGTGCCCGCTCGGCGAGCACGTTGTGGGAGGTGAGGCCACGGTGTGCGGTGGTGGCGACGGTGAGCGTGAACGGGCGGGCGGCGAGGCGTTCCCGGAGCCGGTGCTTCTGTGCCTGAGCCACACCGACGACCGGGATCGGCACCGGCGTGGTGGCCGAGCCGGGCAGGGTCGGTGCGAAGGCCGAGGCCCGTCGCGGCTCCACCAGGTCGGCCGGGAGGAACACCACGGCCGCCGCCCCCCGCGCCACGGCGGTCGCGACGAGCGTCTCGCGCTGTGCCGCCACGTAGTCGACGAGTACCACCTTGCCGGTGACGTCCTCGGGGTAGTTGGCCGGTGCGCCGGCCGCCACGTCGACCACCCGACCGCTGACCCGGGTGTTCAGGGCGGCGTGCGGTGACGCGCCGACCTGCCAGTTCAGGTCGTCGGGCAGCCCCGGGCGGGAGCTGAGCTGGGCCAGGAACTTGTCCGCGACCGGGAACGGCTGGAGCGTGGTCCGGTAGCCGAGGTCGTCCAGCACGTCTTCCAGGTAGTTCGCGGCGGCGCGTTCCGATGGGGTGCCGCCGATGCGCGGGCCGATCCGCTCGGAGAGGACCCGCAGGTGGTCGATGGCCCGCCGAGCCGAGACCCGTCCGGCAACGAGGCGGTCGCCCGGGTTGAGCGTGGGCGGGCGGTGCGCTCCCGGCCGATGGTCGGTCACGGCCCAGGCGGGTGACGCTATGGCGAGACCGGCGGCGCCACCAAGGCCGATGGCCAGGGCGCGGCGTCGGGACAAGGCCGAGCCTGACGGGGAGTTGTCGGGCGAGGGGGACGGGTCGGCGCTGGTGTCCACAGAAGACCTCCGGTGCGGCCGGGGCGGCCCGGCGACGTAGGTACGGACGACGACAGCGATCACATCGACGGTAGTGATCACTTCGATGAATGTAGCGTCCGAACACACACCGATTCAAGATCGTGACGCAGCGGATCGGCCCACGGTCCGGGCACGATCGATGGAACCGCGGGTTCGACGGATTCGCACAGGCGGTTACCGGGTTTCACCGCCGCACCCGGGAGGTGGCCGGGGTCGACTGACCGCTCAGGAAACGGCCGGGTTGTTGGAGTGACCGCTCAAGAGGCGGTTGGGTGGTCCGACCGACCGACCGCTCAGGAGGCGCGGTTGCGCAGGGCGGCGGTCATGGCGGCGATGCCGGTGGCCGGGCGCAGTGCGTCCAGGGCGCGCCGGGACGTACCCGGTCCGGTGGGGTCGCGCCGGGCCGCGAGGTAGGCCGCGACGCAGGTGGTGACCACGATCCCGGCCAGCGGAAGATGCTTGCGCAGCGTACTCATGTCGACTCCTTCGCGGCCCGGTCGCGGGCGGCGAGCCGTTCGCGCTGCGGTCCCACGGTGTACTTCGGGTCGCGGGCCGAGGCGAGGCCGGCGTGGAAGATGCCGAACCGGGTGCAGAGGGAGCCGGCGAGCAGTGCCACCCCGGCCGCGACGCCGGCCTTCCGGTTGCGTCCGGCGAGCGCCAGGGTCAGCGCGGCGGTGGCGCTGAGGACCTTGCCGGCTCGGATCAGCGCCCCTCCGAGGTCCTGTTGCAGTGGTTCGGCGAGCGGGCCGAGCCGTTGCTCCAGCCGGCGGGTCATGGTCAGCTCGGCGACGGCGCCGAGCATCGCCGCCCGGCGGGCCGGTGCGGACTCGGCGCCGGATCCGACCAGCAGGCCGAGTCCGCCGGCCGACGCGGCGGCCGAGCCGACGAAGAGCAGCGGCATCTCCCGGTGGCCCTCGTGCCAGGCCGGCACCGCCGTGTTCGAGATCAGGGCCCCGGTGTACGCGGCGACCGCCGGCCCGAGCAGGGCCGCGCCGATGGTGGCCAGCCGGCCGGGTACGGACAGCCGACCGGTGACCGCGCTGGCGGCTGCGGTGATCGCCATCGGTGCGTAGCCGGCGAGCAGCCACGACCCGATGCTCATCGGCGAGGTCACCTTGACCACCCGGAGCATGTTGATGAACCGTTCCGGACGGCCGAGGTCGTGGACCAGGGTGTAGAGCGATCCGGCGATGGCGGTGGCGGCGCCGGCCTTCAGCCCTCGGGCGAGTGCCGGCCGGCCGGTGAGTTCGGCTGCCGCGGCGAGGGTGGAGGAGGCGCCGGCCAGACCGCCGAGGAACAGGTAACCGGCGATGTCGGGCGCCTCCCAGGTCGGTGCGTTGAGCACCGGTCGCCCGTAGTACGAGCGGAAGTCCGCCTTCGGCACCATCAGCCGCTCGCCGCGCTGGCGCCGTCCGGGGCGTCCGGCCGACCCGACCACCGCGTCCCGCTCGGCGGGCAGGTCCGGCGCGCGGTCGAGTCGTACGTCGGTCAGCGTCGCGGCTCCCGCCGGAACGTCGGGACGGTTCATCGTCGTGCTCCCACCCGAAGGCTTGTACGGTTCATCGTCGTGCTCCCGTCGGGGCGCTGGCGCCGGAGACGGTGACCGCGATCAGGCCGACCAGGAGGCCCGCTGCCGCCAGTCCGACCCGCCGCCACATGGCGGGCAGGTCGCGGGTGGTCACCACCGGATCCGGCGGCAGTCCGTAGACCTCGGGCTCGTCGAGCAGCAGGAAGAACGCGCCAGCACCGCCGACGCCGTCGTTCGGGTCGGCGCCGTAGAGCCGGGCACTGGTCACCCCGTCCGCCTGTAGGGCGAGCACCCGTGCGGCGGCGCGCTCCCGCAGCTCGTCGAGCTCGCCGAACTGGATGGAGTCGGTCGGGCAGCTCTTGGCGCACGCCGGCTCCTGGCCGACCGAGAGTCGGTCGTAACACATGGTGCACTTCGCCACCCGGCCGTCCGTCGGCCGTTTGTCGATCACGCCGTACGGGCAGGCGGGCACGCAGTAGCCGCAGCCGTTGCAGATGTCCTCCTGCACCACGACCGTGCCGAACTCGGTACGGAACAGCGAGCCGGTGGGGCAGACGTCCAGGCAGGCGGCGTGGGTGCAGTGCTTGCACACGTCCGAGGACATCAGCCAGCGGAAGTCCATCTCCCGTACGGTGCCGACCACCCCGTCCGGCGGGGCCGACGCCGGCAGTCCGAGCGAGACCGGGGTGCGTCCGGCCGCCACCTGCTTCAGCTCGCCGGGCAGCTCGGTCGGGGCCAGGTACGTCTCCTGCCGGCCCAGTTGGCGGGGCTGTTCGATGAACGCGACGTGCCGCCAGGTGTCGGCGCCGAGCCCGATGCTGTTGTCGTACGACATGCCGGTGAAGTTCAGGCCGTCCTCGGCGAGGGTGTTCCACTCCTTGCAGGCCACCTCGCAGGCCTTGCAGCCGATGCAGACGCTGGTGTCGGTGAAGAAGCCGACCCGTTCCGGATGTGCGCCGTAGCCGCCGACGGTCGCCGGGTCGGCCATGCCGGTGGCCGCCTCACGCAGGTCGAAGCCCATCGCCCTACACCCCCGTTCCGGTGCGCCCGGTGACGCCGGCCCGCCGCTGGTAGTCCCGGACCATCGCGGGACGGGCCGGTCCCCGTGGACGCCGGCCCGGTCGGATGTCCGCGCTGAACGCCTTGACCTCCTGGATGTGCGAGTTCGGGTCCAACGAGATCGCGGAGAGTTCGTTCGCCGCGTCACCCCGACTCAGACCGTTCGGTCCCCAGTGGAACGGCAGTCCGATCTGGTGGATCACCCGCCCGTCGACCCGCAGCGGCGCCATCCGCGCGGTCACCAGGACCCGCGCCTCGATCACGTTGCGGGCGGTGACGATGGTGGCCCACCCGGTGTGTTCCAGTCCCCGCTCGGTCGCCAGTTCGGGTGAGACCTCGCAGAAGAACTCCGGCTGCAACTCCGCCAGGTACGGCACGTTGCGGCTCATCGCCCCGGCGGTGAAGTGTTCGGTCAGCCGGTACGTGGTCACCACGTACGGGAAGATCTCGGCACCGGGTTCGGATCCGCTCGGGTGGTACCGGTTCTCGGCGTGCGGTCGCAGCAGCCGGGCGGGATTGCGCTGCTGACCGTAGAGCGGATTCTGCACCGGTGAGTCCTGCGGCTCGTAGTGGGCGGGCAGCGGCCCGTCGAGGACACCGCTGGGCACGTACAGCCAGCCGAGACCGTCGGCCTGCATGATGAACGCGTCCGTGCCGCGCAGGGCCGCCACCCCGCTGGCGCCTTCGGGCGGCTGGTAGTCCGGGCGCTTGGTCGGTTCGAAGTCCGGTACGTCGTACCCGGTCCACCGGCCGGCTTCCTCGTCCCACCAGACCATCCGCTTGCGTTCGCTCCAGGGCTGCCCGTCGGGGCGTGCGGAGGCCCGGTTGTAGAGCATGCGTCGGTTCGCCGGCCAGGACCAGGTCCACTCGGCGCCCACCCAGTTCTGCTCCTCGCCGGGCCGGCGCCGGGCCGCCTGGTTGATCCCGTCGGCGTACACACCGCAGTAGATCCAGCAGCCGCTGGTGGTGGAGCCGTCGTCGCGCATCTCGGTGTACCCCGACAGCGGCCTGCCCTCGGCGTTCCAGCCGTTGATCTCGGCGAGGACCGCCTCCGCCATCGGCTCGTCGGTCCGCCCCTCGGTCGGGTAGTCCCAGGTCAGGTCGAGGATCGGTTGGTCCATCGGGTCGGTCGACCCGGCCAGCTTGGCCCGGATGAGGCGCCCGAGGTGGTACATGAACCACAGTTCGCTGCGCTGGTCCCCGGCCGGTTCGACCGCCTGGTGGTGCCACTGCAACATCCGGTTGGTGTTGGTGAAGCTGCCGGACTTCTCGGTGTGGGTGGCGGCCGGCATGAAGAAGACCTCGGTGCCGATCTGCTCGGTGGACAGCTCACCGGACTCGATCTCGGGTCCGTCCTTCCACCAGGTGGCGCTCTCGATCAGGCTGAAGTCCCGGACCACGAGCCAGTCCAGGTTGGCCATGCCGAGTCGCTGCATCCGGGCGTTCGCGGAGCCCACCGCCGGGTTCTCGCCGAGCAGGAAGTACCCCTTGCAGTTGCCCTCGATCTGTTCGAGGGTGGTGTCGTAGGCCGAGTGGCTGCCGTTGATCCGGGGCAGGTAGTCGAACCGGAAGTCGTTCTCGGGCTGTGCCGACGGACCCCAGTACGCCTTGAGCAGGCTGACCGTGTAGGCCCGCATGTTCGCCCAGAAGCCCTTGCGGGCGGCGTCGCCGGCGATGAAGTCGTCGAGGCTCCCGTGTCGGTGGGCGTGCGGCATCGGGAGGTAGCCGGGCAGCAGGTTGAACAGGGTGGGGATGTCGGTCGAGCCCTGGATGCTGGCGTGGCCGCGCAGGGCCTGGATGCCGCCGCCGGGGCGGCCGATGTTGCCGAGCAGCAGTTGCAGGATGCTCGCGGTACGGATGAACTGCGACCCGTCGGTGTGCTGGGTCCACCCCACCGCGTAGACGAACGCGCTGGTCCGCTCCGGACCCGACGCCTCGACCAGGTGCTCGCAGACCCGGGCGAACACGTCCTGCGGGATGCCGCAGATCCGCTCGACCATCTCCGGGGTGTAGCGGGAGAAATGCCGTTTGAGGATCTGGTAGACGCAGAGCGGGTCGCTCAGGGTGGGGTCCTGCCGGGGGTCGCCGTCGAGCGCGGCGGTGCCGGAGCCGTGCTTCTCCCCCTGCCCGGTGCCGTGCGAGTGGTGCCGGGTCGCCAGCCGCCGCTCGTACGCCTCGTCGCGGTCGCCGGACGCGGTGGCCTCCTGGGTGCCCTCGTACTGCCAGGTCTCGCTGGCGTACTGGTGCACCTCGGGGTCGAAGCCGGAGAACAGCCCGTCGAGGTCCTCGGTGTCACGGAACTTGTCGTTGATGATGGTCGACGCGTTCGTGTACGCCAGCACGTACTCGCGGAAGTCCTTCTCCTGCGTGAGCACGTAGTTGACGATCCCGCCGAGGAAGGCGACATCGGTGCCGGCCCGCAGCGGCACGTGCAGGTCGGCCAGCGCGCTGGTACGGGTGAACCTCGGGTCGACGTGGATCACCGTGGCGCCGCGCGCCTTGGCCTCCATCACCCACTGGAAGCCGACCGGGTGCGCCTCGGCGAAGTTCGACCCCTCGATCACTATGCAGTCCGCATGCTGCAGGTCCTGCATGAAGGTCGTCGCCCCACCCCGGCCGAACGAGGTGCCGAGCCCGATCACGGTGGAGCTGTGGCAGACCCGGGCCTGGTTCTCGACCTGCACCACGCCGAGCCCGGTGAACAGCTTCTTGATCAGGTAGTTCTCCTCGTTGTCCAGGGTCGCCCCGCCCAGGCTGGCGATGCCCATGGTGCGGGCCAACCGCTCCCCGTCGATCTCCCACTGCCAGGTCTCCCGCCGGGTCCGGATCACCCGTTCGGCGATCATGTCCATGGCGGTGTCCAGGTCCAGTTCCTTCCAGTCACGCCCGTACGGCGGCCGGTAGAGGACCTTGTCCAGGCGGCCGGAGCCGGTGGTGAGTTGCAGGGTGGCGGCGCCCTTGGGGCAGAGGCGGCCCCGGCTGATCGGGGAGTCCGGGTCGCCCTCGATCTGCACCACCCGCTCGTCGCGGACGTACACGTTCTGCGCGCACCCCACCGCGCAGTACGGGCAGATCGACTTCACCACGCGGTCGGCGGTGGCGGTCCGGGCCTGGAGGGTCGCACTCTGTCCGGACTTCGCCGCCTCGGCGCGGCCGAAACCGTCCGGGCCGGTCAACTGGCGCCAGACCGGCCACTTTCCGATCGAGATGGGTTGTCGCACCGGTTCCGGCCCTCCTTCACGCGTACGGTCGCGGCCCGGCCCGGAGGCGGTGCCGCCCAACTGGCCCTCCCGGAGGGACCCCCGAACCGGCCCGTCAACGGTCAGCGGGAGCCGCTGTCCGGGCCCCGGTCCCGCATCGCGCGGGTCCGGATCCACTCGTGCACCCGTTCGGAGTAGCTCGGGTTCATCTCCCTCGGGTTCACCAGACGTTGCGAGTGCGACGGCAGCATGCCGGGCCGTTGCCGCTGCCGCCCGGTCACGGTGTCTCCCCCGTCGGCCGGGATGCCGGTCGCGACGAGGTACGCCTGACCGGCCGGGATGCCGAGCAGCCGGCCGATCTCGGAGTAACCGTGGCCGAGGTCAACCAGATGCAGTACCTGTTGCTTGCTGACCATGCGAACCTCCACTTGCCGACAAGTTTCGCATTTCGCCCCACCGGCGGTCCGGAAACGCGAAAAGCCGCCCACCCGGTGGGCGGAACGACTCAGCCCGGTCGGGTGGCCATCACACGCCGGAGCGCGGGCGGCGGGACGCCGGGGGCGACGCCGGGCCGCCGATCGGTGGTGCGCGGCATCGTCTGGCGTCCATCGATGACGTACGGCAACCTGTACTGGGCGTTCACCACCACCGCGACCACCACCCGCGACCGCCGCCCAGGAGGAGTCGAACATGTCGATCCGTTCCCGTACCGCCGCGCTGCTGTCGGTGATGCTGGCGATGGCCTTGCCCGCCGTCCCGGCCAGCGCCAGCGGGAAGGGCTCCGGGCACGATCCGCAGGCCCTGCACTCGCTGCGCGCACCGGTCACCGACGAGTCGTTCTACTTCGTGATGGCCGACCGGTTCGCCAACGGTGATCCGGGCAACGACCGGGGCGGCCTCGGCGACGACCCCCTCGTGTCCGGTTTCGACCCGACCCGGACCGGCTTCTACAACGGCGGTGACCTCAAGGGACTGCTGAACCGGATCGACTACATCCGGGGGCTCGGCACCAGTGCGATCTGGCTGACCCCCAGCTTCAAGAACAAGGCCGTCCAGCTCGAGGACGGGCCGTCCGCCGGTTACCACGGTTACTGGATCACCGACTTCACCCAGATCGACCCGCACCTGGGCAGCAACGCGGACCTGCGGGCCCTGGTGGACGCCGCACACGACCGGGAGATGAAGGTCTACTTCGACATCATCACCAACCACACCGCCGACGTCATCGGCTACCAGCAGGGCGCCCGGATGGCGTACACCGGCAAGGACGCGGTGCCGTACCGGACCGCCGCCGGGGTGCCGTTCGACGACCGGGACAGCGCGGGCAAGCCGAGCTTCCCGACGCTGAGCCCGGAGAGGTCGTTCCCGTACACGCCGGTGTTGGATCCGGCCGAGCGGGATCTGAAGGTGCCGGCCTGGCTCAACGACGTCACGCTCTACCACAACCGGGGTGACACGACGTTCACCGGCGAGGACTCGTACTACGGCGACTTCTTCGGGCTGGACGACCTGTTCACCGAGAACCCCCGGGTGGTCGACGGGATGATCGACATCTACCAGCGGTGGATCGGCGACTTCGGCATCGACGGCTTCCGGATCGACACGATGAAGCACGTCAACGACGAGTTCTGGCAACGCTTCGGCCCCGAGGTCCTGCGGTACGCACACCGCCAGGGAAAGTCCGAGTTCTTCATGTTCGGCGAGGTGTTCGACACCACCCGCGCGTTCACCTCGCAGTTCACCACCCGTGACCGAATGCAGGCGGTGCTCGACTTCCCGTTCCAGGAGGCGGCTCGCAACTTCGCCTCACGCGGCCAACCGACCAGCCAGCTCGCCACCTTCTTCACCGACGACGACTGGTACACCGATCGAGATTCGAACGTCTATCAGATGCCGACCTTCCTCGGTAACCACGACATGGGCCGGATCGGCAGCTTCGTCGCCGCGGACAACCCGGGCGCCGACGACACCGAGTTGCTGGCCCGCGACCGGCTGGCGCACGAGCTGATGTACCTGTCCCGGGGCAACCCGGTCGTCTACTACGGCGACGAGCAGGGCTTCACCGGCCCCGGCGGGGACCAGGCCGCCCGGCAGACGATGTTCGCCAGCCAGGTGCCGGCGTACCTCGACGACGACCTGATCGGCACCGACGCCACCCACGGGCAGGACAACTTCGTACCCGGACACCCGCTCTACCGGTCGATCAGCCGGCTCGCCGCGCTCACCCGCAGCCACCCTGCCCTGCGCGACGGCACCCACCAGCACCGCTACGCCACCGACGGTCCGGGCATCTACGCCTACTCCCGGCTCGACCGGACCGAGCAGCGCGAGTACGTGGTCGCGACCAACAACAGCGAGCAGCCGCAGACCGCGGCCATCCCGACCTACCTCGCCGGACACACCTTCACCTCCGTGTACGGCGACGGCACCCACCGCGTACGCACCGGCGGCGACCGGAAACTGACGCTGACCGTGCCGCCGCTGAGCACCCTGGTCTACCAGTCGACCGGACAACTCCCCCGGTCCAAGGCGGCACCCGCGATCTCGCTCGCCGCACCGGTCCCCACCCCCGAGACGCCGGGACGGATCCGGATCGCCGCCGAGTTGGCCGGCTCCTCGTTCAACGAGGTCACCTTCCAGGCCCGGGTCGGCAAAAACGGCCGGTGGGAGTCGATCGGCACCGACGACACCGTCCCGTACCGGGTGTTCCACGACGTGTCCGGGCTGGCTCCGGGCACGCCGGTGCAGTACCGGGCGGTGGTGCTCGACAACAACCGGCACACCGCCCAGACCGGCGTACGTTCCGCCGTGGTTCCGCCGCCCGCGCTGACGATCGCCGCACCGGCGGAGAGCAGTGGCGTACGGGGGCGGGTCGAGGTGCGTACCACCGCGGACCCGGACCGGGCGACGCACGTGGTGGGGGTCGAACGCCGCGTTGCCGGCGGTGCGTGGCAGCGGATCGGCACCGACGCGTCCGCACCGGTCTACACCGTCTTCGACGACCTGACGCCGCTGAACCTGGCCGCCGACACGGTGGTCGAGTACCGGGCGATCCTCACCGAGCCGAACGGGACGCGGGTCACCAGCGCCACCCGGCGGGTACGCGCTGCCGGACCGCCGATCCCCACGGCCACCCTGCACTACCTGCGGCCGGCGGGCGACTACGGCCAGTGGGGGCTGCACCTCTGGGGTGACGCGGTCGACCCGGCGACCCTGGCCACGATCGGCTGGGACCGTCCGCTGCCGCCGACCCGGATCGAGAACGGCTGGGCCGAGTACGACATCCCGCTGGTCGCGGACACCAGTCCGGTCAACTTCATCATGCACCTGCCGAACGGCGACAGCGTGCCGTCGACCCGCGAACCGGGCGGCGACCGCTCGTTCGTGCCGATCGACCGCCCCCAGGTCTGGATCGTCCAGGGCGACCCGACGGTCTACTCCAGCCCACCCGCCGGGCGCTGAGCGTCCCGCGTGAGGTGCCGTCGGGGCCTGGCCACGCGGTCAGCCCCGGCGGCGGCTCTGGAGTCACGTCACCGGGCGGGGCGCGACGGCGCGGATCACGAGTTCCTTTCAGCTACTCGGGACGAGGGCCTCTGCGAGGCGTTCGAGGGCCGCGGTGAAGTCGCTGGCTGGCAGGTGGCCGAACCCGAGCCGGAAGACCCGGTCATGCTCGCCGAACCAGGACCCCGGCGCGACTCGGGTCTCGCGCGCGGCGAGGCGGGCGTAGAAGGTCCGGACCGCGTCGTCGGAGAACCGGTCTTTGGGCAGGCGCAGGCAGCACATGGCTCCGCCGTCCGGGAGGACCAATTCGACCTGCTGTTCCCGAGTCCAGTGCAGTAGCTCGTCGAGCGCCTCCCGGAGTCGCTTCGCGCGAGGCACGAGGATCTCGGTCCGCTGCCGAAGTACCTGCGCGGCAAGGAATTCGTCGACGGTGGAGCAGGCGATTGTGGTCAGGAACTTGGCCTCACGCAGTTGGTCGTAGAGCGCGGGGTTGGTCGTGGTCAACCAGCCGACGCGTAGGCCGGGCGCGCCGTGGGCCTTGGACAGAGAGGAGCAGGTGACAAGTTGCGTCGACAGCGTCGCCGTCGAGGGCGGTGTCACCGCGTCGCCGTAGGTGGACTCCCGGTAGGTCTCGTCGACCAGAACGACTGCGTCCGGTGCGCGCTCCCGTACCGTCGCGAGCAACGCGCCCAACTCCTGTTCGGTGAATCGCACACCGGACGGGTTCTGTGGCGAGGCCAGGGACACCAGGCGTGTGCGTGGGCCGAGCTGCGCGGAGATCCGGTCCAACGGCAACCGGTAGCCCTCGTCGAACGACAAGGGCACCAGGTCCACCTGTGCTCCCAGCCCTTCCGGGACCGTTCGAGCCGGCGGAAAGCACGGTGTTGCCACCAGAACCCGGTCGTCAGGGGCACAGGTGGACTGGGCCAGGAGGAACATCGCTTCGATCGCGCCGACCGTCACCAGGATCTGCTCGGCATCCACCCCGGTGTCCTCGGCGATCAGGGCGCGCAGACGGGCATCTCCGCGCGAGGTGCCGTAGCCCAACGGGACAGCGGCGAGCGTAGCCGCATCGGCGATGTCGCCGAAGTTCAGCGGCGGACATGTGCTCTCCGCCAGGTCATAGCGAACCGGAAGGTCGATCAGAGCGCTCATGGGGCTCGGCGTGAAGGCGGTCATGGTGCACATCGTCGAGGCATACGCCGGGACGGGGCAGAGCCAATGCGGATAAATTGGTTCGCCGATGCAGCCGGTCGGGTTGGTCGGATAGTCGCAGCGTGGCTGCGGTCAGGTTGGCGGTCAGGTGATTGCCGGGACACATGACCAAGTCAGCGGAACTCCCCGTGTACTGACGACGTCAGCCGGGCAGTGCTCCCAGGCCGGCGAGTAACTCGTCTCTCTCACGTGCTGACACTCCCAGGTAGATGGGTTCGTCCAGCCGGTTGGTCGAACTCTCGATGGTGTGCCGTTGCGGGTCCTGCGGAGAAAGCACCCTTAGCTGCGCCAGAGTGAGCCCGGCGCCGGCCCAGGCGGCCCGGTGCGCATCGGCCCGGTGGTGGCGTAAAGCCCCGAGCCGTGAGCTCAGGCGAAGGGCAGCGGTGGCGTCGGGTGGCTCGTACACCGGGGCCATCGCTCGGAAGGCCGGCCCGCCGCTGGCCTGGCCCACCTCCAAGAGGCGCCCAACTACGTCCGCCAGCCGGGGAACAACGGCCAGCCCCGGCATCGTCTCAATCGGTTTGCGATCCCAGAGCTCCTCGGCCCAGTCGCCCACACAACGCTGTACGGCCAGCGCCACCTCTCGGCCCCGATCGGTCAATCGCCACGCGCCGTCGGCGTCGATCTCCGCGATGCCCTGTTCGAGCTCGACGGTCATATCGGAGCCGGAATAGATCGTGGCTGCCGCGAAACTGTCAGCGGCCATCGGGCGGGCCAACAATCCGAAGTAGAAGCTGCTCTCGAACCCGGGCCGAACCCCGTACCGATCGTAGACCGCCCGTAGTCGCTCCCGTGCCGTGTTCCGGAGGCCCACGTACACCCGGTCAATCACCGGCCGGATCAACGCCGCGTAACTCATACCGCCCTTTGCTTCACTCGTTGCGATGAGTAAGCCAGACTAGATCACCAAGGTCCCCTGAGCGATCTCGCGAACACGACCGGCCAACATGGCGTGCGGCGGTCTACTACCCCTGGAGGGGCAGTAGACCGCCGCAGCGTTTACCGGTGGTGGTACGTCAGGAGGCGTACGCCTCGAACTCGGAAAGTTGGCCGGCGGGCCAACCCGTGTTGGCGGTGAAGGTCAGCCGCAGGTAACGCTGTGACGTGCCCTGGAAGGTGATCGTCGCGGTGTTACCGGAGGCCGGGTTGAAGGTGTAGCCGGCCGAGCCCACGACGGTCGAGTACGTCGACCCGTTGGTGGAGCCGAGCACCGACAGGGTCTGGGTACGGGTCCCCCAGTCCGTCGCCGGTGGCAGCTTGAGCACCAGCCGGGACACCGTCACCGCCGAGCCGAGGTCGACCGTCAGCGACTGCGGGAACGCGTTGTTGGCGCTCTCCCAGTAACTCGACGGATTGCCGTCGACCGTGTTGCCGGCACCGTAGTTCTGGCTGGTGCTGGTCGCGGTGACCGGCCGACCCGCCGCCAGGTTGGCGTTGGTGGCGGTGCCGGTGCCGGACAGCCCCACGGTGAGCGGGCTGCCCGGCGCGTTCGAGGCCACCGACAGGGTGCCCGTACGGGCTCCGGTGGCGGTGGGGGTGAACGTCACGTTGACCGTGCAGGACACCCCCGCCGCGAGACTCGAACCGCAGGTGTTGGACTGGGCGAAGTCCCCGGTGGCGGTGACGCCGGTGATGGTCGCCGCCGCCGTACCGGAGTTGGAGACCGTCACCGCACTGGCCGGACTGGGCGATCCGACCGTACGGCTGCCGAACGACAGGGTGCCGGGCGAGACCGACAGCACCGGTCCCCCGGTGCCGCCGCCGGCGTACACCTCGAACTCCGACAGTTGGGCCGCCGGCCAACCGGTGTTGCCGGTGAAGGTCAGCCGCAGGTAGCGGCGGGCCCCGGCCGGCAGGTTGAGGGTGACCGTGTTCGCGCTGGCCGGGTTGAAGGTGTAGCTGGCCGAGCCGAGCACGGTCGAGTACGACGTGCCGTCCGTGGAGCCGAGTACGGACAACGTCTGGTTACGGGTTCCCCAGCCCGGCGGCAGCTTGAGCACCGCCCGGTTGACCGTCACCGCCGCACCGAGGTCGACCGTCAGCGACTGCGGGAACGCGTTGTTGGCGCTCTCCCAGTAGCTCGACCCGTTGCCGTCGACCGTGTTGCCCGGTGCGTACCCTTGGTTGGCGCTGGTGGCGGTGACCGGGCGACCGGCGGCCAGGTTGCTGCTCGGGTTGACCCCGGTGCCGGACAGCGGCACGGTCAGCGCGGTCCCGGTCGCCGGGGTGACCGTCAACGAGCCGGTGCGGGTCCCGGCGGCGGTCGGTCGGAACGTGACGTTGACGGTGCAGGTGGCGCCCGGGGCCAGCGACGATCCGCAGGTGTTGGTCTGGCTGAAGTCACCGCCGGTGACCACACCGGTCAGCGCCACCGCGGTGGTGCCGGTGTTGCGTACGGTGACGGCCTGGGCTGCGCTGCTGGTGTTGACGTTCTGCGCGCCGAAGGTGACGCTGGTCGGCTGTGCGACCAGTCCACCGCCGGTGCCGCCGCGCAGCCGTTCGAACTCGGCCGCCCAGTACGCGGTCCGGTCGAGGTACGCCGTCTCCGCCGACGCCCCGGTGCGCCCGTACGCGCCGGAGTAGGTCTGGTAGTTGAACCCGGACGGGGGCGTGCTCCGGGCCGGCTCGATGGTCGAGCCCTCGTGCCACTCGTTGAACGAGGTGATCGACACCCAGGTGGGCAGGCCACCGGTTGCCGTACCCAGGGCGTTGTTCCACACCTGGTCGTAGGTGGCGCCGTTGTTGCGGGCCAGGGTGGGGGTGGTGTTGCCGGGCACGGCCCGGTCGTCGATGTAGCCGGGGCCGATCGACGGTGCCCAGATCAGGTTGTTCGCCTTCGCGTACGCGCTGGCGTTGGCCCAGCCGGGTGCGGTCGTCGCGGCGATCGCGTCGTAGGTGTACATGCCGGAGAAGCCGGCGATCTTCGAGGTGTCGGTGGTCTGGGCCAGGATGATGTTGTTCGCGTTGACCTGGCTCAGCGCCGACCAGTCCGGGATGAGCAGGCTCTCGAAGACGTAGAACGCCGGCCGGTTGCCCTGGTCCGCTGCCCGGTAGAAGGCCGGGTGGCTGCCGTACCGGGTGTTGATGTAGTTGATGTCGGCGACGGTCGAGGCGGCGGTGCGACCGCTGTACGGCTCCAGGTGCCAGGCGATCTTGATGCCCTGCTGGGCCGCCGCGTTCATCACGGTGGTGACCAGGTTGTCCTCGTACGAGCCCTGGCCCCACCAGGAGTAGACGAGCGTGTTCGCACCGGACTGCTTCACCCAGGCCATGTGCTGCGCGAGCACCGCCGGGTCACCCGAGTCGTACGCGCCCAGGGTCGGGTAGAAGTCCGCCCCGACGTCGTTCGGCGGGGTGCGCCCACCCTGCTGCCAGTGCCGCCAGCCGCCGTTGGGTCCGGTCGGGCTGCCGTACCAGGGGTAGTAGAACAGGTGCACGTTCGACGATCCGGTGGGTGCCGGGCCGCCGGTCACGGTGATCACGACGGTGGCGGTGCTCCGGGCACCACGCGCGTCGGTCACGGTCAGCGTCGCGGTGAAGGTGCCGGCGCTGGCGTACGTGTGGGTGGTGTTGGCGGTGGTCGCCGTACCGCCGTCGCCGAAGTCCCAGGCGTACGTCAGCGGGGTGTCGCCCTCGGCGTCGGTGGCACTGCCGGTGAAGGTCACCGGCAGCGGCGCGGCGCCGGAGGTGGGTGTCGCCGCCGCGGTCACCTGCGGCGGGGTGTTGCCGCCCACGCCCGCCCCGACGAAGTCCACCCAGTTGACGTTGAGCAGGGAGGTCCCCGCCGCGGTGCCCGACGCGGCCTTCGCCACGAAGAACAGCGGCCCGGTCGTGGCGCTGGCGGCCAGCGGTACGGTCAGGTCGGTGAAGTTCTGCCACCCGCCGGTCCCCGGTACGACCACCGAGCCGAGCAGTGTTCCGGTGGCCGAACCGGTACGCACCTCGACCGTGCCGCCGGTGCCACCGGAGGACGCCCGCAGCCGCAGCGACTGGATCCCGGTGAGGTTGGTCGGCGTGTACGACCACCAGTCGCCGTTCTCGACGAAGGCGATGTTCTGGAAGCCGCCCTGCGGGTCGGTGGTGGCCTCCCGCTGCACGCCCGGCGTACCGCCGGTGGGTGCACCGGCGATCCGACCGGTGCCGGTGAAGTACTCGGCCTGCTTCCGCTTGGGCTGCAACTGGACCAGCGAACGGCCGGTCAGCGGCGCGGCCCCGCCGGGTCCGCCCAGATCGGTGTAGGTCGCCTCCAGTACGGCGAAGATGTTCGCGTCACCGCCGTGCCCGCTGTCCAGCGAGGTCTGTACGGAGCCCGAGCAGCCGGTCTTCTGCTGCAACGGGTGCGCGTGCTCGTCGTGCCCGAGCAGGTACTGCAAGGTCACGCGGGAGCAGTCGATGGTGCCGCCGTCGGGGTCGGTGACGGTCACCGCGTAGTTCACCTGGGCGCCCCAGTCGAAGAACCCGCCGTTCGGGGGCAGGGTCAGGGTCACCACGGGTGCGGTGTTGCCGACCGTGATCGGCACGTTCGCCACCGCGCTGCGGCCACCGGGATCGGTCACCGTCAACTGGGCGGTGAAGTTGCCGTTGGTGGTGTACGTGTAGGTCGGGTTCGCCTGGGTCGAGGTGCCTCCGTCACCGAAGCGCCACGCGTACGTGATCGGTTGTCCCTCCGGGTCCCGCGACCCGGCGCTGCTGAACGCCACGGTGAGCGGCGCCCGCCCGTTGACCGGTTGCGCGGTCGCGGCGGCGATGGGTGCCGGGTCGACGGACCGGTAGTCGATCCGGTAGATGCCGGAGTCGTCGTTGTTGCCGCCGAAACCGCTGCCCCACTCGATCAGGTAGAGCGCGCCGTCCGGGCCGAAGTCGAAGTCCATCGGCCGGATCGTCGACATCCCGGTCAGCAGCTGGTTGATGTCCACCAGCGACTTCCCGTCGGCGGTGACCTGCATTGTGTACAGCTTGTTCTGGTTCCACTCGCCGAAGATCGCCTTGCCGTCGTAGTACGCCGGCCACTTGCGGCTGGAGGCGAGGGCCGGGTCGTACCGGTAGACCGGCCCGGCCATCGGGGCGCCACCCCCGCCGAGTTCGGGGAAGAGCGGGTTGGCGTCGTAGTCGTAGTCGACCGTGGCCGGAACCACCGGCGGCAGGGTGGTCAGCCCGGTGTTGTTCGGCGAGTTGTTGACCGGCGCGGCGCAGTTGAACGCCGCTCCGCTCGGCCCGTTCGGGAAGGTGTAGTCCCGGTAGGCCGCGTTCCTGCCCACGCAGTACGGCCAGCCGTAGTTGCCGGCCTGGCCGACGATGTTCCACTCCACCGTGTTGCCGGGTCCCCGGTCGGCGTTGGCCTGCCCGTCGGGGCCGTAGTCGGCCACGTAGAGCACGTTCGTCCTCGGGTCGACGCCGATCCGGAACGGGTTGCGGAAGCCCATCGCGTAGATCTCGGGACGGGTCTGCGCGGTGCCGGGCGTGAAGAGGTTGCCGGTCGGCACGGTGTAGGTGCCGTTCGCCTCCGGGCGAATCCGGATCACCTTTCCGCGCAGGTCGTTGGTGTTGCCGGAGCTGCGCTGGGCGTCGAAGTCCTGCCGGCCGGACCGCTCGTCGATGGGCGTGAAGCCGCCGGACTCGAACGGGTTGGTGTTGTCGCCGGTGGCGAGGTAGAGGTTGCCCGCGCTGTCGAAGGTCATCGTGCCGCCGGAGTGGCAGCAGGTGTTGCGCTGGGTGTCGACCTGGAGGACGACCCGCTCGCTGGCCAGGTCGAGGGTGTCGCCGTTCATGGTGAACCGGGACAGCAGGTTGCGCGCCGCCCCACCGTTGGGCGAGTAGTACAGGTAGACCCACCGGTTGGTGGCGAAGTTCGGGTCGAGGGTGAGACCGAGCAGCCCGTCCTCGTTGCCGGTGAAGACGTTCAGCGTCGCGGCGGTGACGGTGGTCTGGGTGTCCGGCTTGATGATCCGCAACCGGCCGTCACGTTCGAGGTAGAAGACCCGGCCGTCCGGCGCGATGTCCAGCTCCATCGGGTTGCTCGTATTGCTGTCCAGGGTCACCTTCTCGAAACCGCTGGTCTGCGTCGCACCACAGTCGGCACCGACCACCCCGGCCGCCGTCTGGATGCCGCCGAGCAGGTGGGACCGGAACTGCGGATCCGCGTACGACTCGTTGGTGTGGCCGCCGCCGGTGTACCAGGACCGGCCCCCGTCGTAGTTCTTGCACCAGGCGGTCGGGTGGTCCGCACCCATCGCGCCCGTACCGGGGGTGTAGGTGGTCTCGTCGAGGCTGGCCAGCACGTGCGCCGAACCCCGCGGGTTGGTCCGGAAGTTGTACCACTCGTCGAACCGGCTCCACCGCGACGGCAGGGCCGCCGTGGACGGGTGCGCCGGGTCCTCGACCTTCACCGTGGCCTGCTGGTTGGCCGGGTGGCTGGTGAAGTACGCGCCGACCAGGTTGCCGTACCAGGACCAGTCGTACTCGGTGTCGGCCGCGGCGTGGACGCCGACGTAACCGCCGCCGGCCCGGATGAACCGCTCGAACGCGGCCTGTTGGGTCGGGTCGAGCACGTCACCGGTGGTGGAGAGCCAGATGACCGCCCGGTAGCGGGCCAGGTTGGCGTCGGTGAACGCGGTCGCGTCCTCGGTCGCGTCGACGGTGAAGTCGTTCGCCGCGCCGAGTTGCTGGATGGCGGTGATCCCGGCCGGGATCGACTCGTGGCGGAACCCGGCCGTCTTCGAGAACACCAGCACCGAGTACGCCGCCGCGGCGGCCTGGGCCTGCCCGGCTGCGGCGTCGCGGGTGTTCCCGTTGTTCCGGGCACCCGTACCGTTCTGGGTGCTCTCGGCGTTCGCGGCGGCTGGTCCGGGCGGCGTCGCGGTGGCGGGCGGGGCCGCCGCGCTGAGCGCGGTGACCGTGGCCGTCGCCGCGGCGACGAGCCCGGTGAGCAGTCGGGCGAGTCTTCGTTGCGCCGACGGGCGCGGGGAGCGGTGGGGGGACCGGAACATTCGGGGGGTCTCCTTTCCCGGTGGCGGCACCGGGACAGGCGCCATCGGCTCGGCTGGACCGTGGTGCCATGGCGGTGCCCGCATCGGGTGTTAGGCGAGGACCGCGACCACCCCCGCTGCGCGGGTGTTGCGGTCATGTTTCGGCGGTGTGTTGAGCGATAGATTAGCGCCGATGGTTGCAAGAATCCATCGGAACCCAGAAAATTTTCGACTGGGCCTTGCCCGGTTCGAGAGCCCGGCTCCGGGGCGCGGGTAACAGGGGCCACTGGAGCATCAGGGTTCACGACTTGCGCCGTTGTCCTGCGCACCCACACGGGGCCGGCCGATGCTGAGGGCCGGACGGACTCCGGCGCCCGGAGAGGAGACCCGCTTGGCCACGTACGGATATCGCTGCCCGCGTGACGGCGAGTTCGAGGTGCGGTTCCCGATCGGTACCGCCACGGCGAGCGTCCACTGTGCCGTCTGCCGCGGCGAGTCCACCAGGATCTTCACCGCGCCACTGGTCAACGCCATCGCCCGGCCGCTGGTCGCGGCCGTCGACCGGACCGGACGGAGCGCGGAGGCGCCCGAGGTGGTGTCCCGGATTCCCGGACACCGTCCGGCGGCCGTTCGGGGCCCCGGTGGGCGCGGGTCGACCAACCCGGCCCACCTCCGCCTGCCCCGACCCTGAACACCGGGCGCGACGGCACGGGTCAGGTCGCTACACACAGTTACGGCTTGCTCCGGGGTGAAGGGAAAACACGATGCCCGAGGTCATCTTTCCGCTGGACTCGACGAAGAGGTTCACCGACCAGGAGAAGGTCGGTCACAACAGGTGGCACCCCGACATTCCGCCGGTGGCGACCGTACGGCCGGGCCAGACGTTCCGGGTGTACTGCAGGGAGTGGTTCGACGGCGCGATCCACAACGACGACTCGGCCGAGGACATCCGGGACGCACCGCTGACCACCGTGCACGCGCTCAGCGGACCGTTCGCGGTGCACGGCGCCGAACCGGGTGACCTGCTCATCGTCGACATCCTGGACGTCGCCCCGCTGCCGCAGGAGGACTCCGGTCCGCTCGCCGGCCAGGGCTGGGGCTACACCGGTGTCTTCGCGAAGCAGAACGGCGGCGGTTTCCTCACCGACCAGTTCCCGGACGCGTACAAGGCGATCTGGGACTTCAGCGGGCAGCAGGCCACCTCCCGGCACATCCCGGGAGTGTCCTTCGTCGGCATCACCCACCCCGGCATGATGGGCACCGCCCCCTCCGCCGACCTGCTGACCAGGTGGAACGCGCGGGAAGGGGCACTGCGGGCGACCGACCCGGACCGGGTGCCGCCGCTCGCCCTGCCACCCGAGCCGCAGGACGCGATCCTCGGCACGCTGACCGGCGCCGACTTCGACCGGGTGGCGGCCGAAGCGGCGCGTACGGCACCACCCCGCGAGAACGGTGGCAACCAGGACATCAAGAACCTCACCAAGGGAAGCCGGGTGTTCTACCCGGTCTTCGTACCGGGCGCGAACCTCTCCGTGGGCGACCTGCACTTCTCCCAGGGCGATGGTGAGATCACCTTCTGCGGGGCGATCGAGATGGGCGGGATCCTCGACCTGCACGTCGACCTGATCAAGGGCGGGATGGAGACGTACGGCGTCGCCGAGAACGCGATCTTCATGCCCGGTAACGTCAGCCCCCAGTACAGCCAGTGGCTGGCCTTTTCCGGCACCTCGGTCACCCTGGACGGGGAACAGCGCTACCTGGACTCGCAGTTGGCGTACCAGCGGGCCTGCCTGCACGCCATCGACTACCTGACGAAGTTCGGCTACACCCCGGAGCAGGCGTATCTGATCCTCGGTGCCGCGCCGATCGAGGGACGGTTCTCCGGCGTGGTGGACATCCCGAACTCCTGCGCCACCGTCTACCTCCCGACCGCCATCTTCGACTTCGACGTACGCCCGTCGGCCGGCGGTCCGGTCAGGATCAAGCCGGGCAAGGGCGCGCCGAGGGCGAGCTTCCAGTAGACGTACGCCAACCGGCGGCGTCCCATCCTTTCGGAGTCATCTGCGGTCGGATACCGGACATTCACCGCCGTCGGGGCCTGACTCCACCGCGCCGCTGGGATATCGGCAGCAACGCCCGTCCCGGCGGCGGGCCCGCGGCGGTCCAGTGCGGCGGTCGGGCGAGCGCGGCCGGCAACCGGGTGTTCTCGTCGCCCCTGGCCGCGTTGACCTGGAACTGGGTGAGGAAGATGCTGTCGCCGAGATCGGCACCGCGCAGGTCGGCGCCCCGCAGGTCGGCACCGATGAGATCGGCCAGTCCGAGGTCGGCCCGGCCGAGGTCCGCCCCGATCAGGTACGCGCCCCGCAGGTTCGCGCCCCGCAGGTCGGCGCCGCGCAGCCTGGCCCCGATCAGGTCGGCGCCCCGCCGGTCGGTCCGGCGTCCCCGAACCGGCGCCCGGACCAGCTCGCTGGTCCGTTTCAGCAGCACGTCGACGTCCTGCCGGTGTGCCGCCACGTCCAGTTCGAGGACCGCCTCGGGGGCGTACCGGGTGAGCGCTTCGGTCCGGTCGAGCAGCGTACGGAGGTCCCGGTGGATCGGACGGGCCGGTGCCAGGTTCAGCGCCTCGGTGAGATACCAGAGCAGCTCGTGGAGCTGCCGCATCACGGCGAACACGTCGAACATCTGCTTCGCGGTCTCCGGCGCCTGCCGCCAGTCCCGGCCACCGAAGGTGACCTGGGCGACCCGCTGACCGGCCCCGAAGCAGTCGAAGACGGTGCAGCCGACGAAGCCCTGCTGTCGCAGGTCCTGATGGATGCCGCAGCGGAAGTCCTGGTGCAGGTTCGGGCAGGCCTGCCCGGCAGCCTTGTCGATGGCGAAGTCCGCCGACGCGGCGAAGGCCGGTGCGACACAGCACAACCCGAAACATCGGGTGCAGTCTGCTCGTAGCTCGGGGCGTGCCCCGCCCGACGCGTCCCGGGCATCCTCGTGTCCCGCGGTCAAGGTTCGGATCTCCCGTCGCATTCCGGTTGTCTTCGGATATCCGTCGCATACCGGTCGTCGCTGGCCGGCTGGTAGAGCCTATCGTCCGTCCGACCGGGTCGGCGCAGGTGAAGGGTCGGGTCGGGTCGAGGGCGGGTACCCGGAGCCTCGGCGCGGTCTGGCATCATCCACCGATGCCCCGGCCGACGCACATCCTGCTGGACTTCTTCGGCACCCTGGTCGCCTACTCCGACAGCCGTACGGCACTCGACCACCGAGGAACGTACGACCGGTTGCTCGACTTCGGCGCGCGCGTGGACTACGCCGGGTTCCTCACCGGATGGTCGGCCACCTGGGCCGAGTTCGACCTGCTCAGTGACGTTGACGACCACGAGTTCTCGGTCACCGACGTGGGCACGGCCTACCTCCGGTCGACCCTGGGACGGGAGCCGACGACCGAGGAGACGCGGAGCTTCCTGGCCGCGTACATCACGGAGTGGAACACGGGGGTCCGGTATCTCGACGGGCTGGTCGAGCTGCTCGCCGTACTCGGCCGGGACCATCGGCTCGCGGTCGTGTCGAACACCCACGATCTCCGGCTCGTGCCCGACCATCTCGACGCCCTGGGCGTACGGTCCCTGATGACCGCGGTTGTCCTCTCCGTCGAGGTCGGCTGGCGCAAGCCGCACCCGGTGATCTACGAGTCGACGCTGGGCGAACTCGGCATCCGGCCCGACGAGGCGGTATTCGTCGGCGACTCGTACCGGGCGGACTTCGAAGGGCCGGAACGGGCCGGCATCCGATCGTTTCTCATCGACCCGGACCGCCGGACCCCCGTACCCGCCGACCGGCGGCTCGACTCGATCTTCGATCTGCCGGCGGCACTGCTCCAGCTCGGCTCGGCGTAGGGCGGGACCGGTCAGAACTCCTGGTACATCAGGTGCAGGCCGACCCGTCCCAGGGCCGGGTGGGCGAACGCGCGGGGAACCGTCCCGATCACCTCGAAACCGTGCCGCCGGTACAGCTCGACGGCGGTGGTGTTCGACTCCACCACGGCGTTGAACTGCATGCCGGCGTAGCCACGCTGCCGGGCCCAGGCCAACGCGTACCGGCACAGGGCCGTGCCGACGCCCCGGCCCCGGGCATCCGCGGCGACCATGAAACTCGCGGTCGACACGTGTGCGCCCGGTCCGGGGCGGTTGGTCCCCATCTTCGCCGTACCGAGCACCCGGTCACCGTCGACCGCGACGACCGTGAGCCCCGGCGGTGTCTCGACCCACATGCCGTACGCCTGCTCGGCGGTCAGCCCCGGGTCGTACGGGAACGTCTCCTGCTCCCGTACGACCTCCCGCACGATCGGCCACACCATCGACCAGTCGACCTCGACGAACTCCCTGATCAGCACGGCCGGCACGGTACTGCCCCGAGTCGACGGGGACAACCGAATTGTCCGCCCGGCGACGGTGGGTCACTCGGGGAACGTGGCACCTACCGCCGGCGACGGGGTGAAGGTCGCGGGCAGGTTGATGTAGCCGTTGATCGCCCTGATCGAGGGGTACGGCCGCAGCCGCTCCTCGTCCACCACGTAGTCGGGAATCCGGCGCAACACCTCCTCCAGCATCACCACGGCCTGGACCTTCGCCAGATGAGCGCCGACGCAGCGGTGGATGCCGGAACCGAACGCCACGTGCCGGTTCGGGGTCCGGTCGAGGCGTACCTCGGTCGGGTCGTCGAAGGCCGCCGGGTCGCGGTTCGCCGCCGCGAAGGCCAGCATGACCCGCTCGCCGGCCGCGATGTGCTGCCCGCCGAGCTCGACGTCCCGGGTCGCGGTACGCGACATGAACTGCACCGGGGCCAGCACCCGCAGGAACTCCTCGACCGCGGCCGGGATCAGCGCCGGGTCGGCCACCAGGCGGGCCCGCTCGGCCGGGTTGCGGTAGAGCCAGTGCAGCGCGTGCGAGACCAGCGCGGTCGTGGTGTCCACTCCCCCGGCGATGACCAGTCCGGACGCGGAAATGACATGATCCAGCGGGAGCAGCGCGCCGTTGTCGTCGGTCGCGGTGGCGAGCACGCTGATCAGGTCGTCCGCGGGCTCGGCTCGGCGCTGACCGACCAACTGCGCGATGAGCCCCATCATCTCGGCCAGGCCCACCATGGCCTGCGCCGCCTCGGGACTTCCCGGCGGGCTGTACACGATCCGGTGGATCGGCTGCGCGTAGCGCTCGAAGTCGGCCAGCGGGATGCCGAGAATGCTCATGGTGACGATCGCCGGCACCGGATTGGTCAGCGCGTCCACCAGGTCGGCGCTCCCGGTCGGGGTCACCCGGTCCAGACAGGCGGCGGTCACCTGGCGGATGAACGGTTCCCTCCGCCGGGACCGTTCCGGGGACAGCGGCGGATTCAGCAACCGCCGGTAGGTGAAGAACTCCGGCGGGTCCAGCTCCTGGGGCACGTTCAGGTACGGCGTCGGCGGGTTGCTCGTACCGCGCATCGGGCTGTCGGCATCGCTGTGGTCGTAGAAGGACGAGAACGTCGAGTAGTCGCGCAGCGCCTCGACCAGGTGTTCGTAGCCGGACACCACCCAGGTCCCGCCGTGCGCGGGCGTGTACGCGACCGGGCACCGGGTGACGTTGTCGTCGGAGATCTCGCGCCAGCGGCGCTGGTAGTCGGACGAGTGATGGTCGAGGTCGATCGTCGCCCGTGGCCGTACGTGATCGGTTTCGTCGGTCGGAACAGCTTCCACGGATCCTCCTGCGGTTGCGGTCCGTCCATCATGGCCGGTGGGCCGCCGGCCGTGTGACCGCCCGGTGACGGACCGACCGCTATCCGAGCAGTCCCGGCCGACGGCGCCGCCCGACCGGGCGGCGCGGGCGGCGGCGGGCCGACACCAGCAGGACCACGATCGTCAGCACCAGCGCGACGGTGAGGACGGCCGCCACGCCGATGGCCACCGGCGGGGAGAGGCCCGCGAACCAGGTCTCGCCGCGGGCGGTGGCACGCGCGGACGAGCGCTCACCCGGTGCTCCCCCGGACCCCGGTGACGGGGAGGGGGCGGTCGCCTCACCCGGGTCGACCAGGCGGCCGACCGACGCGTCCCCCGCCACCGAGAAACCCCAGTCGAGCAGCGCCGCACCCTGCTGCCAGCCGCGCAACGGCCGGGCCTCCCCGCCGAGCAGCGTCACCACCAACCGTCGGCCGTTGCGCTCGGCCGCACCGACGTAACTGTGCCGGGCCAGGGTGGTGTATCCGGTCTTGCCACCGAGCGCGCCCCGGTAACGGAAGATCAGCTGGTTCTCGTTCTGGATCTGGAAGCCCTTCTGCGCCCCCTGCGCCGGGATCTGCGTACGCTCGGTCATCGCGTACCGGCGGAAGGCCTCGTTGGCGAAGCAGACCCGGGCGATCAGCGCCAGGTCGTACGCGCTGGTGAACTGCCCCGGTCCGTCGAGACCGGACGGCGTGACGGCATGGGTCTGCAACGCGCCCAGCCGGTGCGCCTCCTCGTTCATCGCCTCGACGGTGCCCTCGACCCCGGTGTCTCCACCGGCCAGCCGGGCAAGGACGTTGGCCGCGTCGTTGCCGGAGTTGAGCAGCAGCCCCAGCCAGAGCGTCTCCACCGGGTAGCGTCCGCCCACCAGCAGGCCCACCGCGGAACTGCCCGGTTCGATGTCGAGATCCTCGCGGGTCACTGTGATCACCTGCTTCGGATCGAGCTTCGGCAGCGCGGTCGCGGCCAGCAGGAGCTTCTGCACACTCGCCGGGGTGCTGTACTCGTGGGGGCCGCAGCCACCGAGGACGGCACCGGTGTCCAGGTCGGCGACCACCCACGAGGTCGCGGTCACGGCCGGCGGCTTCGGCGCCCCGGCCGGGACGACCAGTCCCGGCGTCGCGAGCTCCGGGCCACCGATTGCGCGGTGCTCGGGGTCCCCGGGAGGTGGCGACGGGCGGGGCGGTGAGGCCGGGCGGGGCACCGGTGGCGACGGCACCGGGCAGGGCACCGGTGCGGCGGCCGAGGTCGCGATGGCCGGCGGCGCCGTCGCAGCGCTGGCGGCCTCCTGCGGTGTGACCCCCGTGGCCGATACGGCGAGCACGGCACCGGTGACCGCTGCGGCCAGACGCCGCCCCTTCATGAGCACCAACCCCTCATGGGCAACGAGGGTAACTTGGGATGGTTCGCCCGGTCACGCGAGCCCCTGCGTGCGCTGTGACCCCGCCAACCGGAGCAGTCCAGGTGCGGCCGATACGCGGGAACTGTCCATATTCGTCCAAACTACGCCACAGGCGTCCTCCGACCGGACAGGAGATCGAGTACCGGTACGTGCTTTCGTCGAAATAGCTTTCGGTAGGTCAGGGTCCGGTACGGCTCGAACGGGGCTACGCGTCCGGCTCGGTTGCACCCGCATCAGTTCCCCGGAGCCGGTACACCATCGAAAGTGACGGTGGTGGCGTCAGGAGTGAAGTTTGCGCCGGTGACGGCTTGCCCGGTCACTCAGCGCTACGGCTGCCTGCGCCGGCCCGCTAGGACCGCCCGCAGCGCAACATGGCCGCCCGGCCGCATAGCGCTACGGCTGCTCGGCCGCGTAGAAGGCGCGGACGCGGGCGGCGTCGCCCCGATCGTCCAGTTCGACGACGTCGAGCACGCGGTTGCCGTTCTCCCGCCGGTAGAGCAGGGCGTAGCCGCCCGGCGAGGTCAGCAGCGCCTCCTCGTCGAACCGCAGCCCCGGCGCGAGCGCGAGGCCGCGGGCGAAGTGCTCGCGCAACTCGGCCCGACCCGCCAACCGGCCGTCCGACCTGCCCCACCGGCGGACCACTGTCGGTGCCGCGAAGTCCACGTCCTCGGCGTAGCACGCGATGATCGCATCCAGGTCGTGCGCGTTCCAGGCGGCGAGCCACCGGTCCGCGTGCGTACGCGCGTCCATGCCTCGGTCCTCAGGCCGGCACGCCGACCGGGTGCCCGGCGGTCCTGGGGCCAGACTTCCCGGGCGGAACCAGCACGAACATCCCGGGCGCGACGAGGTCCATGGCGCAGCCCCGGGCCACGACGAGGCCGGCCGCGAAGTCGACAAACGGCGTGGCAACCGGACCCACCATGCTGGTCAGGTCCATCACCACAGTGTTGCCTCGCAGACGTAGTGCCCGACGTAGAAGACGTCGACGTAGCTCTCGGGCCGCCGCGTCTTGATCACCGTACCAGTCTCGCGGGCCGGGTCGACCCGTCAAGCGCCGACTTCGGAGGAAGCCATGGGTCAGGTCGGGTCGATGACTTCAGAGCTCAAGTCTGCCTCGATCTCGGCGACGCTCAACGCAACGGAGCCGCCTGCTTACGACCCGGGAACCGGGTCCGCCGTAGCGACCGGGGTGGCAGCAGTGGTTCGATCTCGGCCCACAACTCGTCCGCGACGATCCACGGCGGCTGCTCACCCCTCCTCACGTTCAGGAGGAACGACCCTCAGCCCCCTACCGGATACGCCCACCATCATTCCGTTAGGAGTTGTAAGCATCCACCATGTCATTGATGTTCAGGGATTACCGAACGGGGCAGGATGACCGGTCGGGTTAGCCTGGCGACATGTTGAAGGCGCAAAAAACCAGCGTCTGGCGTAGCCGTTACGAGATCAGCGTCGACGGCCGCGCGGTCACCACCTGGGACGGTGCGTTCTGGAAGAGTGGTGGCGGTTTCGATCTCGACGGCCGGCACTACGAGGTGCGCGGCAAGACGTGGGGCAGCCGGTTCAACCTGGTTGACGAGGGCGACCGTACGGTCGCCTCGGCCGAGCGGGTGGGCCGCAGGCGGTGGACGGTCGGGGCCGGCGGCCGGACCCACCACTTCCGGCGCGCGTCGTTCTGGGGCAGCGAGCAGGAACTGCATGCAGGCGGCGTTCGGGTCGGGTCGGTACGCAGGACCAGCTCCTTGCGGGGAGACATCGTCGCCGATCTACCCGGTCTGCCGCTTCCGGTGCAGATCTTCGTCCTCGGCGTGGTCATCACCATGTGGAACCAGCAGGCCGCCGCGGCGAGCGCCGCTTCCTGAGCCGGCAATAGGCAGGGTCGACGCGACGCGCGACATAGACGCCAGTACGTCGCCTGGACGTTCAGCCAGTGATAGTCTCCGTCAAGTTCCCGCTGCGCGGTCAGTCGGTGACCCACTGTGACCGAAGGCGGGGCACGGGCCAGTGGCAACCGACTTCCGGGTGGCGGATTCCGCTTCGGAGAAGGAGTGCCGAGTGCCGCCCTCAGCGTCACGGCTTTTCGCCCAGATAACAACGTCGGAACGGCCCACCGACACCAGAGTGATCATGCGGCGGGCGGTGGTGTTGGGTGGGAGCATCGCCGGGTTGATGGCCGCACGGGTGCTCAGCGACCACGCCGAGGAAGTCCTGATCATCGAGCGGGATCCGTCCGAGGTGGACGTGGGGCCGCGTCCCGGCGTACCGCAGGGCAGTCAGGTGCACGCGCTGCTGCCGGCGGGACAGGCGCAACTGGAGCGGTGGTTCCCCGGCTTCGCGAAGGAGGCGTTCCAGGCAGGCGCGCCGCTGCCGACCGGGGGTACGGGCAAGGTCTTCCTCAACGGGGTGCTGCGTACGGCGCCGATGTCCCGGCCGCAGGTCCCGGGGCTGATCACCACCCGGCCGTTCCTCGAGGCGCTGGTCCGGAAACGCACCCTGGCCATCGGAAACATCACCATGGTGCCCGGTCGCGCCGACGGGCTGGTCTTCGACGGCAACCGGGTCGCCGCTACCCGGTACGTCCCGGACGGCGGGACCGAGCCGGTGACGGTCACCACGGATCTGGTGGTGGACGCGATGGGGCGTTCCAGCCGGCTCGGCGACTGGCTCGACAACTCCGGGTGGACGCGCCCCCCGATGCGCCGGATGCCGATCAAACTGAACTACGCCACCGCGCTCTACAAGCGCGACGAGCAGGTGAGCGACGCCTGGGTGGCGGTCGCGCAGACGACTCCGGGGGACGGCCGGGTCGCCCGCATCGGCGGCATCAACTCGGTCGAGAACGACCAGTGGATCATGCTGGTCGCCGGTTACGACAACGACCGACCCACCCGCGACGTCGAGGATTTCACCAACCGCTGCCGGGAACACTTCCCGAAGGCGTTCCGGGACATCGCCGAGCACGGCCAGCGGATCGGCGACGTGGCGACGTACCACCAGGCCGACAGCCGCCGGCGGGACTTCCACGAGTTGGACCGGCTCCCGGCCGGACTGGTCGCCGCCGGGGACTCGGTCGCGTCGTTCAATCCGATCTACGGTCAGGGCATGACCTCGGCGGCACTGCACGCCTCCTGCCTGTCGGCGTACCTGCGGTCGGATCCGGCACTGCACGAGCCGGCGCGAGCCTACTTCGACCGGGTACGGGTGATCGTCGACGCCGCCTGGCAGATCTCCACCTTCGCCGACCTCGACCTGCCGCACGTCGACGGGCCGTACCCGCGCGGGTACCGGCTGATCAGGTGGTTCACCGACCTGCTGTTCCGCGCGTCGATGACCGACGGCGTGATCAACGACCGGCTGGCCCGGGTGACCACGATGCTCGACCACCCGACCGCGCTTGCCCGGCCAAGCACCCTGTGGCGCGCGGTCCGGCTCCGTTTCCTTCCCTGGACGAGCGGTTCCCTTCCAGGGTGAACGGCCGGTAGGACCGGAGGGGCCGCGAGAAGCGTGCGGCGGCGACGCTCCCGGAATCGGTGCTGGGCATTCCGGGAGCGTGCTGTCCGTCGTTACCGATCACGGCGTACGTCGGCCGTACGCACCCGCGGCCAGCGCGACGCCCACGGCGGCGAGGCCGACCTGCAGGGCGATCTCGATCCAGTCGACACCGTCGGTGTCGGCGACGTCGATCGCCCCGGCGATGATCGTGCCGAGCAGGGCGGCGAGGATGCCGATGACCAGGGTGAGCCAGATCGGGATGCTCTGCCTCCCGGGTACGACGAGACGCCCGAGGGCGCCGATGACGAGGCCGATGACGAGGGCGGTGAAGATGCCACTGATCTCCATGTCGGTTCCTTCCCTTCGATGTCTGCCGCGCCTGTCCACCCGCGCGGCGGGCCAGCTCAATCCCAGTGTGAACGGGCTGTCGAGCACGGAGTAGAGCCACGTCGATGCGTACGATGGGCGTGGTTCCCGGCTGGATTGGGCATGACGGTGCGGCCGGTTAGTTTTGTGCTTCGACCAGTCAGGTGAGGAAGGCGTCGCGGCGTGGGTGGCTACGGGTTTCAGGTGGCGCTGGTAGCAGTGTTGGTGCTGGTCAACGCGGTCTTCTCGGGTAGCGAGATGGCCCTGGTGTCGTTGCGGGAGAGCCAGCTGCAACGGTTGGAGCGCGGGTCGCGTACGGGGCGGGTACTGGCCCGGTTGGCCCGGGATCCGAACCGGTTCCTGGCCACCATCCAGATCGGCATCACCCTGGCCGGTTTCCTCGCCTCGGCCGCCGCCGCGGTCTCGCTCTCCGCGCCGCTGGTCGAGCCGCTGGGCTTTCTCGGGTCGGCCGCCGAGCCGGTCTCGATCGTCCTGGTGACCATCGTGCTGACCTTCCTCACCCTGGTCTTCGGCGAGTTGGCCCCGAAGCGGATCGCGATGCAACGTACCGAGGGTTGGGCGCTGGTCGTGGCCCGCCCGTTGGACATGCTCTCCACGTTCTCCCGACCGGCGGTGTGGCTGCTCAGCCGGGCCACGAACACGGTCGTACGGCTGACCGGCGCCGACCCCGACGGGGGCAGGGAGGAGGTCACCGCCGAGGAGCTGCGGGACATGGTCGCCGCGCAGCCGAGCCTGACCGCCGAACACCGGACGATCATCAGCGGTGCCTTCGAGGTGGCCGACCGGATCCTGCGGGAGATCCTGGTGCCCCGGGGCGAGGTGACCACCCTGCCGGCGGACATGCCGACCGCCGAGGGGCTGCGGGTGCTCGCGAAGTCGGGTCAGTCCCGGGCACCTGTGGTCACCCGGGCCGGTCTGGACAACGTCGTCGGGGTGGTGCACCTGCGGGACCTGCTCGACGGCACCGGCGTGGTGGCCGACCACGCGTCCGAGGCGCTGTTCATGCCGGAGACCCTGGGCGTGACCGACGCTATCCGGCAGATGCGCCAGCAACGGCAGCAGTTCGCCCTGGTGGTGGACGAGCGCGGCTCGATCGACGGCATCGTGACGATGGAGGACCTGATCGAGGAGATCGTCGGGGAGATCTACGACGAAACCGACCGGGACGTCCAGGCGGTGATCCGGGAGCCGGGCGGCACCCTGCTGCTCTCCGGCACCTTCCCCATCCACGACCTGCCCGATCTCGGGCTCGACCTGGACGAGGCCGACGACGGCGACTACACCACCATCGCCGGTTTGGTACTGGCCCGCCTCGGTCACATCCCGACCGCGCCCGGCGAGACCATCGAGGTGCCGGCGTTCACCGCGGCGGTGGTCGAGGTGACCGGACACGCGATCACGAAGGTCCGGTTGCGTCCCCGGTCGGGTGAGTCGGCCGGTGGCGACGACGAGGTCCGACAGGCGTCGGGCCAGGTGCCCAGCAACCGGTAGCCGGTGCCGGGCAGTCGCCGCATCAGCCGAGGTCGAAGTCGACCATTCCGGACCGTACGCCGTTGACCTGGACCTCGATCGCGTGCTGGCCGGGGTGGTACCGGCGGGTGGTGATCGGTTTGAAGGAGTGCCGGCGGCTCAGCGTGAGCTGCTGTCCGGGTGCGAGGACCCGGTTGGCCAGCTTGAAGACCTTCGGCGCCAGGCTCCCGTTCGCCTTGCGGAAGTGCACGACGTAGTCGACGACGAGGTTGGCGTCCCGGTCGCCGTTGTTGCCGACCACGATCTCGAAGCCGACCTCACCCCCGAGGGGTACGGCCGTCCTGTCCAGGTGCGGGCCGGTGACCACGACCCCGACCGGGGGCGGGAAGCCCAGCAGCGCCAGGGCGTCGGGGTCGGCGGCCTTGACCAGGGTGCGCATCGCGTGCCGGACCAGGCGCGGGGTGGACGGCTCGGGTCGCTCCAGCCAGCGCGTCGCGGTGGTGACCGCCAGCTCCGGATCGAGCCGGCTGAGGTCGTTGAGGTGGTTCGCCACCGAGCGTCGGACGTACTCGACCTCGTCCCGGTAGAGGGCGTCGAGGATCGCGACGGTGGCGTCGGGGCGCCGGGTCAGCTCCGGAACCCGCTTGGCCCACGGCAGCCGGGGCCGGGTGCCCTCGCTGGCCAGCCGGCGTACGTGTTCGTCCGGATGGGTAGTCCACCCGATGACGGTCGCCAGGGTCCGGTCGAGGTCGGCGTTGAGGAACGTACGCAGCGCGAACTCGCCGGTGAGCCGGCCGGTCAGCTCGGCGAGCAGGCCGAGCCCGGACTCGAAGTCACCGGCCTCGGGTGAGGCGAGTGCGCGTACCGCGACGGCCTCGGTGACCGGCCAGATCATCCAGCCGGTGAAGGACGGGTCGGCCAGGGCGTCGCGCAGGATCGCCGCAGAGGACCGGTAGGAGTCGGGCAGATCGGCCAGCAGGGCGTCGCGGATGGCCAGCGCCCGTTCACTGAGGGTCAGACCGACCAGCGCCGCGCCACTCGCGGCGACACCGTCCCAACGGCGCCGCGGCGCCACGTCGGCGAGTACGCGCACGAGGTGGGTCACCGTCGTTGTGCTGATGAGTTCGTCGGCGGTGGGCATGCGCGTCCTCGTACTGGTTGCGGTGGGAGTGCTCCGATCGGGGGCGGGGCCAGCATCGCACGCGGCTGGGACATTTCCGGGCCGTCTGCCGTCCGGGCCGTCTGCCGTCCCGCCGTCGGCGACACGCCGCGACGGTGGGGCGCCACCTGACCACGGAGAGCCACCAACGGGTGTTCTATGAGAGCAATCAGCGGATAAAAGGGAAAGCGTGGTACTCCATGTTGCTTGGTATGCAGATCGCCACCTTCACCTGGCCGAACGGGCCGGCCGGTCTCGGTAGCGACCTGGCGGCGGTCGCCCGTACGGCGGACCAGGCGGGCTTCGAGTATCTCGCCCTGATGGACCACTTCTTCCAGATCCCGACCGTCGGGCCGACCGAGGCCGAGATGCTGGAGGCGTACACGACGCTCGGGTTCCTGGCCGCCCACACCGAGCGCGTCAAACTCCTGACCCTGATCAGCGGCGTACACCACCGGCCGGCCGGGCTGCTCGCGAAGATCGTGACGACGTTGGACGTACTGTCCGGGGGGCGAGCGGTGCTCGGCCTCGGGGCCGGCTGGAACGAGGAGGAGTCGCGCGGGCTGGGTTTCGGATTCCCGCCGCTCGCCGAGCGCTTCGAGCTGCTGGAGGAGACCCTCCAGTTCGTGCTCGGTATGTGGTCGGACGACGACGGTCCCTACTCCGGCCGGCACATCGAGGCCACCCGCCTGCTGAACTCGCCGCAGTCGCTGGCCCGGCCCCACCCGCCGATCATGGTCGGCGGGAGCGGGGAGAAGAAGACCCTGCGACTGGTGGCGAAGTACGCGCAGGCGTGCAACCTGTTCAACACCCCCGAACTGCCCCGCAAGCTCGACGTACTCCGCCAGCACTGCGAGAACGAGGGCCGCGACTACGACGAGATCACCAAGACCGTCTACCAGTTCATGGACATCGGGGACAACGGCGAGAAGACCGGCGAGCTGATCGACGAACTCGGCCGGCTCAGCGAACTCGGGCTCGACGTGGCGATCGGCGCGGTGCCGCAGCTACCACGCCTGGACGTGCTCGAACGACTCGGCACCGACGTCGTACCCGTCGTGGGGAAGTTTCCGACCGTCGGGCTACGGGCGCCCGAGCAGGTAGCGCTGGATGGTGGGGCCGAGCCAGTCGACCAGCACCGCACGGTCCATCCCGACCACCGGCGGCAGCCGGAGAACATAGCGGGTCAGCGCCAGGCCGAGCACCTGGCTGGTGATCAGGCCGGCCCGCTGCTCGGCTGACAGCGCCGCATCCCCGCCGGGCGAGGGAACCCCGACGCGTACGGCAAAGGCACCGATCGCCGGAGCGACCTGGTCGGCGAAGATCTGCCGCATCCGCTCTGCCGCCGCAGGGTTGGTCGCCCCCGCCCGGAGCAGGGCGATCATCGTCTCGTCCTCCTCCCACCGGTCGAGGAAGTGCGCGACGAGCGCGGACCCGATCCTGTCCGCCGGTAGGTCGCCGAAGTCCGGCAGCCGCAGGTCGAACTCGGCGGCGGCGGCGAACAGCCGTTCCTTGCTGCCGTAGTAACGCATCACCATCGACGGGTCGATCGCCGCGTCCGTGGCGATCGCCCGGATGGTGGCCCGGTCGTAGCCGTCGGCGGCGAACCGTTCGCGGGCTGCCCGCAGGATCGCCGCACGGGTGGCGTCGGACCGGCGCGGCGGCGCCGCCGGATCAGCCGCCGCCGGCCCGGACCCGGCGCCGGGGGCTGCGGCGGCCGAGGCCGCACCTCGATCACGCGGAGACATGTCAACGAGTGTAGGCCAACGGCCGTTGACATCGACGTCAACACACACCTACCGTTGTCAACAGGCGTTGGCAAACAAGTGTTGGCATTGGCTCTGCCGGAGGTAACGATGCTGCCCAGCAACTGCGACGTACTCGTTGTCGGTGCCGGTCCGACCGGGTTGGTCACCGCCGTGGCCCTCGCTCGGCGCGGCGTCGACGTCACCGTGGTCGACCGGGTGGCCGAGGGCCACAACACCTCCCGCGCCAACGGGGTACACGCCCGGACGCTCGAGGTGCTGGCCACCCTCGGTGCCGCCGGACCACTGGTGGAGCAGGGCGTCCCCGCCACCCGGGTCACCCTCCGAGATCACGACCGGACCCTGCTGACCATGCGTTTCGACGGCCTGCCGACCCCGTTCCCGTACGTGCTGCTGGTGCCGCAGTCGGTAACCGAAAAGGTGCTCCTCGACCGGCTCACCGCGCTCGGCGGTCGGGTGCTCCGGCCGTACCCGGTGGTGGGCCTGGCGGCCGACGGACCCGGCAGCCGGGTCACCTTCGCCGGCGGGGAGACCGTCCGCGCCCGCTACGTGGTCGGCGCGGACGGCATCCACAGCACCGTCCGGCAACAGGCCGGCATCGACTTCCCCGGTACGGACAGCGCGAAGTCGTTCGTCCTCGCCGACATCCGGGTCGACACCACACTCCCCCGCGACGAACTGGTGCTTTTCTTTTCCCACACCGGACTGCTGGTCTGGGCACCACTGCCGAACGGCAGCATCCGGATCGTGGCCGAGGTCGACGACCCGCCGGAACACCCCGACGTGGCGTACGCGCAGTCACTGCTCGACGCCCGCGGCCCGGCCGCACGACGCAGCACGGTGACCGAACTGGTCTGGGGCTCGCGTTTCCGGGTGCACCACCGGGTGGCGGAGTCGTTCCGGGCCGGTCCGGTGCTGCTCGCCGGGGACTCCGGGCACGTGTTCAGCCCCGCTGGCGGACAGGGCATGAACCTCGGCCTGCGCGACGGCGCGGCGCTCGCGGACGCCCTGGCCGACGTCCTCTCCGGCGCCCCCGAAACCGTGCTCGACGCGTACGCGACGAGCCGCCGGTCGGTGGCGCGGGAGATGGTCGGGTTCGCCGAACGGCTCACCCGGATCGCCACCACCCCGCCCGCACTGCGCCCGCTGCGCAACGCGGCGCTCCGGCTGCTGTCCAGCCACCCGACCGCCCGGGGCCGGGTGGTCGGACGGCTCGCCGGGCTGGCCGACCGCTGACCGGATCCCGTCGCGCTCCACCAGGCACGCGTGACGCCCTACGCGTGGCCGCCCACGGTCACGGTGCCCATCGTCAACCGGGGTGTGCCCTCGAGGATCCGACCGACCCGCTCCACCTCGTCCTCGAGCTCGGCCTGCCTGCCCTTGCCGAGCCGGTGCAGGGACTCCACGGTGACGTCGAGCTTGCGCCCGGCGCGACGTAGGTGCCAGACCCCGGCAACCGTGCCGTCGACCAGCAGCACCGGGAAGGTTCCCGCCTGACCGGTGCGGCTCAGCGCCCGCTCCGCCGCCCGGCCCGGGAAGAGCCGCTTGCGGGGATGGCTGCCGACCGTGTACGCGTCGAAGTACGGGAGCAGCCGTACGCCGCCAGGCTCGATCTCCGGCAGCACCTTGTCGTCGGCCGCCAACCAGGCCGGGGAGCCGTCGAACTCGACCTCGCGCAACTCGCCGGAGAGCGAGTCGAACAGTTCCGCCGCCCAGCCGGGCGGTCCCCCGATCCACTGGGCGAACTGCTTCGACGTCGCCGGTCCGTACGCGTGCAGGTACTGCCGTACGACCTTCGTGAGGGCCGTCTTGCCCCGGTTGGGCCGGAAGCCGGGCAACCACCGGTGCGGATTGGTGTACGTGACCCGCCTGCCACGGTTGGGTCCGAAGCAGAGCGCGCCCCGGTGCGCCGCCACCGTGATCGCCTGCCGCCAGCGCGGCCACTTCTCCTGGAACGCCGGTACGACGAGGTCACCCGCCCACGTCCCGGTGGCCGCCAGCACCGCCTCACCCAGCTCCTCGACGGTCAACTCGGCGTCCTCCAGCGCCTGGCCGATCGCCCCCACGACCTCCTCGGTCTGCCCGGCCGTCAACCGCACGTCGTCCGGGAACTGGTTCGTCGACGGGATCGCCGACAGTGCGCCGGTCCACATCGGCAGGTCCCGGGTCGGCAAGAGGTGTACGGTCCCGCGCGGCCCGTACGTCTTGACCAGGCTGCGTTCGGTCCACAACGCGTCGCGTACGTCGGTCCGGGTCGCGCCTTGCAGCCGCAGGCCCAGGGAGAGTTCGGCCGCGGAGAGGACCTGGGCGTGTGCGCCGCAGATCGCCCCGGCGACGTCGGCCGGGCTCGCGTCGACCGACACGGGTCCGAGTGCGTGCCGCTCCAGGCGCCGGGCACACACCTGCGGCCACTCCACTCGCGGTACACCTGCCCGCCCGGTCATCGGACATCCCTTCGACACGGCTCCGGCGGAGCCTATCGAAGGTCGCGCCGGGCCACCGGGACCCGGACCGGTCAGGAGTGGTCGACGTGGGCCGGATTCCAGACGGCCAGCTCCGCCACGCGCAGGACCGCCTGCCGCGACGCCCGCTGCACCTGGTCCGGCTCGGCGACCTCGTCACAGTCGAGCCACAGCGCGTCATACATGCGGCGCAACGGACCACCGGGTCGGCTGAACCCGATCAGCAGCGGATCGTCGAACTGCGCGCCGAGGTCCCACACGAGATTGAGGCAGTCGAGCAGACCGCCGAGCCCATCTCCCGTACGCCAGGCGAACAGCCGGTCGAGCCGGAAGTCGTCCGGGTCGGACATCTCGGGCGTACCGCTGGCGATGGCCTCGACCAGGCGCGTCCAGCCCGGTGTACGGGCGAGCACGTGCGAGGACCGGTCACCTCCGACGTACCGGCACAGCGCCTCCGGTGTGTCGAACAGCGCGTACCGCCGCCCGACCGGCAGCAGGTAGTCGCGGCCTTCGGGCGTGTTCCCGCCCCAGAGGGACCAGCCGGTCCGCTCCGGCAGGACCAGCCGTACGGGCCGGAGCTCGCACTCGTGGAAGATGTCGTCCAACAGGGGTCCCGCTCCTCGCTCGCCTGCGGCGGTGCGGCCGGCGGGTGCCCGTGGGCGTCGCCGGCCGCGCCGGTGAACCGCTAGACGAACCGCTTGACGAAGGCCAGAGCGGTGTCGGCGACCTCGCGCCAGCCGCTGTCGATGGTGAGCGCGTGTCCGCGGTTGGGGATCTCCACGAACTCGGTCACGCCCTCGTTGCGCTTCTGCTTGTCGTACGTCGCCTCGGAGATCGCCCTCGGCACCGTGTGGTCCCGCTCGCCGGAGACGACCAGCAGCGGCCCCCGCTCCGGGTTGGTGCTGTCCACCTTCGCCTCGGTCCACGGGTTCAGGTTCGCCGCCGCGGCCTGGAACAGCGGTGCCCCCGGCGCCGGTACGGCGTACGTGTCGTAGAGCTGCCGCGCCTCGTCCTCGGTCACCGCGTTGGCGAACGCGAACCGGAACTGGTCGTACGTGAGTGGCACGGCACGGTGCCAGTTGGCCGGGTTGCCGAGCACCGGTGCGGCCGACCGCAGCGCCGAGATCGGCAACGGCAGCACGCCCCGGAACGGCGCGGCGTCGATCGCCACCGACGCCGCCGACAGGCCCCGCCCGGCGAGGATCTGGGTGAGCAGCCCGCCGAAGGAGTGCCCGATCACCGCGGGCTTTCGGTCCAGCTTGCCGATGACGTCGGCGTAGTGGTCGGCCACCTGGGTGATGGTCTTGTCGGCGAAGACCTCCGGGTGCGCGTTCGCCTCCTCGACCGTCTCCGGGTCGTCCGGCCAGCCCGGGGTCAGCGGCGCGTAGCCGGCGGCCTCGAACACCTCCGCCCACCGGTCCCAGCTGCTCGGCAGGAGCCAGAGGCCGTGGATGAACACGACCGGCGTACGGCCGCTCGCGTTGGCCGCGGCAATCTGCTGCTCGGTGCCCACTGGTAGCGGGTGTACGGATTCAGTCATGTTCTCTCCCAGGTTCACCTGCACGGACGCGCCGAACGTACTCTCGCTGCCCGACCGGCGGCTATACGTCAGGTGACGTAGGTTCTCCTTTTGCCGCTGTGCGGGTGGAGGGACCGTCGCGGGCACGCGGGTGACCGGGCACACCATTGGCCGGGCGCGGCATCGGCCGAACGCTCCGGCGCACCTAGGCTCCACCGCGATCCCGTCCGGTGGTCGACGGTGACGGCCCGGCACCCGCCGCCGCGCCGGAGTACGGGACGGTCGGACCGGGGGTACGGGTGGTGGACGAGGTCCTCTTCGGGCGGGAGTCGGAGCAGGCCCGGCTGACCGGTCAGCTCGACCGGGCTCCGGCCACCGGCGGTGCCCTGGTGCTGCGCGGCGAGGCCGGCGTCGGCAAGTCCTCGCTGCTGGCGGCGACCACGTCGCAGGCAGCCCGGCGGGGGATGCGGATACTCACCACAACCGGGGTGCAGGCGGAGATCGAGGTTCCGTTCGCCGGGCTGCACCGCCTGCTCCGTACGGTCCTGGACGGTGAACGGGAGCCGGCCGCCCGCGACACCGTGCTGGCTGCGGTCGGGATGGTCGACGCGCCGGTCGGTCAACCGTTCCGGGTCGCCCTGGCCGTGCTCGACCTGCTCACCACCACCACCGCCGCCGCCGGTCAGCCCGTCCTGCTGGCGGTGGAGGACGCGCAGTGGCTGGACCGGCCGAGCTGGGACGTGCTCACCTTCGTCGCGCGGCGGCTGACGTCCGACCCGGTCGTGCTGGTCATGGCGATGCGTGACGGCGCCGAGTGCGAACGCCGGCTCGCCTCGGCCGGTCTGCCGGAACTGCGCGTCGAGCCGCTGGCCGAGGAGCCGGCGGTGGCACTGCTCGCGTACCGGGCACCCGGGTTGTCACCCGCGCTGCGGGCGAGGGTCCTGTCCGAGGCGGGCGGAAACCCGCTCGGTCTGGTCGAGCTGGCCGTGGTCGCGGCCCGGTTCGGCCCGGACGCCCTGCTGCCGGCCTCGCTGCCGCTGACCGCCCGGGTGGAACGGACCTTCACCGCACTCGTCGGCGAGCTGCCCCCGGCGACCAGGACGCTGCTGCTGGTCGCCGCGCTCGACGACGGGGACGGCCTGGACGAGATCCTGGGCGCGACCGCCGGGCTGGAGACCACGCCGGTCACGGTTGCCGACGTCCAGGCGGCGGTCACCGCCGGCCTGGTCGAGGTGGACGACGGGTTCCGGATCCGGTTCCGGCACCCGCTGGTCCGCTCCGCGGTACGCCAGGCGGCCGGGGTCGCCCGGCGACGGCAGGTGCACGCCGCGCTCGCCCGGCAGCTCGCCGGGCAGGACGACCGCCGGGTCCGGCACCGGGCCGCCGCCACGATCGGGGCCGACGAGCAGGTGGCGCGGGACCTCACCGCCGCCGCCGACCGGGCCGCCCGCCGGGGCGCGGTCGCCTCCGCGCTGACCACGATGGAACGCGCCGCGCAGCTCAGCGAGGACGCCCGCGAGCGGTCCGACCGGCTGCTGCGGGCGGCCGGGTACGCGGTCGACCTCGGCGACCACCCGAGCGTCGTACGGCTGGTCCGGGATGTCGAGGAGCAGTACCTCCAGCCCACCGACCAGGCCCGGCTGTCCTGGCTGCGGGAGGCGTTCCTCGGCGGGGGCTGGTCCGGGGCCGCGCCGCTGCCGGCGTTCGTCGACATCGTGGACCTGATGCGACGCAACGGGGACACCGAACTCGCACTGCACAGCCTGGTCACGCTGAGCGTTCGGAGTTGGTGGTCGAACCCGGACGAGCAGACCCGTGGACTGCTCCTCGCCGCCGCGGAACGGCTGGACGTGCCGGCGCTGGATCCACGGCTGGTCAACGTGCTCGCCGGGGTCGCCCCGATCGAACGCGGGGCCGAGGCACTCGACCGGCTGTCCGTGCTGATGCGCCGGATGGACAGCGATCCGGGTGATTTGTTCCTGCTCGGCAACGCCGCCAACGCGATCGGGGCGCTCGGGCTGGCGACCACCTTCCTCGCCTCGTCGGTCGCCGGCCTCCGGAGCCAGGGCCGGCTCGGTCTGCTGGCGGTCACACTGGTGAACCAGGCCTGGACCGCCGCCCAACTGGCCAACATCCGGCTCGGCCTGACCGCCGCCACCGAGGGTCGGGCGTTGTCGCTGGAGACCGGCCAACCCCGGTGGGCGATGACCGCCGACCTCAACCGGGCCCATGTGGAGGCCCTGCGGGGCAACGGCGAGACCGCCCGGGAGTTGGCCGACGAGGTGGAGCGGCTGTTGCTGCCGAGCGGCGCGAGCCCGATCCTCGGCATGGTCCAGCTCACCCGGGGTGTCGAGGCGCTCGCCGCCGGGCGGGACGCGGACGCGTACCGGCATCTGTACCGGATCTTCGACCCGGCGGACGGCGCGTACCACCAGTACCTGCGGTTCTCGGCGTTCGGCCACCTCGCCGACGCCGGTACCCGCAGCGGGCACCACGACCAGGTCGCCGCGATCCTGCGTACGCTGCAACCGATCGTCGCCGCGACCCGGTCCCCGATCCTGCGGGTCACCGTGGCGTACGCGGAAGCAGTCCTCTCGGCCGGCACCGACGCGGACGGCGACGCCGGCACGGACGAGGTCTTCCGCGCCCGTCTGGGCACCGACCTGTCCGGGTGGCCGTTCGAACGGGCCCGGCTCCAGTTGGCCTACGGCGGGTGGCTGCGGCGACGGCGGCGCGTGGCCGAATCGCGGCCGCTGTTGCGCGAGGCGTGCGCCGCGTTCGACGCGTTGGGTGTGGTGCCGTGGGCGGACAGGACCCGGCGGGAGCTGCGGGCCGCCGGCGAGGCGAGCCGCCGCCCGGTCGACTGGCAGAGCCTGCTCACGCCACAGGAGTTGCAGATCGCGGAGCTGGCCGCGACGGGGTTGAGCAACCCCGAGATCGCCGAGCGCCTGTTCCTGTCCCGACGCACCGTCAGCACTCACCTGTACCGGATCTACCCGAAGATGGGGATCAGCTCGCGCGGCGAACTGGGGCGGACGATGTTCGCGCCGGGTGAACGTGGCGACACGCCGAGCGACACACCGAGCTGAGCACCGGCAGTCACCACCGGGTGACCCGTACATCCGTTAGCCTCGATGCGACCACCTCGGCGTCATGTGGCTTTCTCCGCCTCGGACCGTGGCGTTCACGGACGCCCTCCAGGGTTATCGACCATGAAGAGGCTCAGCCGTCGCACCATCGTCCTGGGTGGACTGGCCACCGCGGGCACGGTGGTCGCCCCCTGGCGCATCGCCCAGGCCGCCGTACCGTTTCCGTTCAAGCTGGGGGTCGCCTCCGGCGAACCGGCGCCCGACAGTGTCGTGCTCTGGACCCGCCTGGCCCCGACGCCGCTCAACGCCGACGGGCAGGGCGGCATGGCCAACGCCGACGTGACCGTCGAGTGGCAGGTGTCGGCCAACGACCGGTTCACCTCACTGGTCGCATCCGGCTCGGTCGCCGCCCGTTACGCCGACGCGCACTCGGTGCACGTGGTGGCGGGAGGTCTCGCCCCCGACGCCGACTACTACTACCGGTTCCGGGCCCAGGGGCACATCTCCCCGGTCGGACGTACGCGTACCGCACCGGCCGTCGGTACCTTCGGCCGCGAACTGGTGATGGCCTTCGCGTCCTGCGCGCACTACGAGTCGGGCTACTACACGGCGTACCGGCGGATCGCCGAGGACAATCCCGGACTGATCCTGCACCTGGGCGACTACATCTACGAGGGCGGCGCGACCGCCGGCGCGGTACGCGAGCACCTGGGCAGCGAGATCGTCAGCCTGGCCGACTACCGCCGCCGGTACGCCCAGTACAAGTCCGACCCGGACCTCCAGGCGGCGCATGCGGCGGCGCCGTGGCTGGTGGTGCCGGACGACCACGAGGTGGAGAACAACTACGCCAACATGGTCCGGGCCAACAACACCCCGGCGCTGACCACCGCCCAGTGGACCGCCCGGCGTACCGCCGCGTACCGCGCGTACTACGAGAACATGCCGCTGCGGCCGAGTTCCGCGCCGAGCGGGAACGCCATCTCGCTGTTCCGCCGGGTCCGGTGGGGGCAACTGGCGACCTTCCACATGCTCGACACCCGCCAGTTCCGCGACGACCAGGCCAGCGGTGACGGGTGGAAGGTCTCCACCGACGCCGACCTGGCCTCGCGCAGCCTCACCGGTGCCGCCCAGGAGACGTGGCTGCTCGACGGGCTGGCCCAGCACTACGGCACCTGGGACATCCTGGGCCAGCAGGTCTTCTTCGCCCGCCAGCTCGACGCCGCCGGGGCGGCCAACATGGACGCCTGGGACGGTTACCGCGCGTCCCGCTCCCGGATCCAGCAGGGCTGGACGCAGCGGGGCGTACGCAACCCGCTGGTGCTCACCGGCGACGTGCACCGGGCCTGGGCCAACGACCTCAAGGCCGACTACACCAACTCGTCGTCGGCCACCATCGGCACCGAACTGGTCTGCACCTCGATCACCTCCGGTGGCAACGGGAGCGCCAGCACCACCATCCCGAACGTGTCGAACAACCCGCACCTGAAGTTCTCCTCCGACCGGCGCGGTTACGTCCGTACGACCATCAGTCCCACCCAGGTCCGGGCCGACTTCCGCGCGGTGGCCACGGTCACCGAGCACGGCGCCCCGGTGTCCACCGTCGGTTCGTTCGTCGTCGTCGACGGCCAGCCCGGCCTGCGTCCCGCGTAAGAGGAGAAAACCACCCGATGTCAGCCATCACCTCACTGCTCGTCGCGTCCCTCCTCGCGGCACCGATCCCGTCGGACGTGGCCGCCGCCGCGGCGACCTGGTCCACCGCCAACAGCGTCGCCACCGGCGACCAGGACACCCCGGCCGTCGCGGCCAACCGCAACGGGCGGGTCGCGGTCGTCTGGGAGGACGACCGGGACGACACCAACCCGGGCGACAACCTGCACTCGGAGATCTACCTGCGGGTGTTCAACAACGGCGCCGCCGTGTACGAGGTCAAGCTCTCCGCCGGTGGCACCAGTGGCGCCGCCTGGCGGCACGTGAACCCGGACGTGGGCCTGGACGACAAGGGCAACGCGGTCGTGGTCTGGTCCGACGACCCGGACGGCAACGGGGTCTACAACGTCCCGTACCGGGTGGTGTCCCCGACCGGGACGGTCCTCGCCTCGGGCCGGGCCAACGCCAGCACCGCCGGCCAGCAGACCTGGCCGAGGGTCGCGGTCGACCCGGACGGCGTGGCCAACAACAACGCCGCGGTGGCGTTCACCGTGGTCTGGGAGGACGTCCAGGGCACCAGCCCGGCGACGGTCAGGGCCGCCGGCTACACCAACATCACCACCAAGGCGTACGAGGTGACGGCGAGCCAGACCACTGGTCAGCACCACCGGCCGGACGTGGCGGTGTCGGCGTCCGGCGAGGCGACCGTGGTGTGGGACGAGGACGGTGACGCCAACGGCTCCTACAACGTCGGGCTCACCCGTCTGGCCAGGGCGAACGGGGCGGTCACGCTCTCCCGCCGGACCGCGAACGCGAACAGCGGTGGTCAGCAGGTGCGACCCGCCGTGGCGGCGAACTTCAACGGTGACTTCACCGTCGCCTGGGAGTCCGACCACACCGGCACCCGTGGGGTGTGGACCCGTTCGTTCACCACGACGGGTGTCGCCCGGCACAGCGAGGTCGAGACCTCCGCCGGTACGGGTGCCGCCGCGCCGACGGTCGGCATCGACGACCAGGCCAACGTGGTGGTCGGGTGGACGGTGCAGGCGACCGACACCGACGTCCGGGTCCGCGGCCTCAACCCGGACGGTACGGACACCGGCCGGCTGGCCGCGCAGGTGCTCAGCCAGTCCACCGTCGGCCGCCAGGAGCAGATGGCCATCACCAGTTCGGCCTGGGGTGAGGTGGCGGTCTGCTACACCGACGACAACGACGGCAACCAGTTCGACCAGGTCCTGTTGGGTACCGGCGTGACCAACTCGAACTGGTAGGACCATGCGTGGGGCACCGTCCCGGATCGGTCACGCACCGGTCCGGGACGGTGGCCGTGCAGGTGTCGGTCGATGCCCCGCAACCTTGACCCCCGGTCGCGCGTGTGACCCGTGTCAGAAGATCGACCCCTCTGTCGAGGATGGTTGCGGATGAGAAGAAGAACAACGCGGCTGCTGGTCGCCACGGTGCTGATCGCGGTCGCACCGGCGCTGGTCGGAGCCGCACCGGCAGCCGCGCAACGGCCGGGTACGGCGACGGCACCACCGGTCACCTGGTCGGACTGCGACGACGGTTACCAGTGCGCGACCGTGGCCGCGCCGCTGGACTACGACCAGCCGCGAGGGCGGCAGATCAGCCTCTCCCTGATCAAGGATCCGGCGACGGATCCGGCGAACCGGATCGGCACGCTGTTCGTGAACTTCGGTGGCCCCGGCGCCTCCGGGGTGGAGCGGCTGCGGGCCCGGGGTCGGTGGGAGTGGCTGTTCTCGCCCGAGTTGCGGGCCCGGTTCGACCTGGTGTCGTGGGACACCCGAGGGGTGGGCCGCAGCAGCGCCGTACGGTGCTTCGGCACCGAGGCGGAACAGCAGGAGTTCTTCTCCACCATCCCGGCCTTCCCGGTCGGGGCGAGCGAGGAGAGGGCCTTCTACGCCGCCGCGGAGGATCTCGGCCGCCGCTGCCGCGACCGCAACGGCGACCTGCTCGACCACCTGTCCAGTGCGGACACGGCGCGGGATCTCGACCTGCTCCGCCGTGCGGTCGGCGACAGCCACCTGAACTACTTCGGGCTGTCGTACGGCACCTACGTCGGGGCGACCTACGCCAACCTGTTCCCCGACCGGGTACGGGCGCTCGTCCTCGACGGGGCGCTGGACTTCATCGGCAACGCCACCGGGCACGGTATCAACGGGCTCACCAAGCCGATCGACACCCGCCAGGACGTACCCCGGGGCATCGCGGAGACATTCGACCAGTTCCTGCGCCGCTGCGCCGCCGCGGGGGCGGCGAAGTGTGCGTTCGCGGCCGGCGGTGACCCTCGGACGAAGTTCGCCGAGCTGACCGCGCGGGCCCGTCAACGGCCGGTCGTGGTGGACGGCGAGAGCTGGTCGTACACCAGCATCATCAGCACCGTCAACGACAACCTGCCGCGTCCGCTGTGGTGGGCGGACCTCGCCGTGCAACTCGAACGGCTCTACAACGCACCGCAGACCGCCACGCTGGGCGCCCGCGCCGCCCGGCCGACACCGGGTGAGGAGTACCTGGCCAACAACACCGAGGCGTTCTACGCCACCAACTGTGCGGACAGCATCGTGCCCGGCAACACCGCGATCTACAGCCGGCTCGGGGCGAGCGAGGAACGGCGGGTGCCGTACTTCGGTCCGATCGGGGTCTTCGACTACATGCCGTGTGCGAAGTGGCCGGCCCGCAACACGGACCGGTACCTGGGTCCGTGGGACCGGTGGACCGCCGCGCCGATCCTGGTGGTCAACAACCGGTACGACCCGTCGACCCCGTGGCACGGCGCCCGCGACGCCACCGCGGAACTGGCCCGGGGTCGTCTGTTCACCATCGAGGGTGCGGGACACACCGGGATGTTCGTCCCCAGTACCTGCGGTGAGCGGGTGAAACGGGAGTACCTGTTCACCGGGGCGCTGCCGGCACCCGGCGTCGTCTGCGCGGCGGACGACGACCCGTTCGCGTAACGGGACGGCCCGTCCGCTCGATCAGGAAGGGCGACGCGTTCGCGTAACGGGACGACGACCTGTTCGAGTGACCGGCGGCCGGGCGGAGACCATCCCGCCCGGCCGTCGGGCCGGTCCCCCGAGCCGGTCTCCGTTTCACGTTCGGCGTGCATGGGTACCTCCGGCCTCCGATGAAGCTGCCACTGCACTCGACCCGCCTGCGCCGCGCCGCGCGGCACCACTTCGGCTGGCGCTCGCTGCGCCCCGGCCAACTCGCCGCGATGCGGGCGGTGATGAAAGGACGCGACGCCCTCGTCGTACTCTCCACCGGAGCCGGGAAGTCGGCGATCTACCAGGTGCCGGCGGCACTGCTGCCCGGCCCGACGGTGGTGATCTCACCACTGCTCGCCCTGCAACAGGACCAGATCCGCACGCTGAACGAGCGGGACAACCCCCGGCTGCGCGCGGTCCGGGTCAGCTCGGCCGAGACGCCGAACCAGCAGGCCGAGGCACTGCACGAGATCGAGGACGGCCGGGCCCGGTTCCTGTTCATCACCCCCGAGCAGCTCAGCAACCCGGAGGTGCTGGCCAAGGTACGCGCGCTGCGCCCGGCCCTGGTCGCGGTGGACGAGGCGCACTGCATCTCGGCCTGGGGAAACGACTTCCGCCCCGACTATCTGGCGCTCGGTCACCTGATCCGGGGACTGGGCCGACCGCCGGTGGTCGCGTTGACCGCCACCGCGTCACCGCCCGTACGCGAGGACATCGTCGCCCGGCTCGGGCTGGTCGATCCGCGTACGGTGGTCGCCGGACTGGACCGGCCGAACCTCTTCCTGGAGGTGGCGCACTGCCCGACCGAGGACTACCGGTGGCGGCGCCTGATCGGCCTGCTCGACGGTGGTCAGTGGCCCGGCATCGTCTACGTGCCGACCCGACGCGCCGCCGAGGAGCTCGCGACCCGGCTGACCGACGCCGGTCACGCGGCCGAGTTCTACCACGGCGGGATGCCGGCCGGCGCCCGTACGGAGTTGCACGAGCGGTTCCTCGCCGACCAGGTGCCGATCATGGTGGCGACGTCGGCGTTCGGGATGGGCATCGACAAACCCAACATCCGCTGGGTGGCGCACGTGGCCCTGCCCGACTCGCCGGACAGCTACCTGCAGGAGATCGGGCGGGCCGGGCGGGACGGGGAGCCCGCCCACGCGCTGCTGCTGTGGCGGGCCGAGGACATCGGGTTGCAGCGTTTCTTCACCGGCGGCACCCCGGACGCCGCAGAGCTGACCGAACTCGCCGCCGCCCTGCACGAGGGGCCGGCCACCCGGACCGCGCTGCGGGAGCGGACCGGGATGGGGGCGCGCAAGCTCGGCCAGCTCCTCGCCCTGCTGGAACGGGTCGGCGCGGCCCGTACGACGGGAACCAGTCAGCGGGTCAGCAGCCCCCGGTACGCCCCGGAGCCGGCGGAGGCGGGCCGGGCGGCGGTCGCCGAGGCCGAGCGGCAGCAGGCGGTACAGAACAGCCGTACGGACATGATGCGGGCGTTCGCCGAGACCACCGGCTGCCGGAGCCAGGCCCTGCTGGCGTACTTCGGCGAGCAGCTCACCACGACCTGCGGGCACTGCGACAGCTGCCACGCCGGCACCAGCACCGCCGCCGACGGGGCGAGCGGGCCGTTCCCGGTGCACAGCACGGTGGAGCACACCGAGTGGGGGCCGGGGATGGTGATGAGCTACGAGGACGACCGGATGACGGTCCTGTTCCAGAATGTCGGATACAAGACGCTTTCCGTACCCGTGGTCAGCGAACAGGGGTTGCTCACCGCCGTTGTCGGCGGTGACTCGTAGACTCCCCGGATGGCTTCCCCGACGCAGGTGCGGACCACGGATTCGTTGCAGGTGCTCCGGCGGGTCTTCGGCTACGACGCCTTCCGGGGCAACCAGCAGGAGATCATCGACCAGGTGGTCGGCGGCGGGGACGCGCTCGTACTGATGCCGACCGGCGGCGGGAAGTCGCTCTGCTACCAGATCCCGGCGCTGGTCCGCGAGGGTGTCGCGGTGGTCGTCTCGCCGCTCATCGCGCTGATGCAGGACCAGGTCGACGCCCTGACCAACCTCGGGGTACGGGCCGGGTTCATCAACTCCAGCCAGGACTACGCCGCCCGGCGGCAGGTGGAGGCGGCCTTCCTCGCCAACGAGCTGGACCTGCTCTACCTGGCCCCGGAGGCGCTCGGCTCCGGCGGCACGATCGGGCTGCTGGACCGGGGCAGGATCGCCCTGTTCGCCATCGACGAGGCGCACTGTGTGGCCCAGTGGGGTCACGACTTCCGGCCCGACTACCTGGCGTTGTCGATGCTGCACGAGCGGTGGCCGACCGTACCCCGGATCGCGCTGACCGCGACCGCGACCCCGGCCACCCACGCCGAGATCGCCACCCGGCTCAACCTGGAGAACGCCCGGCACTTCGTGGCGAGCTTCGACCGGCCGAACATCCAGTACCGGATCGTGGCCAAGCAGGAACCGCGCAAGCAGCTCCTCGACCTGCTGCGCACCGAACACCCCGGTGACGCCGGGATCGTCTACTGCCTGTCCCGGGCCTCGGTGGACAAGACCGCCGAGTTCCTGGTCGGCAACGGCATCGCCGCACTGCCGTACCACGCCGGGCTGGACTCCTCGACCCGGGCCGCGAACCAGAAGCGCTTCCTGCGCGAGGACGGCCTGGTGATGGTGGCCACGATCGCGTTCGGCATGGGCATCGACAAGCCCGACGTACGCTTTGTCGCCCACCTCGACCTGCCCAAGTCCGTCGAGGGCTACTACCAGGAGACCGGCCGGGCCGGACGGGACGGGTTGCCGTCGACCGCCTGGCTCGCGTACGGGCTGCAGGACGTGGTCCAGCAACGCAAGATGATCGACGGCTCCGAGGGGGACGCCGCGCACCGCCGGATGCTCGCCGGGCACCTCGACGCCATGCTGGCCCTCTGCGAGACGGTGGAGTGCCGGCGGGTCCGGGTGCTCGCCTACTTCGGCCAGCAGAGCGAGCCGTGCGGCAACTGCGACACCTGCCTCACCCCGCCGCAGTCGTGGGACGCCACCATCCCGGCCCAGAAGCTCCTCTCCACCGTGCTCCGGCTGCACCGCGAGCGGAACCAGAAGTTCGGTGCCGGCCAGTCGATCGACATCCTGCTCGGCCGCAAGACGGAGAAGGTCGCCCAGCACGGCCACGACGAGCTGACCGTGTTCGGGATCGGCGCCGAGCTGCGCGAGGCCGAATGGCGCGGGGTGGTCCGAGCCCTGCTGGCCCAGGGACTGCTCGCGGTCGAGGGCGAGTACGGCACGCTGGTGCTCACCGAGGCCAGCGCGGAGGTGCTCGGTCGGCGACGTACGGTGATGATGCGACGCGAACCGGAGCGGACCGCCACCTCCCGCGGCGCCAAGCCCCGCGGTGCCGGAGCCCCGGCCGCCGAACTGTCGCCGGCCGCCGCCCCGCTGTTCGAGCGGCTCCGGGCCTGGCGGGGCGCGACCGCCAAGGAGCAGGGCGTGCCGGCGTACGTCATCTTCCACGACGCGACCCTGCGCCAGATCGCGACCGATGTGCCGGCCACCCTGGCCGACCTCGGCCGGGTCAGCGGCGTCGGAGAGAACAAGTTGGCGAAGTACGGCCAGCAGATCCTGGACACCCTCGCGGAATAGCGGCGCAGGTCAGTCCAGCGGCTCGGACAGACCGCGCAGGCTCCACCGGTCCGCGCCCCCGCGCAACACGGTACGGGTGAGCGGGGAGATGTCGATCCGCCAGAACGAGGTGGGTGTCGCCGCGATCGCGGTGACCACCAGCGCCCGGATCACCATCGGATGGGTGACCGCGACCACCGTACGGGTGGAGCCGTCCAGGTCACGCAGCCAGTCGCCGGTCCGGGCGAGCAGGTCGGCGAGGCTCTCCCCACCGTGCGGCGCGGCGGCCGGGTCGGTCAGCCAGGCGGCCACCGCGTCCGGCTCGTCGGCCGCGACCCGGTCGAGCGTGCTCCCGGCCCAGCGACCGAGATCACCGTCTCGCAGCCCCTCGTCGACCGTCGGAACCAGGCCCAGCGCGACGGCGGTCTCGACGCACCGACGGGCCGGGGCGCAGAGCACGGCGTCGAACCGGGGCAGTGAGCCGGCGGCGGCCGTGGCATCGGCCAACCCGTGCGGGTCCAACGGTTCGTCGGCCGGGAAGGCGGCCCGGCGGACCGCCGCCGTCGGCGCGTGCGCGATCAGGATCAGTCGGGTCGTCATCGCCGGTGTCGATCTCCTCGCCATGGATGGTGTCGGACGTGGCGCACACGATGCTCGCGCAGGTTGACACCCCGGCGCCGCCGCCCGTAGCGTCCGGTCCACAGCGTGATGGTGGGAGGAAGCCGGTGAGATCCCGGCACGGTCGCGCCACTGTAACCGTTCTCCGCCGTGCGGCAGTCCGGAAGTCAGACCCTCCACCGTCACGGATACCACTATGGGACGCGTGATCCCGAGGAGGTTTGCCATGGCAAACGTATCCGCACTGCCGACCCCGACCGCCGTGACCGTGCCGATGCCGGCACCGATCCCGCTGCGCCAGATCCTCCCCTGGGCGATCTTCGGCGCGGTGCTGGCGGTCGTGCTGCTCTACTTCGTCGGCGCCGAACAGGGTGTGACCTCGCTGATCTCCGGCGAAACGGTGCACGAGTTCGTCCACGACGGACGCCACCTGCTCGGTTTCCCCTGCCACTGAGCCGGCCGGACACCCACGTGCTCTCCGCTCGCTCACTACTGATCCGTGGGATGCTGGTCGGCCTCGCCGCCGGTGTCGCCGCGTACCTGTTCGCCACCCTGTTCGGTGAGGGACCGGTCGGGCAGGCCATCGACTTCGAGTCCGCCGCCGGTGCCGCCGCCCACGCCGCGTCACACGGTGCGGCCGATGCCGCACACACCGACGCCGCCGAACCCGAGCTGGTCAGCCGCACCGTGCAGAGCACCATCGGGCTGGCCACCGCCGCCCTGGTGTACGGGGTGGCGCTCGGCGGCCTGTTCGCGCTCGCCTTCGCGGTCGCGTACGGCCGGATCGGACGGTTCTCACCCCGTGCCACCGCCGCTCTGGTCGGACTCGCCGGCTTCGTCACGGTGGCCCTGGTGCCGTTCCTGAAGTACCCGGCCAACCCGCCGGCCACCGGTAACCCGGACACCCTCGGCCAACGGACCGTCCTGTACTTCCTCATGATCGTGATCGCGGTCGCCGCCGGGCTGCTCGCCCTCTACCTCGGTCGCTGGCTGCACCCGCAGTACGGGGCATGGAACGCCACCCTGCTGGCGGTCGGCGCGTACGCGGTGTTCATCACCGTCGTACAGCTCGCGCTCCCGTCGATCAACGAGGTCCCCGACGGCTTCCCTGCCCTGGTGCTGTGGGAGTTCCGGCTGGCCTCGCTCGGCACCCAGTTCGTCACCTGGGCCACCCTCGGGCTGCTGTTCGGCGCCCTGACCGAACGCCGGGTACGCGCCGTCGCCGCCCGACGCGGCGTCGGCGAGACGGTCACGGTCTGACGCCGGAAACGGACACGGTCGACTCCGCTCGGCGGGTGTGAAAACCCGTCGAGCGGGGACCGGAGCCGGATCGCCCGCGCCCGGAAGAGTCAGCCTCGGCTGTGGGCCGGGTTCGGGGTGTGCGGCAGCTTGCCGAGTTCGCGCCAGTTGGTTTCGGCCATGTCGACGCCGTAGTGCTTCGCGGCGGCGCGGATGTTGGCGAAGGCCTGCTCCCGCTCGGCGTCGGTGACGCCCTGGACCTGGTCGAACCGGGCCACCGCGTTGCGTACGTGGCCGGCGTCGACCAGCGGCTCCTTGCGCTTGTCGGGAAAGGCGAAGACCGAATCCGGCAGCTCCCGCTTCGTCTTGCTGGACAGCGTGCCGTGCTCCTCGTGCGGCTTCCAGGTGGTTTTCATGCTCTCCCCCTACCCACCGGGAGCCGAACTACACCCGCCGGGGCCGATCCCAGCGCTGGTCAGCCCCGGTGTCCCCGGCCGTCGGCGTCGGTCGGGAGTTTGCCGAGGACCTTGTTGATGATGTGGATCCGGGCGTTGCCGGCCCGGTAGTCGGTGCACAGGGTGTCCGCCTGCCCGGCGACGCGGGCCATCGTCCCGGACGCGGTGACCTCGACCTTCGTCCCGTCCAGGGTGGTCACCGTACCGGCGTCGACCAGGTCGGACAGCGAGTGCGATCCGTCGACGAGGTGGGCCTCGATCAGTGCTCGCAGGTCGTCCTTGCGCTCGATGAACAGGGCGTCGAGCGTGTCCTCGTTGAACTTGGCCAGGAACGCGTCGTCGGTCGGGGCGAGAATGGTCAGGCCGGTCCTGCCCCGCAGTTCGGGGGCCAGGCCCGACGCCCGCAGCGCGGACTCGAACGTGGTCAGCACGGGAATCCACTGCAACGCCACGTCGACCGGTTCGCCGACCAGCGAGGCCGGGTTGCCCGGATCGGTGCCGGCGGGGAGCACGTCGCACAGCGGCCCGGTCACCGCGACCGCCGTACTGTCGCCGCTTGTCGCCGTGTCCCGGCCGTCGGCGCTCGTGCAGCCGGCGACGGCAAGGACCAGCAGGAGGCTCAGCCCGGCGGACCGGAGCGCGGTGACCCGGCGGACACCGCCCGTACGCCGGGCCGGGCGGGCGTGGCTGCGGAGCGGAACGGTTGGCTCGGACACGATGATCTCCTGCCTCTCGGTACGGTCGTGCCGGCGGGCCGGGCGTGGGACCCGACCCGCCGGCACGGGTTCACCGGTGTGTCATTGTGCTCGGTGGAGCCGGGTCACAGCCCCGCGCACTGGCCCGACTTCGGACCCTGCACCGTGTTGGCGAGGTTCAGGTTGATCGGCGCCGGGCTGTTGCCGGCACAGCTCAACGGACCGTTGACCGAATTGCCGGCCAGCAGTGGCACGTCGACGCCGGTGCCGTTGGCCGCGAGGCTGACCGGGCCGGAGACGTTGACGTTGACCACGTTGACCGCACCGGTGGTGCCCGAGATCGAAACCGGACCGCGTACGGTGCTGTCGGTCAGGAAGACACCGGCCGCACCGGCGGCGCTGACCGGCCCGTTGATGGTGGTCCCGGTGGCGACGAGGGTCGCGCCGGGGCGGACCGTGACCGGGCCGTTCACGGTGCCGTCGGCCAGACAGGTGAAGCCGGAGACGACCAGCGGACCGTTGTACCGGCCGGAGCCGGTCGGGTAGACCCGCTCGCCGCCGACGAACTCCTCGGCGCCCTGGGCGTCGAGCAGCAACGGGATCAGACCCCGCTCCGGCTGGTTCAGCGGCACGAAGTACGCGTCACCGCTCTTGACGACCTTCCAGCCGTGCGCCCGGATGCGCTGGGCGACAGTGGTGCCGACGCCGCCGGGACCGTCCGTACGGGCCCCGTTGTACTGCTCCTCGGTGAGCTTGTACGCGCACGGCGCGGTGTCCAGGATCTGGTCCGGACCGGGCGCGTCGGCCACCGGCGGGCTCTCCCCCGGGTGCGGTGCCGGGTGGGCCGGGATCAGGTGCGATCCCCGGAACACGATCCGGCTGCTGTTCGAGGTCTGGAACTTGATCGCCTCGGTCCGGGCCTGCTTGATCGCCGGCAGGTTCGCCCGGTGGTAGTCGAGGAACTGGTTGAACGTCCACATCGCCGAGTACGACTTGCGCCGCCGGTTGTTGGCGGTGTTGCCCTCGTCGGGGCGGGTGGCGCCACCGGAGCTGCGCAGCTCGAGCAGGGAGTTCACCACGTTCTTCAGGCCCAGGGTGTTGCGCAGGATGGTCTCCTCGCCCAGGCCCACGTTGCCACCGTTGGCGCACCCGTACGGGCACGGCCACCAGCCGTCCTTGGCGCCCTGCTCGTACATGTGGCCCTCGATCATGTGCTGCGACTCGTTGAAGATCGAGGTCGCCACGTTCTGGTGCCGCGGCGGCAGCATCGGCAGGTCACCGGCGCTGGAGTTGCCGAACTCGTGGCCGTCGTACCCGGCCACCGGCCGGTACTCGCGCAGCATCTGGACGAACGCGAAGGTCTCCGGCTGGCGGATCAGCGAGTAGTCCCGGTTGAGGTCCTGCCCGGTGGAGTTGCCCCGGGTGTTGGCCGCCCGGCCGTCACCGTTGATCGTGGGGACGATCAGCACGGTCGTGTGCGACAGCAGGTCGAGCGTGCGGGAATCCTTGCTGAAGGCGAGCTTGCGAGCCATGATCAGGCACGCCTCGCGGTCGCCCGGCTCGCCGCCGTGCACGTTGCAGTTGATCGACAGGGGCGAGGTCGCCGCGACGGCCGCCGCGGTGGCCGGCGGGGTGGGGTAGCCGATGACGAACATGTTGATCGGCCGACCGAGCACGGTACGCCCGATCTCCACCACCCGGACCCGCTCGCTCAGCTCGTCGACGGCCGCCGTGTACGCGTACTCGTCGACGTCGCTGGTGTACTGCGCGGCCTTGGTGGTCTCCCACTGCGTACGCAGGTTCTCACCGGCCACGGCCGGGTCGCCCCAGGGTGCCGTGGTGGTGCCGGAGACCGGCAGCGAGTACGGCTGGACCTCGGTGCCGAACCGGGCCCGTACCCGCCACTGGAACCGGTCGCCGGGGTTGAATCCGGCGTCGGCGAATGTGGGCTTCTCGTTGTTGATCTGTCGGTTGGGGCGCCAGACCCCGACCACGGTGGCCGGACCGGTGGCGGCGTCGCCGCCGTCCACCAGGGTGCGTTCGATCTGGTAGTCGGTGGCGCCGGCAACCGGGGTCCAGGTCAGCGTCGCGAAACCGTCGGCCTGCGCGACGGCGAGGCCCTGTACCTGGTGTGGTTCCTCGGCGGCGAGGGCGGTGAGCCGGGTCGAGTTCGGACTACCCAGCGCGGCCGCCGGGGCGGTGAAGGTACCGAGGGTGGCAACGAGTAGACCGGACAGGACGGCTACCGTTGGTCGTCTGTATCGCATGGAACCTCCAGGGTGTTGAAGGCGCAGTTGATCAGGGACAGCAGTGCTGGCCATCATGATCGACTTCAGTTGATGACGCAAGATCTTGAGCAATTCTTGAGGTTCGATCGCTCCGGATCCGCATGGGCGCGAATGCGCCGTCATCCACTGAGGATCAGGCGACACCCTCGGGGCGGAACTGCACGCTGACCCTCGGCCCGACCGGGCGGGCGGTCTTCGGGATCGCGTGTTCCCAGGTGCGCTGGCAGGAGCCGCCCATCACCACGAGGTCGCCGTGCCCGAGCGGGAAACGCAGGCTGGCCCCGCCGCCCTTCGGCCGCAGCAGCAGCGGGCGGGGCGTGCCGAAGGAGACGATCGCGACCATGGTGTCCTGGTGCGATGACCGCCCCTGGGTGTCGCCGTGCCAGGCCACGCTGTCCCGGCCGGTGCGGTACAGGCACATCCCGGCGGTGACGAACGGCTCCCCCAGTTCCGGGGCGTAGTGCGCGGTGAGCCGGCGACGGGCCTCGGTCAGCAGCGGGTGCGGCAGCGTCTCGTGGCCGGCGTACCAGCGCAGCAGGCGGGGGACGTCGACCTGCCCGTCGTACATCCGGCGGCGCTCGGCCCGCCAGTCGACGTCGTCCAGCAACGTGGCGAGCACCAGGTCGGAGCCCTGCACCCAGCCGGGCAGGTGGTCGACCCAGGCACCACGGGTCAGCTCGTGCCGCCGGATCGCCCCGGCCAGCCGGCCGAGGCTCGCCGTGGGTGCCGTGTCCAGCATCGATGGCTGGTAAACGCCGTGCGCCATGACGGCCAGCGTACGCCTCAATCGAACAGGCGTACGAACGGGGTTCCCGGTACGGACCCCCCGGCGACCGCCGACTCCCCCGAGGCGAGCGCGTCGAGTACGGCCCGTGCCCGGTGCAACTCGACCGGGTCCACCTCGGGCATCACGTGATTGTTGCGGCGAACGTGTGCGAGCAGGTCCTCCTCGGGGGTCAGGCCGTGCTCACGGAGGTGGTAGGAGACCGCGTCGGTCCAGATCCACGACCCGTCCGTACGGACGTTCGTCGGCACCACCGGCCCCCGGGCCCGGTCCAGCGGGTCCTCGGCGCGGTCCGGGGTGAGCAGCAACGGCGTACCCGAGTCGAGGTAGCCCAGCACCCGGTCCCGTTCGTCGGCGTCGAGCCGCTCCCCGTCGCCGCCGGGCCCCGGACCGGTGGTGGTGTGCCCGTCGCGGGCGAACCGGATCGGCCGTGGCGGCGCGGCGGCCCAGAGCAGTGCGGCCCGACCCAGGGCGGTGCGCTGGTACTCGGGCAACCCGCCCGGGTCGGCGAACACCTCGACCCGTGGGTCGCGCTCCCCCGCGGCGAGGAGCACGGCCTGCGCCGCGGCGGCCACGCCGGGCAGGTCGGGGCCACCGTCGCCGATGACCTGCACCAGGTACATCCGGCGGGGCGGCGGCCACCGGGTGGCCCGGTCCGGAAACGACCAGACCCGCCAGAGCGCCCGTACGCCGGGGACCCGTTCGGGTACCGCCCCGGTGAGCGCGAGGTCGACCGGATCGCGCCTGCCGGACCCGTCGTACCGCCCGGTCGGCTTCGGCGGGTACGGCACCCGCTCGCCGGGCTCCGCCGACACCGTCGGGTCGTACGGTGCCAACCGGTAGTGCAGGATCGGCGCCGGAGTCCCGCGCGGTACGTCGTCCACCGCCTCGGTCTCCTCACCGGCGTCGGCGAGCACCCCGGTGAGCAGGCTGACGTCCGCCTCGGTGACGGCGACCCGACCGGCGATCGTGCCGAAGACCACCGCCTGCGCCACCTCGACCGATCTCCCCTCGGCCAACCACTGCCGGGCCTGCGCGACCAGTCCGTCGGGCAGTCGACCGGCCAGGCGGAGCAGCAGCCCGTGCAACCCGTCGAGCCGTGACCGAACCCGCGCGTCCGCTTCCGCACCTGCCGCCACGACCGTCCTCCCCACCCTGCCGAGTGCCCGCACCGGGCGAACGTACGAAGCGACTACGGAGCGGAGGCCACTCTGGTTCAGGTGACATTTCCCAAGTCACGCCGCACTCCCCCGGCCACCTGCGGCGCAACCGCCGCGGCCCGCCGGACCGGTTTTTGCACCATGGGATCCACGGCCCGACTCACGTACAGTCCCGCCATTCGACTGCCCCGGTCGGCGGCAGCACCGAGCGTCGGCTGATCGACAGGGAGATCCGTCATGACCGCGTCCGCAGCGCACCAGCCCGTCACCCCGGAGCCCGCGTCCGCAGCGCACCAGCCCGTCAGTCCGGAGCCCGTGTCCGCGGCGCACCAGTCGCGCACCCCGGAGCCGGCGCCCCCCGCCGGTGGTCCGACGGAGTCGGCGGCGGCACCCCCGCCCACCGGACCGACACGGGCCGGCCTCGCCTGGCAGGCGCCCCGGCAGCCACCCACCGCGCCGGACGGCGCCGCCACCGCACCCGCCCCGCTGGAGGGGATCCCGGCGAGCCAGCCGGGGCAGCCCCGGGCGGAGTGGGGCTGGCGCGGGCGGGCGAACCGGTTCAGCGGCGGGACCCTGAACCTGATCGCGACCAGGGACGAGTTGGTGCACCGGGCCGCCCGCCGCCGGTTGCTCCGCCCGTTCAGCCGGACCATGTCGGTCGTGGTCGCCAACCCGAAGGGCGGGGCGGCGAAGACGCCAACCGCACTGCTCGCCGCGGCGACCCTCGGCTTCCACCGGGGCGGTTACACCCTGGCCTGGGACAACAACGAGACCCGGGGCACCCTCGGCATGCGGGCCGAGTCCGCCACCCACGAACAGACCGTGATCAACCTCCTGCACAACATCGACGAGTTCCTCGCCACCACGGCGAGCGTCGGGCGGCTGTCGGCGTACCTGCGACCGCAGAGCGCCCGGTTCGACGTCCTGGCCTCGGATGACGCCGCCGGGAGCATGGAGATCATCGACGACGAGGCGTTCACCAAACTCTGGACCGCTCTGTGCCGGTTCTACCGGCTGATCGTGGTCGACACCGGGAACAACATCCGGTCGGCGAACTGGCAGTCGGCGACCGCCGTCGCGGACTGCCTGGTCGTGCCGACCACCGTGCAACGCGACGTCGCCGACAGCGGACTGTGGATGCTCGACCACCTGATCCGGACCGGCCGCGCCGACCTGGCCGAGAACGCCGTCGCCGTCGTCTCCTGCGCCGACCCGAAACCGGACACCGAACTCCTCGACGAGATCGTGGAGCGGTACCGCAAGGTGGTCCGGGACGTGGTGGTCATCCCGTACGACCGGCTCATCCGGTCCGGCGGGCGGATCGAGTTCGACGCACTCGCCATCCCCACCCGCCGGGCCTGGCTGATGGCGTGCAGCTCGATCGTCGACTCACTCGCCATCCGCGACCAGAGCTGAGGGCCGGCCGGCGGCGGTGGCGGACCGACCTACCGCCTCGACCGCGCGCCGGAGCCCCTCGCGGGCCCGCCGGTCGGCCGCCTCGACCTCCGCCGTGTCCGGTCCGTCGACCGGTTCACCGGATCCCAGCTCCCGCAGCAACACGAACGCGGGCTCCGGGCGGTCGAGGTGGTCGAGACCGACCACCCGGAACCGGGTGCCGGCCGGAAAGAGTACGCACTCACGCCCGGCCCGGGTCACGCCGGCCGTCTGCCGCCCGGCCGTCGACCAGACCGCCAGCGCCGGGGCACCAGACTCCCACCGGTACGGGGACACCTCCGCCGCCAGTACGTCAGCGGCACCGAGCACCCCGCCCTCGACGGGCTCCCCCGCCACCGCCCAGGACGCGAAGACCGGTCCCGGCTGTACGGGCAGCCGCAGCAGCCCACTGTGCAGGCAGGAGGCCACCTCCCGGCGTACCGCATGGTCCCGGCCCTCGGCGGTGTCGAACAGTTCGTCACCGTCGACGAACGCGACCACCGTGACCAGGTCGGCCATCACGGCGTCCCCGTCCCGGCCGTCCCCGGGACCCCTCGGCGAACGCGTCACGATGTCGGCGTACCCCGGATAGCGGTCGCCGAGCAGCTCGCGCAGCACCTGCCGCTCCGACGGATCACTGTGCCGGCCGGGCACCGGCAACGGATCCGCGCTGTCCGCCACCACCAGTCGCCCCGCCCGCAGGCCACCGTCCTGCGCGGGCAGCTGCCCGCCCGCCAGGCCCGGCCCACGCGACTCCCGAGCCACCACCGGCGCCTCTACCGGCGCCTCCACCACCGGCACCCCGTCCGGCGGGGAATCATCGGCCGTCGGGGGCGCCTCGTGATCCACGTCCGGAGTCGTTCCCGGTGCGGGCAGTTCGACCAGATGCCCCGGTCCGACCACCGCCAGCAGCGGCCCGAAGCGGGCGGTCAGCGCGGTCCAGGCCGGCGCGGCGGTGTCCGGCGGGCTGGTCACCACCAGTCGCAGCGCACCGGTGACGGTCGCCGGCAGGGCCCGCACCACCGTGTCGATCGCCGACCACGCCTCCGTCGGCGCCGCCACCACGGCGGCACCGAGCACCAGCAACGGGTGGTTGGCGTCGATCGGCAGGCGCCGGACCAGGTCCTGTTCCGGATCCGGTGCGACCGAGCGCAGCCAGAGGCCACTGCGGACCACCTCGACCGCCCAGCGTTCGTCGATCCGCTGGATCCCCCCGGTGCCCGGCACGTCCGGGAGCGGTCGGCGCCACTCCGTCACCTGCGGCGTCGCCCCGGCCCGGTACACCAGCCGCTGGGCGAACGGCCGCCAGCCCGGCTCCCCGCTCGCGTCGACCGTGGTACGGACCGTGGCGCCGTCGGAGTCGGTGTCGGCCACCCCGCTCAGCACCTCGACGGTGCCCCCGGTACGCGCCGCCAACCACTCCCCGACCGTGTCGGCGGTCGCGCTCTCCGCGCCGTACGGCACCAGGATCAGCCGGCGACGCAGCTGCCGGGGCAGCGACTCCAGCAGGTCGTAGACCGGTTCGGGCGGGAGTGCGGGCGTACCGGGACGGCCGATGACCACGGTCGACTGCTCGGGGTCCACGAACACGGACAGGACCGTGGCCGTCAGGTCCGGTGTGGACGGCTCCGCCTGGTGCACCCACAGTCCGGCGGGGATGGCGGTGACCCGCAGTCCGGACGGGGCGGGTCGCGGGGTCGGCGGCAGCAGCCGCTGCCAGTCGGGCGCCGGATGCCGGGCGCCCTCCCGCTGGGCCGGTTCGCCGGGCCGGAAGCACCACCAGGTCCCGTCGACGACAAACAGCATGCCGGTACGGAGCAGCATCACCGGACCGGTCGGGGCGAGCACCTCGATCCGTAGCTGGTCCGCGATGACCTGGGCGACCCCCGGCTGACCCGCGTCGGAGAGCACGAGTCGGATCGACTCGCAGCGGACCGGAAGGTGCCGGGCGAGCAACTCGATCAGGGCGGCCAGTTCCACCGGTGGGTCGGCCGCCACGATGACCGTGTGCCGGTCGGCCTCCCGGGGCAGCCTGGCCGGAAGGAGCTCGGACGGGAGCGCGTCGCCTCGGACGATGACGATGGTCCGGTCGTACCCGTGAACCCGCGGATGGTCGATCGGGATGGTCATGGCGCCATCTTGACCCACCCCGTACGGAGGAGTGTGCGTGGGGCGTCAGTCGTCGACCTCGCCGCGCGGGACCATCTCGGGTGACCAGCGCAGGTCGTACCGTGGGGCGGCAACGGCCTGGGCGAACGCCGTGGCCGACGCCCGCGAACTGACGATCCGCCAGTCCAGCTCCTTGTCCACCTCGAACCAGATGACCCCGATGATGTCCCTGTGCTTCGGCAGCAGCCGGAACGTCTCCTTGATCCATTCGACCTTGCGACCGTTGTCGTCGGCGGCCGCCGTCTCGGTGATGACCAGTGGCCGCTCGCTGAAGGTGCGCAACTCCTCGATGGTGTCCCCGAAGATCTCGTCGAAGTTCCGGTAGTCGGAGAAGTAGCCGGTGCCGTAGTAGCCCGAGAGTCCCAGCCAGTCCACGTAGGCGTCGCCCGGATAGAGCGACTCGAGCGGGGGCGTCGACTCGTCCCACTGCACGTTCGGACTCCACACCCAGGTCACGTTGGTGGCCCCGGCCGTACGGAACAGGTCGTGCACGTGCCGCCAGGCCTTGACGTAGTCGCCCGCCCGGTTGCCGTTGGTCGCCTCCGACCACGGGTACCAGTCGCCGTTCATCTCGTGTCCGAACCGGAGGGCGACCGGGTAACCGAGGGACTTGATCCCCTCCGCCCAGGAGAGCACGTAGTCGTCGAGGTCACCGGAGGCTATCCGGGCCAACCGGTACGTCGGCTGGTCGGACCGGATCTCGTCGATCTCCCGCAACCGCAGGCCCTGCTTGCGGGCCTTCTCGTCGATCCGGTAGTCCCACGGCTCCCAGGCCAGCATCGGCATCATGCCGCGGTCGCTGATCCGGTCGAACAGCGACCGGTCGAACCTGCCGGAGGCCCAGTCCGCACTGAAGAGCATCACCTGCGGCTGGCGCTTCGCGGCCTTGGTGAACTCGTCCACCGCCTTGAAGTTGTACGGTCCCTCGTGCGTCATGACGCCGATGAACGCCTTGCCCGCGGGTGGGAACAGCTCCGGCTCCCTGGGCGGCGTCGGCGGGGAGACGCTCGGCCGCGTCGTCGCCGCCACGTCCGCGCCGACTCCCCCACCCCACCGGTCCGCGGTTCGCGGCGCGACCGCGAACGCGTACGTCAACAGGAGTACGGCAACCAGCGCGACCAGTACGCGCGGTAGCGTCAGCCTCAGCATCGCCCGCTCCTCAACCGTTCCTTGGCGTGTGCGCCGGTCGGGTGTGACCGCCCGCGTCCAACCGTGTGTGACCGCCGGTGTCCAGTCGGGCGTACCCGCCCGGATCGAGCCGACCGTGCACGCCGGCGTCGATGCGTACCGCGGCCGGGGGTGACCACTCGTTGCGGCCGTGCCCGTCGACGTAGTAGATGGCCCACCGGGCCGTGTCGCCGTGCCCCGCCGTGCCCTGAGTAGGGGCGCCGGTCGGGTCGTCGCGCTGCTCGACGCGCGCCACCAGTCCGGTCACGATCGCGATCGCGGGCGGGGCCAGGCTCGCCACCAGGGTGAGCGCCGGCCAGACCCGCAGCAGCGGGTAGCTGTGGTCCAGGACGAAACTCAGCACGAGCATGGCGGCGGCGAAGCCGGCCCAGAGGAAGTGCAGCCGGAACGTGCCGAGCGACTCGGTGGTACGCAGCTTGCCCTTGGCGGTGACCACGAAGGCGAGCCGGCGGCGCAGCACGGCGGCGAGTCCCGCCGCCACGTAGATCGGTCCCACGAACAGGGCCAGTGCCATGCCCACGACGCCGATCTCCTCGCGTTCGTGTCGGGCGATGTTGTAGCGGCGCAGCCAGAGCCAGAGCATGAACCAGGTGACGATGGTCGAGCCCCAGAGCACCGCCCAGACCCGGGTGTCGAGTTGGACCGTGCTCACGCCGGTGAGCATGTAGAGCGCGGTGGCCAGGTTGCCCAGCAGCAGGCTGACCGCCACGCTCGGGTAGTAGAACTGGAGCAGGCGGTACTGCCAGCGCCGCCGGGAGCCGAGGTCGCGCGGGGCCCGCAGGTCGGGGCGGACCAGGATCTCCCAGATGCCGGCCGCCCACCGTTTCTGCTGGTTCATGTAGTCCGCCCAGGACGTGGGGCCCTCCCCGATCGCCACCACGTCGGGGGTGTAGACGCCCTTCCACCGGTTCCCGGTCGTCGGGTTGGCCGCGGCGTGGATCCGGATGCTGGTCAGGTGGTCCTCGATGATCGAGTCCTGGTAGCCGCCGATGGTCCGCCACGCCGAGGGCCGGTAGAGGTGGCCGGTGCCGGTGAGCAACGGCGCGTCCAGTCCGTTCCCGCCGCGCGCGATCAGCCCGTTGTAGAGGTACTGCTGGACCGAGGCCCCGTGGGCGACCCAGTTCTGGTGCATGTTGCCGTAGACCTGCGGCGTCACCACGAACGCGACGTCCGGGTCGCGGAAGTAGCCGAGCGTGCGCTCGAGGAAACCGGGCAGCGGTACGTGGTCGGGGTCGACGTTGGCGACCACGTCGTAGCGGTGCTCGTGCTCCGCCCGCCAGGCGTTGTGGTTGCCCGACTTCGTCCGGGCCCGGAACTCGCCGCTGGGCTGGTTGTACTCCGGCCGCCCCTTGCGGCTGAAGTGACGTACGCCGAGCCGCGCGGCCATCTCCTTCACGGCCGGGTCGTCGCCCTCGTCGAGAATCCAGACGTCCACCGGTCCGCAGTAGACGATCTGTCTCATCCGGCGCAGGGTCCGCTCGGCGACCTCGATCGGTTCCTTGCTCGGCACGATCGTGGTGAGCAGGGCGACCCGCAGGCCGATCGGTGGGTCGACCGGGACCGGGTCCTTGGCGTTGTACGCGAAGACCCAGACCGACACGTTCTGCGCGATGCGGATCAGCTCGACGGCGACGACCACGCAGAAGCCGATCCGGGCCAGCATCGTCTGCCAGGCCCCCAACCCGGACCCGCCCGCTCCGGGTACGTGTCCGGGCAGCATCAGCCAGCCGACGAAGAGCAGTCCGGCGCCGGCGTTGACGAACACCAGGACGGTCAGGACCAGTCTCGACGCGGGCGAGGCGACGTGGCGGAACTCGACCGGCGACTCCTCCGCCCGTGGTGGGACGAGCGGGCCGGCGGTGGTCCCGCAGCCCGCGTACGCGACCCGGGCGCTGATGTTGCGCTGCCGGCGGCCGGGACGTCGGCGGGCCGACCCGGGCCGGATGGTGCCGGGGCGCTCGGACATGGTTGGGGTGGCGGGTTGGGACGGGCGTGTCTGGCCGGCGACGCTCACAATTCCCCCAAGAACCTGAACTCTGCTCGCACAAACCCTGCTAGACCAGATCCTAAGCGGGTGGCGCTGACAAACCAGGCGATCCCTACTAGTCACCCGAAAGCCTGGCGTCAGGCCCAATTCACCCCGAAATTTCGTCCCGGCCCTGAGGCCCCGGACGCGTGCCAACCCTCAGAGCGCTGTCCGCTCGTCGACCAGCAGGGCCAGGGTGAACCCGGTGACCCGCCACACCTGCGCCACCTCGTACCGCGCACGCAGCACGTACTCCTTGCGGTCGCCGAGGTCGTGGATCGGGTCGGCCAGCGTGCCGAGCCGGACCACCCACAGTCGGCGGGTGTCACCGAGACACCGCGCGACGTCGGCGCACTCGCTGGTCGGTAGCTGCCCGTCTACGCGTACCGAGCCGGTGGCGAGCAGGTCCGCCGGCTGCCGGTCGTCCGACAGGTAACGCGCGAGCACACCCCTACCGTCCCAGCTCCCGTCGCCACCGGCCGAGCGGTAGACGACACCGTCACCGGGACGCATCCCGGAATCGACGATCGCGGCGAGCTGCCGGGTGGCCTGGCGGTGACCGTCGGGTGCGCGGAACGCCGCCTGGACCGGCAGTCCGATCAACCCGATCGCGACCAGCGCCACCATCCCCAGATGGACGGGTGCCCGGCCGAGGGCCGCCGCGCCGAGCGTGGCCCAGGCCGGGAGGGTGAAGATCAGGCTCTGCGGCAGCCCCACCGGCGTCACCTGCGCGACCAGCAACAGGACGAGCAGCGGAACCACCGCCCACGCGGTGTAGATGGCCGCGGAGTAGCGCAGCGGGAGGCTGAACAGCGCCAACCCGAGCAGCACCAGACCGATCGCGGTGGCGCCGAACAGCTCTCTCGGGGTGGCGGCGAGCAACTGCCCGCCGGCATCGGGGAACCGGCTGATCCGGGTCGCGTACCGGGAACCGAGCCAGAGCAGTCCGGCCACCGGCAGCACACCGGCGGACGCCGCCACCGCCCACCGGTACGCCACCTTCCGGCCGAAGGCGAGCACCGCCCACCCGTGCCCGGCGATCAGCACCAGCGCGACGACGTGGGAGAGCCCCAGGAGCACGACCGCGACCGCGTACGCCGCGAACCTCCAGTGCTTCGGCCGGTGGATGGCCAGCACCAGGAACAGGGTGGCGAGTACGGCGGCGAGCAGGGCGAACGCGTACGGCCGGGCCTCCTGCGCGTACCTGGTCGAGGTCGGCAGCAGGGCGAAGATGACCCCGGCGAACAGTCCGACCCTCGGGGTGAACAGCCGCGCGCCCAGCACCCCGACGAGTGCCGCGGCGACGGTCATGGCCAGCATCGAGGGGGCTCGCAGGGACAGGTCGGAGGCACCGAAGTACTCCACCCACACCCGCATGAACAGGTGGTACGGGGTGCCGGTGACATCGGCCCACCGCTGCGGGGACAGGTTCTCCCGCCACGTCGAGGTCGCCATGCCCCAGGTGGCGAGTTCGTCCATCCAGAGTCCGGGCGCGGCGACACCCCGGGCGCTCAACCCGCCCATCAGCAGCCCCGGCACCAGCCATGGGGCGACCCGCCAGCCGACCCGGTGGACGCCGGACCGGCCGCGCTCGCCGCGATCCGTCCTCCCGTCGCGGCGTCCCCGCCCGTCCCGGTCCTCGCCCCACGGATCCTCGGCTCCGACCTCCGCCGCGAGCCGGGGCATGACTACGGTTTCCGCATCCTTCATCGTGCCTCACGCTTCCCTACGGATCGGGCGGTCAAGGCCACGGCGAGGCCGCCGGCAAAGCGGTGCCGGGACAGGGTTTCGAGGTTGTCGTACCAGGCGCGCCCGGCGGGCCGGGTCGGGCACTGGCTGTCACCTGGATGGTAGTGAGACGGGTACCCGGAAACGCCGCGAATGCCGGGTAACCGGGGTCGTACGACCCGATGCCGGTGCGCTTTCGCACGAACGGGTGACGCCGCGTCGAGCAGCGGCACGACGGGGACGAAAATTTTCTGCCCGAACGGGTTGGCACTCACGGGGGGAGAGTGCTAAAAAATTAACTGTCGCACCTGGCCCGTGCGGTGACCGACCACCGCGACGAGGCAGGGGCGACCTCGGAATCCGAGCGCCACAGACCCACCGGATCCGCCGGTGGGCAGTCTCGAGGAGGTGGTTGGCGTGGTGCTGACTTTCGATCCTTTCCGCGACTTCGACCGTCTGGCCGGTCAGGTGTTCGGCACCGCCGGGGGCGGTGCCGCGACCATGGCGATGCCGATGGACCTGTACCGATCCGGTGACCACTTCGTGCTGCACTGCGACCTCGCCGGCATCGACCCCGGCTCGGTCGACGTGAGCGTCGACGGCCGGGTCCTGACCATCCGGGCCGAGCGCAGCGCCCGCACCGACGCCGACGTGCAGTGGGTACGGCGCGAGCGCGCCACCGGCACGTTCGAGCGGCGGCTGACCATGGGCGACGGCCTCGACCTCGACCGGATCAGCGCGACCTGGCAGGACGGTGTGCTGACCCTGACGATCCCGGTCGCCGAGCAGGCCAAGCCCCGCCGGATTCCGATCGGCACGACCGGCGGCCCGGCGCTGGACGGCTCCGCCACCGACCAGGTTGCCCTCGACAGGTCCTGACCCGAGCGGGGGAAGGGGTGGTGTGCCCCGACCGCACGGCACCCCGTGGGTCTCGCGGGCGGTTCGCCCGCGAGACCCCCGTCCGGGGTGCTCAGACGTCGGGATCCGGTCCGGGTTTCTCCCCGCCGCCGCCCCGACCACCGGGCCGGGTGCTGGCCAACCAGATCCCGAAGATCATGGCGAGTACGGCGGGCACCTCGATGAGCAGCCGCAGCCCGCTGATCGAGAGGGTCTCGTGGAACGCGGTCACGCCGATCACCACGCTGGCCACCGGGTCGACCAGGGTGATCGCGGTCAGCGGTGCGGCGAGCGGACCGTTCTGGAACGCGTTCTGGTTCAGCATCACGCCACCCAGACCGACCAGGATCAGGGCGTAGAGGTGCCAGTCGGTGAGTGCCGAGAACGGGTCGGCGAAGACCCGTCCGGTGAACGCCTTGAGCAGGACCGCCACCCCGGAGTAGAAGATCCCGGTGGCGACCCCGAGCAGGGTGCCGCGCAGCGCGCTCGTGGCACGGTGGGCGAGCGCGAGACAGATCACCACGACCAGGCCGCTGGCGAGCCCCACCCCGACCCAGGCCATCACCGACGGCTCGGGCACGCCCGGCCGGGGGCGCGCGACGATGAGGAAGGCCCCGAGCCCGATCACGCACGAGGTGACGGCGATGACGTCGCGGGGGTGCGGACGTCTGCGGTCCAGCGCCGCCTCCAGCGGAATGGCCAGGAACATGCCGCTGATCAGCAACGGTTGGACCAGGGTCAGCGGACCGTACCGGAGCGCGACCGCCTGGAGCACGGTGCCGGTGATGTCGGGCAGCTTGCCCAGCAGCCACGTGGGCCGGCGCAGCAGCCGCATGAACAGCCGGGGGTCGAAGGTGTTGTGCGGCGGTTCCCGCCGGGCGGCGCGTTGCTGTAGGGCGGCTCCCAGGGCGAAGCAGGCGGCGGCGCAGAGGGCCAGCAGGATCGCGAGGGGGGTCACGGATCGTCCCGCTGGCGCCGAGGCACCCCTGATCCCGTACGCACACAAATGACGCTACGTGATCGCCGGCGCCTCGGGTGCCGAGTTCCGTGGCACGGGTCGGACGATCCGGGAGATCACGAGGGGCTCGGCCCGTACGGACCGGGCCGAGCCCCTCGTGGTCCCGGGGGCGCCGGTCAGGAGGCGAGAGCGCCCGCCGCCCGGCCCTCGTGCAGGGTGAGGTTGCGGCCGTTGGTCGGGTCGAACAGATGGATCTTCTCCAGGTTGAACCAGATCCGCCGGCTCTCGCCCTCGGCCACCGTCGACTCCGCCGACAGCCGGGTCACCAGGTCCGCACCGGAGCCGCCCAGTCCCTCGGCACCCGCGTCGGCGGCGAGTTCCTCCAGCTCGGCGGCGGTGGCCCGCTCCCCCTCGACGCTGAGGTAGACGTACTTGTCCGAGCCCATCGACTCGACGATGTCGACCGGCGCCTCGAACTCCACCCCGCGCTCCCGGGTGTCGTCGTCGACCAGGACCGCGTCCTCGAAGTGTTCGGGGCGGATGCCGAGGATCAGGTTCCGTGGTGCGTCGGCGGCCTCCAGTTCCCGCCGGAGACGGTCGCCCAGCGGCAGTTCGCCGACGGCCGTACGCAGCCGGCCGTCGGCCACCTCGGCGTGCAGGAAGTTCATCGACGGCGAGCCGATGAACCCGGCGACGAACAGGTTCACCGGGTTGTCGTACAGCTCCTGGGGTGGGCCGACCTGCTGCACGGCTCCGGCCCGCATGATCACCACCCGGTCACCGAGCGTCATCGCCTCGGTCTGGTCGTGGGTGACGTAGACGGTTGTCGTGCCGAGCTGCTTCTGCAACCGGGACACCACCGTACGCATCTGGACCCGCAGTTTCGCGTCCAGGTTGGACAGCGGCTCGTCCATCAGGAACGCCTTCGGGTTGCGGACGATGGCCCGGCCCATGGCCACCCGCTGGCGCTGGCCGCCGGAGAGGTTCGCCGGTTTGCGGTCCAGCAGTGCGGTCAGTTCCAACACCCGGGCGGCGTCGTCGACCTTCCGCTCGATCGTCGCCTTGTCCAGCTTCGCCAGCCGGAGCGGGAACGCCATGTTCTCCCGGACCGTCATGTTCGGGTAGAGGGCGTACGACTGGAAGACCATGGCGATGTCCCGGTCCCGGGGCGCCCTGTCGTTGACCCGCTGGCCGCCGATCCGCAGTTCACCGCCGCTGATGTCCTCCAGCCCGGCGATCATGTTCAGGGTGGTCGACTTGCCGCAGCCCGACGGGCCGACCAGGATCACGAACTCGCCGTCGGCGATCTCCAGGTCGACGTCGTGGACCGCCACGGTCCCGTCCGGGAACTTCTTGCTCACCTTGTCCAGCACGATGTCAGCCACTGCAATTCACCCCTTGACTGCGCCGGAGGTCAGACCGGACACGATGCGACGCTGGAAGAACAGCACGAACAGAATGATCGGAATGGTGATCACGACCGCGGCCGCGCAGATCGCCCCGGTCGGGTCCTCGAACTGCGACTCACCGGTGAAGAACGACAACGCGACCGGCACCGTACGGGACCGCTCGGTGGAGGTGAGCGAGATCGCGAACAGGAAGTCGTTCCAGCAGAAGATGAAGACCAGGATCGCGGTGGTGAACACCCCCGGCGCGGCCAGCGGCGCGATCACCCGACGGAACGCCTGTCCCTGGGTCGCGCCGTCCATCTTGGCCGCCTTCTCCAGGTCCCACGGGATCTGCTTGAAGAACGCCGAGAGCGTGTAGATGGCCAGCGGCAGCGCGAACGTGATGTACGGCAGGATCAGGCCCGGCCAGGTGTCGAAGAGTCCCAGCGACCGCTCGATCTCGAACAGCGGCGAGACCAGCGACACCTGTGGGAACATCGCGATCAGCAGGGAGACCCCGACGAGCAGCTTCTTGCCGGGGAAGTCGAGCCGGGCGACCGCGTACGCGGCCATCGTGCCGAGCACCACGGCTATCGCCGTCGCGATCAACGCGATCCCGATCGAGTTCGCCAGTGCCCAGACGAACTGGTCGGTCTCGAAGATGGTCCGGTAGTTGTCCAGCGTCCATTCGCGGGGAATGAAATTGCCGTCGGTGAGCGTGGCGGTGGTCTTGAACGACAGCGAGGCGATCCAGAGCACCGGGACCAGCGCGAAGACCACCACGACCAGGTCCAGCAGTCCCCACCGCCACTTCGCCGCGACGGTCGTGTCGGCGGCCGCCATCAGCGCCTCCCCTCGTCGGTGCTGCCCGGGGCAGCGGTGCCGAACAGCTTCACGAAGACGAACGCGATGATCGCCACGGTCAGGAAGATGAGCACCGACATGGTCGAACCGATGCCGAGGTTCAGCCCTCTGATCAGGTTGTTGTAGGCGAGCATCGACACCGACGAGGTCTCGTTCGATCCGGCGGTCAGCACGAAGATGTTGTCGAAGACGCGGAACGCGTCCAGGGTCCGGAACAGCAGGGCGACCAGGATCGCCGGTTTCATCACCGGCAGCATCACCTTGGTGAACCGCTGCCAGCCGGTGGCCCCGTCCATCGAGGCCGCCTTGAGCAGGTCCTCGGGGACCAGGGCCAGCCCCGCCATCAGCAACAGCGCCATGAACGGGGTCGTCTTCCAGATCTCGGCGACCATGATGATCCCGAGCGCGCTCGCCCGTTCGGTCAACGGCGCGCCCTCACCGAACAGGGTGGCCAGGTAACCCGTGCCGGGCGTCCAGGCGTACCGCCAGGAGAAGGCCGCGACGACGGTGACGATCCCGTACGGGATCAGGGCCGCGGTGCGGACCAGCCCGCGCCCGACGATGGTCCGGTGCATGACGATGGCCAGTCCCATGCCGAGCACCAGCTCGACCGCGACCGTCACGACGGTGATCAGCATCGTCACGCCGAAGGCCGTCCACCAGTACTCGTTGCTCAGCACGGTGGCGTAGTTGGCGAGCCCGACGAACTCCCGCTGGTCCGGGAACTTGAGGTCGAAGCGTTGCAGCGACAACCAGACCGAATAAAGAATCGGGTACGCGGTGACCGCGAGCATCACGAACGCCGCCGGGGCGCAGAGCAGCCAGGCCAGTCGGCGTTCTGCCCGCTTGCCCTCGCTCAGTGGCGCCCGCCCGCCGCGCTGTCGCGGGATCCGGGCCGGCGGACCGGCCTGTTCGGCCTTCCCCGAGGCGGCCCGGTCCGGTGTGGTGTCGGTATCGGGTCGGCTCACGGCAGTACCCCCTTGGACTCCAGCGCGTCCTGTGCCGCGTCCCGCAACCGGTCGGCGGTCTGTTCGGGCCGGATACCGCTCGGTGGGGAGAGCGTCGCCGACAGGACGGTGGAGATGTTCTGGTAGGCGGGGCTGCGCGGTCGGGTCGCCGCGTCCTTCAGCTCCTCGAGAATGGTGTCGCGCATCGGGTACGCCTGCGCCATCTCCGGGTCGGCGTAGACACTCTCGATCGTGGGCGGTACGCCGTCGTTGATCGCTGAGAACTTCTGGTGGTCGGGGCTGCGCAGGCAGCTCGCCGCTTCGAAGGACTCCTCCGGGTGGCGCGAGTAGCGGCTGACCGCGAGGTTCACTCCGCCGATGGTCACCCGACTCGGGGTCTGCGGGTCCACGCCGGGAATGCGCGCCCACCTGACCTTCTTGGCCATTTCCGGGTCGGCCTCCTGCATGGCCGGGTAGACGAACGGCCAGTTGATCTGGAAGGCCCCGCCGCCGGACTGGAACTCCAGCCGGGCCTGGTCCTCGATCGTGTTCGAGAAGGACGGGGTGGTGATGCCCGCGGTGGCGAACCGACGCAGGACCTCCAGTGCCCGTACCGCGCCGTCGTCGAAGACGGCCTTGGTCCCCTCCTCGTTGAGGATCTGCCCCCCGGCGCTGGCGACCAGCGTGTTGTAGAGGACCACGAGGCCCTCGTACTGGGCGCCCATGGTGATCACCCGGTACGGCCCGCCCCGCGACTTGAGCTGCTGGGACGCCTCGATCATCTCGTCCCAGGTACGGGGCGGCTGGTCGACCAGGTCGAACCGGTACCACAGCAGTTGCACGTTGGTGTTCTTCGGTGCGGCGAAGAGCTTGTCCTCGTACCGGGCGGTCTCCAGCGGCTTGGCCAGGGTGCCCCGCTCGGCCTCGGCCCGCTGTTCGCCGGTCCACTCCCGCAGCCAGCCGGCGCTGGCGAACTCCTGGGTCCAGGTCACGTCCAGCCCGAGTACGTCCATCCCGGTGTCCTCGGCAGCCAACCGGCGGACCAGTTGCACCCGCTGGTCGTCGGCCGCCCGGGGCAGGATCCGGTACGCGATCCGGTACCGCCCGCCGGCCTGGGCGTTGCAGTCGTCGACCACCTTCTGGAGGTTCTGCTCCGGCGGGTAGTAGAGGTTGACGGTGGGGACGCCGCCGTTCCCGCCGGTGTCGGAGCCGCAGGCGGCCAACGGGGCCAGCAGGGCCAGCCCGAGGGCGGCCGCACCGAGCCGGAAACGTCCGGGTCGGGCCCGCTCGGGGTCACTCATGCCAGCACCCCGTACCGGCCCGAGCGGTCGTCGTAGCACTGTGAACGCTCATCGCGCGCTCCTTCCAGGACGGCCGGGACACCATCCGTGCCCCGGCGCACGGCGAAACGACGCCGCCCCCGGCCGTTGTCGCCGACGGGACCGGTGATGGGCTGTCGCGCGATCTCACTGCCCCCGGGGCAACTCCCCGAAACATGCTGGTCATCCACCCGACACGGTCGACCTTCGGTCACGGTCCGAATACTGGACGCCGCCATCCGTCGACCCACGTTTCGGCCATTGATCAACGCCAACGGATCCGACGGGTGCCCGTGGTGTCCGGGCCCGTGCCTTGTCCTCGTCTGCCATGCTCGGAGCGGTGACGACCGGCGACCCGACCAGACGCCGCATCCCCGGCCGCGCCACCCGCGTGGTTCTCGCCCTCGGCGCCGTCGCGGCCATCCTCATCATCGCCCTGGTCGTCGTGCCGATGCTGCGGCCGGCGGGGCCGCGCCCGCTCTTCCAACTCCCCGTCGCCTGCGGCGAGACCTGGCAGCTCGGCACCTATCCCGGACACGACGACTACGACGTCGACCTGTTCCCGACCGAGGGCGAGGCATGGGGACAACCGGTGCTCGCCTCGTACTCGGGCACGGTCACCGAGGCCGGGATCAACGGATCGCTGGGTGGGCGTACGCCCGACGACCCGGACGGTCCGCGCGGCCGGGGCGGCGGTTACTGGGTGAAGATCGACCACGGTGGCAAGTGGGAGACGCAGTACCTCCACCTGCTCGAACCGCCGTCGGTCGAGGTCGGCCAGCGGGTGGCGCAGGGCGAGCAGATCGGGCGGGTCGGCAGCACCGGCAACTCCGGCGCCCCGCACCTGCACTACGAGCAGCGCCGGGGCTGGGAGAAGGTGGAGACCCACTTCGACGGATCGCCGTCCGGCATCACCAGTGACGACGCCGAGTACACGGTCAGGCGTACGAGCAACAACTGCGGCTGACGCGGGTCCACCGTCGACAACAGGTCGTGCCGCCGCAGAGGATGCGGTTTCCGGTCGACCGTCACTACCCTGTCGAAGAGACACAGGCCGATTCGTGGAGGGTCAATGACGCGCACGGTCACGACACTGGTCCGGGTGGCGGTCGCCGCCGTCACCGTGGTCGCCTGGCAGGCCGCCCCGGTGCCGGCGGGTGCCGCACCGGGCACCACCGGGGAACCGACGAAGACGCCGACCGCGCAGGGGTACGGCGGCGCGGTGTCCACCGTCGACCCGACCGCGACCGCGGTTGGCATCGACGTCCTGCGACGCGGCGGAAACGCGGTCGACGCGGCCGTGGCCGCCGCCGCCACGCTCGGCGTCACCGAACCGTTCTCGGCCGGCATCGGCGGTGGCGGGTTCCTCCTCTACTACGACGCGCGTACCAAGCGGGTGCACACCATCGACGGGCGGGAGTCGGCTCCCGCGGCGATGCGGGAGAACTCGTTCGTCGACCCGGCCACCGGTACGCCCTACAACTTCCAGGAGGCCCGGGTGAGCGGGCTTTCGGTCGGCGTACCGGGGACGCTCCTGACCTGGCACGAGGCGCTGCGCAAGTGGGGCACCCGGTCGCTGTCCACGGCGCTGGCCCCCGCCGCCGAGGTTGCCGAGCGCGGGTTCACCGTCGACGCGACGTTCCGCCAGCAGGTGGCCGACAACGCGGCGGCGTTCGCCCAGTTCGACGCGACCCGCAAGCTCTACCTGCCGGGCGGGCAGCCACCGGCGGTCGGTTCGACGCAGCGCAACCGCGACCTGGCCGACACCTACCGGCAGATCTCCCGGCGCGGTGTCGACATGTTCTACGAGGGCCCGATCGGCGCGGACCTCGTGGCGACCGTGCAGCGTCCGCCGGTGGCCGGCAACCCGACCGTGCCGTGGCAGTTCCCGATCCGACCGGGCGGTATGACCCGGGCCGACCTGGCCCGGTACGACGTCCGGTTCCCCGCACCGACCCGGTCCGACTACCGCGGGTATGACGTGTACGGCATGTCGACCCCGTCCAGTGGTGGTGTCGCCGTCGGTGAGGCGCTCAACATCCTGGAACGGTTCGACCTGTCCACGATGACGGTGCCCGAGGCGCTGCACCACTACCTGGAGGCGAGCGCGCTCACGTACGCCGACCGCAACCGGTACGTCGGCGACGACACGTCGCAGCGGGTCCTGCGGGAACTGCTCAGCGATCGGTACGCGGCCGAGCGGGCCTGCCGGATCGACCCCACCCGGGCCGCCCAGAAGCCGGTCCTGCCCGGTGACCCCGACGGTCGGTACGACGGCTGCGCGACCGCCACCGCCGGTGCCGAGGGTCACCCCGGCCAGAGCACCACGAACCTGACCGTGGCCGACCGTTGGGGCAACGTGGTCGAGTACACCCTGACGATCGAGCAGACCGGCGGGAACGCGATGGTGGTACCCGGACGCGGTTTCCTGCTCAACAACGAGCTGACCGACTTCACGTTCGCCCAGACGCCGGGCGCCGCCCCGGACCCGAACCTGCCCGCGCCGGGCAAGCGCCCGCGCAGCTCGATGTCGCCGACGATCGTGCTCGACGACGGCCGCCCGTTCCTCGCCCTCGGCACCCCCGGTGGTGCCACGATCATCACCACCGTGCTGCAGATGCTGGTCAACCGGATCGACCTGGGCATGTCGCTGCCCGAGGCGATGGCCGCGCCGAGAGCGTCCCAGCGCAACAGTGCGGCACCGCAGGCGGAGCCGGCCTTCATCACCGGGTACGGGGCGGCGCTCACCGCGTACGGGCATCCGCCGTTCACGAGCACGGCCGAACTGGGCGCCGCCACCGCGGTCGAGTTCACCGGCCGACACGGCTTCGTTGCGTCGGCGGAACCGGTACGGCGCGGCGGCGGGGCGGCGGCGGTCGTCCAGCCCGGAGGCTAGGGTGTGACTGCCAAGATCAGCCCGCCGAGTGGGGAGTCCGGATGACAGCGGTGGCGCAGACCCGGTTCGGTTTGGTCGGTAGCGGCTGGCGGTCGCTGTTCTTCCTGCGGCTGGCCCGGCTGCTGCCCGACCGGTTGCGGGTCACCGGTGTGGTCACCCGTACCGGGCAACGGGGCGACGAGGTGACGGCGGAGTGGGGCGTGCCGACGTTCCGCTCCACCGCCGACCTGCTCGCCCACGAGCGGCCGGACTTCGTCATCGTGTCGGTGCCCTGGGCGGTGACCCCGGAGGCGACCCGTGAGCTGGTCACTGCCGGTGTGCCCGTACTCGCCGAAACCCCGCCGGCGCCGGACCTGGACGGGCTGCGCTCGCTCTGGTCGGACGTGGGCGCGAGCGGGCTGGTCCAGGTCGCCGAGCAGTACCTGCTGATGCCGGGACACGCCGCCCGGCTCGAACTGGTTCGGGCCGGGGTGATCGGCGAGCCGACCTCCGTACAGATCTCGTCGACCCACCTCTATCACGCGGTCTCGCTCATCCGCGGCCTGCTCGGCGTCGGGTACGACCCGGCCGAGGTCAGCGCGCGGGCCTTCGTCGCGCCGCTGGCCGACCCCCTGTCCCCGGACGGTTGGAGCGGTGACGACGCTCCCCGGCAGTTGTCCACCACCCTGGCGACCATCGACTTCGGTGGCCGGATGGGGCTGTACGACTTCACCGACAACCAGTGGTGGAACCCGCTGCGGGCCCGGCGGCTGACGATTCGTGGCTCGCTCGGCGAGATCGTCGACGACCAGGTCGTCCGGTTGGTCGACCCGACCACTCCGGTGGAGTCTCCGCTGGTACGCCGCCAGACCGGGGTCGACCTCAACCTGGAGGGACGCGACCTGAAGCACATCAGCTTCGACGGGCGCGTGGTCTACCGGAACCCGTTCGTGGGCAGCGGACTCTCCGACGACGATCTCGCGGTGGCCGACATCGTGGCCCGTACCGGTGCGTGGGCGCGGGAGGAGGCGGCGGCGCCGTACCCGCTCGCCGAAGCCTGCCAGGACCACCTGCTCAGCCTCGCCATCGAGGAGTCCGTACGCACCGGCCGCCCGGTGGTCACCGCCGAGGAGGCGTGGGCCGGGTAGCCGTCCCGGACCGTGGCGGCCCCGCTCCCGAACGGGTCGGGACCGGGGCCGCGGGCTTGTCGTCGGAGTCGGGGCTCAGCCGACCGGCGGGATGTTGTGGTTGATCCGGAAGGTGTTGGCCGGGTCGTACCGGTTCTTCAGCTCGCCGAGCCGGCGGTAGGTCTCCGGGTCGAACGCGTGCCGTACCTGGTCCGGGGTGGTGTCGTGGGCGAACATGAAGTTCAGGTAGCGCCGGCCGGTGGTCCACGGCGTCAGGTGGTCGACGAAGTCACGCTGGTAGTCGACCAGGGCCTGCGCCTGCGGCGGGCCGCCGGCCGCGACGGCGAAGAACGAGTACGCGGCGTCCCGGTTGCCGACCGCGTTCGGCTGCGCGGGCGGGCGGCCGAGCGCACCCCCGAGGTGCCGCAACTCGGCCAGGACCAGCGGTGAGGCGGCCTCCGGGCCGGCGAAGGCGAGGATGGTGTCGATCGTCTCCGGGGTCAGTTCCCGCAGCAGCGTCCCGCTCTCGTACAGCGGCAGCGGGTCCACCGGGTCCGCGTGTACGGAAGCGATCTCGGTGTACGGCATCTCGGCCACGGTGTCGATGATCCGGGGACCGAGGTCGCGCAGCGGGGCGACCAGCCGCTCCCCGTCGGCGGCGGTGCCGAGGTAGGCGATCCGGACGTGGACGACGAGCCGGTCCCGCAGCGGCTCGGGCACGAACGGCAGCGGCGGCAGGTGCAGCAGGCCGATCGAGGAGGTCATCTCCTCGGGCAGGTCCGCGGTCCAGTCGGCGTACCGGTGCAGCACCTCGGCGGCCTGCTCGCCGGGGAAGAACAGGCCACCGCCGTAGAGGCGGGCGACCGGGAACAGGTCGAACTCGATCGCGGTCACCACACCGAAGTTGCCCTTCGCGCCGCGCAGCGCCCAGAACAGGTCGGGTTCGGTCTCGGCGGTGACGTGCCGGAGTTCACCGTCGGCGGTGACCACGTCGAGGCTGCGTACGTGGTCGGCGGCGTAGCCGTAGGCGCGACCCATCGGGCCGAGGCCGCCGCCCAGGGTGTAGCCGATCACCGACACCGTCGGTGAGGAGCCGTTCAGCGGGGCCAGCCCGAACCTGCCGGCCTGCTCGATCACCTCGGCCCAGCGGACGCCCGCCTCCACCCGCGCGGTACGGGCGGTGGCGTCGACGGTGAGCGCCCGCATCCGCCGGACGGTGATCAGGACCGAGCCGTCGGAGGGTACGGAACTACCGTGACCGGCGGCGAGGACCGCCACCGGAAGGCCGTGGTCGGTCGCGAACCGGACCGCCGCCCGTACGTCCTCGGGTCCGGTCGCGCCGACGACCACCGCCGGCCGGTGCACCACGGTCAGGTTGTACGTGGCCAGCTCGTCGGCGAGGTTGTCGTCGCCGGACAGGAGCACCGGTCCGGCGACGCGGGCGCGCAACCGGTCGACCGCGTTCGCGTCCAGCGGCACGGGCTGCGGTGCGCCGGCCGGGGTCGGATGGTTGACAGGGGAAGTTGTCGAAGTCACGGGAGGTACGGCCCTTCTGAACGGTCGTTGCCGGCCCGACCGACGCCGGGCTGCCCACCCATTGCAGTTCAGCGGTTGTCGACGTCCGGTCGACGTTTCGTCGACGGCACCGGAACCGGGGCGACCGGCGAGCAACGATGATCATCGGCCGTCGCCGGACCGGATAGGCTCGACCGCGCAGTTACTCGACCGGTGATGGGATGGCGATGACGCACCAGCCACGGTTCTCGGTGCTGGGCCCGGTCCGGGCCTGGCGCGGCGACGTCGAGCTGGACCTCGGCTCGCCACAGCAGCGGGCGGTGCTCGCCGCGCTCCTGCTGCGGGAGGGCAGCCAGGCCACGATCACCGAACTCATCGACGCGCTGTGGGACGTCGACCCGCCCCGGGCAGCCAGCGGCACCGTACGCACCTACCTGTACCGGCTGCGCCGGGTCCTGACGACCGGAGCCCCGGACCCGGCGGACGTGATCGAGTCCGTCGGTGGCGGTTACACGCTGCGGGTCGGCCCGGAGGACCTCGACTACCGCCGGTTCCGGGAGTTGGTCGCCGGGGCGGCGGCCGACCGCGCCGACGGCGACCTGGCGGGTGCGGCGGCATCGCTGCGCTCGGCGGAAGCGCTGTGGCAGGGTTCGGCCCTCGCCGGTGTGCCCGGCCCCTACGCGCAGAGTCAGGGCATGCGGCTGGAGAGCCTGCGGCGGGCCGCGATCGAGGACCGGCTGGCGATCGATCTCGACCTGGGCCGACACTCCGAGGCGGTGACCGAGCTGTCCGCCCTGGTGGCCGACGAACCGCTCTGCGAACGCCTGCGACAGCTGCTGATCCTCGCGCTCTACCGGTCCGGCCGCAAGGCCGACGCCCTGGCCAGCTACCGGGAGGTCCGGCGGCTGCTCGGCGACGAACTCGGACTGGACCCCGGACGGGCGTTGCAGGACCTGCACCAGCGCATCCTGACCGGCGACCCGACGCTGCTCATACCGGCCGACCGGCGCACCCCGGCCACGGCCGCGCCGGTGCCCGCCCGGCCACCGGTCCCGCCGGTCCCGGCGCAGCTACCGGCCGACCTCGCCGACTTCACCGGACGCGTCGAGATCATGCGCACCGTCACCACCGCGCTGTCGGCTGTCGACCGCGCCCCGGTCGTCGGCCTCGTCGGCCTGGCCGGGGTGGGCACCAGCACGCTCGCCGTCCACGCCGCGCACGCGGTCCGGGACCGGTTCCCGGACGGGCAGCTCTACCTCGACCTGCGCGGCCCCGACGAGGAACCGGTCGAGGCGCGGCAGGCGCTGGGCTCGTTCCTGCGGGCGTACGGGGTCGGGCCCGACAGCCATCCCGATTCGTTGGCCGAACGGGCGGCGCTGTGGCGTACGGTGCTCGACGGCCGGCGGGTGCTGATGGTGCTCGACCACGCTCGGGACGCCGAGCAACTGCGGCACCTGCTGCCGGCGAGTCCGGGCAGCGCGGTCATCGTCACCGCCGACCGCCGGATGGCGGGGGTGCCCGCCGCGCGGTGGTCGACGGTCGACGCGTTCCGGCCGGACGAGTCGTTGGCCCTGATGGAACGGGTCGCCGGTGCCGACCGGGTACGCGCCGAACCCGAGCCGGCCCGCCGTTACGCCGAGATCTGCTCGCACCTTCCGCTGGCCGTACGGCTCGCCGCCGCCCGGCTGGCCGCCCGACCCGAGTGGAGCGTGGCGGCGATCGAGGATCGACTGCGGGTCGAGATCCGCCAGCCGGTGGCCCTGCACGAGGACTGCATAGCGGTCGAGGTGCCGTTCGAGCGCGCGTACGGGCAGCTCGACCCGCGGCAGGCGACGGCGTTCTGCCTCGCCGCACTGCCGGACGGGCCGGACCTCGACCTCGCCGCCGTCGCGAGCCTGCTCGACCTTCCGCCGTACGAGGCCGAGCGGGTGATGGAGTCGCTCGCCGACGTCCACCTGGTCGAGACCGGGCCGTACCAGCGTTACCGCTACCAGAGCGTGGTCAGGTGGTTCGCCCGCCGCAAGGCGTTGCTGGTGTGCGGGTCGGCCCAACGCGAGGAGGCGCTGGCCCGGCTGGCTCGCTTCCACCGGACCACGGCGGTGAGTTCGGCTCGGACGCTCTCCGCGTACACGGATCTTCCCTCGATCGCACCGGCGGACCGCTGGGCGGGCGAACGCGTGCCCGCCATCCGCTGAGCGACACGTCGGCGGTGCGTCGGGGCAGGCTGACATCCGGTGCGGCGCCCGTTGGGGTGGAGCCAAGCCATTTCCCGTACCCCGGCGGGGGTGAGCGTTTAGGTTGATCACGGAACGGAGGCCGTCGATCACGAAGAGGTGCCGCGGGTGTTCGCTGCTGTCGGGCGGTTCGTGGTCCGCCACCCCATCTGGGTGATCGTGGCCTGGGTGGCCGCCGCGGTAGGGGTGATCGGCTTCGCACCGACGCTGACCGCGACCACCGACGAGGCGTCGTTCCTGCCGTCACACTACGAGTCGATCCGGGCCGCCGAGGTCCAGCAGCAGGCGTTCCCCCGGGCGGCCACGCCGTCGGCGATCATCGTGTTCGAGCGGCGGGACGGCGCACCGCTGACCGACGCCGACGCGACGAAGGTCGTCGCGATCGGGCAGGCTCTGACCGATCGCCACTTCCCCGACGTCATCGCACTCACGCCGACGCCACCCTCGCCCAATCGGTTGATCCAGATCATCGCGGTCGAGATGACGCCGCAGCGCGGTCCGGCCGACCAGGCCCAGCCCGACGCGGTGAAGGCGCTGCGGGCCGCGCTACAGGACCAGGTCGCGAACACCGACCTCAAGTCCGGCATCACCGGTACGGCCGCGCAGAACCTGGATGCCCAGGATTCCGGGAACCGGGCGAACGCGATCATCGGGATCGCCACCATCGGCCTGATCATCATCCTGCTGTTGATCATCTTCCGGAGCCCGATCATCGCCCTGCTACCGGTGATCGTGATCGGCCTGGTGTCGCAGATCGCGACCGGTCTGATCGCCTGGGCGAACCAGGCGTTCGACCTGAAGACCGACAGCTCGGTGAGCGCGATGCTGATCGTGGTGCTGTTCGGCGTCGGCACCGACTACATCCTGTTCCTGATGTTCCGCTTCCGGGAGCGGCTGCGCCTGGGCGAGGACCCGAAGACGGCGATGGTCAGCGCGGTCGCCCGAGCCGGCGAGGCGATCGCCTCGGCGGCGGGTGCGGTCATCATCGCCTTCCTGGCCCTCACCCTGTCGACGCTCGGCCTGTTCAAGTCCCTCGGGCCGGCCCTGGCCATCGCGGTCGCCACCACCCTGGTCGCCGGGCTCACCCTCATCCCGGCGATCGTCTCGTTGCTCGGGACGAAGGTGTTCTGGCCCTCGAACGCGTGGCGGCGCGAACCGCGTGGCGCCCGGTTCGCCGCGATCGGCCGTTCCCTGGCCCGCCGGCCGGCGGTGTACGCGGCGGTCTCGGGCGCCGGACTGATCGTGCTCGCCGTCTTCGCCCTGGGCTTCCATCCGAACTTCGACCTGAGCAGCGGATCGACCTCGACCGAGTCGGAGTCGAACGTCTGGAGCAAGGAACTGCTCAGGGGCCTGCCGGCGGGCGCCACCGAGCCGTCCAACGTGTTCCTGCGCTCGGACACCGGCAGCCCGCTGCCGACCGACCGGCTCGGTGCGTACCGGGACGCGCTGGCCAAGGTGCCCGGTGTCGGGCAGGTCGGGCAGCCGACCCTGTCACCGGACGGCCGGGTCGCGGACTTCCAGGTGACCCTGGCGAACACCCCGCAGTCCTCGGCCGCGCTGCACACCGTCAAGGGGCCGCTGCGCAGCACCGCGCACTCGGCGGCACCGGACGGGACGACCGCGTTCGTCGGTGGCATCACCGCGGTCTTCGTCGACATCCAGGCGGCCGTCAACCGTGACTACGCGGTGGTGTTCCCGGTCGCGGCCGTACTCATCATGGTCATCCTGGGGTTGCTGCTGCGCAGCGTGGTGGCGCCCTGGTACCTGATGCTCTCGGTGGGCCTCGGTTTCGCCGCGACCCTGGGCGCCACTGTGCTGATCTTCCAGCACGGTCTCGGTGAGCCCGGTCTGATCTTCATCCTGCCGGTGATCATGTACCTGTTCGTGGTGGCACTCGGCACCGACTACAACATCCTCATGATCGCCCGGCTCCGGGAGGAGGCGCGCGAGGGGCGCAGTCCGCGCGACGCAGCCGCGATGGCGATCCGGCACGCCGGACCCACGGTCGCCGCCGCCGGCCTCATCCTCGCCGGTACGTTCGCCTCGCTCATGCTGGCCGGCAACAGCACACTCACCCAGATGGGCTTCGCCATCTCCGCCGGCATCGTGATCGTCGCGTTCGTGATGTCGCTGTTCCTCACCCCGGCCATCACCGCGCTGCTCGGGCACGTGGCCTGGTGGCCCGGACACGCGGACGTGGCCGACGACAGCGACCGCGGGGCCCCGATCGAGCCCCACGGTCGCGAGTCGCCGTGATCGGTACGGGGTTCAGCGGACCAGGGCGAGCCCGGTGAACGACCGGTCGTACTCGGTGAAGGACTGGTTGTTGAAGGGTCCGTAGACCCAGGTACGCACCGAGTTGGCCGCCGTGTCGATCTCTACCAGCCGGACCGGGTTGGTGGTGTTGGAGTGGAACGTCTGCAGGAACGTGTAGATCTTGTTCCCGTTGACCCCGGTGTCCACCCGGTTGCCCGCGATCCCGACGTGGCCGGAGAAGACGAACCTGACGTTCGCGTACTGCTTGATCAGGTTGTCGAACAGGTACTGCGGGCTGGTGGCCCCGTACCCGGCGCTCTGCTCGATGTTGCCGTTGCCGTCGATGTAGTCGTGGGTGACCACGATGACGTTGTGCCGGGGGTGCGCCGCGACGACGCTCTTCGCCCAGGTGACCGCCGCCGTACGCGGCCACAGCTCCAGGGTCAGCACCAGCCACTGCAGGCCACCGGCCTCGTACGTGGAGTACGAGTTGTCCACCTTGCCGGCCTCGAACTGTCCCTGCACTGCGCCGTACTGGGCGGCGGTGAAGTACTGGTTGAACACGGTGGTGTCCCGGACCAGCTCACGGGTGCGGGCGGGGTCCCGGGCCGAGCCGCCGACCCCGGTCGCCTGGGTGTCGTGGTTGCCGAGCGCCAGCGAGTACGGAATGCCCGCGGTCTCCAACGACCGCATGGCGTTGCGGGCGATCGTGTACTGCGAGTGGTCGGGGGTGTCCCAGTTGACCACGTCGCCGGAGTGGGTCACGAACCGCAGGTCCAGCGCGGACCGGTTGCCGACCAGCCAGTCGGTGCGCTGGCGGAACCGGGTGTCGGAGGCGTTCAGCACCTCCTGCTGGGTGTCGGGCATGACGGCGAAGCTGAACCTGGTGTCGACGGTGGAGCCGGGCGTCTCCATCCGCGCGTACGCGAGGTGGACGTTGCGGTCGCAGGTCGTCGACTGGAAGTCGTTGATCAACTCGATCTTCACGTTGTGCTGTCCGGCGCCGACAGCCGTGCCGATCGGATAGGTGCCGTAGCTGGTGGCGCTGACGATCGTGCTGGTGCCGACAGCGGTGCCGTCCACCGTCACCCGGACGGTCGGCCAACCCTGGCAGTTGTCACCGATCGCACCGACCAGCACCCGACCCGACCCGGTGATCGCGGTGGTGGCGTAGCTGTTGTTGCCCCACAGCGACGCGTGCGTGCCCGATGCCGGCACCGGGGTGCCGGTCGCCGTACGGATGGCTCCGTTCACCACGCTGAACTGCGAACTCTCCGCCGCGCTCGCCCCGGTGGCAAAGGCGATTCCGCCGGCCACCACCGTACCCGCGAGCAGCGCCGCGACCACGGATCCGGCTCCCCTGATGCGCATCAATCCTCCATGCACGTTATGCAGCCCATTCGGACACATGGACGATAAACAAGATCGGTACGATATATGCAAATCCCTGACACACACCACAGAAACCTCGGCTGTACGCCACGTTTCGCACGAGTGACCACCGCCCAAGTGCGGCAGGATATCCATGTCGGGCGATGTCAGGTACGTTGCTGACCCATGCGGCTACGAATGATCTCCACTCTGCTCGCCGGCGCTGTCGTGCTGACCACCACCGCCGGCTTCACCACGCGGCCGGAGCCGGAATGGCGGCTGCACGACACCGGCGCCACCGTACGACTGCGCGGGCTCGCCGCGGTCAGCGAACGGGTCGCCTGGGCCAGCGGCACCGCCGGCACCGTCCTGCGTACCGTCGACGGAGGTCGCCACTGGCAGCAGGTCGGACCGGCCGACACGAGTCTCGAACTGCGCGACATCGAGGCGTTCGACGCCGACCACGCGGTGGCGCTGTCGATCGGTCCAGGCGAGCAGTCGCGGGTCTACCGGACCGACAACGGCGGTCGGACCTGGACCGAGACCTTCCGCAACACCGACGAACGGGCCTTCTACGACTGTCTGGCGTTCTTCGACCGCCACCACGGGCTGGCCCTGTCCGACCCGGTCGACGGCCGGTTCCGCATCCTCTCCACCTCGGACGGTGGCCGGACCTGGCGCCCGCTGCCCACCACCGGTATGCCACCGGCGTTGGAGGGCGAGTTCGCGTTCGCCGCCAGCGGCACCTGCCTGGTCACCGCCGCCCACCAGAGCCCCGGCCGAAGCTCCGGTCGGGGTGACGACCAGGCGTGGTTCGCCACCGGGGGTGGGGCCACCGCACGGGTCTTCCGCACCGACGACCGGGGCCGGACCTGGCGGGTGACCTCCACCCCGGTGCCGAGTGGGCCGTCCGCCGGCATCTACTCACTGGCGTTCCGCGACTCACGGCACGGCATCGCGCTCGGCGGCGACTACAACACCCCGGCGAGCGCCCCCGACGGCGCAGCGACCAGCCGCGACGGTGGCCGCGACTGGACGGTGGCACGGAACCAGCCGGGCGAGTACCGGTCGGGATCGGCCTGGGTGCACCGTGCCGGGTGGCTGGCGCTCGCGGTCGGCCCGACCGGCAGCGACCTCAGCCTCGACGGCGGAACCCGGTGGCAACGGTTCGACAGCGGCAGCTTCGACTCGGTCGACTGCACGACCGGCGGGGCCTGCTGGGCCTCCGGCGTACAGGGCCGGATCGCCTCGCTCCGCTGGCACTGAGCCCGATCCGGACGGTCCGGCGGGTACACCCACCCGCCGGACCTGCCTCGTACGGGATATTTACCGTATTCGTACGTTGTCGGCCTAGGGTCCCGGTATGGCCTCCCCGGACGCGATAGCCCACCTGCTGCGCCGCGCGACGTTCGGCCCCACCGCCGAAGAGGTCGAAGCGGCCGTACGCGCCGGGTTCGAGAGCACCCTCGACCGGCTGCTCGCCCCGTCCGGCACCGACACGGGCGCGGCGGCCACCCCGGCGCCACGACTCGGGCCCGACCCGTACGCCGCGCTCGCCAAGGGTGCGGGCCGGGAGCAGCGGCAGCAGGCCAACAAGCAGCGCACCGAGCAGGTCCAGCAGGTGCAGCGGTGGTGGCTGGACCGGATGGTCGGGGCCGACCACCAGCTCACCGAGAAGCTGATCTTCTTCTGGCACGGGCACTGGGCCACCAGCGTGCAGAAGGTGAAGTCGGCGCAGCTCATGCTGGGTCAACTGGACACCTTCCGGCGGTACGGCCGGGGCGAGTTCGGTCCCCTGGTGGCCGCGATGGTGCGCGACCCCGCGATGATCCTCTGGCTCGACGGGGAGAAGAACACCCGCAAGGCGCCGAACGAGAACCTGGCCCGCGAACTGATGGAGCTGTTCACCCTCGGCATCGGCCACTACACCGAGGACGACGTGAAGGCGGGCGCGAGGGCGCTGACCGGGTGGACCGTCGCCCGGGGGTCGGACACCGCCCGGTTCGAGCCGAAGCGACACGACACCGGACCCAAGACCATCCTCGGCCGGACCGACACCTTCGACGCCGACTCGTACGCCCGGTTGCTCGCCGGGCAACCCCGGGCCGCCGAGTTCGTCTCCGGCCGGCTCTGGTTCCGGTTCACCGGCGGCACACCCGCCACCGGCGGCACCGTACCCGCCGACGTCACCGCGATGCTGCGTGCGATGTTCACCGACCCCGCCTTCGCCCAGACCCGTGGACACCTGGTCAAACAGCCGGTGGAGTGGGCGGTGGGCGCGATGCGCCAGCTCCACATCCGGCCCTCGGCCCTGTCCGAGCAACAGCGCAAACAGGTGCAGTCCGGGCTGTCCGGGATGGACCAGGTGCCGCTGCGCCCACCCAGCGTCGGCGGCTGGCCGGCCGGCGCCGCCTGGCTCACCACCTCGTCCCTCCAGGCCCGGATGCGGCTCGCCGACCTGTTCGCCGGGGCGGCCGGCCCGGTGGCGGTCCAGCGGATCACCGCGGCACCGGAGGCCGGTCGGCTCGACGCGCTGGCCCGGCTGCTCGTGGTGGACGCCTGGACCGACCGGACCCGAGCCGCCCTGACCCCGATGGCCACCGACCCGGTACGGCTCGTCGCGGCCGCACTGGTGAGCCCCGAATACACCGTCAGCTGACCGGAGGCGACACGTGGACATCCTTACCCGACGCAGGTTCCTGATCGCCAGCGGCGTGGTGGGCGCGGGTGCGCTGGCCGCGGGCGCGAGCACGTACGCGCTCTCCGACCTGTTCGAAACCGCCGGGGAGCGGGATCCGGACAGCCGCACCCTCGTCCTGGTCACGCTCTACGGCGGCAACGACGGGCTCAACACCGTCATTCCGTACGCGGATCCGGCGTACCACGACGCCCGCCCCGAAATCGCCTACTCGGCGGAGGAGGTCAAGCGGCTCGACGACCACTTCGCGCTGAACCCGGCCCTGGCCGGGCTGCACGGGCTGTTCGGGCAGGGGCGGCTGGCGGTCGTACGCGGCATCGGTTACCCGAAACCGGACCGCAGCCACTTCCGCTCGATGGACATCTGGCAGACCGCGACCCCGGACCGGCCCGGCGTGACCGGGTGGATCGGGCGGTGGCTCGACGGTGCCGGCGGTGACCCCCGGCTCGCGGTGTCGTTCGAGTCGGCGGTGCCGCCACTGCTGGCCGGCGAGCGGAGCGCGGGTGCGTCCGTACCGGTGGCCGGGCGTGGTGGACGCGGCGGCCTGCCGGACCGGACGTTGGCCGCGCTCGGCGCCGGCAGTCCCGGCGAGTCCCCGGCGCAGGCCCGCGCGGCCGCCTGTTTCGCGGACCTGCGCTCGGTCAACGCGATGATCACCAAGGTACGCGACGCGACCGAGGAGGCCGACGCCGGTGACGACGCCGACCGGCCGGCGGCGACCGCCACCGGAGGCGCGCGTACGTCGCTCGAAGCCCAGCTCGACCTGGTGGCCCGGTGCGTGGAGGCGGGCGTCTCCACCCGGGTCTTCTCGGTCTCGCTCGGCGGGTTCGACAGCCACGCCGACGAGAAGCAGTTGCAGGCGGTGCTGCTGGGGCAGGTCGACCGGGCCCTCACCGGTTTCGCCGAACGGATGGGCCGCACCGAGGCGGGCCGGAAGGTGGCGGTCGCGGTCTACTCCGAGTTCGGCCGGCGGGTACGCGCCAACGCCTCCGACGGCACCGACCACGGCACCGCCTCGAACATCTTCCTGCTCGGTGCCGGGGTACGCGGCGGTCTCTACGGCGAGCAGCCGAGCCTGACCGACCTGGACGACGGCGACCTCAAATTCACCGTCGACTTCCGCGATGTCTACGCCACGCTGTTGGAACGGGTGCTGGGCGGTGACCCGGGCTCGGTGCTCGGCGGCTGGTCCGGCCGGCTCGACGAACCGTTCGCCTCGGCCTGAGGTTCCGTGACCGACCCGGAGTCGGTGCTCCGGTGGTGCGCGGTTGCCAGCTCGACGAACTCCGCCACCAGCGGTGACCGGTTGCCGTCGCTCCAGGCCAGACAGACCTGGGTGTCCGGGAGATCCTCGACGGGGGTGTGGGTGACGTCGCCACGGGTGTAGAACGTCGCGGTCGAGTAGGGCAGGATCACCACCCCGCCGTACGTCGCCACGTGTTCGAGCTTCTCCTCGACCGAGGAGAGGTCGGGCCGGGCCCTCGGCTCCTCCTCGGTTGGTCGGTTCGGCAGGTCCCGCCACTCCGGCACCGCGTCCGGGTCCTGGACCAGCCGTTCCGTGGCGAGTTCGGCGAGCACGACCGACTCCTTGCCGGCCAGCCGGTGGTCGGTCGGCAGGACCGCGACCCGGGGCTCACCGAACAGTGGGCGCAGCCGAAGGCCGCGTTGGTTGACGGGAAGCCGGACGTAACTGACGTCGACCCGCCCGTCGTGCACCGCCTCGACCTGGTCGTGCCAGGAGGTGCGTACGACGTCCACCGTCAGGTCGGGGTGCCGGGCGGCGATGGCGCGGGCCTCGGCGGTGACGGTGATGCCGGGCATGAAGCCGATGGTGAACGCCGGCCGGTCGTGGGCCGCCCGGCGTACCCGGCGGTGCAGCGCCTCCGCCGAGGCGAGCAGCGGTACGGCGTCCGCCAGCAACTGCCGCCCGGCCTCGGTCAGTACGGTCGACCGCCGGTCCCGGACGAACAACTGGACGCGTAGTTCCTGCTCCAGTGCCCGGATCTGCCGGGAGAGGACGGGTTGGGCGATGTGCAGCCGCTGGGCGGCGCGGCCGAAGTGGAGCAGCTCGGCGACCGCGACGAAGTAGCGCAGCTTACGAAGATCGATGTCCATCCCGTCCCCCTTTCTGGTGATCCATGATACCCGTGGGGTATGAATCCCACTGATACCCGTCGAGCATCACAGACGCAGGAACAGGTCTTGGACGGGACTCACCGGCCCGACGCAGGGTAGACACCGTCAGCACCACGGCACGGATGATCGAAAGGAAGCAAGATCATGGCTCTCACCGACCAGCGGGTGGTCGTACTCGGCGGAACCTCCGGGCTCGGCCTGGCCACCGCGGCCCTGGCGGCTCGCGACGGCGCCCAGGTCGTGGTCGCCTCCAGCAGCCAGGGCAGCGTGGACCGGGCCCTGGCGAGCCTGCCGGCCGGCGCCGCCGGCTACACCGTCGACCTCACCGACCCGGCCGACGTCGGTTCACTGTTCGACCGTACGGGGCCGTTCGACCACCTGGTCTACACCGCTGGCGAGCCGCTCTCCCTGATGTCACTCGACGCGCTCCACCTCGACACCGCCCGCCGGTTCTTCGAGCTGCGGTACTTCTCCGCCCTGTCGGCGGTCAGCGCGGCGGTGCCGTACCTGCGGCCCGGTGGATCCGTCAACCTCACCACCGGCTCCGCGAAGGACCGGCCCGGGCCGGGTTGGTCGGTCGCGGCCAGCATCTGCGGCGCCGTGGACGCGCTGGTCCGCGCCCTGGCCGTCGAGCTGGCCCCGGTACGCGTCAACGCGGTCGCCCCGGGCGTGATCCGCTCGCCACTGTGGGACTCGATGCCGGACGCGGACCGCGAGCAGATGTACCGCCAACTCGGCGAGACGCTGCCCCTGGGCCGGGTGGGTGAACCCGAGGAGGTCGCCGAGGCGTTCCTGTTCCTGCTCCGGGCGACCTACACCACCGGAACGATCGTGACCGTCGACGGCGGGACCCTGCTCGCCTGAGCGTACCGATCCGGGGCCTCCGTCTCCGGCCGCACACGACGACGCCCGGTGCCGTACCGCGGCACCGGGCGCGACGTGCTCGGCTCAGCTCGTACGCCGGTCGGTCTCCCCCGTCCCGGTGACGCCGGCCGATCCGGGCGCCGGGTCCACCACGGACGCACCGGTGGCGACGGCCTCCGGCAGGTCCAGGCTGGTACGCAGCGTGATCGGCTTGAGCAGGGCGGCTGCGATGACACCGACCACCGCGATCGCGGCCGAGATGAGGAAGATGTGCCCGGTCGCGTCGCCGTACGCGTTGCGCACGATGTGCGCCACGGCGTCGGGCAACCCGTTGAGGTTGAGGCTGCCACCGGCACTGCCGGACGCCGAGGCCGGTACGCCCGCAGCGGCCAGGTCGTGGGTGATCTGGTCGGTGACCCGACGGGCGAGGACCGCGCCGAGGACCGAGACGCCGATGGTGCCGCCGAGCGACCGGAAGAACGCCACCGTGGAGCTGGCCGCCCCGATGTCGCGCAGTGGGACGGTGTTCTGCACCGCCAGGACCAGGTTCTGCATGGTCATGCCGACACCGATGCCGACCAGCAGCATCGCCGCGGCCACGAAGAACAGCGACGTCTGGTGGTCGATCGTGCCGAGCATGACGAAGCCGGCCACCAGGACGATCGCACCGCCGACGATGTAGGGCTTGATCCGGCCGGTCTTGGTGATGAGGCGGCCGGCCACGATCGAGGAGCCGAGGACTCCGGCCATCATCGGGATGGTGAGCAGGCCGGCCTCGGTCGGGCTGTAGCCCCGGCCGATCTGGAAGTACTGGCCGAGGAAGACCGCGCCACCGAACATGGCCATCCCGACCGCCAGGCTGGCGACGATGGACAGTGCGGTCGTACGCCGTCGCACGATGTCCAGCGGCACGACCGGTTCGGCGGCACGGGACTCGACGAACACGGTGAGCGCGAACAGGACCAGCGATCCGCCGACCATGGCCGCGGTCTGCCAGGAGATCCAGGCGAAGGACCCGTCGACGAACGAGATCCAGATCAGCAGCAGGCTGACCCCGGCCGCGATGAGCCCGGCGCCCAGGTAGTCGATCTTCACGTTCTCACGCCGTACGGTCTGCAGCCGCAGGGTGGCCTGGAGGACCACCAGGGCGATGATCGCGACCGGTACGCCGACGAAGAAGCACCAGCGCCAGCCCAGCCAGGACGTGTCGACGATGAGGCCGCCGAGCAGTGGCCCGCCGACGGTGGCGACGGCCATGACGCCGCCGAGGTAGCCGTTGTAGCGACCCCGCTCGCGGGGCGGGATCATCGCCGCGATCACGACCTGGACCAGGGCCTGCAGGCCACCGACGCCGATGCCCTGAAAAGCACGGGCGGCGATGAGCTGACCGGCGCTCTGCGCGAAACCGCTCACGATCGAACCCAGGACGAAGATGACGATGGCGACCTGGACCAGCGACTTCTTGTTGAACAGGTCGGCGAGCTTGCCCCAGATCGGGGTGGTGGCGGTCGCGGTGAGCAGGGTGGCCGTCACCACCCAGGTGTACTGGCTCTGCGAGCCGTCGAGGGCGCCGATGATCTGCGGCAACGCGGTCGACACGACCGTACCGCTGAGCATCGCGACGAAGAGCACCAGCAGCAGGCCGCTGAGTGCTTCGAGGGTCTGCCGATGGTTCATCGGCTCCGCGCCGGCGGTGCCGGTGGCGGTCGCCGTGGTGGTAGTGGGTGCGCTCATCGCGCGGGCCTCCAGCAGTCATGGAAGTGTCTCGGATCCGGGGTTTGACCGAGGCTCCGGTGCCACCCCGGCGCGCCATCTCGTCACATCCGTGTCCGGGTGCCGACGCGCTGCCTTGTCCCAGCTTCATGGATATTTGCCGGGTGTGCAAGTTTTCCCATTGAGAAAAGAGTCACGACAGCGTAGCCTTTCGGAGTGGACACGACGCCGGGACGGCGGGAACGGAAAAAGGCCGCGACGCGCCGGGCCCTGCACGAGGCCGCCATCCGGCTCGCCGCCGAAGAGGGACTCGACCGGCTCACCGTCGAGGCGATCGCGGACGCCGCCGACGTCTCCCGGCGTACGTTCTCGAACTACTTCTCCAGCAAGGAGGAGGCGCTCTTCCACGCCGACCTGGTCCGCAGCCGTCGCCTGACCGAGCTGGTCCGGGCCCGGCCGGCGGCCGAACGCCCCTGGACCGCGCTGGAGCGGGCAGCCGAGCAACTGATCGCGGAGGGGGACGACCTGGACCCGATGTGGTTGGCCCAGCGTCGGCTGATCCGGGGCCACCCGAGCCTCGCGGCCCAACTCGTCGCGGTCTACGGTGCCGCCGAACGCGACCTGACCACGGAGATTCTCCGGCGGCTGCCCGAGGGGACCGACACGGCTCTGCGGGCGCGAGTGCTCGCCGCCGCGTTCCTCAACGCGGTCCGGGCCGCCATCCAGCACTGGATCGACCGTCCGGACCGGCCGCTCGCGGAGGTCGTACGGGTGGCGCTGACGTACGCCAGGGACGGCTGACCGGCCCGCCCACCACATTCGAGACCGAGCGGCGGACAGCGACGTTGGAGCGCGGGCACATGGACCAGAACAAGACCGTCACCCGTACGGCGGGCGGCCGCAACCGGATCCGGACCGGCGCGGACTCACCGAGTCCCGGCGACGCCGGGCAGGTACGCGCCCACATCCAACGGATCGCGCTCGGGTTGTTCATCGAGAAGGGCTACGACAAGACCTCCCTACGGGAGATCGCCGAACAGCTCGGGGTGACCAAGGCGGCCCTCTACTACCACTTCCCCACCAAGGAAGACATCGTCAGCAGCCTGGTCGAGAAGCGGATCGCCGCCGTCGAGGAGCTGATCGCATGGGCCCGGCAGCAGCCCGATCCCGAGCTGATGCGACCGGAGTTCGTCCGGCGGTACGCGGCCGGGCTGCACGACGTGCACCGGCACGAGGACGTACTGCTCTTCTTCGAGCAGAACAAGACCCTGGTCAACACCCTGCGGGCCGGTACGCTGCTGCGCGAGCAGATGATCCGGGTCTTCGAGCTGCTCGCCGAGCCGGACGAACCGCTCACCCAGCAGTTGTGCCGGGTGATGGCCATCTTCTCGATCCACGCCGGCTGGCAGATCCTGCGCGACCGCGGCACCGACGAGGAACGCCGCCAAGCCACCCTCGAAGTAGCCCTCCAGATCATGCAGAACGCCGACCACCACCCCGCCTGAGCCCGATGCCAGGAAGACAGGCATCGGGCCTAGCCAGGCATGACCCGGGGGGCGTGGAAGCGTTCCGCGTGCTCGGCCACCCACTGTGCGAACGTGCGCGCCGGGCGACCGGTCACCTGCTCGACGGTGTCGACGACCGTCGTGGAGGCATCGCTGGAAGCGGCGTACCAACCGACGACATATTCGGCGTCCTCCCGCGACACGCCGGTGGCCATCAGCCTGTCGACGGCCTGTTGGTGCGTGATCGGGACGAAAACGATGTCATGGCCGATCGCCCGGGACAGGATCGCGATCCGCTCACGCGGGGTCAGCTCCCTCCGTTGCCGACGACGCTAAAACCTCAACTCCACTTAATGTCAAGACGCTCGACCTCACACCCGCCCCCTCCCCTCCCCTCCCCTCCCCCCTCCGCGCCGATCTTGCAGTTGTGGTCGCTCACAAAGCACCTCGAACCCGGCATACCAGGAGCCACAACTGCAAGATCAACGCGTACGGGGGTGGGGGTCAGGGGGCGAGGAAGCGGGTGGCGTCGGCTACGACGTAGCCGGTGGTGTTCTCGGTTCTGATCAGGACGCTGCCGGCGGAGCCGGCGGTGAAGGGGAAGCTGCCCAGGGAGACCCACTGGCCGCCGGAGGTGCGCTGGTCGACGGTGCGGGTGGTGATCCCACCACTGTGGACGATGTCCACCGGTACGTTGGAGGCCCGGTTCTCGTGCGCGGTCCACCGTAGATAGACGGTGTACGTGCCGGTGGTCGGCAGGTTCGGGGTGAACCGCATCCGGTTGACGCCCTTGCCCGTGTTGTTGTCGTGCTCGTAGTCGGGGCCGTGGTAGCCGCCGATCGAGGTGCTCCCCAGCCAGGTGCCGGCCCGGGTCACGCCGGTGGCGGCCCGGCTGTCGAGGATCACCTCACCGGCGACCGGCGGCGGCCAGACCAGCAGTTGACCGTCGGCGAGCAGCCGGGTCCGCAGCGTCGGGTAGTCCACGTCCTGCACGGCCGCGCCGCTGTCGACCGCCAACATCGCGGCGGTGGCGGCCGACTGGCCGAGGATCATGAACACCGGCTCCATCCGGATCGACCCGTACGCGATGTGGCTCGCGGCCAGGCAGGCCGGCACGGTGAGGTTGGCGCACTGACCCCGGGTCGGCACGATCGACCGGTAGCTGATCGAGTACGGCGCCGACACCCCGATCTGTACGTCCCCCTCGTTGCGCACCCGGCCGCCGACCACCACCCGCTGGCAGTTGTGCGAGTCCATCGTGTAGCTGGCCAGACCCACCGGGTCGGTGACCGTCTCCTGGCCCCGACAGTTCCGCTCGGTCATCACGTACGCCGAGACCATCCGCCGGGCCTCCCGGACGTAGAGCTGCGGCGGCCACCCGCCGGTGCCGGTGAACTCGTCGGCGGCCAGTCCCCACGACGCGGTCGCCGACCTGATCGACGCCGGCAGCCGGGGATCGTTGGCCAGGAACCACATCAGCCCCTGCTGGTACGCCCGGTGCTCGGCCGCGATGCTGTCCCGTACGGCGTAGCTCGCGGTCGGGTACGCGTAGTTCGCACCGATGAAGTCGGTCGAGAACGCCCCGTTGTTGTTCGAGTCGGTCTTGCCGTTGCCCACCCCGTGGGTGGTGAAGAACGGACCGGTCCAGCCTGCCTGGACGTAACGCAGCAGCAGTTCGTAGTCGGCGGCGTCGTAACCGGCCGGGCGCGGGAACGGGATCCGGTTGGCCGCCTGGGTCAGGCACATCCGGTAGTTGTACGCCTGGATCAGGCCGTCGCCGGTGCCGTTGGGCGCCACCGGCGTGGCCGAGATGCCGGGCAGCAGCCCGCTGGACGGGTTGCCCGGCACGACGTACGGGTCGACCGGGAAGTTGAACTGGTGCCCGGTGCGCAGTTGCACCCCGTTGATGGTCTCGCCGTACGTGCTGTTGCTCTCCCGGCCCACCGTCCAGGTCACCCCGGCCCGGTGCATCAGGTCGCCCTCGTAGCTGGCGTCGACGAACATCGGTCCCCGGAACACCTGGCCGTTGTCGGCGACGATCTCGGTGATCCGGTTGCCTGCCATGGTGACGGTGGACAGCCGGGTGCCGTAGTAGATCGGCACGCCCGACTCGGCGAGCAGGTCGTCGAAGACGGCACGGGCGACGTGCGGCTCGAAGGTGAACCGGGCCGGCGAGGTCGGGGTGACCGGGGTGCCGGCGTACTTGGCGTGCACCCGGCGGTAGAACTCCCCGGCGATTCCCTTGATCGCGGACTGGGTGCCGCTGTCGGTCATGCCGAGGCCGCCGGTGGTCAGGCCGCCGAGGTGGGTGCCGGGTTCGAGGACCACGGCGGTACGACCCATCCGGCGCGCCTGCACGGCGGCGACGATGCCGGCGGAGGTGGCGCCGTAGACCACCAGGTCGGCCGGGACGACGGCGGCGGCGAGTGCGGCGGTCGACAGCGCCGGGACACCGGCGACGACAACGGTGGCGCCGCCGATCCGCAGCAGCGTACGGCGGTTGATCGGGTAGGGCATGGCGCGCGACTCCTCCGGTAGTGGACTCGGGAGCGTGCCGCCGCATCCCTCGAATCACCCACGACTCTCACGCCGCCGTCCGACGTTGTCAAGGTCGTCTATCCGGTACGGGTGACCCGCGTCCGCTCGGGATCGTCGGCACCCTGTCCCTGCTCCGGGACGTCGGCCAGGCCGGCACGGCCCTCGTAGAGGTCCAGATAGAGCTGGTCCAACTCGTCGGCCAGTTCGTTGACCCGCTCCGGCCGGACGATGTCGTGCCCCAGCCCCAGCTCCCGGGCCAACCGGTGTACGCGCAGCGGCAGGTCGTTCGCGTCGGCCAGCCTGCGCGGCAGCTCGACGGCCGCCCGCTGGTCGATCGACTCGTCGTTCTCGGAGAACGCCACGGCCACGGTGCGCAGGTCACTGCGGCCCGGCAGGGCCTTCAGGTTGATCGTGATCCGCAGGTACTGGGACAGGGCGGAGATCCAGAACCCGGTCGCGGTGACCTGGCGGTCCGGCAGGATGCGGAACCCGAACAGTACGGTCAGCGGCTTGATCAGGTAACCGGGCGCCTTCGCCGGGTTCACCCGGTAGAACGGGGCGAGTACGAGCAGCCGGCGCACCACGTCGGAGCGGTACTGGGCCAACCAGGTGCCGAGCACCGCGCCGCCGGAGATGCCGACGACGCCGACCTCCTCCCCCAGTCCGGCCGCGATGTTGATCGACTCGTTCGCGTACCCGACCAGCTCGATCGCGCGCAGGTGTCCCTCCGCCCGCCGGTCGACCAGGCCGTGTCCGGGGGCACGGGGCACGTAGACGTTGTAACCGTGGTCGAAGTAGAACCGGGCCAGGTTCGCGTACTGGGCCGGCGAGACGGTGTAGCCGTGCAGCATCAGCACCGCCTTCGCGGTGCGCGTGCCGTGGGTCAGCAGCATGCTCCCGGCCTCCGGCGCCACGTCCGGGTCGTCCCGATCGGCGGTGACGATCTCCGTGGCTCGGGCGACGGCGTCGTCGTGGTCCAGCGACTCGACCAGCGCGTGCCGCAGCCGCCCGTTGCGCAGCGGCCACGCGTACACGACGAGCACCGGGACGAGCAGCAGCAGAACCAGGACCCCGAGCACGATCACGACCCAGGGCAGGGCGTCGCCGCCGAGGTGCGCCGCCGAGTAGTCCCAGGCGCTGTTCGAGGTGGGGTCCAAGGGTTCACCTGCCGTCACCGGAGCCGAGCTGATCCGTACCGGAAACGGTAGTTACGTGGTTCACCTACTGGCGCGTAGCTGTGGTCGGGATCATGCCCCGTCCGCTGGGTCTGCCGTCACCCGGCGAGATCGGCGGAGCCCCGGTGCCAACCGGGGCGGCGCGGGCCCTGGGCGTACCTCTAGCATCTACGCGCATGCGCACCGCTCCCGTGATCATCGAAGGCCTCGCCGGGCCCGTGGAAGTCACGACGAACCTGCTGACCGGCAAGCACTCGATGACCGTCGGCGGGCAACCGACGGTGGGTACCCGCCGGGGTCACTACACCCTTCCGACCGCCGACGGGCAGACCGTGGCGGCCAGGCTGCGGGCCAGCCTGCTGGATCCGTACCCCACGATCGAGATCGCGGGTGTCAGGTACCGCACCGGGCCCGGAATCCCGCTCGCGCTACGGATCCTGGCGCTGCTCCCGTTTGTCCTCGTGATCGCGGGCGGACTGCTCGGCGGAGTGATCGCGGCGGCCGGTCTGGTGGCGAACTTCGGCATCGCGCGCGGTTCGCAGTCGACCGCTGTGAAGGCGATTTTCATGCTCCTGGTTCTCGCGGGGACGTTCCTGGCATACACCGCGGTCGTCGCGCTGCTGCTCCTCTAGGCACAGCCGCCGGCAAGCCCGATCGCACACCAGTTCGTCACCTTTGCTGGTGTGCCGCTTCACCGTGCCGGCATAATTATCGGCCTTGCACGGACTCTTCACCCCTACCCCGACGCCCCTCTGGAGCACCCTGTGTCGGCAGAGTTCGCCCTGCGTGAGGCCCTGAGGCGGGACTTCGCGCGCAACCGGGACTGGCTCACCCGCGCGGTTCTGCTCGTCTTCCGCTACGGGCAGTGGGCGAGCCGGCGCAGCGGCGCGACCAGGCTCCTCCTCGCACTGCCGCACAAGGTCGCCAACCTGCTCCTGCTCCGGCTCGCGGTCGGGTGCGACCTACCCGCGCAGACGACCTGCGGGCCGGGGTTGCGCCTGCACCACGCGGGGCGAGGTGTCGCCATCCACCGGCGGGCGGTCCTGGGCGCCGACATCACCCTCTTCCACGATGTCGCGATCGGCCAGCGCGACAACACCGGCGAGCCGATCCTCGAAGACGGCGTCATGGTGGGTGTGGGCGCCCGCATCCTCGGCCCGGTGCGTCTCGGCGCCGGCGCGCGGGTGGGCGCCAACGCGGTCGTACTGGACGACGTGCCGGCGGGCGGAACGGCCCTCGGCCCCCGCGCCACGATCCGCCCCGCGAGCCGTACCCAACCAGCACCGGAAGGCGCCAACGCCCCCTGAGGGCGGCGAGCGCCGGTAGGTGCTCCGTTCCGGCCCGGCCGACGGCGTGACGGCGGTCGTCCACCGGGGACCACCACCGCCACGCCGATCCGGGCCGGACCTAGGTCTGGCAGAGGATGCCGAGGTCGTCGACCCACGCGGCCAACGTCGTACCGCTGGCGTTGCCGATCAGCGAGACCCGGACGAGTACGTCGGTCGGGCCGTGTTTCCACTCGGTCGATACGAACGTGTACGGGGCGTCGCCGCTGAGCACCACCGTCCTGAGCGCCACGTACGTGAAGTTGACCGGGTTGATGATCTCGAAGTTGACCTGTTGGGTGGCGAGGGCCGGATTGACGTGGATCCCGGCCGTGCAACTGGTCGTCGGCGGCAGCGAGACCCGGCGGCTGACCGAGGAGAACCCCGCACCGCGCATCGAGACGAATCCGGAGCGGATCCCGTTGTGCGGCTGCGAGAGGCTGACGCCGCCCGTACCGTCGCCGACGTGGGTGAAGCTCCAGTTGGCCGCCTGGGTCCCCTCGAAGCCGTCCTGGACGGTGATGATCGAGGCGCTGGCCGGCGACGCGGTCATCCCGATCAGTGCCGCGGTCAGGCCGAGCAGGGCCGCCATGACCGCCGCCCGACGCGGTGTACGCGACCGGGGTGTGCCCTGCGGCGTCCGGGTGGACGACTGCCGGACCGTACCCGGGTAGATGATGGTTCGCATCACTGATCACCTCGTGATCTGGCTGGTGGGGAGCCCGTTGGCACCCCGCTGACCAGATGTCTAGTCGGCGGATCGTTGTCCGGCTTCGGGGGCGGTTCGCGGACAATCAACCCCGCACAACCACCCCCGGCCGCAGGTCGTGGGTCGAAGAGGTGCGATATGCCCTCGGGAGCCGGCCACCCGCCGTAGCGTGGACAACGTGAACGATGCTCACGTGACCCGCAGGCTGCTGCTCACGGGCATCGGCTCGGCCGCGGTGGCGGCGGGTCTGGCCGGCTGCGGGTCGTCCACGGCGAAGACGCCGACGCGTCAGGTGGCCGCCTCACCCCGGGCCTCCACCGGTCGGCCGGCCACGTCGGCGACGTTCGACGAGGCCGCGCTCCGCCGGAAGATCGCGAGTCTGCTCGTGGTCGGCTTCCGCGGCGAGACGGTTGGCACCAACGACTGGATCGTGAAGGCGGTCAGGAACGGCCTCGGTGGGGTCATCCTGTTCGACCGCGACCTGGAGACCAACACCGCCCGCAACATCACCTCACCGGCCCAGGTCACCGCCCTCGTCAAGAGCCTGCGGCAAGCCTCTCCGGGGCGACTGATCGTCTCGATCGACCAGGAGGGCGGCAAGGTGGCCCGGCTCAACCCGAGCAACGGCTTCCCCGCCACGAAGTCGGAAGCCGAGATCGGCGCCGCCAACTCCCCGTCCACCACCCGGACCTGGGCGCAGGGACTGGTGCACGATCTCACCTCGATCGGGGTCAACCTGAACTACGCGCCCGTGGTCGACCTGGACCTGAACCCGAACAATCCCGCGATCGGCAAGCTCGCCCGCAGTTTCTCCGCCAACCCGGACGTGGTGGTCAGGAACGCCACCGAGGAGATCCAGGTCCACCGGGCGGCCGGGGTGAAGACGAGCATCAAGCACTTCCCGGGCTTCGGCAGCGCGACCGGGAACACCGACTTCGCCGTCGTCGACGTCAGCAAGACCTGGAACCGGAGCGAACTCGTACCCTTCCAGCGGCTGATCGACAGCGGGACCGTCGACTCCGTACTGGTCGCGCACCTGCTCATCAAGCAACTCGACCCGAGCCGCCCCGCATCCCTGTCCCCGGCGGTCGTCACCGACCTGCTCCGCGGTCAGCTCGGCTGGCAGGGTCCCGTGGTCAGCGACGACATGCAGGCCGTCGCGATCACGAGCAAGTTCGGCCGGGACGAGTCCGTCGCGCTGGCGCTCGAAGCCGGCCTCGACCTGCTCGTCTTCGGAAACCAGCAGGTGTACGACACGAAGATCGTCGACGAGACGCTCGACAACGTCGTCAACCTGGTACGCACCGGGCGCCTCACCGAGGCGCGGATCGACCAGTCGGTGGAGCGCGTCAACGCCCTGCGTCCGAAGAGCTGACGGCTGCGCCCGACCGGCGGCCCCCCGTTGCGGCGCCCTCCCGGACGTGGCGACCTATCGGCCGAGTCGGGCCGCGCTGAGCAGCTCGAAGAAATCCCAGACCGCCTCGCCGGTCCAGAGCAGCGAGGCCACCGCCAGTGACACCGGCAGTGCCCGCAACGCGCGCGAGCGGACGGGCGGATGGGGGTGCAACAACTCCGCCACGCGGCGCGGGACAACCCCGCCGGGCGCCGCGGCGTGCAGGCTGTGCGGGAGGTCCTGCCTCCCGGTGGCGGCCAGGGCGGCCACGCCGATGGCGTGGGCGACCGTACGGCGACTGCCAACCTCGACCGCGGCCTGCTCGTCGGCGGCCCGTTCCACGAGGTAGTCGACGTGGCGGGGCACCCACCACAGCGCCGGGTGGGTGGCGGCGGCGAGTTCGGCCAGCCGGAGGAGCCGGTGGTGACCCGCGGCCAGGTGCGCGTGCTCGTGGGCGAGCAGCGCGTCGAACTGCCGGTCGGTGAGCAGCCGGCGCATGCCGGTGGTGACCACGACGTGACCGGGGTGGCCCGGGACGGCGAACGCCTGGGGCGACTCGTCGGACAGGACCACGAGCGGGCCACCGGCGGGCAGCCCGACCTGACCGAGGTCGAGGGCTCGACGCTGCCGGCGCCAGCGCCGGGCGACCGATACCACGCCGATCACCAACAGTGCGGCGCTCAGCCACGGCGCCCAGGCCACGTACGCGGTGTCGGCCGCGACCACCGGGGACGACCAGCCGAACGTCCGGCCGACGGCCGGCACCTCGGCGATCGCCACCAGCGCGAACACGCCGAGGTTGATCATGCTGGCCGCGCCGACGGCAACGGTCGACCAGGCCACGATGACCGCCGCGATCGACGGTGGCAGCCGATCGGCCAGCAGCCGGATCGCCACCACGATCAGTGGCGGAACCACAACCACCGACCAAACGAGATGATCGAACATGCCCCTCCGTCCGGACCGGTCGAGTGTGCCACGAGGCCGGGAGGACCCGACGGAGGCGGTGGGAGCGAGCCGATAGAGTCGACCGCGATGAGTACGACACCGCCCTCTCCCGCGGCCGAACCGTCCGAGAACGGACGTCGGCGCTCCGGCCAGCTCGAAGCCCAGGTGGTCACCATCCTCGTCGAGGCCGGCGGCCCGTTGACCCCCGGTGAGGTCCGTGATCGGCTCGATCCGGGTGGCCCGCTGTCCTACAGCACGGTGGTGACCACGCTCAGCCGCCTGTTCGACAAGGGCGCTGTCAGCCGGGAACGCGACGGTCGCGCCTACCGCTACGGTGCCGTACGCGACGCCGCCGGCCTGGTCGCCGAGCGAATGCGCCGACTGCTGACCGCCGAGCCCGATCGCACCTCGGTACTGCGACGGTTCGTCAGCGCACTCGACGACCGCGACGAACGGATCCTGCGCGCTCTGCTCCGGGAGGACTCCGACTCGTGAGACCGGCCGGTTGAGGAGGCCCCGGCGACCGACCGGCGCCGGTCTTGGCCCTGCGACGGCACGGAACGGAGATGCTGTCGCTGGACGTCGGCCGCCCCGGGGGTGGTGATCCGACCGGGTCGGCTCCTACACTCGTCGACGGTGGACCGTAGCGCAGAGGTCGTCGCGTCCGACTGCACATCGGAAGGACGCCGGTTCGAATCCGGCCGGTCCCACCGCGAGGGTCTACCCCTGACCCGGTGACCCGGCGGAGCTACCGCGTCTGTCCGGGGACTGTCGAGTGGTGGGACGGGGCACCAGCTGGTCCCATGCGGTCATCGCACAGGTGACGATCTCGTCGAGCGCTTCGCGGCTTGCGCCATCGCGGGCCTGGATCGACATCCCCTGCTGTACGGCACCGAGAAAGCGGGCGACCATTCGGGTGTCGACCGTCGGTGGCACGTCGCCGTCGGCCACGCCCCGTTCGATCCGTACGCGGAGCCCGGTGATGTCGTTGTTGCGGCACTCGGCGAGAAACCGGCGGACTTCGTCGTTTCCGGCCGGACCTGTGGTGGCAGCCAGTACGACCATGCAGCCCAACGGGCGCGACGGATCAACGTGCGACCGAGCGTTGTGTCGCAGCATCGCCTCGATGCCCGCCCGCGCGGTGTCACCTTCCTCGAGTGCAGCCTGCGGTGCCGCGCCCTCGGTCTCGTTGTAGTGCGCGACAGCCTCGCGGAACAACGCTTCCTTGCTACCGAAGGCGGCATAGAGGCTCGGCGACGCGATGCCCATCGCGGCGGTGAGTTCGGTCATCGAGGCACCCTCGTAGCCGTGTTGCCAGAACACCTCCATCGCGCGCCCGAGCGCGACCGTTCGATCGAACGTACGTGGTCGTCCCCGTCCCGCCATCCGCTCCTCCATTCCCTCAGGAGGATATTCCGCCAAACGACCGTCGTTCGTCGCCTCACCCCTCCACCGCCTTCAGCCCGGCGATGCCGACCACGATGAGCCCGAGGAAGGCAAGCCGCGCGGGTGCGGCACTCTCGTTCAACGCGACGATGCCGGCGATCGCGACCCCCACCGCCCCGATCCCGACCCAGACCGCGTACGCGGTGCCGACCGGCAGGGACCTCAACGCCCAGGCCAGCAGGACGAAGCTGAGCAGTGCGGTGGAGACCGCCAGGGTGGACGGCCACAACCGGGTGAAGCCCTCGGACTGCCGGAGCGCGATCGCCCAGACGATTTCCAGCAGGCCGGCGGCAACAAGGACGAGCCATGCCATGACGAGAACCTTCTTCGTCTCGAACGGCGGTCAGGCGGCGAAGCCGCCGTCGACCGAGATGGATGCACCGGTGATGTAGCGCCCGCCGTCACCGGCCAGGTGGCTGACGGTGGCGGCGATGTCGGTCGGCTCCGCGTAGTGTCCGAGTGCGATGAACGTCCGTTCGTGGTCGGCGCCCTCGCCGTCCGCCGGGTTCATGTCGGTGTCGGTGGAACCCGGATGCACCACGTTGACCGTGATCCCGCGCTCGCCGAGATCGCGGGCAAGGCCCTTGGTCAGGCCGACGAGTGCGCTCTTGCTCATGGCGTAGAGGGTCACACCGGCGTACGGGACCCGCTCGGCGAAGCAACTGCCGATGCTGATCACGCGACCGCCCGTACCCATGTGCCTGACTGCCGCCTGGGTGGCCAGGAAGACACCGCGTACGTGGATGCCGAGGGTCCGGTCCAGCTCCGCGAGACTGACGTCCTCGATCGGGCCGTACGGGAACACCCCGGCGTTGTTGACGAGGATGTCGAGCCGACCCAACTCGGCGACCGTACGCGCGACCGCGTCGACCACTCCCCGGGCGCTCCCGCTGTCGGCCGGTATGGCCACCGCGCTGCGTCCCAGTGTCTCGACGTCGGCCACCAGGGCCTTGGCCCTGTCCTCCGCGTTGACGTAGGTGAACGCCACATCGGCACCGTCGCGGGCGAGTCGCTCCACGACGGCCGCACCGATACCCCGACTGCCCCCGGTCACCAGGGCGACCTTGCCACCAAGTCCGGCCACACCGCTCTCCATCCCTGCGTCGGTATTTCTATGTCGATCGGCACAATATAGAGAACCATACCTGCTTCTGTGGACGGTGGGTACCGGGCCGGCCGCGTTCCGACGGTCACGAGCGGCGGCTTCCACCTGCGCCGCGGACCGGTTCGGCGGACCGACCCTCCGCGCTTGAAGAGAAATTGAAGCGGCGTCGGGCACCCTGGGCGCATCGGGGGGTCGCCGCCTGAGCTGGGCGGGACGGAGCATCGTTGGTGAAGATGGGTGCTGAACGTGGGCATGGTGCTGCTGTCCGACCCGGCCGTGACGGCGACGTTGGTACGCGAGTGCGGTGAGCCGTTGGTCGACCTGCGCGACGTTGAGGCGTTGCGGCTCGACCACCGGCTCGCCGACTCCGACGGCGCGTATGCCCGGCTGCGGGTGGGCGTGGTCGACCGTCTGGTCACCGCGCAGACCCTGCTCCCGTCCGGGATACGGCTCCTGGTCATCGAGGGGTACCGGCCGTTGGCGCTGCAGGAGCAGTACTTCGAGGCACACGTCCAGCGGTTGCGCGAGCGTACGCCGGAGGCCGAGGAGTCGGCGCTGCGTCGCCACGCCAGCCGGTACATCTCCCCGCCGTCGGTGGCGCCGCACGTGGCCGGGGCGGCGGTGGACCTGACCCTGTGCAGTGTCGACGGCGAGGAACTCTGGATGGGTACGGCGGTGAACGACACCGACACCACCGCGTGCCACACGGACTCGGCCGACATCGGTGCCGAGGCACGAGCCAACCGGAAGCTGCTCTGCGATGCCATGCGGGGCGCCGGCCTGGTGAACTATCCGAGCGAATGGTGGCACTGGTCGTACGGCGACCGTTACTGGGCGTACGCGAGCGAATCCAGCCATGCCCCGTACGGCCCGATTAGTTCCTGACCCGACAGAACGGCCAAAGCAACACCACTAGCATCCAACCAGGAACCCGGGTGGCGGCTGGAGGTCGATTTGCTACAGGTCCGACTTCTCGGTCCGGTCACGGCCCAGTCCTCGGACGGGCCGATCCCGCTGGGTGGGAGCAAACCACGGGCACTGTTCGCGGCCCTGGTCCTGGAGCGGGGACGGGTCGTACCGGCCAGCCGCCTGGTCGACGTGATCTGGCCGGACGGGCCGCCGGAGAGCGCCCGAGCGCTGATCCAGACGTACGTCTCCACCCTGCGCAAGGCGTTCGCCCGGCACGGCCACCCGGACGTCATCGGCACCCACCCGCCCGGCTACCTGGCGCGACTCGACGACGCGACGGTGGACGCCGACATCCTCGCCGGACTCGTCGACGAGGCGAGGGAGCAGGCCGGACTGGGTGACCACGGCGGCGCGGCGGACCTGCTGCGCGAGGCGATCGCGCTGAGTCGCGGACCGGCCCTGTCGGGTCTGGGGAAGTCGCCACTGGCCGCCGAGGCCCGACGGCTCGACGAACTGCTCCTGGTGGCGCAGGGCGAGCGGGTCGCGGCCGAGCTGAACCAGGGTCGCCTCGACCATCTCGCCGAGCTGACCGGGCTGGTGAACCGTCATCCGACCAACGAACGGCTGCGCGGGCAGCTCATGGTGACCCTGTACCGGCTGGGGCGGCAGACCGACGCACTGGCCTGTTATCGGGAGGGCCGCTCGGCGCTGGTCGAGGAGTTGGGCGTGGAGCCGGGCCCGCACCTGCGGGAACTGCACACCGCGATCCTGCGCGGTGACGGCGAGGTGCTGCACGGCGGCCGGTCCGAGCCGGATCCGGGGCCGCCCCTGGTGGTGCCGGTGCAGGTTCCGCTCGCCCCGTCGGACTTCACCGGACGCGAGGTGGAGCACGTTGCGCTGGTCGCAGCGTTACGGGCCCAGACACCGGGTACGCACGTGCTGGCCGGCCAGGGTGGCAGTGGCAAGTCCGCGCTGGCCGCCCGGGTGGCCCAGCAGGTGCGGGAGTCGTTCCCGGACGGTCTGCTCTACGCCGACCTGCGCGGGATGACCGACTCCCCGGCGACCCAGGACGAGGTGCTCGCCGGGTTCCTCCGCTCGCTCGGCGTCGGCCTGGCGCACATCCCCGATTCCTCCCGCGAGCGGACCGAGTTGTACCGCAGCCTGGTCGCCGGGCGACGGGTCCTGGTGCTGTTCGACGACGCCGCGAACGAGCGTCAGGTCCGGCCCCTGCTGCCGGCCGGACCGCAGTGCGCGGCGCTGATCACCTCGCGGGACCGGCTGGCCGGGCTGGCCGGGGCGAGGCTGACCGAGATCGGGGTGCTCACCGACGACGAGGCGTGGGCGTTGCTCTGCCGGATCATCGGCGCGGAGCGGGCCGCCGGGGACGTCGCCTCGGCCCGGGGCATCCTGGCCGGCTGCGAGAACCTGCCGCTGGCGATCCGGATCGCGGGTGCCCGGTTGGCCACCCGCCGGCACCTGCCGCTCGGCGTACTCGCCGTGCGTCTGGCGGACGAGCGTCAGCGCCTCGACGAACTCGCCGCCGGTGACCTCGCCGTACGGTCCAGCATCACCCTGAGCTACCGGGCCCTGGACGAGCAGGCCGCCGTGGCACTGCGTCGGCTCGGTTTCTTCGGCATCCCCGAATTCGACGCCTGGATGCTCGGGCGGCTGCTGGACACGTCCGAGCCGGCCGCAGAGCGGCTGCTGGAGCTGCTGGTGGACGCGCACCTGGTGGAGTTCACCGGGGTCGACCCGACGGGCGCGCTGCGTTACCGACTGCACGACCTGGTCCGCCTCTACGCGCGCGAGCGGGCGGAGGCCGACGAACCGGCCGAGGCGCTGCGGGACGCGGTGGTCCGGGCGGTCACCGGTTGGCGGGCCGTCATCGACCACATCACCACCACCTTCCCGCCGGCCGAGGTGGTCTGGCACAAGCCGTCCGGGCCGCGCTTCCCGGTGCCGGACGAGCTGGCGAAGCGGGTGCTCGGCGACGCGGCGGGCTGGTTGCAGCGCGAGGAGTCGGTGCTGGCGATCGGGCTCGAACGGGCGGCGGCGATCGGCCTGGACGAGCTGGCCTGCGACTTCGTGTCGGCGCGGATGGCACTGGAGTTGGAGGGCGCGAACCGCTTCGAGTTCCGGTCCCGGATCGTGAACGCCGCGTTGGAGGCGAGCGTGCTGGCCGGCAACCTGCACGGCGAGGCGGACATGCTGACGGAGCTGGCCCACCTGCGCTACTCCGAGGACCGCTACAGCGAGTCCCGGCAGCACTTCGGTGAGGCGCTGAGCAGGTTCCGGGCCCTGGGGAACGTACGGGGGCAGGCCTCGGCGCTGGCCGGGCTGGGTCTGGCCTGCCGGGAGCCCGGTCACCTGGCCGAGGCGCTGCACTTCCTCAACCAGTCGGCGGAGCTGCTGCGTACCCTGGACGACGCCGTCGGCCTCGGCTACGTGCACCGGGTACGCGGTTCGGTCCTGCTGGAGCAGGGCAACTTTCCGGCGGCGCTCGCCGACCTGGAACTGTCCATGTCGGCGTACCGGCGTACCGGCAGCCAACGGGGGGTCGCGTACACGCTGCGCAGCCTCGGGCTCTACCACCGCGCCCGGGGCGATTACCACGAGGCGTTGCGGGTGTGTGCCGAGGCCGCCGAGATCTTCGCCGAACTCGGCAACGACCTGATGCACTCGTACGCCGTACGCGCCCATGCCACCACGCAGTTACGGATGGGTCTGGTCGACGAGGCGCTGCCCCGGTTGGAGTGGGTGCTGTCGGTGGCCCGCGACGCCCGGGACCGTTGGGGGCAGGGCGTCGCGCTCCGGGTGCTCGGACAGCTTCACCTCGCCGAGGGGCGGCTCGACCTGGCGGAGGATCTGCTCGACTCGGCGATGTCGCTGTGGGACACCGTTCAGGCCCCGCTCTGGCGGGCGCGTACGGAGTACGTCCTGTCCCTGGTGTACCGCGCACGGGGTGACCTCGACGCGGCGGATCGGGCGTACGCGAACGCCCACCGGGTCTTCCACGACCGCAACTCCCGCGAGTACGTCGAGCTGAGCGCGGCGCCAGCACCGGCTTCGGCCAGTCCGACGCTCCACTGAGGGCCACCCACCCGCATTTCCGGGAATCGATGCACGGCATCGATTCCAGTGTTGACGTGCCCGTAGCACGTCGGTAACATTCGGCCAAAGCGCTGCAAGATTACGACAAAGACCTGCTTGTTTTGCCGCTTGCATCTGCAATTTCCAGTGGGGCCGCTCCCTGCGGTGTTTCTCCCCCGTCCCGGAGAGGCCCGGTGGTGCCGTCGCTCTCGCTTCCCCCCACCCCTACCGACCGGCCCGCCCGTAACCCACGGGCTCGACCGGTCACCTGTCGATCCACGCCCGACCCCACGCCCATGGGGATCCACCACACGCGCAAACGTCCCTCCACGCGACAAGGACAGCAGATGAGACGAACCAATCCGGTCAGGTTGGTGGCGACCACGGTCGCCGCCGCCATGATCGCCACCGTGGGGTGGACGGCCGTCGCGAACGCGGCCGCCCAGCCCGACCCCTCCCTCGGCCAGACCGCCGCGAACGCGGTCATCGCCCCGAACGCCGTCGTCAACCTTGCCCAGGGCCGCCCCACCCAGGAGAGCGGCCACGCCGACGTCTACGACTCGGCCCGCGCGGTCGACGGCAACCAGGGCAGCTACTGGGAGAGCGCCAACAACTCCTTCCCGGAGTGGATACAGGTCGACCTCGGCTCGTCGGTCGCCGTCAACCGGGTCGTACTGAAGCTGCCGACCTCCGGTTGGGGCACCCGTACGCAGGCGTTGAGCGTGCAGGGCAGCACCAACGGGTCGTCCTTCAGCGACCTGGTCGGGTCGCAGACGTACACCTTCAACCCGGCGGTGAACGGCAACTCGGTCACCATCAACTTCGGCCAGGCCACCACCCGCTACCTGCGGATCAACATCACCGCCAACAGCGGGTGGCCGGCCGGGCAGCTCTCCGAACTCGAGGTCTACGGGCCGGACACCGCCGCCGACACCACCCCGCCGAGCGTTCCGGGCACCCTGTCCCACACCCAGTCCGGTACGACGATCACCCTCAACTGGGGCGCGTCGACCGACAACACCGGCGGCAGCGGGATGGCCGGGTACGACGTGTACCGCAACGGCGCGTACCTGCAGTCCGTCGGCAACGTGACCACGTTCAGCGACACCCAGCCGGCCTCGGCCACCGTGTCGTACTACGTGCGGGCCCGGGACGTCGCCGGCAACCTGTCGGGCAACAGCAACACCGTGACCCGCCCCGGCAGCGGTGACACCACCGCGCCGAGCGTGCCCGGCACTCTGTCGCACAGCACCTCGGGCACCGTCATCACCCTCAACTGGGGCGCCTCCACCGACTCCGGCGGCAGCGGCCTGGCCGGGTACAACGTCTACCGGGGCGGGAGCCTGATCGCGACGTTGGGCACCGTGCTGACGTACCAGGACACCCAGCCGACGACCGCGACGGTGTCCTACTACGTCCGGGCACGCGACGGGGCCGGCAACCTGTCCGGCAACAGCAACACCGTCACCCGGACCGGCACCCAGCCTCCCGGCTGCACCAACGTCGCGCTGGGCAAGACCATGACCGCGACCGGCTCCACCTTCAGCTTCACCCCGGAGAAGGCGAACGACGGATCGCTGACCAGCTACTGGGAGGGCGCGGCGGGATACCCGCAGAGCCTGACCGCGGTCCTCGGTGCGAACCACGTCATCACCTCGGTGAACGTGAAGCTCAACCCGGATCCGGCCTGGGGCACCCGTACCCAGAACTTCCAGATCCTCGGCCGCGACCAGGCCGCGACCACCTACACCAACCTGGTGTCGGCGGCGAACTACCAGTTCGTCCAGGGCAACAACGTGGTGAGCGTCCCGGTCGGCGCGACCACGGCGGACGTGCAACTGCGGTTCAACTCCAACACCGGCGCCCCGTCCGGCCAGGTGGCCGAGTTCGAGGTGTGCGGTACGCCGGCACCCAACGCCGACCTGATCGTCAGCAACACGACCTGGACACCCGCGGCGCCGACCGAGGCCACCCCGGTCACCCTCACCGCCACCGTCCAGAACATCGGCTCGGCGGCGGCCGGTGCGACCACGGTCAACTTCAGCCTGGGTGGCGCGGTCGTCGGCAGCGCGCCGGTGGGTGCCCTCAACGCGGGCGCCTCGACCACGGTCTCGTTCAACGCCGGGAACCGGCCGCTGGGCAGCTACGGCGTCACCTCGGTGGTCGACCCGACCAACACCATCATCGAGCAGAACAACGGCAACAACAGCTTCACCGCGCCCTCGCAACTGGTGGTGAGCCAGGCCCCCGGTCCGGACCTGCAGGTGCTGAGCATCAGCTCCAACCCGCCGAACCCGGCGGTCGGTGCGGCGGTCACCTTCACCGTCGCGGTGAACAACCGCGGTACGACCTCGACCGGCGCGACCACGGTCACCCGGCTGGCCGTCGGTGGCACCACGCTCAACACCAGCACCCCGTCGATCGCGGCCGGTACGACGGCCAACGTCGCCATCACCGGTAGCTGGACCGCCACCAGCGGTGGCGCCACCATCACCGCGACCGCCGACGCGACCGGTGTGGTCGCCGAGACCAACGAGTCCAACAACGTGTTCACGCAGTCGATCGTGGTCGGCCGTGGCGCGGCGGTCCCGTGGGTGTCGTACGAGGCGGAGGCCGGCCGTTACCAGGGTGCCCTGCTGGAGACGGACCCGCTGCGCACCTTCGGGCACACCAACTTCGCCACCGAGTCCTCGGGCCGCAAGTCGGTACGCCTGAACAGCACCGGGCAGTTCGTCGAGTTCACCTCGACCAACGCGTCCAACTCGATAGTGGTCCGCAACTCCATCCCGGACGCACCGGGTGGCGGCGGCATCGAGGCCAGCATCAGCCTGTACGCCAACGACACCTTCGTCCAGAAGCTGACGCTCTCGTCACGCCACAGCTGGCTCTACGGGAACACCGACCAGCCCGAGGGACTGACGAACACCCCCCAGGGCGACGCCCGGCGGTTGTTCGACGAGTCGCACGCGCTGCTGTCGCAGTCCTACCCGGCCGGGACCAGGTTCAAGTTGCAGCGCGACGCGACCGACACCGCCTCGTTCTACATCATCGACCTGATCGACCTGGAGCAGGTCGCGGCACCGCTGAGCCAACCTGCCGGTTGCACCTCGATCACGGCGTACGGCGCGGTGGCCAACGACGGGCTCGACGACACGACCGCTATCCAGCGGGCGGTCACCGACGACCAGAACGGTGTCATCGGCTGCGTGTGGATCCCGGCCGGACAGTGGCGGCAGGAGCAGAAGATCCTCACCGACGACCCGCTGAACCGGGGTCAGTGGAACCAGGTGGGCATCAGCAACGTCACGATCCGTGGCGCGGGGATGTGGCACTCGCAGTTCTACACGCTGACCGAGCCGCAGGACGTGGTGGGCGGCATCAACCACCCGCACGAGGGCAACTTCGGCTTCGACATCGACAACAACACCCAGATCTCCGACATCGCCATCTTCGGCTCCGGCCGGATCCGTGGCGGGGACGGCAACGACGAGGGTGGCGTGGGCCTGAACGGGCGGTTCGGCGACAACACCAAGATCACCAACGTGTGGATCGAGCACGCCAACGTGGGTGCCTGGGTCGGTCGTGACTACGACAACATCCCCGCCCTGTGGGGACCCGGCGACGGCCTCGAATTCAGCGGCATGCGCGTCCGCAACACGTACGCCGACGGCATCAACTTCACCAACGGAACGAGCAACTCGAGGGTGTTCAACTCCTCGTTCCGTACCAACGGTGACGACGCCCTGGCGGTCTGGGCGAACACGGCCGTGCGGGACCGGGTCGCCGACAACACCCACGACAACCACTTCGTCAACAACACCATCCAGCTGCCCTGGCGGGCGAACGGCATCGCGATCTACGGCGGCTACGACAACTCGATCGAGAACAACCTGATCTACGACACGATGAACTACCCGGGCATCATGCTGGCGACCGACCACAGTCCCCTGCCCTTCTCCGGGACCACCCTGATCGCCAACAACGGGCTCTACCGCACCGGTGGCGCCTTCTGGAACGAGGATCAGGAGTTCGGTGCGATCACGCTGTTCCCGGCGACTCTGGACATCACCGGTGTCACCATCCGTGACACCGAGATCCACGACTCGACCTATGACGGCATCCAGTTCAAGAACGGCGGCGGCAACATGCCCGGCGTCGTGATCAGCAACGTACGGATCGACAAGTCCAACAACGGTGCCGGGATCCTGGCCATGGGCGGCGCCCGAGGTGACGCCACACTCACGAACGTCACCATCACCAACTCGGCCGACGGCAACATCGTCCGGGAACCGGGATCGAGCTTCGTGATCAACGGCGGTTAGCCCTCCGGCTACCCCGGCAGAGGTGGCGTGCTCCCGAGGGTGAGATCAGCTCGGGAGCACGCTCACCGACGGCACACCGGCACCGGCGTCATCCACGCCGGTGCCGGTGTTCGTGTTCGTACCGCTGTCGGCGGCAGCCTTTCCGGCGGCCCGCAGCAACGCGGCGATCCCGACGCCGAGGGCGACCACCACCAGCGCGTTGCGGACGAGCAGAAGGGCGGTGCCCTGCCAGTACGGGTCCGCCGAGACGTGTTCGTAGAACCACGGAAAGAGCACGCTGGTCACCCCGGTGGCGACCAGGATCAGGACGGCGGTGACCCGTTGTGTCGTGTCCCGACGGGTCAGGCAGACCGCCGCCACCCCGACCAGCCAGAGCATGTACTGGGGCGAGAAGACGCGGCTGGTCAGCACCGACACGAGGACCGCCAGCAGGGCCACGTCGAACCCGAGCGTGGCGGTCCAGGCGAGCCGGCGACCCCGTACCAGCCACCAGAGGGCGAGCAGACCCAGGCCGGCAAGGGTCAGCACGGGCAGCACGACCGTTGCCGCGCGCACGTACGGGTGCTGGAACTCCATCGCCCCGTAGACGTAGCCGACGGTGATGGTCTCGTCCCAGAGCCGGGCCAGCACCAGCGGGGACGCACCGATCGACTCGATCTGCAAACCCCGGTCCGACTGGTTGTTCGTGAACCCGGACCAGCCACCGGCGAAGGCGAGCGTCAGGGCACCACCCAGCACGGCGAGCGTGGCGACGAAGCCGGTCAGCACCGGACGTAGTCCACGCAACGGTCTGGCGCTGATCAGCAGCAGGACGGGCCAGACCTTGACCAGTCCCCCGATGGCCATGACCCCGCCCGCGACGACCGGGCGACGGACGGTGGCGGCGAGCGCGACCACGGCCGAGGCCGTGACGAAGATGTCGTACCGGGCATAGGTCAGGAGATTCAGACACGGTACGACCACGGCCCAGGCGGCGGCACCGAGCAGCAGCCCGTTCCCCCGGCCCAGCCGGAGCAGGGCGAGCAGGATCAGCAGGTCGGCCAGGAGTGCCGCGACGAAGAACGTGGCCTCGTACCCGCCGACGGAGTCGCCCCCGAGGTGGCGCAGGGTTACGAAGACCACGGCGGCGCCCGGCGGATACTGCCACATCGGGTCGCCGACGGGGATCTGCCAGTCGAGCAGCGCGTCGCTCCAGCGGTGGTACAGCTCCACGTCGGTGAAAACGCCGCCGAAATCGGGAGCCTTGACGACCTTCGTGTAGACCAGCACGAATGCGGTCCTGGTGAAGATCCATATCGCGAGCACAGCGGCCATTGACCGGCGCCGTCGGCTCAGGTCCATTGCCCACCCTCGTTTTCCGGTCGTCGGCACGGGTTCAGGCGTTTCCGCACACCCGCTGTCGGCCGGTGCATTGTAGACAGACAAATGTTTCCGGAGATTGTTTCCGGCGCCGTGACAAGGGACGGCGGGCGATGTTGACGACGCTGGCTAACGTCGGCTCCGCTGAGACGGCCGATGGAGGGACAACGGATGTTCGGTTCTGCGCGGTTCGCGAAAATGCGCGTCACGGGTGCCCCGACGCGGTCGATCCGGCTCGTACTCGTCGGCGCCCTGGTCGGAGTCGGCGCGGTGGCGATCGGCCCGGCCGCACCGGCGGCGGCCGCCCTCCCGCTGGAGAACTGCTACAACAACGAGCGGCCGCAGCACGGCGACGGCTTTTTCTGGTCCGCCCCCGGCAACCAGCACACCCCGTGGGCCGCACCGGCCGGCATCCAGGACGGCGACATCTTCCGGATCACCGCGTCCGGCTCGGTCCGGATCGACCACTGGGGCACGTCGAAGAACATCGTCGGCGAGCTGCCCGCCCCCGGCCTCGGCAGTGGCTGGCCGGCCCCCGACTCCCCCAGGTACGCACTGGTCGCGAAGGTGACCGCCGGTCTGATCTGGTCGACCCGGACCGGACGCCTCTACAGCGCGAACGAATGGTTCCCGGTCGGTGCCGACAGCCGGTGTGTGCAGTTCCAGGGGTGGGACGTGGGCATACCGCAGTTGGTCTTCTCGTACAACGATCCGAACCTCGGCGACAACGGTGGTGGTGCGCAGGTGGCCGTCAAGCAGTGGTGGTGACGGGTCGCTCCGGGTTCACACGGTTGTCGGGTCGGCCGCCCGGTCGGTGTGCTCGGTTCCGGCCGGCACCCGGCGGGCGGCGACCAGACCGAAGGCGGCGGCGGTGAAGAACATGACGGTTCCGTAGATCACCGACGGCATCGCCATCCGCGTGTTGTCGAGCAGCGCCGGACTCATCCCGATGGTGATGGCCAGGGTGGCGTTGTGCAGCCCGATCTCGAACGAGGAGGCGACCGACTCCCGGCGCGCGACGCGCAGCGTACGCGGTGCGGCGTACCCGATCGCCAGGCTGACCAGGTTGAAAACCAGGACGATGACGATGACCTCGCCGATGGTCGCGGCGATGTCGTCCTTGATGCCGGTGAGCGCACCGGTGATCATCACGACCAGGACCACGACGGACAGGATCTTGACCGTGCGTTCCATCCGCAGGGCGAAGTCGGTGAACCGGGCCCGGACGGCCATCCCGATCGCGATCGGGATCAGGACCATGGCGAAGACCTGGACGACCTTGTCGAACTGGAGGCCGATCGAGCTGTCCGAGCCGACAAAACCGGCCACCGACAGGTTGACGATCAGCGGCAGGGTGAACAGCGCCAGCACCGAGTTGATCGCGGTCAGCGACACGTTGAGCGCGACGTTGCCCCGGAAGAGGTGGCTGTAGAGGCTGGCCGTGCTGCCGCCCGGTGAGGCGGCCAGCAACATCATGCCCACGGCCAGTTCGGGGGCCAGGTCGAAGGCGACCACCAGGCCCAGGGCGATGGCCGGCAGGATCAGCATCTGGCAGACCAGGGAGATCACCACCACCCGGGGGTAACGCACCACCCGGCGGAAGTCCTCGACGGTCAGGGTGAGCCCAAGCCCGAGCATGACGATGCCCAGCGCGACGGGGAAGAGCACGAGCGACAACCCGGAACCCATGACGACCCGCCTTCCGATGCGGCCTGCGAGATATCCCCGGATCCTCACACCGCCGCCGCCCGGCACGCATCTCGCGACGTGCGGAAAACCGCCACCGGTACGCAGGACATTCGTCCTACGGATCACGGGACGTCTCAGCCTGCCGACGCACGCCCCCGTCTCCGTAGCGTCGGCGTTGTCGAAATCGCGAAAGGGAGACGCTGTGATGCCGGAGACGATCAACCTCGAACCGCCGCCCGTACGTCGGCCCCGCCTGCGCCGTACGGTCACGCTCCTGGTGGCGGCGGCGGTCGCCCTCGCCGTCTGGGTGGTCGGCGTTCCGCTGGCCGGGCTCGACCTCACCCTCGGGTCGGGTACGGAGCAACAGACGGTCACTCCCGCGTCGGTGGTGGCCGTCCCGCTGCTGGTGGGTGGCGCCGGGTGGGCACTGCTGGCGTTCCTCGAAGGCCGCTTTCGCGGCGGTCGCCGGGCCTGGCTGGTCACCGCCTGGGCGGTGCTGGTGTTGTCACTGCTCGGACCGGTCACCTCCGGGGCCTCCGGCGGCGTACTCGCCGTGCTGCTCGGCATGCACGTCCTGGTCGGTGTGACACTGATCGTCGGGCTCGCGCCGACGTCGGCTCGTTGAGTGGATGTGGCGATGAGAACTGACGACCGCACGACCGACTGTGTCGAGACCGAGCCGGTCCTGGCGTGGGTCACCCGCCATCCCGGCCCCTGGTTCGCCCTGATCTGGGCGCCCGTACTCCTGGTGGCGCCGCTGATCGACGCGCTGGTGGACGGACAGGTGCTGCGGGCGACCTACCTGGTGGTGCTCGGCGCGGCGTACGCGGTGACGGTCCGGCTCCCGTTCCGACCCGGTACGCGTACCCGACGCGGCGCCGAGGTGGCTCTCGTACTCCTCACGGTGTTGTGCACCGGATACCTCGTGGGCTGGCGTACGGATCGGGAGTTCCTCTTCCCGTTGCTCGCGATCGCCGCCGCCGTCGCCGTACGGCAGCGGTGGGCGTTGAGCCTGATCGCGTCGCTCACCATCAGCGGGGCGCTGGTCCCCGGCCTGGAGAGCGGGTCGGTGGAGCTCGCCCTGTCACTCGGGTTCGCGACGTTCTTCGCCGGTGCGGCGACCTTCCTGGTGCAGTACCTCGTCGGTGTGGTCGGCGAACTCACCCGGACCCGCGAACAGCTCGCCCGGGCCGCCGTCACCGAGGAGCGACTGCGGTTCTCCCGCGACCTGCACGACCTGCTCGGGCACACGCTGTCGCTGGTGGTGGTGAAGGCGGAGGCGGTCAGGCGGCTGCTCGGCCGGGACCCGGACTCGGCCGTCGAGCACGCCCGTGACATCGAGACGATCGGCCGGCAGGCCCTGACCGAGGTACGCGAGGCGGTGAGCGGGTACCGGACCGTACGCCTGGTCGAGGAGTTGACGAACGCACGGACCGCGCTGGCCGCCGCGAACGTCCGGGTCGACGTGACGTCGCCGGGGGTCGAACTGGACCCGCGGGTCGACTCGCTGCTCGGCTGGGTGGTACGGGAGGGGACGACAAACGTGCTGCGGCACGCCGGGGCCGGCAGTTGCCGGATCGAGGTGCGAGTGGATGGCAGGGTCGCCAGCGTGGAACTCGTCGACGATGGACACGGCGGTACGGCGGGAGCCGGCAGCGGCCTGCGCGGCCTGCGGGAACGGGTGGAGGACCTCGGTGGCGAGCTGACCGTGACCACCGGCGCGACCGGTTTCCGGCTGGCGGCGTCCGTGCCCGTACCCGTGCTGTCCGGGCAGGGCTGATGTCGGACCCGACGCGGATCCTGATCGCCGAGGATCAGGGCATGATGCGCTCGGCGCTCGCGAGCCTGCTCAACCTCGAGGAGGACATGAGCGTGGTGGCGACCGTCGCGCGCGGCGACGAGGTGGTGGCCACGGTGCTCCGGGAGCGTCCGGACGTGGTGCTGCTCGACATCGAACTGCCGGGGCGCAGCGGCCTCGACGTGATCGGCGAGGTGATCGGGGCGCTGCCCGGCTGCGTTGTCATCGTCGTCACCACCTTCGGCCGCCCCGGCTACCTCAAACGCGCACTGGAGTCCGGGGCGAAGGGCTTCCTGGTGAAGGACGACCCGGTCGAGGAACTCGCCGCCGCCATCCGCCGGGTCCTCGCCGGTGAGATCGCGGTCAACCCGCGGCTGGCCGCGCAGGCGCTCGGCGCCAGCCCGAACCCGCTGTCGGACCGGGAACGGCAGGTGCTCAACGCGTCCTCGGGCGGCGCGACGATCGCCGACATCGCAGCCGGGTTGCACCTGTCGGCGAGCACCGTACGCAACTACCTGTCGTCGGCGATCGGCAAGACGAACGCCCGCAACCGGGGTGAGGCGCTGAGCCTGGCCCGCGACCGAGGTTGGCTGTGACCGCACCCCGGCCGGGCGGTGACGGCGCACCAACCCGGCCGGTACGGGCGTCAGCGGCGGGAGTCGGCCACGGACGAGCCCGCGGGACGCAACTCGGTGGGAATGTCCAGCCCCGCCGCGCCGAGCACCTCCTCGGCTTCGGCCTGCGCGGTGGTGAGCACACCGCGCGGGCTGCGGGACAGCCCGAGGGCGACGAGGACGGCACCGGCGGTGGCGCAGGCCGCCGCGATGGCGAAGATGACGACGTACTGCGACTCGTGCGGCAGCGGTACCGGCGACCCCTCGATCAGGTTGCGGGTCAACATGGTCACCACCAGGGCGCTGGCAAGTGAGCTGCCGATCGAGCGGGCGATCGAGTTCACGCTGTTGGCGATCCCGGTCTCGGCCGGCCCGACGTGCTCGACCAGCAGGGCCGGCAGGGCGGCGTAGCCGAAGGTGACGGCGGTGTTCACGGCGAAGGAGCCGACGATCACCTGCCAGGTCGCGGTGTGCAGCACGGCGAGGGAGAGGTATCCGAGCGCCGCGAGCAGCAGCGCTATGACCAGGGTGGAGCGGGCGCCGTACCGGGAGACGAGTCGCCCGCCCAGCGGGGCGGTGACCACACCCGCGGCGGCACCGGGCAGCAGGTAGACGACGCTCGCGGCGAGCACGGTCGAGCTGAATCCGTAGCCGGCGAGGGCGGGCGGTGCCTGGACGAACGAGGCCACGGTGAGGAAGACGACGAACAGGGACACGCCGAGGAACAGGCCGGCGACGTTCGCGACGATCAGCGGCCGGTGGGTGAGCATCCGGATGCTCACCAGCGGGTGGGTGAGACGACGTTCGACCAGCACGAAGACGGTGAAGGCGACGACGGCCCCGACGAACGATCCGATCACGCGGGTCGAACCCCAGCCCCAGTTGTTGGCCTGTGCGAGGGGCATGAGCAGGAGGACCAGGGCGAGGCCGAGCAGACCCGCGCCCGCCCAGTCGGTACGGCCGACCGCGGTGGGCTCCCGTCGCGGTACGACGTACCAGGCGGCGGCGAGTCCGAGCGCGCTGAGTGCGGTGCCGAGCCAGAAGACCCGGTGGTAGTCGGCCCCGTCGCGGGTGAGCAGTCCGGTGGCGACGAGCCCGATCCCGGCACCGATGGCGAGTGTGCCGCTGACCATCGCCATCGCGCCGGTGAGCCGTTCCCGTGGCAACTCGTCGCGCAGCACGCCGATGCCCAGCGGGAAGAGGGCGAAGGACGAGCCCTGCAGGACGCGGGCGAGCAGCAGCAGCGGCAGGTTGTCGGTGGTGGCGGCGAGCACTCCGCCGAGGAGCACCACGATCAGCACCCCGAGCATGACCGGCCGGCGACCGCGTAGGTCGCCGAGGCGCCCCAGGATCGGCGTCAGGACGGCGGCGGCCAGCAGGTTGGCGGTCACCACCCAACTGGTGGCGTTGGCGCTGGAGTGCAACGACCCGGCGATGGACCCGAGGACCGGTACGACGAGGGACTGCAGGGCGGCGACCAGGAGCACGCCGTACGCGACGACGGGTAGCACGAGACGGGGAACGCGCGGCCCGTCGGAGGTGGTCAGCATGTTCGGGCTCTCTCTTCGCCTGGTTGAAGCACCGAACGTAGAACCGCGGGCGCTCATTTTTCAACACGGTGTCGATAAATCTCGCCGTGACGTCGATCACCGACGACGGCGGGTATAGTGGCCGCATGCCAGCTTCCGGGAGCCGTCGCGGGCCGACCAAGGGTGATCAACGTGAGCGCGCCCTGATCGACGCCGCGCGTACGGTGCTGCGGCGCAAGCCGCTCGCGCAGGTGACGATCGACGAGCTCGCGGCGGCGGCCGGGATCGCCCGCTCGGGCTTCTACTTCTACTTCGAGTCCAAGCAGGCCCTGCTCGCCGCACTCTGCGAGACGGTGCTCGGCGAGAGCGAGCAGGAGCTGGCCGAGTGGGTCGAGTCGGACGGCTTCGACCGGGAGGCGCTGCGACGCGGGCTGGTGCGCTCCCTCAAAAGGTGGCGGATCGACGGTCGCTGGTTGTGCGAGGCGTTCGTCAACCCGTTCCCGGGCCCGGAGATCGTCGAGATCCGGGAACGCGTCACCGCCAACGGGTGCACGGCGATCACCCGGCGCGTCGAGCGGGACATCCGGGCCGGTGTCACCGTCGTGGGCGACCCCACCCTGCTGGCCCTGATGGTGGTGAAGCTGAGGCTGACGATGTTCGCGCACGCCTTCACCAACCCCGACGAGCAGACCGACGACGACCTGTTGGATTCGCTGACCGACGCCACTCTGCGCCTGCTCTACGGAACCCTGCCGGCCCGCTCGACGGCGGTCGGCGAACCACTCCCGGCGACCGTCTGACCAACGCCCCCGCAGCGGGTCCGGCCCGACCGGCAGCCGGAGGAACAGCGCCCCGGCGACCGGGATGGACGGTGACCCCCGCCGTCACAACGGTGGCCTTGCGTTGACTCGGGCGGGCGGTATAGTCCGGCGGTTGAGCCGTGTCCCGGCGGCGTGTCGTACGCCCGGGCCGGGCTCCGATCGTATGGAGGATGGCGCATGTCCCAGAGCGCGGAGCTGTTCGACCTACGCGAGGGCACCTCGCGGCCGGGCTTCGAGTCCGCGCTGCGCGGTTACGACAAGCGGCAGGTGGACCAGTACGTGTCGCAAACGACCGGCGACATTTCGAAGCTGACGTCCGAACGCGAGTCCGCGTACGGCCAGGTTCGCGGTCTGACCGTGCAGATCCAGCAGCTCCAGGCGGAGATCGCCGAACTGCACCAGCGGCCACCGCAGACCGACCGGGCGTCGTTCCGGCAGCTCGGACCGATGGTCGAGCAGATCCTGGCACTGTCCGAGATGCAGGCCGAGGCGATCGTCAACACCGCCGCGCAGCAGGCGGCCGACTATCAGGCCGAAGCGGAACGGGTCCTCACCGAGGCCCGCGAGCACGCGGACAAGCTGATCGCCGAGGGCGAGGCCGCGCAGGAGCAGGCGATCCAGGAAGCGGACCGGATCAACGAACAGAGCCGGCAGCAGGTCGAGCAGGCCCGGTCCGAGGCCGAGTCGATGATCGAGGCGGCCCGCGCCCAGCTCCAGCAGGAGGTCGAGGCGGCGCGCACCCAGACCCAGCACGAGCTGGGCCAGTGGAAGGCGCACGTGGAGCGGGAGGTCACCGAGCGGCAGGCGGCGGCCGAGGCCGAACTGACCCGGTGGCGTTCGCTGGCCGAGCAGAAGAACGCGGCGCTCCAGGCGGAGGCGCAGCAGTACTCCGCCGACCTGCACCGTCGGGCCGACGAGCAGGCCGCCGCCCTCGAACGGCAGCTCTCCGTCGCCCAGAAGGAGATCGAGGCCCGGCAGCAGGCACTGGCCCAGCTCCAGGCCGCGCAGGAAACCGCGCAGCAGCGGCTCGCGCAGTCGCGTCAGGAGCGGGCCAGCACGGAACGCGACGTCATCCAGCTACAGCAACGTCTCGGCGAGGTCCGCCAGGACATGACCGCCGAACTCACCCGTCTGGACGACGCCCGGCAGGCCGCCGACTCCGCCGAGCGGCACGCCATGGAGGTACGGGCCAGAGTGCAGCGCGAGGCGAAGCGGGTGGCCGACCGGGCCGCCGCCGCGGTGATGGCCGCCGCCGCGATCAGCGCCGAGACCGGTGAGTACCGGATGGTGGCGGTCCCGCCGGGCGCCAACCGGACCGTCACCGAGCACGTCGAGCCGGCCGGCGACGAGAACACGCGGCCGGAGCAGCAGGCGCTCGACGGGGAGCACACCCGGCACTGAACGGCCGATCGGCCACGGTCGGGAGACGAGGGCCGCGTCCCGTACCCACTTCGGTACGGGCGCGGCCCGGTCAGGTTCAGCCGCAGTGGACGTCGGTCAGCGTGTAACCCCCGCTGCCGACCACCTGACCACCGAGCTGGTAGGTCCAGATGTCGGACGTACGGCAGACGTAGGTGGCCACTCCCATGCCGCTCGCGACGTACTGCGGTGATCCGCCGTTCTGGCTGCGCAGCAGCACCAGGTACGCGGGCTGCCAGCCGTTGTCGCAGGCGAAGCCGCCGGTGACCTCGACCTTGCCGGCGTAGTTCGCGATCGAGTAGATCCCCTGACAGGGCGCGGCCTGCGCGGCGGCGGCCGGTACGAGGACGGCGGCGGCGGTGACGGCCGCCGCGGCGAACAGCTTGACGATTCTCACGGTGGTCCTTCGCGGGTGGGAGCGGATGGGATCGCCCGCGCGGTTGCCCGAGTGGCCCGGCGCCCCGCGTACCGACCCACGGCTGCTCGGCCGGATAGCCGCATCGGCGGTAGTGGATCGATGGCGACGCTGTGATCGTAAGTTATCGAACAATGCACTGCAATATCTAAATCGAAAGATGGAAATTCTCGACTGAACCACAACCCCGACGCAGTACGTCGGCTGTGGCGAATCACTGCCCCCACGGGGGAAAAAATCCGCCACAGCTCGACCTCAGGGACGTACGCCGGCTGCTGTTGATGGTCGAAGCCGGCGGCCCGCGTCGACGGCTGCCGGGCGTTGACAAAGTCGGGCCTGCCTCGTTAGGGCCTGAGGAGCAGCGTGCGGGCTGGCCGAGCGTGGACGTGGACGGCCGGAAGAGGTGGCGTGGATGTACGGACGCTTCAGTTGAGCAGACTTCCGGCGTCGGCCCAGCGGGTGCACTCCGGGGTGGAACTGGCTGCGGTCGGGATCATCGGCATCTGCGTCGGGGTGCCGGTGAGCGTCCTCTACTCGCCGATCCTCGGCCCGCTGGCCGGGTGGGATGCCGCTGCTCTCGCCTACCTGATCTGGGTCTGGATGATCATCTGGCCGATGGACTCGGAGCAGACCGCGCATCTGGCGGTGCGGCAGGATCCCAACCGGACGGTGCGTGACCTGCTCCTACTGGGCGCGTGTCTGGTGAGCCTGGTCGCGATCGGCTTCGTGCTGGCCGAGGGGAACCCGCCCGACCTCGCCAAGCCCATCCGGGTCGGCGCGGCCGTGGTGAGCATCGTGCTGTCCTGGAGCGTCGTGCACACCGTGTTCACCGCCCGGTACGCCCGGATCTACTACACCGGACCCGACGGCGGGATCGAGTTCCACCAGACGCCACCGCCCCGGTACGCCGACTTCGCGTACGTGGCGTTCACCATCGGCCTGACCTTCCAGGTGTCGGACACCGACCTCACGACCACCGAGATGCGCAGCACCGCGCTGCGGCACGCGCTACTGGCCTACCTGTTCGGAGCGGTGATCATCGGCGCCGCCATCAACCTGGTCGCCGGCCTCGCCCATCCGTGAAGCGCGGTCGCGTCTTAGCTCGGGCGGACCCGCTTGCGACCGAGTCCGATCTTCCGACCCTGCCGCCGTCTGATCTTGGCGCCCTTGATTCCCCGGGTGTCCGCCCCCACGCTGCGGGTCGTGCTCGTGCCGCCCCGCTCGGTCTTCAACGGGCGTTTGCGGCCCGCCTTCGTGGCCTTGCGTCCCAGCAGGACCCCCACCTGGGCGGCAAGCTCCTCGGCGCGCTGGGCGAATGCTATCTTTCGACGTTTTGTGCTGTTCCGTGCCCTGCTGAGCCGTCCGGTCGGTCCGCTGGTCTTCGCCGTACGGGCCATCGTCACCACCACCTCCGCGTCGCCGGTGACCTCCGGTTTCCCGTCAGCCCCGAGGCCAATCCCCCGGCGCCGCACCGATTCAGGCGCCCGGCGTACGGGTGACCGGCAGGTTCCGCCGACGGGCGATCATGGCCAGGGCGCTCGCGTCGACGATGGCCGCCCCGCCCGGATCGTTGTTGAAGTAGACGTACACCGGGTCCGGGTCCCCGTAGGTGCCCTCGATCCGGTCCAGCCAGGAACCGAGGGCGACCCGCCCGTAGCGCGGCCACGGCCTGGCCCTGCCCTCGTGCAGCCGCAGATAACCGAAGTCCGCCGTACGCCACAGCGGGGTGACCGGTCGGCTGCGCCGGTCGGCCCAGCACAGGGCGGCACCTCGTACCTCCAGAACCCGCCGGGTTTCGGCGGTCCACCACGACGCGTGCCTCGGCTCGACCGCCACCCGTACGCCCTCGGGGAACCGGGCCAGGGTGGCGTCCAGCGCGGTCACGTCGACGCGCAGGTTCGGCGGCCGGAAAGCGGGCGGGTCAGGTCGGGTCGGGCGCCAGCAGGTCGGCCAACTCGTCGACACACCGGCCGACCAGCCGCAGGACCGCCCGGTCCAACCGGCCGACCCGGTCCGGGCTGGTGCTCACGGCCAGACCGGCAAGCAGGTGACCGGCCCGGCCACGAACCGGGAACGCCAGACAACCCCGGTCCCGGCGCAACTCGCCGAGCTGGCGGGCCGTCTGCTCGCTGCGTACCCCGGCCAGTTCCAGGTCGAGCAGGTCCGGACGGGTGATGGTGGCCGGGGTGAGCCGGACCAGCGACACCGGCAACAGATCCCGCCGCTCGGCGAGCAGCAGCTTGCCCACGGCCGAGGCGTGCAGGTGCCGGGCCAGCAGCGCCTCCGGCGACGGCGGATGGTCCGGGTCCGGGTCGACCAGCCGCAGCCGGCCGTCCCGGTAGCGGACCAGGTGCACGGCGAGGCGTACGCGGGTGCGCAGGGCGGTCACCACCTCCGGCACACCCGGCGGCAGCGCCTCCCGGGCGGCGGCCCCGGCCAGCTCGATCACCTTCCGGCCGAGCGCGAACCCGCGCAGGTCGGCCAGCCGGACCAGGTACTCCTCCGCGACCAGCAGGTTCACCAGCCGGTACGTGGTGGCCGGCGGTAAACCCAGCGCGGTCGAGATCTCCTTCGCGGTCACCCCGGGACCCGCCCGCGCGACCTCCTCCAGCACGGTCAGCGCGGAGACCACGGCGGCCGGCTGGCGACCCGCCAACTCGGCCGGTGGGTGGCGGGGCGGCTTGGTCATCCGGCCGGCCTAGCGCCGGCCGACCGGCGAAGCGCCGGGCAGGATGTCCTCGACGGTGGCCTCGTCGAAGAAACCGACGGCGACGTCCGGCACCCGCCGGCGTACCCGGCCGAACCAGAGCAGGCCGAGCGCGAGCAGACCGGCGAAGACGGCGACCAGGACGGCTCTGCCGTCACGTACGGTCTCCACCCAGAACCCGGTGAAGACGGCTCCGAGCAGCACCGCACCGAGCAGTCCGGCGACGCTGGCCCACCGGGTGTGCTCGCCGATCCGGCGCAGGAACACCGGCATGGCCAGGCAGACCAGCACGTACGTGACCAGGAAACCCTGGGTGGCGAGGACGGACAGGGCGTTCGAGATCGACCGTATCGGCAGACCGGTCAGCCAGAGCACGCCCGGCGTGAGTACGGCAGCCGGGATCACCGTCACGGCCGCGACGTACGGCGTCCGGTACCTCGGGTGGGTACGCCCGAACACCGGCGGGGTGACCTGCTCGCGACCCATCGAGAAGAGCACCCGGACGGCGGCGTTCGCCGACGCCATCGCGCAGGCGAACAGCGACGAGACCAGCCCCAGTTGGAGCAGGACCGGCAACAGCGGGGTGACCTCGGCGACCGCCCGCCCGGCCAGCGCCGAACCGTCCACGGCGGACCCGCCCCGGTGCCGGCTGAAACCGTAGATGTGCAGCCCGGCGGCGGCCACCATGAGCGCACCGCAGACGGCCGGGGTCCAGAGCACCACCCGGGGAACGACCGCGTACGGCCGCCGGGCCTCGACGCTCAACGCACAACCGCTCTCGAAACCGACCAACCCGGTGATCGCGATCATCAGCGCACCGGTGACCGCGCTGGCGGTCAGGTCCGGTGCGGCCAGGGTGTCGGCGATGCCCACCCCCCGGTAGGCGGTGACCGCGAGCGCGGTGAGCACCACGCAGACCGAGGCCGCCTCCAGGGTGAGCGTGACCATCGCGGAGATCTGGATGCCGCGTACCACGCAGGTGGCCAGGATCGTGCCGAGCAGCACGGTCACCAGCAGCACCGTCCGCTCCTGCTCGGCGACGGGGATCAGGCCCGCGTCGGCGAGCAGCGTCGCCAGCCGCCGGGAGGACCCCAGCAGGCACATACCAACCAGCGACAGGTACGCCAACAGCAACGCGCAACCGGTCAGGAACGCCGTACGGGGTGACAGTCCCTTGGCGACGAAGGTGTAGAGCGAGCCGGCCGCCGCCATTCGCCGGGCGAACTGGGCCACACAGGATCCGACCAGCACCATGGCGAGCGTGGCCAGCAGATACACCGGCACAACCGCCACACCGAGCCAGGCGACCATCCCGCTGGCCGCCATCATCCCCGGTGACGGGGCGACGTTCGCCACGGCCTGGGCGGCCACCGGCAGCGCCGACAGGCGGCGCCGGTCCAGCCCGGTCCCCGACGGCGGCGGGCCGACCGGACGGGCCGGGCGGGCCAGCGCGCCGGCAATGGCGTCGTCGAGAGCGCTCACCGCATCCCCGTTCACGTCCCGGTGGGCTCGGCCGCCCCTACAGAGATCTTGAAAATAGATACGCCTCGTTTCTCCGTTGTTACCGGGCTGTACCGGCCTGAGCGAACCGAATGAGAAACGATCCGGCCCCGTTCGCGTTCACCGCGTCCCGGCATATTGCCGGGAATTGATGGACCCGCAACCCGTACCCGGCTTGATCCCCGCAGGGTGAACGACGTACCGGGTCGGCGATCGCCTGGTCACGGAGGCCGGGCTCGACGCGGAGCCCGACCCCGGCGCAGCAGATCGAAACCACGCTTCCCGCAGGAGTGTCTATGCAGCGTGTCGAACCCACGGATCCGGCGACGCCCGGATCGCCCTGGCGGAACCGAGCGCAACGGCTCAGATGGGGCCTGGGCATCGCCGTCACGACCGCGGTGGTCGCCACCGTCGCGGTCTCCCTCAGCGCCGCCGCGACCGCACCGACTCCCCCACCGGCAACCGCCGGGCCGGTGGCCGGGCAGACCCGGGTCGAGACGGACAGCGGTCCGGTCACCATCGACGACCCGACCCCCGGACCGGCACCGGCGCAGGGCACCGGTCGCGATCCCCTCACCCCGAACGAACGCGCCGCCGCCCGCGAGGTGGCCGCCGGTGCGTTGGCCGCCGGCACCGGTGTGACCGGTGCGGCCGGTCCGGAGTACCTCTCCACCGAACTGGTCGACGAGCGCTCCGACGGTGCCCGACGGGCCGCCTTCTACTTCTACAACTACTCCGACAACACCCTGGTCAAGCAGGTGGTCAACCTGAAGACGGGAAAGCTGGAGAACAGCTTCGCCGCACCGGGGATCCAACCCCCGACAAGCGTTCGTGAGAGCACCGAGGCGTTCCGCATCTTCCTGGCCAGCGACCTGAGCGCCGACTTCAAGTCCCGGTTCCGCAAGGCCACCGGCACCGACCTCACCGACGTGAAGCAGGTCCTGCTCAGTACGCCCAGCTACGTCGCCGCACCGGCGGACCAGGGTGCGGAGCAGTGCGGGAAGCACCGCTGCGTGCAACTCGTACCGCAGGTGCCCGGTGGCGTGTTCATCGACATCTCCGACATCGTCGTCGACCTCTCCGGGCGCGTCGTCGCCCGCCTGAAGTAAGTGGAGGGCTCTCCCCAGATGCGAAACAGGAAACTGACGGCGCTGCTCGGCGCCGCGACCACGGTCACCCTGCTCGGCGCACTCGCCGCGGCGGCACCGGCGACTGCCGCCGACGAACGCTGGACGTACTGCGACGCCGACGCGATGGTCAAGCAGGAGCTGCCGAACGGTTCGCTGTGGCAGCTCTGCTGGCGGATGGACGACCGTACCGGCCTGGTCCTGGAACGGGTCGCCTACCAGGGCAAGCGGGACGCCAACCCGATCACGGTGCTCAACCAGGTCACCATCGCCCAGCTCAACGTCCCGTATGACTCCGGCGCGAACGAGTGGAACGACATCACCTCGTACGGGTTCGGCGGGCGTTACCTGCAGCAGATGTCCGCGGTGGACTGCAAGGGCGGGTCGCGTCGAGGCGTCTGGACCGAGGACGGCCAGTCCGAGACCAAGGTGATGTGCGTGAAGGTCGAGGACACCGGGCTGGCGTACCGGTTGCAGGGCGAAACGCCCGAGCAGCCGATCGCCAAGCAGGGCCAGGACGTGGTTCTGCGGACCATCGCGAAGGTCGGCTGGTACGAGTACATCACCGAGTACCGGTTGCAGGACGACGGGGCGATCGCGGTCCGGCTCGGTGCGACCGGTGACCTGGCACCCCGCGACTACACCACGGTCGACGACGGTTGGCCGCTCGGTGCGGGGCAGACGGACTTCGCCACCAACCACTACCACAGCGCCTTCTGGAAGGTCGACTTCAACATCGGCGGACGGGGGCTGGAGAAGGTCGAGCAGTACGACACCGCCCCGACCGGTGAAACCGGCACCCGCGCCGCGATCTACCACACCACGAAGACCGCCGTCGCCACCGAGGCCCCGCTCAACACCGCGTTGCGCCGCTGGTGGCGGGTGGTCAGCCCGACCAGCAAGAACTCCGACGGCCACAACCGGTCGTACGAGCTGGAGCTGGGTGCGAGCGACGCGTACGAGGCGCACCCGGAAACCCAACCGGACGTCACGTTCACCCAGTACAAGCCGTGCGAGAAGTTCGCCACGTTCAACCTCGACCCGGAGTGCCCGGGTCGAGGCATCCTCGACTACTCCGACGGCGAGTCGCTGACCGACCCGGTGATGTGGGTCCGGGTCGGCTACCACCACGTGCCCCGCGACGAGGACCAGAGCCCGATGCCGGTGCACTGGCAGGGCTTCGACCTGCTGCCCCGTGACTACACCGCGACGAACCCGATCGGCCCGGCGTCCCGCCTGGACGTCAACGGCCGGCCGTGACCGTACCCGGAACCGAGTGACCCGGTGGTCCCGCTCGCACCGACCGTGCGGGCGGGACCACCGGCCGCCCCGCCGGGTGGTCGGGAACCCGTCGGGACAAGCTTCGAACCGAGCGGACCGTGGAGGAAAGCATGCGCAAGGCAACCGGGATGCTGGCCCTCGCCCTGGCCGGTCTGGTCATGGTGGGCGGTGGTTGTGGTCGGGGCACGGATCCGGATCAGGTAGCGCCCGCCCCGGCGGCGGTGGCGCTGCCCGACCCGGCGGTGTCCCCGTCCGGGCCCGCGCCGGCTCCGCCCGACCCGGCGCTGGCCGTCGGTTCCTCGGCGGGTGCGGGAAGCGGGGCGTCGGCGAGCCCGCCCAACGGGGTGGATCTCCTCTTCGCCCGGATGATGATCCCGCACCACGCGCAGGCCGTACGGATGAGCCGGGACCTCCTGACCAAGTCCGGGGTGTCGCCGAGGGTGGTCGCGATCGCCGAGTTCATCGCCCGCGACCAGCAGCGCGAGGTCGACGAGATGAACGCCTGGTTGGAGAGCTGGGACCAGCCGCAGGTCGACCCGGCCGATCCGGCGACGGCGAGGGTGCACGCCGGTGAGGGGCACGGCATGCTCACCGAGGCGCAGCTCGCCGAACTGGCCGCCGCGCAGGGACCGGCCGCCGACCGCCTCTACCTGACCCGGATGATCGAGCATCATCTCGGCGCGATCGCGATGGCGAAGGGTGCGGTCTCGGCGGGACGGAACGCGTACGTGCGCAGCCTGGCCAAACACGTCGTCAACGAGCAGGGTGCGGAGAACGAGGCCATGCGCCGGCTGATCGACGCCTGAGCTTGTCCGGCTGGGTCAGAAGCGGCGGAGTCGGGGCCAGAGCTGCGACCAGGGCATCGTCAGATCACGACAGACCCATACCGGTACGCCCTGCTCCTCGTTCTCCAGGCCGTACCCGTTGTCGTGGCGGGCGGCGAGGGTGACCGTACCGCAGTAGGAGGCCAGTTCCTCGGCGTTCCACCGGCCGACGATGATCACCGGACCCCGGGCGCTGTCCGGCGGTGGACCCCAGCGCCAGTAGTTCACGTGCCCGCTGTACGGGGTGGGCAGTCCGAGGGGGCGCCCGTACCGGTCGAGCGCACCCGCCTCGCCGTAGTTACGGGTCAGCACGACCGCGTCGGCCCGCTCCTCCGGTGGCAGGTCCCGGTGGACCCCGGCCACCGTGGCGGCGAGTTCCGGCCAGCCGACCGTCTCCCCCGCGTCGTAGTTGACCTCCGCCTGTGGAGTGTCCGGCAGCCACCGGATCGGGTAGACCGGCAACGCCAGCCCGACGGTCGTCACCGCGTGCACGGCCAGCAGGACCACCACCCCCGTACGACGCAACCGTGGGCGTACCCCGCGACGCAACCAGCCGACCGTGGCCACCGCACCGGCCGCGACCAGCGCGGGGTACGCCCCGATCGGGTAGTACTCCCGCCCGCCCGTCGCCAGCACCACCAACAGGACCAGCAGGTACGTCCAACCGAGGAAACGGTACGGTCGCGCGTCGGTGGAGCGCAGCAGCCGCCACAGTCCGGCGACCCAGATCGGGGTCAGCAGCGGACCCAGCATCAGCAACTGGGCGGGTACGAGCCCGGCCCGGCCACCGAAGTCCGCGTCCTCGCGGATCACCCCGGTCATGGTGAGCTGGGGCCAACCGTGGGTCGCCTGCCACCAGAGATTCGGCGCCCAGAGCGCCAGTGCCACCACCGCCGCTATCCACAGTGCCGGGCGGCGCAGGACGGCCCTCGGCCCGCTGACCAGCACCCCGCCCAGCAGGGCCGCGACAAGGATCAGTGGCAGGCTCTTGACCTGCAGCCCGAGGCCGACCACCGGACCCAGGGCCAGCAGCAGCCGGTCGTCGCGGGTGCGTACCCAGCGGGTCACCAGCCAACCGACGGTGGTCCAGCCGAGCAGGTCCAACGGTGTGGTGTTGAGCAGGTGACCGGAGATCATCACCACCGGTACGGCAGCCCAGCCGACGGCCGCCAGCAGTTGCGCCGCCCGTCCGCCGCCGAACTCACGGGCGAGCAGACCGACCAGCAGCACGCCCAGCGCGACGGCGATCGTGCTCGGCAGTCGCAGGACGACCAGTGAACCGCCGGAAACGGTGTCCATCAGCCGGGCGAGCAGTGGAACCAGCGGCGGCTGGTCGTCGTACCCCCATGCGGGATGCCGCCCGGCGACGAGGAAGTACAGCTCGTCGCGGTGGTAGCCGTACCGCCCGCTGAACGCGAGCATCAGCGCGCCGGCCGTACCGGCCACGGCAGCCAGCGCGGGCCAGGCGACGTTCGGCGGCGACCCGGATGCCGTCCCGTCGACCGTCGGCGCGGTGCGGGACGTGGCGGACCCGGAAACGCTGGTCATTCCGGCAGCGTATCGACGGCTGCGAGACGTCGGAACCAGGCTGCGTAAACCTGCAAACGGAACCGGACCGGGCCGGCGGGCCCGGTCCGGACACTACGGGGTCAGGCGGTCGCCAGCGGGTGGGTGTGTCTTCCCTCGGCGAACTCCTCCACCATCCTGTCGCAGAACGCCGGAAGGTCCTTGGGACTACGGCTGGTGATCAGCCCGTTGTCGACCTGGACCTGTTGGTCGACCCAGTTGCCGCCCGCGTTGTGGATATCGGTACGCAGGCTCGGGTACGAGGTCACCGTCCGGCCGTTGACGATCCCGGTCTCGACCAGCGACCACGGGCCGTGACAGATCGCGGCGATCGGCTTGTCCTGCTCGAAGAACGCCCGGACGAAGTCCATCGCCGCGGGGTTCATCCGCAGCCGGTCCGGATTGACCGTTCCGCCGGGCAGCACCAGAGCGTCGTAGTCGGCCGGATCGACCTGGTCGACCGTACGGTCCACTGGGTACCGGTTCGCCGGGACGATGTCCTGGTTCATCGACTGGACCTCACCGGAGGCGAGGGAGATCAGGTGGACCTCCGCGCCCGCCTGTTCGGCGGCGGCACGGGGCTGGGTGTACTCGACCTCCTCCATCCCGTCGGCGGCGAGGAAAGCGACTCGTTTGCCGTTCAACGGCTGCTGGCCCTTGGCCATGGTGCGGCCTCCTTTGCGGCGCCGCCCGATCGACGGCGCATGGTGTGTCCCCTTCTGCTTTCCCGGTGCCGGGACGGGCAAACCGCCCCGTCGAAGCTGCCGGCGGGGGACAATCCGGCGCGGATCAGCCGGCGACGGGATGCCGTGCGCCGTACAGGTTGCGGGGTGCTCCCGCGGGTACCAGCACCCGGTGAGCAGACCAGTCGACGACGCCGGTGTCCGGTCGGACACCACGCGCGCCGAGGGTTTCAGCGACGGGGTCCTCGCGATCGTCATCACGCTGCTCGTCCTCGACCTTCGGGTTCCCGAGGTCGAGAACGGTCACCTGCTATCCGGACTTCTGAAGCAGTGGCCCGCGTACGGGGCATACGTCGCGTCGTACCTGTATGTCGCCGTTGTCTGGCTGAACCACCGGGCGACGTTCAACCGCATCCGGATCGCCGATCGGGGCCTGCACTGGGCGAACCTGTTCGTCCTGTTCAGTACGGCGCTGCTGCCGTTCCCGACCGCCGTGGTGTCACGCGCGTTGCAGGACCACAACCAACAGGACCAGCGCGTGGGCATTGCCTTCTACGCACTGGTCAGCGCGTTGCTCTGCGTGAGTTGGCTGGTGTTCTTCCACTACCTGACCCGGCACCGTGAACTGCTCGAGGACGGCGTCCACGACCGGCTGTACCCCAGCGAACGGCTCCGGGCGCTGATCGGGCTCGTCCTGTACGTCGTCGCCGGCCTCATCGGTTACCTGGTCGCGCCGCTCGCCAGCCTGGCGATCTTCGTCCTGCTGCCCGTGTTCTACGGCGTCACCAGCGCCGGCCTGTACAACGCGCCACCCTTCGCCCGCCGACTCGTCAACCGCCCTCCCCCACCGGATGCCTAGCGGGCGGTCACCCCCGCACCAGGGATGAGAGCAGGGCCGCAGCCTCGCCGGGGCGGACCAGTACACCGGCGTGGCTGACATCGAGCGACCGGACGTCGAACCGGTTGTCGGGAGTCAGCGCGTCCGCCTCGGCGATGAACCGGTCCTGGAGCGCGATCGGCACCGACCGGTCGGCGGTGAGCCGCACGTACGTACGCGGAATCCGGCCCCAGGTCCCGGCGTCGACCCGCTCCTCACCGGCGTCCAGACCCTCGTCCGGCTCCAGGGTGTTCAGATACCCGTAAAACTCGTCGTCGGTGCCGTCGGCCAGCGTCGCCTCCCGGAGCTTCGCGAGCAGTTCGGGATCGGCGGTACGCCAGTTGAAACGCAACGCACCGAGTTCCGCCGGATTCGCGGCGATCAGACGTCCGACGCCGGCCAACGCACTCGACGCGTTCTCCGCCGAGGTCTGGTAGCCGGCCGGGGTGTCGTCGACGCAGCACCACGCCGAGATGTAGACCAACCGGTCCACCAGCTCCGGAGCGGCGTTGCCGACCCCGGTCAGGGTGAGCCCACCCCGGCTGTGACCGACCAGGATCACCGGTCCGTGCTCGCGTACCCGCTTGACCACGTCCAGGACGTGGGCCACGTTGTCCGCGTGTCCGATGCCGGCCATCGCGCTCGGCGCGGTCGCCAGGCCGGCGAGATCCTGCGGCGCCTGGTACGCCACCGGGAACGTCGCACCGAACCCGTGTCCGGGCAGGTCGACCGCGAGCGAACGATGCCCGCGCAGGGCCAGCTCCCGCTGCATGGGTGCCCAGGTGAACGAGTTGCTGGCGGCACCGTGGACAAAAACGAAGGTCGGGGCGGTCATCCGGAAATGATGCCACCGATCGACGAGGTCCACGCCTGCGCGGTCGTGGTGACCGTACGGTCGCTGTCGGCGGCCTGCTCGATCGCGAGTGCGATCAGGTGATCCTGCGCCCCCTCGGCCAGCGGGTACGGCGGCGGTCCCTCGCCACGTACCCAGGCGGCCATCGCCCGGAGCATCGTGGCGGTGGCGATCTCGTCGTCGTTCCACCGATGACCGGGATACGGGTTGCGGTACAGCACCTCGGAGCCGAGCGTGATCGTCCCGGTGTCGAAGCCGTCGAGGTCCAGATCGTGCCCGGTCTGCCGCCGCACCAGGGGCGAGCGGACGATCGTACGCGGCGCCGGCAGGTGCACAACCTCGTCGTCACGCAGCTCGCCATGGGTCCCGCGAACCAGGATGCGCCGGAACCTCAACTGGTTGCGCGTCTGGTTGTCGGTGAAGTCGTACAGACCGGAACGCCCACCGCCGAAGTCCACGGTGGCGATGGTGGTGGCGGCGGGCTTCGGTACCTGGTCGTCGGTCCAACCGGCCCGGTTCTGCGGGTCGAGCAGCGGTGCCGTGGTCCGGGAGGCACGCACCGTCGCCGGGGCGTGACCGGCGTCGAGCAGACCCCGGATCAGGGAGACCGCGTGGTACTGCTGGGTCGAGGACACCTGCACCTGGGTGGGCGTACCGATGATCCCGGAACGGACCGCCGCCAGCCGCGCCGCGTGCGCGGGCATCAGCAGGTACTGCTCGGCGACCTGCACCAGCCCGGACCCGCCGACGGCGGCCCACAGGGCACGCAGACCCGGCAGGTCCGGGGCGGGCGGCGTCTCGGTCAGCACCGGCACCCCACGGGCGACCGCGTCGACCAGGATCCCCGGGTTCGCGGACCGTGGCAGGGCGGTCACCACGAAGTCCGGCCGGACCGACTCCAGGCAGTCGGCGAGCGAGCCGAAGGCCGGCACCGGCAGGGTCCTGGGCGTACGGACCACCGCGCCGACGCAGGTCACGTCGGGCAGTGCGGTGGACAGCCGCCAGAACGCCTCCGCCCGGTAACCGAAACCGACCAACACGAACGACATCCGGCCCGTCATCCGGCCACCCTAGATCACCAACGGTTCGGGACGGGCGGCCGGCGCCGCAGCCCTTCGTACGGCCACGGCACCGGCGCGCTCTCAGTACGTCACCCGTACCTGCATCTGTCGCCAGGTCTGCGGGCCGACCACCCCGTCGACGGCGATCCCGCGCATGCCCTGGTACCACCGCACGCCCGCCTCGGTTTTCGCGTCGAAGACCCCGGTGGGCCGGCCACAGCGCTGCTCGCCGATGAACCGCTGCACGAACGCCACGTCGTCCCCGGTCATCGAACGGCGCAGCGTACGCGAACCGGGTGCCCGGCCGGTGGGCTGCGGGGCGGGTGCCGGCTTGGTCGCCTCCCGCAGTGCGGCCACCGTCTGCGCGCCGACCGCCCCGTCCACGGTCAGCCGGTGTGACTTCTGGAAGCTCCGTACCCAGGTGTCGGTCTTGGGGCCGAAGTCGCCGTCCACCGTCAGCTTCGCGCCAAGCCGGTTGGCGAGCGTCTGCAACTCGCGTACGTCGCTGCCCTGACTGCCCTTGCGCAGCACCCGGTCGCCGAGCTTCGGCACCACGGCGTCGGCGATCCCCCAGCCTCGGGTGCTGGTCTCCAACGAGCGGGTGTGGCTGACGCTCACGTGCAGGTGCTTGTCGTGCGGGTTGCTGCCGGTGTAGCGGGCCGCGGCGAACTTCCGGGTCCGGCTCCAGATCGTCCGGTCGAAGATGACGTACTGGGTGGACGGGTGGGCGATGCACATCCGGACGACCAGCATCGGGTCGATGCCGTCCTTGTCGATGTCCAGCGCGTTCACCGACCGGTTGTCCGAATCCGGCACATGGTCCGATTTGGTCGCCTGGTGCGCCGCGTCGCCGATCCAGCCGTCCGAGGCCCGGTCCCGGTGCGGCCACCGGCGGTCGACCTCGTCGCGGAGCACCTTCAACGTCGGCGCCAGGTGGTATCCCGCCGTTAGGCCGGGCGGCTCCTCGGTCGGCTGTTCCTGTTCCTCGTGGTCGTAGAGGTCGTACTCGACCGGCTCCCCGATCCGGCTCTCCGGGTCGTCGTCCTCGTACATCCGGTCGGGGTCGACGGCGGTGGCGAGGCTGCTCATGGTTCCTCCTTCAATTGTCGGTGGGCACGGTTCTGCTGTGCTCAGTTGTCGGTGGGGTCGGTGATCACGTCGAAGAGCAGGCCGCTTGCGCCCTCGCCCCGGCCGGGTCGCTTGCGCCGCCCGGTCCAGTTGTGCGTCGAACCGTCCGACCAGCGGGCCCGCTGCCGGAACCGGGTGACGTGCAGCCCGTCGCGCGGCACCTCCTCCTCGTGGATGAGCAGGTCGCGGTCGGGTTCGAGCAGTTGACCGAGCGGCCGGGGCACCACCGTCTCCCCGTCCCGGCGCCGGGGAACCCCGCCCCGGCGGTACCGGTACGCGCCTCGGGTCGGCTCGACCGGGAGCAGCGGGAACCAGTGCTCCGGTACCGAGGTGGCCAGCCGGTAGTGGGCGCCGGCGGGGTCGTCCTCGGCGGGTGGGGACGGCTCGGCCGGCTCGGCGGTCTCGTGGCGGCGCAACGGCCGCCCGGTGGCCCCCTCGACCGTGGTCTCCACCGCCCAGGCCACGTTGGCGATCTCGTCCCGGAACATCCGGACCTCCTCCACCGGGGCGCTGTCCAGGCTGTCCGCGATGGCGGGGGCGACCAGGAGGAAGTCGGACCGGCCGTGGTTCGCCGCCGCGCCGGGGCCGGTCACCGTGTGCCGGAACAGGCTCCAGTCCTGGCCGTCGTCGGGCAGGGCGCCGGCCATCCGTACGAGGGTGCGGAAGCCGAAGGTGTCGGTGACGACCAGGGAGCGGATCTGCACGACGCTGGCGACCGGAACGGTCAGCGGGAGCAGGTACCAGTCGTTGCTGTAGACGGTGGCGTACTCGACCAGGAGCAGCCGGTGCAGGTCGGTCGGTTCGGCCTCGACCCGGCCGAAGTCGACCCGGGCGTCCTCGAACTCCCACCACCGTGGCGCCGGCATTCCCGGATAGCTGGCCGGGGCGGGCAGGACGGTCCGGACCACGATCTCCGTCTCCTCGCCCGCCGGCAGTTCGGCGGTGGCCGAGGTGTCGTGGCCGAAGGAGTGCCAGTCGAGCCGGCCGCCGTCGTACTCGGTGGCGGACAGGACGGTGGGGCCGTCGGTGGTGGGCGCGGCGAGATCGAACCGGTACTCCATCCGTTCGGCCTGCCAGGCGGGCGGTGATGTGGCCGGATCGTTTCCGGCCAGGTCGAGCCGGTCGAGCCAGTCCAGCCAGGTCCGGGCGCATTCGGTCAGGTCGGGCAGGATCGACGTCGGCAGCGCCGGCCGGGGCGGTGGTGTGCCGTGGTCGACCAGGGCCCGGAGCACGGGCAGCAGTGCGGCGCCGCTCGCCGCCCGCCGACCCATCACGGCCAGCCACCGCCGGCCGCGCTCGTCGAGCGCCGCCGACCCCTGCTCGTCGACAACCACCGGGTACGCCTGCGCGAAGAGCTGACCGTAGGCGGCCAGGGCGGGTCGTTCGGCGAGCAGCCGCAGGAAGTGTTGACCGGTCCGGGCGGCGGTACGCGGGTCGGTGAGCTGCCCGCCGGAGCCGGACTCGACCACCGACTCCAGTGGCCGGCCCCGGTCGTACGGCTGCTCGGAACCGCCGTACGGCCGGTAGGTGGTGACCGGGGTGACCTGTGCCTGGATCCGTACCGAGGCCGGGGAGCCGGCGTCCTCGCCGGTGAACTCCCCGAGTTGCCACTGCCGGGCGAGCAGCCAGAGCGGGTCGTGCACCCTGGCCTGTAGGCCGGGGGCCAGGTTGTCGTTGCGGGATCCCGGTTCGATCCGGGTCCACGAGGTGACAGAGGGCATCTGTGCTGCTCCTTAGCCCGCCGGAACGGTACGGGTGAAGTCGGTCGAGGCGGTTTGGCCGTCGACATTGAGCGGGAAGTAGAGGGCCGGCAGGAACTGGCCGACCTCGCCGAGGGTGGCGACGTCGACGGCCCGCAGCGGGGCGAGTTCGAGCGTTTCGACCAGGGTTTGTTCGAGGGCGTCGCGGGTCCAGACCGGTGCGTCGTCGGCGGGGACGGCGAGCAGGATCGCCTGTGGCGCGACCTGTCCCGGTGTTTCGGCGTGGAACGACACTCCGGTGGTCTCGGCGTCGTTGGGCAGGACCTCCACCCATTCGTCCACCATCAGTCCGCGCAGCGGCGCGGTCGGGTCGAGGTCGGCGGGTGCGTCGACCACCAGGGAGAGCCCGACCCCGTCCGGCCGTTCCCCGGTGAACTTCAGTGCCAGCCACCGGTCCCCCGGCGTGTACGGCAGTTGGGCGACCCGCAGCGGCTGCTGCCGGTCCGGGTGTACCGCCTGGGTGTAGCCGCGTACGGCTTCCAGGCGGTCGGCACCGGGGCGGACCGGGGCGGCGTCGGTGAGCCAGTCGGTGGCCTCGTACGGGTCACCGCCCTGAAGTTCGGTGCTCGCCGCGAGCGAGGTCGCAAGTGCCGTCGAGCCGGTGAGGGTGAACCTGGGCAGGACCCGGAAGTCCGGTCCGAAGACGGCCCGGAGCCGGGCCACGTCGTGGTCGCGCAGTTCGGCGGCGGTGGCCGTACCCCGGTTGATGGTCAGCGCGGTCAGTTCGGCGGTTCGGGCACCGACCTCGGCGGCGACCGTACGGGCCCGGGCGAGCAGTGCCGCCGGGGTGGCGTCGGGGCCGACGTACGCACCGAGCACCCCGATCCCGGCGGCGAGGTCGAGCGCGGCCGCCACCCCGGCCGGGTTCTGCGTGGTCAGGTCGAGGTGGAGTTGGGTGAGCAGTGCCGAGGCGGTGTCGGCGCGGGTGGCGAGATCGGTGTCGGCCACCCCGTCATCCGGTTCGTCGCCGCCCGGCGCCAGGTCGGCCGGGGTGACGGGGCGGGCGGAGCCGACGAGTTCCCGGACCGCGCGGGCGATCTCGGCGAACTCCTCCAGCCCCAGCACGTTGTCCGCCCACTGGGGAGCACGGCCGGGGCGTACCCGGTGGGGTCGGGTCCCGTCGGCGCCCGCCGGCGGGCCGTCGGTGGCGGCGGCGTCCAGGATCCGGGCCGCGAGTTCGCCGTCGGCGGTCGGCTCGCTGACGTCGGCGAGGGCGAGCAGGTCCAGCGCGCAGCGGCCGAGCCTGTCGAGGGTGATCTCGGTGGTGAGCGTCGTCTGTCCGGCCGCCCATTCGACCTCGCAGCGCACCGACGCGGGTGCCGGAAGGAGCCCGGCGACCAGGGCTTCCAGGTGGGGTTCTGCCGCCGAGCGGGGGCTGCGCCCAACGACCGGCCACGACGCCGACCGGTCCGGCCAGTTGTTCGCCACCAGCGCGATCCGGTGGGTCAACGCCATCCCGGTACGCGGGGTCCGGGCGAACTCCAGCTCGGACGCTGGTACGTCGCCGCGCGACGCGGCGTCCAGGGTGGCGCCGCTGCGCATCGGGTTGCCCTGCGCGGCGTGGTGGACCCCCTCGGCGAGCAGGGCGTCGGCGACCGCGTCGATCGCCTCGCCGAGCGAGCCGAGCACGGTCGCGACGGCGTTGTGGTCGGGGCTGCCCGGATCCGGCAGTGCCGGGTCACCGGCCCAGTCGATCGAGCCGTCGCGCCACCGTTGGTGCAGGTCGAGCCCGTCCACCACGGTTGTCGCCGCCACCGTCTCCCGTGGTCGGGTGTCGGTTTCGATCCGGGTGACGTGCACGGGTGCGATCTCCCGCAGCCGGGGCAGGTACTGCTCCAGCACCCTCGGGTGGTCCTGGAGCTGGCGCTCGAACCGGTAGCCGAGCAGCTCGGTCAGCGGCTGGCCCTGGCGTACGCCGTCGAGCAACCAGCCGGCGAGCCGGACCCGGTCCGCGGTCAGGTCCACGGCGAGGGGGTTGTCGCCGGTCCCGGTGTGTGCCCGGTAGCCGGCCCGGAGCACGGCGGCGGTCACCGCCTGGGGCAGCGACGGGGCGTGTACGTAACCGGCGTCCGGCGCTCCCTCCCACAGTTGTCCCGCCTCGTCCGGCGGCGGGTCCGTCACCGGTGCCGGGGCGACGGTACGGGGGCGCAGGTTCTCGACCCAGCCGTAACCGCCGAGGTGCACCCCGCGCGGCCGGGCGGCCCGCATGGTGGCCAGCCGTTTGGTGGCGAACGAGGTCAGCCACGCGTCGAGCCGGTACGAGCTCAGGTCGATCGCCTCGGCGAGCAGCCGTTCCAGGTCGGCGGCCGGGTACGCGGCCAGCGCCCGGGCGCTGTCCCGGAAGGCGCTCAGCTCGCTGTCCGGCGCGCCCCGCAGGTAGTCGCCGACAGCACCGGATCCGCCGCCCGGCAACGGGATCACCCGTTCGAGCTGGCGCCAGAGCGGCCAACTGACCCGGTCCGGGCGGATGTCGACAAGTTCGGCATCCCGGTACGCGTCAGCCGACAGCGGTGCCCTGGCGGCCTGCAACCGGCGGGCGCCGGTGGCGTACTCGGCCAGTGCGGACTGCCGGAGCATCCGGTAGAGCAGCGGGGTGGCGGTGCCGTCGGTCTCCGCCCGGTCACGCAGTTCGTTCCAGGTGCGTGCCGGGTCGCCGAGCCAGTCCAGGTAACCGGCCACGGTCGAGGGTGCCGGCGGGTTCACCAGCTGCCCGCCGATGCGGTGCGCGCCCTCGGCGAAGACCGCACTGGCGACGCGGGGCTGCCAGGGCAGGTCCAGGTCGGTCAGGAGCTGGTTCGGTGCCAGCGCTTGCCGCTCCCGCCAGCCCTCGTCGAGGTCGAGTCGGAGGAACCGCCACAGGTAGGTGACGTACTCCATGCCGAGGAGGCTGCGTACCCGCCATTCGCGGCCCAGCGGTGCCTGGGCGAGGATCCGCAGCAGCACCTCGCGCGGGTCGCCGGGGCCACCGATGCGGGGTACGCCCGGCAGCCCGGTGCTCTCCTCGGTCTCGGTCGCGGACGGTTTCCACACCTGGTCCCGGAGCGTTCTCAGGAACTCGACCAGCGTGTTGTCGCGGGGGTCGTCGCCGGTCCACCGGTTCAGGGCGGTCACCGGCAGGATCCCGTACGGCTGTTCGGCGATCCGCAGCGTCGGCACCGGCCCGGCGGCGCGTACGTGGTCGACGAAGTGCTGCCGGCCGTACCGGATGTGGTCCTCGCCCACCACACCGGTGAGCAGGTCGCTGAGGAAGTATCCCCAGGTGGCCGCCCAGGTGACGGTGTTCATGTGCCGGGCGCCGGCGGACTGGGAGACCTCGGCGAGCGCAGGGTCGGCGGGTGGCCCGTCGGGCCGGTGCTCGGCCCGGACCAGTGCCCGTGGCGAGGTGGTCGCGGCGGCACCCCGGGCCAGGTGGAGCGGGTCCCCGGCCTCGGCGACGGGTGCGACACCGAGGGCGAGCGCGGTGACCGGTGCGTCGGCGTCGACCTGCGGCGGTGCCTGCTGGCCGTGTCCGACCCGGATCAGGTCGGCGTACTCGGGGTCCCCGGACCGGTAGCCGGACCGGGCACCGGCGGTGCTGTTCGTCGGCGTACCCGGGGCGACGAAGCTGAGGCCGTGGGTGTGGAAGTGGGCGTCGAGCAGTTCCCCGAGGATCCGGCCGCCTCGGGCGGGGATCCCGTCGGCCTCGGCCGCCGGGTCGTCGTCGACTCCGAAGACCAGGAGCCGGTCGATGCCGCCCACGGCCATCGCCGGGGGCAGCGGGATGCGCAACGCCATGCCGGCGTCGACCGCCGCCGGGAAGTCGACCAGCCAGCGGCTGTTGTCGTCCACGGGCGGCTCGTCGTTTCCGACGTCGGTGAGGTCGAGGTTGGCCGGTGGGCCGACGACCAGGGGCCGGGTGACCGGCTCGGACTGCGCGTACACCGGGGGCACGCCGTCGCGCCAGAGGGTGACCTGCCACTGGCTGGGCAGGGCGCGGGCGACCGGCGCCCGGTCCCACGGGTCGCCGCCACCGGGCGCCGGTGGGAACTCCGGGTCGTGGGGCAGCGGCTGGTCCGGGGGTACGGGCCGGTCCGGCCGTCCGGTCTGCGCCGGTTCCATCACCCGGGCGATCCAGGCGGCCCGTTCCGGGTCGACGAGCTGGCACAACCGGTGCCAGGCGGTGACCTCGTCGGTCGTCTTCCGTCCGGCCCGCCACACGTCGATCCAGTACTGCCTGCCCCACGCCACCTCGTCGTCGGTCAGTTCCGGCTGGTGGGTGTCGACGTGCAGGACGTCGGGCAGGATCCGCAGCCACAGCTCCGTACGGCCGGAACCGACGTCGACGAACCGGGTCTCCAGGCGTACGGGCAGCAGCGCTACGGGCCACTCGGTCGGCAGGTTCCACAGGGGGTTTGGTGCGGTCATCACGCGTCCTCGGCCAGTTCGGGCAGGGATAGCAGGTTGTTCGGCAGGTCGCCGTCGGCCTCGGTGGTCAGGTACGGGCGCCCCTGTCCGGTCCGGGAGACCCGTACGCGTACCCGGTCTCCGACCGGGCGTTCGACCATGAACCGTTCGTGCCGGGCGATCGCGGCGATCACGTCGTCGGTGTCCATCCGCCACGGGGTCCCGTCGGAGCGGGTCCCGGCGAGGGCCACGATCCGGTGCTGCGGCAGCCCGTCGGCGCGCCGGACGATCGCGTCCACCTGCCAGGTGTCGTCGATCGGCGGCACCATGTCGGTGGCGTGCACCGCCACCAGGACCGGTGGCTGGTAGACGATCCGTGCCTGGTGGGCGCCGTTGTGGTTCCACCCGACCTCGTCCAGCCGCAGGTCGGCGAGCCCACCGGCGAGTTGCACGTGCCGCAGTGCCCGGTCCGCCGCCTCGTCGGCCGACAGGTGCCGCCAGTGCAGGTCGGACCAGGTGGCGGGGTTGCCTCCGTACGGTGCTTCGCTCGGTGCCGCGTTCAGCCCGAACCGGGCGTCGACGGGCGGTTGCCGGAACACCACGAACCAGCCGGCCTTCTCGCTGTCGCCGATGGCGTCCGAGACGCTCAGCGGCAGGCCGAAGAAGTGCATGTCCGGGTCGAGCCGGCCGGTGAACTGCGGTGCCCGGGTCTCCGGCAGCAGCCGCCGGGTTCCGTCCGGTGCGTACTCCGCTTTCTGTACGTAGATCTCGGTGCCGGGGTAGCGCCGCAGCAGTTCGCCCCGGACGAGGACCACGAGCAGGTCCCCGGCGCCGACGGCGGTGGCGTTCTCGCCGAGCTGGTTCTCGTCGGCCCAGCCGGCGATCGGTGGCAGGTCGGAGAGCGGTCCGACCGACGGTGACGCGGACCGGACGTCCCAGAACTGGCGGAAGAAGGTGGCCCTCGGGTCGGTCGGGAAACGCCGCCAGAGCATCTCGCGGGCGAGTTCCGAGTTGAGCCCGACCATGAACGACTCCACGAAGGAGGCGTTGACCCGCAGCAGGGTGACGGTCTCCGGTGGGATCTGGGACGCACCGGGGAAGAGGATCTCCGGTGACAGTTCGCGTACGGCCTCGTACATCGGTCGGGGGAAGCTCGGCACCACGACCAACTGGTCCAGGGATTCGAGGGTGTCCGTACCGGGCAGGGCCAGCCGGGCGGTCATCCGCTCGGTGATGCCGGCGACCGGGTGCAGGGCGGTGGCGACCCGGGCCGCCATCGCGGCGGCGTCCACCTGGTCCGGGTCCGGCTCGTCCACCAGGTCCTGCGCGGCGAGGACCTTGGTCTGGTGGCGGCCGGCGGCGGCGGCGAACGCGTCGCCCATGGTCCGGCGAACCGTGACCAGCGCCGGGTTCAGGTCGGCGATGGTGATCGCCGCCCCCTGCCCCTGCCCGCCGAACCAGCCGGAGACCGGGGCGTCGGCGGACCACCGCCGGGCCACGCCGAAGTGGTTGAGGTCCCAACCGACCCGGTAGTAGCCGCGGTTCTCGGCGCCGGAGCTGTCGACGTGGAACAGCACCAGATCCGGTTGGTGGGTGCCGGTGACGTCGATGACCGCGATCCCGGCGCCCTGGTGCTCGGCCGGCAGCGGGTCGCCCCCGGCCTCCTTCTCCGGCGCCCACCCGCCGACCACCTGGCCACGGGGGTTGATCCGCCGACCGACCCGGTAGACCGCCCGGGTCTGCCCGCCGCGCGGTTCGAGGGTGAGTACGACGATGTCCGGGATCCGGTCGTCGTCGAGGTCGGCGACGGCCACACCGACGCCCCTGATCGGGCCGGAGGTCGCCCACGGCACCTGCACCGAGTCCGACCAGCCCCCGGTGATCTCGCCCTGGTCCCCGAGTCGCCAGCCGATCCGGTAGTAGAGCGTCGGGTTCGCCCCACCGGTCGCGTACGCCAGCACCAGTTCGGGGCGGCCGTCGCCGTCGAGGTCGGCCAGGGCGAGGTCGGCGCCCTGCACCTCGGCGGCAACCTCGGCCGGAATCCGGTGAACCGGTCCCCAACCACCGGTGACCTCACCGGTCGGGCCGAGGTTCCAGCCCACCTGGTAGCAGATCGTGTTCGCGCCGGCCGGGTTCTCCACCCACATCAGGACCAGGTCGAGCTGCTGCCCCCGGCCCTTGATGTCGGCGACCGCGACGCCCAGCCCCTGGGTTTCCGCGCCGATCCCGCCGGGCTTGGCGAGGTGCGGTGACCAGCCGCCGCGTACCTCGGCCTCGAAACCGAGGTCCCGACCAACGCGGTGGTAGACGGTGTTGTCGCCGGCCGGGTTGTCGACGTGGGCGGCGACGAGGTTGGACAGGAAGCCGAGCGGGAGCGCCCACCGGATGTGGGGCGCCGGTTCCGCGTTGACGGGTCCGGAGCCACGCGAGTCGAGCAGCGGCAGCGGGTCGCCCCACCGCCAGATGTCACCGTCCTTGCGTACGGGGTGGACGCGCCCGTCGCTGGCGCTGACGAAGAGGACCGACCGGGACGGCATCGCCGCGCCCGGCGGCTGCATGACCCTGGTGCCGGGCGGGGTGCCGAGGTTGCGCCACTCCCACGCCCCGGAGGCACCGACCCGGCGTCGCTGGTGCAGTCCGCCGTCGACCCCGCCGACGAAGAGCGACGTCTCCTCCCCGACCTGCATCACCGCGTACGTCATGTTGGCCAGGTCGACACCGGACGGCTTGCCGTGGTCCTGCCAGGAGGCGCCGGTACCGGACCAGATCCGTTCGAACAGCCGGCCGTCGCGGGTCTTCACGAACACGCTGGTCGTACCGACGGACGGGCCGAGGTCGGCGACCACGGTGTCGGCCGGGCGGCCGTGCGCGATCCAGAGCCAGCGGGTGCCGTTCCAGCCCCGTTCCCACAGGTTGCCGGCGTCGGTGACGACAAAGAACCGGGTGTTGCCGTGCGCCGCTCCCGGATTGGCGGTGATCCGTTCGGTGCCGCCGGGGTTGCCGTGGTCGACCCAGCTCCACTGGTTGCCGTCGCGGCGACGTTCCCAGAGCCGGGCGACCTTGCTGTTGGTGTTGCCGTTCGTGGTTTCGGCGACGAACAGGCTCTGGTTGTTCAGCACCAGGGACGGGGCGCTGCCGAGCCCGTAGGTGTTCGGCGGCGACGGGTGTTTGCGCCACAGCCACCGGTCGCTCTCCCAGTAGTGCTCGAACAGGGCGCCCTGGACCGAGGCGACGAAGAACCGCCGTCCGCCGTCCATGGCCGCGCCGGGTTCGACCCCGGCGGCCTGGGTGCCCGGCGGGGTGCCGTGGTCGGACCAGAGCCAGCGTCCACCGTCGTGGTACAGCTCGAAGAGGCGACCGTCGCCGCTGCTGACGTACGTGCGGCGGTCGTCGAGCACCGGGCCGGGTCCGCTCAGCACGGCCGCCGGCAGCCCGGTCGGTTGGCCGGGCACACCCGCCGGCAGCGGGCCGCTGTCCGGGTACGACACCGGCAGCGGCTCGACCGGCGGTGGTGGTGGGGGCGGGGGCCAGTCGGGGTCCTCCGGCGGCCAGTCGGGGTCCTCCGGCGGCCAGTCGGGGTCCTCCGGGGGCCACTCCGGGTTCTCCGGCGGCAGCCGTGGCGCGACCGGTGCGGGCTCGGTCTGCGGCTGTGCCTGGTCCGCCGCGAGGGTCGCGGCGGCCGGCGGCCAGTGCCACCACCGGGCGTTGTCGTCGACCTGCGCGTCGATCCGGTCGAAGGAGACGTTGTCGGGACCGGCGACGGTGTCGAACAGCACCGTGCCGGCGGGTTCGCGTTGCGGCGGGGTGGCCCGTACCTGGTTGTCGCCGGCCGCTTCGACCAGCCCGTCGAGGGCGTCGGCGCCGAGCCGGCGGGCGACCGGACCGTGCGGTCGGGCGATCCGGCGGAAGGTGGCGGACAGGGTCGCCGCCGCCGTCGGGTTGTGCCCCAGTTCGTCGCCGATGCGCTTCTTGCTGCGCGGGGTGACGGTCACGGAGTCCAGGACGGCGCCGCTGACCTGGAGCAGCCGGCCGGGCGGGAGCGGGCCGGCGTCCGTCGACGGCACGGCCGCGCCGCCCACCGACGCCGCCCCGGCCACGATCCGCCGCTCGTACGTCGACCGGCTCGCCTCCGCGGCGAGCTGTGCCTGGCGCAGCGCCTCGTTGGCCCGCTGGACCTCGGCGGCCTGCTCCCAGGCGGCGGCCATCAGGGTTTCCTGCTGTTCGCGTACGACCCGGGTGCCGAGTGCGGCGGCGATTCGGTGCCGGGGGTCGAGGTTCAGTTCACGCAGCCAGTGCGGGGGTTGCGCGTCACCGGGGATCCGGTCCAGCTCGGCGTAGTGGCCGCCGTAGACCGGTGGCCCGAGCCGGGTGCCGGTGTCGGTGGTCAGCTCGCGCAGCAGCGCCTGGACCGGTTCCCGGGACTCGGCCGCCCACCGGCTCGGCATGGTCGTCGCGCCGCGCAGCGCGCCCTCGACGCCGAGGCTGACCGTGGGTACGGCCGGATCCAGGTCCGGCATCCCGGACCGGCCGATCCACACCGGACGCAGCCCGACGTCGGCGCCGAGGGCCCGTGGCTCCAACCGGCTGGCGAGCAACTGGAAGTCGCCGTCGTCGCTGGTGGAGAACTCCCAGGAGTGGTAGACCGGCAGCGGTGGTGCGGCCCCCTCGCCGGTGCGCCAGGCTGGGCCGAGGGCGGCGGTGTCGTCGACGTCCAGGCCGAGTCCGGCGAGCCGGCCGGGTTCGAAGGCGGGCACCAGGCACGCCCGGTAGGTGACACCGGAGGCGAGCCGGCGCGGGCTGATCAGCCGGGACAGGGTAAGTGCCGGGTCACCGGCCAGCACCGAGGCGACGGTGTCGGTGTCGTCGGCGGTGGCGACCTGGGCGTGGGCCCAGGCCCACGACTCGGCGAGGTCGGGCAGGTCGGCCCGGTCACACTCCAGTACGGGCAGCGGCGCGCCGGTGTCCGTACGCAGTTCGGAGTCGGCGACCGGGACCACCACCAGGAACAGCCAGGGGCGCAACCGTTGCCGGTCTCCCTTGCTCGCCGGGGTGAACAGCCACGGGAAGTCCGGCCGGTCGAACTCGATCGTGACCAGGTTGTTCGGTTCGAAGTCGTGCGAACCGGGCGGCGGGTCCATCCGGATCACCTGCCGGGTGTCGACCCCGCGTACGTCGCCGGGGCCGTAGAGCCGTACGTCGAAGTGCTCCTCCTCGTGGCCGGTCAGCCGTACGCCGACCTGGATCGGTGGCCGGGCCGGGATGTCCGACACGATCGGGTCCGGCGCCACGCCGGCTGCGGCCAGCCCCTGCCGGACGTAGGCCAGAAAGTGCAGTTGCGCCGTCACCGGCGTGCCTCCTCGGATGTGGGTGAACCGGTGACCGGCTCGATGAAACGCACCAGCGGCCCCGCTCCGGTGCGGTACGCGGCCCGCCCGGTGGTCCGGGTCGGCGCCAGCGCGGCCGGGCTGGTACGCGACAGCCGCAGCAGCGTCGGCCCGTCCACCGGCCGGACCACCGCAGACCCGACCCGCCGGATCCGGCCGACGAATTCGGCCCGGTCGCCGACTCCGGGCCGGGCGGCGGATTTCGCCCGCTCCACGGATTCCGGCCGGTCTACGATGATCGGCTCCAGGTAGCCCAGCGGCAGCGGCGGTGGCGGGGCGTCGTCGAATTTCACCTCGGGTGCGCCGAAGCTGCGACCCGCCTCCATCAGCTCGAACGACGGCGTCGATAGTTTCTCGTCGTCGGTCAGGTCCTGGAACTGCGCCCGCGCGAAGTGCTCGTACGTCGCCTTGCCGGCACTGCCACCGGCGTCACCGAACCGGACCGACTCGATGGTGAAGGCTCCCGCGCGGGTGACGGGTGAGGTGCCGTACCGGTTGATGTCCAGGCCGAGCGGTGCGACCTGCTGGGTGACCGCGATGGCGCCGAGCGGGTGGGCCAGCAGTTGCCGGTCGGCGACGTCGATCCGGCGCAGCGTGACCAGCGCCTCGTCCCGTGGCGGGAGCTGGGCGGTCCAGTTGCGGGGGTCGCCGAGGGCCTGGGCCAGCTCGCCTCCGACGTCGAACGGGGTGGGCAACGGCGGTGGCGTACGCGACCCGATCGACACGTCGAAGGCGACCGACGCGCTGACGAACAGGACCTTGAACCTGGCCTTGCCCCGGGCTCGCCACGGACGTGGCCCGCTGAGCGTGACCTGGAGCGAGACCGCCATCAGCTCCCGGCTGCCCCGGCGCAGTGCGACGGCGGCGGCGATGTCGGCGATGAAACCGAGCGGCGCCAGTTGCAGCAGGGCGTCGAAGGAGAGCATCCCGGCGACGTTGAAGCCGGCGGCTTCGGCGTACACCTCCAGCCGGGCGCCGAACTGGACGGTGTTGGAGGTCAACGCGAGGTACGCCTCCAGCCGCAGCCTCGGGTTGTTCCGTTCGGACAGCGCGATGGCGAGGCGGCGCAACGCCGGGAAGTTAGGCGGCGGTTGGAACCTCGGGTTGAAGCCGCCCGCTGACAGGGCGAACGACGGCCGGTCGCCCCACGACATCCGCATCGCCATGTCCCCGCTGATCGGGAAGCCGACCACCTGGGAGTCGTAGAGCGAGGCGTCGATCGACGCCTCCCCGGCGTCGAAGTCGATGACACCGAGCACATCCATATTGATCTTGACGAGAGGATGCTTGTCGTCCGGCAGGGCCATCCGCAGCCGTCCCAGCACCACCAGGCGCATCGGCGCCGGCAGTTCGAGCACCAGCCCGAGGTCGAAGGTGAGCAGGGTGGGCGTACCCCACCCGAGGCGGGCCATCGGGCCGAGGACGTAACGGCCGACCGCGACCGGGAAGACCGAACCTGCGGTCGCCACCACCTCGGCGGCCCGACCCACCGGGTCGTTCGGGAACATCAGCGCGTTCAGCGACCCGGTACGCGCACCGGCACGCAGCGCCTCGACGTTGACCGTCCGGTGTACGCCGAACAGCCCGCCGACACCGTTGAGGGTGAAGCCGAAGCCGAGCTGGATCGGGGTGAACTCGGCCGACACGAGAACCAGCAGGGAGAAGCCGTCGCTGCCGTCCGGCATCCGGACCGGTGAACCGTCGGGATTCCTGGTCGCCAGGACCCCCACCGCGGTCACCGCGACCGCTTCGAACTGCAGGCTCAGGGCACCGGCGTACTGGCCGGCGGCCTCGTCGACGAAGAGGTAACCGCCGCCGGCAACCGGTCCCGCCGCGAGCGACATCCCGACGCTGGTCGGCGGCTTGAGCGCGAGCGCGGTGCCGGCGGCGTTACTGCCGATGCCGATCCCCTCGGCCAGCAACTTGACCGGCCCCAACGCGGCGGCGAGTACGCCCCGCAACCGGATCCCGTCCGCCGGCAGGATCAGCCGCCCGTCGGAGCCGATGCCGAACTCGTCGAACTCCAGCCGGGGCCAGCCGATCGCCCCCGCGCCGACCAGGACGGTCACCGCACCGGAGAAGAGCAGGACCACCACCCCGTCGGTCGCCTCCAACCGCATCGCCCGCAGGCCGATCCGGGCCACCCCGGCCGCCTCGACGGAGACCAGCGCGGCCGGGTCGGTGGACGTACCAGGTGGTTGTGCGGCCGAGAGGGCGGCGCTGAGCTTGCGGCCGGCGGCGAATCCGACCTCGACGCTGACCCACTTCTCCTGATCGGACTGTTCCAGCGCCGCCAACCGCAGGTCGACGGCGAGCCGGGCGACGCGTACGGCGTTGCGGTCGATCTCCAGGGCGAACGCGCGGAACCGGAACGGGAGGCCGAACAGCCGCCCGGTGATCGGATGCTGCGGATCGGCGGCCACGGCGAACCTGCCGGTGAAGCCGTCCGCGTCGATCGCGGCGTGCTCCAGCTCCAGCCGCAGATCGGCGCCGGGGTCGGCGTCGAGATACTCGGCGGGCAGCGTGACGGACAGCCGGTCGATGGCCAGTCCACGGAAGTCGTCGCGGCCCTCCAACCAACCGGGCGGGTTGATGTTGCCGAAGACCGGCCGCACCCGATCGGCCTGGACGACCACCTCGGTGTCGGCGACGTACGCCGGGGCGAGCGACGCCCCATCGAAGCCCTCCAGGCTGAGCCCGTCCGGGGAGACCCGCAGGTCGGCGGTGACACTGATGCTGGCCGGGCCGCCGGTCGCCACATCCCGCAGTACGTCACCACGCAGCCGCAGCGACAGGGCGACCCCTTCGAGCAGGATGGACGGCTCCGCGCCGAGCGCGACGGTGGCCCGTACCCCCGTCCACCCGGCCCCGGCGGAGCCGAGGACCAGCGCGATGACGTCGCTGTCCGGCGGGGTCAGCGCCAGTTCGCCCTCGAAGGCCAGTTCGAACGAGACAACCAGGCTCTTGTCCTCGACGGTGGCTTCCGCGCTCAGGTAGTAGATCCCGTCGAACGCCCCGGCCGGCAGCAGGTCGACCAGGGGGAAGTCCGCGGCGGCGATCGCCTCGCCGAGCGGGTGCAGGGCCCGCCCGTTGACGTCAATGGTCACGACAGTCTCCGCTCTCGCCGGGCGTGGCCGGCTGGTGGCTGGTGGCTGGTGGCTGGTACATCCGCTCACTCCGCCCAGTTGGCGGCGACCCAGATCTGCTGGTCGGCCCCGCCCCACTCGATGAGCCGCGAGCCCGCGGCGCCCCCGATCGTCCGGATTCCCTCGCCGAACTGGTCGATGGTGATCAGGCCGGTGACCGCGCCCGTGCCGTCCCGGTCGTACCCGACGAACACCAGCGAGTGCCCGTACGAGTCCATCGGGTGCGCGTTCGCGCTGGTCTGGGTGGCCTTGATGCCCTCGAAGTCGGTGTCGAGGTTCCAGAACTGGAGCAGGGCGCCGGGACGGATCCCGGCGGTGGCGAGGCCCACCACCCGGTCGAAGTAGACGCTGTCGGTCTCGCCCGGCCGGCGTACCGGATCGAGCTGGAATCCGGCGGCGAGCCCGGTCGCGACGAGCACCCCCGGCCCACCGCGCCCGATGACGGTCGGCGGGAAGTTACGCTTCGTCCCCTCCGCGTGGAACGAGCCGATGATCGTCTGCCAGAGCCGGTACGCCATCTCACCGCCGTCGTAGGCGGTCGCGCGGTGCGTGCTGCCGCCGATGTTCTGGGCCGGAACCTCGTCCGGGAAGAACGCCCGCAGCACCGGGACCAGTCGCGGCGCGCCGACGTCCGGTGAGAGGTTCGGCAGCGGCTGGTTGTTGCGCAGGATCCCCGCGTGTGCCGGGGTGCCTGCCCAGGCGTCGTCCATGAGCTGGCGGGTTCCCGGCCCGGTGACGCCCCGTCCGAAGTTCAGCCGGCCGCCGCAGACCCGGTTGTCGGTGAGCGCCCGTACCGACCGCCGCATCGACATGTAGGTGCACCTGCCGCCGCCCGGAGCGTCCCGGGGCTCGGTCAGCATCGCCTCGCCCATCGGTAGGCGCAGTTGCAGGTGCGGCGACGGCGTGGCCGCAAGGTCATACGCGAGCGCCACCGTTGCGGCCGGCTGCCGCCACACGTCGGCTGTCCCCCCGTCGATCCACCGCATCCCCCCGGCGACGGAAACCCGCAGATCCCGTACGGGTGCGTCGGCGGGGTACGACCAGAAGAAGACACCGTGAGCCGGGAGGCGTTGGACGGCCAGGGGATTGCCCGCCGGATCGGCGACGGAGATCCGCTGCGCCGGAAAGTGGACCGAACACTCGGCCACCGGCTGCCAGGTACGGGTGCAGCGCAGTGCGTGGTAGACCGGCGCGGATCCGCCGGTGGCCAGCACCGCATCGGGTACGGCCGTACCGGTGGCGGCGTCCGTCAGATGCTGGCGCAGCACCCGGTACACGTGCCGGGCGGGTACGGCACCGTTGGCGCTGTGCGCCGGATCGTCCTCGTCCACCCCCGCACTGAGTACGTTGAACCGCTCCCGGGGCCCGTCCTTCGGCGATTGCCGGGTCGCCGCGGTGACCAGCAGCGTGACGTCATGCTGCGCACCGGTTGGGTGCACAGTCGGCATCGGGTGCGCGATCCGGTCGTCGGTGGCCGCCGTGGCCCCGGCCCTGATGGTCGGCTCGTACCGTCCGTCGAGGAACGCCGCCACCGCATGCTTGGCCCAGCGCGGATCGCTGGGCGGGATGGACGGAGTGCCACCCAACCGCTCCGCGCGCAGCCCCGTCCGTAGCGTGCTGAACAGGAACTCCTGGGATATGCGTACGGGTCCGTACCAGACGACGTTCGGCAGCACCGCCAGATCCGGGTCGAGTTCACCCAGCGCCCGGGCGGCCTCCGGATCGACGGTCAGCCGGAGCATGCCGATGGTGCGCCACCCGGCGTACGCGGTTTCGGTGAACTCGACGTCGTCGGGCGCCGGGATGACCCCCGGGGCCGCCGGGTCGGCCACGAACCGCAACTGCCCGGGAAACAACGGCCGGACCTGCGGTACGGGACTGCCGGCGGTCAGCCGGAACGCCAATCGCATAGCCTGCGGGTAGGGCTGCCCGGCCACCGGCGCCGGCGCGTAGCCGATGTCCGTGACGCTGATCGAGGTGGGATCGATCCGCCCCTGATCGGCCGGGGAGAACGGAAACAGCAGGAAGCCGTCCCTCACCGCGTCCACCCCCCGCGCCCGGTCGTCGTCATGAGGACGGACGCGATGGCGCGTACGGCCCCTGGTCTGTACCGCAACTGGACCCCTTCCCTCGATCTGTGCCGAGTAGAAGGACACCCGAGAAACGTCCCGGTTCATCAGTGACAGCAGTCCCGATCGGCCGGGACAATCGCCCGCGCCGGATGGCCGGTCGGCGACGGCTCGCTCGTCCTGTCGGATCGGTTACCGAAGGCGACGGGGCGTTGACTCTCCTGATCGCCGGCTATTACTGTGCCGCGAGGTGCCGACCGACGTTCGACGGGGGAACATGAGCGGCTTCTATGTGGACCCAGCCGGTCTCAACGGCCTGTACAACCTGCTCCACCGAGCATCCGGCGACGCGAATGACACGCTGACCTATGCAAGAAAGCACTGCGACCTGGAATTCGACCAGCAAGGAATACTCTTCCTCTTCGCCGGCCCACACCAGGTCGCGTACGGGCGCGTCACGGCGAGTTTGGAGCGGCTCGAGACTCTGACCAGAGCTGCCGCCACCCAGATCAATCAGGCGCAGCGGGACTACGCGGCATCGGATACCTCGGCCTCCGCAAGACTGGACCAAAGCTATCCGGGTGCACGTGATCCCGCCGAGGTACGGGGCACGCTGGCCACGGGGCGTCCCGATCTTTGGCCCGCTGCCGAGGTCCCGCCCTTTTCCGACGTTGCCGCGCCCGCCCGTCACCTCGTCTCGCCCAGCTACGCGACCAGCATCGAGATGTGGCAGATCAACCCCCTGACGGACCTGGTCAGTCCGGCGTCCTGGCTACGCCAGGTCAGCGTCTGGCTGTTCGGTCACGACCCGTTCGAGGGCTGGGCCAAGACCTTCAGCGGCGACTGGAAATCGTACGTGCACTGCGCCGCCGCTTGGCGGATCGTCGGCAACGCGATGCAGGACACCGGTCGTAACCTGACCAGCGGGACGGCGGACGTGTCCGGTGTGTGGCGCGGCAACGCCGCAGAGGCCGAACAGGAGTTCCAGCTCGCTCTCGGTGCCTCGACGATGGCGCTGCACTCGGCCTGCGACCAGTACGCCGATCTCTACATACAGGCGGCCGAGGCGGCCAAGCAGCTCTTCGCCGTGGTCAGCGGACTGATTGCGAAACTGCTCGACCTGCTCATAATCGTGAACCTTGCGGCCGTGGTCGGCACGGCGACGATCGAGACCGGCATTGGCGCCGTCGCCGGCTACAGCGTCGCCGCCTACTACGCCTGGCAGGCCTACGACCTGTACAAGGACATCTCAAAGGTCTACGGCAACGCCGAGACCATCTTCAAGAGCATCGCGGGTGCAATTGCGATGATCGACGCCGGTCTCGGAGTCACCCAACTCTCGGATCTGAAGCCGTATCAGCACCCCGCCGGATACCAGGGATAAACCATGGCCGAGGACATCACCCAGCAACCACTGGCCCGCGCGGTCCTGTCTACGCTCGCCCGGAACCGAGGCAAGGATGACCCACTCGGGTCGCTGGCACGGACCGTGCTCACGGGCGAGGCCGGTCTCCGTGCCGCAGCCGCCCACTCGTGGCATGGGCAGGCCCTCGGAGACGCGTTCACCGAGTCGTTGACCCGGCAGGGCGACCTGACGGCAACCGAGCGCGCCGAGATCGAGCTGCAGGCGCGCGAGCTCCAGGATGCCGACACGGATGCAACGGCTCATCCGGGCCACACCGATACCGTCCCCTCCGAAGCCGCAGAGGATGCAAAGCCGTGACTGCTTGGGCACGGGGACAGCTCGCATTCTCGCTGATCTTGCTGAATCTGCTCATGCTCACCGCCGCCCTGTTCGGCACCTGGGCCTGGTGGTCAGAGTATGGCGTGGTATATCGCGTGCTGAGCGTACTCATCTGCCTGATCGTCATCGGTACGCTGGGCGTGTCGGTGTCGATCGGGGTGAAGCCCACCAGGGACGTTCCCTGGCTCCGGATCGGGCTGGTCGCACTGGGAATCCTGCTGTCCTGCGGCGTGGCTTTAGTGCGCCGCGAGGTGCAGTAGTCACGGGCGGTTGCGCAGGCCAGCGATTCCTGACAGCACACCAACCACCCCGTCCAGCCGACAAGTTCAGGGGATGATTCGGCAGGCCGCATCGATCGGAGCCTGGGGGCGTACGAACCGCCCGAGGCCGACCAGCAGCGAGTCCTCGATGTGGAAGTCGCGTACCCGCAGTCGGTAGCGGGGTAGCTCCTCCTCCGTGGGGCAGAGCACCTGCGACGCGACCCGGTCGACCGGGACGTACCGGACCCCGCCGCGCTCCTGGAGGATCACCACGTTCACGTCGTCCACGCTGATCACGTGACCACGGATGTCCTCGTCTGTGCCTCCGGTGTCCTCGACGGTCGTGACGGTGAGCGGCAGCACCGGCGTCGTGATCACCGGCACCGCCGCCCAGACCAGCATGACCAGCGCCGCCGCCTGGCCGACGGACGCGAGCAGCCGGGCGATCGAGGGCAGGATCGGGCCGGCGACGAACAGCGCCACCAGCGGGGGCACGGTGAAGAGCAGGGCCACGACGTACTCGCCCTGTTCGAGGGCGTTCCAGGTGGTCGGGAACACCAACCAGGAGTACGCCAGCAGGCCCGCTCCGATGACCAGTGCCCGGATGACGAGGTGCTCGAACAGGCGTACCGGGTCGAGTTGGAACGTGGCGGCGAGCGCCGGCAGGAGCAGCGGCAGGTAGAGCACCTGCCAGGTGACCAGCGCCAGGCCGAAGCAGGCGATCACGAACCAGACCGGTGCGACGTCGGCCCACCGGGCAAAGATCGGCCGGCGCCGGCCGAGCCGCCCGTTCGGTTCGCGATCGGCGCTGACCGCCAGCACCGCGCCGATCGCGAACACGGCCACCAGGGCGGTGGACACCAGTCGGGTGGCGGTGGTGACGAACGCCGCGACCAGGTTGACCGGCCCGACGTTGGCGACCAGCAGCAAGGTGGTCTGCAACTCGCCTCCGGCTTCGACGCCGAGGCGGAGTACCGAGAAGATGGCAGGTGCGCCGACCGCCACGGCCCAGAAGGACTGGCTGGCCCGCGCGCGGCGTTCGGGGTCATCCCTCGGCGGCCCGGCCCAGGATCCGGCCGTCGCCGTCGCGCCGTCCGCCCCCGGGTCGGCGGCCACCGGTTGGTCCGAGACCGCGCGGGTCATCGCGGCGACCGCTCGTCGAAGTCGATCAGGTCCGGTACCTTCTCCGGCGCCGGCTGGTTCCGGTCCGCGCCCAGCCAGGGCCCGAGCGTCCTGTTGTACGCCGTCCGCCACGGGCTGCTACCGCCGTTGCGGCCGGCCAGGTAGCTCTTCTGCAGGAAGTAGGCGACCAGATCGCGCAGCGCCGGATCGGTGATCGGTACGCCGATGCCCAGCCGTTCGCTGGTGCCGAACGGCATGCCCACGATCTCGAACTCCTTCGGATAGCGGGACATGAACCCGGCGAGGATGGTCTCGTCGGAACTCATCGCGTCGTACCGGCCATCACGGATTCCGGTGACGCAGTCGTTGGTCGTCATCACCACCAAGGGCGAAACCTTGTGCCGCTCCAGTTCCTCCTCACTGGTCGAACCGCCGCTGGTGCAGACCCGGTACGCGGGGTTGCGCAGATCCTCGATGGTCTGGATCTTCCCCTTCATTGCCACCGGGATGAGCACCTCCTGGGTGGTGACGAAGTACGGGCCGGCGAAGCTGACCAGCTTCTCCCGCTCCTCCGTGATGGAGAAGCTGGACACCACCAGGTCGACGTCGCCACCCTGCAGCCTGGGAATGCGGTTTTCGGTCTCGACCGCCTTGAACTCGATATCCTCCGCGGAGTACCCCAGCGACGAGGCGATGTAGCGTGCGATCTCGATGTCGAATCCCTTGTAGACGCCGTTTTCGACCTCACCCATCAGCGGCTCGGTGCCGGCCACCCCGACCCGCAGCTTGCCCTGCTGGTAGATATGGGTCTGCTTCAGCTTCTCCTGCACCGACTCCAGCTTGGGGTCCTGCTGGCTCTGGCAGCCGGCTGCTGCGGCAAGGGCGAGTGTGAGGACCACCGCGACACTGGTGGCCAGGGACCGGTAAGTGGGTGGCGCGGAAGTAGGAGTCATCTGCCCGTCCTCAACTCGAAGCTGGAGTGAGTGCGCGGAAACCTCCAGCGTATCGACGCCCCGCACGATCGGTCACCAGACCTTCACGCAGCCGGTATCGAACTGATCGCATTCGGGAATCTGCGGGCCAGCGGCCTGGCCCCGGGCTCAGTGGTAGCTGGGTGGCTGGACCAGGTCGGGGCCACCGGTGTGCGGCCGCTGGACATGGTCATCGGGTGGCGTTGGTAGCGCCTCGACGCAGGCCGGAGAGCAGGCGTTCACCAACAGGGGCAGGACGTCGGTCGCGATCCGGAGCGAAATCCACACCTGCCGCAACCCGGCCGTACCGATCGGCCGCTGACACACGCCACACGACTCGATGGCGTCGTAACCCCAGGTCCCGGGGTCGAGTTGGGCACAGTCCAGGCCGGCAGTCGAGGACCGTGCCGGTTGCAACTCAGGGAAGGACGGACGGTACTTGAAGTTGCCGTAGATGGCGCGGGTGCTGACCGTACTGTTCCGTAGTTTCGGGCATCGGGTCAGCTCGTAGGGGAACCAGTGCAGGCGGCTGGAGGTGTACGGGCTGAACTCCTCCAGGCTGCTCATCGCGCCGATCTCCGGCGGAATCCGGACCAAGCTGGAGCCGTACAGGTTGAGGTGCTTGACCTCGGTGAGCCTGGCGATGGTCGGCGGCAGGGTGATGATGTCCCGCCGCTCCTGCGGGCTCAGCTCCACGAGTGGCTTGAAGACCTCGCGCCCGTCGGTGGCCGCCTCGTCCACCACTTCGAGCAGTCGTTGCCACGCGGGCAGCGAGGTGTCCTGGCGCTCGGCGTGGAAGCGCACCCGGCTCGGTGGCCGCACCTCGTGCTGGTCGATGCAATTGCAGCGCGGCCTAAAGGACGTCTCGTAACTCGATAGGTGGTCCATGGTGGATCATGTCGGGGTGCAGGTGATCTCGGCAGCTCGCCCGGAGTGGATCTTCCCGTTCACCGGGCTGCAGCCCGTCCAGTTCCGCAGACTCGTCACGCTGGTCGCCGAGCGTGGCGGGGACGCGATCGCTGACGGCCGGCCGGGCCGGCAGTGGTCTCTCGACCTGCCGGACCGGGTACTGCTGGTGGCCGCGTACTGGCGCACGAACCTGACGATGCGCCAGATCGGCCCACTGTTCGGGGTATCGCACTCCGCCGCACACCGGGTCATCGACACCCTCGGCCCCCTCCTCGCCCTGGCCCCGGTGCGGCGGCGTCGGATCGACCAGATCGCGATCGTCGACGGCACTCTCATCCCGACCCGAGACCACCGCCTGGCCGCCCCGAGCAAGAACTACCGCTACAGCACGAACCTGCAGGTCGCCATCGACGCCCACACCCGCCTCGTCGTCGCCCTCGGCGACCCGCAACCCGGCAACCGCAACGACACGATCGTCTACCGCACCTCCGGTATCGACCAGAAGCTGGCCGGACGCCCGGTCATGGCCGACGGCGCCTACCGCGGCAACCCCGAGGTGATCATCCCGTACCGCAAGCCCACCGACGGCAGCGAGCTACCCGAGTGGAAGGCCAACCTGAACAAGCAGCACCGCACCGTCCGGGCGCAGGTCGAACACGCCCTGGCCCGCATGAAGTGTTTCAAGATCCTGCGTGACTACCGCCGCGCCGCCCGCACATTGGCCGACACCGCATCCGGTATCGCCCACATCCACAACATCATCCTGACGGGGTGACACCAGCAGCCTTACCCGGCCACGCCTTCACCGAGTTACGAGACGTCCTTTAGGCACTGCGTTGCCCGTCCGGCCCACCGCGTCGGCCCAGCGATTACCGAACAGTTGTTGTTCCTGCGAGTCTTCCATCGCCGGCACGCTACCGCGTCCGGGTCAACAGGTCCAGGTAGGTGGGTAACGGCAAAACGGTTGCACGCTTATAGCGCTTGTCATAACCGTCTTGTAGGGTCGGAAGCGCGATCGCGATAAATGGTTGCCGCATTTCCTGGCTCACTCCGGGCAACGTTTACGCGTTTCAACGATGGCTTTCAGATGTAACAAAATGTGACGTGAGGGGGCGGGTGACGGATGGCCGACGACCTGGGATCAACAGTGCCTCGGCGGCAACTCGGGCGGGCGCTGCGGGGGCTGCGCACCGAGGCGGGGATGACTCTGGACGGCGTGGCGGAGGCGTTGCAGTGCAGCCGGCAGAAGATGTGGCGGATCGAGACCGGCCTCGGCGCGGTCCGCATGATCGACGCACGGGCGATGTGCGAGCTGTACCGGGCAACGCCCAAACTGACCGCCGCGCTGACGGGACTGGCGAGCGAAACCAAAGCCAAGGGCTGGTGGCATTCGTACGGGGACGCCGTCCCCGAGTGGTTCGAAATGTACGTCGGCCTGGAACAGGCCGCATCCCGGTTACGCGAACACGACGACACTCTGGTGCCTGGCCTCCTCCAGACTCCGGACTACACCCGAGGGGTGTACCAGAACCGCCCCAACATGCCCAAGGAAGAGTTGGAGGAGGTGCTGGAAGTTCGTCACCAGAGGCAAGGTGTACTGGCTCGTCGGATGCCCAAAGCACCACAGTTGGCATGGGTCCTGTCGGAGGCTGTGTTGCTCCGGCGCGTCGGGGGATCAGCAGTGATGGCGAGCCAACTGGCTCACCTGCTCGACCGTGCCGAACTCCCCAATGTCTCGATCCGCATCCTGCCTCTGTCGGCTGGTGCGCACAACGGTGCCCTGGCGGGAGCCTTCGTCATGCTCGAATTCCCGCTGACCAACCGGACGGTCCCAGAGCCACCAATCATCTACAGCGAGTCGGTGACCGGCGCCCTCTACCTGGATCGACCGGAGGAGTTCGCCGTCTACGAAAAGATCTGGACCAGCCTCGAAACGCTGGCACTTGATGAGGAACAATCGAGGAGGCTGATCATCAACATCAAGGAAAGGGTCCACCATGGCTGATGGACTGGTCGGTGCCCGATGGCGCAAGAGCACCCGCAGCGGGGACAACAACGGCAACTGCGTCGAGGTTGCCGGCAATCTGCCCAACATCGTTGCCGTACGTGACAGCAAGGATCCGGGCGGGCCTTCCCTCACCTTCTCCCCCGAGGCGTGGACCAGCTTCATCCGGGCGGCCAGCAGGACGAGCTGAGGGCGTACGACAAACACGAGCGCGCCCGGCGGACCCGGCGGGTGCTCTCGGTCATGTCGTTCGTCGCAGCGTCAGGCGGGCTCGGACATCGGTGGGGCCTGGTGGCGGTCGCGGGAGTCGGCGTGCCAGGTGGCGAGCAGGCGCAGGGCGGTGTGGGCGGCGGAGCCCGGCTGCGCGGTGTACGTGACCAGAGTCTGTTCGGGGGCGTCCGGCACCGCGAGCGCCTCGTACGCGAGGCTGAACTCGCCGACGATCGGATGGTGGAAGTGCATGGTGCCGTGCGGCTTCACCCAGACGTCGTGATCCGCCCACCACTGCCGGAACTCCGTGCTCTTCAACGACAGCTCGCCGACGAGCTGCGCCATCAGCGGATCGTCCGGGAACAGGCCGGCGTGCATCCGTAGGCCGCCCAGGGTGTCCCGTGCCTTCTGGGTCCAGTTGCCCCACAGGTCGCGGGAGGTGTCGTCGAGGAAGATCAGCCGGGCCAGGTTGCGCTCCTCTGGGGCGAGCGCGTCGAGGTCGACCGAGAGCAGAGCGCTGGCCTGGTCGTTCCAGGCGACGACGTCCAGCCGCCGGCCGAGGATGTACGCCGGGACCTCGTACAGGGCGTCGAGCAGCCACTGCTGGCCCGGGCGGACCTGCTCCCGGTTGCCACTGTGTCGCTGCTGCGGCCGATGGCGTTGGGCAGGCCGGGCGAGGTTGTACAGGTGCGTGCGCTCGGCGTCGTCCAGGCGCAGGGCGACCGCGACGGCGTTCAGAATCGACTCGGAGACGTTGCCCAGCCTGCCCTGTTCCAGGCGTACGTAGTAGTCGACACTGACCCCGGCCAACTGGGCCAGTTCCTCGCGGCGCAGCCCCGGCACCCGGCGCCGGCCGCCGAAGACCGGCAGGCCGGTGTCCTCGGGCCGCAGCCGTGCGCGGCGGGACCGCAGGAACTCACTCAACTCCGCACGGGGATCCATGCCGTCCAGTATCGACTCGTCCCGGTGGCCCGAGCCTGGTTCTGCCAGACCTATGAACCGCCAACCGGGGTGACAACCGCACCCTGGGCCCGGCCCGTTTCCGGACGAACGATGGCTGCACACACCACGATTTCCGGGAGCTCACAATGATCGGAACCATCCTGGCCTGCGCCGCCGCCGTACCGGTCGTCGGGGGCCTGGCCTACCGTACGGTCCTGCGGCGCCGGGTCGGGGCGAAGCTGACCATCAACACATCCAACGGCATTGCCGAGGAGCGGTTCGTCCGGATCGGCGGGATCGACCAGTGGATCGGCATCCGTGGCGAGGACCGGGACAACCCGGTGCTGCTGGTGGTGCACGGCGGGCCGGGGTCGCCGTACTCGGTCTTCACGCCGTTGCTGCGCTCGTGGGAGCGGCATTTCACGGTGGTCCACTGGGACCGTCGCGGTGCGGGCAAGACCCTGGGGCGTAACGGCAGGTCGGGCAGCGGGGAGATGACCTTCGACCGGATGGTCGAGGACGGGATCGAGGTGGTCGAGTTCCTGCGCCGGCACCTGCGCAAAGAACGGGTGATCCTGCTGGCCGGGTCGATGGGGACCCTGGTCGGGATCCCGCTCGTCCAGCGCCGCCCCGACCTGTTCAGCGCCTACGTCGGCACCGACCACTACGTGGACATGGCCCGCAACGAGGCGCAGGGGCTGCGGTTGACCCTCGACCGGTTGCGGGCCGCCGGCAACACCAGGGCGGTCGCGATCCTGGAGCGGATCGACCCCGACCCCTCCCGGTGGGACCTGAGCACCTGGGGCAGGAAGATGAACTGGACCATGAAGACCGATCCGGTCGAACCGAACGCGGTCACCAAGCTGCTGTTCCCGCTCGCGTTGACCTCACCGACCCACTCCCTGCGCGATGTCGTCCACCTCGCCTCCGGCTTCGCGTACTCGCAGCGGGTGCTGTTCGAGCAGTTCATGGCGTACGACGCGCGGCGTTACGGGACCCGGTTCGACGTACCGTTCTTCATCTTCCAGGGCGAGACCGACGTGCTGACCCTGACCACCCTGGCCCAGGAGTACTACGCCGAGGTGCAGGCGCCGACCAAGGCGCTGGTGCTGATCGGGGACGCCAGCCACTTCGCCGCCTTCACCCAACCGGACCGGTTCCTCGACGCGCTGCTCACCCACGTCCGCCACCTGTGACTCCGCTACCGGCACGGGAGTCCACCGGATGCCGGCGCCGGAGGAGCCGGCCGGGCCGCAGGAAGTCCCGAGTGGGTTTCCGACGGCCCGGCCGGCTGGTTCACCGGCTGCTCGGCACCGCCGTCAGCTCGGCGGGTAGGCGCTGGCGTTCACCGCGACAGCGAGCCGCTGGTTCACGTGTTCGGTCACCGTCCAGATGAGGTCCGAGCTACCACCCCAGTAGGAGAGGCTTTCCGCACCGATGACCCAGGGGTAGTTGGCAAAGGTGGAATGTCCGGTGGCCCAGACCCTCAGTGCGCCCCGCGCGGTCGCGCTGCCACCGCTGCTGGCGAAGTAGTAGGTGCCGTACCTGCTCGCCACCCCCTGCGTTCGCGGCAGCTTCGTGGTGTAGCCCTCGATCGCGACGCCGGTCAGCGGTCGGCGACTCCCCGAGTCGAGTGCGAAGCGCACCACCCTCGGAGTGGCCCCGGCGTCTATCTGAGCCTGGGTGGCGTACTCGGCGATGACCATGCTGTCCGGACTTGTCGACCGGTCCAGCGACATCGACGACAGGGTCAGCGGTGAGCCGATCGACCGCTCCGTGCCGACCTGCGGCATGATGTAGGCGTATCCGCTGGCACAGTTCTTGTCCAGGCGAGCGACCGCATCATAGGAATGCCCGACCCTCGAGTCGCAGTAGTCCGTGACGTTCGCGGAGAAGAGCTGGTTGAAGTCGAAGATCCGGAACTGGTTGCGGGCGCTGTCGGCCACGTAGAGCAGGTTCCCGTACCACATGAGACCGCCGGCATGACCGGCGACGGTCTTGTAGTATTCCGAGCCGTTCGTCGGCTCGACGAGCAGGACGTGGCGGTAGAAGTCCTCGTAGGTGGCGTCCCAGTCGACCAGGCTGATCCGGTTGCTCGTCGAGTCGGCGTTGTGCCAGCTCGTCGCGACGAGCTGGTGGCCGTCGTAGGTGTTGGCCGACAACGCGTCACGGGTGGTGGTTATGCCCTGCGGGACCCACGCGGTACTGCTGTCATCGGTGGTGTCGCTGTCCCAGCAGAAGCCGACCGGGTTCGCGCCGGCCCGGCTCGTCAATGCGGAGTACGTGCTCGCATGGCACAGCGGCTCGCGATTCCGATTTGCCTGGCTCATCACCCAGTCGATGGTTCGGGCGGTCATGCTCCGGCCGATGTTCATCAGCCCGCCGCTGTCCTCGGGGGCGGTATAGCTGGAAAGCCTGTACGCGGACGGATTCGTCATGATGGTGATGACGCCAGCGACCGGGTCGGCGTTGGCAGGTGCCTGGATGAACCCGACCGCACCCACGGTCGGAAGCAGAAGTGCCGCCAGAGCCAGCGCGGAGCGCCGGAACCAGCGACTACGAGAGCGGTGTCGCGTCATGCGCAGTCCCTTCAGGTGAAACGAGCGATCCTGACCGGACTCCACTACTTGCCGCAGGCTCCGGTGCCGACAGCGTGACGCAGCGAACCTGGGCGCTCCTGCAGGGAAGCTTGAATGCGCAGGTCAGGATCGCCAGCCTCGGTAGGTTTCCCGGAGCAGGTTGTTGTCAAAGTCGGCCGCGACCCGGACGACATCGATCAGCATGAGTTCATCCGGCTACCCTGGGTGGGGCGTTCGAAGATCGGAACCGGTGCCGGAGGTAGGTGCGGTATGGGGGAAGCCGGCCGGGAGGCACTGCTGGAGTTCGTCGACGAACTCAGGCGGCTGCGGCAACTCGCCGGTGCGCCGTCGCTGAACGAACTGGTCGCGGTCGCCGCCCGGTTGCAGCAGCCGCTCGCCCGCTCCACCCTGAGCGACAAGCTCAATGCCAAGTCACTGCCCGAGTGGCACTTCGTGGCGGCGTACGTCAGTGCCTGCTCCGCCCACGCCGAGCAGGTCGGCGTACCGCTGCCGGCCGAGCTGACCGACCTGGCCCGGTGGGACGCCGAGCACTGGCGGTTGCTGCGGGCCGCGGACGGTGTCCGGGCAGGCGAGCGGCTCAGCGGTGCGGCGCACACCGAGGTGGGTCGCCGTGCCTCGCGAGCCGAGCAGCCGAAGCCGTCGGCCCCTGAGCACCCACGGATCGGCGACGGGTCGATCGTCCCCCGGCAGTTGCCGGCGGCGGTACGGCACTTCGCGGGACGGGCGCCGCAGGTCGCCGCCCTGACCGAACTGCTCGCGGAGTCGGCCGGCGCACCGGGTACGGTGCTGATCTCGGCGATCGGCGGGACGGCCGGGGTCGGCAAGACCGCCCTCGCGCTGCACTGGGCGCACGGGGTGGCGGACCGTTTCCCGGACGGGCAGCTCTACGTCAACCTGCGCGGTTTTGACGCCACCGGGTCGATGATGAGCCCGGCCGAGGCGATGCGGGGTTTCCTGGAGGCCCTCGGTGTGCCCGCCGAGCGCGTCCCGGCGGGGCTGACCGCGCAGGCGGCGCTCTACCGGAGCCTGCTGGTGGGGCGCAGGATGCTCGTCCTGCTGGACAACGCCCGTGACGCCGACCAGGTACGTCCGTTGCTGCCCGGTTCGTCCGGCTGCCTGGTGGTGGTGACGAGTCGCAACCAGTTACCGGGGCTGGTCGCGGCGGAGGGTGCGCATCCGCTGCTCCTGGACCTGCTGCCGGCGGCGGAGTCGCTGGAGCTGCTGTCCCGCCGTCTCGGCGACCGGCGGGTGGCCCGGGAGCCTGCGGCGGTGGACCGGATCGTCGCGTCGTCGGCGGGGCTGCCGCTGGCGCTGTCCATCGTGGCCGCACGGGCCGCCACCCATCCGGACTTCGGGCTGGCCAGGCTGGCCGACGAGTTGGAGGGCACGCGGGGCAGCCTCGACGGGTTCACCGGTGGTGAGGCCGGTGCCGACGTACGGGCGGTCCTCTCCTGGTCCTACCGGGGTCTGGACCCGGCGACCGCGAGGCTGTTCCGTCTGCTCGGGCTGCACCCCGGCCCGGACCTGTCCGTGCCGGCCGCCGCCAGTCTCGCCGGCCTTCCGGTCGCGGACGTACGGGCACCGCTGGCCAACCTGACCCGGGCGAACCTGCTGGCCGAGCCCCTGCCCGGCCGGTACGCCCTGCACGACCTCCTGCGGGCGTACGCGCTCGAGCAGGTCGACGCGAACGATCCCGACCAGGATCGGCGCGACGCCCTGACCCGGCTGTTCGATCACTACCTGCACACCGCGCACGGCGCGGACCTGCTGCTCTACCACCATCGTGACTCGATCGACGTACCCGCCGTGCACGACGGGGTGGCGACGATCGAGCTGCGCGACCGTGATCATGCGTGGGCCTGTCTCGGTGCCGAACACCGGGCGCTGCTGGCCGCCACCGCACTGGCCGCCGGCACCGGTTTCGAGACCCACGCCTGGCAGCTCGCCTGCACGCTGAACACCTACCTGGACCGGCTGGGGGCATGGCAGGACCAGTCCGGCGTACAGCGGCTCGCCCTGGAGGCCGCCACCCGGTCCGGTGACCGGCTCGGCCAGGCGCGCGTCCACCGCAACCGCGCGGTGGCCTGCCTGCGCCTGGGGAGCTACGACGAGGCCGGTGCCCATCTGCGCCAGTCCCTGGACCTGTACGGCCAGCTCGGCGACGACGTCGGAAGTGCCCGTACGCAGCTCAACCTCGGCATCCTGGCCGAGCGCCAGGGCGACTACCGGCAGGCGCTCGACCACGCGCAACGGGCCTTCGACCTGTTCGAGGGTGCCGGTCACGGGCACGGCGCGGCCAACGCGTTGAACAACATCGGCTGGTACCACATCCAGCTCGGCGACCACCGGCGGGCGCTCGGTTACTGCGAGCGGGCCCTCGCCGAGCAGCAGCGGACCGGCAACCGGTACTGGCAGGCGCACACCTGGGACAGCCTCGGCTACGCGCACCACCATCTCGGGCACCACCGGGAGGCCGTCGAATGCTACGAGCACGCGCTCGCGCTGTGGCAGGAGGCCGGGGAGCGCTACTTCGAAGCCACCACGTTGACGCACCTCGGCGACACCCACCACGGCGTGGGCGACGTCGATCGGGCCGGCTCCGCCTGGCGGCAGGCCGCCGACATCCTCGACCGGCTCGGCCACCCGGACGCCGAGCAGGTGTGGACGAAACTGCGCCCCGACGCCAATTCACCGTCCTGACCCGACAATTCCCGGAACCGGCAGGAAATCCACCATCAGCATGGCGTACGCGACCGCTGTCCGGCCGATTCCCGGACAGCGGAACCGACGCCGGGACAATCATCGCAGGTCGCGCCGACTATTGGGATCGAGGTGTCCGGGCGCAACCCGGAATAGGGAATCCGGGACGGCCACAAAGGCTCCGAACAGGGGTTTTGTTCGGCAGATCCCACTCCCGCGTGACACCTTGCGTACCTTTCGTCAATGGGTACGCATAGCAATTCACGAATGGCTGGCACTTTCGTCGAATTCCCGCCACCGAGGCGACCGGGTGGAGAACCTGTGGTCGGAAGGTTCGCACCCAGAACGAAGGGAATTCCGTGAGCCAGACCCACACCAGACGGTGGCGCATCGCGGTGGCGGTCGGCGTGGCGGTGGCCACCGCCGTCGCACCGCTCGGCGCACCACCGGGGCAAGCCGCGCAGCTCGCCCCGTCCCAACTCGTCGGTTTCACCATCGGGGCGGACGGCCGCCTCTACCCGGCCACGACCGGGCCGTCGTCGGGGCCGTCCGGCCCGGTCAGCAACGCGGTGATCGCGCCACCCGGGGCGGGCGTCAGCGCGGTACGCCAACCCGACGGGAACCTCGCCACCTTCGTCATCGGAACCCAGGGTGCGCTCGTCGCGGGCACCACCAACTCCGCCAGCAGTGGATTCAGGATCTTCACCGACGGGGCGGGTGGACTGGCGCCGCCCGGTGGACAGGTGAGCGCGGTCAGCACCGCGGACGGCGTACACGCCTTTTTTGTCGGCAACGACGGGGCGCTGTACGGCGCGTCGTACGTCCAGCGCGTACAGCCGGGAGCCGGACCACAACGGATCTCCGCGACCGGGATCGCGCCGCCGGGCGCGGTCGTCGCCGCGACCCGGCAGGGCAACGTGCCGGGCGCCCTGTTCGTCGGCGCGGACGGCGGGCTCCAGTCGGTCTGGCGGACCGGCACCAACACCTGGGCCACGGTCCCGGCCAGCCCGCCCGGCCTGGCGCCGCCCGGTGGCGGCGTCGCCGCGACCTCCGGTGCCGTGGTGTACGCGTTCCTCACCGGCCTCGACGGACGGCTCTGGCGGGTGAACTTCGCGGCCGGCGGCCTACCGGATCCGTGGGACCCGGTGGCCATCTCGGGAGTCGGCGCGGCACCGGTCGGGGCGCGCCTCGCCGCGGCGCAGTTCACCACCGGCCAGCTCAGCGTCTTCTTCGCGGGCGCCGACGGTGCGATCCGGGTGGCGACCAACCTCGCCGGCGGATGGATCGAGCCGGCGGTGGCCAGCCAGCCGGGAATCGCCCGTCCCGGGGGTCCGATCTCGCTCACCGTCGTCGACGACTACGTGTACGTGGCCTGGTGCGGCAACAACATCTGGTGGTGGTTCTTCTGGTGGTGGCGGCGCCCGATCCCCCCGCCGCCGGGGCCACCGCCGTGGTCCGGCGAGGTCTTCTCGTTCCCGACGAGCAACCCGGTCCGGGTCGGCTTCGACACCTCGATCACCATGATCAGGTAAGCGGTTAGCTTTCCAGGCGGAACGGGTGCCCGGACCGAGCCGGGGTCCGGGCACCCGTTCCGACCCGGACCGAGGAGGCGGCTTGGGCCGATCGCGGGACAGGGGCGCCGAGCGAGCCATACGGTGACCGGAATGCGGATACTCGTCACCGGTGCGGCCGGGTTCATCGGATCCCACGTCGCCGACCTGCTCGTCGAGGACGGGCATGAGGTCGTGGTCCTGGACGCGCTGCTGCCACAGGCCCACGGCGGGGAGATTCCGCCCTGGTCGCGGCGGCACAACCTGGTGGTCGGCGACGTACGCGACGGCGGGCTGCTGGTCCGGCTGCTGTCAGGGGTCGAGGCGGTGTGTCACCAGGCGGCGATGGTCGGCCACGGACTCGACCCCTCGGACGCCCCCGAGTACGCCGGGCACAACAACCTCGGCACCGCCCACCTGCTCGCCGCGATGCACGCGGCGGGCGTACGCCGGCTGGTCCTGGCCAGCTCGATGGTGGTCTACGGCGAGGGCCGCTACCACTGCCCGGTCCACGCGGTGGTCCGACCAACGGACCGGCGCCCGGCCGACCTCGCCGCGAGCAGGTACGACCCGACCTGCCCAACCTGCGGCCGGGCGCTGGCCCCCGGGCTGGTGCCGGAAGACGCGCCGCTGGAACCGCGCAGCACGTACGCCGCGACCAAGCTCGCCCAGGAGCACCTGGCGGCGGCGTGGGCACGGCAGACCGGGGGCGGAGTCTGGGCGCTGCGCTACCACAACGTCTACGGGCCGAGAATGCCCCGGGACACCCCGTACGCCGGAGTGGCGTCGATCTTCCGGTCGGCGCTGGCCGGCGGGCAGGCGCCCCGGGTGCTCGAGGACGGACGGCAGCGGCGCGACTTCGTCCACGTCGGCGACGTGGCACGGGCGAACCTGCTGGCCCTCACCGCCCCGCCGCCGGACGGGTCGGTGCCGCTGAACATCTGCTCCGGTGAGCCGCACACGGTCGGGGAGTTGGCGTACGAGTTGGCGGCCGCGATGGACGGCCCGACGCCGGTGGTGGTCGGCGGCGGTCGACCGGCGGACGTACGGCACGTGGTCGCCGACCCGGCCCGAGCGGCGGAACTGATCGGGTTCCGCGCCCGGATCGGGTTCACCGACGGCGTCGCCGGGTTCGCGACCGCGCAGTTGCGCGCCCCGGCCGCGATCCGGACGCCGTCCGTCGTGGCCGGCTGACCGCCGGACCGCGACACGGGCGTGGGTAACGACAGTTCGGCGACGGGTACCGTGTCCCGGTGCTGTCTCGGGGGATCGTGCTCAGTGGTCGTTACCAGTTGAACGAACGTGTCGCCACCGGTGGCATGGGCGATGTCTGGTGGGGCACGGATGTCCTGCTCAGACGCAAGGTCGCGGTCAAGGTGCTGCTACCCGCACTCGTCTCGGACGCGGAGTTCATCACCCGGTTCCGTACCGAGGCACGGATGATGGCCGCGCTGCGTCACCCCGGCATCGTGCAGATCTACGACTACGGCGAGGACGCGGTCGTCGACGGCCGCCGGGTGGACTACCTCGTGATGGAGTACATCGAGGGCGTACCGCTGTCGACGTGGATCCGGGAGACCGCCGAACTCGACATCGCACAGGCCATGTCGATCGTGACGCAGGCCGCGCAGGCGTTGCACGTCGCGCACACCGCCGGCATCGTGCACCGGGACGTCAAGCCGAGCAACCTGCTGGTCCAGCCGGACGGAAGTGTTGTCCTCGTCGACTTCGGCGTGGCCCGGTCGGCGAACCTGACCAGCATCACCGCCACCAACATGGTCCTCGGGTCGGCGCACTACATGGCCCCCGAGCAGGCGGCGGGTCGACCGGTCTCGGCGGCGACCGACATCTACGCCCTCGGGGCGGTCGCGTACTGCTGCCTCACCGGCCGGCCGCCGTTCACCGGCGACAACCCGATCGAGGTGGTGACCCGGCACCTGCAGGAGGAGCCGCCCGCGCTGCCGGAGGAGATCCCGGCGGCGGTGGCCGCGCTGGTGAGCCGGGCACTGGCGAAGGCGCCCGCCGACCGGTTCCCGACCGCCGCCGCCTTCGCCGACGCCGCCCGCGCCACCCAGGGCACCGCGCCGCTGTCCCTGCCGATCGGCGCTGCCGACAACTCGACCACCGTCCCGTCGGCCCCTCCGGCGGACCCGCCCCCGCCCTCGGCCCCGGTCGCAATGCCCGCCGCCGGTGGCAACCGGCGACGCAACCTCCTGCTCGGCGGTGTCGCGGCGGCGGTCGTGATCGGGCTGGTCAGCCTGGTCGCCCTGCTCCCCTCTTCGCCCGAGGAGAATCCGGCACCGACCCAGCCGGTGGCGAATGTGCCGGTCGAGGCATCGGCCGCCGGTGCCGACCCGGCCCCGCCGGTCGAGGCCACCGCACCGGCGACCGGCGGGGCGAGCCGGCCGGCGGTGACACCCGGCAGAGCGACCGCACCGGCGACAGCGCCCCCGACCACCGGGCCGACCATGCCCGCGAGCCCGAAACCGTCCACGAAGACCACCCAGGCCCCGGCCGCCGGCAACCCGCACACCCCGGTCGAGGTCTGCGGCAGCGGATACCAGGTTGTCGACTCGGCGACGCTGACCGGCACGGACGGGACCCAGTACGGCAAGGTGTACCTGCTCTACCACAACGGCAACGGTTACAACTGCACGGTGACCATGAAGACCACCTCGGTCGGCACCGGGTCGGCGGTGTCGGCGTACCTGGAGGTGCAGGGCCGACCCCGCAGCACCGACAGCGGCTCCTTCGCGTACTACGCGGGGCCGGTACGCGCGCAGGCCGCCGGCACCTGCGTCAAGTGGGGCGGGTCGGCCGGCGGGGCGAGCTACAACAGCCCCTTCGAGCACTGCTCCTGAGTCGACGGTGGTGTCGCGGAGGATTCAGGCCAACCGGGACACGTACACGGTGTTGGTCGCCGGGCGTCCCTGCAACGGGTTGGGGAAGCTCACCACGTGCGCCTGCGTCGCGGCGAACACCTCGCCGAGTACGGCGGTGAAGTCGTCGTCGGGTGGATCGTTGGACCAGAGTCCGAACACCCCGCCCGGGCGCAGCCGGTCGGCAAGTCGGCGCAGGCCGGCGGCGGTGTAGAAGGCGGCGTTGCGCGGGTGCAGGACCTGACGCGGGGAATGGTCGACGTCGAGCAGTACGGCGTCGAACCGCCGGCCGGGCGCCCCGGTGTCGAAGCCGGACCCGCTCGCGGCCATGGCGAAGAAGTCCCCGTGCACCAGCCGGGTACGCGGATCCGAGGTCAGCTCGGCCGCGTACGGCAGGAGGTGGTCCCGGTGCCACCCGATGACCTCGCCGAGCGCCTCCACCACCGTCAGCGAACGCACCCGTGGGTCTTCGAGGACCGCCCGCGCGGTGTAGCCGAGCCCGAGTCCGCCGACGACCACGTCGAGGTCGCCACCGGAGAGTTCGGCCAGGCCGAGCCGGGCGAGTTCGACCTCGGCCACGGTGAACAGGCTGGACATGAGGAACTCGTCGTCGAGCTTGACCTCGTACACCTCGACCTGGAGTGACGGGTCGAACCGGCGCCGCAGGCTGATCGCGCCGATCTCCGTCTCGCGCCAGTCGAGTTCCTCGAAACGCGCACCCACCCGCAGCACTCTCCCTGTGGTCGACCGCTGCCGGCGGCCCGCGAAATCCCAGCTCACGGGGTCGGAACAGATTTCTGCACCCTACAGGGTGACCCGCGGATCCCGACCGGCCCCTCGTCGTCGCGGCGTGGTGCGACCGGCCAGGCCGTCCGACCCCGGTGGATCGTCACCGGGTGGGACGTTTCCCTGGCCGGTCGCCCGCGCGTACCGAGCCCCCCGACCGTGCGCGTCCCGCTATTCCGGTCGGCCTCGCGCCACCCCTTCGGCGAGCGTCACCACCGGATGGTGATCGAGCACCACGGCGGGAACAGCTTGCACTTGATGGTGATCGTGATCCTCGGCCTCTTCCGATTCGAGAACTCCACCGTGGGTGCCTCGGTGCCGGCCTTCACCGCGAGGTCACCGATGGTCGTCTTCTCGGTCAGGTCCCGTGCGGTGTAGAGCTCCTTGCCGTCTTCGGAGAAGACCACTGCCTGGTCCGGCGACACCGGGTCGGGAACCCCGGCCGCGTCGAGGATGTACTTGATCTCCCCTGCCCTGATGTCCCCCGCGCGTCCGTCGATCACCGCCTCGTCGACGCTGGCCACGCCCTTGGGGTCCACGGTGATCACCTCGGCGACGGCCTGCACCTCGGAGTCGAACGGGTACCACCCGAAGTGCCAGTCTCCGCCCCGGCAGTGGAACAGCCCGAACGTGGTGCCCTCGGGGACGTAGGTGACGGTGACGTTGCCCTTGTCGTCGGTGTTCTCGACCGCACAGTCGGTCGCCTTCGGTGGCCCGGGCTGGTTGTCCTCGGCGAATGCCGATCCCGGCGCCGACAGCAGCACCGCCACGGCTACGCCCAACGCGAGCAGTCGCGCTCTTCGGTTCCGTACCATTGTTTCCTCCCTCTGCTCGGGACCGGGCGGCGCCCGGTCGCTGCGACGACAATGGCCGCCGGGCCTGAGGCGGCGCTGACGTCGGCCCGAAACGCGGACGTCGTGGTGCACCGCCCGCGGGTGATCAGAAGTAGTTGTGGATCCGGTTCGTCTCGGCGGTCTCCCGCTGCACACCGGCATGGTCGTACACCCGGACCCCGGCGTAGATCTCGTCCTGGCCGATGTCCTCGTTGAGGGTGCTGCTGTTCATGCAGACCGCGGTGGAGAAGGACCCGCTCGACTCGGAATAGCTGGAGTACGGCCCGCCGAGGAGGTCGTCGGACCACTCGTCGTCGCCCCAGAGGCGGACATCGACCCGCATCCCGTCCGGGTAGTAACGGGTGGTGCCCTGCACCCTGAGCACGTAGTCGTAGTAACGGCCGTCGTCGGTCTGACACCCGGTGAAGATCGACAAGGTGGCGGTGGCCGCGAACGCGGGAGCCGCACCACCGGTGACGGTGGCGACGGCGAGCACCGCAGCCGTCACCACGACAGTCGACATCGTACGAAGAACCCTGGACTTGATCATGACCCTTGGTTGTCCCCTCGATCGAGAAACCGTCCGGCGTGGCACGCCGGACGTCGGGCGGGCCGGGGCTCGGCCCATCGCGGCAGCACCATGACCGCCTGCGGTGATGGCACCCTGGCAGGCCGTTCTGAGGCGGGGCTGACACGCGCTGAGGCGGGCTGACGTCGTACCGGAAGGGGGTGTCCGGTCCACGACGGACTCCCCGGCGGCCGGCGGCGGGTCGGTAGCGTGTGGGTCCGGCCCGGTTCTTGGGGGTGGCCACGATTCAGGTACGGCTTCTCGGACCGGTCGACGTGACCGTGGGCGGCGTTGTCCGGCCCGTGCCCGGCCTACGGCGCAAGGCCCTGCTCGCCGCCCTCGCCCTGCACGCCGGTCAGCCGGTGAGCAGCGACCGGCTCATCGACATCGTCTGGGACGGCAAACCCCCCTCGACCGCGTCGAACTCCCTGCAACGGCACGTGTCCTACCTGCGCGACGAACTCGGCGTACGGCAGGCGATCGCGGTGCGCCCCCACGGTTACCTGCTGGACCTGCCGGGAGAGGTCACCGACGTGCAGACCGCCGAGCGCCTCATCCGCGAGAGCGGTGACAACCGGGACCCGGCCGGTAACGCCTCCCGGCTGCGCGCGGCACTCGCCCTGTGGCGGGGCCGCCCGCTGGCCGACGTCACCGGTCTGACCTGGTTGGACGAGCAGGCCGACCGCCTGGCGCGGATCGAACTGGTGGCGATCCGGGACATGGTCGACGTACGCCTGGCGCTGGGTGAGCACGCGCTGCTCGTACCGGAGTTGGAGCGGCTGACGCGGCAGCATCCGTACCACGAGCAGCTCCACCACCGGTTGATGCTGGCCCTCTACCGCAGCGGGCGCCAGGCCGAGGCACTGGCGGCCTACCAGCGGTTGCGCGCCACGCTCGCCGAGGACCTGGGGGTCGACCCGAGCCGGGCGCTGCGGGACCTGGAAGCCGCGATCCTGCGGCAGGACGCCGACCTCGACCCGCCGGTGACGACAGTGGTGCCGGGTCCCGCCCCGGTCGCCGTTCCGGTGCCGGCACAGCTTCCGGTGCCCGTACGGGGCTTCGCCGGGCGCCACCACGAGCTGGCACGGCTCGACGGGCTGCTCACAACGGCGGCGTCACCACCGGCTTCCCCCGGAGCGACCGGATCGGCCACGACGGTCATCGCCGTGGTCTCCGGTACCCCGGGGGTCGGTAAGACCGCCTTCGCCGTGCACTGGGCGCACCGGGTGGCCGACCGGTTTCCCGACGGACAGTTGTACGTCAACCTGCGCGGATTCGAGGCCGACGGTGCCTCGCTGCCCCCGGCGACCGCGATCCGCGGCTTCCTGGACGCGTTGGGGGTGCCGGCGCGGCGGATCCCCGCCGACCTGGCCGCCCAGGCCGCGCTCTACCGCAGCGTGCTGGCCGGCAGGCGGGTCCTGGTGCTGCTCGACAACGCACGCGACGTCGAGCAGGTCCGTCCGCTGCTGCCCGCCGCACCCGGCTGTCTGGTGCTGGTGACCAGCCGTGACGAGCTCACCCCACTGATCGCGAGCGAGGGCGCCGAGGCGCTGATCCTCGACCTGCTGACCGCCGAGGAAGCGCGGGACCTGCTGGTCCGGCGGGTCGGCGCGGACCGGGTCGCCGCCGAGCCGGGCACGGTCGACGACATCATCACCCGGTCGGCCCGGCTCCCGCTCGCGCTGGCCATCGTCGCCGCGCGGGCCGCCATCCGGCCCGCCTTCCCACTCGCCGCGCTCGCCGCCGAGCTGCACCGGGCCGCGGACGGCCCGGACCCCGACCTGGACCCGTTCGACGGTGGCGACCCGGCGACCGACATCAGAACCGTCTTCTCCTGGTCCTACCGGACCCTCAGCGTCGGGGCGGCCCGGCTGTTCCGGCTGCTCGGTCTGCATCCCGGACCGGACATCGCCGAGCCTGCCGTGGCCAGCCTCACCGGGCTCCCGCCGGCGCGCGTCCGGCCGCTGCTGGCCGAGCTGACCCGTACGCACCTGCTGGCCGAACACGCACCCGGCCGGTACGCCTGCCACGACCTGCTCCGCGCGTACGCGGGGGAACTGGCGGGGACCCGCGACGGTGCGCCCGAGCGCGTCGACACCCAGCGCCGGATGTTCGACCACTACCTGCACACCGGCGACACCACCGCCCGGCTGCTGGATCCGCACCGGGATCCGATCATCCGTTCCGTACCGCACCCCGGCACCACCCCGGAACCGTTCACCGAGTACGCACCGGCGCTCGCCTGGTACGCCGCCGAGAAGCCGGTCCTGCTCGCCATGGTCGAGCAGGCGGCCCGTACCGGCTTCGACGGGCACAGTTGGCGGCTGGCGTGGATCCTGTTCGACTACTTCGACATCCACGGTTACTGGCACGAGCTGATCGGGGTCCAGCGGATCGCGATGGCTGCCGCCCGGCGGCTCGCCGACGAGTCCGGTCAGGCCCACGCCCACTGGGGCCTTGCCCGCGCCCACGCGAAACTGGGCCGGTCCGGCCCGGCCCTCACCCACTTCCGGCACGCCCTGGAGCTGTTCGAGCGGACCGGCGACCTGACCGGCCAGGCCCACACCCACCTCAACCTCGCCTGGGCGATGGACCGGCAGGGCCGCTACGCGGAGGCGCTTCCGCACGCGCGGCAGGCGAGTGCGCTCTATCGGGCCACCGGCAACCGGGCGGGGCAGGCCGACGGGCTCAACGCCATCGGGTGGTACCTGACCCATCTCGGCGACCACCGGCAGGCGCTCGACTGCTGCCGACGGTCGCTCGCCCTGCACGAGGAGACCGGTGACCGGCGCGGCGTCACCCAGGCGTGGGACAGTCTCGGCCACGTCTACACCAGACTCGGCGACTTCGACCGGGCAACCGACTGCTACCACCGGGCCCTGGACCTGGTCCGGCAGCTCAGCATCCGCTACGACGAGACGATCGTGCTGACCCATCTCGGCGACGCCCGGCACGCCGCCGGTGACCTCGCCGGAACCCGTCTCGCCTGGCAGCGGGCGCTGACGATCCTCGACCAGCTCGGCCACCACGACGCCGAGACGATCCGTACCAAACTGCACCACGTCGGCCGGTGACCGCCGCCGGCGCCCCGATGGTGGCGGCCGGGGCGGCCCCTCAGCCGCCCCCGCCCGCTCGGCTGCGGCCGACCAGGTCGCGGGCGGCGTCGGGCCACTCGGGGTGCTCGAACGTGAAGCCCGCGTCGAGCAGCCGCGTCGGGACGGCACGTCGGCTCTTCAGCAGCAGCTCGGTGTCGGTACGCAGCACGTACGCGCCGAGTTCGGCCATCCACCGGGTGGCGGGCAGCCCCACCCGTACGCCCGTGGCGTGTCGGAGGCCGGCCATGAACGCGCGGTACGGCAGCGGGTTGGGTGAGGCCAGGTTGACCGGCCCCGCGACCTCGTCGTGGGTCAGGAGGAACTCGACCGCCCGCACGAAGTCCCGGTCGTGGATCCAGGACATGTACTGCCGGCCGCCGGCGACCGGGCCGCCGAGGCCCAGGCGGGTCATCCGCCACAGCATGTCGAACGCTCCGCCCCGGCCGGGCGCCATCACGATGCTCGTACGCAGCGCGACCCTGCGGGTGTCCGGGGTCGGCGCGTCGAGCTGTGCACCTTCCCACCGCCGTGCGATGTCGACGCTGAAGGCCCAGTACGCCGGTACGTCGTTCTCCGTACCGCCGATGACACCCGTTTCCTCGTCGTTGGCCCGGTCGTAGGTGTGTGCGTAGATGGTGGCGGTGCTCATCTGCAGCCACACTCTCGGCGGCTCGGCCGACCGGGCGATCGCCGTACCGACGATGGCGGCGGAGTCGACCCTCGACGCCATCATCTCCCGCAGGTTCGGTTCGGTGTACCGGCAGCTCACGCTCCGCCCGGCGAGGTTGATCACCGCGTCGGCCCCGTCGACCTCGGCGGTCCACGCCCCCGCGGTCCGTCCGTCCCAGGACACCGTGCGCGCTCCGGGCACTCGCGTGTCCCCGCGCCGACTGAGGACGACCACCTGGTGCCCCGCGGCGCCGAGGGCGCCGGCGAGCAGGAGTCCCAGATGCCCGGTGCCGCCCGGAATGACGATCTTCATCGTGCCCCCGCTTCCGACCCGTCCGTACGCGTCGATCACCGCCAGCCGCACACGACAGCGCCGCCACGGTGTCTCCTGCAGTATCCGACCCGATCCACACCGGGCGACGCCCCGCACCGGCCGGCAACGCGGTGAGGGTGGTCACCCGGCCCACCCTCCGGTGGGTTGGTGCACGCGGCCCGGACCTGCCCTACGATTCGGATCATGGCGTTGCTGCACCGGGCGGAACTGCACCCCACGAAGCTCGAACTCCTGGCCGCATGGCTGCCGGACCGCCGGTGGTACGAGGGGTCGACGGATGACGACGTCGTACGGGTGGCGGCGTACCGGTTCGACGATCCGGCGGGTGCGGTCGGGATCGAGACGATGCTGGTGAGCACCGGCGACTCGGCGGTACACCAGGTTCCGCTCACGTACCGCGACGCGCCACTGGACGGCGGCGAGCGGTGGCTGGTCGGTACCACCGAGCACTCGGTCCTCGGCCGGCGCTGGGTGTACGACGCGTGCGGTGATCCGGTCTACGTCGCGGCGCTGGCGCACGCCATCTTCACCGGCGGCGGTCAGGCGGACGAGTTCTTCGAGGTCGACGGCCGGCTCGAACGGCGCGACCCCAGCGCGGTCGTCGTCGGCAGCGGCACACCCGGCGCCGAGGTCCCCGTCGCGGACGGGCCGTCCCTGGTGGTGACGGACGAGGACTACGCCACGGTCATCACAACCGACCGGGTGCAGTTGACCGTCGTGCGTCGCCTCGACGGCGGAGACCGGCCGATCGGCGCCACCCTCACCGGTGTCTGGGACGGTCAGTCGACCCCACTGCCGCTGGCGCACGCCGTCACCCGCTGACGCCCCTCGCCCGTACGGGCACTCACCACGCACCCGGTGTCGAATCGGCCCGGATACGCGTGGGGCTCACCGATCGACGGCCACCCGGGTCCGACCCTTGACCGGCACATACGTTGATCGATACCGTCAATGGATCTTGCCGCTGGCGCAGCGGAACGCGGGATGCCGCACCACCCCGACCGCCCCCGGACGGAGGTTGACCACGGTCGGTCCCGCGCCCCGAGTCCGTACCGTGCTCCGGAAGGGACAACGTTATGTGGTTCACCAAGAGCGGTCGTGGTGTCTGGCGGGGGGCGGTGTCGGCCTCGGCCGCCGCCTGTCTCGCCGTGACCGGGTTCGCCGCCCCGGCATCAGCATCGTCCGGTACGGCACCCGCCGGATCGCCGCCGTCCGGTCAGGTCACCCAACTGCCGAGCGGTAACACCACCTACCGCACACTGGACGACTACGAGCGGGACATGCAGACGCTGGTCCGCGAGCACCCGAAGCTGGTCAAGCCGCTGACCCTGCCGTACCCGACCTCCACCGGCCGGCTCGTCCGCGGCATCGAGATCTCCCGCGACGTCCGGGCCAACGACGGAAAGCCGGTCTTCGTCACCGTCGGGATGCACCACGGCAACGAGTGGCCCAGCGGCGAACTCGTCATGGAGTACGCGACCGACCTGGTGCAGCGCGCCGCCCGCGGCGACCGGTACGTCTCCTCGCTGCTCAACCGCGCCCGGCTCGTGGTGGTCCCGATCGTCAACGTGGACGGCTTCACCCGCAACCGCCGGCAGACCGACACGAACGTCGACATGAACCGCAACTACGGCTTCGGGTGGCTGCCGATCTCCACCGGGGGCGCGGCACCGTGGTCCGAACCGGAGACCAGGAACATCGAGTGGCTGCTGTCCACCCGGCAGGCGACCACGTTCGTCACCCAGCACACCTGCATCCAGGTGGTGCTCTACCCGCCGCTGCAACTCGAGGTGGGCCCGACCCAGGACGTGGCCCGCTTCGAGGACCTGGCGACCAGGATGGCCCGGCGCTACGGCCCGAACTACATCCCCCGGGACTCCGCGCACGACTACGAGACCACCGGCGAGGCGATCGACTGGGCCTACTTCGCCACCCGGGGGCTGGCGTTCACCGCCGAGACCTGCCCGGACAGCGGCGTGGAACGTACCTTCCAGACCCAGGTCGTGGACGCGTACGCCGAGCACCGGCTCGCCATGTTCGAGGCGTTGGAGGCAACGGCCGACCCGGACCAGCACGCGGTGATCGAGGGCAGGGCGCCCAAGGGAGCGGTACTGCGGATCGCGAAGTCGTTCAACATGTACACCCAGCCGTACCCCCAGTCGGACGGAACGACCCGACCGACCGCGTTCGGTACGACGCTGACCTCCGACCTGAACGTCAGCAGGTCGAACGGCAAATTCAGTTGGGCGGTCAATCCGTCCTACCGGCCGGTGCCGCCGTACCAGGCGAACGGGGTGCAACCCAACCAGACCGGGTTCTACCGCGAGCCGTGGATCCTGACCTGCGAGCGTCCGGACGGCACCGTGCTGCAACGTACGGCGGTGAACGTCAACCTGGGGCAGAAGGTGAAGGTCGACCTCAGGCAGTGCGAGCGTAACTTCCGCAAGAAGTCGCACTGACCCACGCCTCGGCCGGGGGCGGGCGGGTCGATTCGCCCCCGGTCGGGGATCGGTCCGGTCAGGGGATCAACATCTCCGTCCGGTACTCGGCCGCCAGCCTGCCGGCGCGTTCCCCGCGCTCGTTCCGCTGCGCCTCGTCGAGCTTCGGCGCCGGTGTCGTCGGGCCGTCCACCCGGTCGCCGACCCGCAGGAAGAACTCGTCCTGCCCCGCCGGGGTGCACATGCAGAGCATGCGCACGGGCTCGTCCGAGGAGTTGCGGAAGAAGTGCGGGGCGTTCGCCGGGATGTTGACGGTCTCTCCGGCCCGCGCGACGATCCGCTCACCCCGGAAGGTGAACTCCACCGCGCCGTCGAGGACGGTGAACATCTCCTCGAAGTCGTGCCGGTGCGGAGGTGGGCCGCCACCGGGAGGCACCCGCATGTCGATCAGGCAGTACCGTCCGGCGGTCTGCTCGCCCGCGACGAGGATCGTGTAGGTGCCGCCCGCGACCGCGACGTGCGGCAGGGCGGGATCGTCGGGCCGGGCGTGCACCAGGGCACGAGCGGGGTCGTCGGGTGGGATCACCGAATCCGCCATGCCCTGCCTCCATCCCGCCGGACATCCATCGTTGATGGAGATCACCGAAGCCCGGCGCCTGTTTCCTCTTTACCCCCGGCACGGGATCGAAACGCGCATCCTCTTCACCCCGGCGCGGGTCGAGACGCGGGCCGGGGGGACGACTTGCCGGCCGCTGGCTTCTTCGGCCCGGCAACGGGTAGACGAGCAGGGAGCAGCTTGTGGGAACAACCGGTACCTGGGTGGGATAGCGGACGAACCGGAGGAGTTGTCGATGCTGGTCCTGACCGATAACGCGGTGATGGCGATCCGAGACCTGACCGCGCAGGAGGGCGTACCGCAGACCGGTGGGCTCCGGATCAGCCACGATCCGTCGGACGACTCCCTGCTGGTCGCCATCACCGAGCAGCCGGACCAGGGCGATCAGGTTGTCGACAACCTGGGGGCGCGACTCTTCCTGGATCCGCAGGCGGCGCAACTGCTCGCCGACAAGGCCCTCGACGTCCACGTCGACGATCAGGACACGGTGCAGTTCGCGTTCACGAACCGGCAGACGGACGGCGCGGTCTGGCCGTCGGACCCGGACCTCGCCTCCTGATCGTCACCGGCCGGTTGCCGGCCCCGGCCCGATCACCTGCCGCCGGAACGACTCCAGGACGGCGGTCCAACCGGCCTCGTCGTCGAACCGCGCCCGGTCCGCCGCCTGCCCCGGCTGCCAACCGCCGTGCTCCAGCCGCACCACGCTGCCCGACCGGTCCGGGGTGAAGCGAACCTCGAGCAGCGTGGCATCGCCCGTACGCTGCCCGAGGTTCCAGTGGACCGCGATCCGCGACCCCGGCTCCCACACCGCGACCGTGCCCCAGTCGTACTCGCCGCCGGTGCGGTTGCGCTCGTAGACCCGCCCACCGGCGCCCGGTTCGACCACCACGGCCGCGAGGTCCGCGCCACTGGCGGTGAAGTCGGCCGGCCACCACCCGCCGATGCCGGCCGTGAAGACCTCGAACGCGTACGCCGGATCGCCCGGCAGGACCAGTTCCCGGACGACCGGCCGGAGCGGCGGGTCCTCGTCTGCGCCGATGCCCATCGGCCCCTCCTCGGTCGGTCTGCGGTGGGTTCTCGCAGGCCAGACTAGTCAGCGGGTCGGACGAAGGACTTCGTCAGGCGTTGCGGCGGTTGCCGGTGACGTTGCTGCGCGGCAGTCGGCCGGCGCGGGAGTGTCCCGTGAGGGTGTCCCCGGAGACGGTGACGTCGAAGTCGAGGTTGAGGTGGATGGGTCTGGTGATGGACTGGTGCCAGGTGACGCGCCGCCCCTCGGCCGTCGTCTCCTGGTTGATGTCGGTCAGCGGCACGGTCTCGCCCCTGCCCTCGGCCACGCCGCGCAGTCCCCCCGCCGTGTCGGTGAAGGTGTAGACGACGGCGAGCGAGCCGATCGGGGTTCTCAGTTTCAGGTCCCAGATCCCGACGATCGAGTCCACGGGGCTTCCTTCCGGTTGGTTCGGGTGCATGATCATCGACGGGGGCTCAGACGGCGACCGGTTGCCGGCCGGTGTTCCGCCAGACGGTGCCGCGCCGGTCGTACTCGAAGTAGGTCTCGACGGCGTGGGCGATCCTCGGCCCGTACTCGCGTTCGAGGATGTGCAGTCCGAGGTCCAAGCCCGAGGTCACTCCCCCGGCGCTGACCAGATCGCCGTCGTCGACGACGCGGGCCGGTACGGCGTGTACCCCGGTCGCCGCCAGCACCTCCATGCCCTGCACGTGGGTCACGGCGTGACGTGCCGTGATCAGGCCGGCCATGGCCAGGGCGAGGGAACCACCGCAGACGGTCGCCACCGTCACCTCCGGGTTGCGCAACGCGTCGCGCATCAGGGTCACGGCCTCGGTCTCGCCGAACCGGGCGAGCAGCACCGGGATCGTCTCGATCCCCTCGTCGGGGTCGCCGACGGTCGGTCCGCTGGCACCCGGCACCAGGACGTAACCGGGCCTGGCCGGGTCGAGGCGGGAGGTCGCCTGCAGCACCAGGCCCCGCGTACCGCTGCGGACCGGGCGCGGCCCCTGCGCCGAGACGAGTTCCACGAGCAGTTCACCCTCCACCGCGTCGCTGCCGGCGCAGAGCACCTCGAACGGCGCGATCACGTCCAGCGGGTCGAAGCCGTCGAACAGAACAATCTGGACGTGCATGGGGGTTCTCCTCGGCTGGTTCGTCCGGTACGGGTTCGTACCCGTTCCATGTTCGGCAACCAGGATCGACAACTCCACTGGCACGAATGCCAACGTTCGACTGAATCTTGCCAAGCGGTTGGACCATGGGAAAGACGTGACCGAGGCGGTGTCGCGCGTACCGGTGGGCGCTAGGATTTTGCCGTGCACACCGTGGTGGTCCTCGCCCTGCCGGACACCATCGCGTTCGACCTGACCACCCCGATCGAGGTCTTCGGTCGGGTACGACTGCCGGATAGTCGAGCCGGCTACCGGGTGCTGGTCTGCGGCAGCGAACCCGTCGTCACCGCCGGACCGCTGCGACTCGCCACCGACCACGGCCTCGACGCACTGGCCCGCGCCGACACGATCGTCATTCCCGGCCGCAACGACCCGACCGCACCGACCCCCGCCGCCGTCACCGACGCGCTGCGCGACGCGGCTGCCGCCGGCACCCGGATCGCGTCCATCTGCGTCGGCGCCTTCACCCTCGCCGCGGCGGGACTGCTCGACGGCCGGCGCGCCACCACCCACTGGGCGGCAACCGACCGGTTCCGGGCCGCCTTCCCCGCCGTCGACCTCGACCCCGACGTGCTCTACGTCGACGCCGGCCAGATCGTCACCTCCGCCGGGGCGACCGCCGGGATCGACATGTGCCTGCACCTGATCGGCCGGGACTACGGGGCCGCGGTCGCCGCCGACGCCTCCCGGCTGACCGTCGCACCGCTGCACCGCGACGGTGGGCAGGCGCAGTTCATCGTGCGGAACACCCCCGGCCAGACCGCACCGGGACTCGCGCACCTCCTCGAATGGATCGAGGAGAACGCCCACCGCGACCTCAACCTCGACGACCTGGCCAACCGCGCGACCATGAGCATCCGCACGCTCAACCGCCGGTTCCACGAGGAAACCGGCCGCACCCCGATGCAGTGGCTCACCAACGTACGGATCCGCCGGGCTCAGGAACTCCTCGAAACAACCGACCACGGTATCGACCGCATCGCCCACCAGGTCGGGTTCACCTCACCGACGAACTTCCGCGCCCAGTTCAAACGCGTCAGCGGCGTCGCCCCCCGGGCGTACCGCAGCACCTTCCGGCACGGCGGACCCTGACCCCGCCGACGGCCCGGTCGCCGTCATGTCGGCTTTCCGGAATTGCCTTGCCCGCCGGACCGGACGGCAGGAGTCTGGAGCCGTCCACGGCACGGCCGCCACCACGACGTTCCGGGCCACCGCGCAACCGGCTGGAAGCTGTGTGCCCGACGATGGCAGACCCACGACCCCGTGCCTGCCAACTCGTCGTCGCCGCCGCCGGATACGGCAAGACGACCATGCTGCGCCGATGGTTCCGGCCCGCGTCGACGGTCTGGCTGCACGGCACCGACATCGACACCCTGATCGCCGGTGACCTGGAGAAGGTGACCGACGCGGGCGACAACCTGCGGGTGGTCGTCGACGACCTGCCACGCCTCGAACCGGCAACCGCCGACCGGTTGCTCGCGATCGTCGGCGGGCTACCGGACGGGATCACCGTCGCCCTGACGTCCCGGTGGCCGCTCGGCACCGCCACGTCCCGGTGGCGTGGCCGGGGACGGCTCGCCGAGGTCGGCCCGTCCGATCTCGCGCTCACCACCGACCAGGTCGTCGACCTGCTCACCGCCGAGTACGGGCTGCCGGACCCCGACCTGGCCGACCGGATCCACGAACTGACCGGCGGCTGGCCGGCGCTGGTCCACCTCGCCGCCGAGACGCTCGGCCCGACCGGTTCGCCGGCCGGCCCGCTGCTACCGGTGATCACCGCACCGGACGGCCCCCTGGCGACGTACGTGACGACCGAGGTCCTGGGGCCGTTGCCGGCGGAGGTCAACCGGCTCGTCCGTGACGTCGCCACGCTCGCCCCGGTGAGCGCCGGGCTGTGCGCGGCACTCGGCCACCGGCGGGCGGCCACGGCCCTGCACCTGCTCACCGGCACCGGTCTGCTGGTCCCCGACCCGGACGGGCCCACACCCGGCGACCGGCTCGTCCCGGTGATCGCGGAGATCGCACGACGCACCGGCCGGCGCGGCGCCACCCGGCGGATCACCACCGTCGCCGCCGCGTGGTACGGCGAGCACGGTCCACCGTTGGCCGCCGCCCGCGCGTACCTGCGGGCCACCGATCACGAACGGTGCGTACGGGTACTGGAGGAACACGGCGACTCCGTACTCGCCGCCGGGCGGCCGACCGAGGTCGCCGCGATCGTCGAGGCACTGCCGGAGGAGCGGCGTACCAGGCGGTTGCGGCTCCTGCTCGGCGACGCGTTCCGTACCGCCGGTGACCTGCCCGCCGCGGCGAGAACGTACGACACGGTCGCGGCCGGAGAACCCGCCGGCGACGCCGGACTCGCCTGGCGGATGGGCCGGGTCCACTACCAACGGGGCAACCCCCTCGACGCGCTGAAGGTCTTCGCCCAGGGCAACGAGGTGCCCGCCGACGCCGACACCGCGATCCTGCTCGCCTGGACCGCCCACGCGCACCTGCTCGCCGGAGACTGCGCCACCGCGACCGGGTACGCCCAACGCGCCGTACGGCACGCCGCCGACGCCGGACACGACGGGGCACTGGCCACCGCCCACGTGAGCGTGGCCCTCTGCCTCGGCGCGGCCGGGGACCGGGCCCGCAGCGAGGAGCAGTACGCGCGGGCGCTGCCGATCGCCGAACGTACCGGCGACGTCGTGCTGGTCACCCGCATCCTGATCAACCAGTCGTACCACCTGATCTGCGCGTCCCGGTACGCCGAGGCCCTGGTCCTCGCCCGGCGGGCGGACCGGTTCGCCGCCGCGGCCGGGTACCCGAACCTGCGCAACATCGCCTCGTGCAACGAAGCCGACGCGCTGTCCATCCTCGGCCGCTACGACGAGGCGGTCCGCCGGTACGGCCAGGTCCTCGCCCGGTACGAGCGGATGGGTTCGCGCCGCTCCGGGGCGGCCCTGCTCGGCCTCGGCGAGGTGTACCGCCGACGCGGCTGGCGGGAGCAGGCCCGCGCGGCGTACGAGGAGGCGGTCCGGGTCGGTGAGGCCGCCGGGAATGCCAACATCCTGGTGCCCGCCCTCGCCGGCCTGGCCCTCGTGATCCTGCACGAGGACCTCGACACGGCCGCCCGGTACGCCGAGCGGGCCGCCCGGGAAGCCGCCGCCGAGATCTCGGTGCCGGCGCTGCTGGCCCGGGGCTGGATCGCCGTACGCCGGGCGGACCGGACCGGTGCGGGAACACTGGCGACGGAGGCGGCGACGATCGCCCGCGCGCAACGGGACCGGGGCGGTCTCGCCGACGCCCTCGAACTGCGCGCCGCGAGCGAGCCGGTGCCGGTCCGCGCCCGCTCTGCCCTGCGCGAGGCGTACGCGATCTGGACCGACACCGGAGCGGTGCTGGAGGCGGCCAGGATCCGGGTGATCCTCGGCGGCCTGCCCGACGCCACCACCGACGACCGGCTGGACGCCCTGATCGCCGTCGAGGAACTCACCGCCGCGGACGCCGTGCCGGACCACCGGGCACCCGTACCGGGTGCCGCCGACAACGGATCCGGCACCGGCACGGAGGTGTCGATCCGGTTGCTCGGCCGGTTCGAGGTCCAACTCGGCGACCGGGTCGTCCCCGCCTCCCAGTGGCAGTCACGCAAGGCCCGTGACCTGCTCCGGATCGTCGCGACCCGACGCGGCCGACCGGTGTCGCGCGGGGTGCTCTGCGAACTGCTCTGGCCCGACGACAACGCCGACCGTACCGGGCACCGGCTCTCCGTCCTGCTGTCGATCGTGCGCGGTGTGCTGGACCCGGACCGGGCCCACCCGGCCGATCACTTCCTCGTCGCCGACCAGGCCAGCGTCGCGTTGGACGTCACCCGGCTGCGGGTCGACGTGGAGGAGTTCTTCGCCCACGTCGTACACGGGCGCCGGCTGCTCGACCGTGGCGCCGCCGCCGAGGCCCGGACCGTACTCGCCAGCGCGGAACGGGAGTACCGGGCCGACGTCTTCGAGGACGAGCCGTACGCCGACTGGTCGGCACCGCTGCGCGAGGAGGTACGGGCGGCGTACCTGAACATGCTGCGGATGCTGGCGCGGGCCAGCCGGGCGGCGGGCGATCCGGAGACGGCGGTCGCCTGCCTGCTCCGGCTGCTGGAGAAGGATCCCTACGACGAGCCGGCGCACCGGGCACTGGTACGGACCCTGGTCGCCGGCGGCCAGCACGGGGAGGCCCGACGGGCCCTGCACCGGTACGCCGAGGCGATGCGCGCGATCGGCGTACGGCCACCGGACGAGTCGATCCTCGCCCCGGCCGGGGTTGGTGCCCGGACCCGTTGAACCGCCCGACGGTTCAGTGGAAACTGCCGGCGAGGATGCCGTACACGACGGTTTCGTCATCCGTACCGTCGGTTGTCGCGACGCCCGTACCGTCGGCCGGACGCGGACCGGGTCGTACGCCGGTCGCCGCCGCGGCCCGGATCGGTGCGGCGAGGGCGGCGCGGACCCCTCCCCCGGCGCCCGACGGCCGCAGGACCAGCGCGTCGAGGTAGGCGTGCGGCCCACCGCCGGCGCGACCACCGACGCCGTAGATCCGGGCGTCCGCGGTGTCCGCCACGGTGACGCTCCTCGGCCACCCCGCGCCGTCCGGCGACACCGCCGCCACGCGCCGCATGGTCCCGGTCTGGGCACGGCAAATGGCGTACGCGGTGACCTCGGTCGGTGGCCCGTCGCTGGTGACACCGACCGCCACCTTGGTCAGGCCGGGATCGGGCACCACCTCGGCGACGGCAACGTGGTCCGGGTCGCCGGTGACCCGGAACCCGGTCCCCCACACCTTCGTTCCCGGCCCGCAGGTTGCCGTCGCGGTGTACTCCCCGACCGCGGTGCCCACCGCCCGGCGCAGCGCAGATCCGGACGCCTCGCAGATCGCCTGCCCGACCACCGACCACGGACCCCGCTGCCCCGTACGCGCGACCGCCCGGACGGTCACCGTCGTCAGTCCCACGTCCGGTACCACGGCGGTGACCACGACCTGCCCGGTACCGCCGGCGGACCCGCCGACACCGCCACCGGCGGAGAACACGAGCGTCGCGCCCGGACACCGCACCGTCACCTCCTTCTCCGGGGACTCGTCGTGCAGGCTGGCCGCCGCGACGAGGACCGGTGCGTGTGGTCCGTCGGCGCGTGCGGGCCCCGTACCGGCGACGAGGCTCGCCGCGACCAGCGCGACGGCGACGCTCCCGTGGCCGACCGTCCGGCCTGTACCTGCGCGCATGTGCTGCTCCCTCCGAGGTCCCCGTCCTCGGTGGGACGGGGTTGTCCCCAGCGTGGTCCGGCCGGTCACGGTGGCGTCATGGTCCGGTCACGGCCGGCGGCACCCGGACCGACGGCGCCGGGCCGGTAGCCGGGGTGTTCGCGTCCGGTCCGTGCCATGATCGGGTACGGGGTGCCACGCTCGGCTACCCGGCGGGGAACCTTCGCGCCAGCGCCCGCCGGCCCGACGGAGGATCATGGCCCGGCAGAGGGGCCGCGACGGTACGGGAGGCGAAGATGGCTGTTCGGGTCGCGGTGCTCGACGACTACCAGAATGTGGCGCGGGAGTTCGGTGGCTGGGACCGGCTCGGGCACCGGGTCGAGGTGACCGTCTTCACCGACCACGTCGACGACGTCGAGGTTCTCGTCCGGCGGCTCGCGGACGCCGAGGTCGTGGTGGCGATGCGGGAGCGGACCGCGTTCCCCGCAGCCGTACTCGACCGGCTGCCCCGACTGCGGCTGCTGGTCACGACCGGGATGTCCAACGTCGCCATCGACCTGTCGGCGGCGACGCGGCGCGGGGTCGTCGTCACCGGCACCCGCGGGGTCGCCACCGGCACCGCCGAACTCACCTGGGGACTCATCCTGGCCCTGGTACGCCGGATCCCCACCGAGTCCCAACGGGTACGCGACGGCGGCTGGCAGAGCACGGTCGGCGGAGACCTGGCGGGTCACACCCTCGGGGTGGTCGGGCTGGGTCGGATGGGTGCCCAGGTGGCCGCCGTCGGCCGGGCGTTCGGGATGCGGGTCGTGGCCTGGAGCGAGAACCTGCGCGCCGAGCACGCGGCGGAGCTGGGCGTACAGGCGGTGTCCAAGGAGGAGTTGCTGACCGGGTCGGACATCGTGACCGTGCACCTCCAGCTCGGCGACCGGACCCGTGGCCTGCTCGGCGAGGCCGAGCTGCGTTCGATGCGCCGGGACGCGTACCTGGTGAACACCTCGCGGGGACCGATCATCGACGAGGCCGCCCTGCTCACCGCGTTGCACGAGGGCTGGATCGCCGGCGCCGGCCTGGACGTGTTCGACGTCGAACCGCTGCCGGTCGACCACCCGCTGCGGACGGCGCCGAACACCGTACTGACGCCGCACCTCGGTTACGTCACGCGCGAGACCTACCGGGTCTTCTTCGGCGACGCGGTGGAGGACATCGAGGCGTTCCTGGCCGGACAGCCGGTCCGGGTGCTCTGATCCCGTCCCTGCTCCGGGGGCCCCGTCGGTGTCCCGCTTGCCCGGTCGGGGTCAGGGTCGCATCCGGGTGTCCAGCCAGGCGAACGCCGCGTCCTGCATCTCCGGCGTGCAGATGTGGCCCACCCCCGGCCAGATCGTGGTCCGCAGCCGGTCCTCGGCCCGCTGCGACCGCCAGACCGCGCGCATCTTCGTGTACGCGCCGAGGGTGCCCGCCGGGGTGAACAGCGGATCGAGTTCGCCGTTGAGGAAGAACGCCGGTCGGGGGGCGGCGATGCTCGCCACGTCGGGGATGTCGAGGTGCTCGTACAGGCCGGGGTGCGACATGAAGTACGCGGACTGGCCCCGGAGGGTGTTGTTCCCGACCACCATCATCTCCTTGAGGGTGGTCATCCAGCAGACCGAGACCGTCGCCGACACGTACGGCGAGAGCGCAGCCGTCTGCCAGGCGCGCCAACCGCCCATCGAGAAGCCCACCGTGGCGATCCGGGTACGGTCGATCTCGGGCAGGCTGCGCAGCAGTGCCACCGCGCGTACGTCCTCCCGGGCCACCAGCCCGGCGAGTGACGAGCCGAGGTTGAAGAAGTTGCTGGCCAGCGCCTGCTGTGCCTCGTACGTGAGACCGGACCGGTCGCCCCAGCCGAGGGCGTCGACGGCCAGGACCGCGTAGCCCCGTTCGACCAGCTCGTTGCCGAGGAACCGGCCACCGAAGTACCTGTCCGACCAGGCCTGCGCCGAGGCGAGCCGGGTGTCGTCGTACCAGGGGCGGACCAGCTTCTCCTTGCCGATGTCGAACTTCGACCCGTGGTCGTGCAAAAGCAGGACTCCGGGAAACGGACCCCGCCCGTTCGGCACCAGCATCGTCGCGCGGACCCGACTGTGGCGGGTCACGTTGAACAGCAGGGTCCGCTGGCGGTACCCGTCGGCGGGCTGCTCGTCGACGATCTCCGGCCGGAACGGGGTGTCGTCCGGCCGCTGCCGCAGCAGTTCCTCGACCTTTGCCGCCGCGACCCGTTGCCACGTTCGGAAGTCGCGGATCCGCGAGGTGCCCCAGGCAAGGGGGTACGACAGTTCGGCCTTGAGCTGCTCGAAGAAGACCGGCAGGTTGCCCTCGACGATGCCGGCCGATTCGACCGGTGGTATCGGTACGGCGGCCGGTGCCAGCGTCGGCGCGGCCGGACCCGCCGATGCCGGCGCGGGCAACTGCGACTGCATCAGAGCCAGTACGGGCAGGGACGCCAGGGCACGCCTCTTCATCGATGTCCCTCTCTGCAGAGTGCCGCCATGCTAGGCCCGCAGAGTCGACCCGGTCAACCTCAAACCCCCTGGGGGAAGCCCTTTCCTACCGTCGCGGTATCGCTCGCGTCACCACTCCTAGAGCGTCCTAGGACAATCGCCGTGCGGCGGCTGTGGCTCAGGCGGCGACGGCGTGCGACCGCTCGTCGGCGTGGGCGATCCGGGTGAGTTCGCGCCAGAGCAGGACCACGAAGACCGCCGAGCCGACGAAGGCGAACCAGAACGGCGCGGTCACTCCGTAGTGGGTGGCCAGGGTGCCGCCGACGGCCGAGCCGACGACCAGGCCACCGAAGACGCTGATGGTGTTGATGCTGTTCACGCGTCCCTGCAGGTGGGTGGGGACGGCTCGCTGCCGGACGGTCATCGACGTGGTGCTCCAGACGAACGCGTGGGCGCCGAAGATGAAGAAGATCAGCGAGGCCAGCCACGCCGAGGTGGTGAGGGCCAGGGCGAGGTGGGTGAAGGTCTCGATGATCAGTCCGGCCCGCATCACGTTGCCCAGGCTCACCCGCCGGGTGATCCACCCGTACAGGGCCGTACCGAGCAGGCCGCCGACCGCCGAGACCGTGGTGAGCAGGCCGAACCCGACGGCGCCCAGGTCGAGGCGCTGCGCGGCGTAGAGCACCAGCACCGACCAGGCCGCACCGAAGGTGACGTTGAAGATCAAAATCGTCAGACACAGCGTACGGACCGCCGGGTGACGTACGGTCCACCGGAAACCCTCGGCCATGTCCCGCCAGACACCCGTTCGCGCCTGCGCCGCTTCCCGCTCCCGAACGGGCAGCACGACCCTCGACACCAGCAGCACACCGGCGGCCGCCAGGACCGCCTCGGTCACGAACGGCCACGCAGCCCCGGCCGCGAACAGGGCCGCGCCGATCGGCGGACCGGCGAGTTGGTCGAGCGTGATGAACCCGGTCTGCATCCGGGCGTTGGCGATCGCGAGGTCGTCGCGGTGTACCAGCATCGGCGTCAGCGTCGCCGTCGTGTTGTCGGCGAAGACCTCGGCGGTGGCGAGCAGCCCCAGGGCCACCAGCACCCCGACCACCGACACCCGGTCCGTGACCAGCGCGACAATCAGGACAGCCAGCGCCAGGACCCGGACCGCGTTCGCGGCGATCACGATCCGCCGCCGGTCGAGGCGATCGGACAGCACACCGGCGTACAGGCCGAACACCAACGGGGGCGCCCACCGGAGCAGGGCCGCCAGTGACACCAGGAACGGGTTGTCGGTCAGCGACGCCACCAGCAGCGGTCCGGCGGCGACCGCCACGCCGTCACCGAGATTCGTCGCCCACGACGAGGCGAGCAACCAGCGGTAGCCCGTACCCAACCGCGCCGGTGCGACCGTCTCGATCATTGTGTTCACAAGGTGAGGACCCTACGTCCGCGCCCGCCGGATGGCATGCCGATATTCCCGGTCCGGCAGCGCCCGGTGTTGTACGGGCCGTCGGGGTACGTGAGGATCGTGTGGTCGGCCGGGTCCCCCGGCGCGCCCCGGACGACAGAGGAGTCTTCGATGACCGCGACCACCCGTCCCGGTTTCCACCTGGCGATTCCGGTTGACGACCTGGAGCGCGTACGCGGCTTCTACGGCGGTGTGCTCGCGCTGGACGAGGGCCGCTCGACGGACCACTGGGTCGACTGGAACTTCTACGGCCACCAGTTGGTCACCCACGTCGTGCCGGTGGTCGACCGGGTCGACGCCGGACGCAACCCGGTCGACGGGCACGAGGTCCCGGTCCCGCACTTCGGTCTGATCCTGTCCATCGAGGACTTCCACGAACTGGCCGGCCGGATCCGGGACGCCGGCGTGGGTTTTGTGATCGAGCCCTACCTGCGGTTCGCGGGCGAGCCGGGCGAGCAGTGGACGATGTTCGTCCGCGACCCGGCCGGCAACGCGCTGGAGTTCAAGGCGTTCCGCGACGAGAGCCAGGTGTTCGCGAAGTAGCGGAGGGCCCTCCCGCCGCCGAAGGTCAGGCGCGCTGGTCGCCGATGACCGACAGCAACTGCAGTTTCCGGTAGCTCTCGGTGCCGGGAGCGGCGGTGTAGACCACCAGGAGCTGGGACTGGTCGGGGTCGACCAGCGTCTGGCAGTGCAGCTCGATGAAGCCGAGCTGCGGGTGCTGGATGCGCTTGGGCGCGCAGTACGGTCCCGCCACCGGATGCTCCCGCCACAGCTCGGCGAACTCCGGGCTGACCGGGAGGAGCGCGTCGACGATCTCGGCCGCCCGTGAGCCCCTGCCGTCACGGGTGTACGCACCATGCAGGTTCGCCACCATGAGCCGGCTATGTACCGAATGATCCTCTTCGGGGTGGATCGACCGCGATGAGAGGTCGGTGAACCAGCGGTAGTGCTTGCTGCGTGCCAGACCCGTATAGGTGCTCTCGTCGCCGAGCAGGGCGACGGACAGACGGGTCTGTCGCAGCGTCTCCCCCAGGTGACTGACCACCTGGGCGGCGGCGTCCTCGAGACCGTCGAAGATGCGCATCATGCCGGGGTTGATGTGCTCCGCGCGTACGGTCCGTTGCGGGGTGGCGTAGCCGGCAAGCTGGAAGAGGTGGTCGCGTTCCTCCAGCGAGAGGCGCAGTCCGCGGGCCAGGGAGGCGAGCATCTGCTCGGACGGATGCGGACCGCGCTGCTGCTCCAACCGGCTGTAGTAGTCGATCGACATGTCGGAGAGCACGGCCACCTCCTCGCGCCGCAGCCCGCCGGTACGTCGGCGCTGCCCGCGCGGCATTCCCACGTCCTCGGGCTGGAGCGCCTCCCTGCGCGTACGGAGGAAGTCGGCGAGTCTGGCTCGATCCACGGTCCTGTCCTCTCGTCGCGTCCGGGCGTCGTGTTGCACAACAATTCACAGCAAACCGGTGTTCCGTTCCCAGGTTCACACCACCCGCCGATCGGATCCAGGTACTGCCGATACACGGATAGGGAGCACATGGTCGCGACCGGGCTGCGGTGCCACGGTCGGTTCATGGACACAGCCACCTTCCCCGAAATCACCCACTGGATCGGCGGCGCGGCCGTCACCGGATCCGCCGGGACCATCCCGGTGGTGAACCCGGCCACCGGCAGGATCGTCGCCGAGGTACCGGCCGGCACCGCCGCCGACGTCGACCGGGCCGTCGCCGCCGCGCGGGCCGCCTTCCCGAGCTGGTCCGCGACCGCCCCCGCCCAGCGGGCCGCCGTGGTGCGACGAGTTGCCGACGGTCTGAAGGCCCGCGTCGAGGAGATCGCCGCCGCGATCACCGCCGAGATGGGCTCACCGATCACCATGTCCCGCACCGCCCAGGTCGGCTTCCCGGTCGCGGTCGTGGAGTCCGTCACCGCGCTCGCCGGGGACTTCGACTGGACCGAACAGGTCGGGAACTCCCTGATCGTCCGCGAGCCGATCGGCGTCGTCGGGGCGATCACGCCCTGGAACTTCCCGCTCCAGCAGATCGCCTCGAAGCTGGCGCCCGCACTGGTGGCGGGCAACACCATGGTCTTCAAGCCGTCCGAGGTCGCACCGCTGACGGCACGGATCCTCGCCGAGGTCACCGTCGAGGCGGGCCTGCCGGCGGGAGTCTTCAACGTCGTCTACGGCACCGGCCCCGTGGTCGGCGAGGCGATCTCGGCCCACCCGGACATCGACATGGTGTCGTTCACCGGCTCCACCCGGGCCGGCCGGCGGATCACCGCGGTCGCGTCGGAGACGGTCAAGCGGGTCGCGCTCGAACTCGGTGGAAAGGGCGCCAACATCATCCTCGACGACGCCGACCTGGAGCAGGCGGTCGGCAAGGGCCTGATGATGGCCTTCTCCAACGGTGGCCAGGTCTGCGGCGCGTGGCCACGGATGCTCGTACCGGCGTCCCGGCACGACGAGATCGTCGAACTGGCGGTCGCCGCCGCCGCGCAGTACACGGTCGGGGACCCGCTGGACGAGGCGACCCGGATCGGCCCGATGTCCTCCGAGGCGCACCGGCGGAAGGTCGACGGCTACATCGAGCGTGGGATCGCCGACGGCGCGACCCTGGTGTTCGGCGGTCCGGGCCGGCCCGAGGGCCTGACCGAGGGCGCGTACGTCCGACCGACGATCTTCGCGAACGTCGACCCGGACTCGGCCATCGCCCAGGAGGAGATCTTCGGCCCGGTGCTCACGATCATCCCGTACCCGGACGAGGACCGGGCCGTCGAGATCGCCAACAGCACGGTGTACGGCCTCACCTCCGGCGTGTTCGGCGAGAGCGAACACGCCCTGGCGATCGCCAAGCGGCTGCGTACGGGCCAGGTCGACATCAACGGCGCCCAGTGGAACCCGCTCGCGCCGTTCGGGGGTTACAAGCAGTCCGGCAACGGCCGGGAGTTCGGCCGGCAGGGTCTCGAGGAGTTCCTGGAGACCAAGTCGATCCAGCGCTGATCTTCCGCCGGGGAGCCACCACGCCACGGGTGCGGTGGCTCCCCGGCGCGTCGAGGTTGGACGATCTTGCGAAGTTCGGTAACGCGGCCGTTTCCTCGATAGAGATCATTTGGAACCTGGGCTCCATAGTGTCCGCTCGCGCTGACCCACACAGCGCGAGAGGAGACACCAGAGATGGCCCGTTTCGCCCCACCACGCGGCCGAGCCCGAGCGGTGGCCGCACTGTCGGCCGCCGTACTCGCCGGCTGTATCGCCGTACCCGTCCTGATCACCGCTCCGGCCGCCGCCAGCCCCGCCGGGGATCCGGTCGGCGTCGGCGCTTCGAACGACTTCAGCGTGGAGAGCCTGCCGGACGGCGGATGGCGGGTCGAGCTGCGACTCGACGAGCCGCTGCCGGTCCGTGACGCCGTACCGGAACTGGCCGTCGACGGCCGCATCATCGGCACCGCCAGGGAGTCCGCGGACGGGCTGACCCTCAGCACCGAGACCACCGACGCCGCCGTCACCGGCGCCGAGCGCGTCGACGTCGGCTGGAACGGTACGGTGCCGGACCTCCAGCCGTCGCCGCAGCGGTCCGCCGCGGTGCCGCCCACCCGCAAGGGCCCACACAAGCGGAAGCCGGTCTACACCGACCCGGCCACCCCGGGCCGGTACGGCGTCGAGCGGCTCGACTACAACCTCGGCGACAGTGCCACGACCCTGACCGGCCTCGACAACCTCCCGGTGGAGCTGCGTGCCGCGGTGTACGCCCCGGCCCGCGCCAAGGGCGAGCGCCCCGTGGTGGTCTTCCTGCACGGCCGGCACTCGGCGTGTTACAACCCCACCACCCGACAGACCAACAACAGCAACTGGCCATGCCTGACCGGGTTCATCCCGATCGACAGCTACCTCGGCTACTCCGAGACCGCCGAGTCCCTGGCCAGCCACGGTTACGTCGTCGTGTCGATCAGCGCCAACGGCATCAACGCCAAGGACGCCACCAACACCGACGACAACGGCGCACTGGCACGTGGGCAACTGGTGATGAAACACCTGGACCTGCTGGCGAAGTGGAACGACAGCAAGGGCTTCCCGTGGTCGCGCCACCCGCTGTCCGGGCGGCTGGACCTGCGCAACGTCGGGCTGATGGGGCACTCGCGCGGCGGTGAGGGCGTGGTGGAGGCCGCCCTGCTCAACGCCGAGGGCCGGCACCCGTACGGCATCCGCGCCGTACTGCCGCTCGCACCCGTCGACTTCGGTCGCCCCACCCTGCCGGACGTCCCGATGGCGGTGCTGCTCCCCTACTGCGACGGTGACGTCTCCAACCAGCAGGGGCAGCACTTCTTCGACGACACCCGCTACTCGGTGGACGACAACGTGCTGCGTACCTCCCTGATGGTCATGGGAGCCAACCACAACTTCTTCAACACCGAGTGGACCCCCGGCGTCTCCGTCTCACCGTCGAACGACGACTGGTCGCCGGCCAACGACGAGGTGTGCGGCAGCGCCAGCCCGACCCGGTTGACCAGTGCCGAGCAGCGCGCCGTCGGTACGGCGTACATGGCCGGGTTCTTCCGGCTCGTACAGGGTGGGGAGACCGCGTTCCTGCCGCTGTTCGACGGCACCGACGGCACGGTGCCGTCGACCGGCCGGGCGGAGGTGTACACCCAGGCCCAGCAGCCCGGCTCGCGCCGCCTGGACCTCGCCCCGTTGGAACGGCCGACCGGGAACGTCTCGATCTCCGGCTTCGACCTCGGCGCGTACTGCCACAGCGTCGCCTCGCGGGTCCCCGCCGGAGACACACCGTGTTCGGCGACCACGGCGACGTCGAAGATCCCGCACTGGACGCCGGCCACCTTCGCCACGTCGGTACCGACCAGCCCGGTCCTGCGGGTCCAGTGGAGCCCTGCGTCCACGTCCCCGCAGGTGCGGGTGGCCCTCCCGCCGGGTGACCGGGACGTGCGCAGGTACGACGCGCTCACCCTGCGGGTGGCCCGGGACGAGGCCGCGGTGGGAGACGTCGATCTCGACGTCGCGGTGGTCGACCGGTCCGGCCGAACCTCGACCGTACGGGTGGGAGCCGTGAGCCCCGCCCTCGATCCCTTCCCGGCCTCGACGAACACACCGAACGGGATCAGCCGGCTGGGCAAGACGTGGCTGCGTACCGTCCGCCTGCCGATCGACTCGATGCGCGGGGTGGATCTGCGGGACATCCGCTTCGTCACCGTACGCCCGGCCACGCCAACGGGTGGGGCGTACCTGTCCGACATCACCTTCGACACCCCGTCCGTGGGCGGTGGTGGTGCCACCGGTGCGGCGCAGGTCAGCATCGCCGACGCCACCGTGAGCGAGGGAGCCGGACCGGGCACCGCGACGATGCGGCTGACCCTGAGCGACCGGCTCGGGAGCGCCGCGACGGTCCAGGTCCAGGCGGCGGCGAGCGGGTCCGCGTCGGCGGGACAGGTGCCGCTGCTGTCGTTCCCGGTGACCATCCCCAAGGGAGCCACCGGGGCACGGATCGAGGTGCCGCTGGTCGGCAACACGGCCGTCAACACGGCATCCCTGCGTTACAAGATCACCATCTCGGCACCCACCGGTGCCATGATCGGTGACGGGTTCGCCTGGCTCACCGTGCTCGACGACGACACCGTCTGACGGTGGACCTCGTCGTGGGGTCGGAGAGGTACGCCGACCCCACGACGGGGCACCGCCGGCCGCGCTCAGGCCAGGAGTTCGCGTACGCGGGGAATGACCTTTGTGCCGTACAGCTCGATGTTGGTCATCAGCGCGCCGTGGGACAGGCCGCCCATGCCGTACTTCAGGTCGAAGCGGGTCGCGCCGAGCGCGGTGAGGTTGGCCGCGATCTTCCGCGCGACGGTCTCCGGCGAGCCGACGAAGAGCGCCCCGTTCGGCCCGGTCTCGAACCGGAAGGAATCCTTCGTCGGTACGGCGAAACCCCGGGTCTTGCCGACCCGCCGGATGACCTCCAGGTAGCGCGGCCAGAACTCGTCGAGGGCCTGCTCGTCGGTGGCGGCGACGTGTCCGGGTGAGTGGACGCCGACCGGTCGTGCGGGCTGTCCGAGCTTCTCCAGCGCCTGGTGGAAGAGTTCGGAGAAGGGCGCGAAGCGGGCCGGGGAGCCACCGATGATCGCCAGCATCAGGGAGTAGCCGTAACGCGCGGCGCGGATGACCGACTGCGGGCTGCCGCCGACGCCGATCCAGGCAGGGAAGGGCCCGGACTCGGTGTACGGCACCACGTCCTGGTCGCGCAGCGGGGCACGTGTCCTGCCCTGCCAGGTCACCGGCCCGCCCTTGAGCAGCTCGGAGAAGAGGTGCGCCTTCTCCTCGAAGAGCTTCTCGTAGTCGGCGAGGTCGTAACCGAACAGCGGGAACGAGTCGATGCTGGAACCGCGTCCGAGGATCACCTCCGCCCGGCCGCCGGAGATGGCATCGAGGGTGGAGTAGCGCTGGAACACCCGTACCGGATCGTCCGAGCTCAGTACGGTGACCGCCGACCCGACCCGGATCCGGCTCGTACGCGCGGCGATCGCGGCGAGCGCCACGTCGGCCGCCGACAGCGGGAAGTCGTCGGTGTGGTGCTCGCCGATGCCGAAGAAGTCCACCCCGACCCGGTCGGCGAGGACGCCCTGTTCGACGACGTTGCGGATGGTCTGGGCGTGGGTGAGGGGGCGGTCGCCCTCGTCGTGGCTGACGTCGCCGAAGGTGTCGAGGCCGAGCACGAGGGGGAACCGCCCGCTCTCGGTCGCTGCGGTCGGTACGGCGTCCTGGGGTGCGGTGCTCACGTCGAGTCTCTCTGTTCTGGGCGGTGGTGGGGTGGCGAGCCCGGGTGGGGTGGGACCGGCGGGACGGGGCCCGGCCTACCCGGACCCGGTCTCCAGGGCCAGCTCGAACTCGGCCCGGCGCAGCGAGGCGCCGAAGACGGGGCCACCCGGTTCCAGCAGGCGGCCGGCACGGAGACTGTCGAGTCGTACGCTGTCGTAGCCGACACGCTCGACGAGTTCCGCCACGACCTTCACCGCGGCGGGGTCGTCCCCGGCGACGCCGAGCGCACGGCGTTCGGGTGAGCCCGGCGGGCGGCGTTCCTCCTCCAGCTCGTGGTAGCCGAACTGGTTGAACGACTTGACGACGGTGGACCGGGCGAGCCGCCGTTGGACGATCTCGCTGCTGCCGTACCGGCGGTCGTCGAACATCTCCTGGACACCGTCGATCGGTGGCCAGTAGTTCATCGTGTCGACGACGACCCTGCCGGCGACGACGGTGGGGTCGAAGGTCGCGAACCGGTGCAGCGGGATGGCCAGCACCACGATGTCGGCGTCCGTGACGGCGTCGGCGGCCCACCGTGGCTCGGCGCCGGGTACCAGCACCTGCGTGATGAGGGCGATCCGCGCGGGGTCGCCGGAGGCCGCGATGGTCACGGGATAGCCGGCGGCGAGCGCGACCCTCGCGATCACCGGTCCGGTGTGCCCCGCTCCGAGCACCGCGATCCGCGGCATCGGCGGCGGTACGGGCGGACCAACGGTCATGACCGTCCCTCCTCGGCGGGAACGGCGACCGGTGCCGGATGCAGGTGGCCCCGCAGCGTGCGCAGGATGTCGGCGAGCGCCTCGAACTGCTCGGGCGTCAGGGCATCGCCGAAGTGTCTCTTGATGGCCCTGAGGTGGGGCGCGGTCGAGGCCCGGAACATCCGCGCGCCGTCGTCGGTGAGCGAGACCTCGGATCCTCGGTTGTCGGTGGCGCAGTCGTCGCGGCGGATCAGTCCGCGCCGCTCCATCCGGCCGAGGTGGTGGGACAGGCGGCTGCGCTCCCAGTCGATGCTCTCGGCGAGTTCCGACGATCGCATCCGGTGGCCGTCCGCCTCGTTCAACGCCAACAGCACCTGGTAGTCGGCCGACGAGAGGTTCGACTCCTGGAGCAGCTGCGCCCCCAGGAGCTTGCGGAGTTCGTCGGTGGTGTCGAGCAACGACCGCCAGATCGCCAGTTCCCCGGCCGTCATCCGCCGCCGGGCCGCCGCGCCCACGGCTTCCTCGCCAACCCGCATGGTCCGCACCTCATCTCCTTGACGCGTCAACCATAGCTCGCATGATTGACGCGTCAATGATGGGTCGACCACAGGTCGGGAGCCGTTGGACGATGAGTACGCCCAGGAATGCTTCGGGACAAAAGGTGCGGGGAGGACGAACCCGATGTACGACGAGGAGGCGTCAGGCGGACGTGAACGAACCGGGGATGATCTCGCCGGCTGGCTCGTACGTACCGATCATGACGCCGGTGCCGGAGACCGCGCTGTGGACCAGCCTCAGCCCGCCGGGAACGACGCCCTCCGCGAACAGCCGCTTGCCCGCGCCGAGGACCACGGGGAAGACCAACAGGTGGTAACGGTCGACCAGGTGGTGGCGCAGCAACGTCTGGACCAGGTTTCCGCTGCCGTGCACCTGCAACTCCGGACCGTCCTCCTGCTTGAGCGCCAGGACACCCTCGGCCGCGTCCCCCTCGATCAGGACCGAGTTGCGCCACTCCAGGGTCGGACGACCGCGCGACGCGACGTACTTGGTGGCGTCGTTCATCGGGCCGGCGCCGTCCTCCGCCGAGGCGTGCGGCCAGTACGAGGTGAAGATGTCGTAGGTCCTGCGCCCGAGAACCAGGTCGAACGGCGGGCGCATCACCTCGGCCATGGCCCCGGCGACCTGTTCGTCCCAGTAGTTGACCATCCAGCCGCCGTACGGGAAACCGTGGTCGTCGTCCTCCCCCGGCCCGCCCGGGGCCTGCATGACCCCGTCGAGGGTCAGGAAGGTGCTCACGATCAGCTTTCTCATCCCTCGTTTCCTCCCGATCGGGTCCCGCCGTCCGCCCACTCGTCACGGCAGCTGCCCCGGGACGGTGCCCGTGCCGTGGTCACGGCACGGGCACCGCCGGGGCGAACCGGACTCGGCGTGGCCGAGGTCCATCCGGGCGGGACGCCCACCGACGGACGGACCGGGGCGGCCCTGATGGGCGCGGTTCGTCCGCCGGCCGACGGTTCCTAGGAGGTCAGGCAGAACGGGTGTCCCGCCGGGTCGGCGAAGACCCGGAACCGCTCACCGCCACCGTCCAGCCGCGACGCTCCCAGTTCCAGCGCCCGCGCCTCCCCTGCGTCGAGGTCGTCGACGAGGATGTCGAGGTGCGCCTGCTGGGGTTTGGTCGGGTCCGGCCACCGAGGCGGGTTGTAGTCGCTCACCTGCTGGAACATCACGCTCTTGCCGTCACCGGCGATGAGCGCACCCTCGGGGCCCTCGTACGTGACCTCCATGCCGAGCAGTTCGGCGTAGAAGCGAGCCAGCGCCGAGCTGTCGGGCGCGTCGATCGTCGGGGCGAACAGCCCCATCGTCGGGCCGACGCCGTCACGTTGGGAGAGGTCGAACGGGTGCCCGGCGGGGTCGGCCAGCGTGATCCAGGTCGCGCCCTCGGCCAGCTTGGTGGCACCGAGCTCGACGGCCCGCTGCGCCGCCGCCTCGTGCCCGTCGACCAGCAGGTCGAGGTGGAACTGCTGCGGGTGCTCCTGTCCGGGCCACTGGGGAGCGACGTGGTTCGGGGCGAGTTGGAAGGCGATCTCCTGGCCGTCCGCCGTCCGCACCGTGATCCAGTCGGAGTCCTTCCGGACGATCTCCCAACCGGTGAGTTCCGCGTAGAACGAGGCGAGTTTCTCGATGTCCGGCGCGTCGAGTGCGACGAGCTCCAGGCGTCCTGTCACAGTCATCCCCCCATCCTGCCCCCGCTCCCCGACAATTACAGCGCACCGCGCTGCCGCCACCGTCGCGTCCCGCCCGACCGACCGATCGACCCCGGTACGCACGCACGAGCACACATCCGCCGGTCCGGGCACTGCGGGAGGGCGGCGGCGTACCGCCCCCAGGTTGTCGGGGAACCGCCCGTCGCGGAACCAGGGCCCGGGCGTAGGCGCTCGGCTGGATCGTCGTCGGGGCGCCGGCCGCCTCCACCTGCGCGGTCAACCGGTCGATCCGGGCCCTGGCCCGCTCCACCAGCGGCGCGTAGCCCGGCGGGTCGGTGGCGAGACCCGCCTCGTACCCGCGGAGCACCATCTGGCCATGCTGATCGCCATGGCCCAGTTGCCCTCGGCCGCGAAGTGGTCGACGAGACCGGCCAGCTCGGACTCCTGCGGGTCGGCCACGGGCGTCTCCCAACGATCGACGTGGAGCCCTACCGTGCGTCGTCGACGGTAGACCCGGATCGCAACGGGGCACCCGTACCGCCCGGCTCGGGGTCGCGGCTCGGGTGGACCCGGTTGGGGCTGGCGTGCAGCGCGGCACGCAGGGCGGGCGGCATCCGGTCGACCACGTGCCGGGGGTACTCGACCCGCTGGCCGTTGACCAGGACGGCCAGGGCCGGCGGCGTCGCGGCGAAACACCGGTCGCAGCGTCCGACCGTACCGACGGGTTGGAACCGGCCACAGTCGGGGCAACGGTCCGGGGCGCCGTACGGGTGACGGACGGCGTTTCGCCGCCAGACCGTGAGCCGGTCCGGCACACCCGGCCACGACGGCAGGCCGAGATCCTCGGTCGGGGTCCAGTTCAACGCGAGTTCGCGGTGCAGGCGGGTGGTGCCGGTCGGCCCGTCCCGGTCGCCGCCGACGTACAGCAGCGTGTCGCCCCGGTAGGCGCGTACCGCGAGATACCCGCCGGTGTCGTCGTCCGGCGGCGGCCAGCACAACAGCAGGGTCCGGTGCGGGTCGCCCCGGACCGCCGCCACGGTGTCGAGTCGTTCGACCGGCGCCCACCGGCGGGCGTTCGCCGGGTGGTACCGGTTGCCGCCGCCCGCCGGGGGCGAGGCGTCGACCGCGCGTACGTCGGCGCCACGGTGGTGCAGCAGGGCGGCCCAGTAGCCGGTGCCGGCACCACCGTCGAGCACCGGTGAGTGGTCGGCGACGAGGGCCAGTGCGGCCTCGCTGGGCATCGCCCAGGCGAGCCGGCCGGCCAGTTCCCGCCGCCGACCGGGCAGGTCGAGCACCCGGGCCAGACCGGGCGCCACCCGCAGCGGACCGATCCCGGGTGGCCCGCCGGCGAGGATGGCGACCAGATCCAGGTACGGGTTGTCGGCCGGGCCGAGGCGGCGCCGGGTCAGCTCACCGAGCGCCGACTCGTACGCCTCCAACCGGTGCCGGCCGGTGAGCCAGTCCTGCCGGGTGGTCGCGGTGGCCGGGCCACCTGCCGGGCGTACCGCATCGGGGTAGCGGGCGGCGAAGTCCTCGTACGTCGGCAGTTTGCGAAGCTCGGCCAGGGTGACCGGGGCCAGCCACCGGGACCGGCGGGGGTACGGCTGCCCGGCGGGCAGGTGCCGCCACCGGTCCGGCCCACTGGGCACCACCGCCGCCCCGCAGGCCCCGCAGATCGGGTGACCGTCCACGAGTGCCCGCCGGCCGCCGAGCAGCAGCGGCCGGACCACCTCCCGGTGCCCGTCCGGCGCGACACCGACCGGGCTCATCGAATCCACCACCCGGGCCCGAGTCACAACCCGAGTACGCTGCGCCGCACCTCGGCGCTGTCGCGCAGTTCGTCGGCCGGACCGGCCAGGACCACCCGCCCCTCCCCCAGCAGGTACGCCCGGCTCGCGATGGCCAGCGCCCGCTGCACGTCCTGCTCGACCACGACGACGCTGACCCCCTGCGCGTTGATCCGCTCGATCGCGTCGTAGACCTCGTCCACCCGGACCGGCGCCAGACCGAGCGACGGCTCGTCGAGCAGGAGCAGCCGTGGCTGGGCCATCAGGGCCCGACCGATCGCGACCATCTGCTGTTCGCCACCGCTGAGGCTGCCGGCGAGCTGCCCGGCGCGTTCGGCCAGTCGGGGGAAGATCTCGTAGACGCCGGCCAGGGTGGCCCGGTGCTCCCGCCGGGCGCCCCTGCGGTAGGCGCCGAGGACCAGGTTGTCCAGCACCGTCATCCGGGGGAAGATCCGCCGTCCCTCGGGCACGATCGCCACGCCGTGCCCGCAGACCCGGTGGCCGCGCAGCCGGGTGATGTCGACACTACCGACGCTGATCCTGCCCCGGTGCGCCGGGTGGATCCCGGCGACGGCGTTGACCAGGGTCGACTTTCCGGCACCGTTGGGTCCGACGACGCAAACCGTCTCTCCCTCGTGGACCTCGATGCTGACGTCCCACAGCGCCTGCGCGTCGCCGTAGCGCACCTCGAGCTCTCGGACCTGCAGCAACGGCTCAGACATGGGCTTGCCTTCCCAGGTAGGCGCGGATGACGGCGGGATCGTTGAGTACGGTCTGCGGCTCGCCGTCGGCCAGGCAGGTGCCCCGGTCGAGTACGACCAGCCGGGTCGCCAGTTGGTTGAGCACCCGGAGCAGGTGTTCGACGATGACGATGGTGATGCCGCTCTCGTGGATCCGGCGCACCACGCGTACGGCGTTGTCGACCTCGGCCGGGTTGAGTCCGGCGAGCGCCTCGTCGAGCAGCAGCACCTTCGGGTTGGAGGCGACCGCGCGGGCCATCTCCAGCAGTTGGCGCTGGTGCAGGTTGAGGCTGGCCGGGTACGCGTCCGCGAGGTGGTCGAGCGCGACCGTGGCCAGGTGTTGTTCGGCGATCGGGCGGGCCCGGTGCAGCGGCAGCGACTCCCGGCCGAACATGATCGCCGTGGCCACGTTGTCCCGGACCGTCATCGAGTCGAACGGTCGGGGGATCTGGTAGGTACGGGCCATCCCGACGTGGGCGATCCGGTGCGGGGCCAGCCGGGTGATGTCCTGCCCGTCGATGCGGATCTCGCCACGGGTCGGCCGGAACGCGCCGGAGAGCAGGTTGACCAGGGTCGTCTTGCCCGATCCGTTCGGCCCGACCAGTCCCACCAGCTCGCCGGCCCGGATGTCCAGCGTGACGTCCTCCAGGGCGTGTACGCCGCCGAAGTAGCGGGCCACGTTGCGACACTCGATGAGCACCGCGCCGGGCCGCGCGTCACCGACGGTCGTGGTCGCGGTCGGCGGTCCGCCGTCGACGACCCCGGTCGACGCGAGGACCGCAACACCGGCGGGCGCGGACGGTGTCGGCGGGCCGGTCGTGGGCTGCTCCGTGACCGAACCGGCGGGTGCGGAGGGTGCCGCCGGGCGGCCCGGACGGGCGAAGCGAAGCCTCGCGGTTGCCCACCGCGACCCCAGGACGATGGCCAGCAGGCTCGCCACCAGCATCGCGACCACCAGCCAGTCCAGCAGTTCGCCCCAGACGTTGAGGATCGCCAGTCCCCCGCCGACGACGACCAGGGCGCCGAGCGCGACGAGCGGACGGGCCCGCAGCCGCGCGTAGAGGCCCTCCGGCGAGACCGCGACCAGCAGCGCGAGGATGCCCCCGAGGATGATCGAGTTCCAGGCGTCCAGCCCGTACGAGGAGAGCCGGTCCTGGAGGGTGACGATCAGGACCGCGCCGATGACCGGACCGAGCCAGTGGGTACGGCCGCCGAGCACCCCCATCACGATGACGAACAGCGGGATGGTCAGGCCGAAGACGCTCTCCACGGTGACGAAGCCGATCTGGAGCGCGTACACGCTGCCGGCGACTCCGCCGAGCACACCGCTGACCAGCATCGCCAGCATCTTGTACCGGAAGGTGGCCACGCCCATCACCTCGGCGACGTCCTCGGCGTCGCGGATCGCCGCCAGCGCCGAGCCGGTCCGGCTGTGCTGGATGACGTACGCGGCCGCGACCGCGATGCCCGCGACCAGCAGCGCCAGCAGGTACTGGAACTGCTGGAACGAGCCGAGCGCGGCGGGCAGCTCGGGGATCGGGACGGTGGTCCCCTGTCCGCCGTCGATCGACCGGTTGATCCGGGCGAACGCGGCGAGGATGAACGGCACGGCGAGGGTCAGCAGGGCGAAGATCTCGCCGCGCAGCGAGCCGAGCCGGAACGCGACGGCGCCGACGCCGAGCGCGAGCAGTCCGCACAGGACGCCGGCGAGCGGGACGGTGAGGAAGAAGTTGACGCCGTGCCGGCCGGCCAGCACCGCGGTGGTGTAGGCGCCGACCCCGACGTACGCGGCCTGGCCGAAACTGAAGTAGCCGCTGTAGCCGGAGAGCACGTTCCAGCTCGTCGCCTGGGCGATCCAGAAGCAGATCGAGCCGAGCAGGATCAGATAGAACGACGGCAGGCCGAGCTGGTCGCTGAACGCGCCCACGGCCATCAGCACCAGGAACGCCACCAACAGTCCGATTCCACCTCTGCGGATCATCGGACACCTCCCGCCGCGAACAGTCCCTGCGGGCGCAGCAGCAGGGCGAGGATGATTGCCGAGAAGAGCACGAACGGGGCGGTCGCGGGTGACCACACCGCGGAGACGACCCCGGAAAGCACGCCGACCAGGATCCCGGCCGCGAAGGTGCCGACCACCTCCCCGATCCCGCCGAGGATGACCACCGCGAAGACGGTGCCGAACCACTCGTACGCGGTCTCCGGGGTGAGCGCGTTGGACAGTGCGAAGACCATTCCGGCCAGGGCGGCGGTGGCGCCGACGACCCCGCCGAGCAGCACACTGAGCCGCCGGTGGTCGACGCCGAACGCACCGGCGACCGCCCGGTCCTGGGCGATGGCCCGCAGCGCCCGGCCGGCGAAGGTACGTCGCAGCACCACGTGGGCGGCGATCACCACCAGTGCGGCCAGCCCGAAGGCGACCAGCGTGGTGATCGGGAGGACCAGCCGCCCGAGCTCGATCGACCGGGTCGCGTACGGGTTGGTCCCGGCCGACATCCGCCGGAAGTCGGCGCTCCAGATGTTGCTGGTCACCTGGATGGTGATGATCAGCAGCCCGAAGCTCACCAGCAGTGAGTTGAACTCGGTGAGCCGCAGCCGGTCGAACAGCCACTGGATGGCGGCACCGGCGACGAACAGCGCCGGGACGGTGATCACCAGCGTCAGGATCGGATCGAGGTGCCAGGAGGTGGCCAGTTGGAAGGTCAGGTAGGCGCCGATCAGGATCAGGCCGAAGTGGGCCAGGTTGATGATGCGCAGTACGCCCCAGGTCACCGATAGGCCGGTGGCCATGAGGGCATAGAGGCCACCGATCAGCGCTCCGGTGAGCGTGGCCTGGATAACGTTCATGCGGGGTCGCCTCGGGTCGGGTCGGGACCGGGTGCCCGGCGAGGGCCGGGCACCCGGTGGCGGTCAGGAGCGGGGGCCCTGCAACTGGGCGGCGGCCTTGTCCGCCGGCCAGACGGTGACCCAGTCGCCCTTCTGGATCTGCTTGATGCTCTGGGTGGTGGGCCAGAAGTTCTGCACCTTCGGGTCGAAGGTCAGGTGCCCGCTGAACGTGGTGTCGGCGCCCTTGGAGTGCAGCGAGTCGCACATCTCGCGCTGGTCGGTGCCGCCGGTGTCGGTGACCGCGTCGGTGAGGATCTGCCACGCGTTCCAGGACGCCGCGGCCTGGGTCTCGAAGACCGTGTACGGCAGCTTGGCCTCGGTCGCCCGCTTGGTGAACTCGGTGGTGATCTCGGTGGCCTCCGGGCCGAGCTTGTCCAGGGTGGGCTTGTTCGGCTCGAACATCGAGACCGACAGCATTCCCTCGGCCTCGTCGCCGAGTTCGAGCAGCGGTCCGGGCGCCGGGAAGAGCCCGAACATCTGCTTCGGCCGGTAGTTGAGCTGCGCCATCGCCTGCAGGAGGTTCGCCGCGTCCACGCCGAGCCCGTTGTTGATGATCAGGTCGGGGTTGGCGTCGCGGACCTGGGCGGCGATCGGTGCCCAGTCGGTGGTGGTCGGCGGGTAGTGGACGTCGGCCACCACGTCGAGGCCGCGTTCCTTGGCGATGCTCAGCGCGCCGGACTTGTCGTTGCCGAAGCCGTCGGAGACGAAGGCGGCCGAGCCGCTCTGGCTGGTCAGCACCGCGACCGTCTTCGGTGGGGTGGGCAGCGAGGCCAGTGCGTCGAAGAGCTGGTTGGGGATGAAGCTGTTCGGCGTGGGGCTGATCGACCAGGCCGGGAACTGGCAGTCGTAGGTGAGCTGGGGGGCCAGCACGGCGCTGTGCTGGGGCATGACGTACCCGTGCCGCTGGGCGACGGCCATCGCCGACAGGATGTTCGGCGTGGCGTACGGGCCGAGGATCAGGTCGACCTTGTCCTGGCTGATCAGACGCTCGTAGAGCTGGCTGACCTTGGCCTGGTCCGACTGGTCGTCGACGACCTTCCACTCGACCTTCCGGCCGAGCAGCCCGCCGGCGGCGTTGAGCCGGTCGACGAACTCCTCACCGGCGATCTTGTGGATCTGACCGGTGGCGGCGAACGCGCCGGTCAGGGAGAGCGTCGAGCCGACGACGATGGGCTTGTCGCTGTCCTTGCCGCCGGAGCCGGAGCCGTTGCCGCATCCGGCGGCCGCGACGCCGAGCATCAGGACGGTGCCGATGACGGCCATGGAACGCCTGCGCATCAGAGTGACCTTTCGTTGGATGGATGAGCGCGGACGGGTCAGCGCACGGCCCCGGTGTCGTGGACGACCGCGCCGCCGACCACGGTCAGGACCGACGAGATCTTCTTGAGCCGCTCGACCGGAACGGTGAAGTAGTCGTCGTTGAGGACGACGACGTCGCCGAGCCGGCCGACCTCGAGGCTGCCGAGCAGGTCCTCGTCCGCCCCGCCGAGGAACCACTGGTTGTCGCGGGTGTAGAGGCTGAGCAGTTCCTTGCGGGTGATCTGCTGGCCGGCGTTGATCACCTCGCCCCGGGCGTTCTTCCCGGTCACCGCGTAGTAGGCGTGGATCCACGGGTTCATCGGGGCGATCTGCATGCCGTCCGAGCTCATCCCGGCCGGGATCCCGTTGTCGACGATCATGCGGAACGGTGGGCCGGCCGCCGCGCCGGTGCCGGCGAGGTACTGCCAACCGGTCAGGTTCACCCCGCCGCCGATCGCCTTGAGCCGGTTGACGTACTCCTCGGTGATCTTCGGTACGTGGGCCACCACCCAGCGCAGGTCGGCGATGCTGGTCTCGGCGTGCACCGCCTCGAACGCCTGGATCTGGGTCTGGAAGTCGGAGCCGCTGAGCGAGTGCACCTCGATCCGCCAGCCGGCCTTCGCGGTCCGCCGGGCGGCCTCCAGGAAGACCGGGCCGCCGGAGTAGCTGGCCGCGATGAACTCACCGATGGCACCGGTACGGACCATGTCGTTGCCGAAGAACTGGAACGCGTTGAGCAGCCGCTGGTTGAGCGTGGCGACGTTGGTGTCGGTGTCCTGGTGCAGGTAGTTGATCCGCAGCCGGATGATGCCCTTCGCCTCGTCGTAGACGGACAGGAACGGCAGGTGCATGGCGTAGTTGTCCTCGTGGGCGGCGCCGTCGGCCGGGGTGTTGGTGGCCTGGAACGCCCCCTGGTCGAGGTGGGTGGTGACGCCGAGGCCGGCGGCGTACCCCATCGCGTCGAGCACACCCCGCTTGCGGGACTCGAAGGTGAGGGTCTGGCGCAGGGCGAGGGTGGCCTTCCCGGTCTCGGTGCCGCCGGCGATCGAGCCGTCGGGGCCGACCGTGACCGGGATGGCGGCCTGCTCGAGGAATCTCCTGCCGAGGCTGTTGGTGACCGACGGGCCGGTGAACCCGATGGAGAGGTAGACCGGGTGGTGCGGCAGGGCCTTGTCCAGTTCGGCGAGGGTGGGCATCCGTACCTCGGTGAACTGGTTGAAGTGGAAGCCGCCGATGGTGGTGATGAACTCACCCGCCGGTACGTGCCGGGCCCGGTCCCGCAGGGTGTTCTGCACGTCCGCGATGGAGTAGGCGTTCTCCAGCGGGGTGTGGTGACCGGGTCGGTTGCCCATCAGCACGATGTGGTTGTGGCAGTCGATCAGGCCGGGGACGGCGGTGCGGCCGTGCAGGTTGATGGTGCGCGGCTTGCCCTCGAAGCCGCGGGTGGCCGCCCGCTCGTCGGTGCCGACGTACACGATCTTGCCGTCCTGGATCGCCAGTACGCTGGCCACCCGGTCGCGCCGGTCCATGGTGTGGATCCGGCCGTTGTAGAGGACCAGGTCGGCCCGGAGCGCGCCCTCGCGGTAGTGCTCGCTGGCGCTGGCCGGGCCGGCGCCGGTGGCGGCGCCCACCGCGGCGGCCGCACCGGCCACCGCCCCGTTGCGCAGGATGCTGCGCCGGGAAAGTCCTCGTTGTTCCTCATTGCTCATTTTGCGGTCACCTCTGGGGGATGCGCGCCGGCAGCCGCCGGGACAGGGCCGGGTCGGCGCGGGTGGTGGGTCGGTTGCGCGGGACCACCGGGAGGAATCGGTGGTCGGAGGGGGGTGGAACGGGTGGGGCTGGGCCGCGCGGAGTCCGGTTGGCCGGCGTCGCGACAGCGGCGCCCGAGTGCGATGTTCGTTCTGGCCGGCGTCGCGACAGCGGCGCCCGAGTGCGATGTCTGTTGGATCGGCCCGGCCCGTGGTGGGCGCTCACGGACTCGGGCGCGGGCCGGCGGTACGGGGTCCGGCGTGGACGGTCAGGGGACGGGCGGGACGGTAGGGGCGTGGGGTGCAGGGCGGACCCGACCTGGACGCCCCGGGTTGGTCATCGTTGCGAGGCGAGAACCTGCCGGCGGCGCAGCAGCGGTGGGACGCTGCCGAGCAGGCCGACCACTACGGCGGCGGTGCCCCAGCCGTAGCCGGCGAGGTCGTCCAGGCCGAGCGGGTTGTCGAGCGACCAGGCACCGGGACCGGTGTACGCCAGCACGGCCGCCAGTGCGGCGTAGACGAAGGCGACCTCGTAGCCGCCCAGGTGGGCCCAAAGGCCGTTGCCGACGTTGACGGCGGCTGCGACGGTCATCGTGCCGATCACGATGGCGGCGCCGAGCGGGGTCAGCAGTCCGAGTGCGATCAACGCCGCGCCGGCCAGTTCCGCGGTGCCGGCCAGCACCGCCATCTGCCTGCCCGGCCGGATTCCCCAGCCGTGGAAGATCGCGCCGGTGCCGGTCGGGCCCTGGCCGCGGAACCAGCCGAACAGCTTCTGGGTGGCGTGCCCGAACAGGAGCGCCGCCAGGAGCAGGCGCAGGAGCAGGAGTCCGAGGCTCATGCCACACCGCCGGGGATCGGCTCGACAGGCTGGCGTGTGGCCGGGGAGACGCAGCGGCGGGCGATTTGTTCGGGGGTGCCGGCGTCCGCGGTACTGCGGATGGGGACAACCGCTGGCGACAGTGCCATGACTCTCCTCCGGAAGCTGAGCCGTTCGGAAAACCAGTGATGCGGACGATCGTCCGCTACACGGACGTCACGCGAATCACAATCTCCGCCCGGACCTGGGTAATGTCAAGACTCAAGCCGGAAACAATTGCGCCAGGGCGCGGACTGGTGTTCGCTGAACGGTCAGAGGGCCTCCGACTCGACCGGTCGGGTGGCCACGCCCGGCCCCCGCGCGTGGCGCGGGTCGAGTCGCCGGGCGATCAGGAGCCGCCTTGCGCCCCGTGATGGACTGGTATCCGCGCGGCGTCCCCGGACGGCGGCAACCACCGCGGGTCACCCCCGGGCAGCAGCAGAACCGACACGGTACGACGGATTGAGGCGACGATGGCGCAGCGCGGAGAAGGACCGGACTTCATCGAGGCCCTGGCCCGAGGACTGGACGTGATCACCGCGTTCCACGCCGACAATCCCCGGCTGAGCCTGACCGAGGTGGCCGCCGCCGCCGGGCTGGCCCGACCCACCGCACGGCGTTTCCTGCTCACCCTCGAGGAACTGGGCTACGTACGGGCCGAGGCGGGCAGCTACGAGCTCACCCCCCGGGTGCTGGAGCTGGGCATGGCGTACATCGGCGCGCTGTCGCTGTGGGACATCGCCCGTCCGCACATGCAGGACCTGGTCACGGCGACCGGGGAGTCGACGTCGATGGCGCAGCTCGACGGGTCCGACATCGTCTACATGGCCCGGGTGGCGGTCCCCAAGATCATCGCACTGCGGGTGCAGATCGGCACCCGGTTCCCCGCGCAGGTGACCTCGCAGGGCAAGGTGCTGCTCGCCGCGCTCGACCCGGACAACCTCAACACCGTACTCGCGCTGCCGAGCCGGTCCGGGGTGCAGCCACGGGTCCGGCACACCCGGACCGCGATCGACACCACCCTGCGCGAGGTACGCGCCCGCGGCTGGGCGCTCGCCGACGACGAGCTGGCCCCGGGCATCCGCTCGGTGGCGGTGCCCATCCGGGACGGTCACGGTGTGGTGCGGGCGGCGATGAACGTGACCGTCAACTCGGTCGAGACGAGCGTCAAGACCCTGATCGAGCAGCACCTGCCGTACCTGATCAAGGCAGCGAGCGCGATCAGCGCCGACTGGGCACGCTGGCAGTCCCGGCCCCAGGTCGAGTCGCCGGCCGCCGGGGAAGCCGCCGGCCAGGCGTGACGAGCCGCGCCGCACGACGCAGGGCCGCCCGGCCGGTGACGGTGGTGTCGGGGCGGCCGGGCGGCTGACGTACGCCGGTTGTCAGGTGGCGATGTCCGGGTACGGCAACGAGAAGTGGGCCAGCCGGACGGCGTACTCCTTCTGGAAGGCCAGCGGCTCCGTGTGGTCGCGCTCGAACATGGCGATGAACAGCGTCAGCGTCAGGAACGGGTGGGCGCCCAGCTCGAAGAGCCGGACGTAGTCGTGGGCGGCCAGCGCGTCCCGCTCGGCGTCGGTGAAGCGCAGCCAGGTGCTGGCCTCACCCGTGTGGCTGTTGAGCAGCTCGTTGGCCCGCTCCGCCTCCCACCAGTCGACCGTGCCGCGCGGGTCGTCCCGGTAGCGTTCCACCAGCTCGGGATCGCGGTCCACCAGGTACAGGAACTTGTCGATCAAATACTTGCTCATGCCGGTCCTCCGCTGCGCTCCGTACCGCCATTGGACCTGAGCTGACCGATTCGCTCGCTGCGCTCGCTCATGCCGGGACCCCGTTCGGGTACCAGGTGAAGTACGCCTCCATGGTGTGGAACAGGTCGAGGGTGTCGACGTGGTCCGCCTTCACGCCCGCGCCGGCCACCCCCATCATCAGCATGAAGTCCATGAAGCCATGGGTGGCGTTGCCGGGGGCGTGCAGGCTGTCCAGGGTGATCTCGGAGAGGCAGCCGTCCAGGTCACCGTTGGCGATCCACTCCACCGCCCGGCGATCGAACTCCGGGTCCGGGCCGTGCGGACCGAACTGGCGCGGTCCGCCGAGTTCCAGCGAGAGGTGGCCCGTACCGATGATCGCCACCCGAAGGTCGCTGGGCCAGGATTCGACCAGTTCGCGGATGGTCTGTCCGAGCTGGACGAAACGCTTCGGCTGGGGCAGCGGCGGGGCGAAGATGTTCGTGTAGATCGGCACGATCGGCAGGTCGGCCTCGGGCCGCAGGGTGATGATCGGGCAGGTGATGCTGTGGTCGATCCGCAGCTCGTTGCTGAACGCCAGGTCGAAGCCCGCGTCCAGCCCTTCCCGCAGCAGGTGGCCGGAGAGGTCCTCCTGGCCGCGCAACAGCATCCGGGGCAGGCCGAACTCGCGTTCCTCGTTGTACCAGTTGGCGTCGTAGAACGGCGCCTTGCCGATCAGGAACTGCGGCATGTTGTCCAGCCAGAGCTGGTGGAAGTGGTCGGAGCCGACCATGACCAGCACGTCCGGCCGGGCCCGGGTGAGCGTCTCCCGGAAGGCCGTGATCTTCCGGACCCACTCGTCGGCGAAGGGCGGCCGGTCCTCGCCCTGCGCCGTACTGGCCCGGTAGTAGAACGGATGGTGGGTGGAGGCGATCACCGCGGCGATGGTGGCCATCGCGGCTCCTTTCAGGCGGGGGTGGGTGGTACGTAACGGGCGTTGCGGTCGACGGTCCGGTAGATCTCCATGCCGAGGCCGTTGCGGCGTTCCTCGGCCAGGTGCCCCAGCAGTCCGGCGGCGCGAGCGAGCAGGGCGAAGCCGCGCAGCAGGTCCACCGGCAGCCCCAGGTCGGCCAGCGCGGCGCCGCAGACACCGGCGCCGTTGAGCGGCAGGGTACGTCCCAGCACCTGCGGGTGGACCCGGCCGATCGCCTCGAACAACCGCAGGTGGGGGCCGTGCAGCCCCTCCTCGTCGGCGATCCGGATCAGCACCGGCGTACGCGGGTCCTGTTCCTTGTGCACGGGGTGGCCCAGGCCCGGGACGAGCCGGCGCTCGGCGCGGGCCCGGGTCACCGCGGCCAGCGCGACGGCGTCGAACCCGGCATCGTCGGCGGGCGGTTCGGTGAGGTCGGCGAGTGCGTCGGCGAGGAACCGGCCGCTGTCCTCGGTGACACCGAGGAAGCGGGAGCCACCGCCGAGCAGACCGGCCGCGAGCGCACCCTGCAGTGCCTCGGGCGCGCTCAGGTACGTCATCCGGGCGGCGATCGCGGTCGGGGTGAAGCCGTGGTCGGCGAGCGCCACCAGCACCGCCTCGAACAGTCGGACCTGCGACGGGGACGGGCGGCGCTGGGCGACCAGCCAGAAGGCCAGCTCGCCGAAGCCGACCTTGCCCATCAGGTCGGCGGCCAGGTCCTGCCCGAGCAGCCGGATGGTGCTGGCGTCGGAGGTGCCGATCGAGGTGGGGAAGCTCAGCTCTGGGTCAGCCACTTGCGGATCTCCTCGCCATGTTCGTCGAGCCCCGGCGGGGGCAGTTCGTAGCGTGCTCGGGTGGCCGAGAACGTGATCGGGTTGCGGACCATGGGCACCGCCGCCTCCCCCTCGCCCACGGTGACCACCGGGTCCAGGCCGAGTTCGGTGGCGAAGGCGACGCCACGGTCGATGGTGTTGATCGGCGCGCAGGGCACGCCGGCCGCGATCAGGTCGGCGAACCACTCGTCGCGGGTGCGGGTACGCAGCCTCTCGACCAGCAGCGGTCGCAGCTCCTCCCGATGGGCGGTGCGGTCCTGGTTGCGGCCGAACCGTGGGTCGTCGACGAGTTCCGGCAGGCCGAGCACTTCGCAGAGCTTGCGGAACTGCCCGTCGTTGCCGGCGATGACGATCAGCTCGCCGTCGGAGGTCGGCAGCGGCTCGTACGGGAACAGGCTCGGGTGGGCGTTGCCCATCCGGTACGGCACCACACCACCGGCGACGTACCCGCTGCTGTGGTTGACCAGCCCGGACAGTGCCGAGGACAGCAGGTTGACCTCGACGTGCTGTCCTTCTCCGCCACGGTCGCGGTGGTGCAGCGCGGCCAGGATGCCGATCGAGGCGTGCAGCCCGGCCATCACGTCGAACACCGAGATGCCGGCCCGGTACGGCGAACCGTCCGCATCACCGGTGAGGCTCATCAGCCCCGAGATCGCCTGGACCATCAGGTCGTATCCGGGCAGTGCGGCGCCACCGCCGGTGCCGAACCCGCTGATCGAGGCGTAGATGACCCCGGGGTTGCCGGCCGCCACCGAGTCGTAGTCGAGCCCGAACCGGCGCAGGCCGCCGGGCTTGAAGTTCTCGATCATCACGTCGGCGCGCCGGGCGAGTTCCCGGGCGGCGGCGAGATCCTCCGCCGAGCGCAGGTCGAGGGCGATGGACCGCTTGTTGCGGTTGATGCCCAGGTAGTAGGTGGAGACGTCGTCGCGGACCGGTGGCATCCAGGTCCGGGTGTCGTCTCCGGCGGGGCCCTCGACCTTGATGACCTCCGCGCCGAGGTCCGCCAGCAGCATCGTGGCGTACGGCCCGGCGAGAATCCGGGAGAAGTCCGCCACCAGCAGTCCGGCCAGGGGTCCCGGCGAGCCGCCGGCACCGCTCCGATCCGCCATGCTCGTGCCTCCGTCCGTATCACGGACGATTGTCCGTGGAAGACAGTCTGTGCCGGCACCGACCGGGTGTCAACCGATCATGCCACCCTCCGAGGCCACCGCGAGGGCCAACGAGAGCAGGCCAGCGGCACCTCGACGGCGATGCCGTTCGCGGCAATTATCCCGGTGCCGTAATCATCCGTTGACACTCCCACAAAAGCGGAGCAATAATTCGCCCCTCACCTCCCTCCACCATACGGACGGTCGTCCGCATCGATTTACATTCCCGCGACGATTGGAGCTGACCGATGGGTACCAGCGACTCCGGCGCCGTGCAACGGCCGCCGCAGCCCGGCCGTCCGGTGCTGTTCCGCAACGGCCTCGTCCTCACCATGGACGACACACACCAGGTACTACCGGGGGCCGACGTCCTCGTGATCGACGAACGCGTCGCCGCGGTCGGGGTCGGCCTGACCGCGCCGGAGGGTGCCCTGGAGATCGACGCCACCGGCGGGATCCTGATGCCGGGCATGATCGACACCCACCGGCACATGTGGCAGACCGCGATGCGGGGGTACGGCGCCGACTGGACCCTGAGCCAGTACTTCGTCTGGTACTACCTGGAATCCGGCCGACTCTTCCGCCCCGAGGACGTGTACGCCGGCAACGTCCTCGGCGCGCTCGAAGCCCTCGACGCCGGGGTCACCACCACCGTCGACTGGTCGCACGGGCTGCAGACCCCGCAGCACGCCGACGCGGCCGTCGACGCCCTGGAGGCGGTCCCCGGTCGTTTTGTCCTCGCGTACGGCAACATCCAGCAGGGGCCCTGGGAGTGGTCGGCCACCCCCGAGTTCCGCGACTTCGTCAACCGCAGGCTGCACGGCCGCGGCGACATGCTCGGCTTCCAGATGGCCTTCGACGTCACCGGCGACCCGACCTTCCCGGAGAGGGCGGCCTTCGAGGTGGCCCGGGACCTCGGCGCCACCGTCACCACCCACGCCGGTGTCTGGGGTGCCACCAACGACGACGGCATCCGGCTGATGCACGAGAACGGCTTCATGACCCCCGGCACCATCTACGTGCACGCGGCGACGCTGACCCACGACTCGTACAACCGGATCGCCGCCACCGGGGGCTCGGTCTCGGTCTCCACCGAGAGCGAGCAGAGCGCCGGCCAGGGCTACCCGCCCACCTGGCAGCTCCGCCACCACGACATCCCGGTGTCGCTGTCGATGGACACCAGTGTCTGGTGGAGCGGAGACCTCTTCTCCGCCATGCGCTCCACCCTCGGCGCGGACCGCTCCCGCGAACACCTGGAGGCGCACGCCCACCAGGAGACGATCACCCACTGCCACCTGCGGGCCGAGCAGGTGGTGGACTGGGCCACCCGGGGCGGCAGCCGGGCGCTCGGACTGGACGGCTCGGTGGGCAGCCTGGAGCCGGGCAAGAAGGCGGACGTCGTACTGATCAAGAACGATCGCTCGCCGGTGATGTTCCCGGTGCTCAACCCGTACGGGCACGCTGCGTTCCAGGCCCAGCGCGGCGACGTGCACACGGTCCTGGTCAACGGCCGGGTGGTCAAGTACGAGCACCAGCTCGTCGGGGTCGACCTGGCCGCCGCCCGGCGCGACGTCGAGCGGACCATCGACCACCTGATCGGCGAGATGGGCGAGGACGCCTGGAGCAAGGGCATGAACCCGGACATCCCACAGACCAAGGTGATGGACAACCCCTACACGTACACCAAGTGGGACGCCGGCTCGGCGCAGTGGAAGCGCTGAGCACCGGCCCCACCCGGGACCGTGCGGGCCGGGTCGCGACGGGAAGTCGTGGCCCGGCCCGCCGGCACGGCTCGGTCGAGGTGCGGGCGGCTCGGTGCCCACCCCCGTGTCCGGCTGACGGTCAGCGGCCCGCCGCCGCGCGGTCCCGGTCCCGGCGTTCCATGGCCTTGCGCAGCAGCGCGATCAGGACCTCCTTGCCGGACTGCCGCTGCCGGGCGTCGCAGAGCATCACCGGTACGTCCGGGTCGAGGTCGAGCGCGAGCTGGACCTCTTCGAGTTCGTACCGGCGGGCACCCTCGAAGCAGTTCACCGCGACGATGAACGGGGTGCCCTGCCGCTCGAAGTAGTCGATCGAGGGGAAGCAGTCGGCCAGCCTGCGGGTGTCGGCGAGGACAACCGCGCCCAGCGCACCGAGGGCCAGTTCGTCCCAGACGAACCAGAACCGGTCCTGCCCCGGCGTGCCGAACAGATAGAGGACCAGATCGTCGTTGATCGTGATCCGGCCGAAGTCCATCGCCACGGTGGTGGTGGTCTTCGCCTCGACACCGGAGATGTCGTCGATCCCGATGCCCTGCTCGGAGAGGACCTCTTCGGTACGGAGCGGTCCGGTTTCGCTGACGGCGCCGACCATGGTGGTCTTGCCCACCCCGAACCCGCCGGCGATCAGGATCTTGAAGGCGGTCGGCAGCCCACGGCCACCGGCGGATGCGTCAGAGTGCTCGTAGTCCATTGATCACTGCCTCGAATACGCTGTCGTCCGGTAGGGCGGTCGCCGGCCGGGGTTCCCGCACCTCCACGAAGTGCCGCTCGAGCAGGTCGCCGAGCAGTACGCGGATGGTGCCCAGGGGCAAATTCAGGTGCGCCGCGACCTCGGCGACCGACTGGGTCCGCTGGCAGAGGCCGACGATGGCGAGGTGTTCGGGTCCGAAGCCGACCTCCAGCGGAGCGTCGGCCCGGATGGCCAGCACCAGCGAGATCAGGTCGAACCTGCCTCGGATGGGCCTGGTCCGGCCACGGGTCATCGCGTACGGACGGACCACCGGCCCCGCGTGGTCATCAACCCACTGGTCCTCCAAGGATCCTCCCCCAGCGCCTGTCATGGCGGACTACTTCTCTCCACCCGGAGACGACCCCGCACCGGGCTCCCGCGCGGGTGAGGCGAGGAACTTGCCGGCCCGGGTCACCAGCATCGCCATCTCGTACGCGATCAGCCCGACGTCGGCGTCCTCGTCGGCGAGTACGGCCAGGCACGCGCCCCGGCCCGCCGCGGTGACGAACATGAACTGGGACTGCATCTCGATGATGGTCTGTTGCACCGGGCCGCCACCGAACCGCTTCCCGGCCCCCCGGGCGAGGCTCTGGATTCCGGCCGCGACCGCCGCCAGGTGCTCTCCGTCGTCGCGGCCCAGCCCCTTCGAGCGGGCGACCAGCAGGCCATCCACGGACAGGACGATGGCATGCTCAGCCTGCTTGACCCGGCCGACCAGATCATCCAGCAACCAGGCCAGGTCGGCGCTCGACGCTGTCTTGTGCACCACTCGTTGTCCTCTGTCTCCTGTCGGCGAGGGGTCGCCGAGTCGATCTCCTGGTTCGGTCACGTACGCGGCTGGTCCCGGGGTTCGTCGTCCGCCCCGTCAGCCGCAGCGGGCTGCGCCTGCGCCTCCTCGTGCGTCAGCCGGGCCGCGTCGGAGCGGCCACGCCTGGTGCCGCTCTGGTAGGAGCTCATCATCGAGCGGACCTGCTCCGGCGGGCGCGGCGCCTCGACGTCGTCGGCCTCGACCGGCGTACCCCGGTCCTCGTCCTGCAACGGCTTGGCGAGGTTGGCCTGCCGGACCCGCACCGGGAGCCCGGACGGGGTCTGGGCCGCCTTCTCCGGTGTGGTCGCCGCCGGCTGGTCCTCGACCGCCGGGACACCGGGCCGCTCGACGGCCGGCGACGCCTGCGACAGGCTCGACCCGGAACGTTGGTGCGGGATGAGGGCCTCCATCCGCTGGGTGGTCAGCGGTGGGCGGGCGGACCGCGCCGGCAGCGGGGGCGGCGGGTCGGTCTCGTCCGCCACCGCCGGGCCCGGTCCCCACGACATCGGTGCCGGGGCGCTCGGGTGGTCCGCTCCCCCGCCCACGGTCGTCGCGCCGACCCGCACGTTCGGCGCGACCCCGGTGGGCGCCGGGCGGGCCGGCTCCGATTCCGGCTGGTCCTGCTCCGCGCCGGTGTCGGTGACCAGGCTGAGCGGGATGAGCACCACCGCGGTCGTACCGCCGTAGGGCGACTCCTTGAGGTGTGCCCGTACGCCGTGCCGCTCGGTGAGCCGGCTGACCACGTACAGGCCCAGGCGGGTGGCGTTGGCGAGGTTGAACTCCTGCTGGCTGACGATCTGGTCGTTGGCCGCGGCGAGATCCTCCTCGGTCATGCCGAGCCCACGGTCCTCGATCTCGACGACGAACCCGTTCGCCACCATCTGTCCCTTGACCTCGACCCCGGTGTGCGGGGGCGAGAAGGAGAGCCCGTTCTCGATCAGCTCGGCCAGCAGGTGGATCACGTCACCGACCGCCCGCCCGGCCAGGGCCACCGAACCCATGGGGAGCACGGTGACCCGGGTGTAGTCCTCGACCTCGGCCACCGCGCCGCGTACCACGTCGACCATCGGCACGTTGCGGCGCCAGGCGCGACCCGGCTTCGAGCCGGAGAGCACGATCAGGTTCTCGGCGTTACGCCGCATCCGGGTGGCCAGGTGGTCGACCCGGAACAGGTCCTCCAACTCCTCGGCGTCGTTCTCCCGGCGCTCCATCGCGTCGAGCAGGATGAGCTGGCGGTGGACCAGTGCCTGGGTACGCCGGGCGAGGCTGAGGAAGATGTCCCGTACGCTGCGCCGCAGCTCGGCCTGCTCGACCGCGGTACGGATCGCGGTCTCCTGGACCGCGTTGAACGCCTGCCCCACCTGGCCGATCTCGTCGTTGCCGAAGTCCAGCGGCGGTGCCTCGGCGGAGACGTCCACGTCCTCCCCCCGGCCGAGCCGCTCGACCACGCCGGGCAGCCGCTCATTGGCCAGCGTGCGGGCCGCCTCGCGCAGTCGTTCGAGCTGGGCCACCAGGGCACGGGCCGTGGTCACCGACACGATGACCGAGGCGATGACGGCGAACGCGCCGAGGACGGCGGCGAGCAGGATGCGGACGATCACCCAGATGGCGCCCGGCGTGCTGCGCTCGACGATGCCGTCACCACCGGTGACCACGACGTCGTGAAGCTGCTGCAACGCCGGCTCGACCACGCCCTGCCAGTCGGCGAGCTTGATCGGTGGTGCCGTGCCGGTCCGGGTGCCGAGGATCAACCGGTCCTCGGAGCCGTGCAGCCGGACGAACGCGTCCCCGGCGAGCATCTCGTCGTACCGGGCCCGGTCGCGCCGCTCCAGGTCGCTGACGGTCTTGATGCCCATGAACCGTTGTGCCCCGACCAGCTTCGCGACCTCGGCGGACTCCGCGGGGGTGATCCTCCCGGCGGACAGGATGCCGGTGACCAGGGCGTCCTCTTGGGAGATCAGCTCGTACTGGCGGTTCAGGTCGATCAGGGCGGCGGCCTGGGTCGCGATCGTCTCGTCGTCCAGGCTGCCCAGCGCGTCGTAGACGCGGAAGATCCCGTCGACCACATCGGTGTAGGCGGCGGCCGCCGCGCCCCGGTCGATGGTGCGGGCGTCGACCTGGGTCCGGATGGTGTCCAGTTCGTCGAGCTGGACGACGGTCGCGCCGACCCGACGCTTGAGTTCCGAGGAGCCGGCGACGTCGGCCTGGCGGCCCTGCGCGGACTGCCGGAACTCGGCCGCGAGGTTCCGGGTGTTCGTCCGCGCGGCGTCCAGCTCCGTGCCGGCGGCCTTGGGCGCGCCCAGGTACGCCAGCGACAGGCGTCGCTCGTCCTGGAGTCCCTGCAGCAGTGGCTCGCTCGGCTCGTAAACGTAGACGTTGAGCGCCTGGGCGAAGAGCAGGTTCGTTCCCTCGCGCAGCGTCACCCACGCGGCGAACACCCACAGGGCCGTGAGCGAAACCAGGAGAGCGACCACTTTGGTACGCAGATTCGCGCTGCTGCCGCGAGGAATGCGGGGAGCCATTACACCGTCCCAGGCCGGGTTTGGGGTCGTCTTCATATGTCGGCGATACGGCGTACCGAATACGTTGACCGGGTCATTTGGGAGTGCGCGGACACGCTAGCAGTATCGGACAAGTCATCTCAAGTCCACACAATGAGATTGCGGAAATCTAGCGCGGTGCCGGCGACGACGTCAGATCCGACCTGCTCGTGACACAGTGGAGCGCCGCCAGTGTGACCGATCGCACAATCGTCGTCGGCGTATACAGGTCCTTGCCGTGCCACAACGCCGGGTACGGATCCCGCCCCGCCGTGTGCCGCAGATACGAGTATCCACTAAGGACGGACCGCCGCAGCGCGCCGGGCAGTGGTGTACCGATCCCCAGCAGAACGTGCAGCGCGTACGCGGTCTCCTCAGCGGTCCCCGACCATCGTCCCCACGAACCGTCCGGTCGCTGACCGGCGGCGATCCAGTCGACGGCCCGGCCGATCGCCCCGGCGACACCGGGCCCGCGCCCGTGCTCGCGCAGCGCCATTACGGCACACGCCGTGGCGTAGTAGGGCGAGGCGTGCCACCGGTCGTACCACGCCCCGTCGTGGTGCTGCTGTTCCCCGAGCCACCCCGACAACCGGTACGCGGCGGCCAGGTACCGCGGTTGGGCGTCCGGCCGGTTCGCCAGGTGCTGACCGAACGCGTCGAGCACGTGGGCGTTGGTCGTGATGGACGCCCCGTCCTCACCGGGCCAGGTGGAGAAGTGGCTGCCGGTGTCGTACTCCCACAGGCTGGCGGGCTCGGTCGGCCGTCCGAGCCGTCCGAGGGCGTAGAGGGTGACCGAGGTGGTGTCGGCGTCGGAGGGCAGGCCGGGTCCGGTGGCCGTGCCCGTCGGACCGAGCGCGGAGACCAGACTCTCCACCAGCTCGGGCCGAGCCGCGAAAGAAACGCCGGCTCGGGCGAGTCCACTCAGGACCCAGGCGCGCTCGAAGACGGTGATCGGGGTGGGACAGGGCACCGGTCCGCCCTGACGCAGTGCCAGCGTTTCGAGGTACCGCCGGGCGGCATCCGTACCGTCGGCCGGGCCGGCGACCGCGAGCCACGCCGCGGTGGCCGCCGGTGACGCGCCGACCGCGCCGTACCGCAGGGGACCGACGCCGGACGGCAGCCCGGCGGCCGGGCCGACCACCTCGAACGAGTGCGCCAGCTTGGCCGGCACCTCCGCCCCGGAGGCGATCAGCCGGCGGACTCCGATCAGCCGCGTGTGGCTCATCCCCGACGGCAGCCCGAGACGGGTCCCGGTCGGCCACCCGGACAGGCTCGCCGGCGGGTCGTCGAGGTGTCGGTTGATCCCCTCGACCAGTGCCGGCACGATCAGGTCGACCGCCGGGGTGTCGGGCAGCCGCAGCGTCCCGTCCGCGAGCCAGCCGACCAGCGCGGCGATCCCCCGGTGCACCGCACCCGCCAGGTCGGACTCGCCGATCGTCCGCCGACCGGCCGCCGCATCCCGGCACAGCACGGCCAGCAGCGCTTCGACCGCACTCAGGGTCGGTACGAGGGCGTAGCCGCCCGGCGCACCCCAGCCACCGTCCGGACGCTGCGCCGCCAGCACGAAACGCACCCGCTCGGCGTGTCCGGCCAACCAGGGGGCGAGCGTGACCAGTCGGGCGGTCTCGTACACCGACGGCGCGACCCGGCCCCACGGCTCCTCGACCAGACCGGCGAGCAGAGTCTCGACGTCCCCGGCGACATCGCTCGAGTCGGAAGCCGGGCCGGGGCGGACGGAGGTGGTCACAGCCGGCCCCAGAAGTCGGCGCCGCCGCCGTAGAAGCGGGTGACGAACCCCAGTTGCCGGGCCAGGTACGACGCCTCGCGCGGGCAGCTCGTCCGCAGCGGGGCGATCAGTTCCAGGCATCCGTCGACCAGCTCGGCGACCCTCCCGGCCACCCAGGCCCGGTCGACCCCGAGCATCAGTACGTTCAGGTCGCCCCCGCCCCAGGACACGTCCCGGTCGTAGGTGGCGAGGTCGTTCACCAGCCGCAGCACCCGCTGCACCCGCTCGCCGGCCGACCGCAGCTCGTCGAGCACGTCGAGACAGTCCGGCTCGCCCGTACGCAGCCAGTGCGACAGGTTCACCCAGGACAGGCCGGTGTTGTCGGCCGCGTCCAGGTAGGTGTCGACGTCGGGCAGGCCCGACTCCTCGCCGGCCGCGCGGGCGGACTTCCAGCCCCACTCCCGGCTCATCGCGGCCAGGGTCCGGCGCAGGTCGGCCCGCCACAGCGGCGCGTACGCCGCGAAGGCCGGTGCGGTGACCAGCTCGTCGCGGATGTCGGCGAGGAAGCCGGCCAGTGGCGAACCCGGACCGGGTACGGCACCGTCGGCCACCGCGAGGCAGTTCGCGGCGATCTCGTCGACCTGCTCGGCGGCGACCGCGAGGGTGTCGACCTGCCAGTCGAGGGCGAAGACCCACAGCGCCGCCCGGTTCGCCACCCTCAGCTCGGCGGAGGTGGCCCAGGTCATGTTGCAGGCGGTCGCGTACGCGACCCCACCGATCAGGGCGGCGTCGAACGGCTTCCCGGCGAACAGGTCCGGATAGGCCCGGACCCGCTCCGTCAGGTCGCGCTGCCCCGCCATCGTGAGGACGCCGATCGCGGCGAGTTCCGCGCCGGACGAGAGGTCCCGGGTGGCGTCCGCCCGCGTCGCTACGGCGGTCACGCCGCCACTGCCCGAACCGGCCGGAACACCAGCTTCGCCTCGGTGGCGGGCCGGAGCGAGGCGCCCATCCGAGGGGTGAAGTCCGCCGGGCCGACCAGCTCGGGCCGGAAACGACCCAGCAGGGTGGCGATGATCAGCGGGGCCTCGACCGCGAACAGGTACTGGCCCAGGCACCGGTGCTGGCCGCCGCCGAACGGGAAGTAGCTGTAGTACGGGTCGGGCTTCGGCCCGTCCGGGTCGAATCGCTCCGGGTCGAAGTCGTCCGGGCGCGACCAGAACGCGCGCATCCGGTGCGTCACGTACGGGCTGACGAGGATGGTCGACCCGGCCTCGATCCGGGTACCGCCGAGCACCTCGTCGCCCACCGCCATCCGGGGGATGAACCAGCCCGCCGGCCAGAGCCTCAGCAACTCGTCCAGCACCATCCGGGTGTACCGCAGCTCCGGCACGCGGGCGCGACGTACCTGCGTACCGTCGACCACCCGGTCGATCTCGGCATAGAGCCGGTCGGCGACCTCCGGGTGCGCGGCCAGCACCGGCCAGAGCCAGGACAGCACCGCGATCGTGGTCTCGGTGGAGGTCGACACCATCGCCACCACGTCGTCGCGGATCTGCTTCTCGGTGACCTCGTCGCCCTCGATGTCCCGGGGCGCGCAGAGCGCGGAGATGATGTCGTCGCCGCCGTCGGGAGCCTGCCGGACGCTCCTGATGATCGGCAGCACGATCTCGTCGAGCGTCGCGACGGCGGCGGCGAAGGCCCGGTCACCGGGCAGTGGCAACCAGTTCGGCGCCCACGGTACGACGATCCGGGGGATCATCTCCGTCGCGATCACGCCGAACGCGTCGACCATCCGTACCGCGTCGGGAACGCTGATCCGGTCGCCGAAGAGGACCCGCATCGTCGCCTGGCACACGATCCGGGCCAGCTCGGTCGGCCCGTCGACGACCAGGCCCCGCCGGGCCGGCTCGTCCAGGCCGTCGACCGCGTCACCGATCGCCTCGGCCATCCGGTCGGTCATCGTGTTCACCCGCGCCGGTGTGAACAGTGGACGCAGCACGTCCCGGCTCGACTTCCAGATCGGGCCCTCGGTGACCAGGATCGCCTCGCCGACGGCCCGCCGCACCCCGTTCCAGAGCAGCCCCTCCCGGACGTACCTTTCGGGGTTGTGCAGCACCGTCTCCAGGTGGTCCGGGGACGTCACCAGGTAGGGGCCGGTCGAGCCGACGCCCAGCCGGACGATCTCCCCGTTCGCCGTGTTACCGGCCTCGACCAGCGCGTCCAGCGGATGCCGGACCAGGCTCGGCAGCTTGCGCAGGGAGAGACTTCGGGCTCGTACCCCGGACGCCGTCTCAGTCACCGGATACCTCCAAGACGTCGCTCCCGTTCGGCCTCGTCCGCGGTGCGGCGGCTGTGGGGGGACCGGCTCGTGACCGGCCGGGGCCGCAGGGAGGCAGTTGATCGAGTTGACCCGGGCCACTGTAGATCTCTCTCCCCGCCCGGTCCATCGATCGGAGCGACTCCTTCGTTGATCGACGGCCGACGCGGACGGGGCGCGACCTCGACCACGGGACCCCGGCGGTGACCGTGGGCAACCACGCGTCCGCGCGGGCCGGTCACAGCGAGATGTTGCCTCTCATCACCAATCTTCTGATTCGCTACTTTCTGTCCCCAAGATCCGCCGCCCTACCCGGCAACCGTGCACGACGCGCCAGGTCAAGGACGCAAGCCCGGCGCAGCATCCGGCCGCGACGCAAAGACCCACCGCAACCGTTTGTAGTCGTGCGTTTTTCGCGCGGTTCGACGGGTCATCACCTCCTGTGAGGAGGGAGATTCCGTCGTGCGGCGAAACGGGCCGACGGAACGGCATCCGGAACGAGCTATGAGTTGGGTCACAGCCGGATCCAACGAACGACTTCGATACGCGGTGGACACATCGCCGTAACCTCGCCTGCCGCATGATCCGGATCACGGAGATCCGTACGCCGGCCTCCTGCAAGAATCTCAGGCGGTGCTGCCGTTCGGCAGGACCTGCCGCGGACGATGGAGGACCCTGTGCCGCTGCCCTCGCAGCCCCTGCGAAAGCTGGGCTTCCTGACCATCGGGCTGTTCGAGGAGGCCGATCCCCGCCGGGGCCACGAGTCGACCCTCGAGATCATCCAGCTGGGTGAGGAACTGGGCTTCGACAGCGCGTGGCTGCGCCACCGCCACCTCCAGTACGGCATCTCCTCCCCCGTCGCCGTGCTCGCCGCCGCGTCGCAGCGCACCAGCCGGATCGAACTGGGCACCGCCGTCATACCCCTGGGCTGGGAGAACCCCCTCCGGCTGGCCGAAGACCTGGCAACGGTCGACATCCTCTCCGGGGGTCGCCTCAATCCCGGCGTCAGCGTCGGTCCCCCGATGCACTACGACCAGGTCAAGCCGGCGCTGTACCCGGACACCGCCGACGCCGAGGACTTCAGCTACGAACGCGTACGGCGACTGCTGAGCCACGTACGCGGCGAGCCGGCCACCGACTTCCACGGTGTCGAGGGCTTCGAGGTGTTCTCCGACCGGGTCCAACCCCACGCCCCGGGACTCGGCGACCGGATCTGGTACGGCGGGGCGAGCCTGCGGTCCGCCCAGTGGGCCGGCGAGCAGGGGATGAACTTCCTGACCAGCAGCGTGGTGAAGGCGGAGGAGTCCGAGGACTTCGCCGAGATCCAGCTCTCCCACATCCGTACGTTCCGCGCCCACCACCCCGACGGCGAGCGCGCCCGCGTCTCCCAGGGACTGGTGGTCATCCCCACCGACAGCGCCTCACCGGAGCAACGCACCAAGTACCGGGCGTACGCGGAGAAGCGGATGCCGCGTACGGCCACGCCGCAGGGGCCGGCGCGGATGATGTTCGCACCCGATCTCGTCGGCACCTCCGCCGAGATCGCCGACCGGCTCTACCGGCACCCCGCGTTCCGGGAGATCGACGAGGTCGCGTTCGCCCTGCCGTTCACCTTCGACCACGACGACTACGTGCAGATCCTCACCGACATGGCCACCCGGCTCGGCCCGGCACTCGGCTGGCAGAAAACCGGCTGATCCCCGGCACCAGCCGCGTCCCGAACCTCACAGCGCGGTACAGCTAGTCGAGGAAGTGCTCGAGGAACAGGGTGACGCCGACGACGACCATCGCGGCACCCGAGAAACGGCTGACCGCACGGGCGGCCAGTGGGCGCGCGTGCAGGACCGTCCGGGCGAGGGAGCCGAGGACGAGGTAGAAGACGGCGCAGGTCACCATGAAGGCCAACCCGAGCACCCCGATCTGACCGGCCACCGGCAGGCGCCCGTGCGGGTCGGTGAACTGCGGCAGCAGGGCGAGGAAGATCAGCAGTCCCTTCGGGTTGAGCCCGCTCACACCGACGCCCCGCGCGAAGGTGCCCCAGTCGGTGCCGCCCGGCGTCGCCGGCACGGCTCCAAGCGCGACATTCGGGACGGCTCCGGGCGCGGCATTCGGGACGGCGGGCCCGGCGAACGTCGTCACCCCGTGCCACACCAGGTAGAGGCCTCCGACGACGGTCAGTCCGGTGAGGACGGCCGGTGACCCGGCGACCAACGCGCCGACTCCCGCGGCGACAACCACGGTGACCACGGCGTAACCGGCGACCAGACCACCGACCGCGAGCAGGACCGAATGCCCACGCAGGCCCGCACCGATGGTGAAGGCCCAGTCCGCGCCCGGTACGACGATCAGCAGGAGGGCGACCAGCCAGAAGGCGAGCACGGCACCGGGGGCCATGGGCGCTCCCTCCGTTGACTACTCGCGGTTACCAGAACCATATCGACGAACTGCCCAAAGGTGCTTCCAACTTCGACCCCTCCGGAGACTGTTTGTGGAAGGATCTGCTCGATGGATGCCCTTGACCGCAAAATCCTTGCGCTGCTCCAGGAGGATGGCCGTCTGACCATCACGGAACTGGCGACCCGGATCGGGTTGAGCATCTCGCCATGCCACCGGCGGTTGCGGGAGCTTGAGCGCAGCGGGGCGATCCGGGGCTACCGGGCGATCGTGGACGCCACCGCCGTCGGTCTCACGTTCCAGGCACTCGTCTTCGTCACCATGCGCCAGGAGGACCGTGACACCCTGCTGGGCTTCGAGGCGGCCGTCGCCCGGATCCCCAACGTCGTACAGGCCCAGCGGCTCTTCGGCGACCCCGACTACCTGCTCCGGATCGTCACCGCCGACCTGGCCGCGTACCAGCAGTTGGAGGACGACACACTCGCCGTGCTCCCCGGCATCCAGCGGCTGAACTCCACGCTCGTGATGAAGCAGGTCGTCGACGACCGGCCGCTACCCACCTAGGAGCCGCCCGCGATCCCGGTCAGCCGGGGCGGTCCGGGTCGACCCGGGGCGGCCCGGTCGGCAGGGACTCCAACGCGAAACGCCGCGTCAGATTGGGCAGGATGGTCCGCAGCCCGCCGACCGTCTGTTGCCGGTTACCGCCCGCGTCGTGCATCAACACGATCGAACCGGCGGTGACGCCGGCGGTGACGTTCGACGCGATACTGCCGGCACCCGGCCGGTTGTAGTCCCTCGAATCCACGTCCCAGTGCACCGAGGTCATGCCGAGTTCCCAGGCGGTCGACACCGCGGCGGTCGTCCAGTATCCGTACGGCTGACGGTAGTAGGCGATCCGCGCGTCCGGCACCGCGGCCCGGATCGCGTCGTTGGTCCGGGTCAGGTCGGCCCGGATCGCCGCCTTCGTCCGTCTGCCCAGTGCGGGGTCGTGGGACCAGGAGTGGTTGCACAGGCTGTGGCCCGCGGCGGCGATCGACCGGACCAGTTCCGGGTACGCCGCGACCAACTCACCGACCAGGCAGAAGGTCGCCCTGACCCGGTGACGCGCCAACTCGGCGAGGACCTGTGGGGTGTACTGCGGGTTCGGCCCGTCGTCGAAGGTGAGCGCCACGTAGCCCGAGCCGGTGGTGAGCCGGCTGCCGTACGGACCGTCGGTTCCCATCGGCAGTCGTGGGCGGTCATCGGCGAACGGCGGGTCCGGACCGGGGTCGGCCGAGGCGTTCGGGCCGGGGATGACCGACGTCCGGGGTGTGGCGGAAGGGCCGTCGGGCACCGGCGAGGCGGGGACGGCACCGGACGGGCTCGGCGCGGTCGGGATACCGGACGGGTCGCCTGTCCGTCCGGGCGTCGTGCGGGGCAGGTCGCGAGTCGGCCCGGGGGAGGCGCCGAGCAGGTCCCGTGGTGGTCCGGGCGTACCGAGCACCCGGGCGAGGACGTACCCGCCGCCCAGCATCGAGCCGACCACCAGCCCGAGGATCATGATCAGACGGAGGCTGGACGGGCCGGTCAGCCCGGTCCGGCGGCGCCCGTACCGGCCGGCCGCCGGCCGGGCACCACGCCTCCACACCATGCCCGCCTCCTTGTCCGCCGTACCCGACCTCAGGGTACGTACGATTTCAGGCGGAAACAGGGACTGTTCGTATTAGTCAGGCTTCGGGGCGTTGGTACCGTCAGTGCGCGTGGAACCCGTCCCGGCGCGGCCGGTCAGCGCAGTGCCGCCTCGATGACCCGGAGCACCGCGATGCTGTCGCGCGGATCGACCGGCGGCCGCGCACCCGTGCGCAGCGCGGTGGCGAGCGCCGGGTAGTACGACTCGTAGGAGCCGCGCCGGGTCGGCACCTCCCGCAGGTCGGCGCCGGCCCCGATCCGACCCCACCGCTCGCGGGGCGCCACCCCGAAGTCGGCGTCACCGGGTCGCAGACCCTCCTCGAGCTGGGACTCCTGCGGGTCGAGACCGAAGGTCGTGTAGGTGCCACGGGTCCCGCGCAGGACGAAGCGGGGGCGGACCCGGGCCGCCACGCTGCTCATCCACAGCCGGCTGCGGACCCCGCTCTCGTGCTCCAGCGACACGAGCACGTCGTCGTCGTTCACCGCGCCCGGCCGCCGGGCGTCGACCTCGGCGTGCACGGCCCGGACCGGGCCGAAGAGCAGGAGTGCCTGGTCGACGAGGTGCGGCGCGAGGTCGTAGAGGATGCCTCCACCGTCGGCGAGCACGGTGCGATCCTTGCGGCCTTCGGTCACCTCGGGCTTCCACCACTCGAAGGCGGATTCGAAGGCGAACACGTCGCCCAGTTCACCGGCGGCGAGGACCTCGCGCACGGTGAGGAAGTCGCCGTCCCAGCGCCGGTTCTGGAACACCGTGAGGGTGCGGCCGGCGGCGTCGGCCGCCGCGACGAGTTCCTCCGCCTCGGTGGCGGTCAGCGCGAGCGGCTTGTCGACCACCACGTGCAGGCCCGCGTCGAGCGCGCGGCGGGCCAGCTCGACGTGGGTGTTGTTGGGCGTGCAGACGACGGCGAGGTCGCAGTCGCCGGCGAGCGCGAACGCCTCGTCGGCGTCGGCCACCACCCGGGCACCGGGATGGTCGGCGCGCGCCGCGTCGGCCCGGCCGGGATCGGACGTCACGATGACGTCGACGGTGTACTCGCCGGCGGCGGTGAGCAGCGGGCCGTGGAACACCCGGCCGGCCAGGCCGTAACCGAAGAGCAGGACACGCAGCGGCTGCGCGGGGGTGCGGGACATGGCGGTTTCCTCGTGGTCGGTGATGATGCCGGACGTCCGGGTGCCGGTCAGGCGGGCAGGGTGGTCGGATCGACGCGGGCCGCGACGAGGTCCAGGTCGGCCCAGAGCCCATCCGGTACGGCGACAGACGCGAGCGCGACCGCCTGGTCGATCCGCTCGGGGCGCGACGCGCCGATGATGGTGCTGGCGATCCTCGGATCGCGGGTGGAGAACTGGATCGCCGCCGCGGCCAGCGGCACACCGTGATCCCGGCAGGCCGTTTCCATCTCGCCGATCGCGGCGAGCAATTCGGCCGGTGCCTCCCGGTACGCGTACCGGCCCGAACCGCCGGCACCCGAGCCGAGGATCCCCCCGCCGAGCACGGCGGCGTTGACCACACCCATCCCCATCGAGGCGGCGAGTTCGACGAGCGGCTCGGCGGACCGGTTCACCAACGTCCACCGGTTGTGCGTGAGCACGACGTCGAAGTAGCCCGTGCGGACGTACCGCTCGATGGTGGCGAGGTCACCGCCGGCGACACCGATCGACCCGGCGACACCGCGATCGCGCAGTTCCCGCAGCACGTCGACGGGACCGCCGGGTTCCATGAGCTGGTCGAAGTCGTTCTTCTCCGGGTCGTGCAGGTACAGCAGCGGGACCCGGTCGAGCCCGAGGCGTTGCAGGCTCCCCGCGATCGACCGCCGGGCCTGTGCCGCGTCGAAGGTGCCGGAGGCGAGGTCGCGGGCGATCTTCGTGGAGAGGAGATACCCGTCGGGCAGCCCGCCGACGCGTCGGATCGCGGCGCCGATCCGGCGCTCCGACTCCCCCGCGCTGTACGCGGCCGACGTGTCGAGCGCGCGTACCGGCCCCATCAGCGCCGCCAACGCCGTGTCGATCCCCGCCTCCGGCGGCACCTCGCGGCCGAAGTTGCCCGGCATCGAACCGAGCGGCGCGCCACCGATCGTCAGTGGGGTGATCTCCAGAACGGTCGCGCCCAGCGGGCGGGTCGGAAGGTGCTGGTCGGGACTGTGCATGGTTTCAGCTCCGGGGGATCCAGTCGAAGAAATGGTGGTCGGCGGGGTCCATGTGGGCCAGTGCCGCCTCGCGGTCGATCTCGATGCCCAGGCCGGGGGCGGAGCCGACCGTGACGAACCCGTCGACCACTATCGGGTCCGGCAGGCCCTTCACGATCGAGTACCACCAGTCGTCGGTCGGCACCGGGTACTCGAACGCGATGAAGTTGTCCGGCAGCGTCGCGCACACCTGTACCAGGGCCGCCAGCCCGAACAGCCCGCTGCTGACGCCGTGCGGGGCGATCTGGATCCCGTGCAGGTCGGCGTACTCGGCGACCCACTTCAGCTCGGCGATACCGCCGACGTCGCCGGGGTCGGGGCCGATCACCCGTACCGCCTGGGTCGAGATCAGTTCCTTGTAGTTGTTGCGCAGGTAGATCTGCTCACCGGTGTGCGTACGGACGCTCGTCGCCCTGGTCACCTCGCGGTACTGGCCGGCGTCGACCCAGGGCACGCCGTCGCCGCTGAGCAGGTCCTCCGCCCAGACGATGTGCAGCGGTTCGAGCTCGCGCAGCACCGTGATGGCGTCCGGGACGGTGAAGCCCGGCCCCATGTCCAGGGCCAGGCCGCGTCCCTCGCCGAGTACGTCCGTCATCGCCCGGACCGTGGCGACGACGTGGTCGATGCCCTTGCGGGTCAGCATGCCGCGGTTCGGGTGCTTGGGTCCCTCGCGCAGGTCGCCGTAGAAGAACCCGGACACGTTCGGCGCCATGAAGCCGTGGAACCCGACACCCTCCTTGAACAGGGTGAAGCCTTCCGGGGCGGCGGCCATCTCGGCCATCGACTCCGCGTAGTCCTCCGGCTGGTGACCTCGCAGGACCGGCCGTACGCCACCGTTGTAGACCCGTACCCGGTCCCGGACCTTGCCGCCGAGCAGTTTGTGGACCGGGAGCCCGGCCGCCTTCCCGGCCACGTCCCACAGCGCCATCTCGATCGCCGAGACCAGGGCGCCCCAGGGCTTGAAGCCGCCGAACCGGCGGATCCGGAGCATGCACCGCTCGACGTCGGTGGGGTCCTGCCCGACGAGGACATCCGAGTAGAGCCCGACGAGGGTGTGGATCGCCGGCTTGGAGTACTCGATCTCGCCGAAACCGTCGATGCCCTCGTCGGTGACCACCCGGACGATCGGACTGGCCCCGATGACGGCACAGCGGACGTCAAGGATCTTCATAGTCAGTGCTCTCTTCCGAGGCGCGGTGGGGGCTCAGCCCTTGACCGCGCCGCTGGTCAGTCCGCCGATGAGGTACCGCTGCAACGCGATGAAGACGATGACCACGGGTACGGTCAGCACCACCGACGCCGCCATCGTCGACCCCCAGTCGACGTGGTACTCGGTCGCGAACTCGGTCAGGGCGACCGGCGCGGTCCGCGCGGACTCCGACGTGGCGAACACCGAGGCGAACAGGAACTCGTGCCACGACTGGAGGAAGGCGAACATGCCGGCGGCGGCGAGCCCGGGGGCGGCGATCGGGAGCGTCACGTAGCTCACCGCGTCGAACCGTGAGCCGCCGTCGATCTCGGCGGCCTCCTCCAGGGAGATCGGGATCGCCGCGATCTGGTTGCGGATCATCCAGGTCACCAGGGGCACCGTGATCGTGAGGTGGACGAACGCGAGCCCGATCGTGGTGTCCAGCAACTGCAGCTTGTTGACCATCTTGTACAGCGGGAGCAGCAGGACACTCAGCGGTACGAGTTGCCCGACGAGGATGAACAGCGCGACCGAGCGGGCGCCCTTGAACTTGAAGCGCGCGAGCGCGTACCCGGCGCTGAAACAGAAGACCAGCGTGGCCGCCGCGACCAGCAGGCCCACGATGATCGAGTTCACCAGGGCGTGCGGCATCGACGACTGGGTGAAGACGTTGGTGTAGTTGTCGAACGTCCAGTGTTTGGGTGTCAGCGTCGGCGGGATCGCGAAGATCTCGTTGCCGGGCTTGAAGGACGTGAAGATCATCAGGACGATCGGCCAGAGCGTCCAGACCAGCACGGCGGCGAGCGCGATCCAGGTGAGCACCGCGAGCACCGGACGCCGGGCGAAGGACCGGGTCATGACAACTCCTCCAGGTCGGACCGCATCGCTCGCGCGTAGATCGCCACGAACACGGCGCAGATCGCCAGCTGCAGCACCGCGATCGCGGAGACCAGCGACTGGTCGCCGCGCTGGAACGCCTGGTACAGCTGGATCGGCAGGATGGTCGAGGCACCGGCCGGGCCGCCGCTCGTCATGACCCAGATGATCGTGAACGAGTTGAGCGCCCAGGTGACCAGCGTCAGGACGGCGATCCAGGTGGTCGAACGGATCGCCGGCAGGACGATGTAGGCGAAGATCTGCCAGCCGGACGCCCCGTCCAGCCGCGCCGCCTCGTACCGTTCGGCCGGGATACCGGTCAGCGCGGCCGAGACCATGAGCATGACAAACGGTGCCGTGGTCCAGATCTGGATCATCGCCACGGCGTAGAGCACCACGTCGGGATTGGACAGCCAGGCGATCGGGTGCTGGATCACGTTGGCCTGGATGAGCCAGTGGTTGACCAGGCCGTAGTCGCTGGACAGGCTCCAGCGCCAGACGGTCGCGCCGACCACACCGGGAATGATCCACGGAATCATGAACAGTCCGCGCCACGCCCCGGTGAGACGCAGGTACGGCGAACGCAGCAGCAGCGCGGCCGCGTACCCGATCAGGACCGCGCCCACGACGGACACCAGCGTCCAGACGAGCGTGTTGAGCATGATGCGCCCGAAGTTCGGCGCGTCGAACAGCCGGCTGAACGCCTCGGTGTCGGAGAAGGCGCGCTGGAGGACCGCGATGACCGGGACGACCGTCAGGACTGCCATCAGGATGGCGGCCGGGAGCATGAGGGCGATGCCGCGGCGGGCCGCCCCCGTGCCGGGCCGGCCGGCCGGGCGTGAACCCGGCCGGCTGGTCCGACGCACCGTGTCGGTCGTGCTCACTTGGCGCCGCCGAGGTTCTTCTCGGCCTGGGCCATGATCGCGGCAGCCCCCTCCTGCGGGCTCTTCGATCCGAGCGCGATCTCCTGGATCGTGTCGTGGACGAACGGGATCATCGCGGTCCACCGGGGGTCGTTCGGCGCGGGGATCGAGTACTTCGCGAGCTGCTCCCCGAAGGGCTTGCGGACGTCGGTCTGGAACTTGGCGTCCTGGGTCGCGCTCACCCGCGCCGGGAAGGTCAGGGTGAGGCTCGCCATGTTCTCCGGGCGTCCGAGGAAGGACGCGAGCGTCTTCGCGCCCTCGAGGTTCTTGGCCTTGCTCGGCACGATGTAGGTCCAGCCGACGCCCTCCTGGACACCGGGTCCGCTCGGCCCGGGGGCGATGGCGGTCGCGACCGGGAACTTCTGGGTCGCCGCCGTGTCGGCGTCGAAGACACCGCCCAGGTACATGCCGACCCGACCCTGGAGGAACAGGTCGCGGATGCCCGTGTTGTCCAGCTCGAACGAGCTCTTCGTGGCGTACCCGTCGACGACGGACTTGCCCATGAGCTGCAACGCCTGCTCGACGGAGTCCTGGGTGAACTTCGGCGTACCGTTCTCGATCGTCGTGCCGTTCTGCAGGGCGAAGTCGAGGAACCGCAGCGTCAGGTCGCTGGGGTCGCCCTGCATCGGCCACGCCGTCCCGGCGACGGTCGAGGTGGTGAGCTTCTTGGCGTCCTCGATGAACTCCGCCCAGGTGGTGGGCGGACCGGAGATGCCGGCCTTGTCGAACAGGTCCTTGTTGTAGATGAGCGCGTTCGTCGCCCACCGGTACGGCACCGCGTACGTCTTGCCGTCGACGGAGAGCGTCTCGGTCAGCCCGGGGGCGAAGTCCGACGCCGGCATCTTGTCGTCGTAGAGGCTGGTCAGATCGGCCAGTTGCCCCTTGTCGATGTAGGTCTTGGTGCGGGCGATGGACTCGGTGATCAGATCCGGTGCGTTGCCGGCGTCGAGCGCGACGGACACCTTGTTCGCGACCGTGGCACCGGTCGTCTTCACCATCTCGACGTGCAGCGAGGGGTTCTCGCTCTCGAACTTCTGTACCAGGGTCGTGGCGACGTCCCAGTCCCAGTCGGGAACCCACCAGGTCACGTTGTCGGACGAGTCGGTGGAACTCCGGGTGGCGTTGTACGCGATGACACCCACAACTGCGAGCACCACCACGACCACCGCCGCGAGCAGTGCCGTTGTGCGTGGACGAATGGTCATCTCTCTGCTCCGTTGCTCAAGAGGCAAAGTCCCGGCAGGCGGGGCGAAGCGCCGGCCGTGACGAGCAGTGTCATCCTGTACGTACAGGATGTCAACCCTTCGAATCGAGCGAGAAATGGTGGCCCCCGCCTCGACGAATTCGGGCGAGAATACGGGCTCTAACGGGCGATTTGCTCCCGTCTCGGGCCGCCTTCCATCCCCGGATCACGTCGATGATCCCGTTAGCCCCATTTGCCGGTTACAGACGCTTCCATGGACCCCGGACCGGCTCCGCCCCGGTCCGACCGGCCGGGGAGTGTGACGCAGAACGTCGCGACGTGCGGCTACGTCAACGCGACGGTGAGCAGCTATGGTCGTCACCGTGCACCCTGTTCCCGCCATCGACCGTGGCTCCGCGCTGCCGTTCTATCACCAGCTCAAGCTGCTGATAGTCCAGGACATCTCGGCGCGTGGGCTGGAACCGGGCGACCGGCTGCCCGGCGACTTCGAGCTGTGCGAGCGGTACCGGGTGTCGCGTACGGTCGTCCGGCAGGCGCTCCAGGAACTCGAGTTCGAAGGGGTCATCTCGCGCGTCAAGGGCCGGGGGACGTTCGTCGCCGACCGCAAGACGTCCGAGGGCTTCGGCCACGCGATGATCGGGCTGTTCGAAGAGGACGTCCGGGGGCGCAGCGGCGAGCAGTCGATAGCCGTACGGCGACTGGAGACCGTACCGGCCAGCGCCGCGGTCGCCGCCGAACTCGGAGTCGCCCCCGGCAGCACCGTGGTCGAGATCGAGCGACTGCGGATGGTCAACGAGGAGCCGTGGGCGCTGACCATCACCCAGCTTCCGCTGTCCATCGGCCGGTTCGTGCTCGACGAGGACCTGTCGAACGTCTCCCTCTACGGCCTGCTGGAACGCAAGTACGGCGTCCAGTTCGCGACCGGACGGCGGTCGATCGAGGCGGGACTTGCCAGCGAGTCGATGGCGGAGGCGCTGCGGGTTCTCCCCGGCGCTCCCCTGCTGATCCTGCGCAGCCTGGCCTTCGACGACTCCGGCGTCCCACTCGAACGGTTCGCCGGATTCCACCGGGGCGACCTCAGCCGGTTCCTCGTCGACGTACACCGCAAGCAGCCCACCGAGTAGCGGGCCCCACCGGCGGTCTCGCCACCGTCGTGTCACCCACGCCTACCCGGAACCGGTGCGGGTACACCCCACCGGGCTCCCCCGTACCGCAGTTTGGTCGGCCATCGTCGGGGAAGCCCGCGTCAGCGGGACGACCGGCCGGCCGTGCCCGCCGTGGAACGAGGAGGCTCCGACGTGACGTACGACGATTTCATCGCCACCGTCGCCCGACGGACGGGTCATTCGACCGAGCAGGCCACCGCCCTCACCTACGCCACACTCCAGACGCTGGCCGACCGGATCAGTGCGGGCGAGTCGCAGGACCTGGCCGACAAGGTCCCCACCCGACTGGCCGACTCCCTGCGCAAACCGTCGAGCCGCGAGTTCGCCGATCCGTTCGACCTCGCCGAGTTCCTGCGACGGGTGGGCAACCGCGCCGGCCTGGACGACACGCAGGCCGCACCCGGCGCGGCGGCGGTGCTGAGCACACTGCGCGAGGCGGTGCCGGACTACGAGTTCGACGACATGCGGTCGCAGCTCCCAACCGGGATTCGCCAGATGACAGAGCCGGTGAACACCCCCGGGCTCAGCGGGTAGGCGACCCGCTCCGGTGCGGACGTCAGGAGCCGGCGGGTTTCCAGATGGTCGCCCGCACCAGCAGGGTCGGATTGTCGTACAGCCTCGGCTCGGTGAACCGAGTGACCCGAATCCACGCCACGGTGCCCTGGGCGGAGACGACGCAGATGTTGCGCCCGACCTCCACCGTCTCGTGCTGCCCCAGTGGCTGCAACTCCACCTTGGCCAGGCACTGGTCGACCGTCACCTCCCCGGCCGGCACGTACCCCACCCGCGCGAACTCGCCGGTGAACAGGGTGGAGAACTCGCCATCGGAGGTGTACTCCAGGTCTGCCGTCTTCGCCTCCACCTCGTCCTGGTAGCTCGCCGCATCGAACACCCTCGGCTGGTCCACGTCCAGCCACGTTGACAAGCCCACGGACGGCGGGGCGAGCCTGAGCTCCTCGTTCACCGGGGCCAGATACGACGGGGTGGACGGTGCGACGGCGGGGGCGGTGGTGCTCGCCGGCCCGGACGTCGAGGGGGTCGCCGGACCGGGACCGGTCGGCCTCGCGGCCTCGGTCGGCGCGGGCCGGGACGCGGTGGGACTGTCCGACGGCACGTAGACGAGAGCGAGCACCGCCACGACGACACCCACCACGGTGAACAGACCGGACACCCCTACCCACCAGGGCGCGGAGTGCCATCGCGTACGCACCGGCGGCACCGGGGGCGGTGGTACAGGGTGGTTGCCGGTCTCTGCCACGACTCGTCTCCCGTCGACGGCGACCACTGTACGAGAAACGCGACCCGCCCACTGTCCGATTGCGACCCGCAGGGCAGGCGAAACGAGTGTCGTCGGGGGCAACCACCCGTACGGCACCGGCGCAGGTCAGTCCACGTCGGATGAACCGGCGATTCGTGATCGGGTCGAACGTGCGGCCCGCACAAGAATCGGGAGCCCGCCCCCGGTGTGGGGACGGGCTCCGACCCGGTGTCTCCGTCGGCAACGGATCAGGCCGCTGCCGGGGCGGACCTCAGTGCACCATCACCGGCACCGCGCGGTCGCCGTCGCTCGCGTCGCTCTGCGGGCGGCTCGTGTCGCGCCTGCGGGGCAGGAACGCGATCGGGATGAACGTCGCCAGTACCAGCGCGAAGCCGACCCAGAACGTGGTCGCGAACGAGTCGGCCACGAACGCCAGACCACGCTCGATGATCGACGGCTCCACCGGCAGTTGCGCGCCCTGCTGGCTGGCGATCGCCGCGCCCGCCTCGGTGATCGGCTTGCCGGTTTGCGGGTCGGTCAGGCCGGGGATCGGGTCCGAGCCGTTGAGCTGGCTGGTGAGGATCACCGACATGATCGCCGCACCGATGGAGCTGCCGATCTGCTGGAGGATGTTCACCAGCGTCGACCCGCGCGCCACCTCGTGGTTGGTCAGCGTACGCAGGGCCGAGGTCATGATCGGCATCATCGTGCCGCCCATGCCCAGACCCATCACGAACAGCGAACCGCACAGCAGCAGGTACGAGGTGTCCGTACCGACCTGGGTGAAGGTGAAGAATCCGGCGGCGATGAGCACCAACGCGAACGGCACGGTACGGCCGACCGGGATCTTGTCGGACAGGGCCCCGGCGATCGGCATGGTCAGCATCGCGCCGATGCCCTGTGGCGCCATCAGCAGACCGGCGTGCAGGGTCGACTCACCGCGTACCTGGAGGAAGTAGCTCGGGAACAGCAGTCCGGCACCCATGAACGCGATGATGAACACGAACAGCGACACCGACGCCACCGTCAGGTTGCGGTTACGGAACAGCCGCAGGTCCAGCAGCGGATGGCGCGGCTTGAACGAGTAGAGCACGAAGCCGATCACCAGGATGGCGCCGGCCAGCATCGTGGCCCAGACCTTGGTGCTGGCGATCGTGCCGGTCTCCGGCAGCGACGATATGCCGTAGAGGAACAGCGCCAGGCCCGGCGACAGCATCAGCATGCCGACGAAGTCGAACGACTCGGACGGTTCGGCGTTGTCCTTGGGCAGCGCGAAGAAGGCGTAGACGAGCGCGATCGCGCCGATCGGGAGGTTGATCAGGAAGATCCAGTGCCAGCTCGCCGCGTCGATCAGCCAGCCGCCGAGAATCGGTCCGCCGATCGGGCCGAGCAGCATCGGGATGCCGAGGACCGCCATCAGCCGGCCGATACGTTCGGGGCCGGCCGCACGGGTCATGATCGTCATACCGATCGGCATGAGCATGCCGCCGCCGAGGCCCTGGAGCACCCGGTAGGCGATGAGTTGGCCGATGGAGTCGGCGGTGGCGCAGAGTACGGAGCCGAGCGTGAACAGCAGCAGAGCGAGCATGTACAGCCGTTTGGTGCCGAACCGGTCGGCGGCCCAGCCGCTGAGCGGGATCACCGTGGCCAGGGCCAGGGTGTAGCCCGTCATGGTCCAGGCGACCTCGGCGTACGTGGCGTCGAACTCGCGCTGGAAGGTGGGCAGCGCGACGCTGACGACGGTGATGTCGAGGATCGACATGATCGCGCCGAGCACGACCACTCCGGCAATCTTGAGAACTGCGGCGTCGAGTTTGTCGGGCACCGCTGTGGCTTGATTCGTCACATGACTCTCCAGGTCCAGCTGGCCGGTAGGGGGGTCGACCCAGTGCATGTCAGGCCGCATGAACTTGTCGGAGCCCGGGGGCCGTGGTGTCGTGCGGTCGCCTGGCTCCGTATGCAGGATCACAGACCCTACTTGCCGCCCGGTTAAATCCCGGCTCAGACGTGTGCTAGCTCACCCGCCTGACTGGCCGAGGACCGGACGCAGCTCCCGCACGGGAGGCGGTCTCGCACCGCCCGAGAGGGGTCCACCACGCTCTCAGCGAACTACCAGCCAGCTCCGAGACAGTCAAGGTCTTGAATGGCTTGTATTGACCCACGTACTCTCCGTCGGACGGGAACGTCGTCCTGACGGGGGAGGATGTCTTGCGGGTTGAACCCTGCGCTGCCAGCGTTTTCACCAGGTTGACCCAGGGGGGCCCGCTGAGGTGGGCGCACCGCCTGGCGCTGGGCCTGATCCTGGTACTGGTCGCGACACTGTCCGACGTGCCGGCGCGGCCGCTCCGGCCAGCCGAGGCCGCACCGGCCGCCGCTACCGCCCCGGAGCCGACGTGTCCGCAAGATCGCCCCGACGAGGTGTCGGCGGCGGTGGCGGCGAAATTGTGTGGTTCGCGGGTGGAGGTCGCGGGTCGGCGTACGGAGTCGACGCAGGTGTTCGCGAACGTCGACGGCACGCTGACCGAGGAGCAGTCGCTGGCGCCGGTGCGGGTGCTCCGGGGCGACCAGTGGGTGCCGGTGGATCTGACCTTGCAGGGTCGGGGTGACGGCACGATCGCGCCGATCGCGCATCCGCGGGGTCTGGTGTTCTCGGGTGCCGCTCCGGTCGCTGGCGAACATGAGGTTGTCTCGCTCGGTACGGGCGACGAGAAGGTCGGGTTGGCGTGGACGGGTGTGTTGCCGCCGCCGGTCGTGAACGGTCGGACGATCACCTACCCGGATGTGTTGCCGAGTGTCGATCTGCTCTTCCACGCGCATTCCACGGGTTACGAGCAGCATTTCGTGGTGAAGGACCGGGCCGGCCTGGCGCAGGTGAGGAAGCTGACCCTGCCGGTACGTACGGGGAAGTTGACCGCTGCCGGTGACGGCATGGGCGGTCTGTTGTTCAAGGACGGGGCGGGTCGGCAGATCAGTCGGGCGCAGACGCCGCTGATGTGGGACGCGAAGGTCGCTGCCGCCTCGGGGGAGCATCTCAACCGGGCTGCGGTGGGGTTGCGGACCGTGGCGCAGGGTGCTGGCCGTACGGTGATGGAGTTGACGCCGGACGCGAAGTTCCTGTCCCGCGCGGATCTGACCTTCCCGGTGACGATCGACCCGCCGACGTCGTTGTCGCCTTCGTTCGACGCCTTCGTACAGAACAGCTACTCGAGTGACCAGTCGGGTTCGGCCGACCTGAAGCTGGGCTATTCCAACGACGGCGGATCGTTCACCGCGCGGTCGTACCTGCGGTTCAACACCTCGGGGTTTGCCGGTAGTCGGATCATGAGCGCGAAGTTGAAGTTGTGGAACTACCACTCGTGGTCGTGCAGCGCGGCGAGTTGGGAGGCGTGGCGTACCGATTATGTCGACTCGTCGGTGCGGTGGACGAATCAGCCGACGGCGCGGGCGAAGGTCGGTACGTCGTCGGAGACCAGGGGTTACAGCTCGTCGTGTGGTGATGGTTGGGTTTACGTGGAGGTCGGTGGGGCGCTGCAGTACAGCGCGGACACCTCCGCGACCAGCGCCAGCGTGATGTTGCGGGCGACGTCGGAGTCTTCGACCTCGGGGTGGAAGCGGTTCGACTCGGCCGAGGGTACGCACCCGCCGTCGGTGTCGATCACGTACAACGCGGCCCCGGGCGTTCCGTCGGCGCTGGCGGTGGCACCGTGTTACACCGCCTGTGGAGCGGGGGCGCGTACGGCCGCGCTGCGGCCGACGTTGTCGGCGAAGCTCGTGGACGCGAACGCGGGTCAGACGCTGCAAGCCGAGTTCGTGGTCCGCAACAAGGCCACCCAGGCGGTTGTCTCGTCGTCCGGGTTGCGTTCGGGTAGCCCGGCGTGGACCAACGGCTCTACCGCGTCGTGGCTGGTCCCGGTCGACCTCGTGAACGGCACCCAGTACGAGTGGCAGGTGCGGGGGAAGGACCCGTGGAACTACGGTGGTTACACGGCGTGGACGACGCTGACCGTGGACACGGACAAACCGTTGGTGCCGTTCGTGTCCGCCTCGGTGTATCTGAATGACGGGCAGCCGCACGGTGGGGCGTCCGCCCCGGACACGTTCACCTTCACCCCCGCGTCCGGCACCAACGACCTTGCCGCGTACGTGTACCGGTTCGACTACGACACGGCGGCCACGACAACCGCGGCGACCGGTCCGTTGTCGGTGTCGTTGAGCCCACGCGACGGGCATCGGACGTTGACGGTGCAGGCAAAGGACTCGGCCGGGAACCTGTCGAACCCGAACCTGTACGTCTTCGAGGCCGGCAGCGCCGCGCTGGCGCAACCACTGCCCGGGGCGACGATCGTCAAGCGGACGAAGCTCCAGATCACCACCCCGGTCGCCGGTTACACCCGGGGCTACTTCGAGTACCGGCGTGGGCCCGGCGCGGCGACGTTGCCGGTACCGTCGGCGAACCTGACCTCGGCCACCGGCGCGCAGATCCTCGCGACCGCCGCCAGCCCGGTAAGCCTCTCCGCACTGGGCGGTTACGCGGTGTGGAACGCCACCGACACCCTCGGCCTGGTCGGCGGCGTGGTCGAGGTCCGCGCCCAGCTCTACACCGCCACCGGCACCACCCCGGCGTACACCGTTCCGTGGGTCCGGGTCACCGTCGACTCCAACGGTGACGGGGCCGCCGACAACGAGGTTGGCCCCGGGTCGGTGAACCTGCTCACCGGCGACTACTCGCTCTCCTCCAGCGACGCGGAGGAGATGGGACTGAGCGCGACCCGCTCGGCCTCGTCCCGCAGCCATCGCGACGGTTACCAGCCGATGGCCCAACGCCTCACCCCGAACCAGCAGCAGGTCTCGACCGACCTGACCGGGTTCACCGTCCCGACCACCTCCTCCGCCCTGCGTTCGACGGCACGCGGGCAGGGCGACACCACTCCGGCCGACTCGTTGGAGATCACACCGGTCACCACCACCAGTAATGACACCTACGTCGGGGTGGGTGGCGACGGGGGCGGGCTGCGGCTGAACATGACCGCCGGCAAGACGTACCGGATGACGGGTTGGGTCTACGTCCCGGCGGCGACCGGCCTGGTGCCGGGATACACCCAGCGTGGCCTGCGGATCGTCGGCTTCTACCGGGTCAACGGTGGGTACGCCGAGGTGTCGTCGAAGATGGCCGCCTACCTCGACGGGTGGCAGGAACTGTCCGTCGACATGACCGTGCCGGTCGGCGCGACGGAGGCGTTCTTCCGCCTCTACAACGGCATGCAGGGCGGCTCCGGCCGCAAGGTCTACTGGGACAACCTCTCCTTCACCGAAATCGTGGCACCGTTCGGGCCCGCGTGGACCGGCGGCGCGAGCGGGGGCGTAGCGGACGTCGACTACACCACCGTCACCTTCCCGGAGCCGTCCCTGGCACAGGTGGACATGATCGGCGGCGACTGGATCACGTTCGCGAAGAACCCCGACGGAGTCAGCTTCACCCCGGAACCGGGCTCGGAGGGCCTGGTTCTGACCAAGGTCGGCACGACCGCCTACCGGCTGGTGGACCTGGAGGGGACGGCGACGGAGTTCACCCAGCAGGGCGGGACCTGGGCGGCGACCTCGTCCTGGACCCCGGCGGCGGGCAGCACCTCGCGGTACGTGTACCAGACGGCCGGCAGCCGGCTACTCCTGCACAAGGTGATCAACCCGGTCGAGCCGGGCGTCGACGACACGAACCAGTGCACGTCGGCCGTCCCCGCGCGCGGCTGCGAGGTGCTCGAATACACCTACGCGACGAGCACCACGGCCGGACTGAGCCAGACGGTGTTCGGTGACTACACCGACCGGGTCTCGTCCGTACAGTTGTGGGCCTGGGACCCGACCAGTTCCGCGATGGCCTCCAGCGTGATCACCCGCTACGCGTACGACAACCTGGGGCAGTTGCGGGAGGTCTGGGACCCCCGGGTCACCCCGGCGTTGAAGACAACCTACGAGTACGGCAACGGGCGGGTGACCAAGGTCAACCCGGCCGGTGAGCTGCCGTGGATGTTCGACTACGGCAACCCCGACGTTGACACCGCCGCCCTGCGCTGGAACCTGGACGAGGGCAGCGGCACCAGCGTGGCCGACGCCTCCGGCAGCGGACGTACCGGCACCATCGCCAGCGGCGTCGGCTGGGGCCAGGGCAACGACCCCGACGACCCCGCCGACCGGGCCGCGACCTTCACCGCCGGTACGGGCCAGCAGGTCAGCGTCGCCAACACCGCCCTGTCCAACACCGCCTCCTACACCGTCTCGGCCTGGGTACGGCTGAACAACAAGAACGGCAACCGCACCGCCGTCTCCAAGGACGGCGCAAGCACCAGCGGCTTCTTCCTCAACTACGTGATGGAAACCGACCGCTGGGCGTTCAGCCGCGTCAGCGCCGACAACACCAGCGCCACCCCGGTCCGAGCGAGCTCCAACCACCCGACCGTGGCCGGACAGTGGACCCACCTCACCGGCGTCTACGACACCGCCACCGCGCAGATGAAGCTGTACGTCAACGGCGTACAGCAGTCGTCGACCGCCGCGACCGGCGGCTGGAACGCCTCCGGCAACTACGTCATCGGCCGTGCCAAATGGGCCGGCGCCGCCGCGAACGTCTGGGACGGCGACATCGACGACGTCCGGATCTACGGCAAAGCCCTCAACGCCGACCAGGTCGCCGACCTGGCCACCGACGAAAACCCCGGCCGGCTCCTCAAGGTCCGCCGCGCCGCCCTGCAACAGGGCTCCACAACCGTCACCGACGGTGAGCTCGCCACGAACATCGTCTACAACGTCCCCCTGACCCAGGCCAACGGCGGCCCGCACAACCTCAACGCCGCCTCGGCCGCGACCTGGGGGCAGCTCGACCTGCCCACCGACGCCACCGCGGTGTTCGGGCCCGAGGACAACCCCGGCCGCAACAGCGCCATCCCCGCCTCACCCGGCACCGGCGGCTACACCTACGCCACCATCCACTACCTCGGCGCCGGGGGTAAGGAGGTCAACACCGCCACCCCCGGCGGCTACATCGACACCAGCGAGTACGACCGGTTCGGTAACGTCGTACGCACCCTGCAGGCCACCGACCGGGCACTGGCGTTGGGCACGTTGCCCGACGCGGCGACGCAGTTGGCCGAACTGGGCCTCGCCGGCTCCGACACCGCGAGCCGTGCGCTCGCCCTCTCCACCGTCAACAGGTACTCGAACGACGGTGTCGATCTACTCGAAGCCGTCGGGCCGACCGGAACCATGGTGTTGCAGAACGGGTTGGCCGATCCGGACGGAGCCGGCCCACGGGAGGCGATCCCTTCCGGCGCGACCGTGATCGGTCGACACCGGGAGGTCAACGCATACGACGAGGGCAAGCCCGACGGGGCCACGTACCACCTGGTGACGACCGAGACCAGGAGCCTGCAGATCGTCGGCTACCCGGACGCCGACGTACGGGTCAGCAAGAAGGGCTACGACCCCGAGCAGGGCGGGGTGTCCGGCTGGACGCTCAAGGTGCCGACGAAGACGGTCGAGGACGCCCGCCCCGGCGGTCAGAACCTCACCTCGTACGCGGTTCACAACGCGGCCGGCCGGGTCACGGCCAACTGGGGCGTCGGTTCGACCGGGACGGACGCGAAGAACCGGGTGACGATCTACTACACGGCCGGCGCCAACGGTCAGGACGCCGCATGCGGCAACCGGCCGGAGTGGGCGGGTGAGCAGTGCGTGGTCCGGGCGGCCGGAGCGGTGACCGGACACGACCCGTCGCGGATGGGCGCCGAGCTACCGGTGCGCCGCGTCACCAGTTACAACCGCTACCGCGACGAGGCGGTGGTGAACGAGACAGCCGGCGGCAGAACACGCACGACGACTACCACGTACGACGCGGCGGGCCGGGCGGAGAGCACCACGGTCATCTCGGACGACGGAGCCCCGGTCGGTACGGTCACCACCACCTACAGCGCGACCTCCGGCAAGGCGACCGGAACGACCACGGGCTCCTCGACCATCACCCGCGGCTACGACCTGCTCGGGCGGCTTGCGAGTTACACCGACGCCGACGGTGCCACCACCGTCAACGAGTTCAACCGGTACGGCACACCGACGAAGGTCTCCGATCCCACCGGCCACACCACCTTCGGGTACGACCGTGCTGTCGAACCTCGGGGATTGCTGACCAGCCTCACCGACAGCGTCGCTGGCACCTTCACCGCCGGCTACTCCCCGGACGGCCAGCTCACCCGACTCACGTACCCCGGTGGGTTGACCCGGACCGACCGGCTCGACACCAACCTGCAACCGGTCGGGCGCACCTACACCCGCGACTCCGACGGAGCCGTCATCTACTCCGAGTCCGTCGTGGAGAACACCGCCGGCCAGTGGGTCGACCACTCCTACACCGGTGGCAGCAAGATCTACACCTACGACCAGATCGGCCGACTGACCAAGGCCCAGCACGACAGTGCCATCACGGCGGGCTGCGTCACCCGGATCTACGGCTACGACGGGCGTGCGAACCGCACGGCCAACGCCACGTTCGCTCCCGCTGTCGACGGCACCTGCGACGAGCAGACCGAGGAGGCCAGTGAGCAGCACACCTACGACAGCGCCGATCGGCTGACCGACACCGGGTACGGCTACGACGCGTTCGGCCGTACCACGCAGTTGCCCGACGGTTCGGTCAACGCCTATTTCGCCAACGACCTCATCCAGAGCCAACAACTCGAGGACACGCGCCTCACCTGGACACTCGACCCGGCCCTGCGGTTCCGCGGCTACACGACCGAGACGCTCGTCGGCGGGGCGTGGACCGGGTCCACGTCCAAACTGAACCACTACGGCGACGACTCCGACGAGCCGCGCTGGATCGTCGAGGACACCGCGCTGGGTGAGCTGACGCGCATCGTCTCCGGCCCGGACGGTGGGGTGACCGCAACCACCGGTGCCACCGGGGGCGTGACGCTGCAATTGACCAACCTGCACGGCGACATCGCCGCCACCATCGATCCCGCTGCGACGGAGCCCGAATTCTTCGACTATGACGAATGGGGGGTGTCGATGCCGGGCCAGGCCGACCAGCGGTACGGCTGGTTGGGTGGCAAACAGCGGTCCGGTGAGGCGGTCGGCGACGCGATCCTCATGGGTGTGCGGCTCTACAGTCCCAACCTCGGCAGGTTCCTCAGCGTCGACCCGGTCTTCGGTGGAAGCTGCAACGGCTACGAGTACACCTGCGCCGACCCGGTCAACAACGAGGACCTCGACGGGAAACGGTTCGGCCGGCTCTGCCGGATCGGGAACTGGTGCGCCCGGGCCGCCCGGGCGGCCGGCCGGGGTATCGGAGGACTGGTCAGGGCGTACGGTCGGGTCTCGAACTACACCATCATCACCGGCATCCGGGGCATCGCGTACGGCATCCGGGCCTACCGGAAGGTGCGGAATGTCATCCGCAACACCAGCATTCGCTGCCACCGGTTCCCGAACGTCGGAGGCTTCGGGTGCGACATGCGGTACAAGGGAAAGCGCACCTTCGGGCTGCACTACCATAAGGTCAAGGGAAAGTGGCGGCCCCATTACCACCGGCGCCCCGGTATCGGTAAGCACCGTCCATGGGAAGGTGGCTGGTAGTGCGAATCGGCGGGTCCGCGCTGGCGCCGGAATTCCCACTCCGGTTCGTCGACGAGCAGGGATCATCCCACCTCCTGTCCGACGTGGCGGCGGTCGAGACGATGGTCGAGTTCGTGGACGACACCGACCCTCCCTACCGGTGCCACGATGCCCAGGGCAGGCGCGTACGCCTGATCGTCTGGATTCTCGAGCTGTTGGTCTGTCAGGTAGTGCCGGACGACTTCGACACCTCGCGGCTGCGGATCGGGCGTACGCCCGATGTCGACGGCGAGGATCCGGTACTGGTCGAATGCGTTGACGACCTGGTGTTGCGCACCCTGGGCGGAACGCCCTTGCGGTTCGAACCGGCGACCTGGAGCACGGGTACATCAACCTCGGTCGACGAGCTGGTCGAGGAGACCGGCGTCGTGCCCGAGGCGTTCCACCAGCTCTGGATGAAGGCTCGACTCGGTAAGCGTTTCCCGTAACCCTGCCCATCGCCCGAACGACGACCGGGCGGCAGCTGCATCACCGGGCCCGACGCCGGCCGGAGCGTTCCGCTCCGGCCGGCGCAGACCGCCCCGGGAGGTGGATGCCGTCCTACTTCAACGAATACCCGTACGAGATGAGCAGCGGCGCGCAGATCGCGCTGACCAGGCGGCGCTGCCGCGGCGGAAGCGCCACCCGCCAGGTGTCGTCCTGACGAAGCGGCAGCCGACCGGCGGAGAAACGCATCGGGTTGCCACCGAGGTTGTGCGGTACGGGGAGGTCGGCGTACCCGTCGCTGAGAAAGGACAGATCCTCCTCGGTCAGGTCGAGTCCGGCGAAACCGGCAAGGTCCCGGACGCCCTCGCGGGGATCGTCGAGCAGCTTCTCGTAGTAGACGCGTCGCATCGGGACCCGGTGCGCCGCTTCCCCGTCGCCCCGCCCCCGGGCCGAGCCGAGCAGACCCGCGATGGAGTTCTGCAGGTTCCACTGCAATGCCGAGGTCGTCGGCGGGAAGCGGGGCAGCACACCCGCCCCGGTCCCCGGATTGGCCACCTGTTTGGTCCACGAGTACGCGACGCCGCGCGGGTCGCGTACCAGGTGGACCACGCGCAGGTCGACGTCGCGCGCGAAGCGCAGGCACAGTCCGACGGTGGGAAACTTCGACGAGTCGATGATGACCCGCGCGCCGGTCACCTCGACCGCGGCCGAATAGACCCGGGCGAAATAGTCGACATACTCGTTGACCAGGGCGAGCCGTTCACCGGTCAACTGCTGCCGGGCCAGCCAGGAGACATGCCGGATGCGCGGTACGACCCGGCGCAGGAAGACGAAACGGTCCAGGTCGGCCCGATCCCAGCCGCCGAACGCCCGCTCCCCCACCGCGGTCCAGAAGGCGCATCCCGAATACGGGGAGCCGCAGGCACAGAGGCTTCCGGGTTCGACGAGCCGCCACAGATCGGTCACCTCACCTAGCGTGCAGACCCCCGGCAGCGCGCCGAGCATCCGGTCGAGGAGCGTACTGCCGCTGCGCCCCATACCGCTGATGTAGATCACCCGCATGCCGTCGCCCCCCATTTCGTCACGGACTCGGCCAGCGGGCGAGGTCGGCCGCGGCCGGGAGGGTGCCCTGGCGCGCGAGCGAGGCCGCGGCGTGCCTGCCCGTACCGATCTGCTCTCCCGCACCCACCCGGTCCCGGATCGGGCGTACGTCGCCGGCGGGCCCGGCCAGGCCGGCCTCCCCGGCCCAGATCCGACACATCTGTTCGCCGATGCGGTCCCAGCCGAACTCGGTGGCAGCGCGGGTGAGTCCCCGCACCGCCAGGTCCCGGGCGAGGGCGGGATCGTCGCGCAGCCGGCCCAGTTGGTCGGCGAGAGCCGTGGCGTTGTGCGCCGGGAAGGTCAACCCGGCCGAGCCGATGACCCACGGAATCTCACCGACGTCGCTGCCGACCACGGGTACCCCGCACGCCATCGCCTCGACCAGGACCCGGCCGAACTGCTCCCGCAGCGGGATGCCGATCCACGGTACGACGTTGCGCTGGACCAACTCGATCGACGGCAGCACGAGCGCGTCCATTCGGGCGAGCAGCCCCGGCAGCGCCCCGTGGTCGGCCCAGCCGCGCAGGGTCACCCGACCCGGTCGACGCGCCGCCGCCAGCTCGACGTCCGCCCTCATGCTGCCGTCGCCCACCACCAGCAGGTCGCAGTCGAGCAGTTCCGCCGCGCAGAGCAGGTCCCCGATCCCCTTGTGCGGCTCCAGCCGACCGACGAAGCCGGCCGTGAACGGCCTCGGTGCCGTGGTCGCGGCGGGCTGGAACGCCAACGTGTCCACACCCAGCGGGACGAGGCTGGCCCGCCCCCGGTACCCCTTCACCCGCAGCACGTTCAACGCCGCCGGGGTGATCGGGAAGATGTGGTCGACCGCGCGGTATGCGTACCGTTCGATCAGCGGGAACGGGAGCGGGAACCGGATCACGACGTTCTGCGCCGCGTACAGCGTCACCGGTACGTCCGGCCAGTACCGTCGGCGCAGGCGCAGGATCTGCCAGGTGCTCAGGTAGGCGGCCTCGCCGATGACGTGGATGACGTCCGGCGGCTGGTCCCGGGCCAGCGCCCGCAGGCTGTCGCGGGGGAACAGGACCGAGGCCATGTGTCCGGTGCGATCCTCGCTCCACCTGTGCGGTACGACATGGCAACGCAGCCGGGACCAGCGCTGACTCAGCCGGTCCAGGTCACGGCGGGTGGTGTCCGAGACATCCGCGGCCAGGATCGTGAAGCTGACGTCGGGCCGGGCGGCCAGCGCCGCGAACAGGCTGATCCAGTGCTCGGTACGTTTACCCACGACGCTGATCATCACGTGCATTGCGGTCTCCTGAGTTCCTTGCGTTGCTCCCGGGCGGCGGCGTCCGGAGTGGTGGAAAGCGCGATCCGGCAGACCTCGAACCAGGCACGGCCGCGCCACCCGGTCCGTTCGGTCGAGCTGCCGACCCAACGCGCGGCGGCGAGTCCCATCCCGATCAGCGAGCGCAGCACGACGGCCAGACGCACCAGTTGGAAGCTCCGCCGCCGGTGGCGGGCGAAGAAGCGCAGCATGCTGCGGTACAGGTGCGGCGAGGTCGCCCCGGGGCCGCTGCTGGCGCCGCCCACGTGCATGGCCTCGACCATGGGCACGTAGACCACCGCCGCGCCCCGTCGCCACGCCTGCAGGCACAGCTCCTCGTCCTCGTAGTACATGAAGTAGCCCTCGTCGAGTCCGCCGATCTCCCTCATCAACCGGGTACGCACCGCGAGGCAGGCGCCGGAGAGCCAGTCGACCGCCACGGCCGCGGCAGGCCCGGTGCAGGCGTCGTACGCGCGCCGTCGGCGGGTGCCGCTCAGCAACCGCCGCAGCGCCACGGGCAGCAGGGCACCGCCGAACCGGGACGCGAGCACGCTGCTCAGCGACTCGAACGGATGGGCGCTGATCGCGACCCGCCCGACCGGGTCACGCAGGCGCGGGCCGGCGATGCCGACGTCCGGTCCGGCGCGCACGGTCCTGACCAGTTCGCGTGCCGTCGCCGCCGGCAGTACGCAGTCCGGGTTGACCAACAGCACCACGTCGGTGTCCACGCCGGCCAGCCCCTGGTTCACCGCCGCCGCGAAGCCGACGTTGACCGGGTTCGCGATCACCTCGACCTTCGGGAACCGTTCGGTGACCAGCGCGACCGTACGGTCGGCCGAGTCGTTGTCGACCACCCGGACGACCAGGTCCGCCTGGGTCAGGGCGGCGAGGCAGTCGTCGATGTGGTTGGCGGAGTTGTACGTGACGATGACGGCGGTGGCGGCGGGCGTGGTCATCGTGCCCCCACCGGTGTCGCCGGGCTCGGCGCGGTATTCCCCGCCGTGCTCGGCGCCGTGTTCGTCGCCCAGGTTCGGGGAGTCGGCACCGCGATCCCGCCCGGTTGTCTGGTCAGGAACACCAACGCGGGCAGCAGACCGAGCGCCCAGTGCCCGGTGGCCGGGCCGGAGAAGATCACCGACACCAGGAAGCCGCAGATCAGGGCCGTGAACGCGAACGGCAGGCCGTCCCGCTCGACCAGGCCCGCACGGACCGCGCGCAGGATCGGCCAGAGCAGCAGGACCAGGCCGACGAGCCCCAGGTTGGCCAGGATCATCACGTAGAACACGTGGTAGAGCGGCCCGACGTCGGTCACCTTGAAGTCGGGCAGGTAGACGTCCGGGGTGGAGTGTCCGAGCCCCAGACCGACGAGCGGGTTCGACAGGAACGCGTCGATCCCGACGGTCGCCTCCGGTAACCGGTATCCGGCGCCCTGCCCCAGCGCGGTGGTGATCTCCGCCGAACGGTTCCGTACGCCCTCGCTGAGCATGATCGCCCCGACCAGCAGCAGGGCGGCGGCAGCGGTCATGGCGCCGGCCGCACGACGCACCGCCCCGGTGCCTCCGATCAGGAGAACCAGTACGGCGGCTCCGGCGAGCACCCACGTCGTGCGGTACGACGCCAGCACGACGTCGACCAGGTACAGCGCGGCCAACGCGACGAGCCCGACCCGTCGCCAACCCTCGGTACGGCAGCTCAGGACCAGCAGGGGCAGGGCCGCGATCAGGGACCAGGCGCCTCCGTGCCGTCCCGGCGACGCCAGGGTCACGATGGTCAGGGCGGCGGACAGGACGACGAAGAGGGACCCCGCCGACCTGAGCCGGCTCGGCGTCGTCAGGGTGTACGTCGCCGTGAAGTAGTAGATCGGAATGACGGCGAAGTGGTAGCCGGAGATCATCACCTTGGCGGGCGGGCTGCCCAGGATGAGTCCGTACGCGGCCGCGGCGCCCAGGAGCACGACCACCAGGATCATCGGCAGGTCGATGACGGTGCGTACCCGCCGCTCCTCCTTGACCAGCACCAGCCGGCGGATCACCAGGCTGACCGCGCCGGCGGCGAGGAGGAAACCGTGCAGCCCGAGGATCGAGCGTACGGAGCTGTCGCCGAGCACCGCGGTCGTGCCGAGCACTCCGACGATGGCCGTCGGCAGCACCATCCAGGGCCACACGGTGAACGCGACGCAACACCCGACCACCGCCAGGGCGAGCAGCCCGAAGTCGCGGGGCTCCGACCCCGGTGTGCCGGGGATGACGGCCGCCACGACGGCGTCGTGCGGGAGCAGGACGGCGGTGGCCGCGAGCAGTCCCGCCCCGGCCACCGTCGGCGGCAGCAGTGTGGCCCCCTTCATCTACCCGCCGCCAACCCGGCGATCAGGTCCCGCAGTTGCACGCCCCGCGCCGACCAGCTATTGCGCACGGCTGCTTCCCGACGCAGCGCCGAGGCGTCCGGGCACTGGCTGGACCCCAGCGCCTCCTCGATCGCCGCGACGAAGGCGGTCGGCCCGGCACCGAGGTGGACCGGCCCGTCGAGCCGTTCGAGCGCCGGCAGCGGGGTCGCGACGACCGGTTTGCCCAGGGCGAGGTACTCGTAGGCCTTCTTCGGGTGCACGTAGTCGATCAACCCACCGAGCCGGTACGGGATGAGGCAGGCGTCGCAGGCCCGCAGGATGGCGGGCACCTCGGCGAACTCCACCGGATCCCGGAGCAGGACGTTGGCCAGTCCGGCCAGCGGCGCACGGCCGGCGGGAGTGGACGGGCCGACGATCAGGAACGTCCAGTCGGGGCGAAGCCTGGCCACCTCCGCCACGAGTTCGGCGTCGAACGCGCGGGTGTCGACCGCGCCGACGTACCCCAGCAGGGGGTGGGGCAGTTGCCGCGCCCACTGCGCGACCGGTCCGGACGGGCTGAACTGTTCGGGATCGCAGCCGTTGGGCAGCGACACGGGTGGGCGGCGCGCGGCGGGAAGCCGCTGTACCAGCGCCGGTGAGGAGGCCAGGACCAGGTCGGCGGCGCCGACCGCGCTGCGCATTCCACGGCGTACGTGCCACCGGTTCCACCAGCGGGTGAACGTCCAGTCGAGGTCGGCGCCGTCGTAGATGACCGCTTCCCCGCCGAGGTGACGGGATGCGGTCACGGACAGGTCCTCGTCGATCCAGACCAGTCGTCGGCCGGGAAAGCGGTCCAGCCAGCGGCGTACCAGCAGGGCGCCGATCCGCCGGTTGATCCAGTTCACCGGCGGCAGTTGCCGACCGGCCGGCAGGACCGTCGGCGGGACCGCCCGCCACAGCGACGGCGCGATCTGGCGCACCGTGAACCGCCACCGGGGACGCTGACCCGGCGGCTCCACGAACAGCACCCGGCGGTCGGCGACCAGTTCCCGGGCCAGCGCGTGCTGGCGGTGCGCCTCGGTGCTCCAGTCGACCCCGCTGAGCATCACCACCCAGTCCCGCAGGTCGCCGCTGGGCAACGGACCGGCATCGCCGCGCAGCGCGGCGAACAGGTCACGCAGGCCGAGCTGGCCACGGATCCGGAACACCCAGCGCAACTGGCGGTCGACGAGCGTGAGCGCCTGCAACAGGCGCAGCCGGTGCCGCGGTTGGGTCTGCGCCACGTAACGGACGAGTCCGCTGAGGTGGTGGCGGGACCGGGTGGCCGAGTCCAGCAGCCGGGTGGACGAGCCACGGTCGTGGTTGACCACGGCGTCCGGGGTCATCCACAGTTGCCAGCCGAGAGTGGCCAACCGGTGTGCCAGCCGTACGTCGTTGAAGTACAGGGGAAAGTCCTCGTCGAAGACCCGGTTCGGTTCGAGGGCCTCGCGGCGCAGCAGCAGACAGCTCGCCGCCGGCTGGGGCACCGTCCGGGGATGGTCGAAGTCCCCGTCCGCCAACTGGTACGCGAGCCAGGCTTCGCGAAGTCCCGGCAGCCAACGCAGCCCGGCGGCCAGGCCGAGCGCCGCCCGGAAGCTGAGCAGGCCGAGGTAGTGCGGCTCGATTTCGCCGAACTCGTCGAGGTACTGCGGGCCCACGCCACCGGCGGCCGGCCGCTGGCGGAGGAAGTCCACCAGGGTCGACACCGTCTCCGGTTGGCACCGTACGTCGCTGTTCAGCAGCAGGACCAGGTCGGACCGTGAGTTCCGGTACGCCTGGTTGACCGCCTCCGCGTACCCGAGGTTGCGGTTGTTGCGGATCAGCCGCACGCCCGGGTACGCGGCCAGCATCTCGACCGAGCCGTCGGCCGAGCCGTTGTCGACCACCACCACCTCGTAGCGGAGCGCGTCGGTCATCGCGGCGGGCAGCGACTCCAGGCAGTTCCGCGTCTTGTCCCGGGTGTTCCAGCTCACCAGCAGCACCGACACGTCCGGCGGCGGGGTACGCGGCGGCGCGGGCCGGTCCGGCCGGTCCCCGGTACGGGCGGGTGGGATCCCCGCTGGTCCGGTCATGACACTCCCCCGGTCTCGCGGCGTTTGGCCAGGACCCGCACGTAGTCGCCGAGCTGCGGGTGACTTGCCCGCAGTGACCCGGTGGTCCGCAGGCCGCGCCACTGGCTCGCCAGACCCCACCGGCTCAACCGGCGGCTGCGCCGCAGGTAGTGGGAGGCGAAGATGGTGTCGGACCGGACGATCTCGAATCCGGACTCGGTGACCAGTCGGCGCAGCGAATCGGGATCGAAGTGCCAGAGGTGGTAACGCGGGGCCAGGTCCACCCAGGAGGCGCCGTACCGGCTGGCGGCGGCGGAGATGATGTTGGGCACCTCCAGGGCCAGCCATCCGCCCGGCGCGAGCTTGTCGTGGGCGGCGCGCAGGAACTCCCGCGGATCCGTGACGTGCTCCAGCACGTGGAAGGCACACACCGCCTGCACGGGTTCCGCGAACACGGCGTCCTCGAACATCCCACGCTGTACGGGAACACCGAGCTGTTCGCGCGCGTACCGTGCGGCCACCTCCGACACCTCGACGCCCTGCACGGAGATGCCCCGGTCGCGGGCGGCCTTCAGGAAGAACCCGCCCGCCGGTCCGGCCTCGACCAGGGTGCCGGGCCGGGCCATCGCGAGCAGCCACTCCAGCCGCCGCGCGGCCTCGAACCGCCACTGCGGCGCCAACGCGAAGTACCGCCGGTACGACTCGCTCTCGTAGTAGGACTCGTCGTACAACTCGTCCGGCGGTGCGAGCCCGTCGGCGGTCCACTGGAACGCGCAGGACCGGCAGCGGCGCAGCAGGCCGCCGAGGGCGGGTTCGCTGCGCGTTTCACCACACAGCGCGCACTGCTCGGTGGCGACGAGACTGGTCATGGGAAATCCTTCCGAATCGTGGCGTCCGCGGGGCTCCCACCAACGGGAGCCACCGGCCGCTTCGTCAGCAACATCGGGCCGTACGCCGACCATCGGCGCGACAGCCAGGCCCGCTCCGCGCCGCCGACCAACCCGGTCGCGCCAAGCACGACCGCGGCGACCAGCAGGACGGTGCCGCCCCGGAGCAGGACGGTCAGCGTCGCGCCGGACCGTCCGGGCAGGTCCGGGAGGTACGGCGCGACGAGGGCGCCGCAGACACCGGCCACCACCGCCGCGACGAGTCCGGGACGTACGGCACGCAGCAGCCCGCCGATCGGCCGTCCGGTCGCCCGGTGGAACCGCAGACAGAAATACCCGCTGCTGAGGGTGATCGAGATCGCGGTCGAGAACGCCGCGCCGAGCGGGCCGCACAGGCGCAGCAGGAACGGCACCATCGTCAGGTTGAGCGCCAGCGCGGTGAGCAGGTACCAGGTCTCCCGGTCCGGCCGCCCCTCCACCCGGGTGACCAGGGTGGCGGCCCCGGCGGCGAGGCCGAGTGCGTAACTGGGGGCCAGGATCACGACGGTCGCCGCCGCCCACGGCACCGGCTCGCCGATCCAGCCCCGGATCACCGGATCGGCGCAGACCATCAGTGCCGCGGCGCAGGGACCGGCGAACGCCACCACGTACCTGGTGGTGGTCAGGTAGAAGTTGTCGAGCCAGTCGCGCCCGTGCTTGGCGACACCGGTCACGGCGTACGGGAACAGGACGGTGAAGATCAGCTCAGGCGGCAGCCTCAGCAGGCTCAGCAGACGGCTGCCCAGGTCGAATCCGGCCACCGGCGCGGGGCCGTAGGATCCGCCCACGAACAGGCGGCCGGCCTCGGCGTTCACCACTCCGGAGGCGCGGGTCACCTGAACCGGCAGGCCGTACCCGGCGGCGGCGCGTACGTCGGACCGGCGGATGCCCCGGACCCGGGGGGTCAGCCATCCGATGCCCCGGTGCGCGGTCACGATCAGCACCACGGCCCGGACCGCGGCGGTGGCGGCGGTCGACGCGCCCAGCGCGGCCAGGCCACCGCCGAGCCGGATCACGAGCACCCCGAGGACCGCTCCGAGCAGGGCGGTCACCGCCGAGGTCCAGGCGATCGCGGCGTACCGTTGGGTGCCGGCCAGCATCGACCGCCAGGGCAACGACACCTGGTCCAGCAGCACGCCCACCATGAGCCACAGCGCGCTGTTGCGGGCCTCGTGGACCAGCTCACCGACGTCGAACAGCCGGGCCAGCAGGGGCCAGCACACCAGCGTCCCGACGACGGCGAGCAGGCCGAGGGCCACCGAACACAGCAGACCCAGGCCGAGGGTGGCACGGGCACGCCGGCGCCCCTCGTCGTCGTGCGCCCGGGCCACCTCCCGTACCTGTGCGGTGCCTAGCCCGAGGTCGGCCAGGGAGACGACGGCGGCCAGGACACCCAGCAGTGCCCAGACGCCGAACCCGCGGACCCCCAGGCCGTCGTACAGCACCGGCAGGGTCGCCAGGCTGGCCACCGCCACCACCGCCCGGGAGACGAACAGGCTGCCGGTGTTGTGGGCGATCCGCCGTCCGGCGGTGATCGGCGTGCTAGCCACGGGGGAACCCGCGCAGCATGTCGGCCAGGGTGAGCACGAGCAGGGTCAGGTCCAAGCGCAGCGAACGGTAGCTGAGGTAGAGCAGGTCGAACCGGAGCTTCTCCTCCGCCGTGGCCGCGTACCCGCCGGTGAGCTGGGCAACGCCGGTGAGGCCGGGTCGGATGAGGTGCCGGAGGTCGTAGTGGGGCAGCCGCTTGAACTCGTCGACGAACTCGGGCCGTTCCGGGCGGGGCCCGACGAGGCTCATGTCACCGCGCAGGACGTTCCACAACTGGGGCAGTTCGTCCAGACGGGAACGGCGCAGGGTCCGCCCTATCGAGGTCACCCGACGGTCGTTCGGTGTGGCCAGTTGCGGCCCGAGGCCATGCTCGGCGTCGGTCCGCATCGTACGGAACTTCACGATCCGGAACAGCCGACCGCCCTCGCCGACCCGGTGCTGAAAATAGAGGGCCGGCCCACGCATGCCCACCGCCACCAGGATGAGCAGCATCACCGGCAGCAGCAGGGGCAGGCTCAGCAGTACCAACGCCACGTCCAGGGTCCGCTTCACCCGCCCGCAGGCGGGCCGGCCGGACGGCCACCGCACGTGTACCCAGAGCAGCCCACCGATCCGCCGCAGCCGGGCCGGTCGGAGCAGCCCGTAGGTCGGGCGCGCGAGAACCAGCAGGTCGACCTGCCGGGTCAGGCAGGCGGCCATCAGCCGCGGGTCGACCGCATCCAGCGGCTGTTTCATCAGCAGCATCTTGGGCCGGCAGAGCAGAAGCAGGGCGTCCAGTTGCTCCACTCTGGGCGGTGCGGGCAGCCGCATCACGACCTCGAACTCCTCGTCGAGCCGGTCCGCGGTGGGGTGGGTGGCGGATTCCAACACGGCCACACGAACCCGTCTCCGGCCCGGCGCGGAGACCCGGCCGCGGGAATCGGCGCCGTCGGTCGTCGGTGCGGAGCCGGACGCACGCCTGCGCCGCCGGTGGGCACCCACGAAGCGCCGGCCGGGCGCCTTGTGGACACCCGGAATCCGCTCGACGTCGAGCATCCGGTCGACGCCCGGTACCTCGTCGAGACCGGGCAACTCGTCGAGACCGGGCACCTCGTCGACGGCCGAGGTCGCGGTCGTCCGGGTGGGCAGGGTGCCGGGGAGCTTTCTCATCGACGCCTCCTAAACAGGGCAGCCGGGGACAGCGGCAGGTAGCGGTCGGTCTGATCGAGCGGGGAGTGGTGGGGCTCAGCGCGCGGAGGTACGCGGACCCTCGGCGCCCGGGTCACCCGCGCCCTTGACACCCGCCTCGACCGGACGGCGCCCGTCCGACGGAGCCGTGCCCTGCCACCAGGTGCCGGCCCGGTCGGGTGTCTGATCGGGTGCCTGGGCGGCCGTTGGCAACGGCAAGACCTCACCCGCGGAGCGCGACCTGACACCGATCCGTACGCCCACCCCGTAGCGGTACGCCAAACCGACGTCGCGACGCCCCACGTCGTTGAGCACGCAGCCCACGACCTGCGCGTGGACCGTCCGCAGTGCGGCGGACGCGGCCCGTACCTCTTCCTGCCCCGTCATGTTCGCCCGCGCCACCAGGATCACGCCGTCGGCCGCCTGGGCCACGACGGCGCCGTCGGTCAGCGGCAGCAGTGCCGGCGTGTCGATCACGATCAGGTCGAAGTTCCACCGCTCGCTCTCCAGGAGCGTGGCCATCTTGCCCGAGCCGAGCAGTTCGCTCGGGTTCGACGGAGTGGCACCGCAGGGCAGCACCCACAGGGGGTGCTTTCCCCACTGCTGTAGCGCGTCGGACACGTCGATCCGACCGGCGAGTACGTCGGACAGGCCGGTCCTGCCCGGCAACCTGAGGTAGTTCGCGATCCGGGGGCGGCGCAGGTCCGCCTCCAGGAGCAGCACCCGGGAGCCGGTCTCGGCGACCATGACGGCGAGGTTCGCGGCCGTGATCGATCTGCCCTCGCCGGGAATGGCACTCGTCACGGCCAGGATCCGCACCGAGGGATCGACGCAGCGCAGGTTCGTACGCAGTTGCCGGAACGATTCCGCGCCCGGCGTGGAGCCGCCCCGCAGCAGCGCGGGTTTCCTGGCCATCGAGCCCTGGTGCGGGACGACCGCCAGAACCGGTGCGCCGGTCGTCTCGAGCAGCATCCCGGACGTCCTGACCGTCTTGTCCAGCGTCTCCCGGAGCATCGCCGCCGCCAGCCCCACCAACAGGCCCGCCAGCAGGCCGAGCCCGAGGTTGCGCAACGGTCGCGAGGTCACCGTGACCGGGGTCGGGCCGGCGATGACCTCCAGCTTCACCGCCGGGGAGTCGGCGCCCGGTGACCCTTCGAGGGTCTCGACGAGGGCCGTGAACTCACCGAGTACGGCATGAGCGAGCCGTTCCGACCGGGCCTGGTCCACGTCGGTGATGGTCACGGTCAGCAGCACGGTGTCGCGTACCGCCTGGGCGGTGATCCGCTCCTGGATCTGCTGGACGGAGAGTCCCATCGGGTGCTCGCCGGCGACCATGCCAGCCAACCGGTCGCCCCGGACCAGGTCCACGTACGACTTGATCCGCTCCCGGGAGAAGGTGCTGCCCTGCATCACGTCGGTGGTGCCCTTGCCCGGGGTGGTGACGAAGAACGTCGTGGTGGTCACGTACTGGGGCACCTCCCTGGTGGTGACCACGCCCGCGATCCCCAGTCCGGAGATCACCGCCACCAGCACCAACCACCAGCTACGGCGTAACGCGCGCAGACTGCTGCCGCCATTCACCTTCTTGCCCCCGAACCCGATAAGCGAAGACTTTGATGTGTCGATTAGAGGGTAAAGTACGTTTGCGCGGAGATTCTCCGGAATGCCCCTACATGTCAGTAATCGACCATAGCGGGGCATAGGGTGGCCGGACGGCCAGCCTGGTGCCAGCCGTCCGGGCTCGGATCCCGGGACGAGACCGGGTACCGGCGGTGCTCCTACCGGAGCAGTTCGGCGTCGTGGATGAGCAGCGCGACCTGGACGCGGTTGTTGAGCTCCAGCTTGGCCAGCAGCCGGGAGACGTGACCCTTCACCGTGGGCACGCTCATGCCCAGCGCGGCACCGATCTCCGCGTTCGACACCCCGCGCCCGAGCGCGACGGCCACCTCGTGCTCGCGGTCGGTGAGCGCGGCCAGGAGGGTACGGGCCCGGTCGCGCCGCGACCCCGCCGACGGGTCGGCGACGTGGTCGATGAGTTGCCGGATGACAGCCGGGGACAGGCTGGCCGCACCCGCCGCGACGGTGCGGACCGCGGCGATGATGTCGTGCGGCGGGGTGTCCTTGAGCAGGAAGCCGCTGGCCCCGCCGCGCAGCGCCTCCAGGACGTACTCGTCGGCGTTGAAGGTGGTCAGGACGATCACCTGCGGCGGCGACGGCCGGCCCCGGATGCGTTGGGTGGCAGTCAGGCCGTCGACCCTGGGCATCCGGATGTCCATCAGGATCACGTCCGGCCAGTGGGCGTCGACCAGCAACACCGCCCCGGCGCCGTCGCCGGCCTCGGCGACCACCTCGATGTCCGGCGAGCCGCCCAGCAGGATCCGGAGCCCGGCCCGTACCAGTGGGTCGTCGTCGACGATCGCCAGCCGAATCGGCCGGTCCCCCCTCAGGCCGACCACGGCAGCCATGCCCGGAGGCGGAACGTGTCGCGGTCGACGCCGTACTCCACCCGGCCGCCCGCCAGCGCGACCCGCTCACCCAGGCCGACGAGCCCCATCCCCGCCCCCGGTATGACCGGCCGCCCGGACGGACCGGCGCAGGGGTTCGTGATCGTGATCCGCAACTCCTCACCGGCGGTCCCGGCCACCTGTACCTCCACCGCCGCTCCGGGCGCGTGCTTCCGGGCGTTGGTCAGCCCCTCCTGCACGAACCGGTACGCCGTACGGCCGAGGACCATGGACGGTCCGACCGGGGGCACCCGGCAGGAGTAGTGGATCGTCATCCCCGTCGCGCGCCCGCTCTCCACCAGGTCGGGCAGGTCGGCGAGGCCGGGCTGCGGCGGCTCGGGCCGTCCCGCCGCGCCCTCCCGGAGCACCCCGACGACGGTCCGCAACTCCTGCAGCGCCTCGTGCGCGCTGGCCCGGATCGCCCCCGCGGCGAGGGCCACCTCCTCCGGCCTCGCGTCCGTACGTACCTCCAGGGCCCCGGCGTGCAGGCTGACCAGTGACATCCGGTGGGCGAGGACGTCGTGCATCTCACGGGCGATCCGGGCCCGTTCGGTCAGCCGCGCCTGCTCGACGCGCAGGTGCTGGTCGGCCTCCACGCGGGACGCGTGCTCGCGCAACGACCGGGTCAGCCCCCGGTACGCCTGCACGAAAAGCCCCCACCCCGCGGCGGCGACGCTGATCACCACCCGCATCACGACGTCGACCCACAACGGGTACGTGGGATGGTCCTGCAACAGGAAGTACGCCACACCGGTGAGGACGTTCACGGCGCCGAGCAGGAACACCACCCGTGCCCGGCATCGGATCGCGACGGTGAACAGCGCGACGGTGATCGCACCGGTGGCCATGACGGACACCGCGCCGAACGGCAGGAGCACCAGCGCGAGCCCGAGCGGCCAGCGTCGGCGTACCGCCAGGGCGAACGCGCACAGCGTGCCGATCCCGACGTCGACCGGCCAGGGCAGGGCCGCCCCGGGTGCCGTCGCGTCGCCCAGTGGCACCATCAGCGCGCCGTAGCCGCAGGCCAGCCCGATCGCGATGGCGTCGGCGAGCCGGTCGCGCCGCGCCGACCGGCTGCCGCCCGCGGGCTCGGGCACGAGCAGGGCGAAGAGCAGGGCCGACATGTGCGCAGCCTACGAGGTCGAATCACCGGGCGGGACCTACCAAAGTCGTGGTCGGACCGGATCCGGCGCAGGGTGCCCGACCCGACCCCCGGCCGATGCGTGGCGGGACTTCGCCGGGCCACCCTCGGCCCATGACACGCAGAGAACTGTGGCGGATGGCCGCGGTGGTGGCCGCCGGGACGGCCTGGGGCATCGCGGCGGCCCGGTGGACACCGCGCGGGCCGCTGACCAACACCCAGGCGCTGTGGTCGGTCGGGATCAGCGTCGCGGTCGGGCTGGCCGCCGGCTGGTGGAGCCGTTCGCGGTGGGCGATGCTCGCCGCCACCGCGACCTTCGTGGTGGCACTGGAACTGACCCGGATCGGGGTACGGGGGCCGTCCGTGGACGCACCGCACGCGAGCCCGTTCGGCATCATCGCCCTGCTCGCCGGTCGGGGGGTGCACGGTGTGCTGTCGGTCCTGCCGCTCGTGCTCGGCGCCGCCTACGGGGCGGGCCTCGCCCGCCGTCGCCGGCAGGTGCCGGTCGGGGCAGCCCACCCGCGCGCCCGCTGGGGCACCCGGATCCGCCGGGCCGGTACCGCCGTGCTGACCGCTGCCCTGGTCGCGGCCACGGTGGTCGTGTCCGTGCCGGCCCGGACGGCGCCGATGCCGGGTCCGGGCGGCGTCGCCGAGCTGGCCCTCGTCGACGTGGGTCCGTACCGGCTCGGGATGATGATCCGTGGGGTCGACGCCGGGGCGCCGGTGCTGCTGTTCGTCCCCGGCGCGCCGGGCGGCACCGAGATCGGTTCGATGCGCCTGCATCTCGCCGCACTGGAACGGCGCTTCGTGGTGGTCACCCTGGACCGGCGAGGCGGCGGCTCCTCCTACCCGGCGCTGGAACCCACCGGTACGGTCACCCTGGACGGGGCGGTCACCGACACCCTCGCCGTCACCGACTACCTGCGGGACCGGTTCGGTCAGGACAGGATCTACCTGCTGGGACACTCCGGCGGTTCGATCATCGGCGTGCTCGCGGTGCAGCGCCGGCCGGACAAGTACCACGCGTACATCGGCACCGGTCAGGCGGTCGACCTCGCGGCCAGCGACCGGTTGTTCTACGACGACATCCTCGTCTGGGCGCGCGAGACGGGCCACGACGCCCTCACCCGGCAACTCACCGACCAGGGTCCACCGCCGTACGAGGACGTGTACCTCTACGAGCCGATCATGACGTACGCACCACGGGCGTACGACTACGATCACGGCCCCAACGCGAGGGGCGCCACCGGTTTCGGCCTCGACGTCCCCGAGTACACGCTGCTACAGAAGATCCACATGATGAACGGGGTCCTCGACACCTGGAGCGCCCTGTACCCCCGGATGCAGCACGTCGACCTGCGCCGCGACGTACCGCAACTCGACGTACCGGTGTACTTCGTGCAGGGCGGGCACGAGATGCGCGGCCTGGCAACGGTCTTCGACCAGTGGTACGAGCGGCTGCGGGCGCCGCGAAAGCACCTGGACGTCTTCGAGACGGCCGGGCACCGGGCCATGTTCGAGCAGCCGGACCGCCTGGCCGCAGTGATGGACCGGGTACTGACCGGACAGTGACGCGTGGACCCGGCCGGGGAAAACCGGTTGCCGCGCGCGGCCGGCTCGGGGACCGTGGTGGGCATGACGTTCTGACGGACAGCACCCAGTGAATCCGAGGCCCCACCGCGCCGGCCCGCGCCGTGATGCCGTCCGCCCACACCCTTTTTCAGTGAAGAGAGCGTCTGTGTCCGCGTCACCCTCCCGGCAGGGGTCCCTGCCGCCGTCGACCCCGGCCACGGGTTCGGCCACCGTAACCGTGTTCGCGTCGTCCACGAGTTGGATCGAGTCCGATGCCGTCGCACAGTGCCACCAGGTGGCAGCCTTCGACGGAATGATCCACGTCGCCGCCATGCCGGACCTGCACCCCGGCAAGGGCGCCCCGATCGGCGCCGCCATGGCGTCGACCGTGCTGTACCCGTTCCTGGTCGGATCCGACATCGGGTGCGGCATCGCCGTGTTCCCGATCAGGCTCAAGCGTGCCGTACCGGCGAAGCTCGCCGCCCGGTTCCCCGACCTGGACCGGGCGCTGGACCCCGAGGCCGACGCCGACGATCCGGCCTGGACCGTTGTCCGGGGCGACATCCCCTCCGGTCACGTCGAGGGTCTCGGCACGGTCGGCCGGGGCAACCACTTCGTCGAACTGGCCCGGATCGGGACCGTGTTCGAGCCGGACCACGCGGACCGTCTCGGCCTCACCGCCGACGACCTGGTCCTCATCGTGCACAGCGGATCCCGGGGACTGGGCGAGCAGATCCTGCGCGCACACACCTCGGTCCACGGTGCCGGTCCCGCCCCCGATCCCGCCACCTACCTGGCGATGCACGACGACGCCGTACGCTGGGGCGCGCTCAACCGGCGGCTGATGGCCGCCCGGGTCGCCCACGCCCTGGGTGCCGAGCCGACCGAGCCGATCGTCGACCAGTGCCACAACCTGGTCGAGCACCGCGACGGGGTCTACCTGCACCGCAAGGGTGCGGCACCGGGTGACGGTCGGGACGTGCTGATCGCCGGTACCCGGGGCACCCCCTCGTACCTCGTGGCCGCCCATGCCGGGCCGGAGGCGAACCATTCGGTGGCGCACGGCGCCGGCCGCAAGATGTCGCGCGCCGACGCCCTGCGTCGCGGCCGGGCCAAGCACACGGTCGAGGAGCTGCGGCGTACACCGGTGGGATCGCTGGTGGTGTGCGGGGACCGCCAACTGCTCTTCGAGGAGGCACCGACGGCGTACAAGCGGATCGAGCAGGTGATCGCCGACCTCGTCGACCACGACCTGGCCACGCCGGTGGCGACCACGGTTCCCCTGGTCACGTACAAGACGCCGGACCTCGGGTCCACGACCCGCCGCGACCGTCGGGAGCACCGACGCGGAGGTGGCCGGTCGTGAGCGTCCACCTGCTGCTGTCCGCCGGACGTGGTCCGCAGGAGTGCGCCTGGGCCCTGGGCCGGTTACTACGCCGGCTGGAAGCCGACGCCACCCGGCAGAACCTGGAGGTCCGTCGGATCGAGGTCGTACCCGGTGACCGGTCCGACACCTACCAGTCGGTCCTGGTCCGGATCGCCGGGGCCGGTGCCGAGGCGTTCGCCGCGGCCTGGACCGGCACCCTGTGCTGGCAGGCTCCCAGCCCCTACCGGACCAGCACCGGCCGCAAGAACTGGTACGTCACCGCGCAACCGTGCCGGGTCGACACCCCGCACACGACGTTCACCGAGGCGGATGTCGACATCGTCGCCTGCCGTACCGGCGGCCCCGGCGGGCAGCACCGGAACAAGGCCAGTACGGCGGTACGGGCGACCCACCGCCCCTCGGGCATCGTCGTGGTGGTCGACACCGAACGGCAGTTCAGCCTCAACCGGCGTACCGCCATCCGGTTGTTGCGGGAGCGGATCGAGCACGGCGACGAGCTGGCGGAACGCGCTGTCACCTCCGCCCGCTGGCGCATCCACGACGGGCTCGTACGCGGCAACCCCACCCGCGTCGAACGTCCCGGACCCGGCGGCTAGGTCCGGGATGCGTCCACAGCCGGCCGGCAGTCCGATCATCTCGCCGCAGCCGGCACCGGGCCGGGTCACCCTGCGGGGGCTGCGTTTCCGTGGCCGGAGCATCGACGTCGAGTCCGCGCCCGGCCACGTCTCGGTCACGGTGGACGGCCAGCCGTGACGGTCACCGATGGCAGCGCGGTGGTGCCGTCCTGAGCCGGGTGAAGGATCCGTGGTGCAGCGGACGCTCGTGGCGGATGCCCCGGCAGAGTCCCGGGTCATCCGCCACGCGGAGGTCCTATCCCGCGACGCGTGTCAGTCGTTCTGCTCGACGTGCAGCTCCCAGGTACGCAGCGTTCCGGTCAGCGCACTGTTGCTCGCGAAGTCGAACAGCCGCCACTGTACGGTCACCACGTGCGGGCCGGGTCCGGTCACGATCGCGCACGCCTGCAGGGCGTCGGACTGTCCGGCGTCGGTGGTGAAGACGACCGCGCCCGGCGGCAGCGGTGCTCCGTTCACCAGGATGCGGACCTGCACCGCGTCGACGACGGGGGCCAGGACGTTGGGCTGGCCGGTCAGCAGCGCTTCGCCGGTGAAGGTCACGATGACCTGGTCGGTGCTGGCGGCCGCCGCCGGCCCGGCGACCGAGATGGACGCGTCCGTCAGCGGTACGAAGACGCCGCCGGTCTCGCCGATCGTCGTGGGCGCGATCTTGGTGAGCACCGCGGCACGTAGCTGTGCCTTGCCCTCGCACCGGTAGACGTCCCCGGGCTCCAGGAGGGCCTGATCGGCTACCGCCCCGACCGGCCCGACCGCCGCGTCCGCTCGGCCCACCACCATCGCCGTAAGCACCAGCGCCGCCAACGCCGGAACCACCAGCAGCCTGCGCTTTCCCGATATCTGCATGACATTTGCTCCCTGTCTCCCGAGCCGCGCTCTGCGGCCCGGAGCGACAGTCGCACCGGGTGGTCAGGGTGGCGTCAGGGTCGCCTCAGCGTCGCCGTCCCGGCGTCGAAGCAGCGGCGCCCTCATCCAGGTCGCCGGTGATCGACGCCGGGGCACGCATGCGCCAGGCATCGGTGACGAGTTCCGTCAGGCGGTCGACGTCCACCCGCACCAGCCGCAGCATCACCAGGGGCAGACCGTCGTACCCGGGTGTGGTGAAGAAGATCTCGGGCTCGCCGAGGAGCAACGCCTGCTTCTCCGCTTCGTCGCCGACGTACAGCACGGCGACGTCGGTACGGATCACGCGTGGCCTGCCGGGTATGCGCTCGGGGTAGGACCAGACGAAACCCTGGTTGGCGACCCGGAAGTCGAAACCGGCGCTGTCGATCTCGACCACCTGCGGCAGCGCCAGGGCCAGCCGACGGACATCGTCGGCGTCAGCCATCGGACCCGCTCCGCAACACCGCCACCTGCACCCGCACAGGCTAACCGATGCGTCGGACAAGATCGGAGACGCGACTGCCGGGGCGCCTACCTCCGACGGGTCACCCGCCTGCCGTGATCTTGTCGAAGTCGATGACCTCGCTCGCGGCGGGGGCCTTGATCTCGAAGGTCGATCCGTATCCGCTGAACACGACCTGACTCGTGGACCCGGCGCTCCCCAGGAGCAGCGGGTACGGCTCGCCGGTCGTCGCCACGTACAGGATCTGGTCGGAGCCGTCGATGAGCGCGATCGCCGGTCCGGCGTCGATGGTCTTGATCTCGCCCTTGGTGACCGCTCCGTCGGGCTTGATCAGCTCGCTGATCCTGGCGGTCTTGAAAACCTCGCCGAGGGTCGGATCGTCCGGCTTGATCTTGACCCACCTGTCCCCCAGCAGCGGGGCGATGGCCGGACCCTGCGGGCCACCGTTCTCGGTCCAGAACTGGGCGTTTGCCTTGAAGTACGGCTGGCCGGCGACCCGGAGCAGGTGGATGGTGCTGCCGCCGGTGCCGATCGAGCCGACGAGGTCCTCGCCGTTGAAGGTCAGGTCGACGGCCAGCGTGTCACCGTCGCTCTCGGACTCCCCCTTGACCTGGAACGATCCCGCCTTTTCCGCAGCGGCGACCGCCTTCGTCCTGATCTCGTCCGCCGTCAGCGCCGCGACGCCGTTGCCGTCGGGCACGGTGGTGGCAGCGGCAGCCGGCGCGGCCTGGGAGCCGCTGTCGGCCTGTCCGCCGCAGCCGGCGAGCAACGTACTGGCGATGGCGATGGGCACGAGTACGCGAGCTACACGCATGGTTGAGCCTTCCTTCGTTCGCGACCCCCCAAGATCGGAACGGCCGCGCGAAGCATAAACAGGCCCTCGCCCAGGTCAGAGGGCGGGATGTCGATCAAGCGCGGGGAGGGGCCGGTCCGGGTCGGCGCAGGCGTCGGCGAGCAGTTCGACGTATTCGGCCACCCATCGACGGGCGGTCTCGTCGGTGAGCCGGTCCAACGGGTACTCCAGATAGCCGTCGAGCCGATCCGGATGGGGCACCAGACCGAACATCAGCGCACCCCGCTCGGCATCGGTCGGCACGTCCCGCACCCGTACGGTCAGGTCGGGCAGTTCGAGTCGCATGTCCAGGGTGTTCTGGAACGCGAAGCTCACCATCACCCCGGACGGCATCCCGCCGCCCGCCGGCCCGAGGAACTGCCCGTAGATCCAGGCGGTGGGCAGCAGGTTGTCGATGCCGGCGAAGAGGCCGGCGGCGGTCTGGTCGACGAGTTCGCCGAACGTGGCGGCGGCCGTACGGATCCGCAGCGGCAGTGCCGTGGTCATCACGGCGACCGCCTCCTCGTACGCCCGGGGTGAGCGGTTGGCGTGCGGCACCGAGAGTGTCACGTCGGGTTGCCCGCTGAGCCGGGCGAGCAGGACCGCCATCGCGGCGGCCGTGACCGCGTTCACGGTGGCGCCCCGGGCGCGGGCGAGCGCCTGCGCGGCGAGGCGTACCCGGTCCGGGATCTCGAACCGGTGGGTGGCGGCCCGACCGGTGGGGCGGTCCGGGGCGGGGCCGTCGAACGGCAGGTCCAGGGTGAGCGGTCCGTCACCGAGGTGCTCCGCCCAGTGGGTGAGTCGTCGGCGCCGGGTCGGCTCGTCCCACTGGTCGCGCTGCCAGCGGGCGTATCCGGTGCACTGGGCGGCGGGCGGCCCGAAGTCGGCGGTACCCCCGGTGTGGGCGCTGCGGTAGCCGGCGGCCAGGTCGCGCAGCAGCACCGAGATGGCCCAGCCGTCGCAGGCGATGTGGTGCACGACCAGGACCAGCCAGGACTCGTTCCGGTCGAGGCGGATCAGGGCGTACCGGACCGGCGCCTCGTCGGCCAGGTCGAACGCCGGCTCCACCACCGCCCGGCACGCCGCCTCGGCCCGCGTCCGGGTCTCGTCGTCCGGAAGCGCGGTCAGGTCGACGACCGGGAGGGGGACCGGCCGGTGGGCGAGGATCCGTTGGATCCTGGTGTCGCCGTCGCGTCCCAACCGGGCCCGCAACGCGTGGTGCCGGGCGAGCAGCCCGTCGACGGCGGCGTCGAGCGCGGCGACGTCCAGGTCCCCGACCAGTTCCAGGCGCAGCCCGACGTTCCAGCCGCTGGAGTTCCCGGTCCGTTCGACGTTCTCCATCATCCGGTTCTGCTGGGCCGAGAGCGGCGCCCGCGTCACCTCACGCTCGTCGGCCGGTCCGGCCAGCCACCGCAACAGCTCGCCCTTGTACGACCGCAGCCCCGCCATCAGTTCCGGGGTCAGGACCGCCGCCGGGGCGTCGTAGCGCAGTGTCCCGTCGACACCGGTGAGCCGTACGTCGGCGACGGAGACGTACTCCAGCACCTCCTCGAAGGTCACAGCGTGCCCCGTACCCGCCCGGGGTGGGCCGAGCCGTCGGGTGTGGACTGCCGGCGCAGCCGTTCGACCATGGCGGCCACGGTCGGGGCACGGAAGAACTCCAGTGCCGGATACTCGACGCCGGTCGTCTCGCGTACCCGGTTGAGCAGGCGCAGGGCGTTGATCGAGTGCCCGCCGAGGGTGAAGAAGGAGGACTCCTCCTCGATCTGCTCGGGTTCCCGGTCGAGTTCGGCGGCCCAGAGTGCCCGTACCGTCTGCTCGGTGTCGCCGACCTGCGGCGCGGCGGCCGGCGGGGGCGGCGGAGGTGCGGCGGCCGGCAGGGTGGGGTCGGGCATGCCGGTACGGATCGTCGGCTCCGGCAGGCTCGCCCGGTCGAACTTGTTGTTGCCGGTCTGCGGCAGCACCGGCAGCAGTGCCCACACCCGTGGGATCAGCACATCGGGCAGCACCCGGGCCATCGACGCCACCAGCCGGTCGGCGATCCCGTCGTGCGGTACGCCCGGCGCGGGCACCACGTAGCCGGCGAGGTACGCGTCCCCGTTGTGGTCCCGCCGGGCCACCACTATGCCGTCGGCGACCAGATCCAACCCCCGCAGTACGGCCGACGCCTCCCCCGGCTCGACCCGGTTACCCCGGATCTTGACCTGGTCGTCGGCCCGCCCGAGGAAAACGAGCACCCCGTCGGTGGTCCACCGGACCAGGTCGCCGGTGCGGTAGAAGCGGGCACCGGGCCCGCCGCCCGGGTCGTCCACGAACCGTTCCGCGGTCAGCTCGGGCCGGTTCAGGTACCCGCGCCCCACCCCGGCGCCACCGATGAGCAACTCCCCCACCGCACCGAGCGGTGCCAGGTTGTCCCACTGGTCGCGTACCTCGACGTGGATGTTGTCCAGGGGACGGCCGATCGGGATCGGGCCGGCGGGTGCCCTCGACGCGTCCGCCACCACGTCCACCACCACGACAACCGTCGTTTCGGTCGGCCCGTAGATGTTGTGCAGCACGTACGGCAGGTCGGGGTGCGGGCGTACCCGGAGTTGCTGGCCGCCGACGGCCAGGTGGCGCAGGCGTGGCTGGGCCGCGACGGGCAGCGAGAGCAGCCCCTCCCCGATCGGTGTCGGCAGCATCGCCACGGTCACCCCGGCGGTACGCATCCAGCGGGCGAGCGCCATCGAGTCCAGGCGTACCCCGTCGTCGGCGATCGCCAGGCTGGCGCCGGCCATGAACGTCGGCCAGATCTCCAGCATGGAGGCGTCGAAACTCTGCCCGCAGACGGCGGCACTCCGGTCGGCGGCGGTCAGCTCCAGCTTGTCGTGGTACCACCGGCACAGGTTCAGCACGCTGCGGTGGGTGATGACCGCGCCCTTCGGCCTGCCGGTCGAACCCGACGTGTAGATCACGTAACACGGCGCGTCCGGGTCGTCCGCCACCCGCGCCAGGCTGCCGGGCACGGCGGACCCGTCGACCCCGGCGTCGAGGAACAGCGGGCGGACCCCGTCGGGCAGGTCCGGTGGCTCGTCGCCCTCGGTGGTCAGCACCACCCGGGCCCCGCTGTCGGAGATCATGAAGTGCACCTGCCGGTTGTTGAGCAGCGGATCCATCGGCAGGTACGCCGCACCCGTACGCAGCACCGCGAGCGTGGCCACGATGAACTCCGGTGACCGGGGCAGCCACAGCGCCACGATCTCGCCGGCTCCGACACCGAGGCGGGCCAACCTGTCCGCGAGCACCGCGGCCCGCTCGTCGAGCTGCCGGTACGTCAGCACGCTGCCGCCGCCGATCACCGCGACACTCTGCGGTGTCCGCTGCGCCCAGTGCCGTACCGCGTCGTGCAGGCAGCCCTGCGGCAGTTCGCGGCGCCGGCCGGTACCCCAGCGGGTGAGCTTGTCGCGGTCCGCGTCGAGGACGCCGACCAACGCCGAGATCGGCGTACGGGAATCGCGGGCGGCCGACTCCAGGGTCGCGACCAGGTACGCGAGCCACCGTTCCACGCTGCCGCGATCGAACAGGTCGGTGTTGTACTCCAGCCGGCAGTTGATCCCGTCGGCGTGGTTGGTCACGTAGAGGCTCAGGTCGGCCAACGCGCGCTCGGCCCGGTGCTCCAGCGTGCGGGCGCTCACACCGGGCAGGTCGAACCCGAACGCGTCGTCGTTCTCGAACTCGATCATCGTTTGGAAGATCGGGTTCCGGCCGGTGTCCCGTACCGGGCGCACCGCGCGTACCACCGCGTCGAGCGGGACGTGCGCGTGGTCGTACCCGTCCAGCGCGGTCCCGCGTACGCGCCCGAGCAGGTCGGCGAAGGTCGGGTCGCCGGAGAGGTCCAGCCGCAGCGCGATCGTGTTGAGGAAGAACCCGACCACCTGCTCGGCGCCGGCCGGCCGGTCCGACACCGGCGTACCCACGATCAGATCGTCGGTACGGGTGAACCTGCGCAGCGTGGCGGCGTACCCGGCCAGCATGGTCATGAACAGGGTGGCCCGGTGTTCGGCGCCGAGCCGCCGCAGCCGCTCGGACAGCTCCGGGTCGAGCCTGCGCCGGACCGACCCTCCGTTACCGGTCTGGACGGTCGGGCGCGGGCGGTCCGTCGGCAGGTCCAGCACCGGCAGGTCCCCGGCCAGCCGCTCCCTCCAGTGGTCCAGGTCCGAGCCGTTGCCGTGGGTGTGATCGTCGTCGGCTGCCTCCCGGCGGGCCAGGTCCAGGCAGTCCGCCGGCACGTCCGGTAGGTTGGCCGGCTGCCCGGTCAGCTCCGACCGGTACAGCGCGGACAGGTCCCGGGCCAGGACGGTCGCGGAGGTCGCGTCCACCACTATGTGGTGGAACGAGAGGACCAGCACGTGTCGCTCGTCCGACCAGCGCAGCAGCCGGCTCACGAACAGCGGGCCGGTGGCCAGGTCGAACGCGCGCCGGCTCTCGGCGGCCAGCGCCGACCGTACGACCTCGTCCTCGTCCCGGCCGGGGTGTTCCTCGACCGCGAAATCCACGGTGCCCCGCCCGAGCACGATCTGCACGGGATCGCCGTCCCGCTCGCGGAACACCGTACGCAGTGCGCCGTGCCGGGCCACCAACCGGACGAGTGCGGCGTGCAGCGCCGGCACGTCCAGCCGCCCGTCGAGGCGTACGGCCGTCGGCTCGTTGTAGGCGCCCTGACCCGGATTCAACCGCTCGAGGAACCACATCCGCGACTGACCGCGCGACAGCGGCCCCGACCGGTCCGGGCCGACCTCCGGGTCCGGCCGCGTGAACCGGTCGTTCACCGACGCCGACCCCGTTACCCCGACCGGCGCGGGCGCGTTGACGGCTGCTGTCACGGGCGTATTGACAGGTGCCGCAGACGCCGTGACGGGAGCGGGGGCGGGCCGGGCGCGATCGGTTGCGTGGTAGCGGGCGCGCAGGCGGTCGAGTTGCGGCAGCCCGGCCCGCAACTGTTCGGGCCGTACCCCGAAGTCGACCAGCGCGGCCACCTCGTCGACGCCCGCGGCGGCGAGCGCGTCGATCAGACCCGCGCCCTCCTCCGGCGAGCCGATCAGCGCCCGGGACTCGCAGTACCGGTCGTAGGCGCGCCGGAACACGTAGTCGAGGTCCTCCTCGCGGGCGCCGTCGAGGTCGACCTGGAAGCCGAGGCTGTTGGTCAGCTGCCCGAACAGCGACAGGGAGGAGCGCATGTACGCCCGCAGCGGCGCGTACGCCTCGGACCGGGCCCGCCGCGACTCCTCGCCGAGGTAGGTGTGCACGAGCACGACCACCCGGCCGCCCTGCGGGTCGAGCCCCTGTGCGGCGCGGGTCTTGCGGTACCGCACGATGTTGTCGGCCAACTGCTCCACCGACTGGCTCATCAGGTTCGTGACGATGCCGAGGTCGTGCTCGGCCGCGCGCCGGTACGACTCCGGGTTGCCGACAACCGCGACGAACATCGGTGGCACCGCCTGTACGGGGCGGGGCAGGGTGCGTACCTCGATGGTCTCGCCGGTGCCCGAGCGGCGCCGCACCGACTCACCCCGCCAGAGGCGTCGTACCTGGTCGAGGTGGCTGTACATCACCTCTCGGTGCGGTCCGAAGTTCTCCGGGGCGAGGACGAAGTCGCCCGCGTGCCAGCCCGGCGCGCACCCGATCCCGACCCGCCCACCGGACAGCCGGTCCACCATGGACCACTCCTCGGCGACCCGGATCGGGTCGTGCAGCGGCAGGACCACCGATCCCGCGTGCAGCCGGATCCGGCTCGTCTCCCGTGCCAGCGCGGCGGCGAGCACTACCGGGTTGGGGAACACCCCGCCGAAGGAGTGGAAGTGCCGCTCGGGTATCCACACGGCGTGGAACCCGTGCTCGTCCGCGAACCGGGCGGTCTCGATGATCGACTCGTACGGGTCGCCCCGGTCCCCGTCCTCCGCTCCCCCATCCTGCGGGTAGTCCCCGAAGAAGTACACGCTGAAATCCGGCGCCGCCCGTGCCACGGGTTCGGCCGCCCGTACGACAGGCTCTACCGCCGGCATCGACGGTTCGGGTGCCGGCACGCGTCGGGTGGACACGGCCGGCACCGGCGCGGACGCGGGTACGGCAACGGCCGGTGGACGGGTGAGGAAACCGGCCGCGCGCATCTCCCGGAGCGAGCGCTGCACCGCGTCGATGACGGTGTCGACGTCGTTGTCGGTGTGTTCGGTGGAGAGGAAGAAGTTTCGCCACTCCCAGACGTACACGCCCTTGAGCAGGAGGTGGTGGTAGAGCAGTTCGAGGTCGGCCCGGTGCTCGAAACGGAACTGCGAGCCGAAGTGGCCGAGGCGGACCGGGTACTCCTCCTCCTCGAAGAACGCGTTCAGCGTGCCGACCAGGCGGTTGGTCCGGCCGTTGAGCTCGTGCTGCAGGTGCGGGCTCTGCTCCTTCAGCCGGGTCAGTACGGCACGGGCGGCCACCATGGACACCGGATGCTGGATGTAGGTGCCGCCGAAGAACGTCGTCTCGCGCTCGGGGCGACTGTTGTCGCCGTACCGCCAGAAGCCGCCGTCGATGCCGTCCATGATGTCCGCGCGGCCGGCGATCGCCCCGATCGGGAAGCCGCCGCCGAGCAGTTTGCCGTACGTGGCGAGGTCCGGGGTCACGCCGAACAGTCCCTGGGCGCCGCGCGGGTGCGGCCGGAACCCGGTCAGCATCTCGTCGAACATCAGCACGATGCCGTACCGGTGGGTGATCTCGCGCAGTCGGTGCAGGAACGCGGCCGGTCGGAGCGTGGGGTGGCGGCTCTGCACCGGCTCGACGATGACGGCGGCCAGCCGTTCGCCGAGCGCCTCGATCGTCTCCAGGGCATCCGGCGTGCCGTAGTCGAGGACGACCAGGTCCGCGACGGCGCTGGCCGGGATCCCGGTGGAGACGGCGACGGTGGTCCGGTCCGCGCCGGTGCCGACCGAGCGGCCGAGCACGTTGTCGGCGTGGCCGTGGTACGACCCGTGGAACATGACGATCCTGTCCCGCCCGGTGGCGGCCCGGGCGAGCCGGATCGCGGCGGAGTTCGCCTCGGTGCCCGAGTTCGCGAACGCCACCCGTTGCATCCCGGTCAGCTCGCTGAGCAGGGCCGCCGCCTCGCCGGTGTCGACGCTGCGCGGGCCGAGCTGGATGCCGCGGGACAGGTGTTCGCGTACCGCGTCCGCGACGAAGTCCGGCTCGTGACCGAAGAGCAGCGCACCGAAGCCCATGGTGATGTCGAGGTAGCGGTTGCCGTCCACGTCCTCCAGCCACGCGCCCTTCGCGCGCTGGCCGGCGATCGGGTACAGCATCTCCTTGGTGGCGCTGCGGAACCCGACCACGGCCCGGCTGTCGGCCAGCACACCCCGGTAGTGCTGGGCGATCTCCTTCGAGCGCCGGGTCTTCGCCACGAACCGGCGCCGCAGGTCCTCCACGTGGGCCCGCTGGCCGTCGGTGGAGACCGCCCCGGCCTGGCCGGCGCCGTGGGCCACGGTCACCCTCGGCCCGTGCACCTCGGCCACCGCCGGCGGCAGTGGCGCCGGAGCCGGTTGCGCCACCTCGGGTACGACCACAGCGGCCGACGCCCGCACGACCGGCGGCTCCACGACCGGTGCCTGCACGAGCGGGGATTCCGCCGCCGGGGCGGCGACCGGAAGGAGCACCGGCGTGCGGCGGGACAGGATCAGGCGGGACAGCTTGTCGGGGGTGTCCGCCTCCTCGAACAGCTCCCGCATCGCCAGCCGTACGCCGAACTCGCCCTCGAACTCCCGCAGGGCGTTGATCATCGCGAGGGAGTCGGCGCCCATCTGGAAGAACGGGCGGTCGACGTCGATGTCTTCCGGGGCGCAGCCGAGGTGCCGGGCGGTGACCTCGCGTACCCGGTCGACCACCGGACCCAGGTCCCCGACGGTGGACCCGGCGACCACGCCGGTACCGGTGTCTCGGCCGGTGTCAACGTCAACCATCGCGCCTCCAGGGTCGGTACGGGCCAGCGGCGGTCCGGTCCAGTGGACCCGTCGTTGGAACGGATAGGCGGGCAGCGGCACCCGGCGTCCCGCGCCGGGGCCGAGCAGGGCGTCCCAGTCCAGGACGACCCCGTGTACGTGCAGCCGGGCGACCGCCTCGACAAGCTGGTCGAGCCCGGCGTCCCGACGGTGGGCGGCGAGCACCGGTGACCCCGGCAGCGCCGGCCGGAGCAGCCCGACCAGGCTCGAATGTGGGCTGAGTTCCAGCACCGGACCGGTGGCCGATCCGTCACCGGCCACCGCGAGCGCCGCCGCGACCAGGTCGAACCGGACCGCGTCCCGGGTCTGCCGGAGCAGGTACGCCGGACCCACCCGGTGCCCCACCGGCAGTACGGTCCCGTCGACGCCGCTGACCAGCGGCGTGTCCAGGGGTGCGAGCGGGATCGTGGTGAGCACCTCGCCCAGCGGGGCGAGGATCGGGTCGAGCAGGGCCGAGTGGAAGGCGCGGTTGACGGCGAGCCGGTGCCAGCGCAGCCCGCGCTCGTCCAGCCGCCGGCAGGCCGCGTCGACCGCCTCGACCGGCCCGGCGACCACATGGTTCTCCGCCGCGTTGATCGCGGCGAGGCCGAGCCGCCGGTCGCCGGCGAGCAGTTCGTCGACTGCCGGGCGGGCGGCGAAGACCACGACCATCCCGCCCGGTGCGGTGTACTCCCGCATCAGCCGCCCGCGCAGTCCGGTGAGCCGCAGCCCGTCCTCGATCGACAGTGCACCGGCCGCCGCCAGGGCCGCGTACTCGCCGACGCTGTGGCCGGCGACGAGGTGCGGTGTCACCCCGAACGATCGCCACAGTCGGGTCAGCGCGGTCTGGAACGCGAACAGCGCCGGCTGGGCCACGTCGGTCTCCCAGACCGGACCGTCGGCCGAACCCACGCCCGCGTTGCCCAGCAACGGTGTGAGCAGGGTCGGCCCACCGGTCCGGCGCTGGTACGCCTCGCACTCGTCGAGCACCGCCCGGAACTGCGGATAGCGATGGTAGAGGGGTCCGGCCGGACCGGCGTACGGGGAGCCCTGTCCGCCGTACACGAAGACGGGTGTGGCTCCCCCGGCCGGGACCGGGCCCGCGGTCGCGACCCGGTTCGCGCGCTGCTGCTCCGGGGCGGCGAGGTAGCTGTCCAGCGCGTCGGCGAGCGCCGTGGGGGTCGGGCCGGTCACGACGAGCCGGTGCCGCAGGTGCGGGCGGCCGATCGCGGCGGTGGCGACCAGGTTGTCCAGGTCGAGTCCGGGGTCGGCCCGGAGGTGGTCCCGGAACCGGCCGGCGAGCGTACGCAGGCTTCCCGGATGGTCCGCGGACAGCGGCAGCGGTACCGGGACCGGGACCGGCTCGACCGCATCCGGCCGGGCCGGCACCACGTGTCGCGTCCGCCCGGACGATGCCGCAACCGTGGGTGGCGGTGCTTCGAGAATCAGGTGGACGTTCGTGCCCCCGACCGCGAGCGAGGTCACCCCGGCCCGGCGGGGACCGGGCAGGTCGGGCCACGGCTGTGCCTCGGTGGGGATGAAAAACGGGCTGGTGGCCAGGTCCAGCGCCGGGTTGGGCCGCTCGAAGCCGACCAGCGGCGGGACCTCCCCGTGCTTGAGTACCAGCACCGTCTTGAGCAGACCGGCCAAACCGGCGCAGGCGTCCAGGTGCCCGATGGCGGGTTTCGCCGAGCCGATCGCGCAGTACCCGGTCCGGTCGGTGCGTTGCCGGTACGCCGAGGTCATGCCGTCGAACTCGATCGGGTCGCCCTTGTAGGTGCCGGTGCCGTGGGTCTCCAGGTAGCCGATGGTGTCGGGCGAGACCCCGGCCACGTCGAACGCGCGCAGGATGGCACCCCGCTGTCCGGTCGCGCTCGGCGCGAGGTAGCTCAGCTTCGAGGCGCCGTCGTTGTTGACGCCACTGCCCAGGATCACCGCGTGGATGGTGTCCCCGTCGGCGACCGCGCGGTCGTACCGCTTGAGCAGCACCGCCGCGACCCCGTTGCCGCCGACGGTGCCGTCCGACGACGCGTCGAACGCGCGACACCGACCGGACCGGGACAGGATCGTGCCCTTGACGTGGCGGTAGCCGAGGATCTGCGGGGTGTGCACCGCCGAGGCCCCGGCCAGGGCCAGGTCGGCGTCACCGGCGAGCAGCGCCTGCCCGGCCAGGTGCACCGCGACCAGCGAGGTCGAGCACCCGGTCTGCACCGTGATCGCCGGGCCGGTGAGCCCGAGGCGGTACGCCACCCGGGTCGCGGCGAAGTCGTTGAAGTTGCCCACCGCCACCTGGAACGCGGAGGCGAAGTCGCCCTCCCAACGGGCCTCGCCCAGGTTGTTGCGCAGGTACGTGTTGAGCGGGTACAGGTGGTAGCCGACGCCCGCGAAGATCCCGACCCGTACGTCCGGTCGGGTCGCCGCGTACCCGCCGTTCTCCAGCGCGTGGTAGCAGGTCTCCAGGAACAGCCGATGCTGCGGGTCGACGGTCCGCGCCTCCTGCGGGCTCATCCCGAAGAACTCCGCGTCGAACGAGTCGATGTCGTCGAGCACCCCGCTGACCGCGACGAAGTCGGGTGACTCGCGTACCTCCGCCGGAATTCCGGCGCCGGCCAGCTCCTCCGGGCCGAACCTCCGTACGCTGGTCACGCCGTCGCGGATGTTGCGCCAGTAGGCCTCGGGGGTGTCCGCGCCGGGCAACCGGAACGCCATGCCGATGATCGCTATCCGCCGGTCGTCGGTGCTGCCGTGTCTGGCGTCGCTCATGTTGTCGGCCTCCGCCGGATCGAGAGTGCGGCCACCATGACCAGGGCCAGCAGCACCGCGAGCCCGTGGAACGTGCCGACCACGCCCAGCGGGGTGAGTCGCTCCAGCAGGAACGCGCAGGCCACCATGCCGACGCCGAAGCCGAGGTTCTCCGCCATCGCGGAGAAGCCGAAGACGTAGCCGCGCTGCTCGTCGGGGGCGGACTGCAACCGGGTGGTGTACGCGATCTCGGTGAAGCCGTCCGCGACCCCGGCGATGGCGGCGACCGCGATCAGCAGCGGCATCGGCGGTGCGGTGAAGGTGAGGATGAACGCGGCCGACATGAGCGCGGCGCCGAGCGCGAAGGCACGCTCGTTGATGGTCCGCCCGGTACGGCTCGACCAGCGGGCGACGAGTCGCTGGGCGAGGATGTTGCCGATCGCCCAGGTGGCCCAGAACTGCGACACGAACGCGGCCGGATGTTCCGGGTCGAGTGCGGTGGAGAGCACGGGAAGGCCGACGTTGTGCGACGCCGACCCGAACGCGTCGATGGCCCGCAGGCTGATCAGGGCGAGCAGGATCGGGGTGAGCCGCAGGTAGCGCAGGGCGGCGAGCTGTGCGGCGAGCACCCCCGGTGGTTTCTCCGCCGGACCCGGCCCGGATCGGGTCCCGGTGCCCCGGGTGGTGATCGGCAGTCGGGCCAGGTTCGCGGCCGAGAAGAGGAAAGCCCCGGCGTCGATGAGGAACGCGCCCGAGTACCCGAGCGTGGAGATGAGTACGCCGGCCGAGGCGAATCCCGCCACCATCGCGATGGAACGGCCGGTGGCGAGCAGCGCGTTCGCGCGTACCCGCTGGTCCTGGCCGACGATCTCGGGGATGCTGCTGCGCAGCGCGACGTTGGTGAGGGTGGCGCCGGCACCGGTGACCACGGCGACGAGGTAGAGCAGCCCGGCCTGGGTGGCGGCCGGCGCGAGCACCAGGACGACGAGCGCGAGTGCCTGGGTGACGTCGGACGTCACCATGATCTGCTTGCGGTCGAGCCGGGAGACGAGGCTGCCCGCGCCGAACCCGGTGAGGAAGCTCGTGGCGAGGCGCAGCGCCATGAGCAGCCCGGTCTGCAACGCGCTGCCGGTCAGCGAGTACGCGAACAGGTTGAGCGCCACCATGTCCAGGTAGCTGCCGTACGCGGAGACGGCGTTGCCCACCACCAGGAACCGGAAGTGCCGCATCCCGTCCCGGGTACGACCGACGCCCTGATCAGCGATCGTCACGGGCAGAAAAGGGGAGCGTTAATTGTTGTCGACGTCAGGCGTTTGACGCGATCAGCAGGGGAGGAATTGTACGGCAAATTGTGCCCCCAGGACCGGCGGACGCTGTTGGCGCGCATTTGATAGGCGACTTCCGCGAGTCAGAGTATGGGACCGCCCGAAGGTTGACAAGGTCCACTTCGGAGAGTCATCCGGTGGGTGTTTGGCCTGGACGCTCCGTAATTTGCCCAGACCTGACGCCTCGATCACGATGTCGACGGGCCCGCGTGTCCCGTGGCCCCGTCCGGCACCGCTGCGGACATCACACAATTCCGTACCTTCCGGGCACCGACGCCAATTGGTCCCGGTCATTACGGACCGCGACGCGTTCCGCGTTCATTTCGGAACCGAGTCGCTGCGATGACGGGTTGACGCGACCGGACCGTGCCGTCAATATCGTCTGAATGGCGATGCCGGGATTGCCGTCGGGTCATTGTCACCGGGTGCCGGTACGCCGTGCATGACGACAGGCTGGAGTGCCGTGACCGATCCCTATCAACCGCTGTCGACCGCACAGTCCGGCGTCTGGTTCGCCCAGCAACTCGACCCGGACAACCCGGCCTTCAACATCGGCGGCTACCTGGAGATCCACGGGCCGGTCGACGTCGCCGCCCTGGCCGAGGCGGCCCACCGGGCCCTGGCCGAGACCGAGGCGGCCAGGCTCCGGTTCGACGAGGACGGTGGCGAGCCGGTGCAGCGCATCGCGGCCGAGCCGCCACGGCCGCTCACCGTGCTGGACCTCGGCGACGAACCGGATCCGGCCGAAGCGGCGCAGCGATGGATGCGGGCCGACCTCGCCCGGCCGGTGGGCCTGTTCACCGACGACCTGGTGGGTAGCGCCCTGCTGACCGTCTCACCCCGACTGCACCTGTTCTACCTGCGCTTCCATCACGTCGTGCTGGACGCCTACGCGTTCGCGCTGATCGCCGGGCGCCTGGCGGAGCTGTACGAGGCGTGGACCGACGGACTGTCGGTGCCACCGGCGACGATCGGATCGCTGCCCAGGGTCCGCCAGGACGACAACGCCTACCGCGACTCGGCCCGGTTCGCCGACGACCGCACGTTCTGGCTGGAGCGCTTCGCGGACCGGCCGGAGGTGCTCAGCCTCTCCAGCCGGTCCAGCCGCCCGGCCCGCGCCGCGCACCACGTGCTGCGCCGTCGGATCGACCTGCCCACCGCCGATGTCGAACGGCTGCGCTCCGCCGTCGCCAGAAGCGCCTGGGCCGACACGATCGTGGCGACCGCCGCCGTGTACGTACACCGGATGACCGGCGCCACCGACGTCGTGCTCGGCTTCCCGGTCACCGGCCGGTGGGGACGGCTGGCCAAGGCGACACCCGGAATGATGATGACGGTCCTGCCGCTGCGCCTGGAGGTACGGCCGGCGATGTCCTTCGCCGACGTCCTGGCGGCGGCCTCGCGTGAGGTACGCCAGGTGCTGCGCCACCAGCGCTACCGCCTCGAGGACCTGCGGGCCGACCTCGGCCTGCGCGGCGAGGGCCACCGACCGTTCGGCCCGTCGGTCAACGTGATGCCGTTCGGTTACCAGGCACCGGTCGCCGGGCACGTGACGGTGGCGCACGTGCTGGAGTCCGGGCCGATCGAGGACATCTCCTTCGACGTCTACGGCGACGCGCACGGTGACGAACGCCGGGGGCGGGTCCGGATCGACGTGGCCGCCAACCCCACCCTGTACACCGAGGACGACGTCACCGCCCACCACCACCGTTTCGTCCGGCTCCTGCTTGAACTGGCCGAGCGGCCCGGCACCACGGTCGGTGCCGTCGACCTGCTCGACGAGCGGGAACGGCGTACGGTGCTGCGGCAGTGGCAGGGCGCCGTCCGGGAGGTGGGCGACAGCACGCTCGTCACGCTGCTGGAACGGCAGGCCGCCGCCACCCCGGACACGGTGGCACTCGTCGGAGCCACGACCGCCGGGGACGACACGCTCACCTACCGGCAACTGCACACCCGGGCGAACCGGCTCGCCCACGAGCTGATCGGCCGGGGCGTCGGGCCCGGCGACCTCGTCGTGGTGGCGCTCCCGCGCGGTACGGCACAGGTGGTGGCGTTGCTGGCCGTACTCAAGGCGGGCGGGGCGTACCTGCCGCTGGACGGCTCGTACCCGCCCGACCGGGTCGCCTTCGTGCTGCGGGACGCCGAGCCCGCCGCGCTGCTCGCCGACCGGGAGTCCCTGACCGGCCTGCCGGACGCGGGGCCCCGCCCGCTGGTGCTGGACGACCCGGCCACCGCCGGGGCCGTGGACCGCCGGCCCGCCGACAACCCGACCGACGCCGACCGACGCCGACCGTTGCGCACCGACGACCCGGTGTACGTGCTGTACACCTCGGGCTCCACCGGCCGCCCCAAGGGTGTGCTGGTGGAACACCGGGCGCTGGTCAACCACCTGCTCTGGACCCGGGACCACTTCGGATTCGGCCCCGCCGACCGGGTGCTGGTGAAAACACCGGCGACGTTCGACGTGTCGGTGTGGGAGTACTTCTCCCCACTGCTGGCCGGGGCGACCTCGGTGCTCGCCCGCCCCGACGGGCACCGGGACCCCCGGTACCTGGCCGAGGTCGTACGGGCCGAGCGGATCACCGTCACCGGGTTCGTACCGTCGATGCTGCGCGAGTTCCTCGACGAGCCGAGCACCGGCGCCTGCGACTCGCTGCGCCTGACCCTGTGCATCGGCGAGGTCCTTCCCGCCGACCTCGCCGACCGGTACAACGCCGTACTCGGGCCGGGGCTGCACAACCTGTACGGGCCGGTCGAGGCGACCGTCGCCGTCACCGACCACAACTGCGCCGAGCCGTACGACCCGGTGTACGGGGTGCCGATCGGCCGCCCGCTGCGCAACACCCGCTGCTACGTGCTCGACCCGGACGGACGCCCGGTGCCGGTCGGGGTGCAGGGCGAGCTGTACCTGGCCGGTGTGCAGGTGGCCCGCGGTTACCTGCACCGGCCCGCGCTGACCGCCGAGCGGTTCCTGCCCGACCCGTTCGGCCCACCGGCCAGCCGGATGTACCGCACCGGCGACCGGGTACGGCACCTGGCCGACGGCACGCTCGCCTTCGTCGGACGGACCGACACCCAGTTGAAGGTACGCGGTCACCGGATCGAGCCCGGCGAGATCGAGGCGTGCCTGGCGACGCACCCACAGGTGTCGCAGGCCGCGGTCGTCGCGTACACCTCGGGCGCGGAACCCCGGCTGGCCGGGTACGTGGTCCCCACCCCGTCGGGTACGGCACCGGACCCCGAGGCGCTGCGGACCCACCTGGCCGCCCGGCTTCCCGGACCGATGGTCCCGGCCACGATCCAGGTCCTGGCCGAGCTGCCGTTGACCTCCAACGGGAAGCTGGACCGGGCCGCGCTGCCGGCACCGGACCCGACCCCGACGATGACCGGGCGGACCCCGCGCACCGATCGGGAGGTGGTCCTCTGCGGGCTGTTCGCCGAGGCGCTCGACCTTCCGCTGGTGGGGGTCGACGACAACTTCTTCGACCTCGGTGGACACTCCCTGAGCGCGGCCCGGCTCGCGAAGCGGCTGCGTACGGTGGTCGGGGTGGACCTCGACCTGAGGACGGTCTTCGAGCACCCCACCGTCGCCGGGCTGGCCGCGTACCTCGACACCACGACGACCGCACCGGCGGCGGCCGACCGGGCGGGCGGCAGACCGACCGCGCTCGACGTCGTGCTGCCTTTGCGTACCGGGGGTGACGGTGTGCCGCTGTTCTGCCTGCCCCCGGTCACCGGCCTGAGCTGGTGCTACTCGGTGCTCCTGCGGCACATCGACCCCGGCCACCCGGTCTACGGGCTCCAGTCGCCCGACCTGGCGGTCGACGCCACCGTGGCCGCCGACCGGCAGCCGACCCTGCAGGAGATGGCCGCGGGTTTCGCCGACGAGATCGCCGCCGTGCACCCGGACGGGCCGTGCCACCTGCTCGGCTGGTCACTGGGCGGGCTGCTCGCCTGGGCGACCGCCGTCGAACTGCGCCGCCGGGGACGCGCCGTGCCGCTGCTGGCGCTGCTGGACGCCTACCCGAGCGATCCGGTGCTGCACAGCGTCGAGCACCGGCGGGTGCTGCTCAACGTGGTGCTCTCCGACTTCGGCTACGACCCGGCGATCCTCGACGGGCAGTCCCTGGCCGAACCCGACGTGGTCGACGTGATCCGGCGGCACCCCGGCGCACTGGCCGACTGGAGCCACGACCGCATCGCCGGGCTGCTCCGGGTGGCGCTGCACAACATGCGGGCGGCCAGGGCGTACCGGCCCGAGGACTTCGACGGTGACCTGCTGTTCTTCACCGCGATGCAGAGCCGGCCGATCAACCTGCAGACGGTCGACGAGTGGCGCCCCCGGGTACGGGGCCGGATCACCGAACTCCAGTTGGACTGCCGGCACGAACACATGATGCGCCCCGACGCGGTGGCGCTGATCGGGCCGCTGCTCGCCGACCACCGCCGCGCACTGCCGGTTCCCGCACACCGCTGAGCGGGGCGGCACCGGCAGCGGCGCGGGAGGGGACGGTCAGGAGACTCGCGTACCGTCCCCTACGGTGGCCGGCTCGGTGCTGCGGGCGGCGACGTACTCCATCAGGGTCAGCCCCGCGCGGCCGTGCAGCACGGTGGTCAGGTCGAGGTCGACGGCCGAGGCGATGTCGCGGAAGTCCGGAAGCCCGCGTTCGCGTCCACCGACGACGGCGAGCATCTGCAGGTCGAACGGGGACCGGTACGGGACGTACGGCTCGGTCGGCAGCACCTCGACCACCAGCACCCGGCCGTCGTCGCCGGCCGCGTCGGCGCACCGGCGCAGGATCGTGCTGGCGTCCCGGTCGTTCCAGTCGGTGAGGGCGCGGGAGACGACGTAGACGTCGGCGCCGCCGGGCAGCGGGCTGAAGAAGTCCCCGGCGACGATGGTCACCCGGTCGGCCAGGCCCTCGGCGGCGAAGCGTCGGGCGGCGGCCTCGGCGGCGATCGGCCGGTCGACGAACGTGCCGCGCAGGTGCGGGTGCCGGTGCAGCAGCTCGGCCAGGAGCGCGCCGCTGCCACCACCGACGTCCACCACGTGTGCCGCGCCGGACCAGTCGTAGAGCTCCGCGACCTGGGGTGCGGTCACGTGCTGCTGGCTCATCATGAGCGCGTCGAAGTAGGCCCGGAGGGCGGGCTCGGCGTCCAGGTCGGCCCAGAAGGTGCGGCCGTGGACCTGTTCGTAGCCGGCGGTCCCGGTGCGCACCGAGTGCAGCAGCCCACGGTAGGCGAGGTCCATCCGGGCGCCGAGACCGTCGAGGTCGAGCCAGTCCCGCTGGCCGGCGGCGCCCCGGTCGCAGAGCAGTCGCCCGACGTCGGTCAGCGCGAACACGTCCGGCTCCGGCTCGGACACCACGCCCCGGTGGGCCAGGTACCGCAGCAGCCGGCCCAGGGCGTCGGGGTCCGCGCCGCACGCCGAGGCGAGCGGTTCGAGGGCGGTGAGGCCGGCGTCGAGGTGGTCGGGCACGCGCAGGGTCGCGAGGACCCGCACCGCGTACGGCGTACACAGGTCGGTCAGCGCGCCGAGCTGGCGGTCCGCGTCGACATCCGTCACCACCGCCTCGGTCACCGTCCACCGGTACCCCTGCGGGTCGGTGGTGGTGAAGGCGCGGCGTCCGTCGCGGTCGGTCTCCGGTGCCCCGGTCACGGCCGAGCCCTCCGCAAGCACCCGCCGGTACGCCGGGTCGAGCGCCTCCACCGTGACGAGCAGCGGCACCTGCACCGGCGGTGCGACGGCGTCCCCGGCGCTGGTGCGGCGCAGCAGCAGCGGGGTGCCGTCGAGTTCGAGCTCGGTCTCGCTCACCCGCCCGTCGGTCTCGTGCCAACCCAGCTGGGTCGCCCCGAACACCCGATGCAGCCAGCCGGTGGCATGCTCGACGTCGTCGTACTGCAGGCACACAGTGATGGCCACGGGCAGCGACCTCCTCGGGAGAGCCGGCGGTGTCGGTGGATCTACGTGGGTGATGCTGTCAGCGTCGCGAGGTTGCCGTCAATATCATCGCCACCATTGACGGTTCTCGTTCGAGCTCTTGGTGCACCGGCACGGTTCTGCAATACTCCCGGAACGGCACGACGCGGAGAATCCGTCGTGCCGTTGCCATGGACCGGAGGCGGGAATGTCGTTTGCTGGCACCAATTCCGTCGGCAGATACTGAGCGGCGGCGACGGTCGTGGCACTGGTGCTGATGGTGGTGCACGGCACCGACGGTGACGTGCTGCCCTTCGTCGCCGTCGGGCGGCAACTCCTCGCCCGCGGTCACGACGTGACGATCCTGACCCACGCGTACTACCGGAACGCGGTACGGGCGGCCGGAGCGCTGTTCGTCGCCGTGGACACCCTCGCGCAGTACGAGGCGCACCTCGCCGACGCCGCCGTACAGCAGCACTCGCAGGACATCAACGACTTCCGCGAGCACTTCGACCGTACCGGCCTGGCCGATCAGCTCCGGTTCGAGTGCGCGGAGCTGATCCGGCGGCACCGGCCGGGCGACACGGTGCTCGTCGGTGCGCCCCTGACCGCGCACTCGGTGCTCGTCGCCGGGGAGGTGACCGGTGCTCCGGTCGTCTGCCTGGCCCAGTCGCCGTTCCAGCTGATGAAGGTTCCCGGCGTCGCCTGGCTGTACGAACAGGTGCTCGCCGACCGGATCGACGCGGCGCGTGCCGTACACGGCCTGGTGCCGGTGCGGGACTGGACGGCCTGGATGTGGTCGGCCGACGCCTACATCGGACTGTGGCCGGACTGGTTCGACCGGGCGGGGGATCCCGCACCGCCGGGGACACTCCTGACCGGGTTCGTCCTCGGCGACGACGACCAGCCGGTACGGCTGCCGCCGCAGGCGGAGGAGCTGCTGCGGGCCGATGTCCCACCGCTGCTGGTGACCGGCGGCACCGGCCGGCTGTTGCAGCCGGACTTCTACCGGTGCGCGACGGCGGCGCTGGCCCGGTTGCGCCGCCCGGCGCTGCTCGTGGTGCGCCACCGGGACCTGGTGCCCGAGGTGCTCCCGCCCGGTACGCACTGGTTCCCCCACCTGCCGTTCCGGGCGCTGGTGTCGCGGGTCGCCGCGGTGGTCCACCATGGCGGGATCGGTACGGTCGCGCGGGCGCTGGCCGCCCGTACCCCCCAGGTGTTGCTGGCCGACGGGATGGACCGACCGGACAACGCCGCCCGGCTCGCGGCGTCGGGTCTCGGACGGGCGCTGGCGCACGGACGGTGGACGCCCTCGGCGGTGGTGGAGGAGGTCCGGGCGGTCCTGGAGCGCCCGCCGGCACCGCCACCACCGGCGGGTGACGGCGCGGTCCGCGCCGCCGAGGCGGTCGAGACGGTGTTGACCGGCTCGTTCACCAGGTGACGGGGAACTCCGCGATGCCGCAGTTGATCCGTTCCGGGCGCCACGGGATCTCGTCGATCGGGACCGCCGGTGCCAGGTTCGGGAACCGGCGGAGCAGCGAGCCGATCGCGATCTCCACCTCGAGCCGGCCGAGGGCGGCGCCGAGGCAGAAGTGCGGTCCGTGGCCGAAGGTGAGATGCGGGTTGACCGGGCGGGTGATGTCGAACTCGTCGGCCCGCTCGAACGCGGCGGTGTCACGGTTCGCCGCCCACGGCACGGCCATCACCGCGTCCCGGGCACAGATGTCGACCCCGGCGAGGCTCACGTCCTGCACGGCGGTCTGCACCAGGAACATCGGACTCACCGAGGTGTAGCGCAGGATCTCCTCGACCGCCGGGCCGATCAGCGCCGGGTCGGCGCGCAGCCGCTCCAACTGCTCCGGGTGCTGGAACAGGGCCCGGACCCCGGCGCTGATCGAGTTGATCTCGCGCCCCCCGATGAGGACCGCCACGGCCAGGCCGATGATCTCCTCGTCGCTGAGTTCGTCGCCGTCCTGCGCGGCCAGCCAGGCCGAGAGCAGGTCGTCGCCGGGCTCGGTCCGCTTCCGCTCCAACTGCTCGGCCAGGTACGCGCGCAGATCCGCCACCGATCGCGCCGCGTCGGGTGAGCCGTAGGCGGTGATCGAGTTGATGTCGGCGACCCAGGCGTTGAAGCGGTCCACGTCGGTGCTCGGCACACCGAGGACCTCGTAGACGACCAGCGCCGGCAGCGGTGCCACCAGCCCGCTGATCAGGTCGCCCGGTCGGCCGGCGGCCTCCATGGCGTCGAGGAGGTCGTCGGCGATCTGCTGCACCCGTGGCCGGTAGGACTCGATCCGCCGGGCGGTGAACGCGCGGGCGGCGAGGCGGCGCAGCGAGGTGTGCGCCTGCCCGTTCATCCCCAGCTCGCGCACCTTCGGCGGGACCGGACAGCCACCGGCGGCGGGCGCGACCGGTTCCTCGGCCTGCCCCGCGTGCCGGGTGAAGTCGGCGTCCGACAGCACCGTGCAGACCTCGTCGTAACCGAGGACCAGCCAGGTGGCCCGACCGTCGGGCAGCCGGACCCGGCTCACCGGTCGGTCCGTCACCATCCGCAACAGCTCGGGGGGCAGCTCACCGCGAAAAACCTCGAAGGGGTACGGCCGCAGCGTGTCGTCCGTGGTCAATCGGTCACCCACCTCGGTGGCATGTGCTCGGCACGGCACCTCGCACCGGCACAGCATACGGCAGTGATCGTCCAGGGTGGATGGTTCGCGACGCCGCTTCTCGCACCGGTACGGCACGGCCGTACGCGTGGGCGACGCGGCTATGGGTGGGGATTGTCCGTCGGGGGCCGGGGCAGCGCGCGGGCGACCACGCTCAGCGGGTCGGCCAGCAGTGCGGAGAAGCCGAGTTCGGCGGCGCCGACCAGGGTGGCATCGTCGCCGAGGGCCGAGATGCGCAGCCGTACCCGTTCGCGGGCGACCGGCAGGACGTTGGTCGCGATGCGGGTGCGTACCTGGGCCGCCGCACCGGGATACAGGTCGCGCAGCATCCCGCCGAAGATCACCACGCCGGGATTGAACAGGTTGATCAGATTCGCCACCCCGATGCCGAGCCAGTCGGCGATCCGGTGCACCGCGTCCCGGGCCACCGGGTCACCGCGGTCGGCGTCGTCCACGACCGCCCGTACCGCCTCCCGGCCGAACAGGGCGGCGGGTCGGCGCGCGGCATCGAGCAGTGCCCGCTCCCCGACCTCCGCCTCCAGGCAGCCACGCGAGCCGCACCCGCAGGGCCGGCCGTCGTACGGGTTCACCACCATGTGGCCCAGTTCGCAGCCGTACCCGCCGTCGCCGTCCAACAGCTTGCTGCCGACGATGATCCCGCCGCCCACCCCGACGTCCCCGTGCAGGTAGATCACGTTCCGGAAGCCGAGCCCCGCCCCGCGTTGCTGCTCGGCCAGCGCACCGAGATGGGCCTCGTTGCCGACCGCCACCGGCAGCCCGAGCCCCAGCCGTCGACCGAGTTCGGTGCCGAACGCCTGGTCGACCCAGCCCATGTCCGGTCCGAAGCGGACCATCCCGTCGCCGGGGCGGATCATCCCGCAGTACGACGCGCTCACGCCGACGCAGACCGAGTCCGGCGGGGCCGCCCGGTGCAGTTGGCGCCCCATCCGGACGAGTGCGTCGACCACCCGGTCGAGGTCGGCTCCGGCCCGGGGGCGGACCGTCTGCCGGCGCTCCGGCATGGTGCCGCCCAACCCGACCCGCGCGGCGACCAGCCGGTCCACGGCGACGTCGAAGGCGAGTACGTACACCCGGTCGGACTCGGGACGGACCACCAGCGACGGTCGACCCGCCCGACCGGTGTCCACGGACGGCTCCTCACGGACCAGCCCCGCCGCGGTGAGCTCCGCCGTCAACGCCATGATCGTGCTGCGGTTCACGCCCATCCGCTCGGCCAGCCCCGTACGGGAAACCGAGCCGCCCAGGTGTACGTGCCGGAGCAGGATGCCGAGGTTGCGGCGACGGGTCTGCTCCTGAATCGACCCGGCCCCCGGCGGCGTCCGGGTTCCCAGCATTCAGGAGACGTTACGCGATGGGCACCTGCCCGGTCACGCTCTCCCGCCGTTGGTCCGGCGCGCGACGAGCCTTCCGACCATTGAGACGCACGTCACATCCGGACGAGAACCGGGAGTGGGACCCGTGTCGTCTAGCCCGGTGTGAGAGAACGCGACAAGGAGATCAGATGGTACGCGTGGTGACCGCCGACGAGACGGCGCCGACGACGTACGCCTGGCCGGTGCGGGCGCAGGGGCTGCGGCTGCGGGCCGGGCGGCACATCGCCATCGACGGGCTCGATCTCGCGCTGGGCACCGGCGTACACGGGCTGCTCGGCCCCAACGGAGCCGGTAAGACGACACTGATCCGGGCGCTCGCCACCGTGCTCCGGCCGGAGTCCGGGCACCTGGAGATCATCGGCCGGCCCGTTCACGGCGGCGGGGACCTGCGGTCGGTACGGCGCGCACTCGGGTACCTGCCGCAGGACTTCGGCTACTACCGGCGGTTCACCGTTCGGGAGTTCGTCGAGTACGTCGCCTGGCTGAAGGAGATGTCGCCGCGCGACGTACCGGAGGCGGTGCAACGGGCGATCGACCGGGTCGACCTCACCTCGCGGGCCAACAGCAGGATGCGGACCCTGTCCGGCGGAATGCTGCGCCGGGTCGGCATCGCCCAGGCGATCGTGAGCGATCCGACCGTCCTGCTGCTGGACGAGCCGACCGTGGGTCTCGATCCGGAACAGCGGATGAGTGTCCGGGCGCTGCTGCGCGACCTCGGCCGCGACAGCTGCGTGGTGGTGGCCACCCACCTGGTGGAGGACGTCGCCGCGGCGTGCACCGACGTGGTGCTCCTCAACGACGGCCGGCTCGTCTTCCAGGGCGTGCCCGCAGACCTGGTGGCCGCGGCCGCCACGGACCCGCAAGCCAATGGTGACAGTGAGATCGAACGCGGCTATTCGGCGCTGATGCGGCGCCACCGCGAACAGGGAGGCCGACCGTGACCCGTCGAATCGTCGTCATCGAGCTGCGCCGCTCCGCCGCGCTCTGGATCGGCGTGCTCGCCGCCGCCTTCGCCTGGGCGATGACGTCCGACGGGGAGCGCTGGGACGGGCTCTGGATGGCGACGGTGCTCCTGCACCACAACATCCTGTGGTCGATCTGGCCGCTGGTCCTGGCAGCCGGTGCCTGGCAGGGTCGGCGGGACCGGGCGGCGGGGGTGACGGAACTGCTGACGTCGACTCCGCGTCCCGGCGCCGGTCGGACCGCTCCCCTGGCGGCGGTCCTCGCGGGTTGCCTGGCCGGCGGGTACGTGCTGGGCCTGCTCTACTGGCTCGTCCGCGCGATGCTGGCCGCGTCGTACCAGCCGCCCGGCTGGTACTGGCCGATCCTGGTCGGTGCGCTCGGCGTCACGGCGGCAGCGCTGCTCGGGCTCGGACTCGGCCGGCTGATGCCCTCGCGGCTGACCGCGCCGCTGCTGGCGGTCGGCGCGGTGGTCGCGATCATCGTTCCGCAGGTGCTCTGGGAGGACGCCGGTTCCCGGGCGCTGCTGCTGGTCCCCGGCTATCACGGGTCCACCGACGACTACTCCACCGTGGCGTTGCGCGGCGTCGCCGGGCAGGCGGCGTGGTTCGTCGCCCTCGCCGCCACCGGCTGGGCACTGCTGGTCGCCGGTACGCGCCGGACGAAGCTGCTCGCCGTACTGCCGGCCGCCCTCGGCCTGGCCGTGGCCCTGTCCGTGCTGCCGGCGGCGGACCGGGCGGCCCCGCGCGACCCGCTCGCCGTCGAACTGGTCTGCGCGGACGGGGAACCACGGGTCTGCGTCACCCGGCTGTACGAACCGGTCCTCCCGCAGCTCGTCGACCCGGCTCGCCGGGCGCTGGCCACCCTCGGCCGGCTGCCCCAACCACCGACCGCCGTCGTCCAGGAGACCGGCCGGTACGGCTCCGACGTCGAACAGCGTCGCGACACCGTCCACCTGAGCCTGACGGTGAGCGGCGACGGGACGATCAGCACCGGGGCGGGCTCGATCGAGGAGGACATCCTCGACGGTGCCGGCACCTGGAAGTGCGGCGCGGCCGACGCCGACGCCGACGCGTGGAACCGGATCGACGCCGCCCGTGCCGCCGCCGGACTCTGGCTGCGGGGTGCGACCGCCGCACCGGAGGATCTGTGGACACCGGTCCGTGAGCTGGCCGACCGGGCGTTGGCCACCCTCGCGACGCTGCCCGCGGACGTACAGGTGGCCCGGGTGGCCGCCATGCGGGACGCCGCCCTCGACTGCCGGCCGGACCTGTACGACGTGCTGACCACCACCTGACGGTTACGCCGTCCCGTCCCGGCAGTTCAGGAGGAACAGCATGAGGCTCACGATCGTGGGGGCGACCGGCGGGATCGGCGGCCAGCTCCTGGCGCAGGCCGTCGCCGCCGGGCACGAGGTCACCGCCGTGGTACGGAGCCCGAACCGGCTTCCCGACCTACCGGTACGGGTCGTCCGAGCCGACTTCTCGGCCACCGGTCCGGTGAACCTGCGCTCGGCGGTCGACGGGGCCGACGCGGTGCTCTCCGGACTCGGGGCACGGTCGGGCGCCGAGGCGGGTGTCGCCTCCCGGGGCACCCGGGCGCTGGTCCGGGCGATGCAGGCGACGGGCGTACGCCGGATCGTCGTGGTCAGCGCGGCGTCGGTCGGCACCGTACCGTCGCCGGGGCGGCCGGACCCGCCCCGACACAACCCCGGCGACGGCTTTTTCATGCGGCACCTGGCGGCCCCGCTGGCCAAGGCCGCGTTCCGCCGGCACTACGCCGACCTGGCGCTGATGGAGGACGTCCTCCGGGACAGCGGGGTGGACTGGACCGTGTCCCGTCCACCCCGGCTGCTGAACGGACGCCCGACGGGGAGATACCGCACGGCGTACGGGCAGAACGTCCGCGGCGGCATGTTCATCTCCCGTGCCGATGTCGCCCACCACATGCTCGACGTGCTCGACCGTCCCGAGACGATCCGTCGTGTCATCGGGATCGCCTACTGACCTCCGGAAGGAGACTCGATGCAAGCAGGGAAAATCCGTCCTCGACCCGGTTGCGGGTACCCCGCTGCCGTTCGCGGGTCCGGGCGGTCGTCCGGTGTCCGGGTGGAGCGGGTCGCGTGAGGCGCCGGCGGCTGCACCGCGCCACCTTCGTGGCGGCCGGGGCGTACAACATCGCCTGGGGCTGTTACGTGGTCCTCGATCCGCAGTGGTTCTTCCGGGTCACGGGTCTACCGCTGTCGAACTCGCCGCAGATCTTCGCCTGCCTCGGCATGGTCCTCGGCCTGTACGGCGTGCTCTACCTGGAGGTGGCCCGGCGGCCCGAGAACGGTTGGCCGGCCGCCGCCGTCGGGCTGACCGGCAAGATTCTCGGGCCCCTGGGCCTGACGTGGCTCATCGTCACCGGTGTCTGGCCGGTCAGCACGGTCGTCATCATCGTCACCAACGATCTGATCTGGTGGTTGCCGTTCGGCCGCTACCTCGTCGATGCCTGGCCGGACTTCCGGGCGTCGTGGGGGTCTGTGTCACGCAGACCCGATCGGGTCGGGGACGTGCCCGGCACAACCCCGGAGGTGGCGTCCTGATCGCGGCGGAGGGCCACGGTACGCGGGCACCCGGTGGGATCCGGTGCCCGGTGGCGGCAACCGCGTGCTCGCCGATCGACCGGCCGGAGTTCCCATCGATCGGTGGCGGGCGTCCGGCGGGTGGTGGAGACGGTGCCGGTGAGGACCTGAAGCGCGGTTGGCGCAATGGGATCGGTCGGCAGTGGCCGCTGGCCGTACTGCTGGTGGCACTGATGGCCGGGTTCGTCGGGGCGCAGGTGCTGCGGCCCGGGGACCCGGACGCGCCGGGCGGCCCCGGGTCGGCCCTGCTGCTGCAGGCCTCGGTCCTGCTGGGCCTGGTGGTCGCGGCCGGGTGGTCCCTGCGCCGACGCGACACCGAGCAGTCCCGAGCCATGAGGGCGGCGGTGGTGGCGGCGCAGCAGCGCGAGCGGGTGAGTCTGGCCCGGGAACTGCACGACGTGGTGGCGCACCACATCGGTGGGATGGTGGTGCAGGCGCAGGCCGCCCGGGCGGTGGCCGGGACCGATCCCGGTGCGGCGGCCCGGGTGCTCCCGGCGATCGAGGGGGCCGGAACCGACGCGTTGTCCGCGATGCGCCGGATGGTCGCCGCGCTGCGCGACAGTGATACGAACGGTGGTGGGGGTGGCGGCGCACCGCTGACCCAGACGGCGGATCTGACCGCCGACCTGCGTGCCGTCACGACGACCCCGGTCGGCGGCACTCCGGTGCGGTTGGCGGTGGAGCTTGTCGAGCCCGTACCGGCGGAGGTCGCGACCTCGGTCCTGCGGTTGGTGCAGGAGTCGGTGACCAACGCGCGGCGGCACGCCTCCGGCGCGCGGGAGATCGCCGTCGGGGTACGAACCCGGGGTGGGATCGCGCAGGTGCTGATCCGCGACGATGGCCGGCCCGCCGGGGAGCCGAACACGTACGGCGGCGGGTACGGGCTGGTCGGTATGCATGAGCGGGTCCAGTTGCTCGGTGGACGCTTCTCGGCCGGTGAAGCACCCGACGGGGGCTGGCAGGTGGTCGCCGACGTGCCGCTACGAGATCCGGAGCGGTAGGGCATGCGGATACTGATCGCCGACGACCAGGAGCTGATCCGGGTCGGATTCCGGATGATCCTGGAGGCCCAGCCGGACATCACGGTGGTGGCCGATGTCGCCGATGGTCTCGCCGCGGTGGAGGTGGCCCGCCGGTTGCGTCCGGACGTGTGCCTGCTGGACGTACGGATGCCGGGGCTGGACGGGCTGGAGGTCACCCGTCTGCTCGCCGGTTGCGACGTGCCCGATCCGATCGCGGTTGTTGTCATCACCACCTTCGACGTCGACGAGTACGTCAACACCGCGCTCCAGTACGGGGCGAGCGGGTTCCTGCTCAAGGACTGCGGTCCCGCGCTGCTGGTCGAGGCCGTCCGTGCCGCCGTACGCGGCGACGCGCTGGTGGCCCCGCAGGTCGCGGTACGCCTGCTGCGTCACTTCCGGCAGACCCCGCAGGCCCGCACGACCGTACCGGTACAGGCGCTGACCGATCGGGAGACCGATGTCGTACGGGCTGTCGCGCGCGGTCGGACCAACCAGGAGATCGCGGCGGACCTGTTCGTCGCGGTGTCCACGGTCAAGACGCACCTCGCCGCCGCACAGGCCAAGCTCGGTGTACGCAACCGGGTCGAGGTCGCCTCCTGGGCCTGGCGCTCCGGCCTGGTCGACGAGTAGTCCATCGGCGCCCGGGACGCGACACATTCGTCGGACACGCGTTCCCGGGCAATCGCCCGACGAGGGATCGGCTGCGACAATCAGGAAATGGACGACGCCGAGCGAGCCTCCGCCCGCGCCTCTTCGAGTGCGGACTTCCTGGAATTCAGCTTCTCCCTCAAGGTGGACAGCTCGCCCTGGTCGGTAGAGCAGTCAATGACACAACTGCTCGCCCATGAGAGCGCGGAGGGATTCGCACTCTCCCTGGCCGTCTCGGTCCAGGAAGATGCCAGGGTCATCCACGAGTTGGGCCGGCGGAAGACGCCGACGGCGCTGGCCGCGTTGCGGGGCTTCCAGGCGATGAGCACGATCGACACCCAACGCGAACTTGCCCGGATGAACGGCGACCGCCTCGCCGAATCCGGAATACCGGAGCCGCCCTGGACGTCCACGATCGGCCGGGTGCGGGTGGATCGCTGCTGGTGGGCACACGACCAGTTCGACGAGACCGCGATTGTGCTCTTTGCGTTCTCCTATGACGGAGAAGACGAACACGCCATCCTGGCCATGATCGACCGTGTCGTCGGCGACGGATTGTTCCGGGAACTGACGCTCAGCGAGCACCTGGATTCATTGCTGGAGGTCCTCCGGTACGCCGACGAAGGCGACGAGGGCCTTGTCAGCGAGCCGCTCGACCCGGCGTACGGCCGGCGGCTGCTCGAGGACGCGATCGTCACCTCGGACGAGTTGAGCGAAGATCGGGAGTACAAGCCCCGGCCGGTGCCGGCGGCGTACCGGAAGATGCGGGCGCTGACCCTGGCCCGGGCCCGCGCGTTGAGTGACGTCGTCGCGCCACCGGAGCCCTTTCCCAGCAGCGTGGAGATCGAGCTGCTGAAGCGGACATTTCTGACCTCCGGCGCCGCGACCGGGCTGCCCGCGACCGACGTGACAAGCCGCGCCGTGGACCTGCTCGTCACGCAGTTCACCGACCAGGCGGCCGGTCACCCACTTCACCTCGGCCCGCGCCGGGTGCTGGCCGTGCTCGGCAGCCTGCCGGCCCTCACCCCCGGGTACGTCGACGACCCGGACGTGGCACGGATCCTCCCCGACGTCGCCGAGGCCTGGATCTCCTGGACCGCGACGGAACGCGGGCTGTCCGACGACGCCACCGAACGTCTCGAACGAGCTACAAAACAAGCCTGTGCACAACTTCGTTCCGCCAGGCCCGAGGACCACGAGACGACCTGACAACGGTCCCCCGTCGTTCCCGGTCCCCGGCCGGGCGGTGGCCCTGCCGCCCGTCCGGCGCAGGGGCCGGACCGGTGCACGGCAAGGCGTACCACGGTGTCCACCCGTTCGCCGGGCCCGGCGGGCGCGTCCGTCCGGTACGCCGAACGCCGCCCGGTACCGCGGGCTCCGACGCCGCCCGAACAGCGACCGTCGCGGCCCCTCGACCCGGCGACTCAGGATTGAGCACGTCCGAGCATTTGTGTACGCGGCAGTAATCCAGCAGGGTATAGGCAGGTGCAGGCGACGCTCCGGGAACATGGACGTCGCCTTCTGCGCGTGGGTATTTGGGAGGCTCAGCCGGTGTTCAGTCGTATCGCCATCGTCAACCGTGGTGAGGCCGCTATGCGGCTCATCCACGCCGTCCGGGATCTTTCGGCGGAAACCGGGACGCGAATTGAGACGGTCGCCCTCTACACCGACGCCGACCGCAACGCGACCTTCGTCCGGGAAGCGGACATCGCCTACCTGCTCGGCCCCGCCTCGGCCCGCCCGTACCTGGACCACGCAGTCCTGGAGCGGGCGCTGGTGGAGACCGGTGCCGACGCCGCCTGGGTCGGCTGGGGATTCGTCGCCGAGGATCCGGCATTCGCCGAACTGTGCGAGAAGATCGGTGTCACCTTCGTCGGACCGAGCGCGGATGCGATGCGCAAGCTCGGCGACAAGATCGGCGCGAAGCTGATGGCCGAGGAGGTCGGCGTCCCGGTCGCCCCGTGGAGCCGCGGCGAGGTCGCGACCCTCAAGGACGCGTTGCGCGCCGGTGACGAGGTCGGCTATCCGCTGATGCTCAAGGCGACCGCGGGCGGCGGCGGGCGCGGGATCCGCATGGTGGCCTCGGGTGAGGACCTCGCCGACGCCTACGAACGCACCCGGCAGGAGGCGCAGCGCGCCTTCGGCTCCGGCGTGGTCTTCCTGGAGCGCCTGGTCACCGGCGCCCGGCACGTCGAGGTCCAGGTGATCGCGGACGGGCAGGGCACCGCATGGGCCCTGGGTGTACGCGACTGCTCGGTACAACGGCGCAACCAGAAAATCATCGAGGAGTCCGCCTCCCCGGTCCTCGCTCCGGAGCAGACCGCGGAACTGAAGGCGTCGGCCGAACGGCTCGCCATCGCGGTCGGCTACCAGGGTGCCTGCACCGTCGAGTTCCTCTACCACCCCGGCGAGAGGCTCTTCGCCTTCCTCGAGGTCAACACCCGGCTGCAGGTCGAGCACCCGATCACCGAGATCACCACCGGCACCGACCTGGTCCGGCTGCAGTTGCACGTGGCCAACGGCGGAAGGCTGGAGGGCTCCCGGCCGAGCGAGGCCGGCCACGCCGTCGAGGCCCGGCTCAACGCCGAGGACCCGGATCGCGACTTCGCCCCGTCACCCGGCCGCATCGCACGGCTGGTGCTGCCGGCCGGTCCCGGTATCCGGGTGGACACCGGGGTCAGCGAGGGCGACAACATCCCGGCCGACTTCGACTCGATGATCGCGAAGATCATCGCGTACGGCCGCGACCGCGACCAGGCGTTGGCCCGGCTCCGCCGGGCGATGGCCGAAACCACCGTCATCATCGACGGTGGTGTGACCAACAAGAGCTTCGTGCTCGACCTGCTCGACCAGCCCGAGGTGATCGACGCGAGCGCCGACACCGGTTGGATCGACCGGGTACGCGCCGAGGGCCGCCTGGTCAGCCACCGGAACTCCGCGATCGCCCTGGCCGCGGCCGCCATCGAGGCGTACCAGGACGAGGAGGAGGTCAGCCGCCAGCGGCTGCTGTCCACCGCGCACGGCGGGCGTCCGCAGGTGCAGCACGAGATCGGGCGTCCGCTGGACCTCAAGCTCCGCGGCGTCGGCTACCGGGTGAGCGTCGCCCGCGTCGGCCAGAAGCGCTTCCGCGTCGGCATCTCCGGCGGTGGCGACCTGCACCCCGCGGATGTCGAGGTCGAGCGGTTCGACGAGCACAGCGGGCGGATCGTGGTCAACGGACACCGCTTCCGGCTGGTGACGGCCACCCACGGTCCGATCCACCTGGTCGAGGTCGACGGTGTCACCCACCGGATCAGCCGCGACGAGGGCGGTGTGGTCCGCTCGCCCGCGCCCGCGCTGGTCGTGGCCACACCGTTGTCGGTCGGTGACGAGGTCGACCTGGGCGCGCCGATCCTGGTGCTGGAGAGCATGAAGATGGAGACGGTGCTGCGCGCACCGTTCCGCGCCCGGGTACGCGAGTGCCCGGTCACGGTGGGCAGCCAGGTCGAGACCGGCACACCGCTGATGCGCCTCGAGCCCCTCGCCGACGAGGGTGCCGAAGAGGAAGCCTCGGGCGCGGGTGACACCGTCGAGATCGACCTGCCCGCCGAGCCGGCGGACGTCTCGGCGACCGAGCGGGTCGAGCGCGGCCTGCAGGACCTGCGCAGCCTGCTGCTGGGCTTCGACGTCGACCCGCAGGACCGCAAGCGGGTGCTGTCCGGGTACCTGGCCGCACGGACCGAGCTCGGTGGCCGGCCACTGTCGGGTGAGTTGGACCTGCTGACGGTGTTCGCCGACCTGTCGGAGCTGAGCCGCAACAAGCCGGGCGGTGAGCTCGAGGTCGAGCCGGGCAGCCCGGTGCACAGCCCGCGCGAGTACTTCCACAGCTACCTGCAGAGCCTGGACGTCGAGCGCGCCGGTGTCACCGAGGACTTCCAGACCAAGCTGAAGCAGGTGCTGGGGCACTACGGCGTCGCCGACCTGGACCGTACGCCGGAACTGGAGGCCGCGGTCTTCCGGATCTTCCTGGCGCAACAGCGGATGTCGACCCACGTCGCGGTCGTGTCGGAGCTGTTGAAGCAGTGGCTGGCCGGCGCACCGCCGATCGAGTCGCTGAGCGAGCGCGCCGGGCTCACCCTGGAGCACCTGGTCGCGGCCACCCAGGTACGTTTCCCCGCGGTGTCGGACCTGGCCCGCGGGGTCGTGTTCCGCTGGTTCGCGCAGCCGCTGTTGCGTCGCAACCGCGCCAAGGTCTACGCCGCCGTACGCGACGAGCTGCGGTACCTGGACCGCAACCCGGACGCACCGGACCGCCCCGAGCGGATCCAGGCGATGGTGGCCAGCGCGGAACCGCTGGTCCGGCTGATCGGCCAGCGGATCGGCCGACCCGGGCGGGACCACGCCCCGCTGCTGGAGGTGCTGACCCGCCGTTACTACGGCAACCGTGGGCTGTCCGGGATCGCCGTACGGGAGATCGCGGGCTGCCGGTTCGTCACCGCCGAGCACACCGACTCGGGCGGCGTCGTACGCGTGGTCACCACCGCCGTCGACATCGCCGCCCTGCCCAACGCCATCGGCGCCGTGGGGACCTTCGCGGCCGGCACCGGCACCCAGGGGCTGGAAGCGGACCTCTACGTCACCTGGGAGGACCAGCCGGACGCCGACGCGATGGCGGTGCGGCTCGAACAGCTCCTCGCCGAGCACCCGCAGCCCGCGGGCGTGCACCGGATCACCACCACCGTCGCCGGCACCAGCGGCGCGGTGATGCACCACCACTTCACCTTCCGGCCCGACGGTACGGGCTTCGCCGAAGACCGGCTGATCCGTGGCCTGCACCCGCAGATCGCGCAGCGTCTGCAACTGCAGCGGCTGCGTGAGTTCGACCTCACCCGGCTGCCCTCGGCGGACGAGGAGATCTACCTGTTCAAGGCCGTGGCGCGCAGCAACCCGGCCGACGAGCGGCTGGTCGTGATGGGCCAGGTTCGCGACCTGACCCCGCTGCGCGAGGCCGACGGCAGGTTGGTCGCGCTGCCCGCGGTGGAGGACGCGATCACCGCGGGTCTGGACGCGATCCGCAACATCCAGGCACAGCGACCGCAGAACAAGCGGTTCGACACCAACCGGATGATGATGTACGTCTGGCCGGCGACCGAGCTGACCGCCGAAGAGCTGAACACGCTGGTCCAGCGCATCCTGCCGACCTCGATGGGCGCCGGTCTGGAGGAGGTCCAGTTCATAGCCCGGCAGCGCACCGCCGGCGGTGAGCTGACCGAGGTCGCCGTACGGATCACCCTCGACCCCGGCAACGGCGCACGGCTGCACGTCGGCGAGCCGTCGACGGAGCCGGTGCAGCCCCTGGACGACTACCGGCAGAAGGTCCTGCGCGCGGCCCGACGCGGGAACACCTACCCGTACGAGCTGACCGGCCTGCTCGCCGGAGCCGACGGTGCCTTCGTCGAACACGACCTCGACGGGAACGGCGCGCTCGTGCCGGTGGACCGGCCGAAGGGGAAGAACTCCGCGGCGATCGTGGCCGGTGTCGTCACCACCCCGACCGAGCGGCACCCCGAGGGCGTCACGCGGGTTGTCCTGCTCGGCGACCCGACCAAGGCCCTGGGCGCGCTGTCGGAACCGGAGTGCTCGCGGGTGATCGCCGCGCTCGACCTCGCCGAGCGGATGCGGGTCCCGGTGGAGTGGTTCGCGCTGTCGGCGGGGGCGCGGATCTCCATGTCCTCCGGCACCGAGAACATGGACTGGGTCGCCGCCGCACTCAAGCGGATCGTCACGTTCACCCAGGACGGCGGCGAGATCAACATCGTGGTCGCCGGGATCACGGTCGGCGCCCAGCCGTACTGGAACGCCGAGGCGACGATGCTCATGCACACCAAGGGCATCCTCGTGATGACGCCGGACTCGGCGATGGTGCTCACCGGCAAGCAGTCGTTGGACTTCTCCGGCGGTGTGTCGGCCGAGGACAACTTCGGCATCGGCGGCTACGACCGCGTCATGGGCCCGAACGGGCAGGCGCAGTACTGGGCGCCGAACCTGCCGGCCGCTCGTGACGTACTGATGGCCCACTACGACCACACGTACGTCGTACCCGGGGAGGCAACGCCACGGAAGGCGAACACGACCGACCCGGTCGACCGTGACGTGTCCGAGTTCCCGCACACGGTGGCTGGCAGCGACTTCACCACCGTCGGACAGATCTTCTCCACCGGACACAACCCGGACCGCAAGAAGCCCTTCGACATCCGTACGGTGATGCGTGCGCTCTCCGACCAGGACCACCCGGTGCTGGAACGCTGGGCCGGGATGGCCGACGCCGACACCTCTGCGGTGCAGGACGTGCACATCGGCGGTCGGCCGGTCTGCCTGATCGGGATCGAGTCGCGGCCGGTGCCGCGGCGCGGTTTCCCGCCCACCGACGGACCGGACACCTACACCGCGGGCACGCTGTTCCCCGGGTCGTCGAAGAAGACGGCGCGGGCGATCAACTCGGCGTCCGGCAACCGGCCGCTGGTCGTCCTGGCGAACCTGTCCGGTTTCGACGGCTCACCGGAGTCGATGCGCAAGCTCCAACTGGAGTACGGCGCCGAGATCGGCCGGGCGATCGTCAACTTCGACGGCCCGATCGTGTTCTGCGTGATCTCCCGTTACCACGGCGGAGCGTTTGTGGTGTTCTCCAAGGCACTCAACCCGAACATGACCGTACTGGCGCTGGAGGGCTCGTTCGCCTCGGTGCTCGGTGGTGCCCCGGCGGCGGCGGTGGTGTTCTCCGGTGAGGTGAACAACCGCACCGCGACCGACCGACGGGTGACCGAGCTGCAGGCGCAGGTCCTGGCGGCCACCGGTGCCGAGCGGGCGGCGCTGAACGCCCAGCTCGCCGAGGTGCAGTCCGCCGTCCGGGCGGAGAAGCTCGGCGAGGTCGCCGCGGAGTTCGACCGCGTACACAGCATCCAGCGCGCGGTCGAGGTTGGTTCGGTGGACGCCATCATCGGTGCTGCCGAGCTGCGGCCACGCATCATCGAGGCCATCGAGGCCGGCATCAACCGCTGACACCACCTCGGCGTACGGCGGGCCGGACCCGCCACGAGCACGAGCACCCGGTACGGATGACGTGATCGGCCCGCACGGCGCCGATCACGTCATCCGTCTGTTGGGAGGTGGGGAGACCACCGATGATCAGCAGCGACCGAATGGCCGCAGAAGTCGCAGGGACGCGTGCCCACATCCTCCAGGGACTGAATAGGCGGATCGACTCCCATGCCAGCCAGAGTGCCAGACAGGGCACTACCGCCGATGACCGCACCTTTGCCGAAACCCATAGGGCGCCCATGCCCGGCGCTCATCAATCAGGCCCGGAATGCAAGTTAGGGCCACCCCGAAGGGTGGCCCTAACTAGAAAGAAGTCCGGCGGCGTCCTACTCTCCCACACCCTCCCGAGTGCAGTACCATCGGCGCTGGAGGGCTTAGCTTCCGGGTTCGGAATGTAACCGGGCGTTTCCCCACCGCTATAACCGCCGTAACACTATCGACTTAACAAACAACCTCAACCCATACGGGGTGATTGTTCGTTTGTCGGGAATCACACAGTGGACGCGTAGCACCTTAGTAATCAAGTCCTCGGCCTATTAGTACCGGTCAACTCAACCCGTTACCGAGCTTACATCTCCGGCCTATCAACCCAGTAGTCTAGCTGGGGGCCTTACCCCACAAAGTGGGTGGGATACCTCATCTCGAAGCAGGCTTCCCGCTTAGATGCTTTCAGCGGTTATCCCTTCCGAACGTAGCCAACCAGCCGTGCCCCTGGCGGGACAACTGGCACACCAGAGGTTCGTCCGTCCCGGTCCTCTCGTACTAGGGACAGCCCTTCTCAAGTATCCTACGCGCACGGCGGATAGGGACCGAACTGTCTCACGACGTTCTAAACCCAGCTCGCGTACCGCTTTAATGGGCGAACAGCCCAACCCTTGGGACCTGCTACAGCCCCAGGATGCGACGAGCCGACATCGAGGTGCCAAACCATCCCGTCGATATGGACTCTTGGGGAAGATCAGCCTGTTATCCCCGGGGTACCTTTTATCCGTTGAGCGACACCGCTTCCACTCGCAAGTGCCGGATCACTAGTCCCGACTTTCGTCCCTGCTCGACCTGTCAGTCTCACAGTCAAGCTCCCTTGTGTACTTGCACTCAACACCTGATTGCCAACCAGGCTGAGGGAACCTTTGGGCGCCTCCGTTACATTTTAGGAGGCAACCGCCCCAGTTAAACTACCCACCAGACACTGTCCCTGAACCGGATCACGGTCCGAAGTTAGATACCCAAATCAACCAGAGTGGTATTTCAAGATTGCCTCCACCCATACTGGCGTATGGACTTCACCGGCTCCCACCTATCCTACACAAGCTAATTCGGATACCAATGTCAAGCTATAGTAAAGGTCCCGGGGTCTTTCCGTCCTGCCGCGCGTAACGAGCATCTTTACTCGTAATGCAATTTCGCCGGGCCTGTGGTTGAGACAGTGGGGAAGTCGTTACGCCATTCGTGCAGGTCGGAACTTACCCGACAAGGAATTTCGCTACCTTAGGATGGTTATAGTTACCACCGCCGTTTACTGGCGCTTAAGTTCTCAGCTTCGCCCCGAAAGACTAACCGGTCCCCTTAACGTTCCAGCACCGGGCAGGCGTCAGTCCATATACATCGAATTACTTCTTCGCATGGACCTGTGTTTTTAGTAAACAGTCGCTTCCCCCTGCTCTCTGCGGCCATACAACGCTCCACCCGCAAGGGGCTTCACGTCTCCGGCCCCCCTTCTCCCTAAGTTACGGGGGCAATTTGCCGAGTTCCTTAACCACAGTTCGCCCGATCGCCTCGGTATTCTCTACCTGACCACCTGTGTCGGTTTGGGGTACGGGCCGCTAAGAACTCGCTAGAGGCTTTTCTCGGCAGCATAGGATCACTGACTTCACCTGAATCGGCTCGGCATCACGTCTCAGCCTTAATGCGTCGCGGATTTGCCTACGACACGGCCTACACGCTTACCCCGGCACAACCACCGGCCGGGCTCAGCTACCTTCCTGCGTCACCCCATCGCTTGACTACTACCCACCAGGTTCCTCAAATCACCAAAACCAACCCGAAAGCCGGCCTCAGATCAAGGAGTTAGCACAATGAGGTTCACCACGGACGCTCTTTCGCGGGTACGGGAATATCAACCCGTTGTCCATCGACTACGCCTCTCGGCCTCGCCTTAGGTCCCGACTCACCCAGGGCGGATTAGCCTGGCCCTGGAACCCTTGGTCATCCGGCGGAAGGGTTTCTCACCCTTCTTTCGCTACTCATGCCTGCATTCTCACTCGTGCCGCGTCCACAACTGGATCACTCCGCTGCTTCACCCGCGGCACGACGCTCCCCTACCCATCCACACACCTGCACGCGCTCTCGAAAGAACACGCGAAGTAAAATATGAATGCCACAGCTTCGGCGGTGTACTTGAGCCCCGCTACATTGTCGGCGCGGAACCACTTGACCAGTGAGCTATTACGCACTCTTTAAAGGGTGGCTGCTTCTAAGCCAACCTCCTGGTTGTCTATGCGACCCCACATCCTTTTCCACTTAGCACACGCTTAGGGGCCTTAGCTGGTGATCTGGGCTGTTTCCCTCTCGACTACGAAGCTTATCCCCCGCAGTCTCACTGCCGCGCTCTCACTTACCGGCATTCGGAGTTTGGCTGATTTCGGTAAGCTTGTGGGCCCCCTAGACCATCCAGTGCTCTACCTCCGGCAAGAAACACGCGACGCTGCACCTAAATGCATTTCGGGGAGAACCAGCTATCACGGAGTTTGATTGGCCTTTCACCCCTAACCACAGGTCATCCCCCAACTTTTCAACGTTGGTGGGTTCGGCCCTCCACGCGGTCTTACCCACGCTTCAGCCTGCCCATGGCTAGATCACTCCGCTTCGGGTCTAGGACACGCGACTGAACGCCCTATTCAGACTCGCTTTCGCTACGGCTACCCCACACGGGTTAACCTCGCCACATGCCACTAACTCGCAGGCTCATTCTTCAAAAGGCACGCCGTCACCCCTAAAGGCTCCGACGGATTGTAGGCGAACGGTTTCAGGTACTATTTCACTCCCCTCCCGGGGTACTTTTCACCATTCCCTCACGGTACTAGTCCGCTATCGGTCACCAGGAAGTATTTAGGCTTACCAGGTGGTCCTGGCAGATTCACGGCAGATTACAGGGGTCCGCCGCTACTCGGGAACATCCACAGAAGACCAGCCACTTTCACCTACCGGACTCTCACCGTCTACGGTTGGCTTTCCCACACCATTCGGCTAGCAACTGGTTTTATCACTTCTCGACCCAATGTCAGTTGAATCAGCAGAGTCCCACAACCCCAACCACGCAACCCCTGACAGGTATCACACGCAGCCGGTTTAGCCCAAATCCGCTTTCGCTCGCCACTACTCACGGAATCACTATTGTTTTCTCTTCCTACGGGTACTGAGATGTTTCACTTCCCCGCGTTCCCTCCATACACCCTATGTGTTCAGGTGCAGGTGACAGCACATGACTGCTGCCGGGTTCCCCCATTCGGACACCCTGGGATCACAGCTAGGTTGACAGCTCCCCCAGGCCTATCGCGGCCTCCCACGTCCTTCATCGGCTCCTGGTGCCAAGGCATCCACCGTTCGCCCTTGACAACTTGACCACAAAGATGCTCGCGTCCACTGTGCAATTCTCAACAAACGACCAACCCACAACCCACAACCACCACACCAAACCCCACCACCAGAAAACCTGGCTCCGGGAATCCGTTTGCGATGACAGGCCATGCCTGGCAACCCGAAACAACAAACACACCGTGTTTGTTCCTTCAGGACCCAACAGGATGCTTATCATTCACCACCAGCCGCACCACCAACCACATTCCCACCACAACCCCTCTCAGGGTCACAGCTGTACTAGCGATCGGACGGCCGTTGCCGACAGTGAACTCACCAGTGTCTCCGCCATCTGAGCACCCCACCACCACGTACGGGTGGCGCGGGCTCCTAACCCACTTTCGCGGGCAGGTGCTCCTTAGAAAGGAGGTGATCCAGCCGCACCTTCCGGTACGGCTACCTTGTTACGACTTCGTCCCAATCGCCAGCCCCACCTTCGACGGCTCCCTCCACAAGGGTTGGGCCACCGGCTTCGGGTGTTGCCGACTTTCGTGACGTGACGGGCGGTGTGTACAAGGCCCGGGAACGTATTCACCGCAGCGTTGCTGATCTGCGATTACTAGCGACTCCGACTTCACGGGGTCGAGTTGCAGACCCCGATCCGAACTGAGACCGGCTTTTTGGGATTCGCTCCACCTCACGGTATCGCAGCCCATTGTACCGGCCATTGTAGCATGCGTGAAGCCCTGGACATAAGGGGCATGATGACTTGACGTCATCCCCACCTTCCTCCGAGTTGACCCCGGCAGTCTTCGATGAGTCCCCGCCATAACGCGCTGGCAACATCGAACGAGGGTTGCGCTCGTTGCGGGACTTAACCCAACATCTCACGACACGAGCTGACGACAGCCATGCACCACCTGTGAACGGCCCCGAAGGACCCGACATCTCTGCCGGATTTCCGCCCATGTCAAACCCAGGTAAGGTTCTTCGCGTTGCATCGAATTAATCCGCATGCTCCGCCGCTTGTGCGGGCCCCCGTCAATTCCTTTGAGTTTTAGCCTTGCGGCCGTACTCCCCAGGCGGGGCGCTTAATGCGTTAGCTGCGGCACAGAGAACCGGAGAGGCCCCCCACACCTAGCGCCCAACGTTTACAGCGTGGACTACCAGGGTATCTAATCCTGTTCGCTCCCCACGCTTTCGCTCCTCAGCGTCAGTATCGGCCCAGAGACCCGCCTTCGCCACCGGTGTTCCTCCTGATATCTGCGCATTTCACCGCTACACCAGGAATTCCAGTCTCCCCTACCGAACTCTAGCCTGCCCGTATCGGCTGCAAGCCCGCGGTTGAGCCGCGGGTTTTCACAGTCGACGCGACAAGCCGCCTACGAGCTCTTTACGCCCAATAAATCCGGACAACGCTCGCACCCTACGTCTTACCGCGGCTGCTGGCACGTAGTTGGCCGGTGCTTCTTCTGCAGGTACCGTCACTCTCGCTTCGTCCCTGCTGAAAGAGGTTTACAACCCGAAGGCCGTCATCCCTCACGCGGCGTCGCTGCATCAGGCTTCCGCCCATTGTGCAATATTCCCCACTGCTGCCTCCCGTAGGAGTCTGGGCCGTGTCTCAGTCCCAGTGTGGCCGGTCGCCCTCTCAGGCCGGCTACCCGTCGTCGCCTTGGTAGGCCATTACCCCACCAACAAGCTGATAGGCCGCGAGTCCATCCCAGGCCGAAAAACTTTCCACCCCCCACCATGCGGCAGGAAGTCATATCCGGTATTAGCCCCCGTTTCCGAGGGTTATCCCAAAGCCTAGGGCAGGTTACTCACGTGTTACTCACCCGTTCGCCGCTCGAGTACCCCGAAGGGCCTTTCCGCTCGACTTGCATGTGTTAAGCACGCCGCCAGCGTTCGTCCTGAGCCAGGATCAAACTCTCCAACAAAAAACTGTGGAAAAAATGTCCCGGCAACAAAAAAGTTGCCAAAGGAATCCAACCAAACCAACCCACCCCCGAAGGAATAGGCAAGCCGGCCGGGGTTAAATCATAATTGGCACTGGCTTATCAAGCACCCTGTTGAGTTCTCAAAGAACAAACACACACCGAACCGCCAACCCCAATCAAGGGGCCCACAACCCGGGGCTTTTCACTCCCACTTCAACACCCGGCGTTCCCGCCCGGCGCTTTTACTACGCTACCCGGTCGTTTCCGCCGGATCAAATCGACGTTCCGATCTGACTTGTTGCCACCCGGCCAACCTCGACCGGGCCCGCTCTGCGCACACAGCAACCTACACCCTGCGCGTTCGAGAGGATTTAGCGGGCCGTCCTGCTCCCACCGGTGTTTCCCGGCGGTTCCTGTCCGGTGCCCCGCTGACTTGGAAAAAGTTACCGGATGACTGGTTCAGTGCCAAATCGATCATGGCCACTGGGTGACGATCAGGGTCCTCCGAATCACGGCAACTGTCGGATTCGCCGTAATTGACGGAAGTGCCCCGGACAACCGCGCTCGAGCGGAGACACTCTCAGCCGACGGTTCGTAGCCGCCCCGTCTCCTTGCCTTCGCCATCGAGCAGCACCAGGACCTCGCCGTCGAGGCCGGCACGCCTCGCCGTCCAGAGCCACTGGCCGATCGACACACCATCGGGACAGAACATCGCCGTGACCATCCGGCCAGTAGTGAGCAGCGTTCCTCCGTCCGCGACGATCCACCGACCGCTCTCCTCGTTGCAGCCGTCGGACCCGCGCCACTCGCCGTCCGCCGTGAACTCCGCGTACGCCCTCTTGTGCCCGTCGGCGGGCGCCCACCGACCGGCCATCCGGCGCGGGTCGGCTGGTGTCAGCGTCGCGGGTAGCGCGGCGGCCGGCGCGAACGCCCGCCGGGCTTCGTCGGTGACCACCGGCGGATCCAACACGGAGGCCAGCATGTCCGGCCCGGCGGTCGGCGTCGCGCCGGGGACCAACCGGGCAACCGGCTGGTCCAGCTCGTCCAGGAGTACGGGCAGCCCCCGGTAGTCGAACCTGTACGCGGTCACCCGCCGCAGCCATTCCGGAGTCTCCTGACTGGCCCTCTCGCAGCCCGGCACACCCTCGACGGCGGCAGCGGGGGCGACGTAGACGTCCGCGAGGAAAACCCCGTCGGTGTCGGCCTGCCAGGACCCGCCCAGGGTGTCGCAGGCACTGCCGACCAGGTGCAACTCGTTGTGGGCGAGGCGCAGAATCCTGCCCCCGCCGGGGTCGTCGAGGTCGATGATGGTCCAGGAACCGATGAGTCCCTCGGGCGTCAGGGGGCGCGAGACCGCGACGGTGCCCGGAGAGCGCCCCGGATGAGTTTGCCCATCGCAACCGGCGAGCAGCACGCCGCATGCGATCAGCAGCGTGAGGTAACCCGGACGAATCATCTCGACCCCCGTCCACCGTCGGCCCCCGATGTGGTCGCCCGGTACCGGTCCCGGGGCTGGTGGACGGCACACGACAGCGGACGGCGCCCGCCTGCTACTCCTAACGGTCGGACCCCCGCCAGCGACGCGTCCGCCGCCCTGGCTGTCAGGGCATCCGCCCGTGCCTGGCGCGTCGGCCATCAGTCGGCGAGTGGTGCGAGGTCGTCGGCGCAGGTCGGGTCGCGCAGGGTCAGTAGCCGAAGGATGTCAGCCGAGCGGCGCCGGGCGCCGGCTCGGCCTGACGGCATCCGCCATCAGCCGCGCCCTGGGGTTACGCCGCCGTGTCGTCGATGCGGATGACGGCGGTGACAGTGGTGCCGGTGGCAGCCGAGGTGAGGTACAGCCGGTCGCAGAGTTGACGCACGATCCAGAGGCCGCGACCTCCGTCGGAGGTCAACGGCACCGGCCGGGTTCCGGCGACGTCGGGATCCGCGATACCCGGACCCCGGTCGGTCACTTCGCAGTACAGGTCGTCGTCCTCGTTCCACAGCCGCAGCCGCCCGGTGCTGCCACCGTGCCGAACCGCGTTGGTGGCCAGCTCGGTCGCGACGATGACCAGACCCTCCACCCGATCCGCCGGCAGGCCGAGGTCACTGGCGTGAGCGGCCACCGCGGCCCGTAGCGCGTAGAGGTCGTCGACCGAAAAGGTCTGGTCGAGCGCGACTGTCTCCGGCACCCGCACCGGCGCATCGGTGACCCGGGAGTCGGCTCTCTCCGAGTTGTCACGCCGGGTCATGAGCCTGCTCTACCCGAAGCTGAAGCGCGTCACGCGCGCCGATCAACCCGAACATCGTCGCCACCTGCCCCTCGCAGGTGACGATCATGCGCCGCTCGCGGGGCAGCGTGAGCGCCGCCTGGGCGATCGCGGTCGCCGCGGTCACGTCGATGAACCGCAGCTTGGTCAGGTTGACGTGGATGTCGTCATCGAGGCGCAGCGCCTCGGCGAGGGCCTGCCGGAGCGGATCGAGGCGGCTGTAGTCCAGCTCGCCGGCGATCCGGATACCGGGCGGGCGGTGCTGCCGGCAGATCCGCAGTAGCGCGTCGTCGTGGTACGCCGCCGCGGCGACAACCTTGGAGTGCGCGTCGGCGGCAAACGCGAGGGTGATCGGATCGAAGGTTTCCCGGTCGTACTGACAGATCGCGGTCAATCGGCCGTCGGCGAACAGTCCGGCCGCGGCCGACTCGAAGGCGAGGAGTTCCTCCACTGCGGCGACCGGCCGGGTGGCCCAGCACATGTCCATGGTCACCCGCAGGTCGGCGTAACCCTCGCGGCCGGCGCGCCCCAGCTCCCGGGCGAGGATGCCGACCATTTTCGCCCCGGTCAGCGGTAGGTCCACCAACCAGGACTGATCACTGCCGACCATGACCAGCTGACCCCGCTCGAACGGGTCGAGCGCCGGTACTCCGCGCAGGGCGAGCTCGCCGAGCATCCGGGTGGGCTGGATCGAGTCGGTGAAACAGACCACCTTGCTGCCGCGCTCCAGTCCCTCGGCGACGAACGCGGCGACGATGTCCACCCGCTCGTCCGGGTCGGAGAACGTCAGGCAGGCGTGGTCGCCCGCGTCCAGCACGTCCACCGGGACCGCATCAGCCATCCGAAACTCCCGATAGTCAACCAACGACGCGGACCAACCGTAGTGCACCCCGCTCGATCTCCAATGCCCGCACCCGGGGCATGACCTCGGGTGCGCAAACGACCGGGACCAGCCATGGACCCGCGACGCGAATCGGAGAGGAGCCTTTTGCTCTCCATCGGCCGCTTGTTGCCGAGTGCCCTATTCGCAGAGTCGAATAGCAGGTCTCTGTCATCGGATTCCCCGACAAGCGCGACAAGCAGCATGGAAACGGATGTTCGGCTGTTCTCGGCGACGAAGTCGGCCCGTTGTCGACCGGACAGCCTTGCGCTACCGGGGCCGGCTACCGCCCGGTCGGGCGGCGGCCGAACCGCCGCCGTACCAGGATCAAGATCAGCAAGCCGCTGAGTACGGCGACCGGGATGCCCGCGAACAGCGGCCAACGGGTACGGGAGCGCCGGTCGTCGTTGGGCTTGGCCTGCCCGGCTCCGGCGGCCGGGGCCGGACTCCTCCCCCGGGAGTCGAGCTGCCCCCGGGAGACGAGCTGGCCCACCTTCGCGCTCGCGGGCAGACCGAATCCCCAGTCGAGCAGTGCGGCGCCCTGCTGCCAGCCGGCGAGCGGAGGGGTCTCGGCGCCGAGCAGGGTAACCAGGAGCGTACGGCCGTTGCGCTCGGCGGCACCGACGAAGCTGTGCCGGGCCAGGTCCGTGTAACCGGTCTTGCCGCCCAGCGCACCGGGATACCGGTGCAGGAGTTGGTTGTCGTTCCAGATCGGGTAACCCTTGGTGTTGTACGCCTTCTGAGCGGGCACCTGCGCCAGTTGCGTCGCCGCGTACCGCCGGAAGTCGCTCCGGGCGAAGCAGGCCCTGGCGATCAGCGCCAGGTCGTACGCGCTGGTGTACTGACCGGGACCGTCCAGGCCCGACGGTGTGGCGGCATGCGTCTGGTAGGCGCCCAACTGCCGAGCCTCGGCGTTCATCGCCGCGACTCCGCCGGGCACTCCACCGGCTCCCCCACCGAGCCGGGCCAGTACGTTCGCCGCGTCGTTACCCGAATTGAGCAACAGCCCCAGCCACAGCGTCTCCACCGAGTACCGGCCGCCGTCGACCAGGCCGACCGCCGAGCTGCCCGGTTCGAAGTCGAGGTCCGACTCGGTCACCTCGATCATCCGGGCCGGATCCAGGCGTGGCATGACCGCCGCGGCCAGCAGCAGCTTCTGCACACTCGCCGGTATGCCGTACTCGTGCGGCCCGCAGCCACCGAGGACCGCGCCGCTGGTCAGGTCCGCCACCAGCCACGACGTCGCGGTCACCTTCGGCGGAGTGGCCACGCCGGGCGGGGTCACCAGCCCGGCGGTCGCCAACTCGGGCCCGCCGACCGCCGCGCGTGCCGGATCGAGCGGCGGCGCCGCGGGCCGGCTCGGTCGGGCGACCGGAGGGTTCGGCGCGGGGCACGGTCGCCGCGGCTCACCCGCCCCCGCCGCCGCCGTCGGCTGCGGCGCCGGCGCGACCTGTGCCTCCGCCGCAGCCCCCCGGGCTGCCGCCGCCGCGGGCGCACCGGCGGTCATCAGCAACGGCGGCACCAGTACGGCGCTGGCAACCTTGAGTACCAGCAACCCTCGGGCCATACTCCGGAGACTAACCGTGGGCCCGCGTACGGACGGCGGTTTGCCGACGAACGCGGGAACCCCTCCTCGTCGGTCTGGCCGCGCGAGGGCGTAACACCTCAAGACCGGTCGAAATTCGCTATCGGGCGTCCGGGGCGCAAACGAGGCACCAGACCGCCGCGCGACAGGACACCGGTCCGCTCGGGTTCCTGTCGGACGGGCACGGTAGAACTTCCCGCGTCACAGATCACCTGTCCGCAGGAATGACCGCTGATGTCCCGGGCGGAGCTCTGCGGACCGACCGGTGGGAGGTCGAACGTCTTGGACGCCGATGCCGTCGCCCCAGGGGTGGGCGCGGCCGACTGGGAGCGGCGCAGCGTCGTACGGGTACTGCCCGTCGCGCGGCCCCGCAAGCTCGCGAAGGTGCCTTTCGTCGAGCTGGCGGACGGGGCGCTGCAGGGGGTGGTGTCGAGCGGTTCCGACATCGCCCGGGTGTACGTGTCGGCGATAGCCGCCGGCAGCCACGAGGCCTCCTGCAGTACCAACAACAACCGGCCCTGCGGCGGCGGGGGCGTACGGTGCAACCACATCCGGGCACTCGTCGACGAGGCCGTGGTGCAGTACGGAATCGCGCAGGTGGCCCGTTACCTCCGGGTCGAACTCGAGGAGGACGACTCGTCCGGCGGCGACCTGTTGCGCCGGCTGAGCGGGGGCGCAGGCCCGACTGTGGCGGCCCGGGTGTTCAGCCGCTTCCTGGCGCATCTGTCCTATCTGGAGGTGCCGGCCACCGCCGAACCGCTGCCCGAGCTGCACTGGTTCCCGTCGGGGGTGGGTAGCTGATGCGGGGCGTACAGCTCGCCGGGCTGACCGGTGACGTCCCGGCCGAGGTGGACGCGGCGTTCGCGGTGGTGACCGGGTTCGACGACGCCCTGTTGCAGGGGCTGGGCCGGCTGGACGCGACGCGTACCTCGGCGCTGGTTGACCTGGCGGGCGCGGTCGCGGCCACACCACTCGGCCCCCGGGTCGCCGAGGCGGTCGAGAAGATCACGGCCGGTTCGATCGGCGACGGCTCCCTGGCGTTGCTGGCCGGTGCCCGGTCCGCCGTGACGGGCGCGGTGCACGACGCGCTCCTGTCCCGGTTCGACGAGGCACAGGGACGCGAACGGCGGTCGTGGTCGGCACCGGCGGGTGGCTCGCCGCAGACCTCCGCGACCGGTACGGAGGGCACCGCACCGGCGCGGTCGGCCGACGGCCCGCTCGCCGGCGCCCGTTCCTGGCTGACCGAGACCGCCATCACCGGTTGGCGGGGTGTCGACGGCGACTCGCTCGCGGCGGGTGGGCAGCTCGTACCGGGGTTGCTCGCCATCGGCTCGTGCCGGCGTCTCGCGGTGCTGCTCGACGGCCTGGTGGCCGAGCTGCGTGCGGTGTCGCCGATCGCCACGGCCGACCGGGTGCCGGTACGCCGATGGGGTGACCTGTGGAGTCGCGCGATGCTGCTGGCCCGCCCCGACAACGGCACCACCGGTACGTCGGCCCCGGGTGAGCGGGTATCCGGGCGGTTGCTGATCCTCGGTGTCGACGTGCACGAGCACCCCACCGCGATGCAGGCACAGGTGCACGCCATCCTCGAACCGAGCGGCGGGGCGCCGAGCCGGCTGGTACGTACCGCCGTCGCGGCGGCGAAGGTCGACACGATCGTCGGGCCGACCCTGTGGCAGCTGCTGCGCGACCACCCGGTGCTGCTCGGAGCGCTCGCGTCCGGCGTCGGCATCGAGGTCACCGACCTCGTCCTGCGCCCCGGCGGCGACCTCGTCTGGCAGGAGAGCGGCAGCCGGCCGGACACGCCGGCCGACCCGTTCGCGGTGGCCCGGGTGAAGCTCGGCGGCGTGCTCGCCGACGCCTCGCCGCCGCTGGACCGGCACCCGGCCGCCATCGCCGAACCGGTGCTGCTGGAGGACTACACCACCAGCGGCGATCCCGACGGCACGGTCACCTTCCACGTCGACGGCACCGCCGTCGGTGTGACGGTCGACCGGCTGCCGACCTGCGGCCCGCTCACCCCCGAGCTGGTGGCCGCCTCGTCCGCCTGCATCGGGCTGCTGCGGTGGGACGCCGGCCGGTGGCTGGTACAGCCGCTCGCGATCCGGGTCACGACAAAACGCAAGTCCACGGTGGTGCAGACCGGTGACTGGGCGATGGGTGCGGACGGACCACGGGCGGCCAAGACGGCGAAGGCCGGCGACGCGGTGTCGGTGCTGCGCGAGCGGGCGGGACGGTTGTTGCGGCGATGAGCGAAGACGAGACCAACGCGGCCGAACACCGCCGGCAGGTGCTCTACTGGCGTCTGCTGGCCCGGCTGTTCGACCCGCAGGAGCAGCCGGCGCTGGAGGCGGCGAGCGTCGCCGTCGTCCACGACCTCGGCCTGCCGACCGCCCTGCTGGACCCGAACGTTTCGGTGGACAACGTGGTGCAGCGCCATCCGGAGCTGGCGGCCGAGCTGACGGGGGTGATGGCGCCCCCGGAGACGGGCGGGTCGGACGACCCGGTCGGCCCGGACGAGGTACGCCGTGCCGCCCTCGCCTCGAAGCTGCTGCTCAACGTCTTCGGTACGGGCACCGGCAGCGTGAGCGCGGGGCAGCTCGGCCGGTGGCAGTCCGACGCGGACTGGCTGGAACGGGGGCTCGGACAGGAGCCGGGGGAACTGCGTGGCCGGCCCGGCGGCGCGGGACTCTCGGGTGTGCTCGCCGGGCTGGAGGGCGACCTGGTCCGCCGGATGCGGCTGCGCGAGGTGCTGGCGGATCCGGCGCTGGCCAGCAAGCTGACGCCCAGCATGTCGCTGATCGAGCAGTTGCTGCGGGACAAGCACAACCTCTCCGGCGTGGCGCTGGCGAACGCGAAGGCGCTGATCCGCCGGTACGTCGACGAGGTCGCCGAGGTGCTGCGTACGCAGGTCGAGCAGACGAGCGTGGGCACCGTGGACCGCTCGGTGCCGCCGAAGCGGGTGTTCCGCAACCTCGACCTGGACCGCACGATCTGGAAGAACCTGCCGAACTGGAACCCGGAGGACGGGCGGCTCTACGTCGACCGGCTCTTCTACCGCCACACCGCGAGACGTACCACCCCGGCTCGGATGATCGTGGTGGTGGACCAGTCGGGGTCGATGGTCGACTCGATGGTGAACTGCACGATCCTCGCCTCGATCTTCGCCGGGCTGCCCCGGGTGGAGGTGGAGCTGATCGCCTTCGACACCCGGGCGATCGACCTGACCCCGTGGGTGCACGATCCGTTCGAGGTGCTGCTGCGTACCAAGCTCGGGGGCGGGAACGACGGTCCGGTGGCGCTGGCGATGGCCCGCCCCAAGATCGTCGACCCGCGCAACACCGTACTGGTGTGGATCTCGGACTTCTACGAGTTCAGCCAGTCCCAGCCGCTCTTCGACGGGCTGGAGGCGGTGCACCGCAGCGGCGTGAAGCTGATCCCGGTCGGCTCGGTCAACAGCAGCGGGCACGCCGAGGTGAACCCCTGGTTCCGCCAGCGCTTCAAGGACCTCGGTACGCCGGTGATCTCCGGCCACATCCGCAAGCTCGTCTTCGAACTCAAGAACTTCCTCACCTAGGAGACCGTAGGAATGACCACCCCTGAGATGCTGCGCGCCCCCGCAGAGGTCAAGTTCGCCGAGGAACTCGCCTGGCTGGAGTCGGTCGACGACGGCCCCAAGCCGTACTCGTGGCGGCTCAGCCCGCGCATGGTGCGGCTGTTCGTCCTCGGCTCGGAACGCGCCGACGGCCTCGACCGCGAGATCCCGCAGAAGTGGTTCGGTGACCGGAGCCTGGTCGAGCGGAGCATCGTCACGCTCGCCTCCGACCGTGGCCTGCTGCTGATCGGCGATCCGGGCACCGGCAAGAGCTGGCTCGCCGAGCTGCTCGCGGCCGCGATCTGCCGCAACTCGACCCTGGTGGTGCAGGGCACCGCCGGCACCACCGAGGACCACATCAAGTACTCGTGGAACGTCTCGATGGTGATCGCCCACGGGCAGTCCCGCGCCTCGATGATCCCCTCCCCGATCATGACCGCGATGGAGCAGGGCGTGATCGGCCGGTTCGAGGAGCTGACCCGCTCCACCAGCGAGGTACAGGACGCGCTGATCTCGATCCTGTCCGAGAAGTACGTCTCCATCCCGGAGCTGGACGACGACAACATCGTCTTCGCCCGACCAGGCTTCTCGATCATCGCGACCGCCAACAGCCGGGACCGGGGTGTCAACGACCTCTCCTCGGCGCTCAAGCGGCGGTTCAACTTCGTCCGTATCCCGGTCGTCACGAACAAGCGCAGCGAGGCCGAGATCGTCCGGTTCCGCACCACCGAACTGCTCCGGCGGCACCAGATCGAGCTGGACGTACCGCCGACGCTGCTCGACATCCTGCTCCAGTCCTTCGCCGACCTGCGTACCGCGGCGGCGGCCGCGACCAGCGACGACGAGAAGCTCGAGTCGGCGCTGTCCACCGCGGAGCAGATCGGTGTGCTGGAGGACGCGATCCTGCACAGCAACTTCTTCGGCGACCGGACGCTGCGGGCCGAGACCCTCGCCAGTTCCCTGGTCGGGTCGCTGGCCCGGCGCAGCCCGGAGGATCTCGCCATCCTGAACAAGTACCTGCACGGGGTGGTTGAGCCGCGCAGCAAGGAGGCCGGCGGCGAGTGGCCCGCCTTCCTGGAGGGCGGCCGGCAGACCATCGTGACGCTGTCATGACGACCGTCTTCGGGTCGCTGCGGGAGCAGCTCCAGGACGCGGCCGTGGCGTTCGCCGACGGTCCCGACGCCCTCGCCGAGATCCTCGCCGGCCTGGTCGACGACGTCGACCGGGCCCTCGGGGAGGAGCTGGAGATCTTCCCGGTCTGCCACCACTCCCCGTCCTCGGCGCTGGCGATAGTGCGCAGACTGCGCGAGAAGCAGCCGAAGGTGATCTACCTGGAGCTGTGCGAGGACCTCCAACCACTCCTCACCGAGCTGCGCAACTGCCAACTGCCGGTGGCTCTGCAGGCGTTCGCGAGCGAGTTGGACGGGCACCCGCAGAAGTGGGGGCCGCTCAGCGTGGTCGCGCCGGTCACCGAGGCGTCGGCCGAATACCAGGCGATCGCGTACGCGTTGGAGACGCCCGACGTCGAGCTGGTGCTGGTCGACCGCTCCACCGACCACGTGTTCCAGTGGCAGCCGCGCGACGAGGACCGGCCCGGTGACGCGGACGGGGCCGACGAGCCGGAACCGCCCGGCGAGGGGCCACCGACGCACGGCGAGGAGGTCGACCTGCACGGTGACGCGGTCGGCATCGAGATCGGCGACCTGCGCCCCGGCTTCCGTGAGTTGGAGGAGCACCTGCTGCACCACGGCCGGGTACGGCACTGGTCCGAGTGGTGGGACCAGTACGTCGAGCAGCCGCTGGTGAACGCCGACTACGACACGTACCGGCAGGTCATGGTGTTGATCGGCAGCCTGTTCCGGCGGCTGCGTCCGGGCGAGGGAGCCCGGCTGGACCGGGACGAGGACCGCGAGCGTTACATGTGGACCCGGATGCGCGAGCACCTCGCCTCGTCGGGTGTGGACCCGTCCGACTGCCTGTACGTCTGCGGTGCCTTCCACGCCGCCAGCCGGGTCGAGCAGTTCGGCTCCGGATCCACCGTGCCGTTCGAGATCACGCCCCGGACCGGCACCACCTGGCTGTACGGCCTGGTCCCCTCCAGCCACTCCGCGATCGAGGCCCAGTTCGGGCTCGCCTCCGGCAGCGTGTCCATCGCCGCCACCACCTTCTCCCGGGCGGTGGCGGGCGGTGGGGTGAAGACGTTCCGGCTGGCCGGGCAGCGGGACGGCGGGAAGCGGGCGACGCGTACCCGGAAGGCGGTCACCCGGGCGGCTGCCGTGCCGGCCCTGCCGGCGGTCGCGGACCGGCTGTCGGAGTTCCTGTCGAGCCCGCCGGTGGTCGGCGGGCTCGACGAGGACGAACTGCTGGGCTGGTGTGTCGACATCGTGCGGCTGGCCCGGCGCAACGGCTACCTGGCGAGCACCGCGGACGCGATCGCGATCTTCGAGACCTCGATCCTGCTCGCCGGGATGCGCAACCGGGCCCGGCCCACCCCGTACGACTTCGCCGACGCCGCCGTGACCTGCATCGAGAAGGACGTGGTGCCGGGCCGGCGGGACGTACGCCGGCTCTGCGAGATCCTGATGGGCGGGGACCGGATCGGCCGGGTCGGGTACGACGCGCTGCCACCGCTGGCCCGCAACGTGTACGACCGGCTGGCTCCGCTCGGCCTCGAACTGGACCGCCGTACGGTGCAGCGGGCCCTGCTCGACATCGCCGCGCGGCCGGAGCTGCGGGCCGCCTCGGACCTGCTCTGGGTGCTGCGCGCGCTGCTGCCGCAGCAGACCGTCCGGCCGGTGATGGGCGAGCGGCGGCTCGGCGGCACGTCGATCCAGGAGAGCTGGGACCTGGCGATCGGCCGCGACCAGCGTGCGCTGATCGAGCTCGGCTACGAGGGGGTGACCGTCGAGCAGGTGCTGGAGCAGCGGCTGCGCCGGACGGTCTGGGCGCCGCAGGCCACGGCCGCGGTGGCGCTGCGGGCGGTCGAGGACTCGCTGCTGTACCTGCGCAATCCGCGGTTCACCGACGAACTCGGCGCCCGCGCGGTCGGGTTGCTCGGTGCGGAACGTACGGTCGACGACGCGCCCGAGGTGCTGACCCGGATCCGCCGGCTGCTGACGTACTACCGCTCCACCCCGGAGGGGTTGCCCGCGTGGTGCGAGAACTTCGGCTCCACCGGGTACGCGCACTACTGCACCCTGCTGCCGACCGCGTTCGTGGAGGAGGAGACCGGGGTACGTCAGGTCGCGGCGATGCTCGGCTTCCTGTTCAGCATCGAGAGCCTGGCCCTGGCCCTCGGCTGCGACCGGGCCCAGTTGGAGATCGCGGTCGCCCAGTCGCATCCGTCGGCCCCGGCCAAGGTCGCGCTGCTCTGGGCGGCCCGCTTCCACCTCGGCTCGCTCTCCCCGGCCGATCTGCGCGAACGGTCCACGGAACTGTTGGAGAATCCGCTGGTCGTACCGGCGTTCCCGCAGTACCTGATCGGCTTCGCCCAGGCGCTCGAACCCGTACCGGCGCTGGCGCCGTTCGTGGTCGAGGTCCTCTCCAAGGCGTTCGGACGGCTACCCGACCGGGTGCTGCTGCCGTGGCTGCCGACCCTCATCACCACGCTGCGCGAGGAGGCCGGCGAGCAGGTGCCGCGGCTGGTCCGCGAGGCCGGCCGGACCTTCCCGGCCGGTCTGGCGGCGTTGGACGCCTGGACACCACCGTGGTCCGGTGCGGCGTCGGACGGGGCGCCACCGGTCGTGGTCGGCACCCCGGGTACGGGTTCCGCCGCCCGCTCGGGGGCCGGCGACACCGGCCCCGTGGCCGATTTGCTGGCCGGCCATCCGGAGTCCTGCGACGCCGTGGCCGGGTTGCTCGGCTGCGACGCCGGGTGGCAGGCGCTTCCCGCCGCTACCGCCGCACCGGGCGCGGCGGAGCTGTGGGAGCTGCTCACGCGCCATCCGGAGCCGGCCGAGGCCCTGGCCGCGCGCCTCTGACCGTACCGACCGCCCTCCGGTCACGGGCACCGGAGGGCGCGGGGCGCCCCGAGCCGACCTTCGCCAGCGGCGGGAAAGCTCCCGTCCGCCTTTCATCCACAGTGGACGACCGTCACCCATCGGCGTCGGTCGTCCTCTAGGATCGGCACTCCCACCGGGGCGAGAGATTCCGAAAGAAGGATTCATGGCGGAACAGGACCGGCCGGCTTCTGTCGATATCGAGCCTTCCACCCCGAGCATCGCGCGGGCCTACGACGTTGTTCTCGGCGGTAGGGACAATTTCGCCGTCGACCGCGACATCGTCGGCGAAATGCTCAAGATCGTGCCGCAGTTGCCCGAGGTGGCGGCCTACAACCGGCAGGCCCTCAGCCGGGGTGTCCGTTACCTGGTCGAGGAGGCCGGCATCCGGCAGTTCATGGACCTGGGCTCGGGGCTACCGACGAGGGAGAACACCCACCAGGTGGCGCAGCGGTCGGCGCCCGATGCCCGGGTCGTCTACGTCGACAACGATCCGATCGTCCTGTCCCACGGCCGGTCCCTGCTCGTCGAGAACGACAACACCACCGTGATCACGGCCGACCTGCGGGACCCCGCGGCCGTACTCGCCCATCCCGAGGTGCACCGCCTCATCGACTTCTCCGAACCGGTCGGCGTTCTGCTCGTCGGTATCCTCCACCACCTGCACGACAGTGAGGACCCGAGCGGGGTCGCCAAGGCGTACATGGATGCCGCCCCTTCCGGCAGTCACCTGTTCATGACCAGTTTCTGCGCGTCCTTTCCCGAGGCCGCCGCACTGGAGCAGACCTACCTCAGCGTCCTGGGCACCGGCCGATTCCGTACGTTGGACGAACTCCGGGGATTCTTCGGGGACCTCGAGATGATCGAACCCGGCCTGGTGTCCCTGCCGGAGTGGCGACCGGAGACTCCCGTCGACCACGAGCTGTCCGTCGCCGAACGCCTCATGGCCGGAGGCATGGCCCGCAAGCCCTGAATCCCGAACAGGGATCGGCGCAGCAGCGGGCGATGCCCGGTCGGGGACTCAGCGGAGGGAGTCCCCTATCTCCACCCGTTGGTTGCTCTCCTCGGAAAGGAACAACGCCAGCTCCCGCCCCTGCTCGGCCACGGCGTCCCGGTCGTTCCGGGAAAGGTCGCGCAGCGGGGTGACGGTCACGGTGTCGGCCTTGACGTCCCAGGTCGCGGCGACCCGACCGTCGACCAGGACTACCCGGGCGCCGGCGACCGACAGGCCCCGGTCGGCGTCGTCGACGATCCGGCCGCGGTCGTGGTAACCGAGGAGCGCGTTGTCGAACGCCGGCAGGAAACGCACCGGGGCCGGGGTGTCCGGGTCGGGGCGGGGCGCGTCGGGGAGGTCCAACAGTTCCCGTCCCCGCTCGTCGCGGAAGGTGACCAGCTCCCCGCGTATCGCGGCCACCGCGGCCGGCAGTCCGGCAAGGCCGCACCAGGCACGCAGGTCGGCCGTGGCGGCGGGGCCGAACGCGGCCAGGTAGCGCCGTACCAGCGCCTCACCGACCGGGTCGGAGCCCGCCGGTGCCGGCGGGTCGATCTCGCGGCCCAACCAGGAGGAGAGCGGGACGTTGCGTACACCCGCCCTCGTACGCCACAGCCCACGCGGCGGGAGCTGCACCATCGGGACCAGGGCGGCGATCAGCATCTCGCCCAGCGCCCGCGGCCCCGGCTCCGGCCAACGCCCGGCCAGCGCCCGCGCGAGTTCGGTCATCGAGCGGGGCTCGTTGTCGGCCGTCAGCGCCCGGCCCGCCGCCGCCAGCTCGTCGAGGTCCACCCCGGCGAGTTCGCGACGGTACGTCCCGAGCACCCGTTGGCGCAGCATGAGGTCGTGCCGGGCCCGCCAGGCGAGGACGTCGTCGGCGGTGACGAGGTGCACGGTCCGGCGCATGAGATGGGTACGCACCACGCCCCGCCGGGTCAGCAGGTCCGAGAGCACCGCCGGGTCGAACGCGCGCAGCCGGGACCAGAGCCCGACGAACGGTTCCTGCGGTTCCTGCGCCTGTAGGCCGCACAGGTGCGCGACGGCGTCGAGAACCGGCAGGTCGGCGCGGTCGAGGAGCAACTGTCGGGCGAGCGTGGCGCGGTTGAGGGCCCGGCTGTCGAGAACGGTCATCGGCTGGTGTCGAGCGTCTCGCGCAGGATGTCGGCGTGACCGGTGTGCTGGGCGGTTTCGGCGATGACGTGCATCAGCACCCGACGCACGCTGCGTACCGCTCCCGGCTCGTGCCACGGCGTCTCCGGCAGCGGTTGCGTCGCGGACAGGTCGGGTACGGCGGCGATGATCTCCTCGGTGCGGGCGGCGACCCGCTCGTAACGCGTGAGGATCCCCGCCAGCGTCTCGCCGGGCAGCATCCGGAAACCGTTCTGGTAGTCGATCGCCCACTGCGGGATCTCACGTGCGGTACCGGCGGCGAATTCGGCCCAGGTGACACCCTCGGGCAGGTCTTGGCGCATCGCGGACGAGCCCTCGACCACGAAGCGCAGCCACCCTTCTTCCATGGAAGCGACGTGCTTGACCAGCCCGCCCAGGCAGAGCGCGCTGACCGTGGGGCGCTCCCCGGCCTGCTCGTCGGAGAGCCCCTGCACGTTGCGGGTCAGGGCGGATCGCGCGGTCGCGAGCGCGGCGAGCAGGTCGCTGCGCTCGTCGTCGAGGGTCGGGCGGGGCGTGGTCACGGTGGTCATGGAGTACGAGCCCTTCGGGTTGTTGTCGCTGGGTGGCACGCGACAACGTTCGCAGGTGAAGCGGACAGGGAGTGGCCGCTTCTCCGGGCAGGATGGGAACCATGCCGAAGACCTCAGCGCGCCTGCTGGCGTTGCTCTCGCTGCTCCAGGCCCGCCGGGACTGGCCGGGGGCGGCGCTGGCCGAGCGGCTGGACGTGAGTCCGCGCACCGTACGCCGCGACGTCGACCGGCTGCGCGAACTCGGCTATCCCATCGTGGCCGTCAAGGGGCCCGACGGTGGATACCGGCTCGACGCCGGCACGAAGCTGCCCCCGTTGCTCTTCGACGACGAGCAGGCCGTCGCCCTGGCCATCGCCCTCCAGGTCGCGGTCACCACCGGCGCCGGTATCGACGAGGCCGCGGCACGCGCACTGAACACCGTCCGGCAGGTGATGCCCGCACGGCTGCGCCACCGGATCGACACCCTCCGGGTCACCGCCGTCGAGGCGCCGACGATCCGACCGGGCACGCAGGTCGACAGCGGCGTACTCATGGCGCTCAGTGCCGCCGTCCACGCCCGCGAGGTGCTGCGCTTCGACTACACCCCCGTACCCCCGCCGGGGGTGGACAGCGGCGGCGGGGCGACCCCGCCGCGCCGGGTGCAGCCCCACCACCTCGTCACCTGGGGCGGGCGCTGGTATCTCGTCGCCTGGGACCTCGACCGTGCGGGCTGGCGCACCTTCCGCGCCGACCGGATCGCACCGCGCACGCCGACCGGTCCCCGCTTCACCCCGCGCGACCTGCCCGGCGGTGACGTGGCCGCCTTCGTGGTCAACAGGTTCCGGGGCTCCGACGGCTCGATCGAATGGCCCTGCCGTGGGGAGGTGATCCTCGACCTACCCGCCGCCAAGGTGTCCCGCTACACCCGTGACGCGATCGTCGAGGAACTCACCCCGAACCGCTGCCGGCTCGTCCTGGGGTCGTGGTCGTGGCCAGGTCTGGCCGCCACCATCGGCAGGTTCGACGCCGACATCGAGGTCGTGGGCCCGGCCGAACTCAGGGACGCCTTCGCGCACCTGGCCCGCCGCTATGCGAGCGCCGCCACCGACACCCACAGCCACCTGCGGCGATAGCGTTCCGCATCCCGCCGCGCACCGACCGGAACAGGTGGGGTCCGGCAGCCGGTCGGTCCCGGTGGCGTGCTGTTACCCGACCCTGGATTGCCCCCGGCCGGCGGGGTGGGCGCCGGATGAGCCTGATCATCCGGGCTGGCCAAAACCCGGAAGCCTAGTTAGCCTAACCTAACTTTCGAGCCGAACCCTCGACGGCTCGGTCCCATCCAGAGAGAACGGAACCTCACCATGCGAGCATGGCGACCGATCCTGGCCATGACGGCGCTGAGCGCCGTGCTCGCCGGGCTTGCCGGCTGTGGCAACGACTCCGACACCGACACCGGCGGTACCACCGCCGCCTCCGGCCCCTGGTCGTTCACCGACGGGTCCGGCCAGGTCGTCAAGGCGGACAAGACCCCGAGCCGGATCATCGCGCACGCCGGTGAGGCCGCGGCGCTCATGTCCTTCGGCATCAAGCCCGTCGGCGTCTACTCCGACGAGGCGGTCAAGACCGACCCCAACCTGAAGAACCTCGACCTAACCGGGATCGAGATCCTCGGCGAGGAGTGGGGCAAGATCGACGTGGAGAAGGCCGCCGCGCTGCGCCCCGACCTCATCGTCGGCGACTGGTGGCCGGCCGAGAAGGCACACAGCGGCATGGAGGAAGGGGTCGACGAGAAGAGCAAGAAGCTCGCCGAACTGGCCCCCGTCGTCGGTGTCGCGCAGGGCAAGTCGATCGTCGCGCTGGCCGAGGGGTACGAGGACCTCGCCGGGAGCCTCGGCGCCGATGTGGACAGCCCGCAGATCGCGGCGAACAAGAAGCGCTTCGAGGAGGCGGTCGCCAGGTTCAAGGAGGCGACCGCGGGCAAGCCCGACCTGACCGTCGCGGCGATGTCCCCCGCCGACGACAAGGTGTACGTGGCCAACCCCGAGTACGCACCCGAGCTGCTGGACCTGCAGAGCTGGGGCCTGAAGGTGATCAACCCGGCCAGCCCGGACCCCGGCTTCCCGTACTGGGAGAACCTGAGCTGGGAGAACGCGGACAAGTACCAGCCGGACCTGATCCTGTGGGACGGGCGCTCCTTCACCCCCACCGTCAACGCCGAGTGGGGTCAGAAGCAGCCGACCTGGTTCAAGATCAAGGCAGCGAAGGCGGGAGCCGCCGTGTCGTGGCCGGCGTTCTGGCTGCACACGTACGGCGACTTCGCCAACGAGTTGGACAAGCTGACCGAGGCGGTCAAGGCCGCGGATCCGAATGTCGGCAACTAGCCGGTACGCGACGAGGAGCACCCCGGCGCGAAGCGTACGGCGGGCCTCCGCCCTCGGGCCGGGGCTCGCCGTACTCTGCGCGGTTCTCGCCCTCGTCGGGTTCCTGAGCGTGACGATGGGCTCGCGTTCCATCGGCCTGTCCGAGGTGCTGCACGCCCTGGGCAGCCTGGACGGCGACGGGTCGATCAGCAGCACGGTCACGCTGGAGATGCGGGTCCCCCGTACCCTGCTCGGCATCCTGGTCGGCGCCGCGCTCGGCGTCGCCGGGGCGATCCTGCAGGGTGTCACCCGCAACCCCCTCGCGGACGCGGGAATCCTCGGCATCAACTCCGGCGCCGCCGCGTTCGTGGTCTTCGCCATCACCGTGCTCGGCGTACGCGGCGTCAACGTCTACGTCTGGTTCGCCTTCGCCGGAGCGATCGCCGCCCTCGCCCTGGTGTACGCGATCGCGTCGCTGGGCCGGGAGGGCGCCACCCCGGTCAAGTTGGCCCTCGCGGGTGCGGCCGTCACCGCCGGCCTCGCCTCGGTGACCACCGGAATCGTGATGACGAACGTGGACGCGCTCAACGAGCTGCGGTTCTGGCAGGTGGGCTCGCTCGCCGGCCGGTACACCCCGATCCTGACCGGGGTCGCCCCGTTCCTGCTCCTCGGCCTGGCCGCGTCGCTGGGGTTCGGACGCATCCTGAACGGTCTCGCCCTCGGCGAGGACGTGGCCCGGGGCCTCGGCCAGAACGTCACCCGTACCCGCGCCGCCGCCTTCGCCGTGGTCGCCGTACTCGCCGGGGCGGCCACCGCCGCGTGCGGGCCGATCGTCTTCGTCGGGCTGGTCGTGCCACACGTCGCACGATTCATCTGCGGTCCCGACTACCGGTGGATCCTGCCGTACTCGATGCTGCTGGCGCCGATCGTGCTGCTCCTCGCCGACGTGCTCGGCCGGGTGGTGGCCGCCCCCGACGAGCTACAGGTCGGTGTGGTCCTCGGGGTGGTCGGCGCGCCCGCGTTCGTCGCGATCGTGCGCTACGCCCGGCTGTCGGAGGTGTGACCGGATGACGGCGACAACAAACCCGACCGGTGCGGCCACCGCCGCACCCGGCGTCTCGGCCGCGCTGCGCCACAACCGTCGGCGTCGAGCCGGCCGGTCCGTCGTGGTGACCGGCGCCCTGACCGTCACCGTGGCCGCCCTGTTCGTGCTCACGATGATGGTGGGGAGCTTCCGGATCGGTGCCGGCGAGGTCATCGCCTCGGTGCTGCACCTGTCCGACAACCCCAGCGTCGACTTCGTCGTACGCGGCCTGCGGCTGCCGACCGCCTCCTCCGCCCTGGCCGTCGGGCTGGCGCTGGGCGCCTCCGGGACCATCTTCCAGCAGGTGCTGCGCAACCCCCTCGCCTCACCGGACTTCGTCGGCATCACCTCCGGAGCCGGGCTCACCGCGGTCACCGGGATCGTGATCTTCCAGGTCAGCGGGCTGCTCGTCAGCGGGCTCGCCCTCGGCGGGGCCATCGTCGCGGCCCTGCTGATGTACGTACTGGCCTGGCGCGACGGTGTCACCGGATACCGCTTCATCCTGATCGGCATCGGTGTGGCGGTCTTCTTCGACGGGCTCGTCGGCTACGTGCTCAGCCGGGCCCAGCTCTTCGAGGCCCGCCAGGCGATGCACTGGCTGACCGGCTCCGTCGGGCAGGCCAGCACCACGGAACTGCGCCTGCTCTTCGGCGCCCTGGTCGTCCTGCTGCCCCTCGCGCTGATGCTCCAGCGACCGTTGCAGGCACTCGAACTCGGCGACGACGCCGCCCGTACGCTGGGCACCCGGACCGAACTCAGCCGCGCCGCCCTGCTCGGCACCGCGGTCATCCTGGTCGCCTTCGCGGTGGCCGTGGCCGGGCCGATCGCCTTCGTCGCCCTCGTCGCCGGACCGATCGCCAACCGGCTGCTCGGTCCGGCCACCGGTGGCATCCCCGCCGCCGCCCTGGTCGGCGCCGCGCTGCTGCTCAGCGCCGACCTCGTCGCCGTGCACCTGCTGCCCACACCGCTGCCCACCGGCGTGGTGACCGGGGCGGTCGGTGCTCCCTACCTGCTGTGGCTGCTGGCCACCACCAACCGGCAAGGAGCGGGCGGATGACCCGACTGCGCGCCGAGGGCCTGACCCTCGGGTACGACGACCGGACCGTTGTCGACAAGCTCGACGTCACGGTGCTCGACGGCAGGATCACCGCGATCGTCGGCGCCAACGCCTGCGGCAAGTCCACCCTGCTGCGCGGGCTGGCCCGACTGCTGCCGCCGCGCGGCGGCTCCGTACTGCTCGACGGCAAAGCCCTCGCGGAGATGCGCACCGTCGACGTCGCCAAGGTGCTCGGGCTGCTCCCCCAGACCCCCGTCGCACCCGACGGGATCACCGTCGCCGACCTGGTGTCCCGTGGCCGGTACCCGCACCAGGGCTGGTTCCGGCGGTGGACCGAGCACGACCACGACGCGGTCGCCCGGGCGCTCGACGCCACCGGCACCGCGGACCTGATCGACCGCCCGATCCGGCAGCTCTCCGGCGGCCAGCGGCAACGCGTCTGGGTCGCCATGGCCCTGGCCCAGGACACCGACCTGCTGCTGCTGGACGAACCAACCACCTACCTGGACATCAACCACCAGGTCGAACTGCTGCGGCTGCTGCGCAAGCTCAACGCCGAGTCCGGCAAGACGATCGTCATCGTCCTGCACGACCTCAACCTCGCCTGCCGGTTCAGCGATCACCTGATCGCGATGTCGGAGGGCACCATCGTCGCCGAGGGCGCCCCCGCCGACGTCGTCACCGCCGAACTGGTCGAGAAGGTCTTCGGTCTGCGCTGCCTCATCGTCCCGGACCCGATCGCCGGCACGCCGATGATCGTGCCCGCCTGAACCGGGCGCCCGCCGACAACGCCCACGGCTACCGGGACCGCACCGGTACGACGATCGGTCCGTGCTCGCCGGGAATGACGCGTACCCGGGCCCGGTAGTGGGCGGCGAGCAGGTCCTCGGTCAGCACCTCCCCCGGCGGGCCGGCCGCCGCCACCCGCCCCGCGTCGAGCAGCACCAGGCGGTCGGCGTACTCGCCGGCGACCGAGAGGTCGTGCATGGTGGCCAGTACGGTCAGGCCGACCTCGCCGCGCAGCCGGTCGACCAGTTCCAGGACGTCCTGCTGGTGGCCGATGTCCAGCGCACTCGTCGGCTCGTCCAGCAGCAGCAGCGGGGCGCCCTGGGTCAGGGCCCGGGCCAGGAAGACCCGCTGCCGCTCGCCACCGGAGAGGGTGACCAGCGGCCGGTCGGCGAACCCCACCAGGTCCAGCCGGTGCAGCACGTCGGTCACCGCGGCCAGGTCGGCCGCCGACTCGCGACCGAGCGGCGGGATGTAGGGGGTACGGCCGAGCAGCACGTAGTCGGAGACCGCGATCCCCGGTGGCACCACCGGGGACTGGGCCACGGTCGCCACGATCCGGGCCCGGTCGCGGCGGCGCAGCCGGGCGCTCGGCGTACCGAAGAGGGTGATCGACCCGGTTGCCGGCAGGAGGCCGCCGACGGCGCGCAACAGGGTCGACTTGCCCGCGCCGTTCGGACCGATCACGGTGACCCACTCGCCGGCTGCCACCGTCAGGTCCACCCCGTGCAGGATCCGCGCGCCGTCGAGGGTGACCCGCAGGTCCGCCACCTCGACCGCGGCCGGCTGCGGCTGGTCGACGCTCATCCGGTCACCCGCCGCGCGGAGCGCAGGACGAGGATGAAGAAGGGCGCGCCGAAGAACGCGGTGAGCACCCCGATGGGGATCTCCGCGGGCACCGCGACGGTACGGGCGGCCAGATCGGCGAGCACCAGGAACGCGCCCCCGAAGAGCATCGACAGCGGCAGGATGGTCCGGTAGCTGGCCCCGGCGAGCAGCCGTACGGTGTGCGGCACGATGATGCCGACGAAGCCGATCAGCCCGGAGACCGAGACGGCGGCGGCGGTGCCGAGCGAGGCGGCCGCGACCAGCAGGTAGCGGGACCGCTCGGGGTGCAGGCCCAGACTCGCCGCCTCCTCGTCGCCGACGGAGAGCACGTCGAGTTCCCGGCGCAGCAGGAGCACCACCACGGCGGTGACCACGACGTACGGCAGCATCAGGAGGACGTCGTGCCAGCCGGCGGTGGCGAGCCGGCCGAGCAGCCAGGAGTACACCTCGCGGATGCTGTCCGCGTGGCGTTGCAGCAGGTAGGTCTGGCCGGCGGAGAGGAACGCGGAGACCGCGACGCCGGCCAGGATCAGCGTCGCCGGGCTCCGATCCCGACCACCGGCCGCTCCGAGCAGGTAGGTCAGGGCGACCGCGCCGAGCGTGCCGACGAAGGCGGCCAGCGGGATGGTCAGCGGGAGTCCCGAGGTGGCGTCGCCGTCCGCGCCGCCGCCGGTCCCGCCGAGCCGGAGTGCGATCATCGCGGTCACCGCGAGTCCCGCCCCGGCGGCGGCGCCGAGCAGGTACGGATCGGCCAGCGGGTTGCGGAACACCCCCTGGTAGACGCCGCCGGAGAGGGCGAGGGTGCCGCCGACGAGCAGGCCGAGCACCACCCGTGGAAGTCGGAGCTCGACCAGGATGGCCACCTCGGTCTGGCTCAGCCCGCTGTGCAGGTGTACTCCCGGCACGAGGTTGAGCAGTTCGGCGGCGACACCGACCGGCGGCAGCCCGACCGGTCCCAGGGCCAGCCCGGTGACCGCCGCGACCAGGACGGCCACGATGCCGGCCACCAGCCCGCCGACCCGCAGTGCGGGCCGGCGGACCAGCGTGCCGGCGGGGGTGGAACGCGTCACGCGGGGACCTTGGCGACCGCGTCGACGATCGCCCGTACCAGGTCGACCACGCGTGGCCCCCACCGCGAGGCGATGTCGTCGTCGAGAGCCACGATCTGGTTGTTCCTGACCGCGGTGATCGCGGCCCACCCGCTGCGTGCCTTGACCGTCTCGGCGCTCTGCTGGCAGCACCTGGTGTCGGCCAGGAAGATCAGATCCGGGTCGGACTTGACCAGTACCTCGGGCGTCAGTTGGGGATAGCCGCCCTTGGCACCGTCGGCGTCGGCCGGGTCGGCGACGTTCTCGAGCCCGACCAGGGTGAACAGGGAACCGACGAAGGTCTTGCCGGTCACGGTGAAGTACGTGGGGTCGAGTTCGTAGTAGTAGCTCAGCTTCGTCGACCGCTGCGGTACGTCCGCGACCAGCTTGGTGATGTCGTCGCGCATCCGCTGGGTCAGGTCGGATGCCTCGTCCGGATGGCCGGTCAGCGCGCCGAGCTCGATGATCTGCCGGTAGCTGTCCTCCAGGGTGACCGCCGCCGGCGCCAGGTAGACCGGGACCTTGAGCCGCTCGAGCTGGTCGACGATCTTGTTGGTGTCGAGGGTGAGCACCACCAGGTCCGGTGCCTTGGCGGCGATGGACTCGGCGTTCGGGCTGACGCCGGACAGATCGCTCTTCGGCGCCTCCGGCGGGTAGTCGGAGTTTTCGTCCACCGCCGTGACCTGGTCACCCGCTCCGACCGCGAACAGCATCTCGGTGGTGGTCGGCGAGAGTGAGACGATCTTTTCGGGGCGCTGCGCGAGGGTGACGCCGCCCACGGTGATCGGGAACACCGCGGTGTTCGCGCTCGATCCGGCGTTCGGCGCCTCGCCGGTCTCGGCCGCACAGCCGGCGAGAGCCGTGGCTGCGGTGAGCGCCACGGCGAGGGTGGCTGCGGTACGTCTGATCATGGGTCCTCCTGTCGGTCGAGGATCCAGTGCATCGCCGACAGGAACACCGCTGATGTCCCGCCCGCGAGACGCCTCTCCTCGGAAGCGCGGTTCGCGACCGCACCGCAGGCGACCTGGCTCGTCCTCCGTACCGGCGAGCGCCGGCGGGGCCGGTGTGCTCGACATCCGCCGGGCCGTTGTGCTGCTCGACGTCCTGCCGGTACGGGGAATCACAGTTGCGGGACAGCGCCGGGGTCACACCGGCTTCGCTGCGGGGCGGTCCGCGAGCACGGTATCGCATCCGCCGGTGGCCAGCCCGTCCCGGCGATGGCGTCGGTGATCTGCTCGACGGTGCGCCGGCTACGGCATCACCCGGCACAGTGCGTCCAGCGCACCCGCCCACGCGCTCTCCGGCGGAGCCGCGTAGTTGACCACCAGCGCATCCTGCTCGGGCAACCGCCAGCCGGAGTCGGCCACCTCGTAGCGGAACTGCGCCATCCCGGTGACCTCCAGTCCCTGCCGGGCCGCCGCCGCGACAACCGACCGCTCGGTCCCGCGCGGAAGTTCGACGACCACCTGCAACCCGGCGGCCAGGCCGGTCACCCGGACACCCGGCGCCCGCTGCGCCAGCGCCGCGACCAGTTGGTCACGGCGGCGCCGGTAGCGCAGCCGCATCGCGCGCAGGTGCCGGTCGTACGCACCGGACGAGATGAACTCCGCGAGCGTCAACTGCTCCAGCCCGCTCGCCCAGTCGACCTGCCCCTTGGCCGCCACGACCTCCGGAACCAGTTCCTCGGGCAGCACCATCCAGGCGAGCCGCAGCCCCGGCGCCAGCGACTTGCTCGCGGTGCCGAAGTACACCACCCGCTCCGGGTCCAGTCCCTGCAACGCACCCACCGGCTGACGGTCGTACCGGAACTCACCGTCGTAGTCGTCCTCCAGGATCAGGCCGCCGGTCGCACGCGCCCAGTCGACGGCCGCCAATCGCCGGTCCGGGCCCAGCGCGACCCCGGTCGGGTACTGGTGCGCCGGTGTCACCAGCACCGCGCCGACTCCGGGCAGCCGGGCCAGGTCGTCGGTACGCGCGCCCTGCTCGTCCACGTAGAGCGGCGGGGTACGCAGACCGGCGCCGGTCAGCGCGTCGCGGTAGACGCCGAAGCCGTACGACTCGACGGCCACCGCCCGCACCCGGCGCGCCCGGAGCACCCGCGCAATCAGCGTCAGACCGTGGTGGAAACCGGAGCAGATCACCACCCGGTCCGGGGATGCGTAGACCCCGCGGGCCCGGGGCAGATAGTCCGCGAGGGCAACACGCAACTCCGCCCGGCCGGGGGCGTCGCCGTAGCCGAAGGCGTCGTGCGGTGCGGCGGTCAGCGCCCGGCGGGCCGCCGCGAGCCACTGCGTACGGGGAAACTCCGCGAGGTTCGGCGAACCCGGCACCAGCCCGTACGTGGGACGGCTCGGGGTCGACCCGGTACCGGGAGCGGCGGGCGCGACCCGGCGCGGCGCGGCCCGCCGGGCCACCCGGGTCCCCGAGCCCTGCCGGGCGGTGAGCCAGCCCTCGGCGATCAGTTCGGCGTAGGAGTTGGCAACGGTGTTGCGGGCGACTCCGAGGTCGGCGGCGAGCGAGCGGGACGACGGTAGTCGGGTGCCGGGTGCCAGGCGCCCGGTGCGCACGGCCTTCCGCAGGGCCTCGGTGAGCCCGGCCCGCAGTCCGGGTCCGGTCAGCTCCAGCAGCAGGTCGGCACCGCTGGTGGCGGGCGGATCGGGGGCCGGATTGGCCCATGAATCCGTCATGAAATTGGACCATACTCCGGTGCCACCTGCGACATAGCGTTGTCGGCGTGACAGCACATGGAGCAACTGACAGCAGCGAGCGCCACCCCGCACACGCACCGCGCCTGGACCTGGCAAAGCTCGCTCCCGAGGCCTACAAGGCCATGATCCGTCTGGACACGGTCGCGGGGCAGGGCGTCGAGCCCACCCTGCTCAACCTGGTCAAGATCCGGGCGTCGCAGCTCAACCACTGCGCCTTCTGCCTGGACATGCACAGCAAGGACGCGCTGGCGGCCGGCGAGTCGGCCGAGCGGATCATCCAGCTCAGCGCGTGGACGGAGTCGAAGCACTTCTACACGGCGAAGGAGGTCGCGGCGATCGAGCTGACCGACGCGATCACCGTACTCACGGACGGGTTCGTTCCGGACGACGTGTACGCGAGGGCCGCGAACGAGTTCGACGAGACGGAGCTGGCCCGCCTCATCGTGGCGATCACGGCGATCAACGCCTGGAACCGCTTCGGGGTGTCGACCCGTTTGGTCCCCGGCCACTACACGCCCGGTGCCTAGCGGGCGGGCCGAGCGGCCCTTGCCCCCGCCCCCTCCACTCTCTCCTCGGGACACGTGAAAAAGATGACCGCATCCACCTTCCGCGCCCTGCACCAGGGGCGCGCCGCCGGCGACCCGCTCGTCCTGCCCGGTCCCTGGGACGCGGGCAGCGCCCGGATCCTCGCCGACGCCGGCTTCCCCGCGCTGGCCACCCCGAGCGCCGGGATCGCCGCCTCGCTCGGGTACGAGGACGGCTCGACGCCGCCGGAGGAGATGTTCGCGGCGGTGGCGCGGATCGTCCGGGCGGTCGACGTACCCGTCTCCGCCGACCTCGAGGGTGGTTACGGCCTCGCCCCCGGTGAGCTGGTCGGCCGGCTCCTGGAGACGGGCGCGGTCGGCTGCAACCTGGAGGACTCGGTGGGGCACACCACCCTCAGGGACCCGCAGCGGCACGCGGACTGGCTGGCCGAGGTACGGGTGGAGGCGGGCGACGCGCTCTTCATCAACGCACGGGTGGACACCTTCCTGGTCGGGACGGGTGACCCGGCCGACGCGGTGGCCCGCGCCCTGCTGTACGTGGCCGCCGGCGCCGACTGCGTGTACCCGCTTCTGGCCCCGCCCGAGGTGCTCCCGGTGCTGCGGGCGGGCATCGAGGGACCGATCAACATGGCTGCCCGACCGGACCCGGACTCCGTGGCCGAACTGGCACGGCTGGGCGCGACCCGCATCACCTTCGGTCCGGGGATGCAGCGGTACGCGATGGGTGCGATCGGCGAACTCGCGCAGGGGCTGCGTGGGTGAAGCCCGCCCCGCCCCAGGGGTGTGACGGCGGTAATGGTCGTCCGTGCGGAGCGTGGGTAATCTTGGCCGGACAGCCTGTCGGACATGGTGTACGACAGGCTGTCCGGGGTGACGAACCCGGCCGGATCCGAGCCGTCACCACCGGGGAGCCCCGACGTCGACGGCAGTGCGGAGACCTACCTTGACCATCACACCGGACCGACCGACGCTGCTCCTGGTACACGGAGCGTGGCACGGCTCCTGGAGCTGGCAGAAGCTCGAGGGAAAGCTCGCGGCCGACGGCTGGGCCACCCGCTCCGTCCAGTTGCCCAGCGCGGTCGTACAGGACGCGCCGGCCGAGCCGCTGCCGGGGATGTACGACGACGCGGATGTTGTCCGTACGGCACTGGCGGAGATCAGTGGTCCGGTCGTGGTGGTGGCCCACTCCTACGGCGGAATCCCGGTGACCGAGGCCACCGCCGGTGCCACCAACGTGGTGCACCTCGTGTACCTGGCGTCGTACCAGCTCGACGTCGGCGAGGCCATGCTTCCGTTCCACGGGGTCCCGGTTCCGGATTCCCTGGCCGGCACCCTGCCGGTGACGGACCCCGCCACCGGTCGTGCCCGTGGGGACTTCTTCTACCAGGATCTGGATGTGGCCGAGGCGGCCGAGGCGAACGCCCGGTTGGTCCCGCAGAGCGTCCGGGCGTGTTTCGAACCGGTCACCCGGGTCGGCTGGCGGAGCATCCCGTCCACCTACGTCGTGGCGGACAAGGATCAGGCGCTGTCGCCGTCGGACCAGGAGCGGATGGCCCGGCGGGCCGGCGCGGTCCACCACCTTCCGAGCGGCCACTCTCCTTTCCTGTCGATGCCCGGCGCACTCGCCTCGCTGCTGGCCCGGATCGCCGCGGGTGCCGGCACCGAGTGCTGACCCGGTCCGGCTCCGCCGTCGGCGACTACGCGGTCGCCGTGCGGTGCCGCCGGTAGTGGCGGGCGGCTTTGGTACGACTGCCGCAGCCGTCCATGGAGCACCAGCGCCGGGTGCCGTTGCGTGAGGTGTCGTAGAAGTACAGGACGCAGGCGGGGTGCCCGCAGCGTCGGATCCGGGTGGGTTGGCGGCGCAGCAGGTCGAGGTAGTCGCTGACCGCCCGCCAGGCGGGCAGCCACTCGCTGTCGACGTCGTGGTGTTCCCGCACCTGCGCCCGGTGCAGGGTGTGGCGCAGGGCGCCGTGCGCCAGGATGGCGTTGATCTCGCGCTCGGCCTGCTCGCCGGGGTGTTCGAGGAGGCCGCGCAGGGCCGTCCGGGCCCGGCGCAGCGGCGCCTCGACCGCCGGGTCGCCCGGAAGTCCGTGTTCGGTGAGCCACCCCCGCAACCCGTCCGGCTCGGCGAAGAGGTCGACATCGTGGCCGTGGTCGACCCATTCCGTGTTCACCAGGTCCAGGGCGAGGGGTTCGCCCACCAACGGTCGCTGCACCATGCCAAGAATCTTACCCCCGTTCGCCGTTTGACAGGTAAGGATTTGCGACGTATCTTCTAACCATCAAACTTCTCTTCACCGGTTAGAACGGGTTCCTCGACCGGACCCGGCCATCCACGACCGGGGGCGCGCCGCGCCCCCGGAACAGGCTCTGAGGGGTACGCCGTGCCACACCGCTACCTGGAAGAACTGTCGACCGCATCGGTGACCGCCGCACGAGAGCGCTACGGCAGCCGGGGCGCCATCCAACGCATGACCGCCGGCTGGCATACCGACGCCCTGCTCGACGCCGGCACGGCCGCCTTCGTCGCCGAACGGGACGGCTTCTACCTCGGCACGGTCGGCGAGAACGGCTGGCCCTACCTGCAGTACCGGGGCGGCCCACCCGGCTTCCTGCACGTGCTCGACCCCGTCGACGGGCACGGCGTACTCGGCTGGGCGGACCTGCGCGGCAACCGGCAGTACCTCTCGGTGGGCAACCTCGGCGCCTCACCGAAGGTGTCGCTGCTGCTGATGGACTACGCCCACCAACGCCGACTCAAGATCATCGGCACCGCCCGGGTCGTGGACGTACGCGACGACGTGCGCCCCGACCTGCTGGAACGGCTGGACGTGTACGGGCGGTCCGGCAAGATCGAGCGACTGATCACGGTCGACGTGCAGGGCTACGACTGGAACTGCCCCCAGCACATCACGCCCCGCTACACCGAGGCCGAGCTGGCCGACGTGCTCGCCCCGGTAGGCGACGAGCTCACCCGCCTTCGTGCGGAGAACCAGGCGCTGCGTGAGCAACTGCGCCGCCCCGCTGGCGCCCGCCAGTAGCCGTGGACGAGCCAGGAGCCAGGGAGCGAACATGAACAAGCCGACCGTACGCACAATCGGCGGGCCGACGGCGGTCCTCGACTACGCGGGTTCCCGGTTCGTGCTGGATCCGACCTTCGACGAGCCGGGGACGTACCGGAGCGGGCCGGTCACCGCGACCAAGCTGACCGGCCCGACCAGCCGGTCCGGGGATCTCGGCCCGGTCGACGCGGTCCTCGTGTCGCACGAACATCACGTCGACAACCTCGACACCTCCGGACGGAGGTACGCGCAGCAGGCCCGGAGGGTGCTCACCACCCGCGCGGGAGCGGAGAACCTCGGCCCGGCGGCGGTCGGCCTGCGGCCGTTCGAACACACCGAGGTCGGAGAGGTACGCGTCACGGCGGTGCCGGCGCTGCACGGAACGCCGGAGATCGGCGTGGTCAACGGTCCGGTGATCGGATTCGTGCTGGAGTCGGACGGCTGGCCGACGGTCTACGTCAGCGGCGACAACGCCTCAGTGGACGTCGTGGCCGTCATCGCGGAACGGTTCCCGGCAACGGAGATCGCGATCCTCAACCTCGGCGCGGCCAGGATCGCCGTACGCGGCGACGGATTCCTCACGCTGACGGCGGAACTGGCGGCGCGAGCGGCCGCCCTGCTCGGTGTGCGCGCGGTGGTCCCGGTGCACCAGGACGGGTGGGGGCACTACACCGAGAACGCGGACGACGTCACGCGGGCCTTCGCGGAGGCGGGCCTGGCGGACGTGCTCGTGAACCTCGCGCCGGGTGACAGCGCGACCCTGTGACGGGCGCCTCACCGGGCGGGCGGCAGCGTCGGGTTACCAACGGTCCCAGTGGGCGAACGCCTCGGCGTCGGAGCGGGGGCCGGGCTTGAAGTCCGTGCCGAGGGTGTAGGCCACGGGGGTGAGAGCCACCTGCACGACGGTGTCGTAGGGAATGCCGAGCAGGTCGGCCATCTCCCGCTCGTAGCTGAGATGACTCGTGGTCCAGGCGGTGCCGAGCCCGCGTTCCCGGGCGGCCAGCATGAAGCTCCAGAACGCCGGTATCACCGAACCCCACGCGCCGGCCTGACCGCGAACGCTGGCCAGTTCGGCGCGGGACTCGACCCGCAGGCACGGGATGAGCAGCAACGGAACCTCGTGCAGGTGTTCCGCGAGATGGTGCAGGCTGCCGGCGATGCGATCCCACTGCGCCGAGGCGAAGCTCATCCGGCTGAACGCCGGTCCCGCCTCGCCGGACGCGGGCGGCGGGGTCATCAGGCCCAGTCGCCACAGCTGTGCCACGGCCGCCCGGGTGTCCGGGTCCTCGACGAAGACGAAGTCCCAGCGCTGCCGGTTCCGACCGCTCGGTGCCTGGACGGCGATGCGCAGGCAGTCCTCGATCACGTCCCGGCGCACCGGCCGGCCCAGGTCGAGGCGCCGGCGTACGGCACGGGTGGTGGTCAGGACCTCGTCGGCGGAGAGACCGAGGGTGCCCGGCCGAACCTGGGGCGTCGGCTCGGGGTTCGTCACGCCGGCGCTCCCACTCGCTCCACGATGCCGAGATTAGCGGCCACCGCGGGGAGCAGTCCGGGGAACCGGTCGTCGATCTCGTCGGCACGCAGCTCGTGGCGGCGGAAACTCCCGTTCGGCGTGACCCGCAGGACACCGGCCTCGCGCAGCACCTTCAGGTGGTGCGACAGCGTCGACATGCTCACCTCGGACAGCGCCTCGAACTTCCCGCAGACGACGCCACCGGACCGCGCCAACTGCCGTACGACGCTCAGGCGCACCGGGTCGGCCAGCGCGCCGAGCAGCGTGGCCAGGTCGACCGAGGCGAGATCGGGATGGTGCAGGGCTCTCATGACGCCATGTTAACGTTAACTTCGACATTTCGGCAATCCTCAAAATGACTCGGAGCGAGTCAGAGTGAGCCGGACAAACCAGCATCAATCGAGACACCAGGATCGGAACTCATGGCACAGCGCATCGACACCGTCGTCCTCAGCGGCGCAGGTCCGCACGCCGACCCGTGGCACCCGTTGCCCGAAACCAGCGCGAGGCTGGCCGAGCTGGTCGGCCCCCCGGGCTCCGTGGAGATCGTGACGTCCATCGACCGACTCGGAGCCGCACTCGACGGGGTCGACCTGCTGATCGTCAACGCGAGCGCCAACCGCACCACACCGATCGGCGAGGACGACCAGTTCGGACGTACGCTCGACGCCTTCCTCGCCCGGGGCGGCAACCTGCTCGCCACCCACAGCGCGACGATCGCGTTCCCCGGCCTGGCGAGCTGGCGGTCCACGATCGGCGCCACCTGGGAACACGGCCGGACCTCGCACCCGCCGATTGGCCGGAGCCTCATCCGACGTAGCGGTGCAGAACACCCGATCACCGGTGGACTCGGTGACTTCGAGGTCCACGACGAGCGCTACATGAACCTCGACTTGGTCGACAACGCCGACGTCGAGCCGCTCTACGTCCACGAGGAGGGCGGCGTCGTCCACCCGCTCGTCTGGGCACGTACCGTCGGGCGCAGCCGGGTGGTCTACAACGCTCTCGGTCACGACCCCGGGTCGTACGACTCCCCCGGACACGTCGCCCTGATCGGGCGCATCACGTCCTGGCTCCGCCACCGGCGCTGACCCGTCGTCGGGTCCCGGCCCGGACCAGCCCTCGACACCCGCAACCGCGCCCGAGCACCGTCCACAGTGTGCCGATCGGGCAAAAATGTCGCGCCGCCCGGCTAGTGTGCCGCTTCGACTGGAGGACGTCGATCCGACGGGGTCGGCCGTGGACGGGAGAGCGACGGATGGCGTGGATGGCTGTTGCCGGTGGCTATGAGGTCACGCTGCGTTCCGGGGACATCGTCTGCCGGAACGCGGCGGGCAAGGAACTCAGGTCACCACCCAAAGCCGTCCGGGAGGACCCGGTGGTGACCGGGCTCAAACAGCTCGCCGAGTGGCTGGAGCGGCACGAGCGTGACTGCCGGGCGGACGTGGAACGCTGGATGGTCCGCTCCCTGCCGGTGCCCGCGACGATCCTGGCCGAGGTCTGGGCCGACGACGCGTGGCGCGCGGCGCTCACCGATCTCGTGGTCGCCGGCCTCGACGAGCACGACGGCTGGGACCCCGACGAGGTGGGCCTGCTGCGCGACGTCAGCGACAAGGGCATCGGCGTGGTCAACCTCGACGGCGAGACCGTACGGATCCCCGCCGACCGGGTGATCATCCCGCACCCCGTACTCCTGGCCGACCTCGACGACCTGCGCGAGTTCGCCGCCGACCTCGAGGTGGCGCAGTCCGTCGGCCAACTCTTCCGCGAGACCTGGCAACGGCCGGCGTCCCTCGACCCCAAGGCCACCTCCGTCAACGACTTCGCCGGCGGCAGGTACGTCGAACTGCGGCACCTGTCCGCCCGAGCCAGCTCGCTCGGATACCCGGTCCGGGGCGGGTTCGCCGTCTGCCGGATCTTCGAGGGCGGCGAGAATGTCGAGGCCCGCTCCTGGGTGGGCTCCGACGACCCCGACTACGAGACCGAAACCGGGGACCTGGTCTTCACCGATCGCTCCGGCGCCTCCCGGCCACTCGTCGCGGTCGGCCCGGTGGCCTGGTCGGAAGGCATGCGGATGGCAGCCGCGCTCTACGCCGGCCGGGTCGTGGAGAAGTCGGAGGAGCAGCGGTGAGCGTGACGACCGAGGTGTTGCTGGAGGCGGGCGGGATCGTGCCGCTCGGCAGTGTGGTGGCCAAGGCCGACACGGTCGACGAGTTGCGGGCGCGGTCCTACCGCCATCCGGCGTTACCCGACCGGCCGGTGGTCCGGCTGGTCTCCTCGACCCTGTCCGACGCCGAGGACCTGACGATGGAGTTCCTCGGCTTCGACCGGCCCGACCGGGTCACCGGGGTCGGCCTGCTGCGCCAGCGCGCCCTCGGCTTCCCGGCCTGGGCACTGGTCCACGACCCGGCCAACGGACACCACGCTCTGGCCCTGGTCAAGGAGATCGAACGGTTGTCGCGGATCGCCAAGTCCCGCCTCCCTCCGGCGAAGGACGGCTTCGACGCGCTGGGCGACCAACTGGCCCGGTCCGTACCGCATTTCCTGCCGACGTTCTACGAGCAGGCCGGCCGCGCGTTCCTGGCCGCCGACAGCCCGTTCTACGCCGCGATGATGTTCGGCAAGGCCCGTGAGGCGGAGAAGACCTTCTCGTTGACCGTCGATGAGGACCGTACCCACGCGGTCTTCCTGGAGTTCGGGCTCGCCGGGGCGTTGAGCGCGAAGGCGCTGTCGGCGCACTCCCGCGACCTCGCGATCCGGTGCGCCGACCCCGTCGCCGCCTTCGACCGGTTCCGCCGGTTGTGCAGCGAGCGGATCCTCGGCGGGCTGCCGCCGTACGCCGCCATGCCCACCGACCTGCGGCGCCTGGCGAAGGCTGCCGGGCTCGACCCGGCCGCGGCCGACCGGCAGGTCCTGGCGGACATCCTCACCGCACCGGCGCTGCAACGTGCGCCGGAGGCGTTCTGGACCGCCTACGGCGTCGCCCTCGCCGGTCTCGCCGCGGACGACCCGGCGGTCCGCGGCCACCTGCTCTCCTTCATGCCGTTCAACGTCCCGGGCGTGCCCTGGCTGAATCTGCTGGAGACGACCGGCGCGACCGCCGGACTGACCGCTCGGATCGGCGAGACACCCGGCGGGGCCGAGTCGCCGGACGGTCCGGCCGGTTGGCTCTCCCGATTCGCCCGCCGCTACCTGCAGGGGTCGTCACCCGGGCGGATCCCCGGCCTCCTTCTCCTCGCGGAGCGGATGGCGCCCCGGCTCATCGCCGACGGCGTGCCGGTACACCTGATCGAGGGCTGGAACGGCGACCTCGAACTGCTCGACCTCTGCCTCGCCGCTGGCGTACCGGTCGCCGACCAACCGGACAGCTTCTGCTTCTACGTCTCCCGGCTGTTCCCGCACAACGAGCCGTTCGAGGACCGCGACCTGGCCGCAGTCGCCGCCGATCCGCGTTTCCTCACACCCCTGGTCCGGGCCGTCGAGAACTACCTGCCTGCCATTCCCACCCCCGACCGGGTACGGCAGGTGGTGGCCGTTGCGGGGCTGCGGGTGGCCGTGGGCGCCTGGCTCGACGAGCTCGCCGGCACCGTGGCCGCCCAGGGGCTCCCCACCCTCGACCGGCAGCTCGACCGGGTCCGCAAGGTCGCCACCCCGGAAGGCCTCGCGACCAACCCCGACGCGGTCCGTCGCCTCACCGCGCACGACCTCGCCCCGGTGCTCGCCGCGACGCTGCGCGCCGGCCTTTTTGACGAGTACGAGTGGCCGGCGTTCGAACAGGCCGCCATCGAACTGCTCGACCTTCCGATGAAGGACGAGCAACTCGTCCTCACCGAACAGTGGCCGGTCCTGGTTCTGCGCCGGGGCGACCTCGTCCGGGTCGTCGGACCGGACCGTGTGCTCCTGGAACACCGGCTGCTCATCCCGGCCAACCAGCCAAGCTACCGGCCCCCGACCCTGCGCTTCGTCGACGGGCAGCTGCTCGTCTCGTGGACAACATGGAAGGGCCGCTCGGCGTACTGGAGCGGCACCCCCACCGACGTCCACAACGAGCTTCCCGAGGACGCGTTCACCCAGCCGGGCCACTCACTGCCCCTGCCCGCTGGTGGGCGCACCACCGGCGGTCGCCCGTTGCAGGTGGGTGACCGGAGCGAGGAGAACCGGGGCGCGGTCGTCACCGACGGCACCGCGTACTGGGTCCACACCCGCGAGGACAGCACCATGCGCGAGTTCGACCCGCGGACCGGCGAGCCCGGCCGGGTCTCGATGCCCGCGTTCTTCCAGGCCGGGGCCGTCGACGGGGAGCCGATCTCGGTGGCGCACAGCATGCTTCGGGTGGCACCGGAGGGCGCACAGGCCAGCCCCTACGGCACCGCCGACGGCCTCGTCGGCTGGCGGACGCGCGTCACCCCTGACCACGACCACGTCGGCGAGGGCATCGACGGGCGGACGCTCCGGTACACCGCCGACATGCGCCAGGTGCTGGGAGGCACCGGCAGCCACGCGGTCCGGTTCCCCGGCTCCGACGCCGTACACGGCATGCGCCTCACCTCGGGCTGGGGCGGCGAGCCGATCATCCTGTGCACCGCCGACGGCCGGGCGATCGGCGTCTATTACACGGCCCGCCACTCGACGGACTTCGCGGCCGGCACCGCCGTGATCCCGCCCGGGGACCTCTGGCACCACCTGCGCCCGCGCGACCTCGCCGGGTCGGCGGTGCTGCGCGGGCTCCCGGACGGCGTGGTCTCCGCGCTGCTGGCCGAGGCCGCAACCCTGCGTCCGCCGGCGGACGAGAAACAGGTACCACTCGCCGACGTGGTCGAGCTGGTCCGTCGTGCCGTTCCGGAGCTGACCAACGAGGCAATGGTCAAGGGGGTGGCCGGGGTGGTCCGGTACGCCGCCGAACGGGTCGCCAGGCTCCGGGGGACGGCCGAGGTCCTCACCGGCACGCTGTCCGCGGCGGCCGCCGCGCCGGTCGACTCCGACGCCGGCCTGGTCCGGGACCATGACCTCCTCTCGGCGCTCACCGGACTGGTCCGCTACATGTACGGCAGTGGCAGCGGTGCGGTCCGGATGGTGGCCGCCGCCGGGGCCGCGCTCACCGCGATCGAGCCTCCCGAGGGGAGGGTCCTGCGACCCGAGGGTGACCGCAACTGGTTCTCGGTCCTCGCCCTGGTACGCGCGATCATGTACCGGGCGGTGTCGCCGTCGGTCGACCCCGACCGCCGGGAGGCGCTCCTGGCCCTGCTGACGGTCTTCGCCGACTCCGGACTGTTCCGCGCCGGTGCCCGGCTGCGCCAGTTGTCGATGAACGTCGAGCTGGAGCCACCGCCGGAGAAGGACACGGTTGTCCCCATCGGTGAATGCCGGGTGCTGGTGCTCAGCGTCAAGGAGGTCAACGACGCGCAGGGCAAGCGGACCAGGGTGGAGGGCCTGGACTACTCCGCGGACGGCACCTTCGGTGCGCTTCCCGGCTGCCAGCACGTCAGCGAGAAGATCCTGGTCGACGGCACCTGGGACGCCTCGGTCCTCACCACCTTCGTGGCTACGACCCGTGAGCGGGGCGCGCCGCCGCCGCGGCCCGACCTGGCCGAGGCCCTCTCCCAAACCGCCGGGATCAGCCACGCCGAGGCGACCCTGCTCCTCGCCGGCCTTCACCTCGACGGGGAACGTGCCGGCTGGAGCCCACCCGACCCGGGAGCCAGCGGTCCGGCGATCGCGATCGCCGGACGCACCTGGTACTGGCGCGGGGAATCGTTCAGCCGCTCCCTCGTGGAATCGCTGGTCCCGGCCGACCCGACCGCCCTGTGGGACACCGGGCCGGTGCTGGACGAGGTGATCGCCTGGGCCGACCGGCGGGGCGTGCGTCGACCGGTGCCGGACGACCTCATCATCATGGTCGACCAGTACCCCGCCCAGCACCGGATCGGTACCTCCGAACTGCTGCACGGGCTCGCCACCCCGGACACCTGCCGATGGCTTGCCGGACCCGACGGCGGGGTCGGCGACCAGCACGCGCTCGTCGCCCTGGCGCGGACGCTCCCGTGGCTGGTCTACCACCTGTCACCCGGCGAACCGATCCGGGCGAACCTGCCGGGGATCGTCGACCGGCTGCGGACCCGGATCGCCGATCCCGCCTTCGCACTGCCGTTGGCGCAGCTCGACCGGGAGGCGATCGAGGAGCTCACCACCGAGATCGGGCTGACACCGAAGACCGACGGGGACGTCATCCGGCACGGTCCGCTGACGTACCGGGCGAAGCACTACCATCGGCCGGTCGACCTGCACCCCGGTCTGCTGTCCGGGCCGGACGATCCGGTCCTCTCGCTGCTGCGAGCGCGGGGCGACAACTACAACGAGCACGCGGCCAGCGCGCTGGGCGTGGTGCTCGACGGCAGTCTGGCCCGACTCGTCGTACCGGGCGGCGGCGACCACCCGCAGCAGGATCCGACCCGGGCGGTGCCGCACCTGGTGGCCGAGGCGGCCGAGCGGCTCGGCATCGGGCCCGACGCCGCCGCGCTCTACCTCCAGTTGCTCGCCCTGCCGGACCCGACCGACCGCAACGTCGCGGCGTGGACGGGGTGGAAACCGGCCCGGCTCAAGAAGGCCCGGCTGGACCTGGTCGCCGCCGGCACCCTGGTGGTCGAGGCGAAGCGTTCGCGGGCCGGTCGGAGTCTGTTCCTGCCGTGCGGCTGGCTCGCCCTCAAGGCACCGCACCTACCGGTGGAAACCTGGAAGGCACCGCTGTTGACCATGGACGAGCAGGGCAACCCCACCATCGACGTCATCGTCCCGCGTACCTCCGTGCCCCGGTTGTTCGAGCAGGCGTGGGCGCGGGTGTGTGCGGGCGACGTACCGAAGTTCGACGAACTGGTCACGGGAAGGCAGAAGCGTCGATGACCGACACCCTCACCGATCGGCCCCGCGGGCGTCAGGTCGACCCCGCGGAGTTCGCGTACGCCGACGAGCTGGCATTCCTCGCCGCGTACGACGAGGGTCCCCGGCCACCCGGCTGGCAGCTCACCCCACGGGCCGTCGTCACGTTCATCGCCGGCAGCGGCGGGACCGCCGTCGAACTTCCCACGAAGGCCCGTCGCAAGGGTCTGCCGTCCCGGCTCGTCATCGGGCAGAAGTTCGTCGGTGACCGTGCCGTGGTCGAACGCTGCGTGGTCACCCTCGCCGGGGAACGCGGCCTGCTGCTCGTCGGTGAACCGGGCACGGCCAAGTCGATGCTGTCCGAGCTGCTGTCGGCGGCCGTCTGCGGCACCAGCCGGCTCGTCGTGCAGGGCACCGCGGGCACCACCGAGGACCAGCTCCGGTACGGGTGGAACTACGCCCTGCTGCTGGCCCACGGACCCAGTCCGGAGGCCCTCGTCCCGTCACCGATCCTCGCCGCGATGCGGAACGGCGCGGTGGCCCGGGTCGAGGAGATCACCCGGTGCCTGCCGGAGGTTCAGGACGCACTGGTGTCGATCCTGTCCGACCGGAGCATCGCCGTACCGGAACTGTCCGGTACGACGGACGCGACCGTGCACGCCGTACCGGGGTTCGCCCTGATCGCCACCGCGAACCTGCGCGACCGGGGGGTGTCGGAGATGTCGGCCGCCCTCAAGCGCCGGTTCAACTTCGAGACCGTCGGACCCATCCCCGACCTCGCCGCGGAGATCGCGCTCGTACGGCGACAGGCGACGTCCGCCCTGGCCCGGTCGTCGTCCACCTTCGCCGTCGACGACGCCGTCCTGGAGGTGCTCGTCACCGCCTTCCGCGACCTGCGGGCCGGCCGGTCGGTGGAAGGGTGGGACGTCGACCGCCCGTCGACGGTGATGAGCACCGCCGAGGCGGTCGCCGTCGCGGTCTCCCTCGGCCTCGCCGCGACCTACTTCCCGGGCGACCGGGACGTCCTCTCCCTGGTCCCCGGTCACCTGCTGGGCGTGGTCCGCAAGGACGACCCGGCCGACGGCGCCAAGCTCCTGGGCTACTGGGACGGCGCGGTCCGCCGCCGGGCCGAGGACGGCGCCCGCCTGTGGCGGCAGCTCTGGGAACTGCGCGATGCCCTCACCGACTGACCCCACCCTGGTCGTCGAGGAGCTGGCGGGCCGGACGGAGCCGTACCTGATCGGGGTGCGGCACCACTCCCCGGCGCTGTCGGTCGCCCTGCCGGCCCTGCTCGACGCCCACCGCCCCGAGGTCCTGCTCCTGGAACTGCCGCCGGAACTCGGCGGGTGGCTCCCCTGGCTCGCCGACCCCGCCGTCGTCACACCGGTCGCCCTCGCCGGGGTGGTCGGCGAACGGTCGGGTCCGGCGTTCTACCCGTTCGCCGACTTCTCCCCGGAGCTGGTCGCGATCCGCTGGGCCCATCGCCGCGGTGTCCCGGTGGTGCCGTGCGACCTGCCACTGGCCGACCCGGCCTGGCAGGACCGGGTCCACTCCGGTGGTTCCTTCTCCTCGCCCCGCGCCGGTGCCCTGCGCGCCTCGTCGACGGGACGGCCCGGCGAGGACATGTGGGACCGTGTCGTCGAGGCCCGCTCGCCGGGGGCCGACCCGGAGGCCGTACGGCGGGCGGCGCTCATGGTCGGCTGGGCGTTGCGCCGCGACGCCGAGGAGGCCGGCCGGGTCGATCCGCTCGACCTGCGCCGGGAGGCGTGGATGCGCGGCCGTGTGGCCGAGGTGAACGGACGGCGTGCCGCCGCGCTGGTCGGTTCCTTCCACGCCTCGGCGCTGGCACCACGCCCCGGCGAGAGCACGCCGGCCGACGTCACCGGCGGTGCGGACGTGGCGACCTCACTGGTGCCGTACACGTTCGCGTTGCTCGACGAGCGGTCCGGCTACCCGGCGGGGATCCGGGACCCGCAGTGGCAGCAGGCCGTCCTCGACTCGGCCGGTGACCCGGCCGCGGTGGAGACCGCCGCGATCGAGGCGCTGGTACGGGTCTGCGCGGAGGTCCGGTCCGCCGGCCATCCCCTCGGGCCCGCCGAGGCACGGGAGGCGGCCCGGTTCGCCGGGGACCTCGCCCGGTTGCGGGCACTGCCCGCACCCGCTCGCGGGGAACTGGTCGAGGCGATCCAGAGCGTCTTCGCCCACGGTGAGGTCCTCGGCCGTGGCCGGATCGTCGCCTCGGCCATGGAACGCGTCCTGGTCGGGACGCGGCGCGGTGCGCTCGCCCCCGGAACCCCCCGGTCCGGCCTGGGTCCCGCGGTCCGGGACGAGATCGCCGCGCTGCGGCTGCCCGGTCCCGGCGACCCGCCGAAGGAGGTACGCCTCGACCCGCTCCGCTCCGACCTGGACCGTCGCCGGGAGGTCACCCTGCGCCGACTGGTCACCTGTCGGGTGTCGTACGCGGAACCGATAGTGGTCGACGGGCTCGGTGGTTCCGACGCGCTCGGCAGCCGGTGGAGCCTGAAGTGGGGACCGGAGACCGACGCGATGCTCGACGTCGTCGGTATCCGAGGGGTGACCCTCGCGCAGGCGGCCGAGGGGGTGCTGCGCGGCATCGCGTTTCGTGAGGAGACCGAGGGCGGGACCACCGCCGCCCAGGCGATCCACGGGTTGCTCGCCGCCGCCGAGTGCGGGCTCGCACCGCTGGCCCGCGAGCGACTCGCCCGGCTGGCCGAGATCGTGCCGGCGACCGCCAGCCTCACCGAGGGGCTGGCTGCGCTGGACCTGCTGGACCGGCTGCGCCTCGGACACGTACCGGGCCTGGCCGCGCCCGACGGTGACCTCGGTGACCTGGCCGCCATCGCGCGCTCGGTATCCGACGCGGCCGTACGTCAGGTCGACGGACTAGCCGGTTCCGAGGACGTCGACGACGCGCGGGCGCTCGCCGCCCTCGCCCGGCGTGCCGAAGCCGACGGCGGTCTGCGGCTCGGCGACGCGCTCGCCCGGCTCGCCGCGGACGGCACGGCGATGATGGCCGCCGCAGCGACCGCGGTACGGGTCCTGCTCGCGCTCCGCCCGCCCGGTGAACTCGGTGACCGCCTGGCGTCCTGGATCGACGGTGCCACCGCACCTGCCACCCGTGCCGCGCTCCAGGGCCGGCTCGCCGGCGTGCTCGCCGTCGCGGAACCGCTGCTGCGTGCCGCCGACGGCCTGCTCGGCGGCCTGCTCGACCGGGTGGAGGCCCTACCGGACGACGCGTTCCTGGCGCGGCTGCCGGCTCTGCGCGGCGGCTTCGACGTGCTCAGCCCCGCTGCTCGGGACCGGATCCTGGAGGTGATCGACGAACGGCTCGACGGCGACGGCGAGGAGATCGGCACCGTCGAGGATCCGCGGTTGCTCGCCCTGCGCCTGCTCGCGGACCGGGCCGGCCGCCGGGCGCTGGCCGCCCACGCGCTGACCCCGACCGCGGGTCGGGAGAAAGCGGGCGGAAAGGACCGGGAAGCAAAGCGCCGGGAGGAAGGCGACGACCGCCCGGCCGTTCCGGTCGCGGGTACCCGGACCGGGTCCGACCCCACCGCCGGCACGGTCGACAACGCCGACTCCGCGCACGAGCTGGCGGCCGCCGACCGGTGGCGGCTGGTGCTCGGGCGTACCGCCGGGGTCCGGGGCAGGACCCAGCGGTACGCGACCGCGCTCGACGAGCTCTACGGCGCCGGGAAGGGCGAGGGATCACGCGCCGACGCCTCCGCGCGGGCGGGCCGGGAGGCACCTTTTCCCGGCGTACGCGAATGGTCGGACGAACTGGCGGCGCTCTTCGGCCCGGGCGTACGGGAGGAGGTCCTGGCGAAGGCGGCCGCGACCGGCCGGGCGGACGCCGCCCTCGAACTCGACCCGGCGAACGTTCCCCCCTCGGTCGAACTGCTCCAGACGGTCCTGTCGTTGTCCGGCGGGCTGTCCGAGGCCGCCCTGGCGCGGCTCCGCCCCCTGGTCGCCCGGATCATCGAGCAGCTCACCAGGGAACTCGCCATCCGACTGCGGCCGGCCCTGACCGGACTCGCCACACCACGGCCCAGCTACCGCCCCGGCGGCCCGCTCGACCTGTCCCGAACGGTACGGGCGAACCTGGTCCACTCCCGGCGGCGCCCCGACGGCGGCGTTCTGCTCATCCCGCAGAACCCGGTCTTCCACACCAGGGCCCGACGCGGTGTCGACTGGCGGATCGTGCTGGTCGTCGACGTCTCCGGGTCGATGGAGGCGTCGACCATCTGGTCGGCGCTGACCGCCTCGGTCCTCGCCGGTGTGCCGGCCCTGACCACACACTTCGTGGCGTTCTCGACCGAGGTTGTCGACTTCACCGACCGGGTGTCCGACCCGCTCGGCCTGCTCCTGGAGGTACGGGTCGGCGGGGGTACGCACATCGCGGCCGGCCTGCGGTACGCCCGGTCGCTCGTCACGGTGCCCTCGCGCACCATGGTCGTCCTGATCAGCGACTTCGAGGAGGGGTACCCGATCGGTGGTCTGCTCGGCGAGACGCGCGCGTTGGTGGAGTCCGGCTGCCGGGTGCTCGGCTGCGCGAGCCTGGACGACGCCGGGCGGCCACGCTATTCGGTGTCGGTCGCCGGCCAGCTCGTCGCCGCCGGCATGCCGGTCGCGGCGTTGAGCCCGCTCGAACTGGCCCGATGGGTGGGGGAACAGGTCCGATGAGCACACCGCTGCCGAAGCTCGCCCCGATGCTGCTCGTCGAGGCGGTCGACGCGTTGCCGGCGCGGCTGCGCAGGAAGGTGGACGACATGGTCGTCCGCGCCGCCGGCTGGCCCGCCACCCTCGACGGGGACCGGGTGCGGGTCCGCGTCGACGAGGAGACCGAGGTTGTCCTGGCGGTGACCGGCGGCGTGGTGCGGTCCGGTGCCGACGTGACCTGCGGCTGCCTGCTGGCGCCGAACTGCCTGCACCGGGCGGCCGTGCTGGCCCGGTGTCCGGTGCAGGAGGACCCGGCTCCCGTAGACACCGGAGACCCGTCCGGGCCGGGCGACACCGACGGGCGAGCAGATCCCGGCGACACCGACGGGCGGGCGGGCCACGGCGACACCGACGGGCGGGCGGGCCACGGCGACACCGACGGGCGGGCGGGCCACGGCGACACCGACGGGCGGGCGGGCCACGGCGAAGGCCCCGGGGAAACCGTGGGGTCCCGGCAGGCCGCCGTCCTGGACCCGGTCGGCGCCGGCCGGGGTGTGGCGCTCTCCGAACGGCAGGTCGCCGCCGCCGACGACCTGTGGCGGTCCGCCGTCGCGGTGCTCTGCGCCGGACGCTCCGGCAGCGGGGTCGTGGTCCGGGCCGCCCTCGTCCGAGCCGCCCACCAGGCGCGGATCCACGGGCTGCACCGGGCCGCCGCCGTCGCCCGGCAGTGCGCCAACCGCCTCCAGGCCGCCGCGGAGAGCCAGCCGCAGTACCGGTTGGCGGATCTCACCGACGACCTGCGGGAACTGCTCGACCTCGCCCGCCGGCTGCGGCTGCCCGACCCGACGGCCGACCTGCTCGGGACGGGTCGCCGCAGCTACGAGACCGCGGGAGGCCTGCGACTGTACGGGGTGTGCACGGTCCCCGTGGTGGCGGATTCGGGGTACGGCGGCGTTGTCACGTACCTCGTCGACAGGGACGGTCGGATGTGGACGATCGCCGACCTGATGCCCGGCGGTGCCGGGCGCGCCTCGACCGCCGGCGACGGGATCGTCACGATCGGCGAGGTGGTGCTGAGCCACCGTGAGCTGGCCCGCGCCGGCATCGTGGTCTCCGGCGCCACCTCCTCGGAGAACGGCCAGCTCGGTGCCGGCAAGGCCGTCCGGGCGGTCCGGGCGAATGGTGCCGGCTGGGCCGAGGAGCCCGTCGACCGGCTGTGGCGGGAGCCCTACGCCGACCAGGTCCACCGGGCCTTCGCTGCCTCGGCCGTGCCGGTACGGGACCGGCCCGCCGGTGGGGACCTGCTGTTCCTGCGGGTCGAGGTGGTCGGCGTCGCCGGTGACGCTGTCCTCGGCGTCACCCCGGACGGGCTGCCGATCGCGCTCGGCATCGCGTCGGACCACGAGGCGCTGCCGTACCGGGACAACCTGCGGGTCCTCGCCGGTGCCGTCGGGGCGGACCTGCGGGTGATCGGCCGGCTCGATCCGCACCACCGCACCACCGTGCAGGCGCTCGCGGTCGCCCCGGCCGTCCCGAACGCCGGTCTGGTCCTGCCGGCCCGCTGGTCCGGCCGGGCCGATCTCGGCTTCGACCGGCTGCACCGCAGCCAGGTCCGTGTCGACCCGACCGTCCCGGGTGTGGCCGCCGGGCCGGGCGGCGTGACCGGGGACCCGGCGCTGCACCTGCTCCGCCGGCAGGTGGAACGCGTCGTCGACGGCGGTCGCGCGGTGCAGGCTCTGGCCGCTGAAGACGGACGGCGCCTGCGCGGGGCCCGGCTCGACACCGGGGCGGTCCTGCTCGCCGAACTGCGCGACGCGGCCGGGTTCCGCGACCGGGACGTGTTCGGGCGCATCACGGCCGACGACGGGTCCGCGTTCGCCGAGGCCTGGCTCGCCGCCGCCGTCTACGAGCGCGCGGCGTCGGCCGCCTTCACCGAGGCGTCCTGGCTACCGACCGAGTTGTCCCCCATCGGCTGACCGGCGGGCGCGGCCGTCGGGGAGACACCGGCAAATTTTGGACTTGCAGGTCCATTTTTTCCGAGCCATGGTGAGGACCGGGCGGTCCGATCCGGGCCGGTCACGGGTTCGCCGGATGGGCGAGATGGGGGATCAAGCGATGAACCACTACTACCTGCTCGGCCGCTCCGGGCTGCGGGTGAGCCGGCTGGCGCTGGGCACGATGAACTTCGGCACCGGTGGTTTCCACGCCGCCTACGGCAAGACCGAGGCGGAAGCGGAACCCATCTTCCGGCGGTACGTGGAGACGGGCGGCAACTTCGTCGACACCGCGGACTTCTACACCGCCGGAGAGAGCGAGCGCATTCTCGGCAGTCTGATCGCCAAGGCGGGCAACCGGGATCGACTGGTGCTGACCAGCAAGTTCACCAACACCGTCGACCCGACCGACCCGAACGCCAGCGGCAACGGCCGCAAACACATCGTCCGGGCGGTGGAGGCCTCGCTGCGCCGGCTCGGCACCGACTACCTCGACCTCTACCTGCTGCACACCTGGGACCGGATCACCCCCGTCGAGGAGGTCGTCCGCACCCTCGACGACCTGGTCCGGACCGGGAAAATCCGCTACGCCGGCCTGTCGGACGTACCGGCCTGGTACGCCGCCCGCGCGCAGAGCTACGCCGAGGCGCACGGGCTCGCCCCGATGATCACGGTGCAGTTGCCGTACTCGCTGAACGCGCGGGGGATCGAGCCGGAGTTCGTACCGATGGCGCAGACCCTGGGCATGGGGCTCACCGCGTGGAGCCCGATCGGCGGTGGCCTGCTCACCGGCAAGTACCGGCGGACCACCACGGGCGTGACCGGTGCAGGCCGGCTCGGTAACCCGGACTCCCCCGTGGCCATCTCCGAGCACGACTGGCGCGTCATCGAGGGCCTCGAAACCGTGGCGGCGGAACTGGGCCGCCCGATGGCACAGGTGGCGGTCAACTGGGTGGTCACCCAGCCGGGCGTGTCGTCGGTGGTCATCGGCGCGAGCACCCCGGAGCAACTGGACACCAACCTCGCCGCGCTCGACTTCGAGATCCCCGAGGACGCCCGCCGCCGGCTCGACGAGGCCAGCACACCACAGGTGCCGTCGCTCTACTCGATGTTCACCCCGAGGTACCAGTCCTGGATCGTCAGCCCCGGCCTGGGCATCGGCGACAAGCCGGCCACGTACGCGCCGCCGGTGTTCAACGGCGCCATCGGGTAGTCGTCTTCGGCACACGGAAGAGCGGTGTACGGGCCTCGTCGAGTGGGGGCGACGAGGCCCGTACCCGGATCAGCAGTACAGGTTGTTCCCGGCGGGTACGCCGAGGATGCCGACGAACTGCTGGTACCTGGTGACGCGGCTCTGCACCTGGGGCGGGTTCCCGCCGTTGCACTCGATCGAGCCGTTGATGCTGCGGATGGTCTCGCCGAACCCGGCGCCGTTGACCATCGCGTTGTGCGGGGTCATGGTGCCCGGCCCGTTCTGGGTCATCCAGTACCAGATGCCGGTCTTCCAGGCCACCGCGGCGTCGTTCTGCACCAGCCAGGGGTTGGTCAGCAGGGGTAGGCCGAGGGCGTTGCCGGCGGCGTTGTAGTTGAAGTTCCAACTGAGCTGGATCGGCCCGCGCCCGTAGTAGGCGGCCTGACCGGCGGGACAGCCGTACGGCTGACCGGCGTCGCAGTAGTGCGGGTAGTTCGCCTGGTTCTGCTCCACGATGTGCACGAGTCCGCCGGTCTCGTGGTACACGTTCGCCAGGAAGGCGGCGGCTTCCTGCCGCTGGACGGTGGCGCTGCCGGTCCGTGCGAACGCCGAGTACGCGCTGAGCGCGGCGACGAGCCCGGAGTACGTGTAGAAGGAGTTGCGCCCCGGGAACATCTGGTTGAACTGCGCCTCGGTCACCACGAAGCCACCGGGGTTGGTCGGGGGCGGGGTGGTGGGCGGTTGGCCGCCGCAGGTGTACGGCTCCCAGTACCAGGTGCTGACGATCGGGTCGTACCCCGGGTTCTCGTGCTCGGCGATGTAGTACAGGCCGTTGGTGTACCGGACGATGCTCCCGGCGGGGTACCAGGTGCCGGCGGTCCAGTTCGGGTGGTTGCAACCGCCTCCCGGCGGCGGCGTGGTACCGCCGTCGCAGGCACCGAGGTCCTGCCAGACGCCGGTGGTGCCCGGCGGCGCCTCGTTCTGGGTCCACCACTTCGCCTGGTAGTTGCGTCCGTTGTGGGAAGCCTGGTTGCCGCCCCAGTAGACGGTCGAGGCCTGCCACGACGCGGCGCAGGCCGCCGCGGACGCCGGGGCCGACGGGATGATCGCCACCAGTCCACCGGCGACGACCAATGCCGCGAGTGTGACCAGGGCGCGCAGTCTCAGCATGCGATCACTCCTTCCTGGATGCCATGGCCGATGATCGGACTATGCATCGACGGGAGTGACTCTAACATCTTCTGTTCACAATCTTTACTATTAGGATCGACAGTCCGGGGGCGACCGGCGACGATCCCGGCTCAGCGCAGCGTCCGGTCCAGCGTGTACCCGCGTTGCAGCAGCATCGCCACCACCATCAGGGCCGCGGGGACCAGGCCGAACCCGAGCCGGATCATCGTGTGCGCGGACTCCGGCTGCACGACCTCGGTACCCGCGCCGGTGGCGACGAAGCCGCCGACGGCCAGGCAGGCGGAGTAGACGTACGGGCCGAGCGCGCCACCGGTGGCCTCGGCCGCGGTCCACACGCCGGTGTACGTGCCGGCTCGGGTGGTGCCGTCGGCGCCCCCGGACCGGATGACGTCCGGGACCATCGAGAACGGCAGCAGTTGCATGGCGGCGAACGCGATGCCGAGCACCGCGACCGCGCCGACCAGCACGGGCAGGCCGGCGGCGTCGCCGAGCGCCAGCACGAGCGAACCGAACACGAAGGCACCCTGCGCGACGAGGAGTCCGGGCTGCTTGCCGATGCGGCGGGCCACGACGACCCAGACCGGGGTGGCGAGCAGCGCAGGGGCGACAAACGCGGCGACCAGGACCGTGGTCAGGCCGGGACGGCCGAGTTCGTACTTGGCGAAGTAGGGCACCGCGGCCAGCACCAGGTGGGTGGTGGTCGACATGGCCAGGTACGAGCCGACCAGCCAGCGGAACTGCGGGTCGCGCAGGGCGACGAGCAGCGTACGCAGGCCGGCCGCACCGTGTCCGGACGTGGTGACCGGGGTCGGTGCGGCCTCGGTCAGTCGCCGCGTACCGGTTGTGCCGATCACCATGGCGACCAGCATCGACGCGCCGAGCACGAGACCCATGAGGGCGTAACCACCTCGGGTCGGTTCCTCCCCACCCGTCAACACCGGCGCGAGCACGCCGCTGAGCAGGATGCCCACGGTCAGCACCACCATCCGGAAGCCCATCAGCCGGGTGCGCTCGTGGTAACCGATGGCGAGGTCGGCGGGGGTGGACAGGTAGGGCACCTGGTACGCCGCGAACAGCAGGTTGCCCGCGACGAACACGACGGCGACCCAGACCGCGGCCGGACCGCCGGTGAGCCCGCCCGGCACCAGGAACAGCGCGACGAAGGCCAGCGGCAGGGCACAACCCGCCGTCATGAGCATCCGGCGGTGGCCACGGCGGACCAGGTCGGCGTCGGACAGGTGGCCGATCCACGGGTGCAGCAGCACGTCGGCGATCTTCGGCAGCAGCAGGACGAGACCTGCCGCGAGCGGTGCCACGGCCAGCACGTCGGTGAGGAAGTAGAGCAACAGCAGGCCGGGCACGGTAACCCAGGTGCCCATGCCCAGCGATCCGCCGGCGAAGGCCAGCAGGCCGGTACGGGGAAGCCGCGCCGCCTGGTCCATACCGTCTCCTCGCCGCGCCGCGCGGTGCAATCCAACGTTCGCTGGATAGTAGGGCACGATGGGGCGCATGACCACACCCCGACGGGGACCCGGCCGCCCTCGGCGTACCGACCAGCACACCACCCCCGAGATGATCATCGAGACGGCGGCTGGCCTGTTCGCCCGGCGCGGGTTCGACGCCGTCGGCATGCGCGAGATCGCGACCGCCTGCGGCGTGGACGTCGCCACCGTGCACCACCACGTGGGTACGAAGGCGGCACTGTACGAGGGCTGCTTCGCGCGGGTGTTCGCGGCCGAGAGCGGGGTGCTGACCGGGGCCGTGGCCGCCGCCCGGGAAGGGCTGACCGCCGGGCCGGACACCGCCATGACCGCGCTGCACGAGCTGGTCGACGTGTTCGTCGACTTCCTGGAGGATCATCCCGAGACCACCGGACTGTGGTTGCGACGCTGGCTGGAACCCGATCGTCACGCCGAACTCGACGAGCGGTACTCGGCCCCGCTCTACCGGGCCGTCGAGCGGGTGCTGAGCGACGCCGACGCCGCCGGGGTGCTCAGCGAACCCCAGCCCCACCTGGCCGTACGGAGTCTGGTGTGGTCCGTCCACGCCCACGTCGTCGGCCTGCTGTCCGGCGCGGACAGCGCCCGCCGCCGACGCGAGTTCCGCGTCTTCGCCCACCGCTGGCTCGACCGCATGTACGCACCGGGTCCGAGCGGGGCGCACTGAGCGGGCCCTTGACGTGCGGCCCGGCGCGGCGCAATATCCACCAGACGTTGGATTTTGTGGAGGGCGGGTATGAAGCCACGGGTCGCCGTGATCGGGGCCGGACCGGCCGGGCTGGCCACGCTCAAGGCGCTGGCCGACCGGGGTGTACCCGCGGTGGCCTTCGACGCCGGGACACAGGTCGGCGGGCTGTGGGTGTACGGCGCCCCGCACTCCTCGGCGTACCGCACCCTGCACCTGAACACCTCGCGGACCCGTACCGAATTCGCCGACCTGCCCATGCCCACGGACTGGCCCGACTACCCCGACCACGTCCGCGTCGCCGGCTACCTGCACGACTACGCGCGACGGTTCGGGCTGCTGGACGCCGTGCGGCTGCGCCACACCGTCACCGACGTCGCCCGCGTCGGCGAGGGCTGGCGGGTCACCACGACGGGACCGGACGGCGCGACCACCGTGGACGTCGAGGCTGTTGTGGTCGCCAACGGCCACAACAGCCGGCCCAGGCTGCCCTCCCCCGCCCATCCGGGCACGCCCGCCGCCGGGCCGGTCCAGCCGGCCACCGTCGCGCAGTTGCACAGCCACGACTACCGCGACCCCGAGCAGCTCGCCGGGCGGCGGGTGCTGGTCGTCGGGGGCGGCAACTCGGCCATGGACATCGCCGTCGACGCCTCCCACGTCGCGGCGAGCACCCTGCTGTCGCTGCGCCGTGGGGTGTGGATCGTGCCCAAGCACCTGCTCGGCAGGCCGTCGGACACCCTCAACGGCGCGCTGGCCAAGCGCCTGCCGTGGCGGCTGCGCCAACGCATCAGCCAGACCGTGCTGCGCCTGTCGGTCGGCCCTCCCGAGAAGTACGGTCTCCCCGCGCCCCGGCACGGGTTCCTCCAGGACCACCCCACCCTGTCGGACTCGCTGCTGTCGCGGATCAGCCACGGCGAGATCGGCGTACGGCCCGCCATCGACCGCTTCGACGGCGACCGCGTCCGGTTCACCGACGGCACCACCGACGGGATCGACCTGGTGGTCTGGTGCACCGGGTACGACATCCACCTGCCGTTCCTCGACCCGGCACTGCTCGGCGACGGCGCCGACCGGCTGCCCCTGTTCCGGCACGTGTTCCACCAGCAGGCGCCCGGTCTGACGTTCGTCGGGCTGACCCAGTCCACCGGCTCGGCACTGCCCGTGGTCGAGGCACAGGCCCGACTCGTCGCCGCACACCTGGCCGGCCGGTACGCGCTACCCACCCCGGCCGCGCAGGCCGCCGACATCGCCGCCGAGCTGCGGGCCGCCCGTGACCGCTGGGGCGACCGCCGCCCCGCCATGCGCATCGACTTCGACGCCTACCTCGCGCTCGCGGCGAGGGAACTCGCCGACGGCGCCGCCCGGGCCCGCCGCGGCCGGGGCGTGCGCTGGCACCGCGCCGAGGATGCCCCGGAGAGCGCCCGATGACCACCCTCGACGGCAGACGTGTCATCGTCACCGGCGCCAACGGCACCTTCGGCCGACTGCTGTGCGCGCGGCTGGAACTGGCCGGCGCCCGGATCGTCGGCATCGACCTGCACCCCGGCAGCGTCGGCACGACCCCGGTGATCGGCTGCGACCTCACCGACGGCGGGGCCGTGCCGGGCGCGGTCGAGCAGGCGATCGAGAAGCTCGGCGGGCTCGACCTGTTGGTCAACAATGCCGGTGTCGGCGGACCCGCCCCGGCCGAGTTGCCGCCCGGTGAGGCGGCCCGCCGCCAGTTGGAGGTCAACCTGATGGCGGCGTGGCACACCACCGCCGCCGCCGTACCCGCCATCGAACGCAGCCGGGGCCGGATCGTGTTCGTGTCCAGCCGGATGGCCCTGCTGCCGCTCCCGCTGGCCGCCGCGTACGGCGTGAGCAAGCGCGCCCTGGTCGCGTACGCCGACGCGCTGCGCCTGGAGGTCGGCACCCACATCGGGGTCAGCGTCGTCTACCCGAGCATGGTCGCGTCGCCGATCCACAACGCCTCCACCGCCGCCGGCCTGTCCCTGGAGGGCGTCTCCCGGTACGAGCCGGTCGAGGGAGTGGTCGACGCGATCCTGCGCGCGGCGACCGCCCGCAGGGCCCCGCGCGACGTCGCCACCACCGGACGTGGCCGGGTCGAGCTGTTCCTGGCCCGGCACCTGCCGTCGGTCGCGGGGGCGATCGTGCGCCGCACGATCGCCCGGCGCATCGCCGCCGGTGACCTGGACCGGGCCCCGCTGGCCGAGGGCATGCGCCGCCGGGCCGGCCGCTGACCCACGCGGTTTCGGACCAACCTGCCGTACCGGAAACCTCTCAGGTGATCGGCAGGCTGGTCGCGACCGGCCAGGCGACCAGCAGAGCGCCGGCCGGGATGGTGCGGAACCAGGGCGTTCCGGTCAGCGACGCCACACCGGCCAGCAGGAGGTACAGCGCGAGCAGGCCGGCGATCAACGGTGTGACGAGGGTGAGGAAACCGGGGGCCAGCCCGACGATGGCAGCCACGGGTACCGGCAGGCAGACAGCCGCCAGGACGCCGATGCTCCAGGGTGGACGGGCCACGGCATGCGCCCCACCGAGCAGGGCCGCGGTGGCAAGGACGAGCAACACCGTCAGCCACCAGCGCGACCCGTACGGCACCGCCGAGGTCAGGCCGAGATGAACGGGTACGACCACCGCCGCGATCCCGGCGACAGCGAGTCCGATCGTGGCGGCCGCCGCCCGCCACGGCGCGTCGGGACGTTGCCGGGTACCGGTCACCCCGTGCGCGTCGCCCTCCGCCGCACGGGCGTGGATGCGGCGGGCCACCACGGCCACGGCCGCGAGGGTGGCCCCGGCGAACGCGAAGTAGCCGACGAGGTAGCCGCAGACCGGTGCCGGCAGTGTCCGGGCCGCCAGCCAGCCGCCGACCAGCCCGGGTACCGGGGCGACCGCCACCGCACCGGCAAGCCACGCCAACCGTGCCCGTGCCGGTGGCGCGAGGCTGTCCCGGATCGGTGGCGCACGACGTACGGATGGCCGGACCAGCCCCGCGATCACCAGGAGCAACATCCCGACCAGGCACAGGCCACCCGCTGTCACCCGGCCCTTCGCGGCGATCACCGGTTGCTCCGGCCGGTTTCGCAGGGCGTCGTCGAGCCAGCGCGCGGCCTCGGCGTGGGTACGGTCGGCGTAGAGCACCCCGACGTGCTCGGCGAACCCCACCCGAACCATCCGGCGCCCGGCGTCACCGTCGAGGGCCGCCTGCGCGACGGACCGGATACCGGCCGGTTCCAGCGCGCCGACGATCAGCAGCAGACGGCGGGGGCCGGGCTGCAACGCCGCCGCCGCGCCGTCCCCCAGCGAGATCGCCACGGTGGCGGCGATCGACGGGTCCGCGGACCCGACCCGGACCACCGCCGCGGCGCCCATCGAGTGGCCGAGCAACGCCACCCGCGCCGGATCCACCCCGGACAGGTCCCGCACGTACCGGACGACCCCGGCGAGTTCCCGGTCGAGTTCGTCCTCCCCGGCCAGCGGGCGGGGGTTGGCGGCGTGTCCGGCCAGGTCCGGGAGGGCGACCACGTAACCCCGCCGTACGAGCGTGTCGGCGAACGGCCGCATCAGGCGCCCCGACCCCGCGTACCCGTGGGCGACCACCACGGCGGGCCGTCCGGCGCCGCCGCCGACCGGGCGGACGATCTCCACCGGTACGCCGTCGACCCGCACCGACACCGAGTGCAGCCCTCGTCCGGCGTACCCGATACCGAGCACCCCGGCCGCGAGCAGCAGTACGCCGAGGAGCAGCCCCGACCGCCACAGCACCGACCGGGTGCGAACCCGCCCCGCGAGCGCGGGCTCGATCGACATGCGCTGCACCGTACCGGTATCGACGACATCCCGGCGGGGGCGCCCGTCGGGTCAGGCGTTCCGGCGGGTGGCGGTGGCGAAGAACCGGTGCGGTGGGTCGTCGTACCGGTTGAGGTGCCAGCCGGTGAGGCCGGTCGAGCGACGCAGCGGTGCTTCGGCGAGGGGCTCGTCCGGTCGCAGCGGGCGGCCGTGGCGGGCGGCGAGCGCGGCCCGACCCGAGGGGTGGAACAGCACGAGTCGTCCGCCGGGTCGGGTGATCCGGGCGAGTTCACGCAGGCCCGCTTCGGAGTCGGGCAGGTGGGTGAGCAGACCCGCGGCGAACACCGCGTCGACGGACGCGTCGGCGAGCGGGAGGTTCCGGGCATCGCCCAGGAGCAGGTCGGCGGCGGCCCGCCCGGCATGCGCCCGGGCGGCGGTGAGCATCTGCGGTGTGAGGTCGAGGCCGATGACAACGCCGTACGGGCCGACCGCGTCCCGCAGGGCCGGTAGCGCCCTACCGGTTCCGCAGCCGATGTCGACGACAACGCCACCGACGGGAAGGTCCGCCTCGTTCACGGCGGCGGCGTAGGCGGGGAGGTCGTCGCCGAATTTCGTGTCCCAGGTGGCGGCGCGGGTGGCGAAGAAGGCTCGCGACTCACTGAGGTACCAGCGGTCCTGCGGGGCGAGGCGGTCGCTGAGATGGCGGATCACCGGCCAGGTCGGGTCGTGCAGGTCGACGACGATGTCGCACCCTGCACCACGGCCGCCGTTCGCCCCTGGCCCGACCGGCGGGGTACGGAGCCAGACGACCACGTCCCACCTACCGCTCGGCGGGCGCGCGAGCCAACCGGAGCCGTCAGCGACGGTGACGGTGTCCGGGGTGCCTTCCGTACGCCGGTTGTCCCCGGCTTCGAGGCGGTAACGGGCGTCGAGCGGTGGTTGCCCGGTCGATGCCGGAGGTGTGTGCCCGGTCAGCCGGGCGCAGGGACGTCCGCCGGCGTGCAGCGCGTCGGCGAGCCGGTCGGCGACGACGGCAGCGTGCGCGGACCCGCCGTCGATCACGACGGACACGACGCCCGACGGGAGCGCGGCGGCGACGTGGTCGAGGACTTCGGTCCACCGCCGGCTCTGCTCCTCGGTCAGGGTCTGCCACGCCGGTAGCGACGCCGGTTCACCAGCCATGACCCCATGATGCAGATGCGGCTCCCGGAATGAAACAGCAGGTCGAGGATACGGCCCGATCAGCCCATTAATCCTCGCAGTTGCGGCGCACTAAGGTGTCCAACGTGACGGTGTCTCGGATCGGTGGGGCGACCGTCGACCAACCCACTCTGACCGCCGGTAGTAGAGGGAGGACCAAGCTCGTGAGAGCACGACGGTTCCGTACCGCCCTGGCCACGCTCGCCGCCCTGGCCGCGCTGGGCCTCACCGGCTGTGGCGACGACGCCGACACCGCCAGCCCGCAACCGAGCAGCAGCAGTTCCGGTGTCACCGGCACGATCACCGTCTTCGCGGCAGCGTCGCTGACCGAGTCGTTCACCACCATCGGCAGGGACTTCGAGGCGGCCAACCCCGGCGCGAAGGTCACCTTCAGCTTCGCCGGCAGTTCCGCCCTCGCCACCCAGATCAACCAGGGCGCACCGGCGGACGTGTTCGCCTCCGCCGCCCCGGCGAACATGAAGACCGTCACCGACGCCGGCAACGGCGACGGCAGCCCCACCACCTTCGTGAAGAACCAGCTCGTCATCGCCGTACCGAAGGGCAACCCCAACGGGGTGACCGGGCTGACCGACCTGACCAAGCCGGACGCGAAGGTCGCCCTCTGCGCCGAGCAGGTGCCGTGCGGCGCGGCGGCGAAGAAGGCCCTCGACGCCGCCGGGGTGAAGCTGACCCCGGTCACCCTGGAACAGGACGTCAAGGGCGCGCTGTCGAAGGTGAAGCTCGGCGAGGTCGACGCCGCCCTGGTCTACCGGACCGACGCCAAGGCCTCCACCGCCGACGTGGACGGGGTCGAGTTCCCCGAGTCAGCGGGCGCGATCAACGACTATCCGATCAGCGTGTTGAAGAGCGCGCCGAACAAGGCCGGTGCGGCGGCGTTCGTCGCGTACGTGCTGTCGGACGCGGGTAAGTCCGTGCTCACCCAGGCCGGCTTCCAGGCACCGTAGACCGGTGCCCCTCCTCGAAGAGCCCGGTGTGGCGGCGCGGCCGGCGGTGGCCGCGCCGCCACACCGGCGCAGACGTACGGGACGGATCCCGGTCGGACTGCTCGTGCCCGCCGCGCTCGGCCTGCTGTTCCTGGTCCTGCCCCTGGTCGGCCTCCTGGTCCGTACGCCGTGGACCACCCTGCCGCAGCGGCTGACCGAACCCGGCGTACTGACCGCGCTGTGGCTGTCGTTGCAGACCGCCACCCTCGCCACGCTCCTCTGCCTCGCCCTCGGTGTTCCCCTGGCGTGGCTGCTGGCGAGGATCGAGTTCCCCGGCCGCCGCGTCGTACGCGCACTCGTCACCGTGCCACTCGTACTGCCACCCGTTGTCGGCGGGGTGGCGCTCCTGCTCGTCTTCGGGCGCCGGGGTCTGCTCGGCGGATGGCTCGACTCGACGTTCGGCATCACCCTGCCGTTCACCACCACCGGGGTTGTCCTCGCCGAGGCGTTCGTCGCCATGCCGTTCCTGATCATCGCCGTCGAGGGCGCGCTACGCGGCGCGAACACCCGCTACGAGGAGGCCGCCGCCACCCTCGGCGCCGGCCGGTGGACCACCTTCACGCACGTCACGCTCCCCCTCGTCGCCCCCGGCATCGCCGCCGGGGCGGTGCTGTGCTGGGCCCGCGCGCTCGGCGAGTTCGGTGCCACGATCACCTTCGCCGGCAACTTCCCCGGCCGCACCCAGACCATGCCGCTGGCCGTCTACCTCGCCCTGGAAACCGATCTGGAGTCGGCGATCGTGCTCAGCCTGATCCTGCTCACCGTCTCGGTGGCGATCCTCGCCAGCCTCCGCGACCGTTGGATCACCAGCCCGTGACCACGCCCGCCACCCCGGCAGCCGCACCCGACCACGCGGCCACCACCGCCGCCCCGATGCTCGACGCCCATCTTGTCGTCGACCGGGGCACCTTCCGGCTCGACCTGGACCTGCGGGTGAAGCCCGGCGAGGTGGTCGCCCTGCTCGGCCCGAACGGCGCCGGCAAGACCACCGCCCTGCGTACGCTGGCCGGCCTGGCACCGCTCACCGCAGGGCACGTCACGCTCGCCGGCCGGGACCTCGACCGGCCCGACCACCGGGTCTGGCTGCCCACCGAACGCCGCCCGATCGGGGTGGTCTTCCAGGACTACCTGCTCTTCCCACACCTGAGCGCGTTGGACAACGTCGCGTTCGGACCCCGCCGGCACGGGGTCGACCGCCGCCGGGCGCGGGAGCAGGCCGCCGGCTGGCTCGACCGGATGGGCCTGACCGAACACGCCCGACGCAAACCGCGGCAGCTCTCCGGTGGACAGGCCCAACGGGTCGCGCTCGCCCGCGCCCTCGCGGTCGACCCCGCGCTGCTGCTGCTCGACGAACCGCTCGCCGCGCTGGACGCCCGTACCCGGCTGGACACCCGCGCCGAACTGCAACGGCACCTCTCCGCGCACGCCGGGGCCACGCTGCTGGTCACCCACGACCCGCTCGACGCCCTGGTGCTCGCCGACCGGCTGGTCATCATCGAGGACGGCCGGATGGTGCAGGACGGCGACGCCGCCACCATCACCGCCCGGCCACGTACGGACTACGTCGCCCGCCTCGTCGGGCTCAACCTCTACCGGGGCCACGCCGACGGGCACACGGTGCTGGTCGGCGACGCCTTCCCGCTCGCGATCGGGGACCGGCACGACGGGGACGTTTTTGTCGCCTTCCCGCCGTCGGCCGTGGCCCTGCACCCGAACCGCCCCGACGGCAGCCCGCGCAACACCTGGCCGGCCACCATCGCCGGCATCCAGCGCCACGGCGACAACCTGCGCATCCAACTCGACGGCCCGATCGGGGTGGCCGCGGACATCACCCCGCTCGCCGCCGCCCAGCTCCATCTCGTACCCGGTCAAGCCGTCTGGGCCGCGGTCAAGGCCACCGAAACCCGGGTCTACCCCGCGAGCGCCCCGTGACCCGCCAGCCCCGAGGAGTCGCCATCACCGCCGTTCCACAGGGCAGGACCCGACCTCCCTGCGACCCCGGCGTCGGGCCCGGTTCGGCGATCCTGGAGCGGCGCCGACGGTAGGAGGAAGTCCGTGACCGACGCTGGGCAGAACCCCGACCCCCACCTGATCCCGCACTGGGAGTCGGCGGCGCTGGTCACCATCGACATGCAGGTGGACTTCCTGTCCGACAGCCCGTACGGCCTGGCCGGCACCACCGAGATCGTGCCGAACCTGCGCCGGGTCACCGACGCCTTCCGGGCCGCCCACCGGCCGATCGTGCACATCGTGCGCCTCTACCAGCCCGACGGAACGGACGCCGACCTGGCCCGGCGAACACTGCTCGCCGACGGCGCGCGGATCGTCGCGCCGGGATCACCCGGCAGCCAACTCGCCCCCGGCCTGCTACCCACGGGTGCTCCGCCACTCGACCACGCGCGCCTGCTCGGCGGCGAACCGCAGGAGCTCAACCCCACCGAGTACGTCATCTTCAAGCCACGATGGGGTGCGTTCTACCGGACACCGCTGGCGTCCCTGCTGGACGCCCTGGCGGTCGACACGATCGTCTTCGCCGGCTGCAACCTGCCCAACTGCCCCCGCGCCAGCATCATCGAGGCGAGCGAACGCGACTACCGCATCGTCCTGGCCACCGACGCCGTCTCCCGGGCGAGTACACAGGGCTTCCGGGAGATCGGCGGGATCGGCGTACAACTCCTGACCAGCGACGAGATCACCACCGCGTTGTCCGCCGTCCACTAGGGAGCAGACGGGGTCCAGGCCGGGCCCGGGTGGTCCGGCCGAGATGCTCGAAAGGTCGCAGCGGGTTACCCTCGCCATTGACTGACCGATCGGTCAGGCATACTTGCGCGTGGAGGTGATCGAGCGGTGACCCGCAACCACACCCGGGAGGACATCCTCTCCGAGGCCGCCCGGCTCTTCGCGCGAGTGGGCTTCAAGGGCACCTCGTTGCACGACATCGCGGTGGCGGTGGGCTGCTCGAAGGCGACCCTGCTCTACCACTTCGCCAGCAAGGACGCGCTGCTCGTCGCACTGGTCGAACCCGCCGTCCAGGAGCTACGGGCGCTGGACGACCGGCTTGCCACGCTCGTCGGCGAGGACGCCCGGGCGGTGGCGATCGACGGCTTCGTCGACCTGGTGCTCCGGTACCGCCCGCAGGTGACCCTCGTCTACGACAGCCTCCAGCTCACCGAGATGTCCCGGTTCCCCGGCATCGACGCCCTGGCCGAACGCCTCGTACGCGCGTTCGCCGGCCACTCCGCCGATCCGGTCGACGACATCGCCGCGCGGGTCGTCCTCAGCGGCATCTGCACCGTTGTCATCGAACACGCCAACTCCGGCGTCATCGACCTCCGCGACGCACTCACCACAGTGGCCGAGCGGGTACTCCCATCCCAAGCCCGACCCCGACAAGAAAGTTGACATGGCAACCATCCTCTACCGGCTCGGCCGGGCATCGTTCCGGCGTCGCCGGCTCGTCGTCGTGCTCTGGCTCGTCGTACTTGCCGCGCTGGGCGGCTCGGCTGCCGCGTTCATGGGTGAGACGTCCGACAAGATCTCCATTCCCGGCACCGAGTCGCAGCGCGCACTCGACGCCCTCGCCCGCGAGTTCCCGGCCGCGTCCGGCGCGACCGGCGCGATCGTGCTCGCCGCACCGGAAGGGCGGCAGTTGGCCGATTACCGCGCCGCCGTCGACGACCTGGTCGCCGAGGCCGGGAAGCTGTCCGGCGTGGTCGGCGCGGTCAGCCCGTTCGACGCGAGATCCGTCTCGGCCGACGGGCGTTACGGGCTGGTGCAGGTGCAGTTCACCGAGCGGGCCGACAGTGTCACCGAGGCGCAGCGGACCGCGTACGAGGAGAGCGGTGCCGCCGCGAAGGCCGCCGGACTGCGGGTGGAGCACGGCGGCGAGGTGATGTCCACCCAGCCGGAGATCGGCAGCACGGAGGGTCTCGGCGTTGTCGTCGCGCTCGTTGTCCTGCTCGTCACCTTCGGCTCGCTCGTCGCCGCCGGCATGACCATGCTGACCGCGCTGATCGGTGTCGGCGCCGGCATGGCCGGCCTGTACGCGCTCAGCGGGGTCGTGTCGCTGACCAGCACCGCCCCCGTCCTCGCCCTGATGCTGGGCCTGGCCGTCGGCATCGACTACGCGCTGTTCATCGGCTCCCGCTACCGCCAGAACCTCCTCGAGGGCCACGAGCCCGACGAGGCTGCCGGCCGCGCCGTCGGCACCGCCGGCTCCGCCGTGGTCTTCGCCGGCGTCACCGTGGTCATCGCCCTCGCCGGCCTGGCGGTGGTCAGGATCCCGTTCCTCACCGCGATGGGCCTCGCCGCCGCCGGGACCGTCGCGGTCGCCGTGCTGGTCGCGATCACCCTGCTGCCCGCACTGCTCGGCTTCGCCGGCCGCAAGGTGCTCTCCCGCGCCCAGCGCCGCGCCGGCAACGCCGCCGCGTACACCGAGGGCTTCGGTTTCCGTTGGGCGCGGCTCGTCATCAAGCTGCGCGTACCCGTGATCCTCGTGGCGATCCTCGGCCTCGGCGCCCTCGCGCTGCCCGCGGCCGACATGCGCCTCGGTCTGCCCGACGCGACCGCCGCGCCGGTCGGCACCCCGGCCCGCGACGCCGCCGACCTCACCGAGGAGGGATTCGGCGCCGGGTTCAACGGGCGCCTGATCCTCGTCGTGTCAAGCGACAGCCCTGCCTCCACCGCGACCGCGGCGCAGCAGGTCACCACCGCGCTGCAGGGCACGAAGAACCTGCTCGCGGTCGCTCCGCCGAACCTCAGTCAGGACCAGCGGACCGCCCTGCTCGCGGTCATCCCGAGCACCGGCCCCACCGACGCGGCCACCGAGACGCTGGTGCACGAGGTCCGGGACAAGGTCCGTACGGTCGACGGCGCCGACATCGCACTCACCGGCCAGACCGCCATCGGCATCGACGTCTCCGAGAAGCTGTCCGACGCCATGCCCTGGTACCTCCTGCTCGTCGTCGGCCTCTCGGTGCTGCTGCTCATGCTGGTGTTCCGCTCGATCCTCGTGCCGATCAAGGCGGCGCTGGGCTTCCTGCTCACCGTCGGCGCCACCTTCGGGATCACGGTCGCCGTGTTCCAGGAGGGGCACCTGGCCGGTCTGCTCGGCGTCGACACCCCGGGGCCGCTGGTCAGCTTCCTGCCGATCCTGCTCATCGGCATCCTGTTCGGCCTCGCCATGGACTACGAGGTCTTCCTGGTCTCCCGGATGCGCGAGGACTTCGTACACGGGGACACCCCGCGCCAGGCGACCATCAACGGCATGGGCCACGGTGCCCGCGTGGTGACCGCCGCCGCCCTCATCATGACCTCGGTGTTCGCGGGCTTCATCCTGGTCGAGGACCCGGTCATCAAGAGCATGGGCTTCGCGCTGGCACTCGGGGTGGCCATCGACGCCTTCGTCGTACGGATGACGATCGTGCCCGCGGTGATCTCACTGCTCGGCCACGCCGCCTGGTGGCTGCCGGCCTGGCTGAACAAGGTTCTGCCGAACGTCGACATCGAGGGCGAGGGCCTGCGCAAGCAGCTCACCGCCGAGCCACAGCGGGAGACCGTGCACGTCTGATCTTCCTCACCACAGCAACAGCAGCCCGGCCGGCCCTCCGGAGAGGGCCGGCCGGGACGGGGTCGTGGTCAGCGGTGTACGCATCCGGGTAGTGCGGCGAGGCATCATCGGAAGATGAAGATCGGCGAGATGACCGCCCGGACGGGGGTCCCGCAGCGGCTGCTCCGCTACTACGAGGAGCAGCACCTCATCACACCCGGGCGGGACGTCAACGGTTACCGGGTCTACTGCGACGTCGGGGTGGAACGCGTCACCCAGATCCGTACCCTCCTCGCCGCCGGACTGCCCACCCGGATGATCCGGGACCTGCTGCCCTGCCTGCGCGGGCCGGACCCGACCACGCTCGACGGCGTCGACCCGGAGTTCGTGGCCGCCCTGCGCCGCGAGGCCGACTCGCTGGGGACCCGGATCGACGACCTGACGGCCCGACGTACCGCGATCCTCGAGTTCGTCGACGTGATCGCCAACACTTGACCTTCTCACTGGTGTGAGGGGTGGACGCTTCTCTTCCCGCAGTCGGAAGAAGGAGAGCACCACCATGAACACGGAACAGTTTGCCGAGGTCCGCGACGCGCTGGAACGCAACCTGAGCTCCGGCACGGAACTCGGGGCGTCGATCACGATCGACATCGACGGCGAGACGGTCGTCGACGTGTGGGGCGGGTACCGGGACGAGGCCCGTACCCGGCCCTGGGGGGCCGACACCATCACCAATGTGTGGTCGATCACCAAGCAGGTCGTCGCCGTGGCCGTGCTCATCCTCGTCGACCGCGGGCAACTGGACCTCGACGCACCGGTGGCGGTGTACTGGCCCGAGTTCGGCGCGAACGGCAAAGACGGGGTGAAGGTACGCCATCTGCTGGCGCACGCCTCGGGTGTCTCGGGCCTGGACGCCCCGAGCCGGGTCGAGGACCTCTACGACGCGCCAGCCGCCGCCGCCCGGATGGCCGCCCAGGCGCCCTGGTGGGAGCCGGGCACCGCGTCCGGCTACCACCTGTTCAGCCAGGGACACCTGCTCGGCGCGCTGATCCACCGGGTGACCGGCCGGACGCTGCGCCAGTTCGTGGCCGAGGAGCTCACCGGCCCCCTCGGCGCCGACTTCCAGCTCGGGGTCGCCGACCGGGACCTGCACCGCGTCGCGGACGTCGTCCCGCCGCCGCCCGCGCCGTTCGACCCGTCGGCGCCGGACGAGGACGGCCCGGCGTACCGCACGTTCACCGGCCCGGTCGTCGCACCCGGGGACGCCAATACGGCGGGCTGGCGGGCAGCCGAAATCGGCGCCGCCAACGGCCACGGAAACGCCCGATCGGTCGCGCGCATCCTGTCCGTACTGGCCCTCGGTGGGACGGTCGACGGCGTACGCCTGCTCAGGGAGCGGACCGCCGAGCTGATCCTCGCCGAGCAGACTGCCGGCGCCGATCTGGTCAACGGCCTGTACCTGCGGTGGGGGCTGGGCTTCGCGTTGAGCGACCCGCGGACGCTGCCGTGGGTACCGGCGGGCCGGATCGGCTACTGGGGTGGCTGGGGCGGCTCGATGGCGATCGTGGACCTGGACCGGCGCATGACCATCAGCTACGTGATGAACCGGATGGGCGGCGGCATCCTCGGCTCCGACCGCGCCCGGGAGTACGTCGCCGCGACCTACCGGGCCGTGGAGAGGTGAGTCGCACCGGGCGTCGGCCCCGGGTCCGAACTACTCCCCGGCGACCGGGCCGATGCCGAACGCCTCGGCGGGCTTCTGGGCCGCGCCGAACGCGTACTCCCGCGCGAAGGCTTCCTCACCGAGCGCGTCGACGGCACCGGCGCGTGCGGCCGACAGCTCCAGGGCGTCGTCCGGGTCGGGGACCTGGCCGATGGCGGCATAGGCGCTGTCGGTCAGCCCGATCATCCGCGCGGCGAACGCGCGATCCCCCTCGGCCGAGGCCAGTGCGGCGGCGGCAACGCACAGGTACGGGACGAAGGAGTCGTACCCCTCCCGGAACACCCGCTCGCGACCGGCCTCGAACAGCTCACGGGCGCGGTCGATGTTGCCGAGATGGAGCTCGGTGAAAGCCAGGTTGTGGTACTCGGAGTTGACCAACTCCGGCTGCCCCAGGGCCTCGTTGAGCGCGATGTTCGCGAGGTAGAGGTCACGGGCCCTGGGGTAGTCACCGGACACCCGGGCCACGGCGGCGAGCACGTGCCGAGGACGTTCCTCCAGTCGCCGGTCACCGGCGCGTACCGCGACCTCCAGCGCGGCGGTGGCCAGTTCCTCGGCACGCCGCAGGTCGTCACCGCGGATGGCGACGCGTGCCATGGCGTAGAGCCCTTCCACCTCACCCGCGGGCTCACCGGCCGAACGCGCCCGCTCGACCTCCGCCCGCGCCATCCGCAACACGCCGTCGCTGTCGCCACGACGGAAGGTGGCACGCACGCTCTCTTCGAAACTCATTCGGTTCCCTTTGTTGTTCGATCGCCGAAGCTGCCGCTGTTCCCGCGGTGACCAGCGCCAACTCCGTACGGTAGTCGACGGAGTCGGCCTCGGGACTCGTGGCCCGGGCGGCTGCGCGGTCCTACCCCTTCCCGTCCCGGTCGATGCCGAGGATCTCGTCGATGCGGGTGCGGCGTCCGTCCTCCCCGGCGTACCGGTCCAGCTCGAACCAGCGGCTGCGCCACCTGCGGTAGTCCGAGGCGGCGCCGGTGTCCCGCCGGCACGCCTCGACCGAGCTGATGAAGTCCGGCTTGGATGCGGTGCCGATGGTGTTGGCGTCACCGCGCTGCTTCCCGTCGACCTCGGTGGCCAGCCACGCGCACATCCGCTCCACCGCGTCGTCGTCCAACACCGTCAGGGTCAGCTCGTCGTCGACGCGTACGGGGTCGTGCAGGGGGTGCCGCGGGGTGACGAGCCCGAGGTGCAGGCACAACTGGACGAGGCTCCGGGAGTGGTCGGCGCTCAGCGGCCAAGGTTCGCCGTTCGGCTTCGACACCGGCAGGAGCAGCGTCGGGAACGTGGCGTCGAACCGATCCAGCAGGTGCCGCTGGTATTCCGGCCACGTCTCGGCGGGTGCCGGTGGGATCCGTCCGAGCAACTCCATCTGCGGACACATGGAGTACGCGAGCAGGATCGCGCGACAGGTCATGATCGCGGGATTGCGCAGTCCGGTGACGAGCGTCAGCCGGGTCTCGGTCACCCCGTCGACCAGACCCAGCGTGGCCTTGATCCGCCGCCCGTCGGCGAGCGCGCGCGTACCGATCTCGATGCCCTCGACGAGCTGCGCGAACATGCGCTGGGTCCAGCGCTCGCTCTCGTCCCTGTCCTGGTCCGGATCCTCCGCACGGAAGTCCTGGTCCCAGCGGCCGATGACCCGCTCCGCGGTCCGGCACGCCGTGCCGGTCTCGGCCAGCGCGAGGGTCAGCAGGACCTCGTCCAGGTCCAGTGCCAGGCGATCCCTGAGCGGACCGTCGCGGAGCGAGCCGTCGTAGCTGCGGTGCCTTTCCCTGGCCTCCTGATGCAGGATGTAGGCGGCGTCGTAGCCGGCCTCGGTGTCCCGTTTGGACTCCACCAGTGCCTGCGCCCGGATCGCGCCGAGCAGCCGTGGGGCGAACTGCGGCCACACCAGCGCTCGCCCGGCGTCCGACAGACGCCTGATCAGGGAAGCGGCCACCCGTGACGCCTCGCCCTCGGCGCCCCGGAGCGTCTCGAACCGGGTCTTGACCTCCCAGAGGCGGTCGAGCGAGACCTCGAAGATCAGCCACCCCATCAGCGGAAGCAGCTTCCGCAGTGGCTCCGGTGGCTCCTCGGGCACCGGGTCGACCAGAAACCTGGCCCGGTACTCCTCGACGTCCGCCTCGATCAGGCCGACCAGCCCGGCGTCCACCTCCGGGCTGTCGGGCGGCGGCCCGCCCTCCGCACTCCGGGCGCGGATCCCCGTGCAGAGCGTGCGGAGCTCGTCGGCGGTCATCATGGCGGCCCCCTCGTGATCGTGTGCTTCGTCCGTCAGGTTCTGACGGACGAACCACCGCTTCCTCCGGACCGACGACACGGAAGGATCCACACCATGATGGACACTCGGCGGCTGCTGGAGCTGTGCGAGGACTTCCGCCACCGTGACCTCGAAGTCGACAACGACGTCGTGACCTCGATCGAGCAGGACATCGCCCAGTACAAGGCCACCTTCCTGGTCGAGCCGGTGCCCGAGGAGCCACCGGCTCCGCTGCGGGAACTGCTGCCCCTGATGGGATGGCTGGTCTACGAGGCGTCGTGGAACGCCGTACAGCAGGTCCAGGCGGCGTTCGAGGCGATGGACGAGGAGGAACGGGAGCAGAGCGCCCGGTCCTACGGCCACATCAGGCGGCTGGCGGACGCCGCCCGCAACCTGGTGTGGCCCGAGTTCGCCCCGCGGGCCCTCGGCGCCATCCGGGCGCAGGCCCTGGCGGAGTCGAAACGGGACACCGAGGCGGGCTACGACGCCGCGTACATCGTGCACCAGGAGGCGCGGGCCAGGTACCGCAGCTACTACGACTCGCACCTCGGCAGGGCCGACCGCGAGGACTTCCTCCTGGCCCTCGACGAGGTGCTGTTGCAGCTGGCACTGGCCGAGACCGGCACCGCGTGCCGTACGGCGGAGCGGATCATCTGTCTCTGGAGCGAGCAGTTCCCCGGCGCGGACACCGACAGCGAGGAACGGTGGGTCCAGCGCATGTACCGCGACCTGTCCGAGGCGGTCGAGATCGGCCGGCGCGCCCTGGACACCGCGCGGCGCATCAAGGACACCCACACCCTCGTGCACGTCGTCACCGCCAAGCGCCTGGCGTTGGTGACCGGGTACCGCAACCCCGGCATCATGACGGCCCGCGCGGCGCTGCTCGCCCTGGCGCTGTCCCCGGCGATGGAGCACCTGGGGCGCACCCCGACCGGGACCGCCACCTGGAAGCAGGAACGCGCCCTGCTGATCGAGCAGTTCACCCGCGCGTACGACGCGATCCAGGAGCCGGTACGCAACGCCGACGACGAACCGATGCCGATGAAGCACGACCACAAGCGGGCGCTCGTGCAACTGCGGCTCAACCTGGCGCTGCTCGTCCCCGGCCACTCGCTGCCCTCACCGGACCCGTTCGATGCCTGTCTCAAGCCGGACCCGCTCGACGACGAGGCGGTGACCGGCCTGTCGACCTGGCTGTCGACCGAGGCGAGCGGCGGCGGTCCCAACCACGGCAACATCATCGCCGCCGCCACGTTTCCGCTGTTCAACCGGTCCGTGGTCGCGCTCCGGTCGCTGACCGGCGACGGCCCGGCCTACTACGCGTGGCGGCGCCGGTGGTACCGGCTCGGCCGCTACGCCAACCAGAGCGGCCGGCAGCCCCGGGTCGAGGCCGCACTGCGCGTGGCCGAAGTCGGGCCGTCACTGCGTATAGGCACCGAGTAGGGCCCATTCCGGCTCCGGCGCACCGTTCTTGACGGCGGCGAGTTGGGCGTCGTGCAACGCGAAGTCGAGCGACACCGGTCGCTCCCGGATCGCGCGTACGATGTGGCTCGCCGCCCTGCCGGTTCCCTCGTCGTGGACCGAGTCGATGCCGGCGACGACGCAGCGGGCCCCGCCGTTGAGCAATGCCATGACCAGGGTGATCGGCTCCGCCTCGGTGACGTTGATGACCTGCCCGACGTGGCACGAGGCCATGAGCACCGAGCCGGGCCACTTGAGGCCGAGCGCGCGCCCGAAGGACAGCGACTCGCCCGGGATGTTGAGGTACTGCGCCAGCCCCTCACCGGCGCCGTGCGAGGCGATGTGTACGAACCCCCACCGGCCCTGGTCGCGCAGGGCGTCGGCAAGACGGCCGTCCCGGCGCACCGGTTCCCGTTCGGACTCGATGGTGCACTCGCTGAGCCGTACCCCGTCGGTGCTGCCGGGCAGCCCCCACGCGAGCCGTTCGGCGCGGACGTCGACGCCCTCCTCGTCCCGGCCCACGAGCCGGATCAGCGCCTCTCCGGTGACCAGTGGCGGCGCCGGGTGCTGCAGGCACGTGAACGCCGGGGTCTGGGTGATGACCGCCCGCTCGACGAGCCGCACCCGGCGGTCGTCGGGGCACACGTCGAGCGCCGGCCAGGGGACCAGGCTGAGCCAGGAGTGCGCCGAGATCAGCAGCTTGATCGGCGGCCCGTCCGCAGCGAGGTCCGCCAGCAGCGACCCGGGCAGGACGCTGCGGGCGAGCACTCCCCAGTCGAACTCGGCGAGGTCGAGTGCGGCGCCCTGTGCCGTCGCCGTGGACGTCAGGTCGCGGTCGAGGTCGGCCTCGTGGTCGAGTACGCGGTTGAGCAGCATCGCCAGGTTCCTGTACCGGCGGGCGTGGTGGAAGAAGGCGGCGTGGAACGGGTCGGGCTCGAACCGCTCGAAGGCGATCCGCCCGCCCGGCCGGATGAGGGTCCGGAACAGGTTCGGCGCCTCGGCGAGACTGTCGGTCAGCTCCAGGTAGTCCAGCGCGTACCGGTCGCCGATCACCCTGGTCAGCGTGCCGAGGTCGGCCGGCGGCGGCAGGACGGTGTCGGCGAGCATCGGTGACACCGCCTGCTCCAGCTCGAAGCGCAGTGTGTCGAGCGACTTGCCGGTCGTACCGTCGATGCCGAGACGCGGTCCGTCCTCCGCGTCGACGATGTCGTTGATGATGCCCTCGACCCGGGGGCTCATCAGCGCGCGTCCGGTCCGGATCCGGGCGGCGAACCCGGTCTGCTTCGCCGACAGTGCGACCCGCAGCCCCAGCTCGGCCGCCTCCGGACCCAGCCGTGCCGCGAGCAGGGCGATGTCGCCGTAGACGCGCTGGAAGACGACGGCCAGCGGGGCCCGGGACCGGGCGATCACCCGCCACCTGCCCCGGACATCGTCGGCGATCCGCAACGCGTGCCGCCCGAGCTCCACCGCTTCGGCACGGTCCTCGTCCGATCCGTCGCGCTCCGCGAGGTACTCCGCCATGGCGAGCGTGACCGACAGGTCGCCGATACCCTGCTCCGCGTCCTGCATTGCTCGCACCCGGTTCAGTGCGGACCTGAGGCCGGCCTCCGCCCGTGCGTCGCCGGTCGCCCAGTACGCCACCGCGCCGACGAGGTCCGCCCGGTACCGCGTCGGGACACCCTCCCGGCTCGACCAGAACGACGCCATCTCCGCCATGACGTCCTCGACCTGGGCAGCCTGCCCGCGCAGGATGTAGACCGCGCCGGTCTCGTACATCAGGTGCGCCATGTGAGGATCCGCCCCTGCCGCGTTCAACGCGTCCGGGCTCACCTGCGCCAGGCCCAGGGCCTCGTCGAACCGGCCGGTGAGACGCAGGTCGCGAGCCATCTCGTGACGGTGGAACGCGTGCAGGGTGAGGTCGCGCACCGGCTGGTCCGGGTAGCCGTCCGCCCGTACGTCACCCAGCTCGCGCAACGACCCGGCGTGCATCTCCCCGGTCGTGTACGACGTGCCTTCCGGCATCTGCACGGGGATACCGACCAGCCTGCAGAAGCGGACGATCACCCCGGCGTGCTTCCAGGCCCGGGCCTTCGTCGCCCAGCCCTCGTCGCTCCCCGCGATGGTCAGGTAGTGCTCGAGGGCGATCGAGAAGAGACTCTTCTCGTCCCTGGTGAGCTTCGACAGCGCCTCCCGCTGGCGCACGATGCCGACCGCCTGGTCCGCGTCCGCGGCCAGCATCAGCAGGTCGTCGCGGGCCAGGGCACGCCGCACCGAGGCCGCCAGGTCGTCGGTCATCGCGCGATCACCTCCGCAAGGTCGCTCAGGGCGTCGAAGCTGTGCCCGGGCACGTGCGCCGTGACGTGCCGCAGGCTGTTGACGAGCGCGGGGTTGACCGTCCGGTAGCCGGTTGCGCCGAGGGCCGGGTTCACCCATACGACGACGTGACCGAGTCGCGCCAGCCGGGCCACCTGCTGGGGCAGGACGGCCATGTTGCCGTACTCCGCCCCGTCGGAGCTGACCACGACGACCGCCGAACGCACCGCGGTTCGGCCGCCCCATCCCCGCAGGAAATCCCGCAGCGCCGGTCCGAGCCGGGTGCCGCGTCCCCAGTCGGTCTCCACCTCGGCGACCGCCCGCATCGCCGCGTCCGCGTCACGGATCCGCAGCTCGGCCGTGAGCCTGGTCCACCGGGTGCCGACCGTGAAGACCTCGGTGGTGGCCGGTCGGACCGCGACGGCGGCGTGGGCGAAGCGCAGCATCACGTCGCCGTACGCCCGCATGGAGCCGCTGACGTCGATGAGCAGGAGCAGCCGTCGTGGCCGCCGGGCCCGGCGACCGCGCGGGATGCGGCTCGGTTCGCCGCCGCTGCGCAGCATCAGCCGCACCATGGCGGGCGCGTCGATCCGACCGGTTCTGGCCGGCACCCGGCGCATCGCGGGCCGGTGGGGCGCGGCCGGTGCCAGCACCGCGATGAGCCGCTGGATCTCGTCGCGTTCGGCGGGGGTCAGGCGGCGGACGTCGCGCCGGGTCAGGTCGTCGAGATTGCCCGCGTCGGGCACCTGCCCGGCGGGGGCCGGCTCGGTCTCGGCGCCGGCGGGTGCGGTGTCTGCGCCGGGTTCGACCGACCCGACCGCCACCCCGTCCGGGTCGACCTCGGCGGCGGACCGTGACGCCCACACCGCGTCGAAGATCGACAGGTCTCCGGCGTGGGTGCAGAGGGTGACCCGCAGCGACCGGTACGGGTCACCGGGCAGGCTCGCCAGTGCCTGCGCGGCGAGGACGATCCGGTCCGTGCCGACCGCCAGCCCTGCCGCCCGCAACTCGGCGACGAACGCGAGGAGGTCCCTCACGCCGCCTCCCGCTGGTGCGGCACCAGCAACAACTGGCGTACCACCTCGAGATCCTCGTGGTGTTTGACCACCGTGCTCACCGCGGCGTCCACTGTCGCCGGGGTGAGCGCGGCGGCGCCGTACGTGGTCAGCGCGGCGGCGAAGTCGATGGATTCGGCCACCCCGGGTGGCTTGGTGACGTTCTTGGCGGACCGTACCCGCTGCATGCCGGTCGCGATCTGCCGGGCGAGTACCTGCTCCAGCTTCGGGACCCGCTCTCGCAGGATCCGCTCCTCCAGCTCCGGCTCCGGGTGCGCGATCCAGTGGTAGAGGCAGCGACGTTTGAGCGCGTCGTGCACCTCGCGGGTCCGGTTCGAGGTGAGGATCACCAGCGGCGGGAACGGCGCCCGTACGTCGTCGAGTTCGGGAATGCCGACGGTGTAGTCCTCCAGCACCTGCAGCAGCAGCGCCTCGAACTCGTCGTCGGCCCGGTCGATCTCGTCGATCAGCAGTACGGTGCGCCCGCCCTCGAGCGCCTGCAGGATCGGCCTGCGCTGGAGGAACTCCTCGGTGTACAGCCCTCGCAACTGCTCCGCGCGGTCGCCGGTTCCGGGTTGCGCCTCGCCGGCCACCCGCAGCGCGAGGATCTGCCGCGGGAAGTTCCAGTCGTAGAGGGCCTGTGAGACGTCGAGGCCGGCGTGGCACTGGAGGCGGATGCACCGGGCGTCGAGCGCCTCGGCGATCTTGCGGGCGAAGTCCGTCTTCCCGACACCGGGGTCGCCCTCGAGGAACAGGGGCCGCCCCATCCGCAGCGCCAGGAAGGCCGCCGCGGCCAGCCCTTCGCCCGCCAGGTAGTGCCGGTCCGCCAGCATCCCGGTGAGCTGGTCGGGGCTGTCGATCAGCGGCCAGCCCGTGGTTGCCTCAGTCATGCCTGGTTCTGACGGACCGACACCTGATGTGCGCGCCTGCCGGATTGTGGCCTCTCAGTCCTTCGGTGCGACCCGGATGCGGTTCCCGTCAGGATCGGCGGCGAGGAAGGTCGGCCCGAACCCCGCATCGTGAGGCTCGTGCAGGATCGTGACGCCCTTGGACTGCCACTCCTTGAAGATCGCGTTGATCTCGTCGGGTCGTCCACCGCCGATGGCCAGGCAAACCTCACTGGTACGCGGGACGTTCGGCGACAGATCCTCGAACTGGCCGGACCACACAGCGAGCTCAGCGCCTGGCCCGAGGTCGAAGGTGATGTATCCCGAAGTCTCCAACGAAGGGCTGATGCCGAGGAGGTCGCCGTAGAAACGAGCTGCGGCGGGCGCGTCGTTCACGTAGACGATGGACACGACAGATGTGGTCATGGTTGTTCCTTCTCGCTGGTCGTAGGTACGCATCCACCAGCCTGGCCGGAATATGCGCCGCATCATGTCGCAATTTGTTGAGAAACTTGGTCGGTGACCCCGGACCGCTTCTTCGCCCTCATGCTGCTGCTCGAATCGAGGGATGGCGCGACCACCCAGGAACTTGCCTCGGCGCTCGGGGTTTCCCTCCGAACCATCACCCGGGACCTGAACTGGCTCCGCGACGCCGGTCTGCCGGTGACCGCACACCGGGGCCGCCTCGGCGGCGTGACCATGCTGCCCGGGTCCGGGCTCGACCTCACGCGACTCACGCCCGGCGAGCGTGATCATCTCTCGCTCATCGGGCTGGATGAGCGGCAACGCGCGGAGCTCGACGCGTCGGCCGAAAGCCGACGCGCGCTCGCCAAGCTCGCCGCGACACAGTCACGTCGAGTTGATGAGCTCCTGCCGCTCACCGACGTCGTGCACGTGGACAGCCGTCCCTGGCACCGGACACGAGCTTCCGGCCCGACTCCGGCTTCGCTGATCGGCGCGGTGCGGCGAGGTCGCCAGCTACGGATTGGGTACGACAGCCCACGCGAGTCGTGCCCACGCGACCTGGTCGTGGATCCCTACGGGCTGCTCGCCAAGGCCGGCATCTGGTACCTCGTTGCCGACTGTGCCCGAGTGCCACGGATGTACCGACTCGAACGGATCACCACGTGGAAAGAAGTCGACCAGCCACGACGGCTCCGCGAGAACCAAACCCTGGTCACCGTCGCTGCAGCGCTCATTGATCAGTGGGCACACAACCACGCGATAGAGGTCAGCGCCACCATCGACCAGACCCAGATCGAGCGAGCGCAACGGATTTTCGGCCTACGACTCGTCCGGGACGACGATGAAGAATCCGCCACCGGCTACAAGGTGACAATTCGCTTCCTGCAGCTGGAGGACGTGCGAGCATTGCTGCCGTTCGGGAACGCCATCACGGTGCACGGCCCCGCCGAAGCCAGGGCTCACCTCCGCGCCCTCGCCACCAACCTTGCCGACCACTACGCGCCGTCACCAACGTCCTGAACGGCAACACCTGGTTGTCCTCCTCGCGCTGTCGTCCGAGCAGGAGGGCAAGGGTGCCCCTGACCGCTCGTCATCGACGGATCTGAAGCAGTAGCGCACGCCAGAACCCGTCGGCAAGCTCGATAGGCCGGATCGCCGCGCGATCGGCCCGCCCGTTCTCACGTCGGACCGTGTCCATTGCCTTACTGTCGGTATTGATGACGAAGTTGGGGGCAACCGGGTGAACACCAGATTGCCCAGATCGTCACAAGGAGCCAGTAATGCGGACAATCCGTGGTCGCGTACTCGTCTCGATGCTCGTCGCCGTCGCCGTCGGCGTGCTGCCGGCCTGCGGCCAGCCCTCGTCCACCTCCCCCGGCCTGCCCGGTGGACCCGGCGGCGACGCCCCGGTCTCCGCGACCCATCCACCGGCCGATCCCAGCCGGGCGGCCGACCGGGGCATGGTCACCGGCACCGTCATCCGCCCCGACGGCGCACCCGTGCCCGGCGTGGGAGTCGAGGTGAGATCGGCGGACAATCCGGCTAAACCAGTCCCCGAACTGGTCGTCACCACCGACGCCAAGGGCGTCTTCCAGTGGAGCCTGGAGCCGGGCCGTTACGAGTTCCACATCCGGACCGGGGGCACCTCGGTCAGGGGCCGGTCGGCACCGCAGCCGGCCACGGTGACGGTCGGGCAGACCTCGACGGTCAACTTCACCCTCACCTGACCGCCAACAGCAGCGGGGCCGAGGGAGGCACACATGAAGGCGCTCAGGTACGGCGGCCCGGGAAAGCACGAGTGGACGTCGGCCCCCGACCCACAGGTCGCCGAACCCACCGACGCGGTCATCCGGGTCGACACGGTCACCATCTGCGGGACCGACCTGCACATCCTCGGTGGCGACGTCCCGGAGGTAGGGCCAGGGCGGATCCTCGGTCACGAGGCGGTGGGCACGGTGATGGAGGTCGGCGCCGCCGTCACCACGGTACGTCCCGGCGACCGGGTACTCGCCTCGTGCATCTCCGCCTGCGGCCGCTGCCGCTACTGCCGCTCCGGCAGCTACGGCCAGTGCACCGGCGGGGGCGGCTGGCTGCTGGGCCACCTCGTCGACGGCGTACAGGCGGAGTACGCCCGAATCCCGTTCGCCGACCTGTCCACGTACCCGCTGCCGGAGACCGTCACCGACGAGGCTGCCGTCCTGCTCGCGGACATCCTGCCGACCGCGTACGAGGTCGGCGTGCTCAACGGGCAGGTCCGGCCGGGCGACACCGTGGTGATCGTGGGAATGGGCCCGATCGGGCTCGCCGCCATCCTGACCGCCCGCCTCTACTCCCCCGCGCACATCATCGCCGTCGACAAGGCCGAAGGCCGACTGCGGGCCGCCCGGCAGTTCGGTGCGGACATCACGGTGGCCCCCGACGAGGATCCGCATGAGGTGGTGCGGTCCGTGACCGGCGGACTCGGCGCCGACGTGGTCATGGAGGCGGTCGGGGTGCCCGAGGCGTTCGAACTCTGCACCACCCTGGTACGGCCGGTGGGCCGGGTCGCCAACATCGGCGTGCACGGCGCGCCGGCCACCCTGCACCTGGAACAACTCTGGGCGCGCGATGTCACCATCACCACCGGGCTGGTCGACACCAACACCATCCCGGTGCTGCTCGGGATGCTCGCCGGCGGGCAGTTCGACGTCGGCGGCCTGGTCACCCACCGGTTCGCGCTGGACGAGATCATGCACGCGTACGACGAGTTCTCCCGGCCGGGACAAAGTGGCGCCCTCAAGGTGGTGTTGACCCGGAGGTGATCGCGCCCGGCACCCGGCAGTCGCCGCATGAGCGGTGAACCGGGCCGAGGAGAAGTGGTCGACCGCGGGACGCGTCGTGCCTCAGGTCCCTACCGCACCGGTCCTTCGGCCCTGATGGCGTGGGCCCCTGCGCTCGTACGGTGAGCGCAGGAAGGAGATCCACGATGAGGGCATGGCAGGTGGGCGACGTGATGACGACGGACGTCGCGACGGTCGGGGCGCAGACCCCGTACCGGGAGATCATCGACGTGGTGACCGGCCGGCACGTCAGTGCCGTGCCGGTGGTGGACGACTTCGACCGGGTGGTCGGGGTGGTCTCGCAGGCCGACCTGCTCCACAAGGTCGAGCTGGTCGGCGAACCGCACGAGCGGCGGCTGTTCGAGAGCCGCCGACGCCGTGACGCCCGGGTGAAGGCCGACGGTGCCGTCGCCACCGAGCTGATGACGGCACCCGCGATCACCACGTACGCCCGGACACCGGTGGCCGCGGCGGCGAAGCTGATGGACCGCGAGCACGTCAAGCGGCTCCCGGTGGTCGACGACCTGGGCCGGTTGGTCGGCATCGTGACCCGGGGCGACCTGTTGCGGGTGCACCTGCGCCCGGACGCCGACATCCGGCGCGACGTCGTACGGGAGGTCCTGCAACGGGTCCTCGCCGTACGGGAGGGGGTGGTACGCGTGACGGTGGACGACGGTGTCGTACGGATGGTGGGCCAGTTGGACCGCCGTACCTCCGTGGACATCGCCGGACAGCTCGCCGCCCAGGTCAGCGGGGTGGTCGAGCTGGCCAACGAGCTGGGTTACGACTACGACGACACCGTGTCGCCGATCGGTCCGCGGCATCGCATGATGGGAGACGTGCCAGCATGAGCACCTTGACCGAACCGGCGGTACGGGGTCCGCTGACCGAAGACGAACTGCGCCTGCTGGACGCGTACTGGCGGGCGGCGAACTACCTGACGGTGGGGCAGATCTACCTGATGGACAACCCGCTGCTGCGCGAGCCGCTGCGGGCCGAGCACATCAAGCCACGGTTGCTCGGTCACTGGGGCACCAGCCCCGGACTGAGCCTGATCTACGCGCACGCCAACCGGCAGATCGTCAACCGGGACCTGGACGCCATCTACGTCACCGGACCGGGTCACGGCGGACCGGCGCTGGTGGCGAACACCTGGCTGGAGGGAACGTACAGCGAGCGGTATCCCTCGGTGAGCCGCGACGAGGCCGGCATGGCCCGGTTGTTCCGCCAGTTCTCGTTCCCCGGCGGCATCCCCAGCCACGTCGCACCGGAGGTCCCCGGGTCGATCCACGAGGGCGGCGAGCTGGGTTACTCGCTGATGCACGCGTACGGCGCCGCCTTCGACAACCCCGACCTGGTGGTCTTCTGCGTCGTCGGTGACGGTGAGGCCGAGACCGGTCCGCTCGCCGCGAGCTGGCTGTCTAACGTCTTCCTCAACCCGGCCCGGGACGGGGCGGTGCTGCCGATCCTGCACCTCAACGGCTGGAAGATCGCGAACCCGACGGTGCTCGACCGGATCCCCGAGAGCGATCTCGTGTCGATGATGCGCGGGTTCGGCTACGAGCCGCACGTCGTGACCGGCGACGATCCGGTACGGGTGCACCAACTGCTCGCGGCGGCGATGGACCGTGCGCTCGACGAGATCCAGGCGATCCAGGCGCACGCCCGTACCACCGGCGACGGCGACCGTCCGCGCTGGCCGATGATCGTCCTGCGTACGCCGAAGGGCTGGACCGGTCCGCGGGAGGTCGACGGGGTCGCGGTCGAGGGGACCTTCCGGGCCCACCAGGTGCCGCTGTCGGGGACCCGGGAGAACCCGGAGCGCCTGGCCCAACTGGAGCGGTGGCTGCGCGGCTACCGGCCGGAGGAGCTGTTCGACGCCGCGGGTGCGCCGGTGGCGGAACTGCGGGCGCTGGCACCGACCGGGACCCGACGGATGAGCGCGAACCCGCACGCCAACGGCGGCGAGCTGCTGCGGGACCTGGTGCTGCCCGACTTCCGCGAGTACGCCGTACCGGTGACCCGGCCCGGACAGCCGGTCAGCGAGGCGGCGCGGGTGCTCGGCACCTGGGTACGTGACGTGATCACCGCGAACCCGGACCGGTTCCGGCTGCTCGGACCCGACGAGGTGGCCTCGAACCGGCTCGGCGCCGCGTTCGAGGTGACCGACCGGGCGTTCACCGCCGCCCGTCACACCGGGGACGACCACCTCTCGCCGGACGGCCGGGTCATGGAGGTGCTCTCCGAGCACCTGTGCCAGGGCTGGCTGGAGGGTTACCTACTCACCGGACGGCACGGCATCTTCACCAGCTACGAGGCCTTCATCCACGTGGTCGACTCCATGGTCAACCAGCACGCGAAATGGCTGAAGGTCACCCGCGACATCCCCTGGCGACGCCCCATCGCCTCACTCAACTACCTCCTGTCCAGCCACGTCTGGCGCCAGGACCACAACGGCTTCTCCCACCAGGACCCCGGCTTCATCGACCACGTGGTGAACAAGAAGGCAGAGGTCGTCCGGGTCTACCTACCACCGGACGCCAACACCCTGCTGTCCACCATGGACCACTGCCTGCGCAGCCGGCACTACATCAACGTGGTGATCGCCGGCAAACAGCCGGGACCGAGCTGGCTCACCATGGAACAGGCGGTGTTGCACTGCCAACGGGGAATCGGGATCTGGGACTGGGCCAGCAGTGACGAGGGGACCGAACCCGACGTGGTGCTGGCCTGCGCCGGGGACGTACCGACCCTGGAGACCCTGGCCGCGACGGATCTCCTGCGCCGGCATCTGCCCGAGCTGAAGGTACGGGTGGTCAACGTGGTCGACCTGATGCGGCTGCAACCCGAGAGCGAACACCCGCACGGGTTGCCGGACTCCGAGTTCGACACCATCTTCACCCGGAACAAGCCGGTCATCTTCGCCTATCACGGCTACCCCTGGCTGATCCACCGGCTCACCTACCGCCGTACGAACCACGCCAACCTGCACGTACGGGGTTACAAGGAGGAGGGGACCACCACCACCCCGTTCGACATGGTCATGCTCAACGACCTCGACCGCTTCCACCTCGTCATCGACGTGATCGACCGGGTTCCCGGCCTCGGCGCCAGGGCCGCCCACCTGCGCCAGGCGATGGTCGACGCCCGGCAGCGGTGCCGGGACCACACCCGCCGGTACGGCGAGGACGACCCTCGGGTGGCGGAGTGGACCTGGCCGGGTACGGAACCGACGAACCGTGGGTCAGCATGACGCGGGTGGGATGCTCTGCTCGTACTGGAAGACGTTGTGGGGGTCGTACCTGGCCTTGATTTTCCGCAGCCGGTCGAAATTGCATTTCCAGTACGCGGTTTCCCATTCCGCCATCCCGATGTTCGGCACGTTGACGTAGGCGCCGTTCACGTAGGGCCGCAGTGCCTGGCTGAACTCGGCGATCCACGCCTGGGCGATCGGGGTGACGGCGTCGCCGCTGTCCGGCTCGCCGCGAGTGCCCCAACCGGCGCCCGGCTCGGAATAGAAGAGCGCGTCGCGGTGCGGGAACGCCGTGCCGCCGGGCGGCTCGCTCGTCTGGGCACCCGTACCGAAGGCCTGGGTGAAGAAGTTGCTGTCCTCGGAGGGGGCGTTCTCCATGAACGAACGGATCACGCCGATCGCCTCCTCCGGGAACGGCTCGCTGGTGAACTGGGAGAAGAACTTCCAGTTCGCGGGCTCGTCCTCGGTCGGGATCTGGAATCCGGCGTACGTGTCGCCCCAGCCCCCGATCTGCACCGTGACCTCCGGGTTGCCGATCGAGAGAAGCGGTTCCAGCAGTTCCCTCGCCTCCGCCTCCGACCCCTCCGCGAGCACCCCGAACAGCAGGATCTGGGATTTGTGGATCTCGAGCTGGGTGCCGAGCCGGTTGTCGGCGAACGGCGCGGTCCGCTGCCAGGTGTCGAAGACCCCGTGCAGGTCGTCGAGGCCCTCCCAGGTCGCCTGCAGGTAGGCGACACTCCTGAGCGGAGTCACCCTGTAGGTGAGCGACGTGACGATTCCGAAGTTGCCGTTTCCCGCTCCGCGCAGGGCCCAGAGCAGGTCCGGGTGGTTCTTCAGGTCCACCTCGATCGCCCTGGCGCCGTCGGCACCCGACGCGACGACAATCTCCGCCCCGATCAGGTTGTCACAGGCCATGCCGAGGTAGCGGGTGAGAAAGCCGAAGCCACCGCCGAGGGTGGCGCCGGACAGGCCCACGGTTCCCTCCGTACCGGTCGTCACCGCGAGGTCCTGCTGCCCGAGCGTGGTGACCGCCTCCAACTGGTTGAGCCCGGCGCCGACCGTCGCGGTTCCGGCGGCGGCGTCGATCCGGGCCCACTTCAGCTCGCTGACGTCGATCACGATGCCGTTGTCGACGTTCGACCAGCCCTCGAGGCTGTGACGGCCGCTGCGCACCCGCAGCGCGACGTCGTTCTGCCGCGCCCACGCGAGGGCGTTGACCACGTCCCGGGTCTCCTGGGCGAAGACGATGACCAGCGGATAACGTACGAAGAGTTCGTCCCATCCGAGGCTGGCATTCGCGTACCCGGGGTCCTGGGGACGAACGATGCGACCGGTCAGCGTCGCCGACGGGGTTTCCGGACCGGTTGACCATCCCGGGCCGTCGTCCGCAATGGCCGGAGTGCTTCCGACGATGATGCCCGGAAGGACAACCGCCCCGGCACCGACGGCCGCAGTCGCCTTGAGCAATTCGCGACGAGAAAGGTCATGCATGGTCCGTATCCTCTCGATCGGGTTACGCGACCACTCGACCAAGGGACCGTTTGCCCTCCCGTTGGCGCGCAGACTCACGCTAATACCGGAGACTTCTTCGGAGATCCGAGAACGTTGCATCGGAACCCGGTCGGGTGACGCCGACCTTTCTTTGCGGGGCGGACCGGACGTGAGCCCGATCACAGAGGCCGCTTCCCCACGCGGCGCCACCGGAACGTACGGACTCGAGCCGGAGCCAAACTTGATCCGTTCCAGATCAGTGGGCTATGTTGATCGGGTGACGTCCGACTTCGAGGCGCAGTTGCGGGCGGCCTCGTTGCGCGTGACCCGGCCCCGGTTGGCGGTGCTCGCAGCGCTGCGCGACCATCCGCACGTCGACACAGACACGATGATCGCGCTGGTACGGGCGGACCAACCCACTGTCTCCCACCAGGCGATATACGACGTCCTGCGCGCCCTCACCGACGCCGGACTGGTACGCCGCATCCAGCCCGCCGGTGCGACCGCCCGTTACGAGTCCCGGGTCGCGGACAACCACCACCACGTCGTGTGCCGCTCCTGCGGAGCGATCGCCGACGTCGAGTGCGCCGTCGGCCACTCCCCCTGTCTCACCGCCTCGGACGACCACGGTTTTGTGGTCGACGAGGCGGAGGTCGTCTATTGGGGCACCTGTCCCGACTGCGCGACCAAACGCACGGCCCAGTGATCCGCCAGCTCGGAAGGAAGCACATGAGCGACACCCAGGACAATGGTCCCTCCAGCGCGCAGGGCGTGGACCAGACGTCAGCGGCCGGCTGCCCGGTCGCGCACGACTCCGTGACCGCGACCGGCAGCGAGAGCGAGAACCCGGCGATCGACTCGCCGACCCCGAAGACCGGCGGTCGCCCGCGCACCAACCGGGACTGGTGGCCCAACCAGCTGGACCTCTCGGTGTTGCACGCCCACTCGTCCAAGGGCAACCCGCTGGGACAGAACTTCAGCTACGCCAAGGAATTCGAGAAGCTCGACGTCGAGGCCCTCAAGCAGGACATCACCGAGGTGCTCACCACCTCGCAGGACTGGTGGCCGGCCGACTTCGGCCACTACGGCGGCCTCATGATCCGGATGAGCTGGCACGCCGCCGGCACGTACCGGATCCAGGACGGTCGCGGCGGTGCCGGCGACGGCGGTCAGCGTTTCGCCCCGCTCAACAGCTGGCCGGACAACGCCAACCTCGACAAGGCCCGCCGGCTGCTGTGGCCGGTGAAGCAGAAGTACGGCCAGAAGATCTCCTGGGCCGACCTGCTCGTGCTCGCCGGCAACGTCGCCCTGGAGTCGATGGGGTTCAAGACCTTCGGCTTCGGCTTCGGCCGCGTCGACGTGTGGGAGCCCGAGGAGATCTTCTGGGGCCCGGAGGACGCCTGGCTCGGCGACGAGCGCTACGTCTCCGAGGCGGAGATGTCGGAGGGCGTCGGCGCGACGGAGATGGGACTCATCTACGTCAACCCCGAGGGGCCTCGCGGCAGCGGGGACTTCCGGGCGGCGGCGCACTTCATCCGTGAGACCTTCGGCCGGATGGCGATGAACGACGAGGAGACCGTCGCCCTCATCGCCGGCGGCCACACCTTCGGCAAGACCCACGGTGCCGGTGTCGCCGACGGCCACGTCGCCGCGGAGCCCGAGGGGGCCCCGCTGGAGGCTCAGGGCCTGGGCTGGCTCAGCACCCACGCCAGTGGCAAGGGTGCCGACACGATCACCAGCGGCCTCGAGGTGACGTGGACCGACCGGCCGACGCAGTGGAGCAACCGCTTCTTCGAGATCCTCTTCGGCTACGAGTGGGAGCTCGCCACGAGCCCCGGCGGCGCCAAGCAGTGGGTCGCCAAGGACGCCGAGGCGATCATCCCGGACGCCTACGACCCGTCGAAGAAGCACCTGCCGACGATGCTCACGACCGACCTGTCGCTGCGCTTCGACCCGACGTACGAGAAGATCTCGCGCCGGTTCCTGGAGAACCCCGACGAGTTCGCGTTGGCCTTCGCCAAGGCCTGGTACAAGCTGCTGCACCGTGACATGGGCCCGGTCAGCCGCTTCCTGGGTCCGTGGGTCGCCGAGCCCCAGCTGTGGCAGGACCCGGTACCGGCCGTCGCCGACGCGCTGGTGGGCGACGCCGACGTTGCCGCCCTCAAGGCGAAGGTCCTGGAGTCCGGCCTCACGACCGCCCAGCTCGTCTCGACCGCCTGGGCCTCCGCCGCGAGCTACCGCTCCACCGACAAGCGCGGCGGCGCGAACGGCGCCCGGCTCCGTCTCGAGCCCCAGCGCAGCTGGGAGGTGAACCAGCCGGAGCAGCTCGCGACGGTCCTGGACACCCTCGAGGGCATCCAGCGGGAGTTCAACGAGGCCGGCGGCGCGAAGATCTCGCTCGCCGACCTGATCGTGCTGGCCGGCTCGGCCGCCGTCGAGAAGGCGGCGCGCGACGCCGGTGTCGAGGTGACCGTGCCGTTCCGCGCCGGCCGCACCGACGCCACCCAGGAGCAGACCGACGTCGAGTCCTTCCGGGTCCTGGAGCCGCGCGCGGACGCGTTCCGCAACTACCTGCGTCCCGGCGAGAAGACCCAGCCGGAGGTGCTGCTCGTCGACCGCGCCTACATGCTCAACCTGACCGCGCCCGAGATGACCGTCCTCATCGGCGGCCTGCGCTCCCTGGGGGCCAACGTCGGCGGCGCCCAGCACGGCGTTCTCACCGACCGGCCCGGCGTGCTCACCAACGACTTCTTCGCCAACCTGCTCTCCCCGGGCACCCGGTGGAAGGCGTCGGAGTCCGAGCACGTGTACGAGATCCGCGACCTGGGCACCGATGAGGTGAAGTGGACCGCCACCGCGGTCGACCTCATCTTCGGCTCCAACTCGCAACTGCGTGCCCTCGCGGAGGTCTACGCGAGCCAGGACGCCCGGGACAAGTTCGTGGGCGACTTCGTCGCGGCCTGGACCAAGGTCATGGAACTCGACCGGTTCGACCTCGTCTGATCCGCTCCAACCGTCGGGCCCGGTCGATCCATCAGTGATCGGCCGGGCCCGACGCCTCACCGGTCGGTTCCCACGACGGCGTCGACCTCGAACTCCACCAACCACTCCGGGTCGATGAAGCGCGACACCTCCACGAAGGTGCACGCCGGTCGTAACCGGGAGAATCGTTCCCCATGGGCGCGGGCCGCCTCTCGCCAACGGGCGATGTCAACGAGCATCACCCTGGTCCTGATGACGTCCGCCAACGTCGCACCGGCCTCGCGCAGTGCGTGTTCGGCGATGTCCAGGCAGCGTACGGACTGGGCGTACACGTCTCCGGGGGGCGGCGCTATTTGCCTTTCCGGCTGGACCGGCTCTGGCTAGTCTGGGGCGGCGAGTGACCCCAGGAGGAGCTGAGACATGCCCGGTCGTCCGAGCGCGCGTTGACGTCCTGGGCCGTAATCGGCCTGTCATCGCGTGCTGCCTCTGATCGCGCGGCACAGCGAGCCCTCCGCCCGCACCGTCGGTACGTCTTCTGTCGTACGGCGGTCGGTGCGCCCTGTCCGCGGCGATCCAAGGGGTCCTCGTGCCGTACGGCCGCTCCACCGTTCATGATCGATCCGTTGCTCCCGGTCTGTGGCGCAACGCCGACTTCCGCCGGCTCTGGCTGGGCCAGACAGCCTCGCAACTGGGTGAGCACGCAAGCCTGGTGATCCTGCCGCTGATCGCCGTACTGACACTCGACGTGGGCGCGGACCAACTGGGCGTCCTGCGCGCGGTCGGGCAGACTCCGCAACTGCTGCTCGCGCTGTTCGTCGGCGTGTGGGTCGACAGGTGGCGGACCCGTACCGTCATGGTGCTGGCGGACCTCGGCCGAGCCCTGACGCTGGGTGGAGCCGCCGTGCTCGCCCTCGTGGGCGGTCTCGGCCTGCCGGCGCTGCTGGCGGTCGTCTTCACCGTCGGGGCCCTGTCGGTGTTCTTCGACGTCGCCTACCAGGCCTGCCTCGTACGCCTGGTGAAACGCGATCAGCTCCTGGCGGGCAACAGCGCGATCGAGGGAAGCCGGTCCGCGGCCCAGATCGGCGGTCCGGCCCTCGGCGGGACGATGATGTCCCTGCTTCCGGCGCCGATCGCCGCCGCGTCCAGCGCCCTGTTCTTCGTGGTGTCGTTCCTGGGCATTTCCCGTATCCGTCATCGGGAGTCGATTCCGGCGCACCCGGGCGGTCCGCAGCGTGTCTGGCGGCGGATCCACGAGGGACTGCGCTTCGTCGTACGCGACACCCTGCTGCGTACGGTGTGCCTCGCGTCGGCCGCGTTCCAGCTGTCGTTCGCGGCCGTGATGACCACGTACCTGCTCTTCCTGCCACGGGAACTGCACCTGTCCGGCACCGCCATCGGCCTGGTCCTCGCCGCCACGGGGCCGGGCGCGCTCGTCGGTTCCCTGCTCGCCGCCCGCCTCCCGAGCCGCCTCGGCTACGGTCCGGTACTCGTCGGAGCGGCGGTCATCGGTGACGGTGTGATGCTGTGGGTGCCCGCTCTGCACGGCACCTCCGTGGGCACCATCGCCGCACTGGTCACGATCAACCTGGTGTTCGGGGTCTTCGGCCAACTGGTCAACGTCTCGATCATGGCCGTCCGGCAGGCCGTCACCCCGGACCCGATGCAGGGCCGGGTCGCCGCCACGATCACGTTCGCGGGCATGGGCCTGACGCCACTCGGCTCGCTGCTCGGCGGCCTTCTCGCGGAACACTGGGGAATACGTACGGCGCTGCTGGTCACTGCCGCCGGCATGATGCTGTCCCCCGTACTGATGGCGCTGTCCCCGCTGGCCCGCCTGGGAACGGCGCTGCCGGGGAGGCGGTCGGCCTCCCCGGCGGCACGGTGGTGACGGTCGGCGGTTTTCCTACGCGACCCTGAGCATCGCGGCCCTCGGCTGCGGGGCGGGTGCGAGCGCGGGTGTGCCGTCCAGGTTGAACTGCTTCAGCTTGACCTCCAGGCGCTCACTGTTGCCACCGGTGAACAGCCCGTCGACCGTGCCCGCGACCCGTGCGCCGCTGTTGTAGACATGGTCACCGGTCAGCTGGTACGGCACCCTGATCCTGCCGGTGGTGACCGCCACCGACGCCTCGATGATGGATCGCGGCGGTACGATCACCGGCTGTCGCCAACCGAAGGTCTGGGACCGCTGCGTCGAGCCGTTGTGCGTGTAGCTGTAAGAGCCCTCGACGGTGACCTCGACCTTGCCCTCGAACAGGATCGGGACACCGGTCTTGAACGTCGTCTTCAGCGTGACCTTGGCACCGTAGGTGCTCGACCAGCCGATGGTCTCCGACTTCGTCTTGCTGCCGCTGATCTCGGTCGACTGCTGCACCGTCGAGTCGTTGCGGATCGACAGGAAGTCGAGCTGGTCCAGCGACGAACCCGTGATGACCGCGTTCCCGGTGTCGTATCGGATGTCGTTCGCCTCGAAGTCGACGATGTGGTCGGCCGTCCGGCAGATCGTCTTGTTGATCCCGGCGCCGACGTTGACCGCGGTCACGCAGATCCTGGGTTGCGCGGCCGTCGTCGGGAGCACCACGTCGAAGCCGTGTGACGGCCCGTACCCGGCGGGGATGCCGCTCCAGGGCAGGTTGGCCGTCAGCGACCGGCGGAGCACCCCGTCCATGGTGATGTTCACGGTCAGCGGCGTCGTCGGCGCATCCTCGTCGGCCGCCCAACCCGAGACCCGCACGCCGTCGAAGGACGGGGTCTGCCGCACAGCCTCGACGGAGAGCAGCGGTGTGGTCGGCTCCGGCGGCGGATCCCCCGGGTCGCCGCAGGCCGGCGGCGGGTTCGGTCGGTCGCAGTACGGCTCGGCCGCGGCCGGTCCGGCGGCGACGGCCAGGACACCGGCCGCCACGAGCACCGTCGCCAACCCGTGCAGCAACCCTCTGCGCATCCCGCCCCCACGGCCGGCGCCGACTTCCGTTCGCGTTCGTTTCATGTGCTCCATCCCCCTCATCTCCGTGTTGGACGACGTCACTTTTCAGGCGGCGCCGTCCCGGACTCAAGGCGCGGATGTCCCGAGTCCCCGGGACATCCGCTCGGGCGGTGGCGGGACGCGGCCGGACAACCACGGGACGGGTCGGGCGACCGCGAACAGGTCCGAACGGACCCGAACGCCGGGACCGGACCCGGTGCCGCCACCGATGGATACGGTCTGTCTTCGACGCATCACGGAGAGCGGATCGGGGAGAGCAGTGGTGACCGAGCACCCCGCGACGTACGCGCAGGTGTTTGCCGTACGCGAGTACCGGTACCTGTTCGGGGCGTACCTGTTGTCCCTGCTCGGCGACCAGCTCACGGCCATCACGGTCGCGTACCTCGTCTACACCGGTACCGGGTCGGCGTCGCTGGCGGCGGCGGCCTTCGCCAGTTCCTACCTGGCCTGGCTCACCGGCGGACCGTTGCTGTCCGGCCTGGCCGACCGGCTCCCCCGCCGTCGGCTGATGATCGGGTGCGACCTGGCCCGCGCGCTGCTCATTCCGCTCGCGGCGCTGCCCGGCCTCTCCGCGCCGACCCTGGTGGGCCTGCTGTTCGTGGTGAACCTGCTGCGGCCGCCGTTCGTGGCCGCCCGGGCGGCGCTGATGCCCGAGGTGCTGGACGGTGACCGGTACCCGGTGGCGAACGGGGTCGACAACATCAGCGCCCAGGTCGTCCAGGTCGTCGGCTTCGCCGCCGGTGGCAGCCTGGTGGCGGTGTTCTCGCTGCGCGGTGCGCTGCTGGTCGACGCGGCGACGTTCCTGGTCTCCGCGCTGCTGATCATCGTCGGCGTACGCCCCCGCCCGGTGCCCGCCCGACCTGACGGGCACGGGCACACCAGCGGGCTGGGCCCGGCCATCGGGCTGCGGGTCATCTTCACCGACCACCGGCTGCGCGCCTACGTGCTCGTCCTCTGGCTCGCCAGCGCCTTCGTCTACGCCGCCGAGGGACTGATGGCGCCACTGGCCGTCCAGTACGGCGGTGGACCGGGCACGGTCGGACTCCTGCTGGCGGCGGCGCCACTGGGCATGGGCGTCGGCGGGGTGGTCTTCACCCGGTTCTGCCCACCGGACGTCCGGCCGCGTCTCATCCTGCCGCTGGCGGCACTGTCCGGCGCGGTCCTGGTTGTCGTCTGGACCTTCCCGCCGCTGTGGGCGGTGCTGGGCCTGCTCGTCCTGGCCGGTGCCGGGAGTGCCTTCGCCATTCCGCTGAACGCCCTGTTCGGACGGGCGGTGCCGGCCGAGTACCGGGGCCGGGCCTTCGGGGTCGCGATCACCGGACTGGCCGGGCTGCAGGGCATGGCGATGCTCCTCGCCGGACTGGCCGCCGACCACTGGGCCGCCACCACCGTGATCGGGGTCAGCGGCCTGCTGGGAGCGGTCGCGGTGCTGGCCGTGGTCCCGCTGTGGCCCCGGCGACGATCCAGCCGGTCCGGCCCCACCGCCCACCCGTCGGGCCACCGCGACACCACCAGCCAGAGCGACAGCTCGGCGGCGTTCGACGCGCCGCTCGAACAACCTCGAACGACCTCGACCGCGGCTGAACCTTCCGCCGGAGGGTCCGTCCGGTCGACGCTGGGATGACGGGGCGGATCCGGGGCCGCCTCACCCGAAGGAGAGGAGAGGGTCATGCGCGGCGTCTGCAAGCGTGGCATCAGCTGGACCTGATCGCCGTACGCGGTGCCGGCTCGACCTGACCGCGGCTACCGCGTCGACTGGAACTGACCGCCTCGCGGCGGCCGGTCGCGTCGGAGCGTCACCCCGTGGCCGTACGCCCGGGGCGGCGCTCCGACGTCGGGTCGACCACCGCACAGGTGACCGGCGGGGGTGGTGTCCAGCCCTTCGACCAGGGATGTGAGCCTTCGTCCCCGACCGAAAGGTGGCACTGTCCCGGCCACCGTCTGGTCCAATTCGTCTCAGTGGACAGTGAACGAAGTGATGCCGAACAGAGCACCCTGACCGCACCCGGTCCGGATGTCGACCCGACGTTCGCGTCGAGCGCCGCACAGTACGTCGCACTCCTGCGCCGGGTACGTGACCAGTCGGGTCTCACCTACCGCGCGATCGCCCGACGGGCACAGGCCAACGGCGAGATCCTGCCGGCCAGCACCCTCGCCACCATGTTCGGGCGAGCGACGCTGCCCCGCCGGGAGTTGGTGGTCGCGCTGCTGCGGGCGTGTGACGTACCGGCCGCGCGGATGGGGCCGTGGGTGACGTCGTGGCAGCGCCTGGCGGCCGAGCGGGGTAGGGGGCAGAACCCGCTCCGGCTGCTTCCTCCGGTCGACGGCCCGGAGCAGTCCCGGATTCCCAGCGCCGGCCGTACCGGCGAGGACGATGGCACCCTGGCCGGCGTTGTCGGCGGGGCGGTTGCCGCGGGCGCCGTCGCCGAGCCGGTGCCGGGGGCCCGGAGACTGCCGCCGACGACCGGCCCGACCGGCAACTCCGCACCCCTGCTCCTCCGTCGACCAACACCGGTGAACCGGCCCGCGCCGTTCCAGTTACCGCCGCCACCGATCGTGGTCGTCGGCCGTACCGCCGAGACCCGGCGGATGCTCGACGCGATGGCCGTCGACGGTGCGGTGTGTGTCGTGGAGGGTGCCGGCGGCGTCGGCAAGTCGGCGCTCGCGCTGCACCTCTCGCACCAGGTCGCCGCGCGGCACCCCGGCGGCTGCCTCTACGCCGACCTGCACGGTGTGAGTGCCGGGATCGCGCCGGCCGACCCGGCGGAGGTACTGGCCCGTTTCCTGCGCGCGATGGGGGCGTCCACCGTTCCGCCGACAGTGGAGGAGGCGAGCACCCTGCTGCGGACCATGACCGCCGCGCAGGGCGTACTGATGGTGCTGGACAACGTCGCCTCGGCCGCGCAGGTGCGTCCGCTGCTGCTGAGTGCCGCGGGATGCACCACCGTGGTGACCAGCCGGTGGAGGCTGCTGGACCTGGACGTGACCGCCCGGATCTCGCTGGAGCCGCTGCCCGACGGCGCCGCGCTCGCCCTGCTGCGTCGGACCGGCGGTGCCGCGCGGGTCGACGCGGAACCGGCCGCCGCCTCGGTAATCGTTCAGCGCTGCGCCGGGCTGCCGCTGGCGTTGCGGATCGTGGGCGGCCGCGCGGCGGCCCGACCGAACGCGACCCTGGCCGGACTCGCGGACCGGATCGACGACGAGCATCGGCGTCTCGACGTGCTCGAGGCCGGGGATCTTTCCGTACGCGCCAGCCTGAACCCGGGCTACCGGGCGTTCGACGAGTCCGAGCAGGACGAGCGGAGGCAGGCGATCCATTTGTTCCGGCTCGCCAGCCTGCCGGACTGGTCCGATGCGGCGGCGCCGGCCGTTGCCGCCCTGGCGGACCTGCCGGTGCCGCTCGCCGAGCGGATGCTCGAACAACTGGTGGACGCGCACCTGCTGGAGCCGTCCGGCGACGTGCGGTACGGATTCCACGACCTCGTCCGCCTCTTCGCCCGGGAACGCGCCGAGGAGGTCGAGCCGCCGCCGGTACGCGCGGCAGCAATGGCCCGGCTCACCGGTCACCTGTTCGGCACGACCGCGTCCGCGGCCCACCTGCTCTGTCCGCACGAGCGGTTTCCGGAGCGCGCCCCGGCCCGATCCTCCGGCCACCCCCACCAGTTGGTCAGCCCCGTGGACGCCTGGGCCTGGTTCGAACGCGAACACACGAACCTGCTGGTCATCGCCAGGCAGCGGCTGGCCACCGGGCACGACCTCGCCGAGGTACGTGATCTCGTACTGGTCGTCACCAGGTTCCTCGACGACGCGGGGTACGTCACCGAACAGGTGCAGTTCGGCGAGTTGGGGGTCGAGGCGACGCAGCGGCTGGGTGACCGGGCGGCGAACGCGCTGGCCCTCAACGTACTGGCCGTGGCGATGCTGCGGGAGGGGCGACTGGACCAGGGCGTCAACCTGCTGCGCCGGGTCCTGATAACCCAACGCGGTCTCGGCGATCGGGCCGGCGAGGCGTTGTGCCTGAACGATCTGGGCAACGCGCTGCGGGACCGGGGCGACCTCGACGCCGCCGTGCTGCACCTCCAGGCGAGCCTCGCCATCCGGCGCGAGCTGGGTGACCGCTGCGAGGAGGCAGCGGTCCTGGACAACCTCGGTCTGGTGTTCCAGCGACGCCGTGACTTCACCCGGGCCGTGGCCCACCACCGGGCCGGGCTCGCCATCGCCCGGCAGTGCGGGGACCGGCTGCGCGAGGCGCTGACGCTGATCAATTTGGCCGAGACGCTGAAGGTGTCCGGTGACACCACGCAGGCACTGACCCACGCCCGGCAGGCGTTGGTCATCTGCCGGGAGTTCAACCATCGACGCGGTATGGGGCTCGCCCAGCAGGTCCTGGGTGACGTCCACGCGGCACTGGGGCGTACCAGGGACGCGCGCCGGTGCTGGGCCGAGGCGCTGCCCCTGCTCGACGGCCTCGACCGACGGGCCCACGCCAGGCTGCGCGCCGTGCTCGGTGCTCAGGGGGCGGAGCGGGACAGAAATGTCTCCTAGTGTCGATCTCCGGGATCGCGCCGGGACGTCCGGCACTCCGTACCGCGATCGGTTGAGGCCGGGCCGGGCGGCCCGCTGCGACGGCCCCCGTGGCCGTCCGGCGACCGCCCGGCCGCGCCCTCCGCGATTCCGCACCGGCACCGATACCGGCGCGGATCGGCGCCGCAGGCTGGACCGGGCCGCTGACCTGTCCACCGCGGCAGGTACGGGTCACTCCAGTTCGGGCATCCTGCCCTCCGCACGCAGTTGCTGGAAGTGCAGCTCGGGTGGCGGCTCCGGGTCCCAGTCCGAGGGGCGGGGCGTCTCGGGGCCGTCCGGGCCGACCCGTACGAAGCACTCGACCCGGGTCACCCGGCAGCGGACACCCTTCAGCTCGAACTCGTCGGTGCGGGGCGCCTCGAACTCCTCCAGAGCACGGTTGTACGCAGCCCTGATCTCCTCGAACGACGCGTTCTCGTGCGGGACGATGTCACTGAAGTTGAAGGACGCCGACTCCCGAGCCGCCTGCGGCGTCGGGTACGTGGAGAACGACCGGGGTCGCCACCTGCCGTCGACGTACTCGCCGATGGTGAAGCCGACCGGTAGCAGGACCACGTTCGGATGGGTGGCCAACGCCCGCCGGGAGTCCTCCCGTACGTCGTCGGGGACGATTCCCCCCTTCTTGTAGAAGGCGGGAACGAGTTCCATCCGCAGAATTCCGTCGGAAAGGCCGGTGGTCGCGACCGGATCGATGACAAATCCCTCCATCTGCGATCCCGACGAGCCCGTCCTGCCGGCCGGGCGGGGATCCGGGTCGCTGGGGCGGGGTGGCTCGGGCCCGTCCGGTCCCATCCGCAGGAAGGGCTGGGCACGGATGATCCGGTAGCGCCGGCCGTTGACCGTGAGGTCGTTGACCACCTCCCAGTCGAGCAACCGGATCGCCGCCTCGTACTCCTTCCGCTCGGCCGCGTTCTCGGCGGTGTCCGGCGTCTCGCTGAGCAGCCGCCGGAAGTGGGAACCGAGACCGTCCCGGGTGCCCTGCGGCTCGTCGCCGATGAGGCTGAGGATCCGCCACCGGCCATCGACCTCCTCGGCCCGACCGAAGATTGGTGCCCCCCACATCAGCTTGGGATAGGCAACCGAGCGGCGGCGCGCGTCGTCCTCGGAAACCGCCGATATCGGGTCGTCTCGCTGCTCGATGTTGATCAGCAGGTGGTCGGGCACCTGCTTACCGTCATACGTCATGCACACACTGTGCACTGCTGTCGTTCGACCCGCGGTCCTCACCACGCCCACACCAACAGATCGATCCGCGTCCCGGCCGGCTCGGCCGCCCCGAGGCGGTACGCCGTGCCCCGGCGGGCGGCGCCGTGACTACCGCAGCGACACGGCGCCGGACGTGGTGATCGTGGTGACCCGGCGGGTGATCCGGACCGCGTCGGCCATGACATAACCGGTGCCGGCGGTCCACCGGCTCACTCCCACCCGGTTGGCGTCGCCGGCGGCCAGCGTGAACACGCCGAGCGGCACCCACTGACCACCGTTGACGCGCTGGTCGACCCGTACCGTCCGGTTGCCCCCGGTGGCGGCGACGATGTACGGGGTCGAGTCGTTGTATTCCGGGTTCGCCGGGTACCAGACCGCGACCTCGTACGTGGCGGTCTCCGGGATGGCGACCCGGTACCAGGCGACATCGCTGGTCGGGGTCGGGTTCGCGAACCGGTAGTCGGCACCGAACCGCTGGCCGGAGTAGCTGGACGTGCCCCAGTTCGCGCTCGCGGTGAACCGGCCCGAGGTGGTGTTGTCGACGGTGCTGCTCCAGGCCGGCGGATCCGCGCCGGTCGAGACGTCGAGGTAGTTGCGGTCGATTCGGATCTGCACACCGCCCCAGGTCTCGTAGACGTCCCCGGCGTACTGGTGCAGTCGTTGGTGGTCGGCCCAGTACGCCGCCGGCACGTACGGTCCGGCGTCGGTGTTCGCCACGTTGTTCCACCAGGCGAACCAGATGTGGTCCACCCGGGTGTAGGAAGGATCGTCGTACGCACCGGCGACGTCCGTGATGCCGGACGCCCCGCTGGAGTACACGCCCGCGAGGTACCCGTACGCGTGGAGGGTGTTCGTCCAGCCGGAGAGGAAGGAGAGGACCGCGGCCCGGCAGGACGCGTTCGACGGGTAGGCCTCGATGTCGTTGTAGATCGCGCTGCCGGCGGGGATGCCCAACGCCTGCGCGGCGCCTACCGCGCTGGTCGCCGCGGTCGAGCCCTGTGCTCGCGCGGTGGTCGGGTCGCTCGACATCAGCAGCGAGTAACGGGTGGAGCAGGGGGCCTGGCGGCCGAGCTCGATCGGGATCAGGCGCCAGCCGTTCGCGGTCTGGTTGCTCACCCAGTTCGCGGTCAGGTTCGGCTGGGCGCAGGACCGGTTGGCGCCGCTGATGTAGACGCCGACCGCACGGTAGGGCGAACTGGCTCGCCAGGTGTCCATGGTCGACTGGGACGGCGCCGTACACGTGTCGAAGCCCCTGCCGGTGTAGGTGCCCGGCTGCGGACCGGCCGCGACCAGCGGTGTTCGCCGGGTCCCCGCCCCCGGCGCCGAGCCGGTGCCGGGCAGTGCCGTCGGTGCCGCCGGCTTCGCGTCCGGGCCGAGGGTCGCGGTGGCCAGGATCCTGCGGACCAGGGGTTCGGTCACCGGGGTGTGCGCCGCCGTGACGAGCACGCCCGCGTCACGCACCGCGAACCGGAGGGAGTCGTCGCGGGACCACGGGGCGCTCGGGGCCGCCGTGCCCGGCGCCGTGGTGGCGGTGTCCGGCGGGAGACGATCCACCGGTACGGCCTCGAGCGGTTCGACGACCAGCCCAGCGGTACGACCGACGAGGTGGGCGGGGCACGACGATCCGTCGCCCGGGTGTCCCAGGTAGACCGTGGGCAGGTCGAACCGGACGCAGGCGTCCTGGTTGTCGGTCAGGTCGACGATCCGCCAGGTCTGCGGGACCGTCACGCGATAGCCCCGGTAACCCACCGTGCGGAGGTCCTCCGACGTGGACGAATTTTCCGCAACGGCCGCCCGTACCGGCACGGGGGCCACCGATGAGCCGGCGATGGTGAACAGGAGGGCGGCCAGGCCTGCCATGATTCTGTTCATCCGAGCCTCCGTAGGAGAATCTCTTACTTGCGGAGAAGCTTGGACAATTCATACCATCTATCGACGTTTACCACTAGAGGATTGTCGCCGAATCACGTCCACCGGCGGCCGGGCGGTCACCTGCAGCGTGGGGCGGGAGATGGCGAGGCTGGTGGAGATGATCTCTCCGAGCGAGAGCACCGCCACCGTCAGGACCAGGTACGGGACCAGGGAACAGACCACGAGGACCACTGCCCCCGGGTAACTCTTTGCGAAAGGTCCCTGCACCTGCGCGCCATACCCCCGGCAGAAGCGACTAAACCGGGACTTCCCCCGCCATCACGGCATATATCGGATCAACCACCCAGGGTACGCAGGATCCGGGCGAGTTGGTCACGGTCGGCCTCGTCGAGGTCGGCGAAGAGCCGTTCCGCCTCGGCCCGCCGGGCGGCCCTGATCGCAGCGCCGATGCGGCTGCCCTCCCCGGTCAGCGCGACCAGGGTGGCGCGTCGGTCGCCCGGATCGGGGCGGCGTTCCACCAGGCCCCGGGCCTGCAGGTCGTCGACCACCTCGGTGGCCGAGCGCGGCGCGATGCGCAGGTGTTCGGCGAGGGCGCTGAGCCGCAGCATGCCGTGCCGGGCGAGGACACCGAGCGCACGGGCCTGGCTCGGGTTGATGTCCCACGGTTCCAGCGCCTCCCGGCTGCTCCGCCGCAGCCGGCGCGCCACCCCCCAGAACGCCTCCACCAGGGTTTCGTCGTCACCGCCCGCCTCTCGCGCAGGAATATCGTCCACCCCGGTCACGGGAATGCCGTCCGCCTCGGTCACGGGAATACGGTAGCAGGGGGTGCGGTTGTTACCTCATGATGAGGCAACCTCAGTAATATCCCCGACGAAGGGCAGATCCCCTTGGAACCCACCCCCTCCGGCCGCGACCGCGGCCCCCACACCGTCAGCGCCGCCGAGAAGACGCAGGCCCGCCAGGTGTCACTGCGCCGCATCGGCGGGCTGTTCACCCGGCACCGGGCCGCGCTCGCCATGGTCACCGCGATCATCGTGGCCGCCTCGATCATCGCGATGGCCTCGCCCTTCCTGCTCCGGCACGTGATCGACCAAGCCCTCCCGGAGCGCGACCTGACGCTGCTCGTCTGGCTGGTCCTCGGCATGGTCGGGGTGGCCGCCGTCACCTCGGTCCTCGGCGTCCTGCAGACCTGGATCTCCACCCGGGTCGGGCAGGAGGTCCTGCACCAGCTACGCACCGACGTGTTCGGCCACCTCCAGCGGCAGTCGCTGGCGTTCTTCACCCGTACCCGCACCGGCGAGGTGCAGTCCCGGATCACCAACGACATCGGTGGCATGCAGTCGGTGGTCACCTCCACAGCCACCGGCATCGCGTCCAACCTGACCACGGTCGTCGCCACCGCGGTCGCCATGGTCGCCCTCTCCTGGCGCCTCTCCCTGGTCTCGCTGCTCGTACTTCCCCCCGCGATCTGGCTGACCCGCCGGGTCGCCCGGCTGCGCCGCGAGATCACCGCGAAACGCCAGCGCGAACTGGCCGACCTCAACGTCACCGTCGAGGAGGGGTTGTCGATCAGTGGCGTACAGCTCGCCAAGACCCTCGGAACCGGGCCGACGCTGATCGAGCGGTTCAACGCCTCCTCCGCCCGCCTGGTCGACCTGGAACTGCGCAGCGAACTCGCCGGCCGGTGGCGGATGGCCTCGATGAGCGTCATCTTCGCCGCCATCCCCGCGATCATCTACCTCAGCGCCGGCCTGCCCGGCACCGCCGGCACGCTGAGCATCGGCACCCTGGTCGCCTTCACCACGTTGCAGGGCGGGCTGTTCCGCCCGCTGATGGGCCTGCTGAACGTGGGCGTCTCGCTGACCGCGTCACTGGCCCTCTTCGCCCGGATCTTCGAATACCTGGACCTCCCGGTCGAGGTGGCCGACCCGGCCGAACCGGTCGGCATCGACCCGCGCCGGGTCCGCGGCCACCTGCGCCTGGACGAGGTCGGCTTCAGCTATCAGGGCAGCAACACCGCCGCGGTCACCGGGGTCACCCTGGACGTGCCCCCCGGCACCAGCCTGGCCCTGGTCGGCGAGACCGGTTCCGGTAAGAGCACCCTCGCCGCGCTGGTCAGCCGGTTGCACGACCCGAGCAGCGGCCGGGTCACCGTCGACGGCATCGACCTGCGCGACCTGCGCCTGGCCGACCTGGCCGCGATCGTCGGTGTGGTCAGCCAGGAGACGTACCTGCTGCACACGACAGTGCGGGAGAACCTGCGCTATGCCCGGCCGGAGGCCACCGACGCCGAGATCGAGGCCGCCGCCCGCGCCGCGCAGATCCACGACCTGATCGCCGGACTGCCCGACGGGTACGACACGATGGTCGGCTCGCGGGGACACCGGTTCTCCGGCGGTGAGAAGCAGCGCCTGGCCATTGCCCGCACGCTGCTGCGCGACCCGCGTGTCCTGATCCTCGACGAGGCGACCAGCGCCCTGGACACCGAGACCGAACGGGCCGTGCAGCGTGCGTTCGACGTCCTCGCCGAGGGACGTACGACGATCACCATCGCGCACCGGCTCTCCACCGTGCGCGACGCCGACCAGATCGCGGTGCTCGACCACGGACGGATCGTGGAGCGCGGCACCCACGACACGCTCATCGACACCAACGGCCGGTACGCGATGCTGGCCGCCTGACGGCTCCACTGGGACAACCCGGCCGCCGCCGAACGCCCGACCCGATCGACCGATGGGCATCCGACAACGCCGGTGGGGCTCGGATCAGGTGAGGGTGCAGAGTTCGCCGCAGATGGCGCAGAATGCGCGCTTCGCGGTGGAGGTGATTTCGACGCCACACCGGGCGCAGTGGCCCTGCTCCCACAGATCCGGATCCGGCCCGAACCCGCCGTCGTAGGAGTCACGTGTCTGGCACCATGGCGCGGTGCGGGGTAATCAGAACGGGCCGACCGCCGTGTTGGCGGGTGCCGACGTGGTGCTCGTAGGTCTGTTCTCGGCGAAGGACAGGGAATCCGGAGCGAAGCTCGACCTGCTGGCGGCTTCCGTAGCGGCACATGGTGGCCGAGTGGTCGGCCGGCATGTGCAGCGGCGGGGCGTCTCGCGAGGCGGTGCGGCCAAGATGACCCTTCCGTTCTCGCGGCGGACGCTGCTCAGCTCCGGCAAGGCGCGCGAGATCGCCCAGGTCTGTCGAGCTGCCGGGGTCGGTGTGGCGGTTTTCGTCAACCCACTGAGCAAGCATCAACAGGCTGTCCTCGGTGACATGTTCGGGTGCATCGTGGTCAGCGGTACGGAACTCTTCTCCTGACGCTCACGAACCGGCGGGGGCGGGCGATTGATCGGCTACACCCCTGGTACCCGTCGTCGCAGGAGGCAGAATTCGTTGCCTTCCGGATCCGCGAGCACGTGCCATGACTCGGCGCCGGTCTGCCCGACATCGACTCGGCGGGCACCGGCCGCGAGCAACCGCTCCAACTCCTCGTCCTGTTCCCGGTCGGTGGCATTCACATCGATGTGCAGACGCAGCTTGCCGGCCTTGGGCTCGTCGGTCTGGCTCAGGACGATCGTGGGCTGGGCGCCACCGAAGCCGACGTCGGCCGGCCCGATCTCGATGTCTGCTCCGTCGCGTTCCAGCTCGACATAGCCCAGTACCTCGCACCAGAACCGTGCCAGCAGTTCGGGATCACGTGCGTCCAGGACCAGTTCGGTGATGCGACACGCCACCGGATCACCATAACGTCTCCCGCTCTTCGTTGTACTGACAGCTCAACTCGATGAGTGAGCGGTTGCCGCCGGAACTTCGGCAGAAATTCGGTGGAACCTGTCGAGGACCGGTGACGGTCATTCGTTACCCGGATGACGCAGCCCTTCCCACCATGAGGAGCGAACATGAAGTACGCGATGCTGATCTGCGGGGACGACCGCGAGTGGACCGCCCTGTCCCCGGGCGACGAGCAGGACCTGATGAAGCAGATCTACGCGTGGTTCGAGCGGTGGCAGCCGACCGGCAAGATCGCCGACGGCGGTGCCGAGCTGCAACCCCGGGACACCGCAAAAACGGTGCGCGCCGACGCGAACGGCCAGCCGGTGATCACGGACGGGCCGTACCTGGAACTCAAGGAGATCGTCGGCGCGATCGTCATCCTGGAGTGCGACGACATCGACGAGGCCGCGCGGATCGCGGCCACCTGGCCACTCGGCGCCGGGATGACCGCGCTGGAGGTCCGTCCCGTGATGAGCCGCGAATAGCGGTGACGCTGGGCGCCGGTCTCACAGCCGGCGCCGCAGCTCACCCACCCGACGCGACATCAGTTCCCGTTCGGCCGGGTTCGTCGCCAGTTCCAGAGCCCGCTCCGCCGCCGTCAGCGCCTCGCCCGGACGGTCGAGCGTGGCCAGCAGGTCGGCCCGGGCGGCGTGCCACAGGTGGTAACCGGCAAGCCGGTCCCCCACCGCGTCGACCTCGTCCAGCGCCGGCGCCGGTCCCACCGCGTACCGCGTGGCCACGGCCCGGTTCAGCAGTACGACCGGCGACGGGTCCAATGCGTACAGCCGGTCGTACAGTGCCCGGACGTCCGCCCAGTTGGTGGCGTCGTACGACGCGGCCAGAGCGTGTAGCGCGGCGATGCCGGCCTGCACCTGGTACGGCCCCGGCCGGCCCTGGCGCACCGCCGCCCGCAGCCGCAGCGCCGCCCGTTCGATCGCCGCCCCGTCCCACAGCCGCCGGTCCTGCTGTTCCAGCAGCACGATGCGGCCCCACGAGTCGAACCGCGCGGCGGCGCGGGCGTGATGCAGTTCCAGCAACGCGGCAAGGCCGGCGGCCTCCGGCTCACGGGGCAGCAGCGCGGCGAGTTGGCGCGCCAGCTCGACCCCCTCGCCTGCCAACTCACACCGCTGGGCGGATCGTCTGCGGTCGGCACCGTGAGAGGATGTGTTGATGCCGACCGATGGACGAGCGCTGGTACTCGGCGGCGGTGGCGTGACCGGCGTCGCGTGGGAGATCGGCCTGCTGCACGGCCTCGCGCAGTGCGGTGTCGATCTCGCGGGCGCGGACACCGTCATCGGCACCTCGGCCGGGGCGGCGGTCGCCGCGCAACTGACCGGGACCACTCCCCTGGCGGACATCTACGCCGCCCAGATCGACAACGTCCCCGGCGGGATTCCCGCCCGGATCGGCGTGGGACCCGTCGTCCGTCTCCTGGTCGCATCGGCGTGGCCGGGCGACCGGCGGCACGGACGGGCGTGGCTGGGGCGAGCGGCGCTACGGGCGAAGACCATGTCCGAAGCCGAACGGCGAGCGGTCGTCGAACGACGGGTACCCGACCGGCGATGGCCCGACCGCCGGCTGCTGGTGACCGCCGTCGACGCCGAAACCGGTACGGACGTCGTCTTCGACCGCGACAGCGGGGTCACCCTGATCGACGCGGTCGCGGCCAGTTGCGCCGTCCCGCTGGTCTGGCCACCCGTCACGATCGACGGACGGCGGTACCTGGACGGCGGCGTACGCTCGGTCGCCAACGTCGACCTCGCCGCCGGCCACGGCCGGGTGGTCGTGATCGCACCCACCACGTCGGCCCTGCGCCGCACCGACCGTCCCCATGTCCAGGCCGCCGCACTCGGAGTGCCGAACGTCGTCGTGACACCGGACGCCGCAGCCCGCGCCGCCATCGGCCCCAACATGCTCGACCCCGCACGACGCGCGGCGGCAGCCCGCGCCGGACGCGACCAGGCCGAATCGATCGCGGACCGGATCCGCGCGGTCTGGCAGTGACGCCGGGACAGCCGACCGGCGTGTCCTACGCCCCGGCCCCGTCCGGCCCGCCGCCGGTGTCGGGCCCGCCGGGCTCGGGCAGCCCGATCGGACTGACCGGGGGCAGCGCGGCCCGGCAGGCGTGCGCGATCGGGGTCAGCAGCGCGGCGACATCCGCCGGATCGACGCCGGTCCAGGCGGCTGCGGCAACGTCGTCGGTCACGCTCTCGATCCACTCGTACGCGGCAACGCCGGTGTCGGTGGGAGTGCCGTCCTCGGCGAGCCATCCGCGCTCGACGAGCCGCCGGGTCGCGTCGCTCCACTCATCGTCGGACCAGCCCCGGTTCGGTTGCAGGACCTCGCGGCCGAGGTCCGTCGCCGCCCGCCATACCAGCGGCTCGCATCCACCCAGTCCGGCCGTCACCAGCGCGGCGACGTGCCCGTCCCCACGATGCTCGCGCAGGGTCGTGGCGGCCTGCCACAGCCGACCGAGCGGATCCTGCGGCACCGGCAACGCCGCGTTGGCGGCCCCGAGCACCCGACCCGCCGGATCGAGGCGGTGGACCGCCTCTTCCAGGAGGTCGGCGGCTGCCTCGACCGTGCCGACCTGGATGCCCGCGGTGAGCCGGGCCAACGCGTCCGTCGCCCCGGCCAGGCGCGCCACGAGCGTCTCCGCCACAGTCGCCCGCTGCCACACGTCGGGCAGGGCACGGGCGACCATGGCGGGCGCGAAGTTGAAGAAGACGGCCACGGCCGGGGCCGCCCCGACCGGCCCGAGTGGAGCCGCCCGCCCGGCGAAGTACCCCCGCCAGTAGCCGCGCAGCCCGGCCGCCTCGTACGCCTGCCGTGCCTCCGCCGTGAAGTACGTGACGGCGTGCACGGGTTCGAACAGTGTCCACATCCGCCGCGCGTTTTTCACGCCGACAGCATCTCATCCCGCGTACGGACGGCCGGGTGGCTGCGACAGGGCTTCGGCGACCGTCACTGGGAACGGCGCGGCAGTGTCCAGTTCGGTCGCGGGAAGTGGCAGGTGTAACCGTTGGGGATGCGTTCCAGATAATCCTGGTGCTCCGGCTCCGCCTCCCAGAACGGACCGGCGGCCGTCACCTCGGTGACCACCTTGCCCGGCCAGAGCCCGGACGCGTCGACGTCGGCGATGGTGTCCTCGGCGACCCGCTTCTGCTCGTCGCTCTCGTAGAAGATCGCCGACCGGTAGCTGGTGCCGATGTCACCGCCCTGCCGGTTCAGGGTGGTCGGATCGTGGATCTGGAAGAAGAACTCGAGCAGGTCCCGGTACGACGTCACCGACGGATCGAACGTGATCTCGATAGCCTCCGCGTGACCCTCGTGGTTGCGGTAGGTGGCATTCGCCACCTCGCCACCGGTGTAACCGACCCGTGTCGTGACCACACCGGGGCGCCGCCGGATCAGGTCCTGCATCCCCCAGAAACAGCCTCCGGCCAGAATCGCCTTCTCCGTAGCCATGTCGCGCCCACCTCATTCGTCGTTGGTCTCTCCCAGCATGACCCGTGGACCACTGCCGCCGCACTGTCACCCCGGTCACCAACCCAGGGGTCACAGGAGACCCGGTCGGTCGACACCACCGGCTTCGGTGACGTCGGCCACTCCCGCGGTGACGGTGCCCGGAGCGCCGGCGCCCAGCCCATCGACGCACTTCGCCTTACCCGCGGCACAGGCGGGTAAACCGGGCTGCCGGCAGGATGCGACACCGATGACCTGTCCGGCGGGCGGGGGCCGGACGGGTGGGGTGCCACGACGGCCGAACTCGGGGTGGGGCCCCCTCCACGGGGCCCCACCCCGACCATCACCGCAGGCCGAAGGCCCGGGTGATGCGCTGGTCGATGCTGTTGCCGCCCGTGTCGCGCGCGGTCGCCCGGAGGGTGACGGACCGTGCGGTACGCGGGGCGTCGAGGCGGGTGCGCCAGCCGGGGCCGGTGCGGTGGAGCTTGGCGTGGTGCCAGGTGACCCCGTCGTCGTACGACACGTCGAGGGTCACCGTGCGGATGTCGGCCGCCTGCGCCGCCGTTGGCAGGTGCAGTGCGGTGACGGTGAGGTCGGCGTCGCGTTTCGTCTTCCCGTCGACATCGGTGTCCACGGCGTAGTCGAGCTGGATCAGCGACGGGTTCCACACCATGCCCTGGCCGACCGCACCGGAGGTGAAGCCCCACTCCGTCCGGGTGGCGGTGGAGTACGGACCGGCCCAGGTGTCCCGCTTGTTCTCCGACACCAGGCGGTACGGCAGTGGTTCTGCGCTCAGCCGACCGACGGACAGCATCCGCTGGTACCGGTCGGTCTCCTGGAGGAGCGTGTTGCCCTGGTAGAGGCGCAGGACGTTGTCGGCGGCGTAGTTGTCGTAGGTGTCGCCCTCGTGGGCGGTGCCCGAGTCGCCCCACCCGGGGACGAACGCGGAGATGCCCCCGTCCTCGCGGAAGACGCCGTAGCTGTTCAGCAGGCGGGGACGCTGTACGGGGCCGAACCAGCGCTCCTCGTGGACCGAGCCGGCCCGGTACGCGGTGAGGGCCGTCTGCTGTCCCTGTTCGCCGGGGATCGTGACCTGGGTGGTCCACGGCTCGCCTGCGGTGACCCAGTCGGTGCGGTCGCCACGCGCCGGGACCTCGACGAAGTCGAGGATGCTCGACGCTCCCGACGGGGTGAGGTCGCCGCGCGTTTCGAGCGCCCGTGCGGGGCGCCAGTTGCGCAGGGACATGTCGACCCGGGCCAGGTCCCGCTGGGTGACCCGGTGGGTGAGGTCGGTCGGCACGGCGCCGGTGTAGTCGTGGACCAGGTCGTAGACGTATTCGGTGTCGGGGTGGGAGGTGACGTCGAGCCGGATCCGCCGCTCGTGCCCGATCCGGCCGATCAGGTGCTCGCCCTCGTCGCGGGTGAGGGTGGCCACGGTCACCGGTGGTGGGTCGCGCGGATCCCACACCGAGCCGGCCCACGGTTTGAGGCGCCCGGTGCCGTCGTTGACCACGAGCAGGAGGCGGGCACCGGCAGCGGCCGCCGCGGCGGCCTGCTCCTCGACGGGAACAGTGTCGTTGCGGCGTACCACGACGGCCCTGCCCCGAGCGTTCACCGGGATGTCCGCGCCGGTGCCGGCGAAGACCGCGTCGAGGTGGCGTACCTCGGGCGGCAGCGGGATCCCGGCGCGTTGCACCCGCAGGTCGTCGTAGCCCCGACCGCCGGCGGCCACGGTCAGCGCGGGCTGCGCCATGCGCCAGCGGGCGCCGATGGAGAAGGTGCCCGTCGCGACCTTCGGGCCGGTCGGCAGAACCCAGACGCTGTCGTACTCGGCGCCCGGGTACCAGGCGGAGATCCAGGGGTTGCCGCCGAGGTCGCGGAGCAGTTCGAACCGCGTACCGTCCACGACGGACGGCTGCGGGGTGGCCATGGTCACCCGGCGGGCCCGGGTGGCGTCGAAGACAACGGTCCGGTCCCGGTCGAGCGTGATCTCGGGCAGCGGGAGCAGGGCGAATCCCCGCGAGTGGGGTCCGTTGACGCCCTCGACGTCGGTCTTCAGCCAGGCCGCGTACGTGCCCCCGGTCAGCCGCAGGTCCAGGGTGCCGGTGTCGTCGATCTGTTGCACCGGCAGGACACCGTCCTTACCCAGCAGGACCAGTTCTCCCCCGATCGGCCTGCCGCCGCGGTCCCTGGCCTTCAGGGTGAGTTGGTGACGTACCCCTTCACGGCCGACGGCGACGGAGGTGTGGGTCCGGACGGCGCCGGAGGCGTCGGTCGCCGTCAGGAAGCCCGACGTGAGGCGGTCGGCCGGCACCCGGTCGAACCGCGTGGTCAGGGTCACCGTGGCGGTGCCGTGCGCCGGAACCGTCACCTGCCGGGCCGAAGGCGTGACGAGGTCCGCCGGGCCGCCGTCGAGGACCGTGGCGAGATCGAGGGTGACGGGGCTGTCGGCGATGTTCGTGTAGCGGACCTCCCGCTCGACCGGGCCCTCGGGAGCCGTCGGCCAGTCCGGGTACCCGAAGTCGGCGCCGGTGGTCGCGAAGACCGTCGCGGCGGTGGTCGCGGCGATGTCCAGCCGACCGTTGCCGCCCTGGAACGGGCTGACCTGCGGGGTCGCCCTGGTGGTGCTCACCAGGGCTTCCTTGAGCTGCTTGCCGGTGAAGTCCGGGTGCTGGGCGGCCAGGAGCGCGGCGGCGCCCGCGACGTGCGGAGCGGCCATCGAGGTTCCGTCCCCGAACCGGTACAGACCCTCGCCGTCGGAATACTGGGACCGGGCGGCGAGGATGCCCACACCGGGAGCGGTGAGGTCGGGCTTGAGGGCCTTGTCGCCCACCCGTGGACCCTGGCTGGAGAAGTAGGCGAGAGTGTCGGCGCCGTCGACCGCGCCGACGGTCAGCGCGGCGTCCGCGGCACCCGGGGTGCCGATCGTGTACGGGCTGGGCCCGGTGTTCCCCGCCGCGACGACAAACAGCGCGCCGGTCTCCTCGCTGAGCTCGTTGAGGGCCACGCTCATCGGGTCGGTGCCGTCGGTGGGGTCGGCGCCGAGGCTCATGTTGACGACCCTGGCGCGCTGGTCGCGGACGGCCCACTCCATCCCGCTGATGATCCACGACTCCTGGCCGGAGTTGTTGTCGTTCAGGACCTTGCCGACGTGCAGCCGCGCTCCCGGGGCGACGCCCTTCTCCTTCCCGTCGGAAGCGGCTCCGGTGCCGGCGATGGTGGAGGCGACGTGGGTGCCGTGGCCGAAGACGTCCTTCACCGTCTCACCCGGTACGAAGGACTCGGCGGCGGCGATCTGGCCCGCGAAGTCGGGGTGGGTGGTGTCGATACCGCTGTCCAGGACGGCGACGTCGACACCCTTGCCGGTGTTCCCGGACTTCCAGACGTCGGGTGCGCCGATCTGCGCGGTGCTGTCGGCGAGGGCGGCCTCGACCTTGCCGTCCAGCCACACCTTGGCGATACCGCCCGCGAGCGCGAGGCGCCCGCCCCCGGAACGGGCGGCCACCCCCTCGCCCGCCGTAATCGAGGACCAGAACGTGTCCGAGCGCTCCACGTCCAGCGCCGCCCCCTGGATGCTGTCCAGCGCGCGTACCGTGCGGGCGCCCTCGGGAGCCGACGTCCTGCGCGAAGCCACCGCGGCGTCGGTGTACGTGACGATCAACGGAATCCGGTCACGGTGCGCGTCGTCGTAGCCATCCGCCAGCAGTTCGGTGATGTTGAACAACTGCTCGTCGAGCAGCCCGGCGGACACGTACGGCAGCGCCCCGTCCGGGTAGACGTAGGTGTCCTTCCCCTTCCGGTGCGAGGTGTATCCGGTCAGCCGGCCGGTGGAGTCCCGTACCTCGGGGCTCAACCCCCCGTCGGTCGTCCCGGTAGCGGTGACCTTCTCCCCGGTGATCAACGTGACGGTGGACGTGGAAGCAGGCGGTACGACCGACGCGACCGGGGACAACGGAGGGTCGGCGGCCGAGGCCGGGGCAGGAGACGAGGCGAGCACCACGGAGGCGGTGAGCAGCGCCAACAGACGACGTCGGCAAAGGCGTGAGAACAGCACAGGATTCCCCAGGTTGATCAACAAACGACGGCACATGGTAATGTGTCGATCTTTTGTTTCGGAGGAAGTTCTTTGCTGTTGCGCCCGAGTCTCGCGACATCAGAGCCGACGGATCAGGGCTTGCGCCCGACCACACCGTACTGCGGGACCTGCGCGGGGAGTGCCCCGTTGGCGTCGGGCTCGGCCCGCCACACCGCACACGACACCAGGCCCGGCTCCACCAGGTCCAGTCCCCGGACGAGCCGCGTGATGTCCGCACCACTGCGGGCACGGATCTGCGGAGTCGCGTGCTGGTTGTAGAACGCCATCGCCTCGACGTTCCCTTCGCCACCGAGTTCGATCGTCGGGTGGGTGAGCGCCAGGTAACTGCCCGACGGCACCGCGTCCAACAGGCGGTCCACGATGTCCTGCGCCTGCTCGTCGTCCTGCACGAAGTTGAGGACGCCCAGCAGCATGACCGCGATCGGCCGGTCGAAGTCCAGCGTCCGGGCGGCTCGGGTCAGGATGGTGTCCGGCTCCCGGACGTCGGCCTCGATGTAGTCGGTCGCGCCCTCGGAGTTGCTGGTCAGCAACGCGCGGGCGTGCACCAGCACCAGCGGATCGTTGTCGACGTAGACGATGCGGGACTCCGGCGCGACCGCCTGGGCGACCTCGTGGGTGTTGTCGGCGGTGGGCAGGCCGGTACCGATGTCGAGGAACTGGCGGATCCCCGCCTCCCCGGTCAGGAAACGGGCGGCTCGGGCCAGGAAGGCGCGGTCCGCGCGGGCGACGGCGTCGATGTGCGGGACCATCTCCCGGATCCGGTCCCCCACCTCCCGGTCGACCTTGTAGTTGTCCTTCCCACCCAGCCAGTAGTCCCAGATCCGGGCGTTGTGCGCCACCGTCGTGTCGATCCCCGACCCGGGCCGACCGGTCTCATGGACACCACGGCTCTGCGACACGCTCGACTCCTCAGGCAGAGGTTTGGCAGATGGCCGGCAGCTTAGCGCCTCGCTCGCGGTGTCGCCGTACCTGGCCGTTACGGTGGGGAAACATTGACGGCCCAGAATTCGGCGATGGCAACCGTGGCACGTCAGCTCCGGGTCGGGTGCGAGTTCCGGTACGCGGCAGAGGTCGAGACACCCGCGGTCTTCCAGGTCCAGCCGTCGGGGGCGGCACCGGCCAGTGTGCTGCGGCAGAGCTGGGACATGGATCCACAGACGCCCCGGCACGGCTACGTGGACCTCTACGACAATGTCTGTCAACGACTCACGCTGCCGTCGGGCACCTCCACCGTGCGGTACGACGCACTCGTATCGGTCCCGGACGCGACCGAAGACGTCGATCTCGACGCCGCCGAGGTGCCGACCGCACTCCTGCCCGACGAGGTGCTGGCGTACACGCTGCCGAGTCGCTACTGCCTGCCCGACGTGCTCGGTGACGACGCCTGGCGACTGTTCGGCAAGGAGAAGCCCGGCTACCGGCGGGTGCAGGCGATCTGTGACCACGTCAACGACCACCTACGGTTCGCGTACGGCAGCAGCAGCCCGACGACAACCGCCGCCGAGGCGTACGCCGCAGGCAGTGGCGTCTGCCGCGACTTCGCCCACGTCGCGATCAGCTTCTGCCGCGCGCTCTCGATCCCGACCCGGTACGCCTTCGGTTACCTCCCCGACATGGACGTCCCGCCGGACCCGGCGCCGATGGACTTCGCCGCCTGGATGGAGGTCTACCTCGACGGCCGGTGGTGGACCTTCGACCCCCGCAACAACACGCCCCGCAAGGGCAGGGTGCTGATCGGCCGAGGACGCGACGCGGTGGACGTGGCCATGGTGACCACCTACGGTGGCCCGACACTGGAGAGCATGACCGTCTGGGCCGAGGAGGCATCGTGACGCCACCGTCCCGCCCCGAGATCGAGCAGGCACGGCGGCTGACGTACGTGCTGACCCAGCGCTTCCGCTACACCTACGACGGCCCGGTACGCGACCTCGACCACCGGCTGGTGGTGATACCGCCGCGACGGCACGGTGACCAGCACCGGCGGCGGCACTCGGTCACCGTGTCCGCCGCCGACGCCCGCACCACCCACCGCCGTGACGCCGCCGGCAACTCCGTCATCCGGGCACGGGTGCCGCACGTGCACGACCACATCGAGTTCGAGGTCGAGGCGATCGTCGAACGGACCGGACCGGTCACCGACGTGTTGTTGCCGGCCTCGGCGCTCACCGACCCTCGGCTGCTCGGCGCGACCCGGCTGACCGCCGCCGACCCGGCGATCCGGGACCTGGCCGCGACGATGGACGGGAAGGACCGGCTGGCCGTCGCGGAACGGTTCTGCGACCACGTCCACGACGCGATCACCTACCGGTTCGGCGTGACCTCGGTCGCGACCACGGCCGCCGAGGCGCTCGCCGGCGGCCATGGCGTCTGCCAGGACAGTGCCCACGTGATGATCGCGCTCTGCCGGGCCGTCGGCCTACCGGCCAGGTACGTATCGGGCCACCTGCTCGGCGAGGGCGGCACCCACGCCTGGGTCGAGGTCGTGGTCGCCGACAAGGCGGGGGCACGGGCGGTCGCGTTCGACCCGTGCAACGGCCGCCGCGCCGGCCGCGACTACGTCACCGTCGCCACCGGCCGCGACTACACCGACGTCGCCCCGACCTCCGGCTCGTACTTCGGCACCGCCCGCGGCACCCTGACCGCCACCAAACGGGTCGACGTCACCCTCGTCTAGCCCGCGCGCTCGGGTGCGTGGTCACCGCTCGTCGGATCCGCCGACGTGACCGCCCGGGTGCTCGACGGCGACGAGCGCCGACCCCCGGGTGCGGAATCGGCGCTCGTCGGGCGAGAGCTACGCCGGCTCGATCCAGATGTTGCGGTAGCGGATCGGGTTGCCGTGGTCCTGCAGGCGGATCGGGCCCGTCGACGGGCCTTCGGCCGCGCCGCCGCCGGTCGGGCCGTTGATCGCGACGTTGTTCTGGACCGTCACGCCGTTCCAGACCACCGTGATGCGCGCGTCCTCCGTCTTCGTCGTGCCGTTCCAGCGTGCCGCCCGGAACGTGATGTCGTAGGTCTGCCACGTCTCGGGCGCCGTCGCGGCGTTCACGTCCGCCGCCTTCTTGGTGTAGATCGCCGCCGCCTCGTCGTTGGCCAGCGACGTGTCACCGTACGAGTCGAGCACCTGCAACTCGTAGCGGTCCTGCTGGTAGACGCCGGAGTTGGCACGGGCCTGGCCGGTCACCTCCGGTCCGTACTGCGGGAGCCAGAACTCGACGTGCAGCTTGTAGTCGCCGTAGCTCTGCCGCGTACGAATGTCACCGCCGTTGACCTGCATGCCGCCACCGGTGATCGTCCACGTGGGGTTCGCACCGTTGGTGTGCTGCCAGTTGGCGGTCTGGGACGCCGCGGTGCCGTCGAACAGCACGGTCCGGTTGGTGACCGCCCGGACCGTCCAGCTCTGGCTCGCCGCGCCGGTGTACTCCCAGACGTGCAACTGCGTGCCGTCGGTGGAGCTGCCGCCGAGGGCGTCGAGCACCTTCCCGGACTGCGGGTTGAGCAGTGAGCCGTTGGACTGCGGTTGCCAGACCTGGGAGCCGGTGCCGTTGCAGGTCCAGAGCTGCACCTTCGTGCCGTTGACGGTGCCGGCGTTGTCGACGTCGAGGCACTTGCCGAGGGTCTGGTAGGTCGAGCCCACCCGGCTCCACTGCTGCGCCGCGCTGCCGTTGCAGGTCCAGAGCTGGATCTTCGTGCCGTTGGCGGTGCCGGCGTTGTCGACGTCGACGCACTTGCCGCCGATGCCGCTGATCGTGCCGGGCCCACCACCGCCACCGCCGCCGACCGCGGTCACCGTGAGGTTGTCGAGGTTGACGTGGCCGATGTCGCCGGCGTCGTACCGGTAGGCGATCGTGTTGGCGCCGGCGTTGAGGGTGACCGGCTCGGACTTGGTCGCCCACGTGTCCCAGTCGCCGGTGTTGGGCAGGCTGGTCTGGCGGATCTTCGTGCCGTTGACGTAGAGGCTGACGGTCTTGGCGCCGGTGCCGCCGTTGGGCCCGTTGGAGAACCGGAGTACGGCGTTGTGGGCGCCGGCCGCCGCCGCGTTCACGGTGAACGTCGTCGACGCGCCCTGGGTGCCGTAGCCGGCCACGAACCCGCTACCGGTGTAGCCGACGTGGTCGGTCATCGCAACCGCGCCGCCCGCGAGCGAGGCGTTCTCCGCCTCCAGGGTTCCCGTCTGCGGCGGCGGGCCCCCGACGAGGGAGTTGAGGGTGTACCAGGCCTCGGTGCTCCACAGTTCCTGCCCGTTGGTCGCCGTGAACGGGCGGGGCGACCGGACGTGCACGACGCGGCCGGGCTGGAGACCGTTGATCTGCAGGGTGACCTTCCTGCCGTCGGCCGACGGAGTCGCGGAGGTGACCGTCAGGGTCTGCTCGTCGACCTTCGGGCCGCCGTAGGTCGCCGTCGGGACGTACCGCCATTGCTTGACCTTGTACTTGGCGACGAGGTCGGCGAGCGTGGCCGCGGACAGCGGCTGCGTGTAGGTCAGCTCGAATCCGCCGGCCACCGCGCGCATCGAGTGGATGTCGAACGCGTTGCCGCCGTTGGGGGTCAGCTTCTGCAGGCCGTAGGTGAGTTTGCCGGTCTGGCCCCAGTTGCCGCCCGCGCCGAGTCCGCCGACGTAGAGGGCGCCGTCGGGCCCGATCGACGTACGCAGCACGCCCATCTCCAGGCCCTGGGTGTGCCGGAACAGCGCGCCCTGGTACTCACCGTTGACCTTCTCCAGGAACGCCCGCTGGAGCCCGCCGTAGGTGACGTCGCCGATCAGCATCTGCCCGGCGAACGGGCCGGTCGACACCATCACCGGCGTACTCGGTGAGTTGGCGATCTCGTTCTGCGGCATCCACAGCACCGGCTGGGTGACCGGGTTGCTCTGGAAGGGCCCGGGCGGGTTCATGTTGAGGTTGAAGAACCGGTCCTGCTTGATGTGCACCAGCTTCGACGACGGCAGCCAGTCACCCTGGTTGTCGAGCACGAAGATGCCGTTCTCGGGACCCCAACCGATGCCGTTGGGCGTACGCAGACCGCCCGCCACGTAATGCAGGGCGCCGGTGTTCTTGTCGATCCGGACGGTCGTACCCCGGTTGGGCGCCGGCTGCGGGTTGGTGGTCGCCCCGCCCTGGTTGATGGAGACCGACAGGTTGAGGTAGAAGTAGGGCGCCTGGTAGAGCAGCCCGAACGCGAACTCGTGGAAGTTGCCGCCGAACGGCCACGTCGCCACCTGGCGGTAGTTGTCGGTGACCCAGTCCCCGTTGGTGTCGTTGAGCTCGACCAGCCGGTGCTTCTCCGACACGTAGAGCTTGCCGTCGACGTATTTGATCCCCATCGGCTCTTTCAGCCCCTGGGCGATCCTCTGGTACGTGACCTGCGACGGGCCCGTGGTGCCGGTCACGTTGGACAGCAGGTAGACCTCGCCGAGCACGTTGTCGGTGCCGCCCCAGGTGGTGATCGCGAGCCGCCCGTCGGGCAGCCAGTCCATCGCCGACACCTGCGGTTGGAAGCCCGTCGGACGCAGGTTGGTCAGCGTGTAGTTGGGGTGGACGCCGGTCAGCGGCAACCCGTCGCCGGGTGCGTCGGTGACGCCTTCGCACTCCTTGCGACCCGGCGCGGTGACCCGCACCACGCCGGCGTCGGTGCTGAGCACGCTGTTCGGGACAAGGACGAAAGACGAGGATCCGGGCGTACGCCAGTCAAGGGTGATCTGCTGGTCGCCGGCCCGCTCGAAGTGGTCGATCCGCAGCGAGTGGTAGCCGGCCGTGAGCGTTACCGTGCCCTCCTTGGGCGGCGTCGCACCGTGCAGCCCGTCGTGGTCGATCACGAGCTGGTCGTCGATCCGCAGCTCGGACCCGTCGTCGCTGCTCAGCCGGAACGTGTAGCTCCCTGCCGTGGCGATGTTGATGTTGCCGATGACCTGGCTGACGAAGTTGTCGCTGAATCCGAAGTCGGTGGTGGCGGTCCAGTTGATCGTGGACATCTTCTTGTCCACGTTCGGGGTCTGGCCGGGCTTGAGCACACAGATCTCGCTGAGTGGCACCTGCACGTCGAAGACGCGCAGCGTTACTCCGGGCTCCTGCGGTGGCGGCGCCGCGACCGCGGCACCGGGTGTGATGGCGAGGCTGCCGGCCAGCAGACCGGCGGCGGCGAGGACGGTGGAAAAGGACCGTATGCCCATGGTTCCTCCGGGACGGGAGAGGGACGTGACGGACACGGTAGGGGTCTTTCATTCAACTGTCTATATCTATACGTCGATCAATCGGAACTTCCGTTCAATCGAGCGAAAGCAAAAAACCGATCGCCGGAAAGGGGACGGTCGCCGCCCACGCGGACGAGGGCTCGGACGCGTCGCCTTCCGTGTCCTCCCGATCCCGTCCCGGCATCGTCGACTCCCGGATCATGCGCTGGTGGGCCGGCCGGAATTCCGCCCTTGTACGTCCTGTATCCGGCAGCGACGGTACGTCCGGGGGTGTGAACGAGGTCTACGACCGGTCCGGAAGCGGGCCTGCCGGACCGAGATCACGGTCCTACGACGGCCCGCGGTCGGCGCAACCGCCGCCACACCAGCAGCGCCGCCAGCACGGCGACCAGCGTGCCACCCGCGACGGCAGCGGGCCGGAGGGCGGCAGTGCGCCCGGGACTGGTGTCGCGCCGGGGCACCGCGCCGGCAAGGACCCAGTCGTGGGAGTCCGTGCTGGAGTCGTACAGCGCACGTTGGCCGCCGGGGCCGGTGGCCAACGTGCGGTACGCGGGACTGAGGTCGGTCAGCATGCGCACCGCGACGGTGACCGTGCCGACCGGCTCCGGGCAGGTGTAGTCGACGGTCGCCCCGGTTCTCGCCAGGGCCATCGGCGGCTCGACGGCGCCGACGCACTGCCGTCCGCCGTCGGCCACCGTTATCTGCTTGAGCAGGTAGGCCCCGAGCTGGGTGGATGATCCGATCAGCGCCGGATCCGTGCTCCGGTAGTCCACCGCGTCGTCGAGCAGGACACGATCGGACGGCAGCAGGCCGAGCGAGACCCCGAGCAGGGTCAGGTCGTCGGGGCCGCCGACACGCCACCGTACGTGCACGACCTCGGGTCGGTGCTCGTCGAGCGTGATGGCTACGGTCTGCGGATCACCGAACGGGTGCGCCGCAGCCGGGGCGGGTACGGCGGTGACGAGCACCGCCGCAGCGAACGCCGCCAGCACACGGGCTCTCACCGCGCCGAGAGGGCGACGACGTCCGGATGGGGACAAGGAGGTGCTCCGGATCTGATAGCAACAGTGGATCTCCACCACTCTGCCGAGCGTGGGGAAACGTGCAGGTCGGGGCCGGCGATCAGCAGTGAACGGCGGCGTGAACAGTACGTGATGAGCTATGCACGCTCATCGGTGAACGCGCAGCGTCGGGTGGCGCGGGGTTGCTCGGAGGTGGTTGGTGCCGGCCGACTCGTTACAGGATTCGTGGAAGAAACTCCGGCCGAGCGTGTCTGATCGAGGCGGCGGCGTCCGTAGAAGGGGTGAGAGGCGCCCGAGGACGGCGACCACCGACGACAGGGAGATGATTCCAATGGCGCAGTACCTGATTTCCGTGCTCGACGACGCGACCGACTCCGCCAACGCGGAGGAGATGGCCGCGATCGGCGCCTTCAACGAGCAGCTCAGGGCCGAGGGCCACTGGGTCTTCGCCGGCGGACTCGCCGCGCCCGGCACGGCCACCGTCGTCGACGGCCGGGACGGTGAGGCGGTGTTCACCGACGGGCCCTACCTGGAGTCCAAGGAGTACGTCGGTGGCTTCTGGATCATCGAGGCCCCCGACCTCGACGTGGCGCTCCGGCTCGCCTCCCTGGGATCGAAGCACTGTGACCGGAGGGTCGAGCTGCGACCCTTCCTGGACGCATGACCGACGTCGATGAGGTGATCGCCCGGGTCCACCGGGACGAGTGGGCCAGGGTGGTCGCGACCCTGGCCAAGCGCTTCGGCGACCTCGACATCGCCGAGGAGATGGCCGCCGAGGCGTTCGCGACCGCCGTCGAGCGCTGGCCGGTCGAGGGCGTCCCTCCGAGTCCCGGCGGATGGCTCACCACCACCGCCCACCGCAAGGCCATCGACCGGCTCCGGCGCGAGGTCAGGCGCGAGGAAAAGCACCGGGAGGCGCTGATGCTGTCCGACACCCCCGAGCCGCTCGGCGCCATCGACGACGATCGGCTCCGCCTCGTCTTCACCTGCTGCCACCCCGCGCTCGCCATGGAGGCGCGGGTGGCGCTGACCCTGCGGATGGTCGGCGGGCTCACCGTGTCCGAGATCGCCCGCGCGTTCCTGGTCCAGGAGGCCGCCCTGGGCCGGCGGATCACCCGCGCGAAAACGAAGATCAAGGCGGCGAGGATCCCCTATCGCGTGCCGATGCGCGAGGACCTCCCGGCCCGGGTCGCCGGTGTGCTCGCCGTCCTCTACCTGATCTTCAACGAGGGCTACCTCGCCTCGGACCCCGAGAAGGAGGCGGTCCGCGGCGATCTCACCGCCGAGGCGATCCGGCTGACCCGGCTGGTCCGTGCCCTGATGCCGGCGGACGGTGAGGTCGCCGGACTCCTGGCGCTGATGCTCCTCACGGAGGCCCGGCGGGCCGCACGGGTGTCGGCGAGCGGTGAGCTCGTCACCCTCGACAAGCAGGACCGCGGCACCTGGGACCTCGAGTTGATCGCCGAGGGCCACGCCCTGGTCCGCGCACGCCTCGCCTCCGGCCAGGCGCCGGGGCGCTACCAGATCCTCGCCGCGATCAACGCCGTCCACACCGACGCCCACGACGCCCGCGACACCGACTGGTCGCAGGTAGTCGCACTCTACGACCAACTGGTCCGCCTCGACCCCTCGCCGATCGTGCGGCTCAACCGGGCGATCGCGGTCGCCGAACTCGACGGCCCGCAGGTTGCGCTGACGGAGGCTGACAGGCTGCCGTTGGAGGACTACCACGCCTTCCACGCCACCCGCGCCGACCTGCTGCGCCGGCTCGGCCGGAACGTTGAGTCACGGGCGGCGTACGACCGGGCGATCGGGTTGGCCACCAACACCGCCGAGACGGCGTACCTCATCCGTCGTCGCGACCAACTCACCGGCCCCTGAACGGCACCACTGCGGTCACGACCGGGTGCCCGCCCCGGCCGTGGGAGCCCTCGCGTCGGTTCGGGTGTCGAGAATGCGGTGCCGGCTCCGTCCCAGGGGGAGCAGCGGCCAGAACGGCCCGCGCGACGTACGGAGGAGACCCACCATGACCGAACGAAGTGAGCTTGCAGGTATCGCCCGGTTCACGTTTCACGAGGGCAGGCTCGAGGAGTTCAAGCGCCTGTCCGCTCGATGCATGGAGATCGTACGGACCAAGGACACCGGAACGCTGCAGTACGACATCTACTTCAACGACGACGAGTCCGAGTGCATCGTCCTCGAGCGGTACCGGGACTCCGAGGCGCTGATCCAGCACGCGGCGCACGTTGGCGACCTGATGGAGGCGATCCTGGCGACCGGCTCCGTCTCCGGAGAGCTCCTCGGTGAGCCGAGCGCGGAGCTCAGGGCGAATCTGGCCGGGAGCGTGGTCCGACTCTTCACGCCCTTCCGGTCGATGTAGTCACCACCGAAAGAAATATTGCGGTGGGATGTCGAGAACTGAAGGACGGCTCCGTCCCCGGCACGAACACGGCCACCATGGGGGCCGTACCACACCAAGGAGAACATGATGGCCAAGTATCTGCTGCTCAAGCACTACCGGGGCGCGCCGGCGGCGGTGAACGACGTGCCGATGGACCAGTGGACGCCGGAGGAGGTCTCGGCCCACGTGCAGTACATGCGGGACTTCGCCTCTCGACTCGAGGGCACCGGTGAGTTCGTCGACGGTCAGGCCCTGTCCCCGGAGGGGACGTTCGTCCGCTCCGACGGCGAGGGGCGCCCGCCGGTCACCGACGGTCCGTTCGCGGAGACCAAGGACCTGATCGCAGGCTGGATGGTGATCGACGTCGAGACCTACGAGCGGGCGGTCGAGCTGGCCGGCGAGTTGTCGGCGGCTCCGGGCGCGGGTGGCGAGCCGATCCACGAGTGGCTCGAGGTGCGCCCGTTCCTGCACGCGTTGCCGACCATCACCGAGTGACGCGTGGTGCACGAGAGTCTGCTGCGGAGCCTCACCCCCGCCGTGATCGGCGTCCTCGTCCGTCGCGGAGCCGACTTCGCGGCGGCCGAGGACGCCGTGCAGGACGCCCTGGTCGAGGCCGTACGCGGGTGGCCCGACGACCCGCCACGGGACCCCAAGGGGTGGCTGGTCACCGTGGCCTGGCGGAAGTTCGTCGACGCCGCCCGCGCCGACACCTCCCGACGGCACCGCGAGGTGGTCGTCGAGCGCGAGCCCATGCCCGGGCCGGGCGAGGTGGTCGACGACACGCTCCGGCTGTACTTCCTGTGCGCGCACCCGTCCCTGACACCGGCTTCGGCCGTCGCGCTCACCCTGCGCGCGGTCGGCGGCCTGACCACGCGGCAGATCGCGCAGGCGTACCTCGTGCCGGAGGCGACCATGGCCCAGCGGATCAGCCGGGCCAAACGGACCGTCACGGGGGTCCGGTTCAGCCAGCCCGGTGACGTCGCCACGGTGCTGCGGACGCTCTACCTGGTCTTCAACGAGGGCTACTCCGGCGACGTCGACCTCGCCGCCGAGGCGATCCGGCTCACCCGACAACTGGCGGTCAGGACCAACCACGAGGAGGTCGCGGGTCTGCTCGCGCTCATGCTCCTGCACCACGCCCGGCGCCCGGCCCGGACCGGGCCCCACGGCCGGCTCGTGCCCCTGGCCGAGCAGGACCGCGACCGGTGGGACACCCGCCTGATCGCCGAGGGCGTCGACGTGCTGCAGGCCGCCCTCGCCCGTGACCGCCTGGGCGAGTTCCAGGCCCAGGCCGCCGTCGCCGCGCTGCACGCCGACGCCCGTACGGCCGAGGAGACCGACTGGGTGCAGATCGTCGAGTGGTACGACGAGCTGGTGCGCCTCACCGACAGCCCGGTGGCCCGCCTCAACCGGGCGGTCGCGGTCGGCGAGGCCGACGGCCCGCGCGCCGGCCTGGCCGCCATGGCGGGGCTCGCCCCCACCCTGCCCCGTCACACCGCCGTCGCGGCGTACCTGCACGAGCGGGACGGTGACCGGGTCACCGCGGCACGCCTCTATGCCGAAGCTGCCCGATCGGCGCCGAACCTCCCCGAACGCGACCACCTCACGCGACAGGCCGCACGGCTCAACGCGGAACTGCGCAGGTGAGCCGCTGCGGTGGCACCGGCGTGACTCGGCATGGCACGCTTCCAGCACGGCGATCGATCGACCCCGAGGGCGGGAGCGGACCATGACCGGTGCGGCTCGACCATCCGACGGTGCCGAAGCGGGTCCGGTTCGGGCACCCAGGGTCTCGATCGTCGTGCCGGTGCACAACGAGGAGGAGACCATCGGGCCGTGCCTCGACGCGATCCTCCGCCAGACGTCGCCGGCCGACGAGATCATCGTGGTGGACAACGCCTCCACCGACGCCACCCGGGCCAGGCTCGCCGGGTACGCCGACCGGGTGGTGCTGCTGACCGAACCTCGGCTGGGGGTGCTGCACGCCCGCGATCGCGGCCTGACGGCGGCCACCGGTGACGTCATCGGCCGGATCGACGCGGACACCCGGCTGCCGCCGTACTGGGTCGAAGCGGTCCGCCGGCTCTTCGCCGACGGCACCGTCGCGGCGGTGACCGGTCCGGTGACCTATTACGACATCCGCTTCCCGGCGGCCCTCAACGCGGTGGACCTGGTGCTGCGCCGGGCCTGGGCGCTGCCGAGCCGGCAGGGGCTCGACTGGGTCTTCGGGGCGAACATGGCGGTCCGGGCCCGGGCCTGGCACGCCGTCCGGGGCGACCTCTGCGACGATCGCCGGTACCACGAGGACCTCGATCTCGGCATCCACCTGCACCGAAACGGCCACCGGGTGGTCTTCGCCGCCAAGCTGCGCGCGGGCACCTCCGCGCGCCGCTTCCGGGACCGCCCGGCGGACTTCTGGGCGTACCTGAGGATGATCGACGCCTCCTTCGCCAGCCACTCGGGGCGGGCCGGTAGCGCCAGCTACTGGCGGGCCTGCCTGACCACCCGCCTGATCATGCTCTGCTACCTGCCGTTCCGGGCGTTGCACCGCTCCCATCCGGCCTACACCGCCGCCCCGCCCAGGAAGAACCCGATGGCGGCGGAGCCGTCGCCCTGACCGGGGCTGACACATCCCGGGACCCGCAAACAGCGGAGCACCTGCCGGACGGTCAGTCCCCGGCCGTCCGACAGGCACGCGCACCGGCCATGCCACGTGGTTCCCCGGGCGGGCGTCCCGCCCCACCGCAGCGGTAGCCCTGGGCCGGTTCGGGTCAGGGGGCGGTGAACGGGGCGCCGGCCGGGCGCACCTCCCCCATGAAATGCACGATCTCCTCGTGATTGGTCGACATGACGGCGCTGAGCGCACCGGTGCGGTAGTAGATGTCCAGGTGCGTGGTACGGGGGGTGAGAGTGACCGGCTCCTCGGCCCGCAGCCGGGCCAGGATGGCCGGCACGTCATAGTCCAGTGTCACGCCGGGGCGATGGTAGTACTCGACGCCGTTCACCTCCACGACCGCCAGCGGCCCCGGCTCGCAGACCGGCTGGGTCAGCAGGTCGTAGCGGTACACCTCGGCGAGGAAGGGCCGTACGTCCTCGGGCAACTGGGGCTCGACCACCTCCTGCCACCACTGTTCCAGCGCCCGCCGGCCCTCGGCGGTGGTGAAGAGGTAGCCGATCGCCTTCGCATACGCCGGCGCCCCGCCGCCGTGCCCACGCAGCGCCGCCTCCCTCAGCGGCACCGCCTCCGGCGACGCTGTCGTGTCCGCCCAGTCCGCCATGCTGTTGAGGACCCGCGACTGCCCCCACCCGGCGAGACCGCGCAGCGGGAGCCAGCAGTGCCGCAGCACCGCGTTCTCCGCGATCACGCGGGCCCAGAACAGGAATCGCTGCATCAGCGCGTTGTCCGCGAACGACATGGTGCGATGGGCCAGGACGTACTCGAAGTCGTCATTGTCGCCGCGCAGGGCGACAATGCCGTACAGGTCCTTGTTGGAGGCGTATTCGGTGTTCGGTAGCAGCATGATCGGATAGACCGCGATCCGGGACACGTGCTGGGCCAACTCGTCGTAGCCCGCGAGGAACGACTCGACCGTGTCGCCGGGGGCACCCCAGATCAGTTCCGCATAACAGTCCAGGCCCTCGCGGTTGAGCCACTGCACCAGGTCACGCCACTCGTTGACCTTCATGTTGCGTCGCCGCATCAGGGTGACGGCCTCGGAGTTGAGCGACTGCAGGGCCAACGTGAAGGAGCTGCGCAGGCCGGCGTCCTTCATCTTCCGGACGATCTCGTAGAACACCTTCGACTTGTTCTTCGCCCACGAGCTCTCGAACGCCAACGGGAAACCGTACTGCTGTTTGATTTCGATGAGATCGTCGACCAGTTCCAGGTCCCCCGGCAACATGCCGAAGTTGGCATCGCACGCCACCACCGTGTGTACGCCGGACTTGGCGAACAACTCCAGTTCGGCGCGCAGCCGCTGCCGGGAGAATGCGCGTACCCGCTGCCCGATCGCACCACCCCAGTAGCAGAACGAACATTTGTACGGGCAGCCGCGGTTGGTCTCGAACAACGCGACGTCATAGCGGAATCGTCCGGCCGAGTCCATCAGCTCGATGGCACCGGTGAGGAAGGGCGACGGGATGATGTCGAGATCCTCGATCCTCGGCCGCTCCGGGTTGGTGACCACGGTGCGGTCGGGCCGCTGCCAGGAGACGCCCAGCACCGGTTCGAGGTCGTCCGGGCGGACTCCGGCGAGCCGGGCGCGGAGCAGTTCGACGAAGGTCAGCTCGCCTTCGCCGTTGACCACCACGTCGACCTCGGGGTAGAGACGGAACACCCGCTCGGCCTGCTCGCTGACGTGGGTACCGCCGAAGAGGACCCAGCCGTCGGGGTTGAGTTGCTTGAAGGTGGCGGTGAGCGCACCGAAGGCACGCTGGTTCCAACCGAAGACGGAAAAGCCGATCACGTCGGGGATCTGGCCGGCGAAGAGCCGGGCGGCCATCTCACCGTGCGTGACCCTGCCGCGGAAGTTGCAGATGTCCACCGACACCTGGTCGCGCAGCTCGGCGTCGCCGAGCACCATCGCCTTGAGGTATCCCGAGGCGAGCGGAAGTGACTCGAGCGGCATGTCCCAGACGCCCTGCTGCACCAGGACGACCCGCAGCCGTGGACGGGCACCCTCGGCCCCCAGCATGGAGTTCTCCACCCGTACCGCCGCCTACTTGCGGTAGATCGTGATGTGCCGCTCGTCGGAGTCCCGCAGTGGGCGACCGTCCCAGTGGCCCCAGCGGGATTCCATGGTCAGCCCGCCGAGGCGGGCCATCAGGTCCATTTCGGACGGCATGACGGTGCGGATGCGCATGGGGAAGAACTTGATGCCCTCGGGGCGCAGGATCGCGAACTGGATCGACGAGCACTGGCTCATCCGCTCGCGACGGGTGAAGGTCATCACGATGTGGTCCTTCTCCACGCGTACGGTCTGGGTGCGCTGGCCGCGGTCGTAACGGGCCGGGTCCGGGATCGATGTCTGGATCACGAACAGGCCGCCCGGCATCAGCACGTCGGCGACCTTTTGGAAGCAGCGGATCTGCGACTCCTGGTCGGTGACGAACGGCAGCGTGTCGAAGACCGCGTACGCCATGCTGAACTTGTAAGGCAACGTGAAGTCGGTGAAGTCCTGCACGTGGAGCTGCACCAGCTCGCCGCCGGGCTTGGCCCGCAACTGCGCGAGCATGCCCTCGGAGGCGTCGATCCCGTGCACCTCGATGCCCTTCTGCGCCAGGGGTACGGCCACCCGTCCGGTGCCCACCCCGAGTTCGAGCACCGGGCCCTCACCCGCGTTGTCGGCCAGCCACTGGATGGTCTCCTCGGTGTCGCCGGGATCGCCGGCCCACCCCGTACCGTCGAACATGTCGGCTACGGCGTCGCCGTAGGTGAAGATCTCAAAACCTTCCACCACGTTCCCCTCTCTCCGCCCGCGGCCGGGGCACCGGCGAATCGTCAAGGACGGACGCGGTACGGCGCTGCCCTGTTGTGAGCACGAAAGCGAGGGCGACTCGGAAATCGTGAAATGGCAAACCACGCCCGGCCCAGGTACGCCGAGAGTGGGCAATGAACGGGGCTACCGATAGCGCTTTGTCGGGTCGGGTCCGTCGTCGCCAGACAGGTGTCCACGCTGGATGGTCCGGGTGGTCGGGCGTCCTCGTACCCGGCAGAGAAATGTCCGGACAATTCCCTCCGTGGGGTGATCTCGTGCACGTTGCCTGCGGGTAGCCGGCGCGTCGGCACCCGTGGAGCATCGGGACCGGTGGGGCAGGCAGGACCAACCCACCACCGTCCGCCCGATCGGTTACCATCGAGGAACCGGACGGGCACCATCCCACATTGATGATCATCTGCAATCGTCACCAATCGCGACACACCAGACGCCTTGGCGAACCCGTCCGGAGTTCCTCGTTCTGGTACGCGACAAGCCGACGCCGCATTGCTACGATTCGTGCAGTACTTTCCTGCCGATAATTCACTCTTCGGGAGACAAGAATGGCTGTCGGTCGCTGGGCCGCAGTGACGCTGGACTGTGCCGACATCGCCCCACTGGTGGATTTCTACCGGGACGTCGCGGGTCTCAAGCCGGCGCACGTGTCGGAGAACAGCGGCTTTCTCAGCAACGGTGACGGGGTCGCCCTCGCAATGCAACGCGTCGAGGACTACCGGCCACCCGAGTGGCCCGGACAGGCAGTGACCCAGCAACTGCATCTCGACCTGGCCGTCGCCGATCTCGACGCAGCCGAGGCCGAACTGCTCCACCTGGGCGCCACGAAGCCCACGGACCAGCCCGGCAACGCAAAATGGCGGGTCTATCTCGACCCGGCCGGGCACCCGTTCTGCACCTCGGTCTGGGACTGAACAAACAAACACCCACGGAAGAGAAGAGACAAGGTGAGCACGACCGCGACCGCCTCATTCACCCTGGACTCCTGGGACGAAGATGAGTGGCAGGAGTCCCCTGACGGCATGAAGTTTTCCCGGGCATCGGTCACCAAGACGTACACCGGCGAGCTCGAAGGCACCAGCCGCGCCCAGTTCCTCTTCGCCTACGGCAAGGGTGGTGCGGGGTATGTGGGCCACGAACGCATCGAGGTGACGGTCGGCGGCGCCAAGGGCAGTTTCATCCTCCAACACCAGGCCGTCGGCTTGATGAGCGACGAGGAGGGCGGCGCTGACTGGCACATCGTGCCCGGCACCGGCACCGACGGCCTCGCCGGCATCCAGGGCACCGCCACGATGCGCAAGCTCGAGGACGGCAGCCACACCTTCACGTTGCAGTACGACCTTCTCGACGAACTCGTCTGAGAAACTGCCCGGCAATACGGAGGGCCGCACCCCGAGCGGGTGCGGCCCTCCGTATTGGTGTCACGGCATGTTCGGCGCGGCAGGGATTGGCGCGGCCGCGCCGATCAACGCCCGAGTGACCTCGTGACGGGGGCTGCCGAAGACCTCCTCGACGGTCCCCTCATCGACGATCCGCCCATCGCTGAGCACCGCGACCCGGTCGGCGTTGCGGGCGATGACCCCGAGATCGTGGGTCACCATCAGCAGCGCCAGCCCCAGCTCCCGCCTCAGCGAGTCCAGTAGCGCAAGGACGGAGGCCGCCACCCGGGCGTCGAGGTTCGACGTGATCTCGTCGCAGATGAGCACGGCGGCGCCGGCGGCGAGCGCACGGGCGATCACGACGCGTTGGCGCTGCCCGCCCGACAGCTCACGCGGCAGCCGCGGTGCCAGTTCCGCGGGCAGACCGACGAGCCCCATCAGCCGCCGGGTCTCCGCCGCCGCCCGCTCGGCCGTCATACCCTGCGCGCGCTGGGCCACCCGGCCGATCGCAGCGCCGACCGATCGCCGCGGGTTGAGCGAGCCGCCGGAGTCCTGCGGGATGAGCTGCACGCGCCGCCGCTGACGCACCGGTCGTTTCCACAGCGTCGGTTCGAGGACCTCACCGAACAGCGACACACTGCCCGACGCCGGACGCAGCACCCCGGTGACGCTCTGCGCCAGCGTCGTCTTGCCACAGCCCGACGTCCCGAGCAGCGCCAGCGCCTCACCGGCTCGCAGCCCCAGCGACACGTCGTCAAGGATCACCCGCTTACCGCGCCGCACGGTCAGCCCCGACACCTCCAGGGCCACCGCGCCGGGATCGGGCGCGGCGCCCCGGCGCTCCAACTCGGTCGGCAGATCCGGCACCGCGGCGAGCAGGTCCCGGGTGTAGGCGGCCGTCGGCAGTGCGAGCACCTCGGCGGTCGGGCCCTCCTCCACCACCACGCCACCGTGCAGCACGACGATGCGGTCGGTCATCCGCGCCGCCGCAGCCAGGTCGTGGGTGATGAACACGAACGCCAGCCCGCGCCGGGCGGCGAGCCGCTCCATCTGGTCCAGCACCTGCTTGCGTATCAGCCCGTCCAGTCCCGTTGTCGGCTCGTCCAACACCAGCCCACGCGGGTCGCCTGCCATCAGCCGGGCCAGGGCGAGCCGTTGCTGCTGACCACCGGAGAGCTGGTGTGGGTACCGTCGGCGGAACGCACGGTCGCCGGGCAGCCCCACCTCCACGAGTCCACGGGAGACCGCCTCGTCGGACCCGTCCGAGGCAACCTCCCTGATCTGCCGACCCACGCGGAGCGTCGGGGTCAGGGCCGAGGGCGGGTCCTGCGGAAGGTACGCCAACACCCTCCGACGCACCCGCCGCACGTCGGCGCTGGACGCCGTCAGCATGTCGTGCCCGTCGACGAGAACCCGGCCCCGGACCGCGCGCAGCCCCGGCCGTACGGCACCGACCAGAGCCAGTGCCAGCGTCGTCTTGCCTGCGCCGGACTCGCCGACGACGCCAACCCGCTCTCCTTCGGCCACCCGCAGGGACAGGTCCTCCAGCACGGCTCGCCCGGAGGCATCCTCGATGCGCAGTCCGCTGATCTCGATCATCGCAGCACCCGTCCGACGATCCGGTCGATACCGAGGTTGGCGGCGACGGTGAGTACGCCGAGCAGGACCGCCGGGACCGCGACGGCCCACGGTGTGAGCTGGATGCCCTCGACGTTCTGGCTGATCATCGCGCCCCAGTTGGGTCCGCTGGAGCCGAAGCCGAGGAACCCGGCAGCCGCGGTCAGCGTGACCGCGATGGCGAGACGGGTGCCGAAGTCGGCGAGCACCGGCCGGATGATGTTGGGCAGGATCTCCCGGACGATCACCGACAGGTGCGAATCGCCGCTGGCGTACGCGGCCACGACATAGCCGTCCTCGACGGCGCGCAGCGTCTCGGCGCGGGTGATCCGGGAGACGAACGGCGTACCGGTCAGGACGACCACGATGATCATCGTCGCGGCACTGTATCCCCAGCCGTGCAGCAGCACCAGCAGGATCAACACCGGCGGCAGGCCCAGCAGGAGGTAGTCCAGCCGCGACACCACGGCATCGGTGACGCCGGCGAAGTAGCCACCGAGCAGGCCCAGGACAAGACCGAGAACCGTCGCCAGGATCGTCGCGACCACGGGCACAGCCACCAGCGGCTGCCCCCCGGCCAACACCCGGGCCAGCACGTCCCGCCCCGAACTGTCGGTGCCGAGGGGACTGCCCGCCGACGGCAGGCTGTAGGGCAGTCCGACGATCCGTTCCGGCTCGCCCGCGAAGAGCGGACCCACCAGGGCGACGCCGAGCACGACCAGGACCACCGCGGCGGCGACCACGGTGACGACCCACCGCACCACTCTCATCGGGCCGCCACCCGCAGTCGGGGCTCGACCGCCATGACCACGAGGTCGGCCAGGACGAACGAGACGACGATGATCGCGGCGAGGAGCAGGCCCACGCCCTCCAGCACGGCGGTGTCGTGGTTGCGCACCGCCGCCACCAGCGTCTGCGACAGGCCCGGATAGTTGAATACCACCTCGACCACGGTGGTACCGCCGAACAACCCGGACAGCAGCCACGCGAACGTCTGCGCGCACGGTGGCACCGCGGCGGGCAGCAGGTGCCGGAAGACGACCACCCGCTCGGGCAACCCGGCCAGCCGAGCGGCCTCGACATGTGGCATCGCGTCGGCGTCGATGACGGCCGCCCGTACGATCCGGCTCGCCCACGCCGCGCCGAACAGGGTCAGCGCGGCCACCGGCAGCACCAGGATCTCCGGCCGGTCCAGCGGCCCACCGCCCAGCGGCGGTAACGAGATCGCCGGCAGCAGCGGAATCAGGTCGGCGAACACCAGCACCAGCAGACCCGCGGTGACGAACTGCGGAATGGACACCGACACCACGGCGACCGCCGACACCACCCGGTCCACCCGCCCACCCGGGCGCAGCCCGGTGAGGAGCCCGATACCCATCGCGAGCGGCACCGTGACCGCCGCGGTGAGGCCCACAAGCAGTCCGGTCGCGGCCAGCGGCTCGGCCACGATGTCGACGACGGGTTGGTGCATCGACGTGCTGGTGCCGAGGTCCAGGCGGACCACGCCGGCCGCCCACTCGGCGAACCGCACCGCCCACGGCCGGTCGACGCCGAGCTCCGCCCGGCGCTGCTCGACCTCCTCGAGAGTGGCGTCGGGCCCGAGTGACGCCGAAGCGGCGTCACCCGGGAGCACCTCCGAGGCCGCGAAGAGCACCACCGAGACCGCGAACAGCGTCGCCACGGTCGCCAGCAGCCGGCGGGCCAGGAACTTCAGCGCGGTCACGCCGGGCCGGTAGCCTGGTCGAACAACTGCACCGACTGCATCGTCCGGACGCCGGAGATGCCCTTACGGCTGGCGTCCAGCTGCTCCTGGAAGCCCCACAACAGGTCGCCGCCCTCGTCGTAGAACTCCTGCTGCAGCGCCTTGAACGCGTCGGCCCGGGCCTTGTCGTCGGCCGTGGCCTGGGCCGCCGCGAGCCGCGCCTGGTACGCGGGTGACGTACCCGTGACGTTGAACGGCGCCTTGCCGTGGGTGACCGCGGACAGGTGCACGGCGGCCGGTCGGTTGACGTAGTAGAACGCCTGGAAGGGGAACGTGGCGAGCGCGGCGAGGTCGGCGTAGTAGGCGTCGGGCGAGATCTCGTCCAGGGTCAGCTCGACGCCGGCCTCCTTGAGCTGCTGGGCCATCAGCCGACTCGCGTTGAGCATGCCGGGCACGAGTTCACCGGTACGCAGCGTCAGCTTGGTGATGCCGGCCTCGGCGAACAGCCTCTTCGCCTGCTCCAGGTCCCGGGTCCGCGCGGGCAGGTCGGCGTAGCCGGGCAGCGTCTTGCCGACCACGTCGTCGGCCGGGGAGCCGAGTCCCAGCAACGCGTTCTCGACCAACGCCTGTCGGTCGACCGCCAGGCGGACCGCCTTGCGGACCCGCACGTCGTTGAACGGCGCCAGCTTCTGGTTCATCGCGAACGACAGCGCATTGGAGTTCGCCGGCCCGCCGCGTACGACGACGAGTTCGCTGTTGGTCGTCTCGGTCTTGGCCCCGGTGGAGCTGATGCTGACCGCGTAGTCGATCTGGCCCGCCTTGAGCGCCGACAGGCGGGCACCGGCGTCGAGGATGCCGACCACCTGCAGCTCCGCCACCGTCGGCTTGCCACCCCAGTACTGCTCGTTGGCGACCAGCCTGGTGGTCGTGCCGTTGCGCTCGGCCAGCTTGTAGGGGCCCGAACCGATCGGCTTGCTGAACTCGGTCATACCGGCCGGGAAGATGGGCGAGAAGACGACGAGCACCGACTCCTTGAAGTCCCCACGCGGGGTCAGCAGTGGCACCTTGACCGTGCGTGCGTCCACGGCGGACAGCTTCGCGAGGTCGACGTTGCCATAGACGGAGACCCGGTTGCTGGGCTTCGCGCCGAGCGTGCGCAGGCTGTGCACGACGTCGTCGGCGGTGACCGGCTTGCCGTCGTGGAAGGTCACGCCGGAGCGCAGCGTGATCGTCCACTCGGTCGCGTCGGCGTTGGGCTCCACCGACTCGGCCAGCTGGTACTTGTACTCGCCGTTGTCGAGCACCATCAGCGAGTCGTACACATGCCGCATGACGATGAGTGTCGCGCCGATGCTGGTGGCCAGCGGGTTGCCGGCCTCGGCATCGGTGACGGCGTTCGGCGCGCCCACCTTCAGCACGGCCAGCGACGGGCTCCCGCCGCCGGTCTGCGACGGCTCGTCGTCGCCGCAGGCGGCCAACAGCGGCGCGCCCACCGCGGTCACGCCCGCGAACAGCCCGAACCGGAGCAACGAACGACGGTTGAACTCCTGGCCGTGTGCCATAGACGCCATGGTTCCTCCCAAAGACGTACCGATGAGATTCGGCAAAAGGATTGCGGAACTGACGGTCGCTGATCACCAACATGGGTGTCTGCTCAAAAAGGCACGGTGTCAGGTGGCCGTCGCCGGACTGGCCATCAGCGCGAGCAACTCCGGGGTATAAAGCTCGCGTAGCGGGATGATGCCGGCCACGGCGTCGAAGTAGCGGGTGGTCATCTCCGGGCTGCTGCCGACCGCGCGCAGCAGGGCGCGGCGTTTGTCGCGGGCCTCGGCCTGCGCCACCAGGAGGGTCGCCTGGTAGTTCTCGGTGAGCCGCTGCTCGCGCTCGCGGTCGTAGGCGGCGAGGGCCGCGTCGAGCCGCGGCCGGTCCGTCAGGGTGTCGCCGACGGTCTCGACGAGCAGGTCCGCCTGCATGAACGCGTCCGCGATGCCCCGTGCGGTCAGCGAATCCTTGTGGTGGCCGGCATCACCGACAAGAGCCCAGCCGGGGCCGTGCGCGCGGCGGAAGAAGTTCTGCTGGTCGCCGGTGCCCTGCACCTTGCCGACCTGCCGGCTGCGCTCGATCTGCTCGAACAACCGGGGGGCGTTGGTCCGCACGTTGTCGAGGTAGGCGGTGGACGCGTCGCGCCGGACCTCGTCGAAACGCTGCTGCGGGTAGTAGGCGGCGACGAGGACGGCCCCGTCGTTGGTCGGCACCGCCGACACCCAGCCGGTGTCACCCTCGTACATCTCGAAGTGCGTCTTCGGCCCGTCCCAGAACGCGTAGTAGGCGCAGGTGAGCGGCGGGTGCTCGGTCGTCTTCGGCGCGCCGGTCAACTCCGCGACGGTCGACCGCATCCCGTCGGCGCCGACGACGAGAGCGGCACGCTCCTCCCCCTGGTCGGTGCGCACCCCGACCACCCGACCGTCCTCCCACAGCAGGTCGGTCACCCGGCAGTCGTCGCGGAACTCGACCCCCGCCTGCACGGCGGCGTCGGCCAGCAGCGGATCGAGGACGCTCCGGCGCGGTGCGTACGCCGCCCGGACACCGTCGATCCCGCTGCTGCAGCCCTCGACGCGTACGTCGCCCAGTTCGTACACGACGTGGTCCAGCGGCGGGCAGCCGGTGGCCCGTACGGCGTCGAGCAGGCCCCACCGGGCCAGCCGCGCGACGCCCGGCTGCTGGATGTACAGGGTCGAGAGCTTGTCGGCCGGGAAACCGGTGCGGTCGAGCAGCAGGACCCGGTGCCCCCCGCGGGCGAACAACATGGCGGTCGGCGCGCCCGCACAACGGGCCCCGACGACGATGACGTCGTACATCTTCGATCAACCTCCATCGGCGGTACGGGCGAGGACCACGGCCGAGTTGATGCCTCCGAAGCCGAATCCGTTGGACAGCGCGTACCGCAGCCGGGCGGGCTGCGGTGCGGCGCCGGCGAACCGGATGCGGTCATCCACCGGACGGTCCAGGTTCGGGTTGGGGTGCACAAAACCGCCGGCCAGTTGCGCGACCGTGGCGACCGCCTCGACCACGCCGGCCGAACCGAGACAGTGGCCGGTCAGCGCCTTGGTCGCGTTGACCCAGGGTCGGCCGACGGCGTCGCCGAGTACGGCGTGCAGCGCGGCGAGTTCCGTCTCGTCGCCCAACCGGGAGCCCGTACCGTGGGCGTTGACGTAGTCGACCTCGTGCCGGTCCACGCCGGCGGCGGCCAGCGCGGCGCCGATCACACGGGCCTCGCCGCCGGCGTTCGGGTCGGCGAGCCGGTTGCCGTCCAGCCCGAGGGCATGCCCGGCGACGGTCGCCACGGCAACGGCCCCCCGGCGGGCCGCCGACGTCGCGGACTCCAGCACCAGCGCCGCGGCGGCCTCGCCGGGCACGAAACCGCGCCGGTCGAGGTCGAACGGCCGACACGCGGCCGCCGGGTCCCCGCCAGGCTCGGCCAACGCGCCCAGCACGGCGAAGCCTCGGCGGTGCATCGGGGTCAGCTCGGTGACCGCGCCGACGAGCACACAGCAGTCCACGGCACCGGAGGCGACCAGCCGGGCGGCGTGCACGATGCCGACGTTGCCGCTGGCGGAGGCACCGCCGACGGTGAAGCCCTCACCGGTGGCCGACAGCACCTCGCTGAGGGTCCCGACGTGGTCGGTGTCCTGAACGTGCAGGGCGAAGCGCGCCGGCAGGTACGCCGGACTGTCCAGAAAGTTCCGGAACAGGTCGTGCGTGTAGCGGGCGGTCAGGTTGTGCCCTGCCACGACCACCCCGACCCGGTGGTCGGGGACCGGTGCCTCGGGCAGCCGGGCCGCCGTCCACGCCTGCAGGGCGGCGGCGACGGCGGCCCGGATCGGCATGGGCGCCCGCGCCGCCGCCCGCATCGCCCTGCGGCGCAACGGCTCCGGCAGGCCGCTCACCGCGTCGGGGAACGACCAGCCGGTGATCGGCGCGGCGAGCCCGTCCGGGGTCGCGGTGACGCCGCTGCGGCCGGATCGCAGCGCCGCGGTGAACGCCGGGACGTCCGCGCCGATCGCGCAGACGATCCCGGTCCCGGTCACCGCGACGACGGTGCTCACACGTGTTTCCGCAGCAGTTCGACGATCCGGTCGAGGTCGTTGACGTCCTGGAACTCCGCGATCGGCACCACGATCCCGAGCCGCTCCATCGCCAGCGTCACCACCTCGGCCCGGTCGATGCTGGTGCAGCCGAGGTCGGTCAGGGTGCGGCCGGCGGTGACGCTGTCCGGGTCGACCTCCGGGACGACCTCGATGAGGCTGGCCTTGACGACCTCGAAGACCGTCATGCCGGCGAGGCCCCCGCGCCGGAACGGTCGCGCCGGGGGAACCCGTGGCCCCGCGTCGTCTCGGTCGCCATCCGGTTGTGGGGATTCTCGTTGGTGCCGGAGACCAGGACCGAGCCCCAGCGCGCCAGCGACACGGCGCCGCCGTACTCCTCGATGATGTCCGTGTCCGGATAGACGTTCACCGACGTCGGCACGTACCGGCCGGCGAATCCCAGACGCATCTCCTCGGTGTTCCCGAGGTGCGGCAGCGACGCGTGCATCAGGGTGGACCAGAACATGATGGCCTGACCCGGCCGCATCACCATCGACACCGCACTGGACTCGTCGGGCTTCCAGTCCGGGTCGATCTGCAGCTCCCGGTAGTCGTACCCGAAGAAGCCGCGGCGCACGCCCTCCTTCTCCAGACTGTTGATGGAGGCGGCGTCGTAGTGCATGCGCTTGGTCTCGTCGTAGAACATCGTCTGGTGGGTGCCCGGGATGAACTGCAGGCAGCCGGTCTCCTCGTTCGCCTCGGTGAAGGCGGTCCAGACGGTGATCGTCCCGCCGAAGTCCTTGGCCTCGCCCGGCCACACGATCTGCGGCTTGCCCGACGCGTTGGCGAACGTGTCGGCCTGGTGCCAGTCGGTGCCCTCGTCGCCGGGGTACTTCGGGAAGAACTCCGAGCGCCAGCACTGCACGTCGGGGCCGAGCACGCTGGCGACCCGGTCGACGATGCGCGGGTGGCAGATGTGGTCGGCCAGGAACTCGTTGTCCATGTGCCGGTCGTAGTTGGAGATGTTCGTGTTGCCCGACAGGGCCGCCTCGTCCTGGTAGATCGCGTCGGAGCGGTCCATCAGGCGCAGCCGCTCGCGTCGCCACCGGCGCTTCATGTCGTCGACCTCGTACACCGTGAACGGGCCGAAGTAGCCGTTGCGGTGGAAGTCGGCCGTCTCCTGCGCGCTGAGTGCGTAGTCGTCCGCCATGTCAGCCTCCAATCTGTTGCAGTGCGTCGTCCCGGCGCGTTGCCCCGACCACCTCGGCAAGGCATCCGATCGTCGGGTCCTCCAGTTCGGCGCCGGTGAGTGTGGTGCCGAAGCGGTCGTTCACCATCGCGACGATCCGGGTGAGCGCCAGCGACGTGGCACCGAGGTCGAACAGGTCCCCGTCCACGGGTACGTCCCGCCGCAGCACCTCGTCGGCGATCGCCTTCACCACCGACACGGTGTCCCCGTCGGTGTCCCCGGCCGGTGCCGGCTCGGGCTCGGCCCGTACGCCACCCAGCGCGGCCAGGTCGGCCTTGCCCTGGGCGGTGAGCGGGATGTCGGCGACCACGTGGAAACGCGACGGCCGCAGGTAGCCGGGCAGGTGCTCCACCGTCCCGGCCAGCTCCGCCTCGGTGAGGTCGACCGGGTCGGCACCGGGCGGCGGCGCGACGTAGGCCACCAGGCGTACGTCACCTTCGCCGAAGTCGTCCGAGGTGACCAGCGCGGTCCCCACGCCGGGATGTGCGAGAACGGCGGCTTCGACCTCGCCCGGCTCGATCCGGTAGCCGCGGACCTTCAACTGCCGGTCGACCCGACCCAGATAGGTCAGTTCCCCGTCGGCGTGTACGGCACGGTCGCCGGAGCGGTACCAGCGCTCGCCGCCGGCCTCGACGAACCGTTCGGCGGTCAGCTCGGGACGGTGCAGGTAGCCCAGCGCCACCCCGGTGCCCCCGACGTACAGCTCGCCGGGGGTGCCGTCGGGCAGCGCGTTGCCCGCCTCGTCGCGCAGTTCGATCCGTACGCCGGGAAGCGCCCGGCCGATCGGGCTCACCGACGGCCGGTCGAGGTCCGCGGCGGTGATCCGGCGGTACGTGGCGTGCACGGTCACCTCGGTGATGCCGTACATGTTGACGAGCTGTGGGGCCTCGTCGCCGTACCGGGCGATCCACGGCGCCAGGATCGCGACGTCGAGCCGTTCGCCACCGAACACCACGAGACGCAGATCGCTGCGCCCGTCCGAAGCCAGGTCCGCGGCGGCGAGCTGCCGGAACGCCGACGGTGTCTGGTTCAGCACCGTGACGCGCTCGCGGCGCAGCAGGTCCAGCATCAGCGCCGGGGTACGGGCGGTGCTCGTCGGTACGACGACGACCCTGCCGCCGAACAGCAGCGCCCCCCACAGCTCCCACACCGAGAAGTCGAACCCGACCGAGTGGAACAGGGTCCACGTGTCCGTCTGGTCGAAGCCGAACAGCTCGCCGCCACGGTCGAGCAGCGCCACCACACTGCGGTGCGCGACCTCGACACCCTTGGGCGCGCCGGTGGAGCCGGAGGTGTGGATGACGTACGCGGGGTCGTCGGGGCCTGCGTCGACCGGCGCGTCGGCGGAGGCGGTGGGCGGGTCCTCGTCGTCGGACTCCAGGTCGTCCGCCCAGAGCACCGGGCCGGACCACTCGGCGAGCGCGTCCGCGGTCCGGGTCACCGCGACGGTCAGGGGGACCCTGCTGTCGGACAGCACGGCGGCCACCCGGGGCGCGGGATGGTCGGCGTCCACGGGCACGTAGGCGCCGCCCGCCTTCAGCACCGCCAGCAGGCACACGACCAGGTCGACGGAACGGTCGACGCAGACACCGACGTGCACGCCGCGGGTGACTCCGTACCGGCGCAGTCGCGCGGCGAGCTCGTCCGACAGCCGTTCAAGCTCGCTGTACGTCACCCGGTCATCACCGCAGACGACCGCGATCCGGTGCGGAAGTTCGGCGGAGCGACGGGAGAACGCGGTGTGCAGGCAGTCCGTAACGGGCATGGCTCAGCGCTCCGTCTTGGTGGCGTACATGCCCCAGTGCTGCGGCGTGAGCGAGAGATCAGCGAGGCTCGACTGGACGAACATGCGCTCCCACCCACCGCCGCCCTTCTCCTGCGGGATCCACTGCTTGGTGAACACCTCGCGGGTGGCGGGATCGCTCATCGCCCGGACGCCCATCAGCGTGTAGTACGAGCTGAGCGACTTGAGGTGGATGAAGTGGTGGATGCGGTCGGACTGACCGAACGCCTCCTCGTACAGGTAGATCGTGGCGTGTCCGGCCAGCGCCCGGTTCCAGCTCTCGCAGAGCGCGCGGGCGAACGCCCGGCCCTCGGCGCGGAACTCGTAGCGCAGCTCGCCGGTGCGGTGCATGAGGATGCCGCAGGTGGCGGAGTTGAGCTGTTCCCCGATCGGTACGTCGGTCTGCAACTGGGCGGTCGGGACCACGAACGTGGCGGCGCCCTCGTCGGTGTTCACCGAGTCCGGTGTCGCCTCGGAGGTGCCGTACATCCCGAAGGCCGACGGGATGAGCACCGTCTCGTGCAGGGCGCCGTCGAGGAACATGCGGTCCCAGGTGCCGCCGCCGCGCTCCGGCTCGATCCGCTGGCGCATGATGATGTCCCGCCAGCCGGCGTCCTGGCTGCCCATCCGGATCAGGGTCTCGTAGGCATGCAGGGACTTGAGGTGCATGAGCCAGTGCAGCCGGTCCTTCGTCCCGAACGTCTCCTCGTAGACGAACACGCTGATGATGCCGGCGTAGTTCGTGTTGAGGTACTCCGACAGCTCTCGGGCGAACTGCCGGGCCTCGGAGCGGAACTCGGCGCGCAACTGCCCGACCCGTTCCACGATCACGCCGGCGTTGCCCGAGTGCAGGATCGCGTCCGGGGCGAGCGACGTCTGATCCTGCGCCGTCGGCAACACGAACGGCGGGCTCGATGTCGTGGTCATCGAAGACTCCTTCGCTGTCGCTGGTTCGGTAGACGCCCGGCCACGCTAATCAGCGTCGGGCGTGTTGCACTGCTCACTAGTGGTCACCGTCGGGCAGCGGCGGCGAAGGATCTCCGCAGCTCCCCGCATCAGCACCCCGGCGATAACGTCGACGTGGCGCAGCCGCCAATCGGCCAGCTCGGTGCCGTGTACGTACCGGTTGAAGGCACCCATCGCCGGTCCCGTGTGGACCTGGAAGTTCGCCTGCTCGGCGGTGTCACCGCGTAACGCGGCGTTGGTGGAGTGCGCGAAGTACCACCGGAAGGCCAGCGCCATGCGCCGCCGTGGATCCGCCCGTTCCACCTCGACGGCCCGGCCGGTGGCGCGGTAGTGCCGCTCGGTCTCCTGCCACACCCGCTCGAACGGTCGGCGGAAAGTGGTCCGTTCGACGGTCTCGCGGACGGTGGGCGGCACGTCGGCCCAGTTGTCGTACCGCTGGTAGAGCTGCAGGAGCTGGTTGGCCCGGGCCGCGAACATCGTCCCACGGCGCATCACCTGCACCCTGGAGCCGAGCTCGAAGGTGTCGCCGGCCGGGGCGTACGCGGTGTCCTGGATTCCGACCTGCACCAGCAGGTCCTTGACCGCCGCGGAGGTGCCCGCCTCCGGGGTGGCCTGGTTGATCGAGCCGGTGAGCACGAAGTCGGCGCCGAGCACGAACGCCGCGGCGACCGCCTCCGGGGTCCCCAGTCCGCCGGCGACGCCGAGCCGGATCCGCTTGTGGTAGCCGTGCCCGGACATGGCCGCGTCCCGCAGGAGCGCGAGGTCCGGCACGAGGGTGAGCGCCGACCGGGCGTCCGTGTGCCCGGCCGAGTCGGCCTCCGCGCACAGGTCCCCGCTCACCGGCAGCCGTGCGGCGACGGCCGCCTCCGCCGCCGACAGCGCCCCCACGGCCACGAGCTCGGCCAGCATCGGATCCGGCGGTGGGCGCAGGAACGCCGCGGCGACCTCGGGGCGGGAGACCTTGGCCACGATGTGGCGCACCGCGACCGGGGTGCCGTCGGCGGCCAGGTGCGCCCCGGCGAAGCGGAACCGCACCAGGGGCGCGGTGACGCCGTGGTAACCGGCCGCCTCGACGTACCGCACGTCGTACCGGACGTACAGCTCGGCCAGCGCCGACTCCAGCGCCGGATTGTCGGGCATCGCGAGCAGGTTCATTCCGAAGCGTCCCGGGCCGGGGTCGGTCGTCAGCGACCGCAGTGCCGCCTCGACCCCGTCCCGGTCGAAGCCACCGGCGCCGAAGAAGCCGAGCAGCCCCGACCTGCCCAGACGCGACACCAGGTCGACCGAGCTGATCCCCTTGTACATCGAACCCGCGAGGTACGCCGACGTGACTCCGTAGTCGGCCCGGAACTGCGGGCACCCCGGCAGCTCCGGCTCGGACGCCCCGGCACCCGCGACGGCCGGTGCCGCGGCGAGCACGGGCCGGAACAGCTCCGTCAACACCCGCCCCGGGCCCAGCTCGCGCACGGTCCGCACGCCTCGGTCGACGAGGTACGCCATGGTCTCGCGCCACCGCACCGGGCGGCGCAACTGCACCGCGAGGAGTTCGACAAGCAGCGCCGGGTCGTGCGGCCGGGCGGTCACGTTCGAGATCACCGGCACCCGGGGCGGCGCGAACCGCACACCCGCGAGCACGTCCGCGAACTCGTCCGAGGCGGCGCGCATGTACCGCGAGTGGAACGCGGCGGCGACCTTCAGGGGCACGCACCGGCCCAGGCCGGCGGCGGCCACGGCACGCGACGCGGCGGCCAGTGACTCCCGGGGGCCGGACAGCACCACCTGCCCGTCGGCGTTGTCGTTGGCCATGTCCACGTCGTCGACGCCGGCCTCGGCGAGCACCTCGGGCAGTCGGTCCAGGCGCTCGCCGACCACGGCGACCATGCCACCGCCCGCGGCCCGGGCCATGATCTCGCCGCGCCGGCACACCAGCCGCAGCGCCGCCTCGAAGTCCAGGCAACCGGCCGCCCACAGCGCGGTGTACTCCCCCAGGCTGTGCCCGGCGAGGAAGTCCGGCGGCTCGTCGTCGCGTGCCGCCAGGTAGCTCAGGGCGTTGACCACGAACAGGGCCGGCTGCGCGTACCGGGTGTCGCCGAGCCGACCGTCCTCGCGGCACAGTCGGGCCACCGGGACACCGATGATCCGATCGGCGGCGGCGCACTCGTCGGGAAAGCGTTCGAACAGGTCGCCGCCCATCCCCTTGCGCTGAGCCCCCTGCCCCGGGAAGACCCAGGCGGATTTCGGTCTGGCAGACACGACTTGGACTGTCCAACCCCTCGGACCACGCTGGCTGCCCAGAGTTGAGCAGCACAGGGGCCTCCGTGGCGCTTAGGTTGCGGCGACGCCGTCGGCCTTCGGAGCGAGGAGCGCATGGACGAGCAGAGCGCCATTTCGGCCCGCCCGGATCCCGTGGAAACCGTGCTGGGCGTCCTGTCCGACGTGCTGCCACCCGGCACCGCCGTCGACGCCGACGTGCCGTTGCAGTCGCTGGGACTCAGCTCCCTCGCCGCCGCGCTGCTGCTGCTGGAGGTCGGCGGCGCGCTCGGTACGGAACTGCCGACCGACGCACTGCGCCGGTGCACGAACGCGCGCGAGTTGGCCGCCCTCGCCACCGGCGCCGCTCCGGCCGGCGGCGGGCTGCGCCCGGTGGTACGCCCGGAGCCGGACCTGCGGCACGAGCCGTTCCCGCTCACCCCGTTGCAGGAGGCGTACCTGCTGGCGAAGAGCACCGGGCAGACCGGATGTCACGTGTACCGCGAGTTCGACGTCGCCGACCTCGACCCGGACCGGTTGCGGGGAGCGTGGGCCCGGCTCGTCGAGCACCACGAGGCGCTGCGGCTGGTCCTCACGCCCGACGGGCGCCAGCGCGTCACCGAGCGGGCGCCGGCGTGGACGATGCCGGTCCACCAGGACGCGGCCGTCGTACGGCAGCGGCTCTCCCACCGCTGTTACACCCCCACGGTTGATCCACTGTGGACCATGGAGGTGACCCGGAACGCGGACGGTTCCGGGGTGCTGCACCTGAGCGTGGACGCGATGATCACCGACGGAGCCGGCCTGGAGCTGCTCGTCGAGCAGTTGTGGGGGCTCTACGACGACCCGGAATACCGCCTCCCGGACCCGGCCCACGGCCTGCGCGACCTCGGCATGGCGCTGGCCCGGCACCGCGACGCCCCCGGATACCGCGACGGCCTGGAGTACTGGGCCGACCGGCTGCGCGACCTGCCCCCCGGCCCCGGCCTGCCCGCGTCCGACGGGGAGCCCGGCACCACTCGGGTGCCGTACACGGCGGCGTTGACCGGACGTGAGTGGGACACGGTCACCTCCCTTGCCGGCGACCTCGGCGTCTCCCCGACCGCGCTGGTCCTCACCGTCTTCGCCGAGGCACTCCAGCGAAGTGCCGCGGATCCCCGGTGTTCGCTCGTGCTCACCACGAACAGCCGGCTCTGGTTGCCCGCGGACACGGCGAGCGTGGTGGGGCCGTTCACGTCCACCTCGGTGTTCGTCGCGGAGCCGACCACCGGCCTGCCACTCGCCGAGGCCGCACGGTCCGTGCACGATCGGCTGCGCCAGGACCTGGAGCACGGTGACGTGCCCGGCGTGGCGGCACTGCGCGAGCTGCGGTCCCGACGGCTGCCCCTACCGGCCGACCTGCCGGTGATCTTCACCAGCCTGCTGGACATCGGCGGCGGCGGGGCCGACGGGAGGTACGCGGTCAGCCAGACGACCGGCGTCACGCTCGATGCCCAGATCGCCGAACGCGACGGCGAGCTGCACGTACGGTGGGACGTCCTGGAGGGCGCGTTCCGGCCGGGTGTGGTGGCGGGGGCCTTCGCCTGGTTCGTCAACACGCTGCGCTGGCTCCGGCCCGTCGGGACCGACGGCGCCCGGCCGCTCAACGACCTGCAGCAGGCGTACTTCGTGGCCCGGATCACCGGCGGCACCGGGCCGTGGACCGGTTGCCAGGTCGTGCACGGCTTCGAGGTCGGCCGGATCGACCTGCCCCGCCTGGAAGCGGCCTGGCTGGGCCTGCTCGCCGCGTACGAGCCGCTGCGGACGGTCGTCACCCACGACGGGTCCCTGATCGTGCACGACGCCGTACCGGACCGGTGGCACATCCCCGTGACGGACGTTGCGGAGCAGGCCGAGCCGCAGCGGGACATGGTGAGCCGGGCGTACCCGCTCGGCCGGCTCCCGCAGGGCGAGTTGCGGGTCGGTGTGGACGGCGCAGGCTCGGCGACCGTGCACGTCACCGTGGACCTGCTGGTTGCCGACGGGCGCAGCATCCACCTCATGCTGCGCGAGCTGATGCGCCGCTACGCCGGCCCGGACGCGACGGTGCCGACCGCCGTACCGTCGCGTCTCCCGCAGGCGGCGCCGGACCCGCACGCCATGCGGTACTGGCGCGAACACCTGGCCGACCTGCCACCCGGCCCGTCGATCGGGACGACCAACGGGCCCCGACGGCGGCTCACCGCCCGGGTGCCGGGCTGGTCCCGGATCCGACGGCTGGCCCGGGAACGGGGGGTCGCTCTCGACGCGATCCTCCTGGCCGCGCTCACCGAGGCGCTCGGCACACACTTCCCGGACGATTTCGCGGTACCGCTGGTGCGCTGGACGCCACAGTCCGAGCCGTACCGGCCGGGGGAGCTGACCGCGCTGAGCTGGCTGCGGCGTGGTGAGCCGGGGGAGCCGCTGCTCGACCTCGCCGACCGTTACGACCGGCACCTCACCGCCGACGCGGCCGCGGACGGCGCGTCCGGTCTCGCCGAACTGCGCCGGCTGGTGCTGCGCCGGATGCGTGACGGCGGATCCGGCTACCCGGTCGTCTGTACCGGCCTGCTGGAACTCGCCGGCGCGCCGCTGCCCGACGGGGTGACCGCCGGGCCGTGGCTGACGTGTACGCCGGACGTGGCGCTGGACTGCATCGCCATCGACGAGGGCGACGACGAGCTGCGGCTGTTCTGGGACTGCACCGAGGGCGCGATCCCGGACCCCGCCCTGAACCGGATCTTCGACGCGTACCGGGCCGCGCTGACGGGCCTGGCCGAACTGTCCGACGTCGTTTACGGGTGGAACGACACCGCCGTGGAGTTCCCGCACGAGGGGCCGGTGCAGCTGGCGTTCGAGGCGCACGCGCGGGCCCGACCCGAGGCGGTCGCCGTACGCTGGCGCGGCGGCACCATGACCTACGCCGAGCTCAACACGGCCGCGAACCGCATCGCCGTACGGCTGCGCGCCGCGGGGGTCGGCGCCGAGTCCGTCGTCGGGATCAGCGTCGCCCGCGGGCCGATGATGGTCGCCGCCGTCTACGGCGTGCTCAAGGCCGGCGGCGCCTACCTGCCGGTCGAGCCGTCGATTCCGCCGGCACGGGCCGCGGCGATGCTGGCCGACGCGGGCGCGACCGCCCTCGTCACCACGTCCGACCTGGCACTGCACGCGTCCGACCTGATGCCGGCCGGGATCGCGGTGGTCCACGCCGACCGGATCGGCACCGCCGCCGTGCCGGACCCGGCACCCGTCACCGACGACCTGGCCACGGCGTACATCATCTTCACCTCGGGCAGCACCGGGCGACCGAAGGGTGTCGCGGTCACCCACCGGGCGGTGCACAACCTCCTGCACTGGGCCCGCCGGACGTTCCACTTCGGGCCGGACGACGTCGGACTGTGCGTGACGTCGCTCGGCTTCGACCTGTCCGTGTTCGACCTTCTCGGGCTGCTCTGCTTCGGCGCGTCGATCTACGTCGCGGACGAGGAGCAGCAGAAGGATCCGGCGCTGCTGCTCGACGTACTGCTGGACGAGCCGGTCTCGTTCTGGAACTCCGCGCCGACCACCCTGGCGCACGTCGTGCCGCTGACCGCGGCGCACCGGGGACGGCCCGGTACGACCGACCTGCGGCTGGTGTTCCTCAGCGGTGACTACATGCCGCTGGCGCTCCCCGACGACCTGCGCGCCTGCTTCACCGCCGCCGACGTCATCAACCTCGGCGGCGCCACCGAGGCCACGGTGTGGTCGAACTGGTTCCGGGTCGGTGCGGTCGACCCGGGGTGGCGCAGCATCCCGTACGGCCGACCGATCGACAACGCCCGGTACTACGTCCTCGACGGCGATCTGCGGCCCTGCCGGATCGGTGCGGAGGGCGATCTCTTCATCGCCGGCGAGGTGCTCAGCCTGGGCTACCGCAACCGGCCGGATCTCACCGAGGACCGGTTCGTACCGTGCCCGTTCGGGCCGCCCGGCGACCGGATGTACCGCACCGGGGACCGCGCGAGCTTCCTCCCCGACGGGAACATCACCTTCCTCGGCCGGTCCGACCACCAGGTGAAGATCCGCGGTTTCCGGGTGGAGCTCGGCGAGATCGAGCACCGGCTCCGGAGCCATCCGGAGGTGAAGGACGCGGTGGTCGTGGCGCGCGACGAGGGCGGCGAGCGCAAGGTGGTCGCCTACGTCCTGGCCGCCGGCGGTACCACACCGGGGGTACGCGAGCTGCGCGCCTTCGCCGCGCAGACGCTGCCCGACTACATGGTGCCGAACCATCTGGCGGTGCTCGACCAGTTCCCCGCCACGCCCAACGGCAAGCTCGACCGCGACCGGCTGCCCTGGCCGCTGACCACGGCGGCACCGGCCGCGTCACCGGGCGGGCAGAGCATCCGGCAGGCGCTCACCGACCTCGTCGGCGAGTTGCTCGGCGAGGCCGTCGATCCCGCTGCGGACCTGTGGGACCAGGGTGCCACGTCGTTCACCATGGTGCAGATGTCGATGCGGCTGCAGGAGCGGTTCGGCACCCGGGTGCCGGTGGCCGTGCTGCTCGAGAACCCGACCGTCGACGGCATCGCCGCCCACGTGTCCGGGGTGCCGGTCGGGACCGCCCCGGCCGCGTCGACACCGGACCCGGACCCGGAGACCGTCGACGTGCTCTCCCCCACCGCCCGCGCCGCCTTCGCCTCGGCCCGACGGGAGCTGCGGGACGACGGCGAGGCGGTACCGCTGCCCGACGAACACCCCGACGTACGGCAGTACCGGTGGCGGGGCACGAGACGTGACTTCCTCGACGGTACGGTGCCGTTCGCCGCGCTGGCGTCGCTGCTCGCCCTGCTGCGCCCGCTGCCCGACGGGGACCGGACGCGGCGCCTGTACCCGTCGGCCGGCGACACCTACGGTGTGCAGGTCTACGTCCACGTACCGGCGGACCGGGTCGCCGGGCTGCCGGCCGGGGTGTACTACTACCACCCCGACGAGCACACCCTGCGCCGCATCGGCGACGGCGACGGCCTGGACCGCTCCGCGCACTTCGTCTACAACCGGCCGATCTACGACCGGGCCGCCTTCGAGCTGTTCCTGGTCGGTCAGGAGAAGGCGATCCGCCCGTTGTACGGCGAGGACACCGAGCGGTACCTGGCGCTGGAGGCCGGCTACCTCGGCCAGTTGCTGATGAGTGCCCAGGCTGCCCGTGGGCTGGGCCTGTGCCCCGTCGGCGGGGTCGCCACGGCGCCGGTCCGCGCCGCCCTGCGGCTGGACCAGGGTCATGTGTTCCAGCAGGCCTTCCTGTGCGGACCGGCGACACACGAGGCACCCACGGGCAGGGCGCGCACGCCGTACCCGGAGGAGCCGGACGGGATCGCGGTGGTCGGGCTGGCCGGCCGCTACCCCGGCGCCGACGACGTGGCGGCCCTGTGGCGCAACCTCGACGCCGGCCACTGCGCGATCGCGGCGCCGCCACCCGGCCGCGGCGCCGGACCTCCCGGCGGCTACCTGCGCGACGTGGAGACCTTCGACAGCATGGTCTTCGGTATCGCACCGGCCGAGGCCGCCACCCTCGACCCGCAGGTGCGCCTCCTGCTGGAGGTCGTATGGGAGTGCCTGGAGGACGCCGGCCACACCGCCGGCTCGCTGGGGCGCGTCGGGGTGTTCGTCGGCGTGATGTGGCACGACCATCGCCTGGTCGGGACCGACCGGTGGCGCGAGGGCGGCGCGGCCCGCATCTCCGGCACCGGCTCGGAGATCGCCAACCGGATCTCCCACGCCTTCGACTTCCGTGGTCCGAGCGTCGCGGTCGACACCTCGTGCTCTTCCGCGCTGACCGCGCTGCGACAGGCCGTCGAGAGCCTCGAACGCGGCGACTGCGACGCCGCCGTGGTCGGCGCGGTCAACCTGCTGCTGCACCCGTACCACGCGTCGGTGCTACGGGGCCTGGGCCTGGTCGCCGAGGTGCCGGCGGCCCGTGCGCTGGACGCCGACGCGGGCGGCTGGTCGCCCGGTGAAGGCGCCGGTGCCCTGCTGTTGCGCCGGCTCGGCGACGCACGCCGGGACCGCGACCGGGTAGACGGGGTGGTGGAGAGCGCCTGGGTCGGGCACACCGGCGGGACGAGCCGTTTCGGCACCCCGGACGCGGCCACGCTGGCCCGGTCGCTGGCCGAGGCCGTGCGTCAGGCCGGGGTCGCGCCGGCCGACGTCGGGTACGTCGAGTGTGCGGCCTCCGGCGCGGTCCTGGCCGACGCCGCCGAGGTCGAGGCCGTCGGCCGGTTCTTCGGTCCGACCGCGGAGGGCCGCCGGGTGCCGATCGGTACGCTGAAGCCGAACCTGGGTCACGCGGAGGCCGCCTCCGGGCTCGCCCAGCTGACCAAGGTGCTGCTGCAGCTACGGCACCGCAGGCTCGTCCCCACCCTCGTCGCGACCACGCCGAATCCGCTGGTCGACCTCGACGCGCTGCCGGTACGGTTCGTGGACCGGTCGCAGCCGTGGACCGGCACTCCGTTGCGTGCCCTCGTCACCGCGGTCGGCGCGACCGGCTCGGTGGGGCACGTGGTGCTGCGAGCCGAGGAGGACCACTGATGACGAGCCCCTGGATCAAGGAGCCCGGCACGGATGACGCGTCACTGCTGCTGTACTGCGTCGCGCACGCCGGCGGTGGGGGCTCCTTCTTCCGGTCGTGGCGTACGGCGCTGGAGCCGCGTATCGGCGTCTGCCCGGTCGTGCTGCCCGGTCGGGAGTCGCGCCTGCGGGAGGCGCCGCTGACCGCGGTCGAGCACGTCGTACCACCGCTGGCCGAGGCGATCCGGTCACACGCCGACCGCCCGTACGCGCTGTTCGGTCACAGCATGGGTGCCGTGGTCGCCTACGAGGTGGCCCGGCGCCTGTCCACGATCACGCAGGGGCCGAGCCGGCTGTTCGTCTCCGGCCGGCGCGCACCGCACCTGCCCGCCCGCCGGCCGGAGCTGCACGCGTTGGGCCCGGACGAGTTCCTGCCGGCGGTCGCGGCGATGGGCGGGACACCGGAGGAGGTGCTGCGGCAGAAGGAACTCATGGCCGTGTTCCTGCCGGGGCTACGGGCCGATTTCAGGGTGAACGAGACGTACCAGCAGTTGCCGGGCCCGCCGCTGCGGTGTCCGGTGTCGGCCCTCACCGGCGACGCGGACCCCGAGGTCGACGTGACCGAGATGCGCTCCTGGGCGGAGGTCACCACCGGGGACTTCAGCCTCCGGGTGTTCAGCGGGGGGCACTTCTACCTCGCCGGACCGCCTCCGGAGCTCGCCGAGGCGTTGCGGGCGGACCTCGCCGTGTACCCCTGAGACCCTGACCGCGGACAACTGACGGGACGGGCCGGGCCCGTCCCGTCATGTCCGGTGGGTCAGGCCGGCAACGCGGCCACGACCTCCTGGGTCGCCTGCAGGAGGATGCGCATGGACGTACGCAGTTCCTCCTCGGTCATCGCGAGCGGCGGCACGATGACGATGGTGTCGCTCGGCGCCGAGTGGATGATCATGCCGAGTTCCCGGCACCGCTCGGTGATGCGCGTGGCGACGCCGAGTTCCCACGGGAACGGCTCCCGGGTCTCCACGTCCGCCACCAGCTCGACGGCGGCCAGCAGGCCGCACTGACGGACGTCGCCGACGTGCGGGACCAGACGGATCTTGTCCAGTTCCTCGGTCAGGACGACCGCCTGCGACTGGCCGTGGCGGATCAGGTCGTCCTTCTCGAACAGGTCGAGGCTCGCCAGCGCCACGGCGACGGCCAACGGGTTGCCCGAGAACGTGTGTCCGGACAGCAGCATCTTGCCGTCGCCGCGGAACGCGTTGAACACCTCGGCCGAGGCCATCGTCGCGGTGAGCGGCAGGTACCCGCCGGTGAGTCCCTTGCCGACGCACAGGATGTCGGGCGAGACGTCGTCCGCCTGGCACGCGAACATCGGGCCGGTACGGCCGAAGCCGACGCCGAGTTCGTCGGCGATGAGCAGGACCCCGTACCGGCGGGCGATCTCGGCGACCCGGGCCAGGTGGCCGTCCCGGGCCACCACCATGCCGCTGACGTTCTGCACCCTCGGCTCGACGAGCACCGCCGCGACCTCGTCGCCCTCGCGCTCCAGCACCTCTTCCAGGGTGTCGGCGCAGGCGAGGCTGCAGTTGTTGTTGCACAGCCCGCACCGGTACGCGTACGGCTGCGCGAACGAACTCGTCGGGCGCAGCAGCGGTTGGTAGAAGTTCTTCAGGATGGTCATCTGGCCGACGGAGAGCGCGCCGAGCGTGTCGCCGTGGAAGGCACCGCCCATCGAGACGAACTTGTTGCGCTGCGGGGATCCCTTGAAGACCCAGTAGGAGTAGGCCATCTTCATCGCCGTCTCGACGGCGCTGGAGCCGGACTCCAGGAACAGCACCTTGTCGATGCCCTCGGGTGCCAGCTTCACCAGCCGGTCGGCGAGTTCGGCCGCGCCGGGGTGGGTCATGCCGTAGAGGGTCGTGTGCGCGATCTTCGCAGTCTGCGCGAGAAGCGCCTCGTTGAGTTCCCTCCGCTGGTGGCCGTGGATGTTGACGCCGAGGGAGGAGCCGGCGTCGAGGTACCGGTTGCCGTCGCTGTCCACCAGGTACACGCCCTCACCGTGCGTGATCACCAGCGGCTTCGCGTTCAGGTAGGCGTCGGTCGGGGTGTAGGGGTGCCACACACGCTGCTGGTCCAGCGCTCGCAGGCGTTCGGTCTCCGTGATTTCGAGGTCCATGAGTCGGCGCTCCGTCATCGGGTGGGAACCGGGTCAAAGATGACGCAGTATCACCCGTTCGGGGACCGCGACGTCTGCGCAGTAGTGCGCAACGTGGTCAGTGCTCAACTCTGAGCAGAGGTGTCGGCGCGACCCCGAAATGCTCATCCCGCGGTCGGCGCCGATCGGCGTCGGCCGGATGCTGGAGAGGAGACGCCGACGTGACGACCTCCGAGCACCTCGACCTGACCTCGGTCGCGGCGAGGTCCATCGCTTACGACACCTACGCCGCGCTGCGGTACGAGAACCCGGTCGCCCGGGTTCGGATGCCCACCGGGCAGGACGTCTGGTTGGTCACCGGCTACGACGAGTCCGCGAGCTTCCTCGCCGACTACAACCGCTTCAAGACCAGCCCGACGGTGATGCCGGAGGGCATGGAGATGCCGGCTCTGCCCGAGGCGGTCGTCCGGCTGCTCGGTGGCAGCATGGGCAGCGTCGACCCGCCGGAGCACACCCGGCAGCGCCGGCTGGTGCAGATGGCTTTCACCCCGCAGTACGTCGAGCGCCTGCGCCCGGGAGTCCAGCAGATCACCGATCAGCTCATCGACGGCCTGCTCGCCCGCCCGGACCGGACCTTCGACCTCGTCGAGGACTTCGCCGTACCGCTCCCGCTGACCGTGATGTCCGACATGCTGGGCATCCCGCGCGCGGACCGCGACCGGTTCCGGCTGTGGTCGGAACTGCTGCTGTCGCTGGACCCCACGTCGGCGCAGTCGGCGCCGCAGGGCATGAGCCCGATGGAGGTCATGGCGGAGATCGAGGAGTTCGTGCGGTATCTCGACGCGCTCATCCAGCACAAGCGCGCGGAGCCCGGCGACGATCTCATCTCCGGGATGGCCCTCGCCGAGGCCGACGGCGAGCGGATGACCGACGAGGACCTGCTCAAGATGGTGGCGTTGCTCGTGGTCGGTGGCCTCGGGACCACCCAGCACCTCATCGGCAACATGGTGCTGGCCCTGTTCCGTAACCCGGACCAGTTGGCCCTGCTCAGGAGCAAACCCGACCTCGCGCCGAGCGCCGTCGAGGAGATGCTGCGATACCACGGCCCGATCGAGATCAGTTTCCCGCGGTTCGCCGCGGAGGACACCGAGATCGGCGGCGTGCCGATCCGCCGGGGAGAGATGGTCATCGCGGTGCTCGCGGCCGCCGACCGCGATCCGAACCGCTACGCCGACCCGGACCGGCTCGACATCGAACGCACCCCGAACCGGCACCTCGCGTTCGGCCGTGGCGCTCACATGTGCCTCGGCGCCCCGCTCGCCCGGGTCGAGGGCCAGGTCGCCATCAACACCCTCCTGGCCAGGATGCCCGACCTGCACCCGGCGGAGAACATCGACGACACACCCTGGCGGCCGGGGCTCACCCTGCGCGGCCTGAGCGCCCTGTCCGTGGCGTTCTGAACCCGATCTGTTCGACCGGCTCCCACGCGGTTCGGCTGGCCGGTCAACAGCCCACCGACCGAACCGCAGAGGGAGGAACAACGTGGCCAACGCGATCGTCGCTGAGGGCCTGCGCAAACAGTTCGACAAGGTGACCGCGCTGGACGGGCTGGACCTGGTGGTGCCGGAGGGCACGATCACCGGGCTGCTGGGCCCGAACGGCGCCGGCAAGAGCACCGCCGTCCGGCTGCTGACAACCCTGTTGGCGCCGTCCGGCGGGCGGGCCCAAGTCGCCGGACTCGACGTGGTGAGCGAGGCGGCCAAGGTCCGCAAGGTGATCAGCCTGTCGGGCCAGCACGCCGCCGTCGACGAGAACCTCACCGGGTTCGAGAACCTGGAGATGCTGGGCCAGTTGCTGCACCTGGGCCGCAGGCGGAGCCGGGAACGGGCCGAAGAGCTCCTGCACCGGTTCGATCTCGTCGACGCCGCCAAGCGCCGCACCAAGGAGTACTCCGGGGGGATGCGCCGTCGGCTCGACCTGGCCTCGGCGCTCATCTCCACCCCGAAGGTGCTGTTCCTCGACGAACCCACGACCGGGCTGGACACCCGAAGTCGGATGGCGTTGTGGGACACCATCGGCGAGTTGGTCTCCGGCGGCATGACCCTGCTGTTGACGACCCAGTACCTCGAGGAGGCCGACCGGCTGGCCAACCAGATCGTGGTGATCGACCACGGCCGGGTCGTCGCCACCGGAACACCGCACGAACTCAAGAGCCGGGTCTCCGGGGAGAGTCTGGAGGTCACCGTCGGGCCGGACGCCGACCTGCCGGCGGCGCAGGCCGTACTCGCCTCCGTCGGCACCGGCCCGGTGACCGTCGACGAGATCGGCGGCCGGCTCGCCGTACCGGTGGACGACGGCGTCGACGCGCTGCTGGCCGGCGTACGGCTCCTACGCGAGGCCGGTATCCCCGTCCTCGGCACGGGGCTGCGGACCGCGACGCTGGACGACGTCTTCCTCGCGCTCACCGCGAACCCGGTCCAGGAAACCGTAGAGGAGCACGCGTGAACGCCTTCGCACTGGCCTTCGGCGAGGGCACCGTCGTCGCCAAGCGCAATCTGCGGATGATCCTGCGGGTCCCGGAGCTCCTGCTGAACGCCGCCGTCGCACCGGCGATGATGACGCTGCTGTTCGGTTTCATCATCGGCGGGGCGATCGACGTGGCGGGTGTCCCGTACCGCGAGTACCTGCTCGGTGGGATCTTCGTCCAGGCGGTCCTGTTCGGCGCCGTCAACACCGGCACCGCGATCGCCGGGGATCTGCGCAACGGCATCGTCGACCGGCTGATGTCGATGCCGATCTCGCGGTCGGCGGTCCTCGTCGGCCGGACGACCAGCGACGTGGTCAACAGCGCGGTGGTCATCACGGTCACCGCCCTGCTCGGCCTCGTCGTCGGGTGGCGGGTCCACTCGTCGTTCCCCGATGCGGTGCTGGGGTTCGCGCTGCTGCTGGCGTTCGCGTACGCGCTGTCCTGGCTGATGGCCGTCGTCGGACTGGCGTCGCGGGCGCCGGAGGTGGTCAGCAGCACCGGCTTCACCATCGCGATTCCGCTGGGCTTCCTCTCCAACGCGTACGTGCCGATCCAGTCCATGCCGGGCGTGCTGCAGACCATCGCGGAGTGGAACCCGGTGTCCGCCATCGTCCAGGCCCTCCGGGTCCAGTTCGGCAACGTCGACCCGTCGACCGCCCCGGACGTCTGGCCGATGCAGCACCCGGTCGCCGCCTCTCTCCTGTGGATCGGCGTCCTGCTGGCCCTGTCGATTCCCCTGGCGATCAGCCAGTTCCGCAAGGCCGCCGGCGGCTGAGCCTCGGTTCCCCGTACGGTCGTCGACACGACAACTCCGCCCAGGCGATCTGACGCCTGGGCGGAGTTGTCGTGTGGCGGGGTGGTGTGTGACCGGGTAGCCCGGTGGCTATTCGACCAGGACACGGTCCGGGGCGCGGCGCCTCAGGCGGCTGGAGCGGGCCAGCGAGAATATCCACATCACGAGGCCACCGCCGTCCACCAGGAACGTCAGGAGTGCGAACGCCAGCACGTCGGCCCAGGTGAAGCTGCCGGTCAGATGCTCGCCGCGGAAGAACGCGACCACCCGTCCCACGTAGAACCAGAGCAGCGGAATCGTCGCGGTGAACAGGGTGGCCAGGGAGAGGATGCGACCGAGGATCCACACCACGGCGAAGATCCGGATACTGCGCATCTCGCGCGGGGCGACGCCGGACTGGTCGATCAGCGGGCGGCGCCGCACCCGCCGCACGAGGTTGCGCAGGTACGCGCCGGTGTCTGCCATCAGGCTGCGGGTGTTCAACGCGGTCGCGATGATGTAGTAGAAGTCGGTACGCAGGAAGACGAACGTCTGCCACAGCAACCGGATGAACGACGTGAAGAGCGTTCCGGCGACCACGAGCCGCACCGGCTCGGGCAGGCCGAGAACCCCGACGTTGTTCAGCCACAGCGTGATGAACAGCAGCGCCGCGCCGAACACGTCGATCAGGACACCGGCGATCAGCGCGAGATACCGCTGGCGCTTGGATGCCAACCAGATTCCCGACATCTCGGTCTGGGCGACGATCGCGTACATCTGGTTGCCGATCGCGATGCGCGCCGAGACCCCGGCGCTGCGGGCGGCGACGACATGACCCAGCTCGTGCAGGAACACGCCGACGCAGGTGATTCCCAGGACGATCCACAGGTACGCCCAGAAGTACGTGTGGAACATGAGGCTGGACGGCCCGGGCAGCAGCCCCGGCCGGTCGACGGCGAGCACCACCGCGACCAGGGTCACCACGCCGCCCGCGGCGAGGACCGGCCAGCTCATCAGGCGCTGCGCGGTGCGCTGGGACATCCAGTCGAGATTCCAGGTGCGCGTCGGGCGGCGCGGCGGCTGCTCCGGCGCGGGCGTCTCGTCCGGCGCTCCGGCCGGTGCGACGAAGCCCTCTTCGGCCAGCGCCTCGAGGAACGCCGTCACGTCCGGGGACTCGTCGTGCCTGGTTTCGAAGCGGTGGACCGCCTCGCCGAGGGTGACGCCCTCGCGCAGCCACTCGAGCAGGTCGAGACCCTCCGCGGGGATGGACAGGTACACCTGACGACCATCGTCGCCGATCACGGCGAAGTCACCGTCCCTGCGGGCGGTGTACGGCCGGACCAGCACCGGCGCGTCGAGAGCGAACTCGGTCACCTTGGGGACACCTCCTCAGACTGTGCGGAAACTGCGGGATCGAGGGCGGGGGGCCCGTTTCCGGACCCCCCGCGTTGGTCGGTCAGACCGGGGACGGGCCGCACGGCACAGCAGCGCTGGCCTTGACGGACTCGAGCTTGCGTACCGGAAGAGCCTTCTTCCGGGTCTCGGTCTCCTTCGTCATGGGGAACACCTCCTCTCCGTTCCTGGTTGGGGTTCGGTGCCACCCGCCGTTCAGGGGCCGGCGGGGATCTGTGGGCCGGGGACGGCGTCCCCGGCGATGAACCGCGCGGCGAGATCCACGAGGTGGGGATCCGCGCGGAAGAGGGACAGGTGGTCGCCGTGCGGGGCGACGTGCAGCGCCGCCCCGGTGAGCCGGGCGGCGACGGCCCGCGACCCGGCGGGGTCCGCCGTGTGGTCGTCCTCGCTGGTGACGACGAGGGTGCGGTGGGTCAGACCGGCGAGGTACGGGCGGACGTCGGTGGCCATGATGTCGCCGTTGAGTTGGCAGTAGAGCCGCAGCAGGTCCGGCGTCGCGTACGGGTAGACCACCAGATGCGCCAGCTGCGGCGGGGCGACGCCGAGCATCGTGTTCGCGAGCACCGCGTGCACGGCCGCCGCCTGCTGCCTGCCCCGGGCCGCCAGCGCCATCAACGCCTGCAGGTTGCGCTGGTGGTCGGTCTTCGAGCTCTCGTCGCCGAGGTCGAAGTCGCCGTGCCAGAGGCTGAGCGACGACACCCGGTCCGGCTTGCGCGCTGCCGCGACGACGGCCACCACGGCACCACCGCACAGCCCGAGCAGGTGCGCGCGTTCCAGCGCGAAGTGGTCCAGGACCGCGAGCAGGTCCTCGGCCTGGGCTCCGACGTCGGCGCTGCCGGTGAACCCGTCGACGGCCGCGAACAGACCCCGGGTCTCGGGGACGAGGACGAAGAAGTCGCGCGACAGCCGGTCGAGCCAGCCCTCCGCGAGGCGGGCGGGCATCCCGCACGCGGACGCGATCAGTACCGCCGGCCGGTCCGGGTTGCCGGCGGAGTAGGTGGGCAGCACGACCCCGTCGCCGGTGCGTACGTCGGTACGCGGAAACCGGCCGGTGAAGTCGCGTCGGCGTGCCTCGGCCACGGCGATGTCGTCGTCGCCGTGGAGCAGCGGTGGGCCCACGGCGAGGTTCAGGAACTCGCTCACCACCCGCTCGAACGGGCCGAGCCCGGCCGCGTCGGACACGGGTGTCAGCGTCGGCAGGTTCAGCAGGTCGGTCAGCCGGGTCAGGCGGTCGGCGGTACCGGGGTCGGTGCACCGTACGCGTACCGGCTGCGGCAGGGCGCTCAGCAACGGCTCCACGGCCAGTAGTGCGCGGGCGAGGTCCAGCACGGCGGTCATGCGCCCACTCCGATCCACTCGTAGGTGCGGTGATAGCCCTGCGCGCCGGTGCAGGCGAGCAGCTCCCGGGAGATGCCGACGCGCTCCAGGACCGCCGCGCTGCGCTGCGGGTCGATCCGCTTGTCCGCCACCGGCACCAGGCAGTCGGCGGTGTCCGCGAGGATCCGCCGGTACTCGTCGAAGGTCAGCTCGCACCGGCCGGCGAGGTGCTCGCCGATGCGCATCCGGCCGACCGCCGCGGTGGACCGGGCGTCCACCAGTCCGCTGTAGAACTCGGCGGCGCAGCCGGAGCCGTACGAGTACAGGCCGACCCGGATCGGTTCCTCCGTGCGCAGGTGATCGATGAGGCTGGCCAGGGCCAGGTACACGGAGCCCGAACAGAGGTTGCCGACCAGGCGGGGGTACTCCAGGCCGGGCGCGACCCGGCGGGCGAAGTCCGTCTCGGCGTCGGGGAGCCGATGGTCGCGGGCCAGTTTGCGGTGTGCCGCGCGGACGATGCCGGCGAACGGCGTGTGCATCGCCAGCCCGGCGAACGTGGTGGCGAAGTCGGCCCCCTCGACCTTCTCCGCGTAGTGGCCGTAGGCGTTCGTCAGGCAGTCCAGATAGGCGAACAGCGACCGGTCGGCGTCGGCGATGTCGAAGGTGGGGCCGGGTCGGGCCGAGTCGAGGGTCTCGTAGCTGTACGTGCCGAACGCGCCCAGGTCCACGTCGAGGACCTGCGGGTCGGCGCCGAGCAGCACGGCCGCGGCACCGGTGCCCATCGCGGGTTCGGTGTAGGAGGCGGCCTCGTCCACGAGGGACACGTCGGTCGCGATCACCAGTGCCTTGGCGCCCGGCGACACACCGGAGGCGAGGTACCCGCAGGCCAGTTGCAGGGCCCCGGTCGCGGCGTAGCAGGCCTGCTTGACCTCGAACACCCGGCACCGGCGGCTGAGCCCGAGGTGGCGGTGCACGTACGACGCGATCGACTTGCTGTAGTCGAGGCCGGACTCGGTGGAGATGACCAGCAGTTCGATCCGGTCGCGGTCGGCCGGGTCCAGTGCCTCGACGATCGGCCGGGCGGCGTTGACCGCGTGCGTGACCGGATCCTCGAACGGCAGCGCGACCGACTTCGCCGTCATCATGAGGTTGTCGAGGCGGGCGGGGTCCAGTCCCCGCCCTTCGAACAGGACGGGCACCGGGACGGCGGCCACCCCGCAGTAGACGTTGAGGGCCTCGATGCCGGCGGTCACGTGGTCACCTCCCGGAGGAACCCGACCAGACGGTCGATGTCGGGCAGGTCGCTGAAGCTGCCGAGGGGCTCGTCGATGCCGAGCCGCTCGCGGAGGCCAAGGATGATCTCGACCCGGTCGATCGAGTCGGCACCGAGGTCGCGCAGGTGTTTGTCACCGGAGATCTGCTCGTCGGAAACCGACGGAAGAATCTCCATGATCACCTCGTACACCACCCGCCGGAGGTCCGTGTCGGTCATCTCTGGTCCTCCGTCCGTACCTGCTGCAGGGCGACCGCGATCGGCCGTCCGGTGTCGCGATCGGTGAGCACCACCCGTACGGTCTCGTCGGCGCCCGGCACGTCGCCGCCCGGCTGCCGGCTCACCCGAGCCCGCAGCACCGCGCCGGCGTCGGCGTTGCCCAGATAGCTCAGGCGCTGGTCGAGCACGACCCGGCGGAGGAACCCGGCGTCGGTACCGCCCCGGTGCCGCCACAACCGCAGCACGGCCCAGTCGACGATGGAAAAGTAGGCGGCGAAGTACAGCAGGCCGACGCCGTTGAGGTCGCGGCTGGGATCGACCGGGTAGTCGAGCACCAGCCGGTCGACCCCGTCCACCGGCTCGGGCGCGGCGTACAGGTCGCGCAGGTCCCCGTAGGCGCGTCTGGGCGAGTAGCGGGCCGGCAGGGCGGGGAGGTGGTCGTGGCGGAACCCGGGCGGCGACGCGCTGCGCAGGTCACCGTTGCCACCGGACGGGCCGCGTACGACCCAGCGGTTGAAGTTCTGCGCGTACAGGCAGGCCGGGTCGGGGTGGGCGTAGAACTCGTCCGGGTCGATCTTTCGGGCCGGTACGTCGCCCCGGCGGATCTCGTGCAGCGTCAGCACGGACTCGCTGCCGAATGCGAAGGCCCGCGAGTCCACGCGCAGCACGTCGCCGAAGGTCATGCCGCGCACGTGCAGGTCCGCGCCGCCGCGCAGGTGGAAGTAGTGGAAGGCCAGGTAGGTCGGCGCCCCGCCGGTGTCGCGGGCGGTGTAGACGTTGGTGCCGCTGACCGCGCTGACGGTGTCCCAGGTCCAGTCACCGATCTGCCCGACGAACAGCGAACCGGGACCGCACATTCCGGGCCGGACGACGGTCGTGCGGGTCGTCGCGTCGGGGCCGAGTAGTTCAAGCTCGGGGGTGAGCACGGTCATGACGCCTCCTTCCGTACGCTCGCCAGGAAGTCCGCCAGGAGCCGGTTGCAGGCGTCCGGGCTGGTCAGGTACGGGAAGTGCCCGGCATCGGCGATCTCGGCGTACCGCGCGCCGCGGATGCCCCGGTGCACCAGCCGCGCGGTCTCCAGCGGGATGACGGTGTCGTGTCGGCCCTGCACCACGAGCACCGGCAGGTCCAGTTCTCCGAGCCGGTGGCGCAGGTCGGGCCGGGCCGCGAACACGTCGAGGTAACGCAGGCCGGTCTGCGGGTCCATGCTTTCGCAGCGCAGCAGCAGGGCCTCGACGGCGGCGCGCTCGCGCCGGAGCCGGTCGGCGTCGGCGTCGGCGCCCTCGATCGTCCGGTCGAGGTCCTGTGCCGCCACGACGGCAAGCCGGTTGATCTCGCCAACCCGGTTGCCGATCTTGTACGAGCTGCCGAGCAGGCACAGCGACGCCGTGTCGGCCGGGTGGTTGAGCGCGAAGGTCAGCGCGACGAGCCCGCCGAACGACGCGCCTGCGACGTGGACCGGGCCGGTTACCCCGATCGTGCGCAGCACCTCCCGTTCGAGGGCGGCGAGCCCGTCGAGGGTGATGTCCGTCGCGCCGGTGGTGGCCCCGACGCCGGGGTGGTGGATGCTGATGACCCGGTAGTGCTCGGCCAGCCCGGCGAACTGCCGGGCGAACACGCCCGCGCCGATGTTGAACGGGTGGGTGAGCAGCAGCGGTGGGCCGTCGCCGGCGGTGAACACCTCGACCCGGGCGCCGGCCGCCGGCACGATCTGCCGGTGTACCGCCGGCTGGTACTCCCGCAGGACGGCCGCGTTGTCGTCGGACGGCCTGCGCTCGTCGCGCAACGCCTCCCGGACGTCTTCGGGCACCCGCTCGACCGGCTGGTAGACCGCCCGCGCCGCCTCCCCCGCCGTCCGGACCCCCCCGGTGACCAGCTCGGTCACGGGGCCGGGCCGGGCGACGAGCGCCGCGATGCGGGCCACGATCAACTCGGCGTCGGCCGGCCCGAACCCGACCGGAACCGCCAGTCGCACGGTGCCGGCGAGCGGCCCGCTCGCCAGGTGCGGCGCGCCCCGGACCCCGGCGCCCGCGTAGAGCCACGCCAGGCAGGACATCACCGGGTGCTCCTGGTCGGCGAACCCGGGCATCCGGGCGACGTCGAGCAGCAGGCAGTGCCCACCGGCCGCGTCAGCGACCGGCACGCCGGCGGCGCCCAGGCCGTCGCGGAGCGTCCGTACGGCAGCGACGCGCCGCCGTACGAGTTCCGCGACGCCGGCCCGGTCGGCAAGGGCGGCCCGCAGCGTCGTACGGGTGGACCGGTCGACCTCCCAGCCGCGACGCGCCACGTCCTCCCGCAGCCGTGCCGCCAGTTCGGCGTCGTTGGTGGCGACCAGCCCACCCGAGGTGACCCCGAAGTCCTTGGAGAGGCTGAAGGTCGCCGTGTCCACGAGCGCGAGCAACTCCCGTACCTCCGGCCACGGATCGCCGTCGTCGTCGGCCAGGAAGACGGCGTTCTCGACGATCCGGCTGGCATCCAGGACCAGCGGTACGCCGTGTCCGGTGGTGACCCGGCGTACCTCACGGAGGGCGTCGAGTTCGATCGGGGCCCCGCCCGCGGCGTTGTTGGACGCCTCGACCACCACGAACGACACCGCCCCCGCCGCCCGTCGAGCCAGTTCCGCCGCCAGCGCGCCGGGGTCGAGCCGACCGTTCCCGACCTGGACCGGCTCGTAGCCGAGGTCGACGAGCGACAGCAGCCAGGTGGGGAAGACGGCGGTGTGCAGCACCACGCCCCGGGGGCCGGGATGGCAGCGGCACAGCAGCGCCTCGGCCGAGCGCCCGGATCTGGTCGGTAGCACCTCGACGAACGGCAGCCAGTCCAGTTCGGTCAGCTCGGGCGGGTCGGACCGGGTGGCCAGTTCCCGCGTCCGTACGGCGATGAACCCGTCGGCCCGCTCCGCCCACGAGTCGGTCAGCAGGTCGACCGGGACCAGTTCGGCCGGCACGGTGAGGGCGTTGTACCCGTGCGCGGCCAGCACCTCGGCCCACTCCCGCCCCTGCCCCGCCGCCGGCGCGGGTACGGCGTCCGCCGGCGCCCGCACCACCTCGGCGTCGCCCGATGCCCGGCTCGGGGTGGAGGAGTCGACGAGGTCCGGGTTCCCGATCATCAGAATGATGTCGGTGACCGACGTCCGGTCGCCGGTCGCCGGCTGGCACAGGTAGATCGGCGTGTTCTCCGGCCGGAACTTGTTCTTGAACTGGAAGTTGCCCGTACCGAACACACCGATCGAGTGCAGCTCCTCGAGTGCACCGGCCACGTCCGGGTCCGCGTTCGGCGACTCGGTGATCGCGACACCGAAGCTCGCCCCGAAGCTGAACGAGGTACACCCCTCGGCGGCGGTGCGCTCGATGATCTGGGTGATCGCCCATTCCAGGCCGCCGTTCGGCATGGAGTCGGGATAGAACTCAAGATCCAGCAGGTAGCCGTTCTCCGACGGGATCCGGGTCACGATGACGGCGTTAACCAGGGTGTCGTCGACGTACGTGAGGAACACGCGGTGCCGTGGATCGAGTGCGCCCGTACGGATCTCCTCCCGGACCACACCGACGTACGGGTTCACCATCTGCTTCTGGCGACCCCAGGAGTCCATCAGCTCGACGATGCGCCGGTCGACGTCCGGGGACGCCCCGGTGCGGTACTCCTCGGTGCGGCACGCCCCGGCGCGTTCGAAACGGCGGAGCAGGTTCCGCAGCCGCTGCATCCTGCCGCCGCCGGTGGTGAATGTCGACAGGTCGGTCAGCCGCTGCACCGCCCCGAACGGGGTCGCGGTGACCGGCTCCCCGGCGACCTCGCTCAGGTGCGCGAGCGACAGGAAGTTCGGGCGCAGGGCGCCACGGCGTGCCCACGCCATCCACTCGGCGACAAGGTCGTGGAAGTGGTCGGGATGGCCGACGAAGCTCCAGGCGAACAGATCGTCGCCGCGTACGGAGAAGTTCACGTACCCGGCCCGCGCCGAGTCGACGAACGCGTACGGCGCGATGTCCCGGCCGGCGAGCCCGCCCTCCTTGGCGTACCGGCGGTCGAGGTCCGCCATGAGTGCCCGGAGCACGGGTCGTCCGGCGAGCGCTCGCTTGCGGACCACGACCGGCTCGCCGTCGACCTCGGCGTCGCTCTCGACGGTCCTGGTGGCGGGCGCCGTCGCCGTCCTGGTCGTGGCCTCGGCGCGTCCGGCGAGGAACCCGGTGAGGTCGGCCATCGTCGGCTGGTCGAACAGCAGCGTCTTGGGTAGCGCGCCGTACCGCCGTTCCAGTGCGCCGACCACCCGCAGCATGTCGAACGAGGTGAGCCCGTTGTCCGCGAACGACCGCCCGTGCTCCACCGGATGTCCGAGCGCCTCGGTCACGATCCCCTCGACCGGATCGGCGTCCACCGTGGGGCGTTTCCCCTGCGCACCACGCGCGACGAGCGCGGCGACGGCCTCGACGGTGTCGTGCTCGTACAGGTCGGCGGCGGTGAGCTCGACGTCGAACGTCGCCATGACGAGCCGCGCCAGCTCCATCCGGAAGATGGAGTCGAGGCCGAGGTCGGCGAAGGCCCGGTCGGCGGTGATCTGCGCGGCGTCGGTGCCGAGCACCCTGGCCACGCAGTCGCGGACCACCTCGGCCACCTCGCCGGGCGGCCCGGCGACCACGCCCACCGGGGCGGTCGCCGCCGGCGTGCCCACCGGAGCGACCCCCGTCGGAACGGCCGCCGTCGGAACGAGCGCCGTCAGCACCGCTGCCGGTGCCGGTGCCGGTGGGGTGTGTACCGGTTCCGTGGGGACGTGCGCGACCCGGACGGTGTGCGGTGGCGGCGGGACGGTCAGCGCCGACCCCGCATCGCGCGCCACACGGACGCCGTTCGCCGTGCCGCTGGGGATGCCGTTCCTGCTCGCCGCGCCGCTGGGGTGGCCGCTCGCCGTACCGGTCGCCATGCCGTTGTCGTTGGCCGTGCCGTTGCCGTTGCCGCTCGCCGGGCCGTTGCCGCTCGTGGTGCCGTTGACGTTGGCGCTCGGCGTGACGTTGCCGTTCGCCCGTGGGCGCGACGGGTCCCGCAGCACGATCCGGCCCGCGGCGGTGCGGACGGCCGGCGCGGGCGGCTCCGGAGCCGCCGGGCGGTCCACGTCGGTCCGGCGGGTGCGCTCGTCGAACCAGAACGGCTGCGGGTCGAGCGGCGGTGCGGGCACGGAGATCCGGGCCGGGTGCACGTCCCACAGCGCGGCCCAGTCGACGTCGGCGCCAGCGAGCCAGGCGCTGGTGTTGTCGTCCAGGCGGGGCGGGGCGCCGCCGAGCAGCACCGCGGTCGCCTCGGCGACGTCGGCGACGACAGCGGCGAACCGGTGCCGGAGCGCCTCGCGTCCGGTCTGCAGGGTGTACGCGACACGTGCCAGGTCCGGACGGTCCGATCCGCTCACGAGGTACCGCGCCACCCGCCTCCGGTACACCTCCAGCGCCCCGGGATTGTCCGCCGACAGGACCAGCCGCCACGGGCCGGGCGCCGGGCGGGGCTCGACGGGCGGCGGTGACTCCAGGACCAGGTGGGCGTTGGTGCCGCCGAACCCGAACGAGCTGACTCCCGCGACCCGGGCGCCGGTCCAGGGCATCCCCCGGTCCAGGATGGTGAACGGTGTGCCGTCCAACCGGAGGTACGGGTTGCGGCTGTGCTGGTGCAGGGTCGGCGGCAGTTGCCCGTACCGGATGGACAGCAGGACCTTCAGCAGCCCGGCGATACCCGCGGCCGCCTCCAGGTGGCCGATGTTGGTCTTCACCGCACCGACCGCGATCGCGCCGTCGACCCCGTCGAACGCCTTCTTGAGACCTTCGATCTCGATCGGGTCACCGAGACGGGTGCCGGTGCCGTGCGCCTCGATGTAGCTGACACGGGCCGGCTCCACACCGGCCGCGCGGTACGCCCGCGTGATCACCCTGGCCTGCGCCTCCGGGTTGGGCGCGGTCAGCGACGGTCCGCGACCGGCGTGGTTGACCGCGCTGCCCCGGATGACGGCGATCACCTGGTCCCCGTCGGCGAGGGCCGTCCGCAACGGCTTCAGCAGTACGACGCCGCATCCCTCGCCGCGTCCGTACCCGTCGGCGGACGCGTCGAACGTCTTGCACCGGCCGTCGGCGCTGAGCATGCCCGAGGACTGGAACGCCACGAACAGTCCCGGGCTCAGCAACACGTTCACCCCACCGGCGAGCGCCATCGAGCACTCGCCGGACACCAGTGCCCGTACCGCCCGGTGCACCGCGACCAGGGAGCTGGAGCAGGCGGTGTCGATCGCCTCGCTGGGGCCGCGAAGATCCAGCAGGTAGGAGACCCGGTTCGCGAGGATGCAGTCCGCGAGGCCGCTGGCGGTGTGTGCCTCGACCGGCACGTCGTGCGCACGCAGCAGGTCGTCGTAGTCACACGCGGACACCCCGACGAACAGCCCGGTGTCGGTGCCGGCGAGGTCCGCGTGCCGGTACCCGGCATCGGCGACGGCCTGCCACGCCGTCTGCAGGAACAGCCGCTGCTGCGGGTCCATCAGCGCGGCCTCGCGGGGGGCGATCCCGAACCTGGCGGCGTCGAAGGAGCGCACGTCGTCGAGGAAACCGGCCCGGATCCCGGCAGTGGCTGGGTCGTTCAGCAGGTCCGTACGGTCGGACGGTACGGCGCGGACGAGGTCGTCGCCATCGACGAGGTGCTGCCAGAAGGCGTCCAGATCCGGCGAGCCGGGCAGCACCCCGGCCACCCCGACCACGGCCACCGCATCGGCCGGCACGGCCTCCTCGTCCAGGCTCGGTACACCGCCGGCATGCGCAACCACAGGTGCACCCGCCACGTCGCCGACATGTGCCACGGCAGCGTCGCGGGCCACACCGCCGACATCCGCCGCACCGGGTTCCACCTCGACATCGGCCAACTCGCCGAAGGTCGCCACGACCGAGGTCGACGCGACAGGAGTCGACGCGACCGGGGCCATCACCGCAGGAGTCGACGCGGCCGGGGTCGGGAGGACGGTGCGGAGGTGGGCGGCAAGGGCGGTCAGCGTCGGGCGCTCGTAGAGGACCGTCGGGAGCAGGTCCAGGCCGAACCGGTCGTTGACCTGGTTGACCAGCCCGGTCAGGGAGATCGAATCGAAGCCGAGGTCCAGCAGCCCGGTGTCCGGATCGACCTCTTCGGGGTCGACCAGCAGGAAGCCCGCGGCCAACCCGCGCAGCTCGAGGTCCAGGTCCAGGTCAGGACGAGGGTCGGCGGGCGGTTCGAGCGGTGCGACCGCCGTCGGGCGGTGCACCGCGACCACCGGGTCGGATCCCGAGGCCACGCGATCGAACGCGTGCAGCGCCTCGGCGGTACCCAGGGGCTCGCTACCCCAACGCCGGGCGAACAGGCGGCGGGTGGCATCGTCGACCGCCATGCCGCCGTCGGCCCACAGCGGCCAGCAGATCGACACCACGCCGGGTCGACCCGCCGCGAACTCGTCCAGGAACGCGTTGGCGTACGCGTAGTCCACCTGCCCCAGATTCCCGGTACGACCCGCGATCGAGGAGCACAGCGCGAAGAACTCCGGCGGTTCGGCGCCGAGCGCGTCCACGAGGTACCGCAGGCCGAAGACCTTCGGAGCGAGGACCGCGTCGATGCCCGAGGTCGACTTCGCCAGCGCCCGGGCGTCGTCGTGGGTTCCGGCGGCGTGGATCACCCCGTCGATCCGCCCGTAACGGTCCCGGACCTCGGTGACGGCGCGGCGCACCTCGGCCTGCACGGTCACGTCGGCACGTACGAAGGCAAAGTCGTGATCCGACGGCGCGGTCCGGCCGACCAGCACCACCGCGGCGGGCGCGCGGGTCGCGACGAGGTGCGCGGCGAGATGGCGGCCGATCGCGCCCGTACCACCGATCACGACGTACACGCCGCCGGTTTGCCGTACCGGTGTGCCGGGTCGGAAGGGCACCATCCGGCGCACCTGGCGGACCCCGGCGGCGTACCGGATGTCGTGGACACGCTCCTCCGGCGGGCCGGACACGTGCCGAAGGTCCCCGTCGGTGGGTCCGCCGCCCCGGACCACGGCCCCGGAGAACCCGCTGTGCTCCAGCGACAGGGTGCGCAGGGCGGCGGAGACGGCCGTGTACGCCGGCCGTTCGTCCGGGCAGCCGACGACGACCCGAAGCTGCGCGGCCGGGTCGCGGCCGAGGACCTCGGTCGCCGCCCGCAGGACCTCGTGCAGGCTCGCGCGAACCTCGTCGGCGAGCCCGCCGGTCACGGCCGGCAGGTGTACGAGGACAACGTCCGGTTCGGCCTGGTCCGCCCGACCGCCGAACGTCGGACCATCCCCGATCACCCGGATCCGGGCGGGCGGTGCTCCGGTGACGGACACCGGCTCGTCCGTCCATTCCGGGCGGAGGTACACGCAGGGGTCGGTCGCCACGGACAAATCCGTGGGCGGCGACACCACGCGCAGGTCGTCGACGCGCAGCAGAACCCGCCCGCCGTCGTCGGTGATCCGCAGTCGGAACCGGCGCTCGGCGGTCCCCCCGGCGAGGTCCTCGGCCACCACCCAGGACCGCGTGGGCAGCGGACCGTCGCAGACGAGCGCCGCGAAACCGGCCGGCACCTGCAACCGGTCGGGGCCGGGCAGCGCGGCGAGCGCCTGGAACGCCCCGTCCAGGACCAGCGGGCGCTCGGTGGCCTCGATCCGGGCGAGGCAGACACCGTCGCCTACCCGGATGTCGCGCAGCACCCGCATCCGCTCACCGTGCTCGAGGCCGGCCGCGCGCATCGTCGCGTACAGGTCGGCGGGTTCGACCGCGTCGCCGCAGCGGGCCCGGACCTCGGCCAGGTCGACGGTCTCGGCGAGCCGGGCGGAAGTGTCGTAGCCGCCGGTGAGGTACGTGGTTCCGGCGTCGGCAACGGTGAACCTGCCGTCGTCCAACCGCACCCGTGGCCGGCTGTGCCCACCGGCGGGCAGCGGCGCCCGCCACCGTACGTCGTGCAGGGCGAACGACGCCCCGAGACCGGAGCAGACCAGTTCCAGCGAGGCCGCGCCCGGCATGACCCCCTGCCCGCCGACCAGATGGTCGCCGTTCCCGGCAGACGGTGATCCGGTCGGCGACGGCAGCCACAGCCGCTGCCGCTCGAACGGGTACGGCGGCAGGGTCACCCGCCCCGGCCGGACGCTCCACCGGCTCGCCCAGTCGACGGGTACGCCGCGTACCCACAGCTCCGCCAGGTTGTCGAGCCTGCCCTGCCGGAGCAGCCCCGCGGTGATCTCGGCACCGCCGTCCCCACTGAACAGCGGGTCGGCCCCGACGACACCGGTGACGACGTCACCGGAGCGCAGCCGCCGTACCAGTTCGGTGGTGTCCGAAACGACGACCGCCAACCGGTGGGCGAGCTCCGCGCGCCCGACCTGCATGGTGTACGCGAGCTGGTCGAGTCGTGGGAGCCCGCGCTCGACGTGGTCGGCCACGGCGGACGCGAGCGCCCGGAGCTGCGCGGGCGTCCGCGCCGACAGCACCGCGACGTGCGGGCCGGGCTGGACGGGCGCCGGTTCCGGCGCGGGCCACCCGGCAACCACGAGGTGGGTGTTCGCACCGCCGGCGCCGAACGAGCTGATTCCGGCCCGCCTGGGCCCCGTCCACGGCTGCGCCTCGGTGGGCAGGACGAAGGTGCCGGACAGGTCGATGCGCGGGTTGACGGTGGCGAGGTTCGCGCAGGGGGCGATCGTGCCGTGCGCCAGTTGCAGCAGTACCTTCGTCAGCCCGGCGATGCCCGCGGCACCCTCCAGGTGGCCGATGTTGGCCTTGACCGATCCGACGGCGACGGGCCGGGCCCCCGGCCGGGCCGTGCCGAGCGCCTTGGCCAGGCCGGCGATCTCGATCGGGTCACCGAGGGCCGTACCGGTGCCGTGCGCCTCCAGGTAGCCGACGTCGGCGGGCCCGACGCCGGCCTCGGCGAGGGCCCGGACGACCAGGTCGGCCTGTGCGTTGGGATTCGGGACCGTGTAGCCGGCGGTCCGGCCGCCCGCGTTGACAAAACCGCCCTCGATGACACCCCAGATCCGGTCGCCGTCGCGCTGCGCCGCGGACAGCGGCTTGAGCAGTACCGCACCGACACCCTCGCCGGGGACGAACCCGTCGGCGCGCTCGTCGAACACCTTGCAGGCACCGTCGGCGGACAGCATCGTCATCGAGGAGAGCGCGATCAGGTGCGCCGGGTGCAGGACCAGGTTGACGCCGCCGGCAATCGCGGTGGAGCACTCGCCCCGACGGAGACTCTCGCAGGCCAGATGGACGGCGGTCAGCGAGGACGAGCACGCCGAGTCGACGGCGAAGCTGGGGCCGGTCAGGTCGAGGGTGTACGACACCCGGTTGGCGATCGACCAGTACGCCGAATGCCCGTCGGTGTACCGGCCCTCCGGCCAGCCCTGCGCGGCGGCGATCCGGCCGTAGGACCCGTACATCGTGCCGACGAACACCCCGGTGTCGTGCCGCAGTTGCGCGCCCAGCCCGCCGGCGTCCTCCAGCAGCAGCCAGGCGGTCTCCAGGAACAGCCGCTCCTGCGGGTCCATCGCGGCCGCGTCGCTGGGCAGGATCCCGAACATCGCGGGATCGAACCGGTCGACGTCGTCGATGAAGGCGGCCCATCGGCTGTACGTGTGGCCGGGCCGGCCTCGGCGCGGGTCGAAGTGCTCGCGCCAGTCCCACCGGTCCGCCGGCACCTCGGTGATGGAGGTCCTGCCGGAGACCAGGTTCTGCCAGAACTCGTCCAGGTTCCGCGCGCCCGGGTAGCGGCCCGCGACCCCGACGACCGCGATCGGTTCCCGCCCGGCCGCGATCGGTTCCGGCCCCGCCGTGGCGGTGGCGGGGGTACGGGCGGGAGCCGGCACCGGCTGCGGCACGACAGCCCCGACCGGTGCCGTACGGAGTGTCGCGGCGAGTCGCTCCGGCCGCTCCCGGGCCAGGTGGTCGGCGAGCTGCCCGATCGTCAGGTACTCGAACAGCAGCGTCGCCGGCAGGTCGCCGAGGTCGGCCTCGAACCGGCGTACGATCCGCTGGCTCACCAGCGAGTCGACGCCGAAGTTGTCGAAGGTCAGGGTGTCGTCGAGGTCCGCCGGGCGGTACTTCAGCATCTCCGCGAACACGTTCCGGACGTACTCCCGGACGGAAGCCGCCGGAACCGTCGCGAGGGCCGGCTCGGCGGACGGAGCACCTCCGGTCGCGACGAGGACGCACTGCTCCTGCGCGTCGTCGGCGACTCCGGGCATACCGGCGATCCGGACCGCCAGGCCCGCCTCGGCGAGGGCCGCCCGCCAGCCCGTGGGCGACAGCAGCGGCGAGTGCGGGAGCCGCCGGTGCCCGTCGGTGAACCGCCACCAACCCGGCAGCAGCCCGAACGTGGCGGTGAGGAAGTCGGAGGCGCGGGTGACCTCGTTGACGAGCAGTACGCCACCGGGTCGCAGCAGTGATCGGGCGTGATGCAGGGTGCGGACCACGTCCTCGGTGGCGTGCAGCACGTTCGTGGCCAGTACGACGTCGTACGTGCCGGTCTCGAAACCCTGTGCGGCCGGGTCCCGTTCGATGTCGAGAACCCGGAACGCGAGGCCCGGGAACCGTACGCCGAACCGCTCCTCGCCCTCGCGCAGGAACGCGGCGGTGACGTCGGTGTAGTCGTACCGTGCACCGGCGCAGGCTTCGAGGGCGAACGCCGAGCCCGCTCCGGTGCCGGCTCCGATCTCCAGTACCCGACCCGGTCGGCCGTGCACCCGGCTCAGCGCGGCCGACACCTCGGCGGCCATCAGCCGGTGGTAGAAGTCCGCCGCCCGCTGCCCCCGGTACACGGCGGCGACCAGGTCCGTGGTGCCGCCCGGGAACAGGACCTCGGTCGGCGGGGTGCTTCCCCGCAGGACCCCGGGCAGGGCGTCGACGCATCGGTTGAGCAGCTCCACGTGCGGCGCCAGGTCGGGGTGCCGGGCCAGCAGGTCGGTGGCGGACAGGCCGGTCCTCGGCTCCGCCGTCGCGGCTGCGACAGCGGCACGCAGGGGGCCGGCGACGGCCGGGAGGGGCCGGTCGCGAAGCAGGTCGCGGGCCAGCCCGTCGAGTGCCCGGAACCCGTCGCTGGAGCGGGTCAGTGCCGGGTCCGTGATCGGGTCGGGCTCGCCGCCCTGCACCGCCTGGGGCTGCACGGCGGCCGGGCGGACGCCGAGGGTGGAGAGGCCCTGTGGTGTGCCCTTGAGGACGGCGACCTGCGGGTACGAACCGGCCAGGATCCGTTCCAGCGCGGCGATGCCCTCGGCGGGTTCGATGGAGCCGATGCCCAGCGCCGCGAACCGGGCCGCGTGACCGGCGTCGGCGACGATGCCGACGGTGCCCCAGTAGCCCCAGTTGACTACGCGGACCGGTCGGCCGCGCCGGTGCAGTGCCAGCCCGTACGCGTCCTCGAACGTGCTCGCGGCGGCATAGTTGGCCTGGCCGGGGGCGGGTGCGAAGGACAGTGCCGAGGAGAAAACGGCGAGGAAGTCGAGGGGGTCGCCGTCGAGCGCGGCGGCCAGCGCGGCGAGGCCGGTGACCTTCGGTCGCAGCGCCTCGGCGAACTCGACGTCGTCCATCATGGACAGCGAGCGGTCGCGCAGTGCTATGGCGGCGTGGATCGCACCGTTGACGGGGCCGAGCCGGTGTCGCGCCTCGGCCACCGCCCACCGGACCGCTTCGGGATCGCCGGCGTCCGCGCGCAGGTACACGGCCCGGCCACCGAGCGCCTCGATCTCCGTCGCCAGGCCACGGATGCGGTCGTCCTCCGGTGAACGGCCGAGCCACGCCAGTCGGGCACGCCTGGTGCGGGCGAGATGCCGGCTGACCTCCATCCCGATGCCGCCGGTTCCGCCGAGGATGAGGTAGACGCCACCGTCGCGCAAGGGTGCCGGCGCCGCCGGCGGTTCGGCGACCGGTTCGAGGGTACGGACGAGGCGACGGTTGCCCCGCAGCACGACGAGCCGGTCGGCGCCGCGTTCCCGGCGAATCGCCGTGGCGAGTGCGGTGGCATCGCCGGATCCGGCATCGACACAGGTGACCGACCACTGCGGATACTCGGCGGTGATCGCGCTGGCGAGCCCGACCAGGCCGGCTGCGTGCGGGTGGACCGGTTCGCCGGCCAGCCCGGCAACGCCCGCCACGACGAAGGTCAGGGTCAGCGGGTACCGGTCCGCGCCGAGGTCGAGCAGGCCGCGCAGCAGGCGGAAGGCGTCGAGCGTGGAGGTGTCGTCCTCGGGCGGCGCGGCCGGGTCGTCCGTCCGCGCCAGTACGTACATCGTGTCGAACCGGTCCTGCGGCAGTTCCCCGAGCCGGAGCGTGACGTCGGCGCCCAGCGCGTCGGCGAGGGACGCGTCGGCGGCGGTGTGCACGGCAACGGTCCGGCCAACGTGCGGCTCACCGGTCAGCGGGGCGGTCTCCGACCAGGTCGGCAGATACAACAAACCCGCCTCGGCAGGTGTTGTCCCTGCGCTGTCCCGGGGTCGTAGCGCCACGCCGTCGAGCCGGGCCCGGACCCGGCCGGCCGGGTCGGTGAGCACGACGTCGAACCGGTGGCCGTCGCGGCGGGTGACGTGCACCCGCGCCTCCGTCGGCAGGCCCTCGGTTACGAACGCCGACTCGACCCCGAAGGGCACGAGCGGTCGGTCGGACGGTTCGAGCAGCCCCGCGATGGCCTGCATCGCCCCGTCGAGGAGTTGCACCTCGTCACCGGCTCGGGCAACGAGGGTCCCGACCGCCTCACCGGCACCCACCCGCAGCGCGGTCAGTACCCGGAACGACGGTCCGTAGGCCAGGCCCGCCCGTGCGAATCCCGCGTACAGCTCGTCAACCCGGAGCGGGGTGGGACAGCGGGCCTCGACCGCGGCGAGATCCAGACGGCCCGGCGACTCCGGTTCGACGTCCGCGTCGCGCCAGGTGGCGGTGGCGTACAGTTCGCCGCCGACGGTCAGGGTGATCCGGTCGTTCCGGGTGACGACCGTGGTCAGTGGCGCGCCGACGACAACCGGCCGCAGCCAGGTCACGGCAGCGACCAGAGGCGTGCCGTCGCTGGTCGCCGACCGCAGGAACGCCGCGCCGGGCAGGACCGGTTCACCGCCGATGGTGTGCTCGGCCACCAGCCGGTCGGTCGGCGCGAGGGCCGACACGGTACGGTCGCGGCCGACCCAGAACCGGTCGCGGGCGAACGGGTACGTGGGCAGGGGCACCCGCCGGCCGGTGTGCAGCGCCGCCCAGTCGACCTCGCCGCCGCCGACCCAACGCTCGGCGAGCGCTACCAGCTCGGCCGGCACGCCGGGTGCCACGGGTCCGCCGCGCAGTTGCCGTACCAGGTCGGCGGTGTCCGTGACGACGTACGCCGCACGTACCGCGAGCTTGGTCCGGCCCAGCGCGAGCGTGGTGGCGACGTCGTGGACGTCGGCGGCGGTGTCCGACAGGTGCCGGGCCAGCCGGTCGAGGAGTTCGCGCAGCGCGGTCGCGGTCCGGGCGGACACGGGCACCACGACCGGCCCGGTCCCGGTGCCCGCCGGCCGGCTGGGCGCCTCCGCCACGACGACGTGGCAGTTGGTGCCGCTGAAGCCGAACGAGCTGACCCCCGCGACGAGCCGCTCGCCGCGCCACTCGACGCGTTCGGTGACCACCGGAAGCCCGGGGATCGGCGCGTCGACGTGCGGGGTCGGCGGTAGCTGTCGGTGACGCAGGCAGAGCAGGACCTTGAGCAGGCCGGCGATGCCGGCGGCCATGGTGGTGTGGCCGATGTTCGCCTTGACCGAGCCGATCACCAGGTCCGGACCGGCGACCTGGGCGAGCGCCTTGACCTCGATCGGGTCGCCGAGGGCGGTGCCGGTGCCGTGCGCCTCGACGTAACCGACCTCGGCGCCGGCCCTGGCGTGGACCTCACGCAGGAGCGCGGCCTGGGAGACCGCACTGGGTGCGGTGATCCCGTTGGTACGGCCGTCGCCGTTCACACCGCTCGCGAGGAGGACCCCGTGCACGTGGTCGCCGTCGGCGAGCGCCCGGTCCAGCCGCTTGAGTACGACGGCACCGACGCCCTCACCGAGGACGATGCCGTCGGCGGTCGTGTCGAACGGCGCGCACCGCCCGGTCGGCGACAGCATCCCGGTCTGGCTGGTCCAGACCTGCATCTGGGGTGTGCACATCACGGCCACCCCGCCGGCGAGCGCGGTGTCGCAGCTGCCCGAGCGGAGGCTCTCGCAGGCCAGGTGCACGGCGGTCAGGGACGACGAGCAGGCGGTGTCAATCGCCATCGTGGGCCCGGTCAGGTTGAGCAGGTACGCGATCCGGGCGGGCAGGATCGAGCTGGCGGTGCCGAGGAACGCCTCACTGGTGTCGCCCTGCCCGTGCCGCTCCAGCAGGCGTGGGTAGTCCCCGGCGCCACAGCCGACGAAGACGCCGCAGCGCATCGCCTGGCCGGCGTACCCGGCGTCCTCCAGCGCGGCCCACGCCTGCTCCAGGAAGAGCCGCTGTTGCGGGTCCATGGCCTCGGCGTCGAGCGGCGAGACACGGAACAGACCGGCGTCGAACGCGTCGACGTCATCGAGCAGGGCCGCCCACCGGCTACGGGTGGTGCCGGGCGCGGTGGGGTCGGGGTCGAAGATCCCGGTCAGGTCCCAGCGGTCGGCGGACACCTCCCGGATCGAGGATCGGCCGGCGGCGAGGTTGTCCCAGAACGCCTCCAGGTCGGGCGCGCCCGGGAACCGTCCGGCCATGCCGATGACGGCGATCGGCACGGGCGGTTCGGTCGCGCGTGTCCCGCCCGGCCGCGGTCGCACCACCGGCTGCGGTGGCTGCGGGGCGAACGTCAACGGGGGTGGCCCTGACACCGACTCCCCAACCGGCGCGGGTCCGGGGGACGGCGGTGTGAGCACCAACGGCGGCGGCCCGGCGCTCACCCCACCGGCCCCGGTGGACGAAGCCGGCGCCACCGTGGGCTCAGCGAGCACCATGGGCGCACTGGACGTCGTGGAAAAAGCCGGCGCCGCCGTGGTCGCGGCCGGCGCTGTGGCGGGAACCGGCGCCGTTGGGGAAACGGGCGCTGTGGCGGGAACCGGCGCAGGCGGTGGCGCGGTGGCCTGGATGTGCAGCGCGGTGGACTCGGCGGAGTTGCGGAGCACGGCCTCGGCGAGGTCGGGCACGGTGGGATGGTCGTAGACGGCGACCGAGTCCAGGTCGGTGCCGAACCGGCGGTTCAGGTCGCGCACCAGCTCGACTGCTCCGATGGAGTCCAGGCCCAGGTCGGCGAAGCTGCGTGACGGCACGACCTCGTCCGGGCGCAGGTACAGCAACGCGCCCACTATCTCCACCACCGCTTCGCGGACCCCGTCGCCGTCGAGCCCCGGCCCGGCAGCCGGCTCCGGCTCCGGCGTGACCCCGGCGCGGAAGTCATCGACCTTGGCGAAATGTTCCCGTACGAGTGCGGCCGACTCCGCGCCGAGGACGCTCTCGTGCATGCGTACCTCGCTGGCGATGATCTCCGGCAGCCGGCTGAGCATCCGGCCCGCCAACTCGCTCTTGAGCAACCGCACGACCGGCGCCGGCTTGTCGGCCATCGACCGCGCCAGGTCCAGCGCCGCCGCCAGCACCTCGTCCTGCGGCAGGACGGTCACGTTGGCGCCGCGACGGCGCAGTTCCGCGCCGGTCAGCGACCGCCCGGTCAGCAGCATCTCGGCGGACAGAGCCGCACCGAAGCGCTGCTCGAGAACGTAGGTCGCGCCCATGCCGGGGGTGAAGCCGTACCGGGTGAAGTTCGCGCTGTACACGGACTCCTCGCTCAGGACGACCACGTCGCCGTAGCAGGCGAACGCGAGTCCGCCACCGGAGGCGTGACCGGCGGCTGCGGTGACGACGGGCCGGGTACAGCGCAGCATTCCCTCGTACACGAACGCCGCGTCGGTGAACGTGCCGCCGCCCTCGGCCAGGGTCTGCAATGCCTCCGGAGTGCCGCCCATGCTGAACACGGAACCGTTACCGGTGACGACGACCGCACGGACGTCGTCGCGCCGCTCGATCTCCGCGAACGCCTCCCCCAACGCGTCCAGCAGACCCGCGGTGAACATCGGCGATCGCATCGAGAGCAACGCGACGCCGTGGTCCAGGATGCGGAACTCAAGCTCGGGCCCGTCCGTCACGCCCCCCGCCTCCGTCGCGTCCGGCCCGCTCGTCGCATCCGGCCCGCTCGTCGCGTCCGGCCCGCTCGTCGCATCCGGCCCGCTCGTCGCGTCCGGCCCGCTCGTCGCAATAGGCCGGCTCGTCGCGTCAGGCAGGTTCGTCGCGTCCGGCCGGCCGGGCCGGTCAGCTCCGGTTTCCAGGGCCGCCGCGGGCGCATCGACCCGCGGGGACACCACAGCACCCTGTGACGCCTCCCAACCACCGAGCCAGCACCGCTCCTCGGGGAGCGGGCAACCCGGCAGCGGTACGCGGCGGGGCCGCGCGTCCGGGTAGCAGGCCGCCCAGTCCACCTCGCCGCCGCCCACCCAGTGCCGTGCCACCTCATCCAGGCGTCCGGCCCGGAACAGCGCGACCACGTCGCCGTCGACCGGGGCGCCGGAGACCACCACGTCCCCGGCGGTGTCCGCACCCCGGGCGAACCGTTGCAGCGCGGTGCGCAGTCCGGCGACTCCCCGCGCGACCACGGCCAGCCGGACCGGCAACGCCGCCCGCCCCACCTGCGTCGTGAAGGCGATGTCACCCGCGCCGCCGTCCGTGGTGAGCTCGTCGAGCCGCGTCGCCACGCTGAGTCCGCCGACCGCTTCCGCGCCCACCAGGTCCACCAGGCGCGGCGGCGCGAGTCCCAGATCGCCGAGGGTCGCCGACGGCTCCAGCGCCTCCTCGGGCACGCCGAGCAACCGGGCCACGGCTCCGGTCACACCCGCCGACGCGGGCAGCCCGGCCGCCATGGCCGCCGCGTACGCGCGCAGCGTCTCGGCGGTGGGCGCGGAGAGCACCACGAGGGCCGGGCCGTCCGGCGCCGCGGCGGGACCGGGGACGAACTCCTCCACCAGTACGTGGGCGTTGGTGCCACCGGCGCCGAACGCGCTCACGCCCGCGCGGCGGGGCACACCCGGTCGCGGGATCCACGGTTCCAGCGCCCGCTGCACCCGCAACGGCGTCGCGGCGAAGTCGATGTGCGGGTTGAGTTCCTCGGCGTGCAGCGACGGCACCAGTGCGCGGTGCCGCAGTTGCAACAGCACCTTGGTCAGTCCGGCCACGCCGGCGGCGCCCTCCAGGTGCCCGATGTTCGACTTGACCGAGCCGATCGCGCACGCCCCGGCGCGCAGGTCGGCGCCGTCGAACGCCTGCCGGAGCCCCTCGACCTCGATCGGGTCGCCGAGGGCGGTGCCCGTCCCGTGCGCCTCGACGTAGCCGATGGTGGCCGGGTCCCAACCGGCCGAGTCCAGGGCGCCACGGACGAGGGCGGCCTGCGAACCGGGACTCGGTACGGTGGCGCCCGCGGTACGCCCGGTGTGGTTGAGGGCCGTCGCGCGGATGACGCCGTACACGTGGTCGCCGTCGGCGAGTGCCCGCGACAGCGGCTTGAGCAGGACCGCGCCGACGCCCTCGCCGGGCACGTATCCGGTACCGCCGCTGCCGAAGGCCCGGCACCGCCCGTCGACGGAGAGCCACTGCCCCTGCGCCAGCTGCAGGTACTTCTGCGGGTGCACGGTGACGTTCACCCCGCCGGCCAGCGCGAGGGTGCACTCCCCCCGCCGGATGCTCTCGACCGCGAGGTGCACGGCGGTCAGCGACGACGAGCAGGCGGTGTCGACGGCGAGGGACGGTCCGGTCAGGTCGAAGGTGTGCGACACCCGGTTCGCGATCGCGCAGTGCATGGCGGTCGGGGCCACCCCGTCGGACGCACCATCCACGAGTTGGTAGTGGTTCCACATGACGCCCGCGTAGACGCCGACCACCTCGCCGCGCAGGCCCTCGGGCGGATACCCCGCGTTCTCCAGGGTCTGCCAGCAGGCCGTGAGGAAGAGCCGCTCCTGGGGATCCATCCGCTCGGCGTCGCGGCGGGAAACCCCGAAGAACGCCGGCGCGAACCGGTCGACCCCGTCGAGGAACCCGCCCCAGCGGCCGTACGTGCGTCCCGGTGTGTGCTTGTCCGGGTCGAACAGGGCCGCGTGGTTCCAGCGGCCGGCGGGGACCTCGGTGATCCCGTCGACGCCGCCGGAGAGGTTGCGCCAGAAGGCGTCGAGGTCCTCCGCGCCGGGATACCGACCGGCCAGACCGATGACCGCGATCGCGTCGCCGACCGGTTCCGCGACGGATTCCGGCGCGGTGACCTCGGGCGACGAGGCATCGGGCGCCACGGGTACGAGGTCGCGCAGGCGTTCCGGTGTCCCGTGCAGCACGAGCAGGGATTCGTACGGGCTGAGCAGCGCCCCGCGCAGCACGCCGAGCCCGGCGGGCGTGGGCATGGGGACCTGGCCCGTCTGCTCGTACGAGCGCCGCACGACGTCGGGGGTGACCCGCATCCCGCCCTCGGCCCAGAGCGGCCAGTCGATGACGACCGTACGCCCACGGCCCTGCCGCTCGACGTGACGCAGGCAGGCGTTGGCGAAGGCGTACGCGGCCTGGCCCGGGTTGGCGACGTCGGCGGACGCGGAGGAGTACGCGACCAGGAAGTCGAGATCGTCGTCGGCGGTGGCAGCGTCGAGGTGGCGCAGCCCGTCGAGCTTCGGCCCGGCGACGGTGTCGAGGTCGGCCGGGTCGCCCCGGAAGAACACCCCGTCGCGGGTTATCCCGGCGCAGTGGAAAACGCCGTCGATCCGGCCGAAGTGCTGCCGGATGTCCGCGACCGCGGCACGTACGTCGGCGGGGTCGGTCACGTCGGCGGTCACCACGTGGACCTGCGCACCCGCGGCCCGGCACCGCTGAACGAGTCCCGGCGCGGGCTCGGTGCGGGACAGCAGGGCGATCCGCGCCCGGTGCCGCTGGGCGAGGTCCGTCGCGAGGAGTTCGGCGAGCCCGCCGGAGCCGCCGGTGATGAGATACACCCCGCCGTCGCGGAACGGTTCCCGGCCGTCGCCCTCGGCAGCCAGCACGACCTCGCGCCAGCGTCGGACGAGCCTCCGCCCGCCGACGTGGCGGACCTCGGGCTCGACGCCTGCGGCGCCGAGTTCCGCGCGTATCGCGTCGGCCAGCCGGTCCGGGTCGGCGACGTGGACGAATCGGCAGCGCAGCCCGGGGACCTCGGCGGTCACGGTACGGGCCAGCGCGGCGGTCGCGGCCTGCCTCGGCGTCAGTTCGCCGGTTGTCACGACGAACAGGTCACGAGGCCCGGCGTCGACGAGCGCGGTGGCGGCCCGCCAGAGGTCGGCGGCAGGGTCGGCGGTCACCAGGACGATCACGTTCGGGACGTCCGGCAGCGCGCCGAGCCGTTGCACGGACTCGACGTGCGCGGCGGCCAGCCCGGCCGGCGACGCGGCGGCGACGACGAGCACGTCCGCGAGGTCCACCCTCGGCGGCTCCGGGTCCGCCGGGACCCACTCGTCCGCGAAGGACAGGGTCGAGCCGGTCACCTCGGTCCCGGCCGCGGCCAGGCTGTGGTGGGCGGACAGGTACGCGGCGAGCGCGTCGACGGTGGTGTGCTCGAACAGCAGGGTGGGGTACAACCTCTGTCCGACCATCCGTTCCACCCGCTCGGTCAGCCGTAGCAGGGTGACGGAGTCGAGGCCGAGGTCGTAGAAGCCGGTTCCGGTCGCGATCTCGCCGGGTGACCGGCCGAGCACCTCGGCCACCGCGGCACGCAGCGTCGGGGTGAAGCCGTTGCCTGCTGGAACCGCGAGCGGCCGTTGCGCGGGAGGCGTCACCGCCGGGGCGGGCGGCATCTGCCCGGCGGGGGTCACCGCCGGGGCGGGCGGCATCTGCCCGGCGGGGGTCACCGCCGGGGCGGGCGGCGGCGCGGGGGAGCCTGCCACCTCGGCGAGCAGGCGGTGCACGACGCCGGGTTCACGGATCCGCTTGCAGGTGAGGCCGGTGAAGCCGGCCAGGAATCGGCCGTACTCGTCGCGGATGGTGTAGTCCGTGGTGATCACGTCGCCGGAGGTGGCGAGCCGTTCGGGGCTCGCGACGTGTACGTAGCACGTCGGCGGCAGCCCCTCGGGGGCCCGCAGTTCCCGTACGAACATCGGCACGAACGGGTCGTCGGTGGGCATGCCGACCTGCCCGAACCCGGCAAGGGTCGAGGCGTCGAGCGAGGCCGGGTGCAGATGGAATCCGGCGTCGAGCGTGGCGTCGGAGTGCTCCCTCGTGAGTTCCGCCAGCAGTTGACCGCCGCCGGTGTGCAAAGTGCCTCGGCAGCGCATCGCCGCGCCGTGCCGGATGTGTTCGCGGACCGCCCGCTGGTACAGCACCTCGACCTGGTCCTGACGGGTGGCGGTGGCGCGGAGTCCGTCGAGGTCGACCGGCGCCGGCAGCGGCTCGTCGGTGATGCAGACCAGCCCGTGCGCGTTGTCGTGCCACCCGGAGACCGGTTCGTCGCCCCGCAGCCACCGGCTCCGGACCGTGAACGGGTGGCCGCCGTCGTGGTGCTCGTCGATGGTGAGTACGACCTCGCGGTCGAAGCCCTCCGTGGTGACGATCGCCTCGGCGAGCACGGTGTCGCGTACGCACAGTCGCCGCAGGTCCCAGCCCGCCGCGATGGCGGTCCGGTAGACGAGGTCGAAGAAGACGACGCCGGGAAGCACCGACACGCCGTGCAACCGGTGGTTCCGCATGACGAAGTCGTCATGGGTGAGCCGGAACCGGCTCTGTAGACCAGCCATCGCAGCCCTCCTCCGGGTCTCGGTGTCAGTCACGGGTCGCGAGCTGCAGGTGCAGCAGGGAGGAGGTGAGCGGCTCGCTGGTGGGCGCCGGCGGCGGGGCGCCGGCCTCACCGTCAAGCCACAGCCGCCGGCGGCGGAACACCGGGCGGGGCAGCGGCGCGCGGCGGGCCGCAACGGGCGGGGCTGCGCTCATGACGAGGTGGGCGTTGGTGCCACCGAGCCCGAAGGAGCTGACCCCGGCGACGCGTTCCCGCCCTGCGGGCCAGGCGACCGCTTCGGTTGTCGGGTGCAGCGGCGAGCTGCCGAAGTCGAACCGGGGGTTGGGGGTCTCGCAGAACAGCGTCGGCGGGATCATGCCGTGCTCCAGGGCGAGCGCCGCCTTCAACATCCCGGCCATCCCGGCGGCGCTGAGGAGGTGGCCGAGGTTCGACTTCACGCTGCCGATCTCGATCCGTCCGGCCGGCTGGTCACCGAAGACCTCGTTGAGCGCGCGCAGTTCGATCGGGTCGCCGATGAGCGTGCCGGTGCCGTGGGCCTCCAGCATCGTGATGTCGCCCGGTGACCGACCGGCGGCGGCGAGCGCCTGGCGGACGACGTCGGCCTGCGCGGCGGGGCTCGGGGTGGTGACACCCATCGTGTGGCCGTCGTTGTTGACCGCGACACCGTCGATGACGGCGTGGATCCGATCGCCGTCGGCGAGCGCGGCCGCGAGCGGTTTGAGCAGGACCACGCCGCAGCCCTCACCGGGCACGAACCCGTCGGCACGCTCGTCGAACGTCCAGCACCGGCCGGTCGGGGAGAGCGCCCGCGCGGCACTCAGGTCGAGATAGGCTTCCTGGTCGAGCAGCACCTCGACCCCGCCGGCGACGGCGAGTTCGGACTCCCCCGCCAGCAGGCTGCGGCAGGCCGCCTGCACCGCGAGGAGCGACGACGAGCAGGCGCTGTCGATGACCAGGTTGGGGCCGCGCAGGTCGAACTGGTGCGCGACGCGGGCGGCGATGAAGTTCTGGTCGGACCGCAGTACGTCGGCACGGACCGGTACCCGCCGGCCGTAGTCGGACAGTCGGGCGCCGGCGACCACGGCGACCCGTCGGCCCCGCAGCTCGGCCGGTTCGTAGCCCGCCTCCGCGAAACACTCGGCGGTGCCCTCCAGGAACATCCGGATCGCCGGGTCGAGGCAGCGGGCCTCGTCGTCGCCCATGCCGAAGAACTCGGGGTCGAACCACTCGATGTCCTCGACGAACCCGCCCCACTTGCTGATCGAGCGACCGAGCGCCGGCTCCGGCGACCACCAGCGGCGATGGTCCCACCGCTCGCGCGGCACCTCGGCGACGGCGCAGCGCCCGTGCAGCAGGTTGTCCCACAGGCCTGTGACGTCGGTGGCGCCGGGGAACCGGCAGGCCATCCCGATCACCGCGATCCGCCCGTCCACACCGGCCCGCGGCGACTCGGCCGTCCGCACCGAGGCCGGTGCGGTCCGCGGCACAGCCGACGCCACCACGGCTGACGGCACCACAGGCTGCGGCGCCACAGGCGACGGGACCACGGACTGCGGGACCACGGACTGCGGGACCACGGACTGCTGGGCCTGGATCCCGAGATGGGCGGTGAGCCGCTCGAGGGTCGGGTGCAGCAGCAAAGTCGCGGGATCGAGGTGGCTACCCAGCCTCTCCTCGATGCGTACGAGCAGCTCACCGAGGAGCACCGAGTCGACGCCGAGGTCGCCGAACTCGATCGTCGGGTCGAGGTCCCGCTCGGGGATGCCGAGCGCGTTCGAGAAGACCGTCACCAGCCACCCCGGCACAGCCGTCACGGGCGTGGGTGGCACGGCAACGGGCGGCACGGGGGCCGGTGGCACGGGGGCCGGTGGCACGGGGGCCGGTGGCACGGGGGCCGGTGGCACGGGGGCCGGTGGCACGGGCGCGGGCGCGTCCGCCTCGGGAAGACGTTCGGTGGCCGCTTCGGGGGCGGGCTCGGCCGGGCGAAGGCGCAGGAGGGCGTCCGGGTCGGGGGCGGCGCCCAACGGTGGGCAGGGCAGGACCACCGCACCGGTCGGCAGGGCGAGCACCCGGTCAAGAACGCGCAGGCCGGCGGCGTCGTCGAGCGGCGCGATGCCGGCCGGGGCACACGGGTTCGGGCGGCCACTGGTCGACCCGGTCTGCGCCCACTGCGGCCAGTCCACCGAGCGGAACCCGGTACGACCCGCGGCCAGTTCGGCGCGGACGAGCTCGTCCACGGCGATGTTCGCGGCGGCGTAGTCGGTGACCCCGGCGGCCAGCGCGGTGACCGTGGCGCACACCGAGGAGAAGGTCAGGAAGAAGTCGAGACGGTCGGCGGCGAGCAGCCGGGCCAGGGACTCGAACCCGTCGAGCTTCGGCGCCATGACCGCACGTACGTCCGCGAGGTCCTTGTGCACGAACGCCGGGCTGCCCTGACTCTCCACGCCCGCGCAGTGGACCACTCCGCGCAGGGGGCCGAGTTCGGCGCGGACCCGTTCGAGGAACCCGTCGATGTTGTCGAATCCGCCGGTGTGCAGCAGCACCCGTACGCCCCGGGCACGCAGGTCGTCGACGGTTCCGGCGGCCTCCCGGACGCCGACCAGCGCGATCGCGCGGGCGCCGTGGTCGGTGAGGTGTCGGGCGACGAGGGCACCGATGCCACGCGTGCCGCCGGTCACCAGGTAGGCGCCGGCCGGGTCGCACCGCAGCGGGACATGGGGGGCCGCCACGGGCTCCAGCCGCGGCCGGTGCCGCCGGCCGTCGACGTAGCGAACCTCGCCGTACGGATCGGGGCGCCCCCATTCGGCCCGGACCTGCGCCGCGAGCGCGTCATGGTCGGCGGACAGTCGGTCGGTGTACAGGACGGTGGCGGTGACTCGGGTGTACTCGGCGCCGAGGGCCTTGACGAACCCGGCCGTCCGCACGTCCCCGGCCGCCACCTCCAGCACGCGCAACGGCGTACGGGGACGTTCGGCGAGCAGCCGTTGCAGCACCCGTACCCTGGTTTCCCAGCCGATGCCGCCGGGGAGTCCGACAAGGCCGCCCACGTCGGGGTTGCGCGCCAGCACCGCGGCCAGGTCCGCCGGGTCGAGCACGGCGACACCGCCGAGCCGTGCGACGAGGTCCGGGCTCCCGCCGACGCACAGCATCGCGCCCGACACCGGGTGCCCGGCCGGGTCGGGCCCCGGGTCGGGCTGCCAGATCCTGGTGTACAGCGGCGTCTCGGGCGGACCCGCGACGGCCGGCGCGGTCTCCGGCAGCCAGCAGCGGACGCGGGCGAACGGGTACGCGGGCAGATCGACGATGACCCGGCCCGGCCCGTGGAGCGCCGTCCAGTCGACGGACCCGCCCGTGACCCAGTGGCGGCCGAGGTCGGTGAGCGTGGCTCCGGCGGGCAGGACCGCGGCCGGGTCCGGGGCGGCGGGCGCCCGGCCGAGCAGCACGGCGGGATCGGCACGGTACCGGGTGAGCCGTTCGCACAGCGTGTCGACGTCCTCGGCAACCACCGCGAGCCGCTGCCGCAACGGTTCCCGGCCGACCTGCAGGGTGTGGGCGATGTCGGCGAGTGCCGGTCCGCCGCCTGCGAGCAGGGCGGCGGCGTGGTCGGCGGCCGGCTCGGCGAGCGTGCCCGCCGCGATCCGGCGCAGTGCGTCGATGAGCTGTCCGGAGGTCGGCTCCCGGTCCCGGCGCAGGTGTGCGACGAGCCGCCGGACGACCTCGTCGAGGCGGTTCTCGTCGTAGGCCGACAGGACGACGAGCTGTGGGCCCGCCGGTGCCGTGTCCCGGGCGCGGGCCGGCGGTGCGGCGACGACCGCGTGCGCGATGGTCCCACCGGCGCCGAACGAGCTGATGCCCGCGACCCGGGATCCGCTCCACTCGGCGCGTTGCCGCTGGACCCGGAACGGCACGGTGTCCCAGGCGATGTTCGGGTTGAGGTCGTCGGCGTGCAGCGACGGCGCCAGGGTGCCGTGACGGAGTTGGAGGATCACCTTGGTGAGGCCGGCCATCCCGGCCGCGGCCTCGGTGTGCCCGATGGTCGACTTCACCGACCCGATCGGGATGCCGCCGGGCGGCAGTTCGGCGCCGGCCGCTTCCCGGTACGCGCGGCTCAACCCCTCGATCTCGACCGGGTCGCCGAGAGCGGTGCCCGCCCCGTGTGCCTCGACGTAGCCGATCTCGTCGGGCCGGGTCCGGGCGTCGCGTAGCGCCCGGCGTACCACGTCGGCCTGCGCGACCGGGCTCGGCACGATGTACCCGTTGGTCCGGCCGGCGTGTACGACCGCGGTTCCCCGGATCACCGCGTGCACCGGGTCGCCGTCGGCGAGCGCGCGGTGCAGGGGCTTGAGCACCAGCGCACCAACCCCCTCGGCCGGCACGAAACCGTCGCCGCCCGCGCCGAAGCTGCGGCTGCGCCGGTCGCTCGCGGTGAGTTTCATCCGCTGCTGCTGGATGAACTTGTTCGGGTGCAGGGACAGGCTCACCCCGCCGGTGATCGCCAGCTCGGCCTCGCCGTACCGCAGGCTCCGTACGGCCAGGTCGAGCGCGACGAGCGCCGAGGAGCACATGGTGTCGACGGTCAGGCTGGGGCCGTGCAGGTCGAAGAAGTACGACACGCGGTTGGCGATGCCGCCGAGTGTCGCGCCGGAGTCCTGCGGGGAGCCCAGGAGCGTCTGCTCGGCCCCGAACAACGGGTACTCGTTCCACATCGCACCGGCGTACACGGCGACCGACGAGTGGTGCCGCTCCCGCAGCCGGGCGCGGGTGTACCCGGCGTCCTCCAGCGCCGCCCAGGTCACCTCGAGGAACAACCGCTCCTGCGGGTCCATCAGGGCGGCGTCGCGGGGGGTGATGCCGAACAACAGCGGATCGAAGCAGTCGACCTGGTCGAGGTACCCGCCCTCCATCAGGTGGGTCGGCCACCCCGGGCGGGCCCGCTGCGCGGGATGCGGGGTGACGCAGTCGCGACCGTTGACGAGGTTGTCCCAGAACGCTTCCAGGTCGGGGGAGCCGGGGTATCTTCCGGCGAGGCCGATGACGGCGATCTCCTGCTCGCCGACACTCCCCTGCGCCGACCGGATCGGGGCAGCGGCCTCGGAGGTGGCGGCCTCGCGGGTGGGGGCGTCGTGGGTGGGGGCGTCGTGGGTGGCGGCCTCGGAGGCGGCGGTGCGGGTGGCCGGGGGCGGGGCGGTGGTCGGCCCTGCGGCCTCACCCGGCGCGGTACGGCCCGCTGCGGCCAGCGCGGCGGCGACGGCGGCGAGCGACGGGTGCTCGAAGAACAGGGTCCGGGACCGCTCACCGAGATCGTCCGCGATCCGGGCATTCAGCAGCGTGATGAGGTACGACGAGAGGCCCTGGTCGACGAGCGGCACCCGAAGGTCCACCGCGTCGGCCGGCAGTCCCGAGACGGTGGCGTACAGCTCGGTGAGATAGCCCTCCAGCGACGCGGACCCGGCCACCTCCACCGGCTGCGGCACGGAAGGTTCGGATCCGAACGGATAGCCCGGCAGCGGCACCCGCGGGCGCGGCTGCGGCCAGTACCGCTGCCAGTCGACCCGTCCACCGGCGACCCACACCACGGCGGCGTCCGCGTCGGTCGGCGGCTCGGGAACGGACGACGCGTTCGACGGTACGGCGACGCCGTACAGGACACCGTCGCGGGTCTCCTCCCGCAGGAACGCGGTGAGCCCGTCGACGAGCCCGTCGACGTCCTCGCACCGCACGGCGAGCCGGTGCGGCAACGGCATCCGGCCGACCTGCGAGGTGTACGCCACGTCCGCGAGGTCGGGCCGCCGGCCGGCGACGGCGAGGTGCTCGCGCAGCCGGTCGGCGGATCGGCGCAGCTGTGCGTGGCCGGACGCCGAGAGGAGAACGGCATGGGATCGAACGGTTCGTTGCGTCACGGCACCTGCCCGGGTGGGAAGGGTTTCCGGCCCGGAGGTCCGAGCCCGAGCCAAACGCTAGGCAGCCGCGCCCCGCCCGCCTGCTCAACAATGAGCAAGCCAACGGCTTCGGTCGGTAGCTCAACCGTGAGCAGACACGGCGTGGCGGGCTGCGTAGAACCGAGCCGTCAGACCGAGATCAGAGGAGGAGCGAACCGATGACCACGACGCTCGTGCCGCACCGCGCCCTGAACCAGTCGTCGCTACCGCTGGAGCGGGTGCTGCACAGTCTCAACTCAGGCTTCATCCTGCACCGGGTCGGGCAACTGGCGTACGAGTTCGCCGCGGAGGGGCGCCGGTTCAGCGTCGACCTCCTTCAGTACATCAACACCTCGCAGGAGGGCGTGGCCACCTCGTTCGCCTTCGAGGAGACGTTCGGTGCCCGTGACCGGATGCACTGGTTCATCCATCTCAAGTCGCCGCAGGACTACCGCATCCTGCTCAACATGGTCGACCGCGACCTGGAGTTCCGCCGGATCTCCGACGAGGACCGGCTGCCGCACAAGGGCGGCGGCAACTGGGACCGGATGTTCATCCACCGCAGCCTGCACGAGGACGTGCTGGTCCCGCAGCACGGAATGGCCGAGGAGGGCGACGACCACGAGGAGCCGGCGACGTTCGTACCGCCGGCGACGTCGCAGCTGAACCAGCCACCGGAACTGCAGCTCAACTCGGCGACCGCGGGGGCGATCGTGATGCGGACCTCGGACGTCAAGTACGAGTACCGCGAGGAGGGCCGGATGTACGCGGCCCACTGGCAGCACTTCGTCAACGAGCGGCTCGCCGGCAAGGTGACCGCGACACTGTACGAGCAGACGTGGGGTCAGCAGGACCACCTGTTCCAACTGATCCACCTGCGCTCCCCCGAGGACCACCAGGCGCTCGCCGAACTGGAACGCAGCAAGGAGATGGCCACGGAGGTGTTCGGGCGCCGCCGGCTGCACGAGTCGAAGGGCGGCGGGGCCTGGGACCGGCTGTTCATCGAGGCGAGCATCCGCGACACGCTGCTGCTACCGCAGGTGCCGAGCAGCAATGAATGAACCCGTCGCGGTGCGGGGCTGAACCGATGGCATACCGGACGATCGAGCTGCGGCGGGAACCCGGCCTGCTCCGCGTCACCCTGGCCCGGCCCGAGCGGCGCAACACCATCGACGACGTGGTGCTCGGCGAGTTGCACGCGGCGCTCGACGAGGCCGAGGGCGACGACACGTGCCGGGCGGTGGTGCTGGAGGGCCGCGACGGGGTGTTCAGCACCGGGATGAACCTCGAGAGTGCCGCCGACGACGGCGGTGGTGCCTCCGACGGCGGCGCCGCGTTCTTCGGCCTGTTGGAACGCTTCACCACCGTCGGACGGGTGGTGATCGCCCAGGTCGACGGCCAGGTCGCCGGCGGCGGGGTCGGGCTCGTGGCCGCCAGCGACTTCGCGCACGCCACCGCACGCAGCACGTTCGCGCTGCCGGAGGCGCTGTGGGGTCTGCTGCCGTGCTGCGTGCTGCCGTTCCTGGTGCGTCGGGTCGGTTTCCAGAAGGCGTACGCGGCAACCCTGAGCACCCAGGCGGTCCCGGCGTCGGAGGCGCACCGCATCCATCTCGTCGACGAGGTCACCGAGCAGCCGGAGACGGTGCTGCGGCAGTTGGTGTTCCGCCTCAACCGGCTGGACGGGGTCGTCGTCGGCGACGCCAAGCGGTACTTCCGCGGGCTTTCCGCCGTTGACGAGCGCGTACGGGACCACGCCGTCGCCGAGTTCGGTCGGTTGATGTCCTCGCCGGTGGTACGTCGGCGGATCACCGACTTCGTCACCCTCGGCCGATACCCGTGGGAGCGGTGAGCGCCATGCGGGCATGGGTCTTCCCGGGACAGGGTTCCCAGCGCCCGGGTATGGGCGAGGAGTTGCTCGACCGGTTCCCCGACGAGTGTGCCGCCGCCGGTCGGATCATCGGGGTGTCCCCGCGCGAGTTGTGCCGCGACGAGCGCGGGGAGTACCTCGGCCAGACCCGGTACGTGCAGCCGGCGGTGTTCCTCGTCAGCGTCCTGGCCGCCCGCGCAGCGCGGGCGGACGGCCATCCGGCGCCCGACGTGCTGGCCGGACACAGCCTCGGCGAGTACGCGGCGCTGCACGTCGCGGGCTGCCTGGACTTCGAGACCGCGTTGCGGCTCGTGGTCCGGCGGGGCGAGCTGATGGGCGAGGTCACCGGTGGCGGCATGGTGGCCGTGCTCGGGCTGCCGCTGTCCCGGGTGACCGCACTGCTGGCCGAGATCGGCGACGTCGACCTCGCCAACCACAACCTGCCCGACCAGTTCGTCGTCGCGGGCAGCGCGGACGGGGTCCGGGCGGTCATCGACGCCGTGCGCCGCCACGGTACGGGCCGGTGCGTACCGTTGGCGGTGAGCGTTCCGGCGCACTCGCGTCTCATGTCCGCCACCGCGGACGCCTTCGCGTCGGTCCTGCGCGACGTCCGGTTCGCGCCGCCGGTGATCCCGGTGCTGAGCAACGTGACCGCCGCCCCCCACCTCCCGGCGGACCTCCCCGCGACGCTGCTGCGACACTTCGTCGAGCCGGTGCGGTGGTGGGACACCATGTGCCGGCTGGCCCGGGCCGGTGTGACGGAGCCGGTCGAGGTCGGGCCGGGTGACGTCCTCACCAAGATGTGGCGCCGGGCCGCCACGAGACTCCCCGCTCCCGATGTCCCGCCGACGGCACCGCCCGTGCCGATCGTGGCGCCCCCGCGCGTTCCCACCGGTTCCGCACCTGCCGACACCTCTCCCGTCCCGACACCCTCGCGACCGGCGGTCGCGCCGAACCCGACGGGGACTCGGGTGGGGGGTTCGGCGGCACTGCGCGCGGAATACGACGTCCGGTACGCGTGCCTGGCCGGGTCGTTGCCGTACGGTGTCACCTCACCCGCCCTGCTGCGGCGGCTGTCCGACGCCGGGCTGCTCGGGTTCTTCGGCGCGGGCGGGCTGGACACCGCCGCGATCCGGGCCGCCCTGGTCGAGCTGCGTGACGTCCCCCGGTACGGGATGGCGTGGCCGGGCGGCCGGGACGAGCGTTCCCTCTGCGACCTGTATCTCGTCCACGACGTGCGCCAGGTGGAGGTCTCCGGGCCGCTCGGTGCGGTGTCGCCGCAGCTCGTCCGGTTCCGGTACGCCGACGGACTCCGGCGGGTCCTGGTCCGGATCACCGACCCGGCCACCGCGACCCGGTTCCTGCGCCCGCCCGATCCGGCGGTGGTGCGGGCCCTGGTCGACGAGGGGCTCCTCGACGCCAGTGCCGCCGCGTCGGCGGCGCGTCTTCCCGTCGCCACCGACCTGGCCGCCGAGGGGGACGCGCTCGCGCTCGTACCCGCCCTGGTCGCCCAGCGCGACCGCGAGGCCCCGACGGTGCGGATCGGTGTGGCGGGGGTGGGGACGCCGGCCGCCGTCGCGGCCGCCTTCGCGCTCGGTGCCGACTTCGTCGTCACGACGACCGTCAACCAGTGCACACCCGAGGCCGCCACCTCGGACGCGGCGAAGGATCTGCTCGGCACGCTCGACGTCACCGACACCCGGGACGCGCCCGACCCCGAACTGTTCGAGCTGGGCGCCCGGTCCCGGGTGGCGCACAAGGGCACGCTGTTCGCCGCGCGCGCCGAAGAGCTGTACCGGCTGTATCTGCGGCACGATCGGCTGGAGGATCTCAGCGCGCAGGAGCGGGTGGCACTGGAACGCACCCACTTCGGGCGCCCGCTGGAGGTGGTACGCGAGAGCCTCGGTGCGGTGGGTCGCGATGCGAAGCACGGTCTGGCCCTGGTGTTCGCCGCGTACTGCCGGGAGGCCACCGCGGCGGCGTTGCGCGGTACGCCCGGCCAGCGGCTGAACTACCGGGTGCCCGCGTCCGCCGACATCGGGGCGTTCAACCGGCTCGTCGGCTCGGAGCCGCTCGCTGACTGGCGTACCAGGCACGCGGACGCGGTTGCCGAACGACTGATGTCGCAGCCCCGCTGAGCCCCGGCGGCACAATGGTCGGTCATTCACCTGGTGTCACATGACCCTGATCTGTTCATTTTGCGTCGTTCGCGAAGAGCTCGGCGACCGCGCCACGGACGGTGGACCGGGACCACCGCCTGAAGATCATCCAGACCGATCATGATCAATACCTACCCGACCAGGAATCCGCTGAATAGTTAGTCCAATGCGTCCGCTATCAGACAATCGACAGGAATAACCTGCACGACGGTTGGCCCAATAAGTCCGTTCCACGACATTGGCTACATGGACACGTGCCGCTGGATTGGTTAACATGTTTTACGCGCATGACGCCGGTTCAGATTGATGACCGTACGATTCTGCAGCGCCACAACGATGTCGGCCCACCTCCCGACATCCGCATACGCATGCGCACACGAATCACCGACCGGCCCGTCCGCTGTCCACTCCGTCGAAGGGCGTCGTTCGAATGCGTTCGCTTCAAGTGAACCATACTCCACGAATTAGTGGCGAATCCCCCATCATGGACTCGACATGGATGCCCGATCCAGTGCTCTTCATCCGGGCGATGCAGAGGCACTGGAGGCTTTCCCGACAACTGCTCGAAACGCCACCGAAACGAGGGAGTTGCCTGGTCGCGACACAGCCTGCGCCGCCCTATGAATCGCGCACAACTATTGCCGGAACAACTATCTGGACACCGAAGCAGCCGAGCCACGGGCGGGTGCACACGCACCCAGTTGGCCCCGTCCGCACAGCGGGCGATGAGAATCACATGCAGCGCCGAGCGATTCCGCCTGCCGGTTAGCAGGACGGCACGTCGCCGCCCATCCGGGCGGATGAACATTGCACGAAATTGCTGCACAGGACAGGTGCGGAGCAGACTGATGCCCCATCGATACGCCGTGTCCTCGGGTGGATTGTCAAACTCATAGCGGACAAAACCATTGTCTGCTCACAATGGAACAGAAGACGATCAGTCCGGCACACAGACTACAGGCAAGGGTTCCGGCTGCATTCACCACAGCCGCCCACCCTTCGCCACAAATCGGACGAGCAGAAATCGGACAACGCACCCGCCTGTCCGAATTCGGGCGCGAGGAGGACTTCTTGCGAACCGCCGGCGCTACCAATGACTTGCGCAACCAGCTGCACCAGATGATCCGCGACGACCCGACGTTCGCCGTCCGCACGCATGTGCCCAGAGGCGGGGCCATCTACAACTCCGGCGACCAGGACCTGCGCATGTACCTCGTGGAGGTCGGCCAGTTCAAGACCACCGCGTCGTCGGCGGACGGCAAGCAGTGCCTCCTGTCAATCCACACCCGGGGCGACATGTTCGGCGAGTTGGGACTGCTCGGTGCACCGCGGCACGACACGGCGACGGCCATGAAGGACAGCGTCATCCGGCGGATCAACTCCGCGAAGCTCTTCAACATGCTCATCAACGACGATCACCTCAACTGGTACTTCACCCGGTTCCTGATGGCCAAGCTCCTCGACCAGCAGCAGACGATCACGCAGCTGGTCACCATGGACAGCGAGCACCGGCTGGCCGCCACCCTGCTGCGGCTCGCCCGCAAGGTGGGGCGCCAGCTGAACGTCGGCATGCAGATCGATGCGAAGATCACCCAGGAGGAGCTGGCGAGCATGGTCGGCACCACCCGGTCCCGGGTCGGCTTGTTCCTCAAGCACTTCCGCAAGGCGAAGCTGGTCGACCAGCTCCCCGGCGGATACCTCCTGATCAACGAGGCGGCCCTCACCGAGTACGTGGAGCGCGGGCAGAGGGAACTCGGCCTCTGGGGCACCGGCACGACCCGCTCGGCCACCGGCGCCGGCCGCTATCTCCACGGCGAGCACGGGCTGACCGCATGAGCGCCAGCGTCGCCGCGCCACCGGATGCGGGCGGCCCGCAGCGAAGCGGTCGCTGAGATGGGCGGGATCCTGGGACTGCTGCACGGCGCCGTGCTTATCGTCGCCCTGCTCCTCGTTGCCGCCGCCGGACGGGCCGCCGCACGGCTGCTGCGCCAGCCGCCGGTGATCGGCGAGATCGTCGCCGGCCTGCTCGTCGGCCCGGTACTCGTCGCGCTGGCCGGGCGCGGGGTCCTCGCGACCGTGCTGCCCGACGACGTACGGGCGCTCCTGCGCCTGGTCGCCGAAGGTGCCCTGGTGCTGTTCCTGGTCAGCCTCGCCCGCGAACTGCGGGTCGGGCCGGCGCGCAACGACCGCCGGCTGGCGTGGGTAACCGCCGGCGCGCTCGTCCCGGCGCTGGCGTGCGGCGCGCTCGTCGCCCTCTGGGTACTCATGTCCGGCGACGCCACCGTACGCGGTGACGCACCGCTGCCGGCCTTCGTCCTGTGCGTCGCGGTGACGCTGTCGATCACCGCGGTGCCGGTGCTGGCGAGGCTGCTGAAGGAACGCGGCCTGGAGGAGTCCACCGCGGGGAGCCTGGCCCTGGCCGCCGCGGTCGCGGTCGACATCGTGGGCTGGCTGCTGCTGTCACTGGCCGTCGCGCTCGGCGCCGGGGACGCGGCCACGTTCCGCGACGCGATGGCGGTGCTCGCGGGCGCGCTGCTGCTCGCCGCCGGGATCAGGTGGGCACTGAGTCGTGGCAGGGCGGCGGTGTGGTGCGCCCGCTGGCCCGCCGCGAGCACGGTGACCCTGGGCGTCCTCGCGCTCGCGGTCGGCTTCGGCGTGCACCACCTGGGACTGACGGCGGTGTTCGGTGCGATCCTGGTCGGCCTGGCGATCCCGCTCGGCGAACCGTGGGACGTACCCACCGCCACCGTGTCACGGCTCGGCGGCTGGCTGCTGCCGGTCTTTTTCGTCAACACCGGGCTCACCGTGCTGACCGGCGCCATCGGTACCACGCCGTGGTCTCTGGTTCTCGTGGTGCTGGGGCTCGCCGTCGCCGGCAAAATCGGCGGTGGGTACCTCGGCGCCCGGCTCGGCGGCAGCTCCCCCGCTCTCGCCGTACGGATCGGCATCCTGCTCAACACGCGTGGGCTCACCGAGCTGATCGTGCTGCAGGTCGGCTTCCAGGCCGGCATCCTGAGTCCGCCGCTGTTCCTCGCGCTGCTCGTCATGGCGCTGGTCACGACGGTGCTCACCGGTCCGCTGCTGTCCCTGGTGGGCCGGGTCGAGAAGGCGACCGCGGGCGTCGGTGCGGACCGGGCCGGACCGGGACCGCGAGGATGAGGTCAGCCCGCCGCCATGTCGCGCAGCTTCAGCACCGAGCGCCAGTTGCGGGTCGTCCCGACGACGCCGGTTCTGCGCTCCACGAAGGCGTTGCTCAGCTTGCTCCGCCCGTACCCGTCCGGGACGTGCACGAACACGTCCCGGCCGACCAGCGCCACCGTGCCCGTCTCGCCGGCCGGCGACGCGAGCGCGTCCTGCTTGTCCGCGCCGGGATCGTGCGTCAGCAATGTGACCAGCAGCTTCGTGTAGTCCGAGTTTTCGCCGAGGTACGGGTTGGCGGCGATCATGGCGTCGAGCTCGGGCAGGCTGCGCAGCAGAACCGGCACGTCCTTGCCCCACCGGTCCTTGATGCCTCGATGGATCTCGGCAAGGATGGCCGCCTCGTCGTCCGCCGGGGAGCCGAAAACGACGTTGCCGCTCTGGATGTACGTCGCCACGCCGTCGAACCCGCAGGAGACGAAGACCTGCTTCAGGTCCGCCATCACCATCGAGCTCTCGCCGCCGATATTCACTGCCCGAAGAAATGCGACATACCTCTGCATGACCCGGCATCCTAACCGGCCCGACGCACCCCCGGCGCTCAACTATGAGCAGACCCGGCCGCCCGGACGACCGTAGAACCGTCAGAGACCGCGATGGCGAGGGAGATGACAACGATGGTCACCACATCCATCGGCATCGAGGATCTTCATGTCTACGCAGGCAGCGCGTCCGTCGACGTACGGGCGCTGTTCGAGGCACGCGGCCTGGACCCGTCACGGCTGGCGAACCTGATGATGGACCGCCGGTCGGTGAGCCTGCCCTGCGAGGACCAGGTCACCCACGCGGTCAACGCGGCCCGGCCACTGGTCGACGCGCTGACCCCGGCGCAGCGGGCGGCGATCGAGCTGGTCGTGGTCGCGACCGAGTCGGGGTTGGACTTCGGCAAGCCCATCAGCACGTACGTCCACGACCACCTCGGTCTGTCGCCGCGCTGCCGGTCGTTCGAGGTCAAGCACGCCTGCTACGGCGGCACCGCGGCGCTGCAGAGCGCGGCTGCGATCATCGCCGCGAGTCCCATCCCGGACGCGCGTGCGCTGGTGGTCGCCACCGACATCGCCGGCATCGCCGCCGCCGGCAGCTACTACGAGCCGTCCGAGGGAGCGGGTGCGGTCGCGATGCTGGTGAGCCGCTCCCCCGACGTCCTGCGCCTCGACCTCGGTGCCAGCGGGTACCACACCAAGGAGGTCATGGACACGCTGCGCCCCCGGCCCGACGTCGACGTGGTCAACTCGGACCTGTCCCTCCTGGCCTACCTCAGCTGCCTCGAGGAGTGCTTCGCCGCCTACCGGGACCGCGTCGCCGGAGCCGACATCGTCACCACCTTCGACCATCTCCTGTTCCACATCCCCTTCGCCGGCATGGTCAAGGGGGCCCACCGGACGCTGCTGCGCAAGACCAAGGGCATGTCCCCGGCCAGCATCGGCGCGGACTTCGAGGCACGGGTGGCACCGTCGCTCGCGTACACCAGCCAGATCGGCAACCTGTACTCCGGCTCGCTGTACCTCGCGCTGTGCTCGCTGATCGACCACGCCGACTTCTCCGTGGCACGGCGCATCGGGCTGTTCTCCTACGGCTCCGGCTGCGGGTCCGAGTTCTTCAGCGGAGTGGTCACGGAGCGGGCCGCCGCCCGGCTCGGGGCCCGGCCACTCGCCAAGGCGGTGGCCGCCCGGCGTGAGCTGACGGTCGCGGAGTACGACGAGCTCAACCGGCACACGGCCGACCGGGCGTTCGGCGTCCGCGACGCGGTCCTGGACACCGGTCCGTACCAGTCCGTCCTGGACAGTCATCTGGCCGGCCGGGAACTGCTGCTGCTCGACAGGATCGAGGACTTCCACCGCGTGTACCGGTGGAGCTGAGCGCGTCATCCGAGGAGAACCCATGAGTGTGCCAACGTCCGCGGTCGTCGTACCCGACCTGCTCCGGCACCGCGCCGGTCTCATGCCGGAGCAGGAGGCGATCAACGTCCGGGGCAAGACGACGGTGACCTATGAGCGGTGGGACCGCCGGTCCAACGCCGTCGCCCGGGGGATCCTGGAGCGGCTCGGCGGCAGCGGCCGTGGGGCCAGGGTGGCGTTGCTCTTCGGCGGCGACGACTGGATCGACTACGCCGCCGCGTACCTCGGTGTGCTCAAGGCCGGTGCGACCGCGGTCCACGTCAACAACACCCTGTCCACGGCTGAGTTGCACCGGCGCTTCGACCAGTGCGAGGTGGTCGGGGTGATTCACGGCTCCGGGCTGCCGCCGTGGCCGGATGCCGCCGGGCGCTGGTCGGTGACGGTGGCGGAGCTGGACGGCGGCGACACCGGCCCCATCGACACCGGCGTGGCGCCCGAGGACATCTCCGACATCCTCTACACGTCCGGCACCACCGGACTGGCGAAGCCGTTCACCAACCCGCACGGCAACCTGACCTACGGCCGGGGGTCGGCCGCGCTCGGGCAGCTCGTGGACCCCGCGCCGTTGCTCGCGCCCATGCCGCTGGGCACCACGTCGAGCGCGACGACCGTCGCCGTGCTCGCCACCACGACGCCCTCGCCACTGATCGTGTGCTCGCCGGACGATCCGGAGGAAATCGCGCGGTTGCTCGCCGCGTACGGCTGCGCGACGCTCATCCTGACGCCCTGGACCGCGATCCGGCTGGCCGCCATCCGCCCGCAGGACCGGTACGACCTCAGCACGGTCAAGACCATCGGCAACGCCTCGGCGATCATGCCGCCCCGCATCGCCCGCGACCTGCTGGCTGCTATGCCCAACGCGACGATCGCCAACGCGTACGCGCAGTCCGAGGCGGTGCCGGCGATCATGCTGGGCAACGTGGACCCGGACCGCCCGATGTGGGTGGGGCGTCCCGGTCGCGGCACCGAGATGCGGGTGGTGGACGAGCAGGGGGAGCCAGTGCCGCCCGGCGAGCTCGGTGAGGTGTGGCTGCGCTGCGAGGCGCCGAAACGGCTGTACCTCGACGAGACGCTCAACGCCCAGGTACACGCCGGCGGTTGGACCCGTACCCGTGACCTCGGACGTGCCACGGCCGACGGTGAGCTGTTCCTGTTCGACCGGATGACCGATGTCATCACCACCGGGGGCAGGCTCGTGTCGTCACTGGAGGTCGAGGCGGCGGTCTACGACTACCCCGCGGTACGCGAGGCGAGTGTCATCGGGCTACCCGACGCCGAACTCGGGCAGATCGTCACCGCGGTCGTCGCCGCGGACGAGTCGCTGGACAAGGCGGCACTCACGGCGTTCCTGGCCGAGCGGCTCGAGCCGCACCAGGTGCCGAAACGGATCCACCGGCTGGACGTGCTGCCCCGGGGCGGCACCGGCAAGGTGCTCAAGTACCAGTTGCGTCAACTGCTGGGCTGACCCGGCGTGGGCCGGGCGGTCGGCCACGGGACCGGAACTACCTCGTCCAGCACATGGGAGACCACTGCCCTCGATCGATGGGGAGCCTCGTTTGACGTGATTGCGCCGCACCTGCCTGGCACCGGTCCGATCAACTCGCCCCGCCGCTGGTCGCGGCGGTGTCGGCGTAGAGCTGGACGCTGACGATGCGGCCGTCCGCGACCTCGAAGAACCAGAGGTTCTGGAAAACCACCGTCTTGCCGGTCGCCTTGGGCACGGCCGTGTTGGTGAGCCGGGCGATGATGTGGTCGTCGGAGGCGATGACCTCGTCGACGACGCTGGCAAACGACTCCCATACGGTTCCGCCGCCCGGGATCTTCGAGAAGAAGTCGTCGAAGGCCGCGCGACCAGTGAACTTACCACCGTAGGACAGCGTGGTGGGCACGGTGAGGACGACGTCGTCGCGCAGCATCGGCAGAATGTGGCGGTCACGGTTCCGGAACAGCCGGGTGACGGCGTACGCCAGTTCGGCCCTTGTGTACGCATCATGGGCGCTCGGGGCCGTTGCCGCCGCGTCGAGCGCCTCGGCAGCCAGGATGTCGGTCCCGATCACCCCATCGGCGAAGGAGAAGTTTTCCGGGGCCGTGACGGTCATCATCACGAACACGTCGGCGGGGCTGATGCCAGTGCGTTCCTGGAGCAGTCGGACCAGCGTCTCGTAGAACCTGCGCTTGGCCCGCTCACCACGATCCAGGCCATCGGTGATCGTGAAGACGATCCAGTCATCGGAGCGCGGGCCGCCGCGGAAGTCGCGGTTGAAGATCATCTCGCCGGGGTCGCGCTGGTGGACGAGCTGGAAGCTGTCATCGGGTTTCATCTTCAGTTCGGCGACCAGCGCATCGTGCACCGTCCGCGAGACGGTGGCGAGGTACTGCTCCGACTTGCCTCGGGCCAGGGAAATGTTGACGAAGGGCATGCGCGGTCCTCTCCGATCCGGTGGCCCTGGCGGCGCCCGGGCTCCTGGAATTCTTGCCAAGCACTTGTAACTATGCAGGTCATCATACATACTGTTCTGGGAGCATGGAGTCGGATGAGGGAAGGCGGGTGCGACCGTGGCGCGCCGATCGGATGCCAAGCAGAGGATGGTGGAGGCGGCCAAGCAGCTGATCCGGCAGCGCGGTTACGAAGCGACGGCCTTCTCCGACGTGCTCAAGCTCAGCGAAGCGCCACGCGGCTCGGTGTACTTCCACTTCCCCGGCGGCAAGACCCAGTTGGCGATGGCGGCGGCCGAGGCGCATGCCCACGACCAGGTCCTCATCATCGACCAGGCCGCCGAACGGGCCAACTCTGCCGCCGAGCTCGTCGAGGGGTACGTAGACCTGGCCCGCGAAGGCATGGTAGCCAGCGACTACGCCCGGGGCTGCGGAATCGCGCCGCTGGTGATCGACGGAGCCGCCCGGGAGTCGACCGACGTGGGTGAGACGAGCCGCCGAACGTTCACGCAGATGATCGACCGGCTCGCGTTCCACTTCGTCGTCCTCGACATCGACCGGACGGCCGCACGCGTACTGGCCGACGCGGTGATCGCCGGTGTCGAAGGAGCAATGATCACCGCTCGTGCGCTGCACAGCCCGGCTCCCTTCGACGCGATACGAGCAGCCCTGACCAGTCTCGCCGCGAACGTGTCGCCGAAGGTCGCGCGCCGGAAAAACGGGTAGAACGCCGCCGTACGGGCGGGTCCGCCGACCCTCTCCATTCGCTACGAGATATGCATCCCCGCATACTTGGGTCTCGGGTTCGGGCCTGACGTGATCGGTGCCGTGATCCGCCGGTACCTGCGCCACAGCCCAGGCGCGTGCGGAATCAGGCGCGGTGCCGACCCGGACGCAGGAGTTGGGAGTCGGACCTCGCCGAAGCCGGTACGGGCCGCGCGGGTCCCGGCCCGTCGCCGGTCGAACCGCGCTCGCCGTCGTATCGCGGCTGCGGGAACGACTCGACGGCCGCCACGTCCGTCACCTCGTCCAGCGCCGGATCATCACCCTGCACGTGCTGTCGGGGTGCCGGGGCGGGCGGACGGGAGGGTGACGGCAGGATGCCGATCGGCACGTACACCTGTGTCTGCACCGCCTCGGCCAGCAGCAGTGCCATGGCGACGCTCGTCGGCCGGTCGGCGGGATCGGCACTCAGGCAACGCAGACACAGCTCGGCCACGTCGGCGGGCAGACCCGCGACCGGCGGCAGCGGATCCGGTGGCCGGGACACGTGGGACAACGGCCGGTCGGGTTCCGTGTGTACCGGCCACGGGAGCCGTCCGGCCAGGCTGAGATAGAGCAGCACGCCGACGGCGTACACGTCGGTGGCCGGGCTGGCGGCGACCCCGTCGAGCCGTTCCGGGGCGACGAACGCCGGAGTGCCCACCACCTCGCCCCCGGCCGCCGAATCACGCTCGCCGACCAGTGCGGCGATGCCGAAGTCGAGGACCTTCACCCCGGCCGGGGTGAGCACGATGTTGGCCGGTTTGACGTCCCGGTGCACGATGCCGCCCTGATGGGCCGCGGCCAACGCGGCGGCCGCCTCCGCGCAGACCCGGACCGCGATCTGCCAGTCCAGCGCCCCGGACCGCAGGTGCACGGCCAGCGTCTCACCCTCCACGAGTTCCATCACGATGTACGGCGCCTGCTGGCCGTCCGGCAGGGGTACCAGACCGAAGTCATGCACGCTCGCGATGTTGGGATGAGCCAGCCGGGCTGCGGCGCGGGCCTCCGTCCGCGCCTGGTCCACGACCACCAGGCCGGCCGCCGGATCGGCGTACGGCAGGGTGATGAGCTTGACCGCGACCGGCCGATCGAGCACCTCGTCATGGGCATGCCAGACCTCCGACATGCCCCCTGCCCCGATCCGCTGATCGAGGCGGTACCGCCCGTCCAACGCCGGCATCCCGCCCCCGACACTTCCCCGCCGCCGGTCCCGATGGACGACGGTCAGGAAGAGCGCTACCCCCGGTCCGCCCGACACAAACTGCGACGTTGCCCATAACGGCCGGTCAGCAGCATGATCTGGCACAGGAACAGGTAGCCGTACCGCCACCCCGAGGAGGGCGGGTCGACACAAGCCCCCTACCGTTGCCAGCACCCGAGGTCTCTCCCACCCCTGAGCCTCTCGGAGGCGGAAAGGTCGTGGCTCGCGGCGCGAGCCCAGGTGCCCGATGACGAGCAAGGTTGACTTCAAGAAGGAGATCGACGCCTACCGCGCGAAAAGCGGTCAGTTCTCCATCGTGGACGTGCCCGACCTGCAGTACCTCATGATCGACGGGCACGGCGATCCCAATACCAGCCCGGCCTTCACCCAGGCGACCGAGGCGCTCTACCCGCTGGCGTACCGGTTGAAGTTCGCCAGCAAGCAGACCCTCGGACGTGATTACACCGTCATGCCGCTGGAGGGCCTGTGGTGGGCCGACGACATGGACACGTTCACGGCCTCCCGGGACAAGTCCCGGTGGGACTGGACACTGATGATCATGACCCCGGACTGGATCGACCAGGACATGCTCACGAACGCGACCGCACAGATCTCGGTCAAGGCCCGCCCACGACGCCTGGACGAGGTCCGCCTCGGCTGGCTCGCCGAGGGCCGGTGCGTGCAGACACTGCACGTCGGCCCCTACGACAACGAGGCCGACGTGCTGGCCCGGATGCACCACGAGTTCGTCCCGGACAACGGGCTGCGGATGGTCGGCAAACACCACGAGATCTATCTCAGCGACGCCCGCAAGGTCGCACCCGAGAGGCTCCGCACCATCCTCAGACAGCCCGTCAGCGCCTCGGTCACCGTCGAATGACAGACCCGACCAATGTTCACCCGGTTCGTACCGTCCGGGTTGGTAACCGGAGCGCCGTACCCGGCGGCGCATGAGTTCATGCGCGTACATCGACATGCCCGGATGACTGGGTCCGTCACGGACCGCCGGAGCTATCCTGGGTGTGCTTGAAGTCGGCCTTCGCCGCGACCGCCCCACCAGCCGACCCCCGTGGTCGGAGTGGACAGCCGGTGGGGTGGTGGTGTCACTCGCAGAACACCTGCACCTTGGTGTCCGGCTGGTCGACGTCGATGGTGACGTCGTCGAGCTGCTCGATGAGGTCCTCGATGTGCTGCGGCTTGAGCTGGGTGAGGTCGATCGGCACCCCCGACTCGTGCAGCTTCGTGTTCACCTGGGCCAGTGCCTGCGGAGGGATGAGGCTGGTGAGCCGGACCCCGGCGCGCAGCAGTTGCAGCGGAACCCGGACGTTGACCCGGCTGGGCCCGTCGCCGCCGAGGTCGTCCTCCGAGTTCACCACCACCCGCAGGTACTTGGGTCGAGCTTTCGGGCCGGGCGCGGTTCCCGGCGGGGACTCGGGTCGTTCCCGTCCGAGGGCGTCGATCAGCCGCTCGGCCTCATCCGCGGAGATCTTGCCCTCGGCCAGCATCTGCAGGACCTGGCGCCGCTGCTCGTTCATTGTTGCTCCTCACTTTCTGATCTCACTCGGCCAGCATCTGCAGGACCTGGCGCCGCTGCTCGTTCATTGTTGCTCCTCACTTTCTGATCTCATCTGATGCTTGCCAGCACGGCCAGGTGACCGTCCTCGATCTCGAACCGGGTGCCGGGCAGCGCCCACAGCAGTTGCCCGACGCCGCGCACCGCGCCCGACGGGCTCACCCGGAAGACGAGGCAGGCGACCAGTCCGGCCAGCACGGCGAGCAGCAGCAGCGGTGACAGCACCAGCAGCACCGGCAGGACGGGGACGTAGAGCCGCAGCCAACGGCCGTCGGAACGGCGATGGCGCACCGTCACCAACTGCGGGATCATCGGGACCGCTCCAGCTCGTCCAGCGCCTCCTGGACGCTGATCTCCCCCCGCCGCAGGCGGTCGACGACGTCGGCCCCGGTGGGCGCCGGGTCGGTGTCGACGAAGTCGAAGTGCTCGGTGATCCGGTTCAGCCGCGCCTTGATCGTCGGGTAGCTCACCCCGAAGATCCGCTCCATCTCCTTGATCGAGCCGTGCGACCGTACGAACGCGGCAACGAACACCTGGTCGTCGACGCCGAGCTGCGCCAACGGCGGCGGCTCGAACTGACCCTCGACCACGACCCCGCTGCCGGCGAGGCGGACCCGCTCGACCACGAACGGCTGTCCGCGCGTCAGGTCCGTCAGCTCCTGCCAGTCCACCCTCGACTCCTTGCTCTCGATGACGCGTCTGCATCATTTGTATCTTGAGTTTTTGAAGGTGTCAACGTACGAATCTTGATTTTCTTAATTTGATCTTCAATTCCTTGACCGTGGGGTGGCGCTCGTGAGCCGCGGGCCTCGTGGGAACACGCCCTGGACTGCCTGGAGATCGGGCTGGGATCCGGCTCGGTCCTCGTCGGCTACCTGACCGACACCGACCAACACCACCCGCAGCGGGCGGCACAACCCGGAGCGGGCAGGCACCGGCACCAGGGAGGCCTCGTCAGGACGGGTGGCGGTGCAGGCGTCGAAGGGCCAGCGCCAACTGCAGACGCAACCGGCCCTGCGGGTCGCGCACGTTCCAGCCGAGCAGGTGCTCCGCGTGCCCGACACGGTCCTGCAGCGTCGAATGGTGCAGGCGTAACACGGTCGCCGCCGCGCGCAGGCTGATGGTCGACGCCACCGCGTGCAGCGTGGTCAGGACCCAGGACGCCCCGCCCGCCGCGTGCTCCAGCGCCCGTACGTCGGGGACCCCGGCCGGGTCGGGTACGGCGGCGAGCACAGCCAACCCGCCCAGCTCCTCGAAGTGCACCAACGTCTCGCCGGGGTCCTCGTCGGTGCCCTCGGCCGCGAAACGCAACGCCGTCCGGGCCGCCCGGTGGGACTCCGGCAGGTCGAGCAGCGGCACCGTCGGACCGATCCCGGCCCGTGTGCGCGGTGGGGGTGTCCCGGCCGCCGCCAGCCGGGACTCCCCCGAGGCCAGAGCCACCGCGTACGCGGTGCCGTCCACGGGCAGTCCCAGTCGGCGGGCGGCCTGCAGGCGTACGTCGGCGGGCGCGGACGCGTCGACGACCAGCTCGACCGCCGCCGGGTCGGTGGCCGGGGCCCGGCCGCGGGTGCGCTCCAGGACGGCGCCGGCCGCACCCGCCGCCCGTTCCAGCACCATCGCGTCCACCGGACCGGGCGTCCCCGAGCGTTCCAGCCGTAGCATTGCCGTGCCGACCGGCTGGCCGGGCCAGCTCGGGTCTGCCGGGCCCGGCAGCGGGGCGGCGATCCCGTCCGGCAGCATCCTGATGTGCACCCGGCGGGCGTCGTCGTCCAGCCTTGCCGGGCAGCCGGCCAGTACGGCCGCCCCACGGACGATGCTCTGCAGCCCGGCGCGCCCCTCGACCAGGCTGTCGAAGTAGGCGATGACCTGGAGCGCGGCACCCGCGTCCGCGTCCAGCGCGGCGAGCCGGACGGCCAGGTCTCTCATCGGGTGAGGCTATGCGTTGAACAGCCGGTTGAGCCAGGCGACCCGGGCTCCCCTGGCGTCCCGGGAGATCTGCGCGGTCGGCATCGTCATGTCGAAACCGTGGAAGGCTCCCGGCCATACGTGCAGTTCGGCCTGCCCGCCGGCCTGCCAGATCCGGCTCGCGTACGTCACGTCCTCGTCCCGGAAGGTTTCGGCGCTGCCCACCTCGATGAAGGTGGGCGGCAGCCCGGAGAGGTCCTCGGCACGGGCCGGTGCGGCGTACGGGGAGACGTCCGGGCCACCCGCCGCGTCGCCGAGCAGCGCTCCCCAGCCTGTCTGGTTGGCGGTGTGGTCCCAGATCCCCAGACCGGCCATCTGCAGGGCCGACGGGGTGTTGTTGCGGTCGTCCAGCATCGGGTAGATCAGCATCTGCCCGAGCAGCGCCGGGCCGTTCCGGTCGCGGGTCATCAGGGCCACCGCCGCCGCCAGTCCGCCACCCGCGCTGGCCCCGGCGATGAGCAGCCGGTCCGGATCGAAACCGAGCTCGTCGGCGTGCTCGGCGGTCCAGAGCAGGCCGGCGTAACAGTCGTGGACCGGACCGGGGTGCCGGGTCTCCGGGGCGAGCCGGTATTCGACCGAGACCACGACCAGGTTGAACTCCTCCGCCCAGTCGAGCAGCATCTCCGGCACGCCGGTGCGGTTGTCGCCGAGGAACATGCCACCGCCGTGGACGTGGTACAGGCATCCCGGGGTGCCGGTGGGGGCGGTGGGCCGGCAGATCAGGAGCGAGATGTCCGGGTCACCGGCCAGGCCGGGTACGGCCCGCTCCTCGATCTCGAACCGGCCGTCGCGCCGCAGGTCGTCGTCGGTGGGCCGTGGTCCGGCGCCACGCTCGCGCATGGCCGGAATCATGTCCGGCGTCATCGCCGGTGGGAGCGAGTCGGCCATGGCCGCGAGTGCGGCGCCGAGTTCCGGGTCGAACGGCGGGGGGAGAGCGTGGGTGGTGGTCATACGGCGCCTCCGCGGTTGAACAGAGGATCACGGGAGGTGATCACTGACATCAGCATGGCCGGCACCACCCGCGTGATCGAGCGCCACGTGGCGGAAATTACCCGCCAGGTGGCGGGCTGCCGGCCGTCCACCTCCCGCTCAGGTCACGGTCTCGTGCTGGCGGACCACCCGGTCGATGCGGCGGTCCGGGATGAGCCACATGATCGCCGTGCCGACGAAACACGCCAGGGCGATCCAGACGCCGATGCGACCGCTGCGGTCGATCACCAGGGCGCTGAGGATCCCGGCGAGGTTGAGCACGGGAGAGAGCTTGCCCTTGAGGTCAGCGCCGACAGCCTGCCGCAGCGGCGACTCCGGCCCCTGCTGCCGGATGATCACCGTTTGGAGCACGAAGTATGCGATGGCGGCGGCCAGCAGGTTCAGGCCGTAGACGACGACCGGGGTCGGTTCGAACGTCGACTCGTCCATCCAGGCCGTCGTGAACGGCAGCAGCGACAGACAGAACAGCAGCGCCAGGTTCGCCCACAGCACCTCGCCGCTGACCTGACGTACGAGATGGAACATGTGATGGTGGTTGTTCCAGTAGATGCTCACGTAGACGAAGCTCAGGAGATAGGTCAGCAGCCCGACGCCGCTCGTGTGGAGCAGACCGGCGAGGTCGTGATCCTCCGGCACTTTCAGCTCCAGCACCATGATCGTGATGATGATGGCGAGCACCCCGTCGCTGAACGCCTCGAGTCGACTGGTCCTCACCGTTCCGGCACCCCTCGCCCGTCGGCGGTCCCCTTGTTCGACGCTGTCATGTTCCGTCCTCGCTGCTGGTGGTAGCCGTGCCGGCTGGTGGCCGACCGGAGACCGTGGTCGCGGTTCTCCGACGTCACCGGCAAAGACCGGGCAGCCGTGGGATCTGTGACAGACGTACGGCAGGTGTCCCTGTGACGCTCGCCCGCGTGTCACAGGTCGCCGGGCTGTCCTGTCCTGGTTGGTGCGCACCCGCGTACCCCACGGAGGAAAAGATGAGCTTGCCGGCCAGCGACGACGCCTTTCTGTACGGGCTGGAGCGCAACGTCAGGGCAGAGTTGACCGCGATCGAGACCAGCCGGCCCGAGGACGCCCTCGCCGTACCGAGCGACGAGTGGATGTTCGATCCGGCGGATGCCCAGCGCGAGAAGGCGGGCGTCCGTAGCCTTCTCGGTGCGGTCGAGGCCCTGGAAGACGGCTCACGGGCCGCCGGGCGGGACGGAGACCGAGATGTCTGAAAGCGGCGCCCACGTGGCCGCCCGCGACCATTGCCTCAGCCTGGTACGCGCCGTCGACCGGCCCACCGGGGCGGCCCGCTACGGACGCATGTTCCCGGGCCTGGACCCGCTGGGCACCGATCCCCAACTGCTGATGCGCGCTGGCGGCGACGGCGGGATCTGCGACGCCGCCGCGGCCCTGGACCGGCTCGGCGCCGGCGGCGACGACGCCACCGAGGCCGCCGGATGGCCATTCTTCGGTCAGTTGATCGCCCACGACATCACCGCCGACCGTTCACCCCTCGCCGGCGGCGTCGACCCGGAGGCGCTGCGCAATTCCCGCGCCCCGAAGCTCAACCTGGAAATGATCTACTCGGACGGCCCGATCGGCTCGCCATACCTGTTCGACCTCGACGACCCGGCAAAGTTCCTGCTCGGCCCGGACGGCGCCGACGTGCCGCGCAACCACCAGGGCGTCGCCCTGATCGGCGACCCCCGCAACGACGTACATCTGTTCGCGCTGACCCTGCACGTCGCCCTGCTGCACGCGCACAACCGCATCGTCGATCTGCTGCGCGGCAACGGGGTGCCCGAGGCCGACGTCTTCGACCAGGCCCGAATCACCCTCACCTGGCACTACCAGTGGATCGTGGTCCACGATTTCCTGCCCCGGCTCGTCGGGGCGAGCCTGGTCGAGGAGGTGCTCTCCGAGGGCGGGCGGTGGTTCGCGCCGCCGCCGCTGCGGGCGTACATCCCGCTGGAGTTCGCCGACGCGGCCTTCCGCTACGGCCACGGGCAGATCCGGCACACCTACCGGCTCGTCGACGGCGGACCGGCGGTGCCGCTCTTCCCCGACCTGGTCGGGTTCGGCCCGCTGCCCGCCGACCGGCGTCTGGATCTCACCCAGATCTTCGACGTGCCCGGCCACCCACCCGCGCAACGCGCCAAACGCCTCGACGGCCGGCTCGCCGCCAGCCTCATCGGACTGCCCGAGCGGGTCACCGGTGCGGTCGACACCGCCGCCTACCGCTCCCTGGCGGTACGCGACCTCCTGCGCGGGGAAACCACCGGGCTACCCGGCGGCGAGGCGGTCGCCCGGCTCGTCGGGGCGGCGCCGCTGACACCCGACGAACTGGAGCAGACCTGGCCGCACGGCACCCCGCTGTGGTTCTACGTCCTCAAGGAGGCCCAGCACCGCGGCGGCGGCGACCGGCTCGGCCCGGTCGGCGGCCGGATCGTGGCGGAGGTGCTGATCGGGCTGCTCCGCGCCGACCAGGCCAGCTACCTGGGCCTGGAACCGGACTGGGAGCCGACCCTGCCGGCCGTCGGACCGGGCTTCGGCCTGACCGACCCGCTCACCCTGCAACGGCATGCGCTCTCGGTGTGACGTGAGCGCGAGTCACAACCGGCGGTGCTGCCCGGTCATAGCTGGCGTAGCCGGGTGAACGCCCGGCCTTCCGAACGAAAACAGAGGTGTGAGAGACATGAAGATCGCCGTGTTGGGTGGTACCGGGCTCATCGGGTCGCAGGTCGTCAGGATCCTTCAGGCGGAGGGGCACGAGGCGGTGCCGCTGTCCCAGTCGAACGGGGTGGACCTGCTCACAGGTGAGGGCCTCGATGCCGGGCTCAAGGGCGCCGATGTCGTGCTGAACCTGACAAACTCGCCGACCTTCGACGAGGCATCGACCGACTTCTTCCGGACGACGATGGACAACCTGTTGGCGGCCGCGCAGCGCGAGGGCGTCGGCCACGCCGTGATCCTCTCGATCGTCGGCGTCGACCAGGTGCCGGAACTCGCCTACTACCGCGCCAAGGTGCTGCAGGAGGAGATCCTGAAGGCCGGCCCGGTGCCGTACTCGATCGTCCGCGCCACCCAGTTCTTCGAGTTCGCCGGCGCGATCCTCTCCTGGACCACCGACGGCGACACGGTGCGGTTGCCCAGCACGCCGGTGCAACCGATGGCGTCGGCCGACGTCGCGAAGGCGGTGGCCGAGGTCGCCGTGGGAGCGCCGCTTCAGGGCATCCGGAACGTGGCCGGCCCGGAGGTCTTCACCCTCGACGAGTGGGGCCGCGCCGCGCTGGCCGCCAAGGGCGACAAGCGTACGGTCGTCGTCGACCCTGCCGCCGGCATGTTCGGTGCGGTGTCCGGCGATGTCCTGGTCGCCCCGCAGGACGCAGTCCTCGCGCAGACCACCTACGGCGACTGGGCCACCCGCTAGCCGCCGAGATCGGCGGCCGGTGCCTCGGCGAGGTGCTGGCCGCCGATCATCTTCCGGACCGGCTCGGCGGCGGTCTCCAGTACCGGACTCAACGGCGGTGCCAGGGTCGCAGCTTCGCGGGATTCAGGACGACCCAGAGGGTGGTGGCCCGTTCCCCGGCGCAGCCGACGGCGATCACGGCCACGGCGGTGCCGGCCCGGCGGATCACCAGGCCGGCGCACCCGTTGACGCTCCCGATCGTCGGTTCGGTTCCCGGCAGCAGGTCACCGAGCAGCCGGGCGACCCGGACCGCGCCGCGCACGGGACCGGTCGGAGCCGGTACCCGGTCGCCGCCGTCGCACACCGCGACGACGGCCGGGTCGAGGACGGTCCGGATCGCGTTGACCTCGCCCGTTCGGCAGGCAGCGACAAGCCGGCGTACGACGTCGTCGTGCACGCGGGCATCGCCGGCCAGCACACTCGCCTCCACACCACCCGGCCCTCGGCGCCGGTCCGGGCACGGGCAGGCCAGCACCGCTGCCGCACCGCCCGTTCGTCCCTGTCTCTCACGGTCGACAGCTATGACAGGGCAGGCGCCTACTTTGTGACCGCGGCCACGGCGGCGAGCTTGTCGGGATTCATCATCCACAGCACCTGGTCGATGCCCGCCTCGGACACGTTGATCGTGACCAGGCCGAGCAGGGCATCGCCGCGACGCATGACCGCGCTCGCCTGTCCGTTCGTCGTGGCCCACTGCACCTCCACGCCCTCCCAGTACCAGGTGGAGAACGCCGCGAGGTACTTCGCCACCCGGGCCGCGCCCACGACCGCCACACGGGAGATCTGGTGCGCGCCGTTGCCGTCGGAGACGCTCGCCACATCGGCCGCGAGCAGCTTCTCCAGCGTTGCGAGGTCACCGACGCGGGCGGCATCGAGGAAGGTCGCCAACAACTGCCGCTGGGCGACCTCCGGCACCGGGATCTTCCGCTCGCCGACGATGTGCTTGCGTGCCCGGCTGACCAGTTGGCGGACGCCCTGCTCGGTGGACTGCAGGATCGCGGCGATCTGCGGGTACGGGTAGTCGAACGCCTCCCGCAGCACGTACGCCGCCCGCTCATGCGGCGTGAGCTTCTCCATCAGCATCAGGACCGCCAGTTCCAGCGCCTCCCCGCGTTCGGCGCCCAGGAACGGGTCCGCGCTGGTGTCGACCGGCTCCGGCAGCCATGGCCCGACGTACGTCTCACGGCGCATCCGGGCCGACTGCAGTTCGTTGATGGCAAGCCGGGTCATGGTCGTGGCCAGAAACGCGCCCGGATTGTTCACCACGCTGCGGTCGGTCGTCTGCCAGCGCAGCCAGACCTCCTGCACCAGATCCTCGGCCTCGCTGACGCTGCCGAGCATGCGGTACGCGATCCCGAACAAGCGTGGGCGCAGGCCCGTGAAGATCGACAGCGCCTCGTCGAGATCCCCCACCACTGTCCCCCCAAGGTCATTACCGACTCCCAGGCTAACCCCCTGTCACAGGTTCCGAGCCTGCCCCGTCCCGGCTCCCGACCCAGATCGGTTCGTCCTCCATCGTCCGCTTCGGCGATGGGTCGGGCAGCCAGCGCGCCGCCACCGTGAAGGCATACACGATTCACGATGCCCGTGCTCGCGGACCAGCACGACCCGACTACGCTCACCGGATGCCGCTCCCAACACCCGAGGCACGCCCGGCCCGCAAACTGGTGTGGGCCTCCGACGCGGTCGTCTCCCAGATCGGACAACGGGTTCAGCCGCAGGTCAGTCTGCCGACAAAGATCACGCAGGTGGCGACGGGCGCCCTGGTCCTCACCTGGCTGCCGGCCTTCATCGTGTTCGCGGTCACGACGATCGTCGCGCCACCGCTGACCAACGAGGCCGGCGTCGGGACGGCCGCCTTCTGGGCGCTGCAGTTCGCCATGCTGATCGCGATAGCCGCGGTGGTCACGACGGTGAGGCGGCGCACCGCCAAACGCAACCCGGCCGAGACGGACACCTCGGCCCGGGGAACCCTGCTGCGCGTGGCGATCAGTGCGCTGCTCACCAGCGCATCCGCGTGTCTGGTGCTCGCGCTGCAAGGGCTCTCGATCAGCCAGATCGCCTCGCTGACGGTGGAACTCATTGTCGTGCTGCACCTGATGCCCATCATCGTGGCCCGGCTACTGCAACGACTCCTCAGGCGTCGTCGGGCCAGCTCGTCCGACCCGGTGTCGTGACTACGGCCGCTACCGTGCCCGCCTCGCCGGGGGACCCGGCGACGGATCCGGGGGCTACCAGGCGGCGATCGTACGTTCGGGCTCGTCGTGCACGAGCCGGGCGAGGCTGACCCGGAACTGGAAGGATGTCGTTCGACCGGTGACGATCACCAGGAGGTTCTCCTCGCTGACGGCGAAGATCTGTCGGCGACGGGGTGACATCGGATGCGTGGGCACGTGCTGTCGGGCTGTGGTCATGGCCACCGCCCGCGCTGCCACCAGGTCATGACCGGCGGGTTTCACCTCGGACACCCGCCAGTTGCGGCTGTCACCGTGGCTCAGGTTCTCCTCGACGATCACGTACCAGCCCCGCTCGTCCATGGTCCTCCCCTTTCGTCCGCCACCGGCCGCCTCGACCTCGGATCTCCTGCGGCAGGGCCGACTGTAGTCACCATGATCCAGCGGTCAGGAGATCCGGAGGTGGTCACGCAGGGTCCGGGCGACCTGCGCCATCAGCGCCTCCGCCTCGGGTTGGACAACGGCCGGTACGCGGGACTCGGTGAGGGCGGCAACCGCGTACGCCGATCCGTCGGCGTGCTCGACCACCCCGATCTCGTGGCGGAGATTGAGCAGGGTGCCGGTCTTCGACGACCAGCGCGACGCGTCCGAGGCGAAGTCGGGCGCGAGCCGTTGCCGGTGCACGTTGTCGGCCATCAACCCACGGATCCGGGCGGCGGTCGCGGGATGCACGGACGAGGGGCGCCACAGGCCCTGGAGCAGTTCCACGAAGGCCCTGGCCGATCCGGCGTTGGCGCGGGTGACGTCGAGCTGCGGCACCGGGTGGCCGTGTCCGGGGGTCGCCGCAGCGATGGCCAGGGAGTGCACGAGGTGTGCCTCCGTCGGGCCGAGTCGCTCGGCCGGGGTCCGGGTGAGTTCGCTGGCGAACTGACGTACCGTGATGCCGTCGAAGCCGAGACGCCGCAGCTCGGCCGTGACCTCGGCGGGTGGGGTGAGGTCGAAGAGTGCGTCGGCGGCCACACTGTCGCTCACCGAGGTGCTCAGATAGAGCAGGTCGTCGATGGCGACCGTGACCGGGTGCCGGAACTTGCTCAGCCCGGTCGGGCCCGCCGTGGTGATCCGACCGGGTGCCACCGGAACCGGTGTCGCCCCGTCCAGTTCACCCCGGTGGACCCGTTCCAACGTGGCCACCGCGAGCGGCACCTTCACCAGCGAGGCCACCGGGAACTCTAGGTCGGGGTCGAGCCCGAGTTCGTCGCCGGAGTCCAGGTCGCGTACCAGGAACGAGCCGCGCAGGCCGCCGTCGCTCAGTGTCCTGCGGGCCTCGCCCAGGATCCGCACGGCGCTCACGCCCGTACCCCGGCACTGTCCGGAACCCCGAGGCACCGCCCGATCGCGGCCGGCAGCAGCGTCCGGATCCGGTGGGCGTCCTCACGCGACGCCGCCGCGACGTCGTAGCCGCGTGCCAGGTCCAGCTCGCCGAGCGGGCGCCAGTGCAGTCCGAGGTCGTCGGCCTGGCTCCGCGAGCAGAGCAGCAGGTCGGTCGAGTCGAGCACCTCGGCCGCCGCGTCGACGAGTGCGGTCGAGACCGTGACCTGCGCGGGTTGCAGGCCGACCGTGTCGGCCAGCCGGGTCAGCCGGTCGCGTACGTGTGGCACGTCGTCCTCCGGCTGGATCCAGGCGCGTCGTCGGCGCGCTCCCCGGTCGGCCCGACCCGCCCGCAGCGTCTCGAGGTAGACGGCGGTGGCCCCGGCATCGTCCCGACCGGCGAGGCCGAGCGGGACCCGCCAGGTGCTTCCGGTCGGTGGCACCGCCACGAGCGCCGACCGTACCTCCAGCGCACGGGCGAGCTCGGCGCGCTCCCCCGGTCCGGCCGGATGCGGTTCGAGATGCAGGTCGTGCCGTCGGGCCTCGGCGACCAGGAGGGCCAGCGGCCGGGCCGCGCAGACCACGGGTACGGCCAGCCGGAACGGCCGGAGCTTCGCCCGCTCGGCGTCGTGCGCCAACGTCTCGGCGAGTTCGACCAGCCGCCTCGCCGACGGCAGCATGTCCCGGCCGAACGGGGTGAGCAGGACGCTGCGCGACGACCGCTCGAACAGCCGGGCCCCGAAGTGCTGTTCCAGGGCGGCGATGCGACGACTGGCGACCGACTGCGGGATCCGGGCCGCGGCGGCGCCGACGGTGAAACTGCCGTGCCCGCTGACGGCCACAAATGCCTCACAGGCCCGTACGAGATCCATGGCGGGGCAGTCTATGCCGGATCAGCATTGATCCGCACACTTCTGTCTTGGACAGCATCCATCCTGCAATGCGAGGCTTCATGTCGTCCTGGCCGGGCACCCGAACCCACACCGAACGAAAGGAAGGGTCGACGATGCTGATCCGCCTCCTGGTCCCCCCGACCAGACGGGTCGCGATCGTGGTCTCGGCCGCGCTCGCGCTGTTCCCGCTCTCCGCCTGCTCGGCGAGCGGAACGCCGACCGGAACGACCACCACCAACACCGCCGCCGCGTCCGCAGCGATAATCCCGACGCCGGTTGCCGGGCTCGGCCCCGAGTTCGAACGGCTGGAGTCGAGGTTCGGCGCCCGGCTCGGCGTATACGCCCTCGACACCGGGTCCGGTCGTACGGTCGAGCACCGCGCGGACGAGCGGTTCGCGTACGCCTCGACCTTCAAGGCACTGGCGGCGGGCGCGGTGCTGGCGTCGACCTCGACGCCCGAACTCGACCAGGTGGTCCGCTACACCAGCGCGGACCTGGTGACCTACTCGCCGGTGACGGAGAAGCACGTCAGTACCGGCATGACGCTGCGGGCGATTGCCGACGCCGCGGTGCGGTACAGCGACAACACCGCCGGGAACCTGCTGCTGCGGCACCTCGGCGGTCCCGACGGTCTCGAGCAGGCGCTACGCGGCCTCGGCGACCAGGTCACCGACCCCGAGCGGACCGAGACCACGCTGAACGAGGCGACACCGGGCGACCGGCGGGACACCAGCACTCCACGGGCCCTCGGCACCGACCTGCGCGCGTACGCCCTCGGTTCGGCGCTCGACGCCGAGGACCGGACGGTGCTGACCGGATGGCTGCGCGGCAACACCACCGGCGACAAGGCGATCCGGGCCGGCGTACCGGCGAACTGGACCGTCGGCGACAAGACCGGTTCCGGCGGGTACGGCACCCGCAACGACATTGCCGTGGTCTGGCCGCCCGACGGTCAGCCTCTCGTGCTGGCCATCCTGTCCAGCCGGGACAAGCAGGACGCCGAGTACGACGACGCGCTGATCGCGGAGGCGGCGAAGGTGGTGACCGAGGCGCTGCGCCGGTAATTCGGGACCCCGGCCGCCTCGTCGGGAACACCCGGCGGGGCGGCCGGCGACATCAGAGGCCCTTCCCGACGCTACAGACCATTGGCCGCACGGAGTTCGGCAGCCAACCGCGATGAGCTGTGGCCGGGCTCGACACCCTGGACAAGGATCACCTCGCCGGTGAGGTGCCTGGTCCGCAAGGGCTTGATCTCCTGGTAGCTGCTGGAGCCGTACCAGGAACGGGCCTTGGTCAGGTCGGGAAACTCGATCATCACCACGTCGCCCGGCCAATCGCCCTCCAGCACGTCGACGGGTCCGCCGTGAACGATGAACCGCCCGCCGAAGGGGCCGAGCGTGGACTGGATGCGCTCCAGGTACTCCAGCACCTCGGCGTGGAGGGGCGCTCTGCGCAGGTGGGCAAGGGCGTACGCGGTCATGGTTCTCCGTCCGTTACGGGTGCAGGTTGGCGGCCTGTGGAGGAGATCTTTCCCGGCACCGTGACGGGCTGTCGATTACCTCGCAGGTAATGGTGGGTGCGCCGGCACGGTCACTAGGGTCGGTGGCGTGAGGACCATGACCGGACCGGGGCAACCGGTCGGGGAACTGCTGCGCGACTGGCGCCGCAGTCGCCGGATGAGTCAGCTCGACCTGTCGATCGAGGCGGGGGTCTCGGCCAGGCACCTGAGCTTCGTGGAAACCGGGCGGTCCCGGCCGAGCCCGGAACTGATCCTGCGGCTGGCGGAGCAGTTGGACGTACCGCTGGCGGAGCGCAACACGATGCTGCTCGCCGGCGGCCACGCGCCCGCCTATCCCAGCCACGAGCTGGGCGACCCGGAACTGGCTCCGGTACGCGCCGCCGTACGGCAGATCCTCGACGGGCACAGCCCGTATCCCGCGGCGCTCGTCGACCGGCACTGGCACCTCGTCGAAGCCAACCCTGCCGTCGCCCTGTTCACAGCCGGCGCCGAGCCCCGCCTCCTGGCCCCGCCGATCAACGTACTGCGACTCAGCCTGCATCCCGACGGCATGGCCCCGCGAATCCTCAACCTGTCCGAGTGGCGCGCCCACCTGCTCGACCGGCTACACCGCCAGGCCGTGACAACCAACGACCCTGCCCTGTACGCGCTGCACGAGGAGCTTCGCGGCTATCCCGGCGGCGACGGCCACGCGGCCCCGATCGGCGACGCTGTCTCGAGCGTCGTCATCCCGCTGCAGTACCGCCACCACGACCGGGTGCTGTCCTTCCTCAGCACCACCACTCTGTTCGGCACCCCGTTGGACGTCACCGTCTCGGGGCTGGCCATCGAGGCCTTCTTCCCTGCCGACCCGGCAACCACCGAAGCGATCCACGCCCTCGGCAGGGCATGAACCGGCTCGGGCAGGTGCACCAACACCACCCAGCCCTCATTCCGGACCGGTGTCCGGATCCTGTGGTTCCCGCTGTTCATTGACCCAGATTTCATGTTCGCGAAGCACCCAGGCGGTCCCCCAGGTGCCGAGGAGAACAAGAAAGCATCCCAACGCCACGGCTGCCGCGAAGGCCGCGAGGTCACCGAGTTCCCCAACATCGTGCCTCGTCGCCCACAACCAGCCGCCGACGATGAGGCAGGCGACCATGGCCAACGGCATGATCGGACGATCGGCGGGATGTGGTCGACGAGACAGGCGCATGGCTCCTCCGGGATCGGCTCACGATCTTCCGGTACGGCTGTCCTTCGTGCAACCACGATCCACTGACCCGGGTGCGGTCCTCCCATGCCCGAGAGCCCCTGCCCGGGCCGCTGACCCATGTCGACCCCGTGAGCCGGTAGCGCGGGCGTCCCGTCGCTGTAACCGGAGGCGCGGTCGACTACAAAGCGGTCAACTTCGAGGAGCTGCTCGCGGTCATCTCTACCCGGAGTTCCTCGCCGCCCTCACCCCTGCCGTCACCGCATCGGCACAGCCGCACGTGGTCGACCCCGATGGCGGATCGCCCCGTTTCGGTTCCCGCCCGACCCGGGGCACAGGCGTAGCCCCGTCACACCTCCACGACCGCCCGTCTGACACTGGCCGAGGCGTGACCACTCATAGGCCCGGCCGGTGCGCGGGTGTCGCGCTGCCCTGGTAGCCAGGATGAGGGCCTGTTCGTCCGGCGAGGGGCCGCGACCATCGCCGCACGCCGGCCAGGAGGCCAACTCGAGTTCACCCCAAGGTCGAGAGCACCTGTCGGAACACTGTCAGCAATGACATGTTCGCTCTAAGTGACCATAGATTCCAGATCGGTTCCCCCGAACCACGACCCACCACACCACCGACGGGAGTTCCTATGTGGAGAAGACGGCTCGCCGCGCTGATGAGCGTCGCGTTGCTCGGCTCACTGATGGTCGCCGTACCAGCCGCCCAGGCCGGAGAGTCCGGTGACCCGATCTGGGCCGATCTGAATGGCGACCGACGGCTCGACCGCGTCCACCCCGACGCCTCCAGCGACGGTACGCAGTGCGCCATCAACGTCCAGTGGGGTGGCACCGGTACGTTCGAGGAGCACCCGTACCTGCCGCCGGGTGCACAGGTACCGGTCCCGCACTGCCCCGACATGGGCGTGGCGGCCGACCTGGGCGGCAACGGAAGCGTGGAACTGATCGTCGGGTCGTTCGAAGGCAGGCCGAGCGGCGCCCAGGGTTCCATCTTCGTCCTGCGCAACTTCGTCCCCGAGGTACTTGAGCCGTCGAACATCCAGCTGAACGAGATCGGGACGGCGGACTTCAACGGCGACCGCCGGACCGACGTCTTCTGGTGGACCAACCAGGGCGCCGGATTCGGCACCTACCTGAACACGGCGGCCGCACAACTGGTCCCGGGACCGATCCAGCAGGACCAGGGCGAAATCAACGATCACCAGGTGGCGGACTTCGACGGGAACGGCGCGATGGACGTCGTGGTCGCCTTCCACACGGCCACAACCGCACCGCACATGGGCGTGGCGGTCATCTTCGACGACGGCACCAGAGTGTGGCTGCAACAGGGCGAGGACCACGGCTGGGACGTCGAGGTCGTCGACGCCAACGGGGACGGCCGCCCCGACGTACGAACCAACGACGGCGGCGCGGCGACCAGCTTCCTCAACCGTGGCGACCGCACGTTCGGCACCGGGCCGATCGCCAACGACGACCTGGCACACGCGTACCGTGCCGCGGCAAAGGTAGTCAAGGTGCGGGACAACGACATCGCAAGCCCCGGCGCCGCCCTGACCATCGTCGTACCACCCCGTTACGGCTTCCTGACCAACCACGACCCCCGGTACGAGGTGGTCTACCAGCGCACCGCGACCCACAAGCTGCCGGACACCTTCGTCTACCGCCTCACCCAGGACGGCCTCACCGACACCGGCACGGTCACCGTCAACATGAAGGACTGATCCGTCGGCAAGGGCGGCGTCCGGACGGTCCACCACCGGGACGCCCACGCCCGGCTGCCACTCCGGATCGTCTCAGGGGGCGATCCGGAGTGGGTGGTCCCGTTGCCGGCTCCCGGCAGCAGGATTGGAGTCCGGCGCACCGCTCCCCCGGTTCCCGGACCGGGTGATGGCACCACGGCGGCGGCCGTACCGGGTCAACCCACCCGGCTTGTAGACCGACAGCAGCGTCGCGACCACCCCGGTCAGCGGACCCAGCGGCGTCAGCGGCGCCAGCAGCAGCCCGACCTCGGACCGGATCTCGGCCACCGGTCGACCCGCCTCGCCCATCTCGTGGGCGCGCACCGCCAGATCCTGCAGGATCGCGCTGCCGATCAGCATGAGCCCGAGCAGACAACCGGCGGGTGGTCGCCGTACTGCGCTATCTCGACAGCGGCGGGCGGCGACGGGGCTCGCTTCCGCCCGAGGGCTGATCGACGACCCGGACGCCGCCACCACGCGCCGCGGACGCCCGGTTCAGTCGCTGGCCAGGGCCGCGTGGACGGAGGAGACCGCGCTTGCCCCATCCCCGACGGCGGTGGCCACCCGTTTCGTCGAGCCCGAGCGGAGGTCGCCGACCGCGAAGATCCGAGGCGCGGTTGTCTCGAACGGCAGGGGTTTACCGGGCGATCCGGCGGGCAGCCGGCTGTCGGTGAGGACGAACCCGTCGGTGTCCTTGGCCACGCCCGTGAGCCAGCCCGACACCGGGTCCGCGCCGATGAAGCAGAACAGCGCGCGGCAGTCCAGCCGGTCCTGGCGCCCGCCGGACCGCTCGGCGACGATCGACGTGAGGGTGTCGTCGCCGGCCAGTTCGCGGACCATGCTGCGGGTGTGGACCCGGATCCGGGGATGCGCCTGGATCCGGTCGGTGAGGTAGGACGACATCCGAGACCCGATTCTGGCGCCGCGGATGATCAGGTTCACCGTCGCACCGTGGGCGGCGAGGGACAGGGCCGCCTGTCCGGCCGAGTTCGCGCCCCCGACGACGGTCACGGGCTGATTCTCGTAGCCTCGGGCGTCCAGTTCGGTGGCGGCGTACCGGATGCAGCCGGTCCTCTCGAAGTTGGTCCATCGCGGAATGTCGAGGCGACGGTAGTGCGCACCGGTAGCGGCGATCACCGCGCGGCACTGGATGCGCGCACCGTCCTCGAGCAGGACGGCCGGCCGTCGGTCGTCGGAGAGGTCCAGACCGGTGACCGCACAGGGCGAGTGGATCCGTACCCCGAACTTGAGCGCCTGGACCATGGCCAGTCGGGTCAGGTTCTCGCCGCTGATTCCGTGCGGGAAGCCCAGGTAGTTCTCGATGCGGGCGCTCTTGGCTGCCTGGCCGCCGAGCCCGGTGCGGTCCAGCAGCACGGTGACGAGACCCTCGGACGCCCCGTACACGGCAGCGGCCAGACCCGCCGGGCCGGCGCCCACGACGACGAGATCGACCGGACGTCCGTCGGCCCGGTAGGTCAGACCGAGCACCTCGGCGACGGATCTGGGTGTCGCCCGCCGGAGCACCGTACGGTTGACCATCGCGGCCGGCAGTTCGTCCTCGCCGAGCCCGGCGAGTCTCATCAGCGAGCGCCCGGGGTCCGACGCCGCATCGAGCCAGGAATGCGGGAGGAGCATCTGCGTCACGTAGGTGCGCAGGTCCAGCGTGTCCGCGGCGTCGGGGCGGCCGACGAGTTGCAGGGCGTTGCCGGCGGCGGCGCCGATGACCTCGCGCCGCTCCCGGAACGCCTCGACCAGGATGTCGGCGATGTCGACCTGCTCGGCGAGGGCCCGGCGCAGCATCGCCGCGCCGATCCGGACGACCGTCCCGGCGGACACCACCCGGGCGGTCAGGTAGACGTGCTGACCGGTGAGCAGGTTGAGCTCGCCGAGGAAGTCTCCCGGCCCACCCTGGTAGATCAGACGCTCCGGCTCGATCGCCGTCGCGTCCCGGACGATGTCGACGGTCGCTCCGACGAGCAGGAAGAAGTCGTAGGAGTCGTCGCCGGACGCGTAGAGGTCCCGGCCGGCCACGGCGTGCTCCTCCTCGCCGTACGCGGCCAGCCGGCGGAACTGCCCGTCGTCGAGGACAGGTCCGCGCGGCGCCGGGTCGTCGTTCATCATCGGGTCCTCGGGACAGTCAGCCGGCCGGCGTACGGGCCGGTGCGGGGTGCGGATCAGGCGTGGGCGGCGGGTCGCCACCTTCGTGGAAGCCGTGGCGGTCGTAGAAGCGCCGCAGTGGTGCCGGCGCCCACCAGTTCGTGTCCCCGAGCAGGCGCATGGTGGCCGGGACGAGCAGCGCCCGCACGATCGTCGCGTCGACCAGGACCGCGATGATCAGCGCCACCCCGATCAGTTTGATGAACGTGATGCCGGAGATGGAGAACAGCCCGATCACGACCAGGATGAGCAGGGCGGCGCTGGTGATGATCCGGCCGCTGCGCTGTAGCCCGACGGCGACCGCCATGGTGTTGTCGCCGGTCCGGTCGTACTCCTCGCGGATCCGGGACATCAGGAAGACCTCGTAGTCCATCGACAGCCCGAACACGACCGCGAGCACGAGGATCGGCTGGGTCGCCTCCAGGGTCCCGGTGGAGGTGAAGTTCAGCAGGCCGGACAGGTGGCCGTCCTGGAAAATCAGGACCAGGGCGCCGAACGAGGCACCGAGCGACAGGACGTTCATCACGATCGCCTTGATCGGCAGCACGACCGAGCCGAAAGCGAGGAACAGCAGGATGAACGTCGCGCCGACGATGATCAGCGCCATCCAGGGCAGCCGATCACCCACGGCGTCGAGCTGGTCGGCCAACCGCGCGGTCAGGCCGCCCACCAGCACCTCGCCGCCGGGCGGTGCCGGAACGGCCCGGATCCGGCTCACGAGGTCGCGTGTCTCCGCCGAGATGGGGTCGCCCAGGTAGTGGACGGTGAGCCGGGCGACGTCACCGGTCTGGCCGGTGACGTCGGCTTCGGTCACCCCGTCGACGTCCCGGACGGCGGCGACGTACCCCTCCAGACCGGCCCGGTCGGACGAGGTCACGGTCGCCTCGATCGGTAACTGGCTGTTCTGGACGAACTCACGGTCGACGGTTTCGGAGACCACCCGGCTCTCCGTACCCGCCGGAAGCACCCTGGGGTCGATGCCGCCGAACTCGACGCGCAGGAACGGCGCGCCGGCCAGGAGCAGGACCGCGAACACCCCGGCCGCGTAGATGACCGGGCGCCGCATGATGCTGTGCGCGAGCCGGTACCAGAACCCGTGCTCGACCCTGCCCACCACGGGAGCCGCCGCCGGGCGGCGCAGCAGCCGGCGCACGGACAGTGCCTCCACCCGGGGGCCCAGGACGCCGAGGAGCGCCGGCAGCACGGTCAGCGCCGCCACCATCGCCACCACGACCGCGGACAGACCACCGAAACCCATCGAGCGGAGGAAGGTCATCGGGAAGATCAGCAATCCGGCCAGCGAGACCGCGACGGTGACCCCGGAGAACGCGACGGTACGGCCGGCAGTGGCCATCGTGCGGGCGACCGCGTCCTCGGTGCTGCGCCCGTGGGCGATCTCCTCCCGGAACCGGCCGACCATGAACAGGCCGTAGTCGATCGCCAGGCCCAGCCCGAGGATCGTCACCACGTTGATCGAGAAGACGGAGACGTCCATCACGTAGCTCATGGCACGCAACGCGGCGAACGCCCCCAGGATGGCCAGACCGCCGATCGCGAGCGGCAGGCTCGCCGCGGCCACGCTGCCGAACACGAGCACCAGGAGGACGAGCAGCACCGGTATGGAGATCGTCTCGGCGAGGGCGATGTCCGCGGCGACCCGCTCACGGATGTCGCGACTGACCGCGGTGATGCCCCCGACCTGGGTCTGCAGGCCGGGGGCGGCCAGGTCCTCCTCTATCTCCTCCAGTGCTTCACCGCGCTGCGTCTCGTCGTCGCCGGCGAGGGTCAGCACCGCGTAGGTGGAACGGCGGTCCTCGCCGACCAGAGCCGGGCTGTTCGTGCTCCAGTAGGTGACCGTCCTGGTCACCACCTCGCCCGGGAGTGCGTCCAGTGTCTCGTTGACGGCCCGCTGGAAAGCCGGGTCGTCGACGGTCATCTCGGGGTTGCGGTAGAGCACCACCACGTCGTTGCCCTCACGGCCCAGCGTCGCCTGCGCGCGCTCGACCGCACGGGAACTCTCACTGGCCGGGTCGTCGAACCCCTCGGTGATCAAGGAGCCGAAGACCTGCGTTCCCCAGATGCCGCCGAACGCGATGAAGGCCACCGCGACGGCGATCACCCACCACCGTCGACGGACCATCGTCCGCCCGAGACGCTCGAACATCGCTGCCCCCCGGCCCCTTCGTCAGCGCGCGGCGCGCTTGATGAGATCCGCCGTCGCGGCGGGCTGCGCGATCATCGCGACGTGCGAGGCGTTGACCTCGACGGAGCGGGCGCCTGCCCGCTGTGCCATGAACCGCTGCGCCGCGGCGGGAATGACGTTGTCCTTGCGGGCGACGAGATACCAGGAAGGGATCGTCTTCCAGGCCGGGGCACCGGACGGCTCCCCCAGTGCGTTCACGTCGGCCGGCCGCTGCGTCGCCCACATCAGGTCGGTCGTCGCCCTCGGCACGTCGCCGGCGAACACGTCGTGGAAGACCGCCTTCTTGATGTATGCGTCGACGTGGCCCTCACCGTAGGGACGGAAGTCCAGCGCCGCCTCGTCCAGCCTGCTGCCCGGGTGCGCCGTCTGCAGACCCAGCAGCGACTCACCCTGATCGGGTACGAACGCGGCCACGTACACCAGGGCCTTGACGTTCGTGTTGCCGGCCGTGGCGTTCGTGGTGACCAGCCCGCCGTAGGAGTGCGCGACGACCACCAGCGGGCCGTCGAGGGTGGCCAGGATGCTGGCCAGGTAGGCGGAGTCGCTGCTCACGCCGCGCAGCGGATTCGCCGGGGCGATGACCGGGTAGCCGTCGCGGACGAGCCGGGTGGCCACGCCGTTCCAGCCGGAGGCGTCGGCGAACGCACCGTGCACGAGTACGACGGTCGGCTTGGGCGTACCTCCCGGCCGGGTATGTGCGTGCGCCGCGGGCGCCGCGAGCAGTGCGCCGGTCGCGGCCGCAGCGGATCCGGCCAGCAGCGTACGGCGGGTCGTCTTCATCGAAATGGTCCCTTCAACACCGGTATCAGTCTTCGGCAGCGTAGGGACGCGCACTTGACGAACACTGAAGGAGCAGTTCAATGATCGTCAAGTACGTCGACCTAGCCTGCGGAAATGAATTCGACGAAGAGCGACACCGCTCTGATGTGGGGACTGTGGTCCCACGTTGTCTCCTACGTCGTGGCGAACGCGGCCCAGGTCGTGGTGTGGTGGATTTTCGATCCGGAACATTTCTTCTGGCCGCTGTGGTCCATCCTCGCCTGGGGTGTCGGGCTGGCGTTCCACATCTGGGCGGTCTACCGACGGTTGCGGGATTGATCGGCGGTACCGCCGTGCACTCCCTCCCTCCCGCCCGCCCTCGTCCACCACTGCCGTCGCCCCGGGGTGGCACCCCTGCGACCTGTCTCCTGCCAAGGATGGAACGATGCATCGCCACGCCTACGAAGGTCAATGCGCCGCCGAATCCAGCCGGCACACCGTCGCCATGTCGCCGATCCGCAATCCGCGGCTGACACTTTTCGCGCTGGCGCTGGGCACCTTCGCGATCGGCACCGGCGAGTTCGGCAGCAACGGCATCATCCAGCTCTTCTCCGCCGATCTGGACGTGTCGATTCCGGTCGCGACGCACGCGGTCACCGCGTACGCCTTCGGAGTGGTGATCGGCTCGCCCGCGATCACCCTCCTCGCGGCCCGGGTCAACCGGCGCGCCCTGCTGCTCGGCCTGGTCGTGTTGTTCCTGGTCGGCAACGGGCTGTCCGCGGTGGCGCCGAACATCACCCTCCTCGTCGTCTTCCGGTTCATCGCCGGCAGTGTGCAGGGTGCGTTCTTCGGTGCCGGGGCCGTCGTCGCCGCTTACGTGTACGGCCCGGGGCGTGGCGGCAAGGCGTTCGCCACCGTGATGGGTGGCCTGACCGTCGCCACCATCTTCGGGTCACCGCTGGGCACCTTCATCGGCCAGAACGCCGGCTGGCGCGCCATGTACTGGGCTGTTGTCGTGGTGGGTCTGCTCGCCGGCGCCGCCCTGGTGGCGTGGCTCCCGCGCACGGACGACCTGCGCGGCACCTCGATCGCGAGCGAGCTGGGTGCCCTGCAGCGGCTCAACGTCTGGCTGATGGTCACCGTCGCGGCGCTGGGCATCTCGAGCATCTTCGCGGTCTACACGTTCATCGGCCCGTTCGTCACCGACGCCGCCCGCCGCGACGCCGCTCTCATCCCGATCGCGCTCGCGGTCTTCGGCCTCGGCATGGCAGCGGGCAACTACGTCGGTGGACGTGTCGCCGACCGGTACGAGCACCGGGGCCTGATCTGGGGTTACGGCGGTGTTCTCGCGCTCCTGGTGCTGATCGGCGTGGCCGGCGGCAACCTGGCGATCCTCCTGCCCTGCCTGTTCGGCGTCGGCGCGACCATGATGTTCGCCATCCCGACCATCCAGGTCCGGCTGACGGGTCTCGCGCCGGACGCCCCGACCCTGATGGGTGCGCTCAACCTGGCCGCTCTCAACCTGGCGAACTCTCTCGGTGCGATCGGGGGCGCGATCACTCTCGACGCGGGCTGGGGAACCCTGTCCACCGTCTGGGCCGGTTTCGTCCTGACCACCGCCGGTCTACTCCTGTACGCCGCGACCGTCGCCCGGTTGAGAACGGCGCCCGTGCCGGTCCACGCCTGAGCGACCTGCCGAATGCCGCTTTGTTCAGTACTCGTCAAGCAAGCGGCCATACGCTGACCAACGACTACCTCGACAAATCACCGAACCGAAGCAACAGATAGGAAAAGACATGCCCCAACCGACCATTGTCCTCGTCCACGGTGCCTGGGCGGACGCCTCGAGCTGGAACGCCGTCGCATCGGCCCTGCGGGGACTGGACTTCGCCGTTCTCACTCCGCCGAACCCGCTACGCGGGCTCCCCTATGACGCCGCGTACATCTCGTCGTTCCTCGCTCAGCGTACGAGCGGGCCGGTTGTGCTCGTCGGCCACTCGTACGGTGGATTCGTCATCACCAACGCCGCGACCGGCGGCGGCGACGTCCGGGCCCTGGTCTACGTCGACGCGTTCATTCCCGACGAGGGGGAGAGCGTCTTCCAGATCCTCGGCGGATCCGGGTCGGCTCTCGCCGTTCCCGACCCGTCCACCGTGTTCGACGTGGCCGGATACCCGGGCGCGCCGCAGGGCGACGCCGAGGCCTTCCTGAAGCCCGAAACGGTGCACCACTCCTTCGCACAGGACCTGCCGGAAGCCGACCGTTGGCTGATCGCCGAAGGCCAGCGGCCGATCACGCTGTCCGCGAACGCGGCCTCGTCCGGCGCGCCCGCCTGGCGGACGCTGCCGAGCTGGGTCGTCGTCGGCACCGAGGACCGGGTCATCCCGCCGGACACGCAACGCCGGATGGCCGAACGCGCGGGGGCCACGATCACCGAGGTCGCCGGCTCCCACGTCTCGATGATCTCTCATCCGAAGGTGACCCTCGACGCGATCGTGGCCGCGGCGGCCACGATCGCCTGAGTCTTCGGGCGGCGCGACACGCTGCTCGGACGGCACCACGGGTGGACCGCACGCCGCGAGCGCGCCGGACCCGCTCACGCGTGCTGACCGGGTGAGGACCTCCGGGTGGGATACGGAACATCCCGCATCGCCCCGGAGGTCCCACGCCCGGCCGGCTGGATCAAAATCTGATCCGGCTACGCCGTTGCCGGTCGAATCGATGTCCTGAGGTCAGGTGCGAGGCGCCCCGTCCGCGGAAGCGTCGCGACGCTGAGCTGCATCGGGCGGCGTCGCGGGGCTGGTGCCGTCGGTGGAAGTCGTGTCCGCCGCCGCGACAGCCTTGGCCTTGCGACGGTGGAACGTGAAGGTCATGACCACCACGACCAGCGCGCCGACGATCAGCCCGAGGATGGCACTGGCCACCGTGTTGACGAGCCAGCCGACGAGCCCGCCGAGAACACCCGTGGCGTCGCCGGCGGCTTCCTCCGCGTGGTGTACGGCGTCGTACAGAAGGTGCAGGCCCAGCTCGTCCGCGCCGACCAGCAGGATGTGTCCGCCCACCCAGAGCATCGCGGCGGTGCCGACCACCGTCAGCACGGTGAGAACCAGCGGCATCGCCTTCACCAGACCGCGGCCGAAGCTGGCGACGACGCCGGAAAGCTGCGACAGGCGCAGCCCGACATCGTCCATCTTCACGATCAGGGCCACAACGCCGTACACCAGGACGGTGATGAGAAGGGCGACGACGGCGAGGATCGCCAGGCGGGACCAGAACGGCTCTTCGATCACCTCGTTGAGGGAGATGACCATGATCTCGGCCGAGAGGATCAGGTCGGTGCGTACCGCCCCGGACACCAGCGTCGTCTCGTCCTGCGCCGTCTCCTCGCCCGCGCCGTGGGCATCGTGATGGGCGATCTTGGCCCACACCTTCTCCGCGCCTTCGTAACAAAGGTAGGCGCCGCCGAGCATCAGGATCGGGGTGAGCAGCCAGGGCACGAACTGGCTGAGCAGCAGCACCGCCGGCAGGATGATGAGGAACTTGTTGCGCAGCGACCCCACGGCAATGCGCTTGATGATCGGCAACTCGCGCTCGGCGGCCAGGTTGCGCACGTACTGCGGGGTCACGGCGGCGTCGTCCACGACGACGCCTGTGGCCTTGGCGCCGGCCTTGGCGGCAGCCACCCCGATGTCATCGACCGACGCGGCAGCGGCGCGAGCCAGCGCCGCCACGTCATCCAGCAGGGCTACGAGTCCACCGGCCAAGGGATGGTCCTTCCAGGGTTGATCAGAGTCCGGGCTGGGCCATTCTCGCTCAGGTCTCTGCCCGGGGCATGTTACCGGCCGGTCATTGACTGGCGAAAATTCGGACGCGGTCGGGCTGCCCGCCGGATCGCGAACCGGTCGTCGCTCTGGCCGACAGGGGATGCCGCAGCGCCGGGTCTTGTTTGTAAGTGGTTACTAATGTAACGCTGCGAGCATGGAAACGCAGCGCAGTACGGCACCCCGGCGACGCGCGGACGCGGTCGACATCGGCATGCGGGTGTTCGCGGACCACGGACTGACGACGGCGTCGGTGCAGAAGGTGGCCGACCGGATGGGTGTGTCACAGCCATACGTTTTCCGGCTGTTCGGCAGCAAACGCGACCTGTTCCTGGCCTGCCTCGATGAGTTGGAGACCCGTGTCCGGCAGGTGTTCCGGCAGGCGGCGGCCGAGAATCCGGAGAACCCGCTGCCGGCGATGCGCGCCGACTTCCGGGCGCTGATCGCCGACGGCGTCGTCACCGGCCTCTGGTTGCAGGCCTGCGCGGCGGCCCGCTCCGACGAGGCGGTTGCCACGCGCTGCCGGGCGGTGATCGCCGGGGTTCTCTACGAGGCCGAGCACTTGTCCAAGGCGGGACCGCAGGAGTTGCGGGGCACGCTCGCGCTCGGCGCGTTGGTGGTCATGCTGCAGGCGTTGGGCATGGATCTGAGCGCGGGCAGCCAGGCCGCGATCGACTCCCTGCGGGCAGCGGAGGCGACATCGTGAACCCGCTCCTGCTGCCCGTCGTGTGTCGAGAGGAGTAGGGCAATGGACGTCTTCGGATCGGTAGCCGATCTGTACCAGACCGTCCGGCCGGGCTATCCGCCCGAGATCGCCGACGAGATCGTCGCCTACCACGGCGGCAGGCCAGCGTCCGTGGTCGAGATCGGCGCCGGAACCGGCAAGGGAACCGAAGTGCTCGCTCGTATCGGCGCTCCCATGACCTGCATCGAGCCCGATCCCCGAATGGCGGCGTTGCTGGCGGCGCGATTTCCCGACGTTCGCATCCACGCCAGCACCTTCGAACGGTGGATGCCACCCGCCGGTGGGGTTGGCTTGCTGGCCTGCGCCATGGCTTGGCACTGGCTGGCCCCGGCCACCCGCAACGCGCACGCGCGCAGAGCACTCGCACCGGGCGGCACACTGGCAATCTTCGGGAATCGCTACGACTACGCCGATCCCGACCAAGGGGCGGCGATCCAATCCGCGCTGCACCGGATCGACCCCACCGTACGGGAGCGGCCCGCGGACTGGGTCCACCAGGACGTCGTCGACCACGGGCGGTTCGTCAACGTCCGCAAGGAGGTCTACCGGCGCGATCTGCCACTCGACAAGGAACGCTATCTCGGGCTGCTGCGTACTTTCGGGCCGTACCTGTCCCGGTCGCCGGAGCAGCAGCAGCGGGGACTGACCGCCCTCGGCAAGCTGGTCGACGACTTCGGCGGCATCGTCGTACTCGACCTGCGTACCACGCTGGTGCTGGGTCGGGCTGGACGGCGGACACATGCTCGGTGACCGGTGGGGCGTCACCGAGAGCGAGATTTTGCGCGCCTATCCGTGCGACGACTTCGTCGTCTCACCCGTACTGCAGGCATGGCGAGGGGTACGGGTGAATGCACCCGCCCCGGCGGTGTGGCCCTGGGTCACCCAGATACGGCTGGCGCCGTACTCCTATGACTGGATCGACAATCTCGGCCGCCGCTCACCTCGGCATCTGGTCGGCCTCCCCGAGCCTCGGGTGGGAGAAGCGTTCTCCAGCGTCGGTGGGCGCGAGCGGGGCAGGATCCTCTCGGTCGAGCCCGGAACACAGCTGACGGGAAGGATCATGAACGCCTGCATGTCGTACGTCCTGGTGCCCGACGAGCACAACACCACGCGTCTGCTGCTCAAGGTCGTGATGCGGACGAACCGGGTGGTCGCGCTCGGGTTGTCCGTCGGGGACCTGGTCATGGCTCGACGGCAGCTACTCACCTTCAAGCAACTCGCCGAACGCGGCGCAGGGTGAAGGATCGAGCGTCGCTCGCCGGCTGCTCGGCATGACATCTCCGGCCCTGCCGGTGTCGGATCGTCTGATCTCGGATCACGTGCAGGGAGGGCCGGCCCTTGCGGACCGACCCTCCCCTGGCGTCACCTGTCAGTAGGTACCGAGGTCCTGCCACGGACCGTTGGGATCGCCCGGCTGCTGGTTCCGGGACCACCACTTGGCCTTCCAGGTGTGGCCGTTGTACGCGACCGTCTCGCCGCCGGTGTAGACCCAGGATGCGGTCCAGGACCGGACGCCGGCGCCGGCCGAGGGGACGAGGGCGCCCTGCTCGCTCCACGAGCCAGTCGCGGTGCTACCGGGCTTCTCGTTCTGCGTCCACCACTGGGCGATGTAGATCGCCCCGTTGTAGGACACCTGGTCGCCGTTGTTGTACGCCTTCTTCGCGTCCCAGGCCGGAACCGCCGGCTTCGGCGCGACCAGCGTGAAGGTCACGGTCGTGACGTTGCCCGCCACGTCGTACGCCTTCAGCTCGTTCGCCCCGAGCACCGCCCCGAACACACCGGGCTTCACCCCGTTGAGATCGGAGTACGTGTTGTCGGCAAGGTCCTTCTCGACCCCGTTCAGGGTGAGCTTGTCAACCTTGTACTCGTCGGACAACTTGAACGACGCCACCTCTTCCCCGGCCGCAGGCGTGCCGACCGTCTCGGTCGCGCCGTCCTTCACCGTCACCGTCGGGCCGGTGACATCCAGTACGAAGGTCAGCGTCGTGACGTTGCCTGCCACGTCGTACACCTTCAGCTCGTTGCTGCCCGCCTTGCCGCCGAACGTGCCCGGCTTGACCCCGTTGAGGTCGGAGTAGGTGTTGTCGGCGAGGTTCTTCTCGACCCCGTTCAGGGTGAGCTTATCGACCTTGCCGGCGTCGGACAGCTTGAAGGAGACGTTGCTGTAGACCCCGTCCCTACCCTTCGACTCCGGCTTCACCGCGATCGCCGGAGCGGTCGTGTCGGGCCCGGCCGGGACGGAGATGTCGGTCCGCATCGCCGGCAGCTTCGCCTCGTCGCCCAGGTAGAAGCTGGCGAACCCGAACTGGTCGTAACCGGTGTTCTTGTTCGCAACCCCCATGCGGTACATCGGGTCGTGCATCAGCGTACGGATGCCGTACGCGGTCGGCGAGAGGGTCGTGACGATGGCCAGACGGTTGTCCGAGGCGCGGAGCACGAGCTCCTCGCGCCAGTCGCCCATCAGGTCGGCCTTGAGGGTGGGGGTGCTCTTGTTGCCGGTCGACGTCAGGCCGGTCGCGAGATACGAGGAGGTCGCGAAGGTCAGGTCGTTGACCGTGCTGATGGTCGCGTTGCTCGCGGCCATGGCGGTCAGGCCGCCGCCGAACCAGATGGCGTACTGGCCGCTGCTCACGTTGCTGCTGCCGTTCAGGAGCTCGCCGGTGACCATGCTCCGGGCGCCGTTCTGCGAGAATCCCTGCGCGCCCGGCCAGCGGTTGGAGAAGTTGCCGGCCACGGCGCCCTCGGCGTCGGTTCCGGCGTACACGCCGAAGACCATCGAGTTCTCGTGGACGATCTGGCCCTGGTCGTTGCGCCGCTGACCCTTCAACGGGTCGTGCGCCTCCGGGCCGGGCATCCACCCGAGCTGGTGGCCGGTACGGATGTCGTCCAGCAGGTTTTCCTCGCTGCCGGACCACATGCGGAACTCGTTGTCCTTGTCGACCGGAAGCAGCGCGCTGCGGTCGCCGTGGCGGAGCGGGGCCCAGACGTTCAGCGGGTTGTTCCGTACGGCGTCGGTGGCGAACTCGAAGGTGTTGGCAACCGGAGGAACGCTGTTCTGACCCTCGATCGTCGGCATGGTGTCGCCGTTGATCACCTCGGGCAGGATCTTGGTGCCGTCGGCGTTCAGGTCGAGAACCATGGCCTTCATGACGATCTCGTCCCGACCGTCGCCGTCGAGGTCGCCGGACTGGGTCTGGTGGTTGCCACGGTTCTGGTAGTCGTAGGCGCTGCCGCCCAGGGACCAGTACTGCGGGTCGGCCGAGTCGAAGCTGGCCTGAAGTCTGACCTTGCCGTCCACGATGGTGAAGGCGGCCATGGTCGTCCTGGCGTAGTAGCCACGCTGGGAGACCGCGTAGTTGTGCTTGCCGTCCAGAGCTGCCACGACACCGACGTAGCGGTTGGCGCGGTTGCCCTGCGCGTCACCCCACACGGCTGCCTTCCAGGGGTGTTCCAGCCAGTAGGCCTCCGAGGGGGCCATCATCTGCGACTTGTAGTCGGCAGGGCCGCTGCCCGCGCCGGGGCCGGGGAAGGCGAGGTACGAGAAGTTGCCGCGCTGGGTGGCGGGCGTCATGGCCCAGTTGTCACCGTCGACGCTGCCCTCGTAGCGGAACGGGTACGCGGCGCTGTCCACGAGCACGCCCTTGGCGGCGCCGGCGTCCCACTTGAATGCCGAGAAGAACTCCTGGTCATCCTTTGCCGGACCGATCGGGCCAACGTGGTAGGTCTTGATCCACCGCTTGAGAGCCGGATCGTTGGGTCCGTCGTTGCCGCCTCCGGCCACCGGGACGCGGTAGCTGATGGCGAAGCTGTTCAGCAGCGACCAGTAGGTGTCGAGTGCACCGGTGTTGCCGGTGGTGAAGTACTCCTTGAACTTGTCCGTGGTGGCGTTCAGGCCGTCCTGGCCGCCCACGACGCCGGAGTCCGGATACACGACGGACTGCGACGCCTCGTCCCAGTTGCCGACCCGGGTGCCCAGGGCGGTCTTGAGCATCAGTTCGGACTTGCCGTCACCGTCGAAGTCCTCGGCGAACAGGGTGGTCTCGTGGTCGTTGCCCGCCCGCACGTTGTAGCCCATGTCGACGCGGAACAGCAGGGTCCCGTCCAGCTTGTAGACGTCGACGTACTCCGGGGCGGTGGTGGTGTTGCTGCCGCCGAAGATCGGCTCGGAGTACATGGGGTCCTGCTGGGTGCTGCGCCACTTGACGACGATTTCGTACTCGCCGTCGCCGTCGAAGTCACCCACGGTCATGTCGTGCGTGGAGTAGGTGCTGCTCTGCGACGTGTAAACCGCGCCGGTGCTGGTCTTCGCGTAGGGAAGCGAGGTGCCGGCGTCGAGGTTCTCCACGTACTTGACGAACTCGGCTTCCAGCTCTTTGTACAGCGCTTCCGTGATCTTGCCGTTGACGAGGGAGTTCGTCAGCGGCCGAGCGGTGGTGTAGGTGGCGACCCCGAGCGCGTTGGGGGTCGTGTTGTGCTCGTTGAGCTTCGCGACCCAACCGTCGAGCTGCTCCTGGGTCACGGTCGCCTGGTCGTCGTACGCCACCCGGAACCCGCGCAGGAGATCCATGTCGACGACGTACCAGTTCTGGTTTGCCGTGCCCGGGATGACCATGTTGGCCGCGTTCATGTTGGTGCCCGGGCCGAACCGCTGGTTGCGGTAGGTGAAGTGGGCGAGCGGTACGGGTGCCGGGGCGGGCTTGAGCGGGATGTAACTCGCCGCACCCCGGTTGGCCTGGCCTGCCTGGCCGGCCAGGGCTGACAGCATGGGCACGCTCATGCCCTGCCTCGCGCCCTCGACGCCGCCGATGACCGGGGCGACCTCGTAGATGGAGGTGAGAACGCCGTCGGGGTCGGTGTAGTTCGAGGGGGTGACGTCTTCCTTCACGATGCCGGGGTTCGTGTCGTAGTCGCTCTCCGGCTGAACATCCCGGGGCGCGATCGTGGTGATCTTCACGAAGTCCGCATTGCCGTCTTTGCGGTAGAGGTTCCAGGAGATGCCGTCAGGTTCGTTGCCCAGGAAGCGCCAGCTCAGGAAGATGCCGTCGGCAGTCTGGGCGGCAACCAGGCCACGGGTCAGATACTCCATCTGCCGCGAACCGGACGCGGGGGCAGCGCTCGCCGCCGGAGGGGTGATACCGAACATGGGCAGGCTCACGGCCAGCACCAGGGGCAAGGGTACGAGTCTACGCAGTGTTTTTCGCACTTTTGTTCTCCATCTCGCATCGCCCTCCGTTGGGCAAGCGCTTTCCCGCATCCTGCCCCGTCCCGCTCCATCGCGCAAGATCCAACGTTCAGTTCGCGATCATGGGCCTCTCCGGGACCGCCACACACGGTGTGAGCTGGGCGTTAGTCGGCTTTCACACGTTCTGCACGTGACGTCCGGACTGCTGTAGATGATCATGATGAGGCTGTTCCGCCGGTTCGCCTCTCTCGCCGAGGGCGCTGACCCGAAGACCGTCGAGTCACCCGTGCTACCGCACGACGGCGAGGGGAGCCCGCCGCCGTCGGGTGACGGCGACGGGCTCGAAACGAAGGGTCAGTATCTGGGGAACGCACCCCACCGCTTGACGGCGTACGACTCGCCGTGCCGGTTGATTTCGAGTGCGGAATGGCCGCTGAAGTGTGCCGGCAGTACCAACGACCGGGTCTCGGCTGCCCAGTCGAGCAGGCGGCGTCGGGTGACCGCGGCCTGGGCAGGGTCCTCACAGAAGCAGCTGCTGTGGGCGTGGTGGTGCAGCTGCAACGGGGTGTGGACGATGTCACCGGCGAACAGCGCCCGGTCGCCACCCGACCTCAGCTTGATCACGGCGTGGCCGGGCGTGTGCCCCGGCGCGGCTTCCAGCCGCAGATTGCCATCGATCGGGTAGCTGTCCTCCCACAGTCGCACCTGTCCGGCAGCATGCACCGGGGCGATGCTGTCGTCGTACGCGTTCTCGTTGACGCTTCCCGGAATGCCGGGGTTGTTCGCGGGATTCCAGTGGTGGAAGTCGGCGGCGGGCATCAGGTAGGTGGCGTTCGGGAACGTCGGCAGCCACTGGCCGTCGACGAGCCGGGTGTTCCACCCGACGTGGTCCACGTGCAGATGCGTGTTGACCACCAGGTCGATGTCCTCGGGCTTGACCCCGGCCGCGGCGAGCCGTCCCAGGTAGGCCACCTGCTGCTGGTGCCACGGCGGCACCGCCGGCCGGTTCTTGTCGTTGCCGATGCCGGTGTCGATCAGGATGTTGCGGCCCTCACTGCGCAGCAGCCAGCTCTGCATGGCAACGTGCACCATTCCGTCGTCGGCGCCGAGATGGTCCGGGACCAGAAGGTCACGGTGCGCCCGCCAGGCCTCGTCCGGCATGGCGGGAAAGAAGGCACCGGTCGGCATGATCGGGCCGTGCGTCTCCTCGACACGGATAACGGTGACGTCGCCGAGCTTGATCTCTTGCATGGGAATCTCCAGGGAAAACGGGGTCGGTGACGCGGCAAGGAAGGCCAGCGCCATATTGGGTCGACGGCGGTGGTGTGGACGGCACCGAGCACACGGACGGTGCGGGCGGTTCTTCCTTTCTCAGTGCCTTGTCGATTCGGGTGGTGCGGGCGCGAAGGGTCCGGCGCTCCTTTCGGAGCACCTCGTTTCGGCCGGCGAGAAAGGCGCTATTCGCGCGCGGAAAGGGGGTGTGGCGCGACGGTACGGGTGGTGACGGCGCTGTGCACGAGCAGGGTCATCGCCGCGTGCGACGCCGAGCCGGGCTCGGTGGTGGCGACGACGATCGCCTGGCCGTCCTCGGTCCGCAGGGTCTGCTGGGTCACCGAGATGACACCGACCAGCGGGTGGCGCATCTCGTAGACGGCGTCCCCACCGGCCTTGACCCGATGGTCGGCCCACATCGCGGCGAACTGCGGGTTCTTCACCGCCAGCTCCCCTACCAGCGCGGACATCAGCGAGTCGTCCGGATACTGCCCGGCGGCCATCCGCAGCGTCCCCACCACCGCCCGGGCCTTCGCAGACCAGTCCGCGTACAACTCGCGGGTGTGCGCGTCCAGGAACAGCAGCCGCGCCATGTTGGGACGTTGGTCCGGCCGTTGCGGGAGGTCCGGGTCCAGGTGGCCGGCGAACAGGACATGCCCGGAGGTGTTCCAGGCCAGCACGTCGCTACGCCGGCCGAGCACCACCACGGGTACGTCACCCAGCGCCGCGACCAGTTGGTGTACGGCCGGGCTGACCCGCTCCGGTGCCGGGCGACGTGTCGGGTGGCGGCGGCGGGTCCCGACCGCAAGCTCGTGCAGGTGGCGGCGTTCTGCGTCGTCGAGCCGTAGTGCCCGGGCGAGGGCGTCCAGCACTTCGGGCGAGGCGTTGACTGCCTGGCCCTGCTCCAGGCGCGAATAGTACGAAGCGCTGACCCCGGCCAGCAGAGCCAGTTCCTCCCGGCGCAGCCCCCGGACCCGGCGCCGGTCACCGTAGGTGGCCACGCCAATGTCCTCCGGCCGCAACTGAGAGCGTCGAGCCTGCAGGAATTCGCCGAGCTGTCGTTTCGCGTCCACGCCTCGAAGTATCGCGACCGTTCCCGGACCCAACCACATCCTGCCAGGGACAGGCACCGCGCCACGTTGGCCAATCCCGATTCGACGGCGACCGCGTGTGTCCAGGGTGAGGTGGGTGTCTCGGGGCCTACGGTCCTTCGAAGGTCAGGTACGGCAGTGTCATGGTGTGGATCACCACCGGGGTCGCACTGGCGAAGTCGGTGCCGCCGTGCCACCGGACGCCGCTCGGGCAGAGACACTCCCACTTGACCTGCTGACCGCCGAGGACCATGGGGCGAACGTGGTGGTTGGCGTCGTCGTCCTCCCCGAAGGCCACCGCCTCTCCGGTCGCCACGTTACGCATCACCAGGCGGAGCGGGCCCGGTGGCTCGTCCGGGATGCGCACCCCGACATATGTTCCGCCGGACAGACTGAAGAGGTACGGCTCCGTCGCGCCGATCGTCGCCGGCGCCAGGTCGGCAAGCAACCGGTTGCCCACCTGCCCGCTCCACTGGTACGGGTGCTGGTCGGACTTGAACAGCAGTGGCCACTCGTACGGGCCGAGCCAGTCGATGCGGAACGAGCCGTCGTCGGCGATCGGCGAATAGCGCAGGTCCCGTTGATTGTCCGGGGTCGGGCTGACAATGCCGACGGTGCCGTTCACGATCTGCCGCCCCGGGCCGGGGCGCCGTTGCCCGACGATGGTGGCCCGGTCATCCAGCTCGATCTTCGGCACCGGCTTCGTCTCGCCGGTGTCCAGCGTGATCCGCCGGGCGGTCTTCTGCGATCCTGTGCCACCGTCCGGGCCGACCCACTGGGCGCCGTACCGGCTGCCCGAGTCCGGCAACACGAACAGGTTGTACGCACCGGCCGCCGGCACCTCAACCCGAACACGGCCGTCGGCGTCGCTGCGGGCCGGACAGAGATCCGGCCAGCTGAAGGTCAGCACCGGGGTGGCGAAGACACAGATGTTCCGCGCCGGAAGATCGGTGCCCTGTTGGACGAGCTTCGTCGTGATGGTCGCGCCGGTCGGGTCGCCGGCCTGCGCGGCGTATGCCGGGGTGCCGACGGCCAACGCGACGATGAGTACCGGAGTGAGCACAAGCCCGAGCCGGCGCGGGAGGACTCTCTTCATCCTTGCTCCCCTGCGGTCGTTGGAGAGGGGTCCGGTCAGGGAATCCGCTCGACCTCGGGGTCCCTCGTGCAAGCACGCTAGCCGGTCGACCTGATCGTGCACAGTGGACGACCGGCCAGGTGATCAACGACCGGGCGTGAGCCGATCAGGTTGCTTCACGCATGGCGGATTTGCTCAAGGTGGCCCCCAATCTCGAAACTCGTCCGATGAATCCACCAGGGTACCCACGGTTTGGCGGTGTCCATCCCGAGCGACGAGACCGAGTCATTGACATACGTCCGATGTTTCGGGAACATTATCGAGTCATTTCTATCTCTCGAACATCCACCGCCGGCCGCCCCCGGCACCGTGGATGGCGCGCGCGCAGGAGAGGACACCATGCGATCAGCATTCCGAGCAGGACTGTCGTTGCTCATGGCGATTGCCGCGACGGTCGTCGTCCCATCGGCACCGGCCGCCGCCGCTCCGGGCGACAACTACGTCGTCGATGACGCCTTGAGCGGATCACGTACCCGCTGGTTCGACGAGGCACGCTTCGGCATGTTCATCCACTTCGGTCCGTACGCCGTCTACCAGGGCCAGTACGGAACGTGTCGCGAGGTCGAATGGATCAAGCGGCAGTGCAACATCCCGTGGAGCGACTACGAGGCCAAGGCCGCCACCTTCAACCCTGCGTCCTTCGACGCGAACGCGATCGTGCAGATGGCCAAGCAGGCAGGCCAGAAGTACATCGTGATCACCTCCAAGCACCACGACGGGTTCGCCATGTGGCCCACCGGCGTCAACCGATGGAACCTGCGCGACCACTCCGGCTTCTCCCGCGACCTCCTGCGCGAACTCAAGGACGCGGCGACCGCCAACGGCATCAAACTCGGTTTCTACTACTCGATCTGGGACTGGCACGAGCCGGATTTTGTCGCGAACTTCCCGGCGTACGTCACCAAGATGAAGGCACAACTGCAGGAACTCGTGACCAACTACGACCCCGCGCTGCTGTGGTTCGACGGCGAGTGGACCGAGACCAACCCCACCAACCCGTGGTCCGAGCAGAACGGCGAGGACCTGGAGCGGTTCGTACGCGGCATCTCACCCCAGATCATCACCAACAACCGGATCGGCAAGCGCCGCCCCGTCGACGGCGACTACGGCACCCCTGAGCAGGCTCTCGCCGGCTCCCCGCCATCGGCACAACTGCAGGAAACCTGCATGACCATCAACAACACCTGGGGATACGCGGCCTGGGACACCAACTTCAAGTCACCGACCCAACTCGTACGCGACCTGGCCAGCGTGACGAGCAACGGCGCCAACCTGCTGCTCAACATCGGCCCGACCCCCACCGGTACGGTCACGGCGGGGCAGTCCGGTGCCCTGAACGGCGTCGGAAACTGGATGACGACCAACAGCGCGGCCATCACCGGCGCCGGCTACACCGGTCTGGTCGCCCAGCCGTCCTGGGGCAAGGTCACCCGCAAGGGCAACAAGCTGTATCTCATCGTCAACAACTGGGCCACGACTCTGCACCTCAGCCAACGGTCGCCGTTCACGGTCACGGGTGCGCGGGTGCTCGGCAGCGCCTCACCGGTGAGTGTGCGCGCCGCCGGTGACGGCTACGACTTCCTACCGAGCGGCGGCGCCACCAACGCCATCGCCACCGTCATCGAGGCCGACATCAGCACCCCCACGCCCGCCGCGGTCGGCACCGGCTCCGGACTCAGGGCGGAGTTCTGGAACAACACCACGTTCACCGGTACGCCAGCGGTCACCCGTACGGATCCGACCGTCAACTACGCATGGCGTTTCAGCGGCTCCCCCGCCCCCTCGATCGGCACCGACAACTTCGCCAGCCGCTGGACCGGCTCGATCGAGGCGCGATACTCCGAGCGGTACACCTTCACCGCCGTGTCGGACGACACGGTCCGGCTCTGGATCGACGGGCAACTCGTCATCGACAACGCCACGCCCCACGCACCAGCCGTCGACCAGGGCAGCGTCACCCTCACCGCCGGCCGTCACGACATCCGCCTGGAACAGACCGACCAGGGCGGCTCGGCATACATGAAGCTCATCTGGAGCAGCCCCAACACACCCGCCCAGGTCGTGCCCCGGTCGCAGCTCTATCCGAGCACCGGCACGGTCCAGCGGCTCAACGACAGCGTGGCGACCTACAGCACCGGCTGGGCGGTCAGCAGCAACCGCGGCCTCGGCGACTACAACGACGACGTGCACTACACGACCAGCAACGGCGGGTCCTTCACCTACACGTTCAACGGCACCGGCATCGACTACCTGTCGGAGCGCTACTCCGACCAGGGCCTGGTGGACATCTACCTCGACGGTGTCCTGCGAGCCACGGTCGACACGAGCAGCAGCACCCGCCTGGCGCAACAGGTCATCTACAGCGTCCGCGGACTACCGCAGGGTTCGCACACCCTGCGCGGCGTCAAACGATCGGGAACGTACATGCTCGTGGATCGCTTCGACGTAGTCGCCTCGTAGCGCGGTGGGCCGGCGGGGTTCAGGCCCCGCCGGCCCACGGCCGGAGCGACCGGGACCGACCGACCGGACCTCGCGGGCCATACCCCCGACCACCAGATTCCGCGAGACAGGACCTGGTGCACGAGGTCTGCTGTCCCGGTCGGCGTCTGCCCGTTGGTTCCGCCCGAGAGAATCACCGGAAAGGCGATCTGGACCTGCTCCGCGCATTAGGCTCGAACCCGGACTTGAGCTGCTTCGCCGGGGCGTCGGGCCACAGCCACGGCAGTCTCGATTCATCTCCAAGCCGGGTTCTTGGCCGGAAGACCGTAGCGAGGACCGATCTGTCCAACGGAACCGTGGATACGGGGGAGACGCGGATGTCGGATGAGCGATCCGTGCCGGGTGAGGCCGCGGGCGGTGGAAAGCGGCGGGGCGGACATCTGTACCTGCAGACCAACGAGACCGCCAACGCCGTCATCCACTATGTCCGATCTCCCAATGTCGAGATCAGCGAGGTGGACAGGACTCTCACGGGCGGTACCGGCTCCGGGCCCTTCAAGCCGATCAGCGGCCAGCCCAGCGCACCGAACGCGTTCGAGGGCGCGGCCAGCGTCATCCTGACCCCGGATCTACGGTTCCTGTTCGCCACCAACGGCGGGGACAATTCCGTCTCCAGTTTCGGTGTCGGCGCGGATGGCAGTCTCACGCTGCTGGATGTCAAGCCGACCGGCAACGCGGTGACCGGACGGAGTGGTACCGCCAAGTCCCTGGCCTATTCCCCGTCGAGCGGCACCTTGTTCGTTCTGCACGCGTTCGGGCCGGATCATCTGCGGCTGATGTCGGTCGACGACAACGGGAAGCTGGCAGTGCGCCTGGAACGCTACTCGGTGAATACGTCGGACAAAGCCGATCGCGTGGCCACCATGGTCAAGCTTGCGCCGGAGGGCCGGTTCCTCTTCGTCGGCACCACGTTCGACCAGCCACCCACCGCGAATCCGGACGGCTCGGCGATCCTCTGGGTACGAGGACCGGACGGTGCGCCGAAGTCGATCGCCTCGAACGAACCGGACCCGGACGGCCTGGTCACCTTTCCCGTGACCGGGGACGGCACGCTCGGCGCGCCGTCGTTCCACGACGCGAACGGCGGCTCCCCTTTCTATATCGCCTTCTTGCGGAGCAGGCCGGACACCTTTATCGTCGGGGAGGCGGTCGGCGACGGGGTCGCCATGGGCAGCATCGACTCGGCCGGGCGGGTCGACATCGGTCCGGTCGTGGAGATCGACACGAGCGCGGGGAAGCCCTCCGAGCTCTGCTGGCTGGCGATCTCGCCGGACGACCGAATGGTGTTCGCCACGAACTTCGGCTACAGCAACATCAGCAGCTTCCACATCGACGGCACCGAACTCTCCATCGCGCGGGACCCCGCCTGCCCGAGGGTTCCCGGCGACGGCACCTTCAGGGCGCTCAACGGCACCGTGAGCAGCGGTCCGAGTGACAACTGGATCACGCCGGACGGCGCGTACCTCTACCAGATCTACGGGAACGCCGCCAAGCTGGTCGGCTATGCCGTCCAACCCGACGGCGCCCTCCAACCGGTCTCCAGCACGAGCATCCCGTACAACAGCCCGCAGGGTCTGGCCGGCATCTGATCCGGTCCACTCGACTCTTCGCGCCACGCGCTCGGCGAATCTCGAGGGGGATTTACCGCTATTAGCCCCTCATGGCCGGTTTGGCGGCTTATCGTGGGACGAACCCACTCCCCCACCGTGCCCCGTCATCGCCACGCGGCAATCGGCCCCGAAAGGACGGGCGACATGTACCTGACTCCGCGGGAGTTGGACAAGCTGACCATTCTTTCCATGGCCCAGATCGCCACGGCACGCAAGAACAGGGGCCTCAAGCTCAATCACCCGGAGGCGGTCGCCATCGTCGCCGCCGCAGCCCTGGAAGGCGCCCGGGAGGGCAAGACCCTCGAGGAGGTGCTGCACGACGCGAGCCACGTCCTCACCAAGAGCGACGTCATGGAGGGGGTGGCCGACCTGGTGCCGATGCTCCAGGTCGAGGCGGTGTTCACCGACGGCAGCCGCCTCGTCAGCGTACATTCGCCCATCCGGTAGCAGGACGAGCACGCCCGACCCGAATGCGAGGCAGAAGTGCCGGAACCCCAGGGCCAACCCGGCCCCGATCCCGAAGGACCGGGACCGGTGGGCGGTTACGTCCTCTCGAGCACGCCGGTGGAGCTGAACGCCGGGCGCCCGACCCTCCGGATCGAGGTGTGCAACACCGGGGACCGCCCGATCCAGGTGGGCTCGCACTTCCACTTCTACGAGACGAATCGTTGCCTCACCTTCGACCGCGAGGCAACCTTCGGCTGGCGTCTGGACATACCAGCCGCCACCTCGGTCCGTTTCGAGCCAGGCGACAAGAAGACGGTCCAGCTCGTCCCGTACGGGGGACGACAGCGGGTGTACGGCTTCAACGGCCTGGTGAACGGTTGGACCGGCGGCGGTCCGGCCGGGTATCAACCCGCGCGGGCAGAGGCGATGGTTCGCGCCCGGATCCGGGGCTTCGGGTCGGACGGCACCCGCGATGAGCGGTAGGCCGGATCGACGGGACGCCGACAGCGGGCCCGGGAGCAGGCGATGAGTCAGATATCCAGGCAGGAGTACGCCGGACTGTACGGGCCGACGACCGGGGACAAGATCCGGTTGGGCGACACGGAGCTCTACATCGAGATCGAGAAGGACCTGCGCAGCCTCGGCGACGAGGCCGTGTACGGCGGGGGCAAGACCCTGCGGGACGGCATGGGCGCGAACGCCGAGCTGACCAACGCCAACGGGGCATTGGACCTGGTCATAACGAACGTGACCATCCTCGACGCGCAGGTCGGCGTGGTGAAGGCCGACGTGGGGATCAAGGACGGAAGGATCGTCGGGATCGGCAAGGCCGGCAACCCCGACATCATGAACGGTGTCAGTCCCAGCCTGGTGATCGGAACGGGCACCGACGCCATAGCCGGCGAGCACCTCATCCTGACCGCCGGCGGCATCGACGCGCACGCCCACCTGATCGCGCCGCAGCAGGCGTACGCCGCGCTCAGTAACGGCATCACCACCATCTGGGGTGGAGGCACCGGCCCGACCGACAGCTCGAACGGCGTGAACTGCACCCCGGGCCCGTGGAACCTGCACGCCATGATGCGCGCGTTCGAGGGCATTCCGATCAACATCGGCCTCCTGGCCAAGGGCAGCAGTTCCGGCGCGGGTCCACTGGAGGAGCAGGCGCTCGCGGGTGCCGCCGGTTACAAGATCCACGAGGACTGGGGTGCGACGCCGGAGGCGATCCGTACGGTGCTGGCGGCGGCGGAGCGGTTCGACGTCCAGGTCGCCATCCACACGGACACGTTCAACGAGAGCGGCTACATCGAGGACAGCATCGCCGCCTTCGAGGGTCGAACCATCCACACGTACCACACCGAGGGTGCCGGCGGCGGCCATGCGCCGGACATCATCAAGGTGGCCGGCGAGATGAACTGCCTGCCGAGCTCCACCACGCCCACCAACCCCTACGGGGTGAACAGCCAGGCAGAGCTGTTCGACATGACGATGGTGACCCACAACTTCAACCCGAAGGTCCCGTCCGACGTGGCGCTCGTGGAGAGCCGGGTCCGCCCGGAGACGATCGCCGCCGAGGACGTCCTGCACGATCTGGGCGTCATCTCGATGATGTCCAGCGACTCCCAGGCGATGGGCCGGATCGGGGAGAACTGGCTGCGGATCATGCAACTGGCCAGCGTCATGAAGGTGGCCCGCGGCAAGCTCGCGGAGGACTCACCGGACAACGACAACTTCCGGGTACTCCGGTACGTGGCGAAGATAACCATCAATCCGGCGATCACCCAGGGTATCGCTGACGTACTCGGGTCCATCGAGCCCGGCAAGATCGCCGACCTGGTGCTGTGGGAGCCGGCCTTCTTCGGCGCCAAGCCGAAAATGATCATCAAGAACGGCCAGATCCTCTGGTCGATCATGGGTGACCCGAACGCGTCCATACCCACCCCGCAGCCCGTCCTCTACCGACCGATGTTCGGCGCGTACGGCACGGCGCTGAGTGAGAACTGCGTGACCTTCCTGTCGAAGGCGGGTTACGAGGCCGGCGTCGGAGAGAAACTCGGCCTACGCCGTCAGGTCCTGCCCGTACGCGGAACGCGGGGTCTGACCAAGCTCGACATGGTACGCAATGACGTCCTGCCGCGGATCGAGGTGGACCCGGAGACCTTCGCGGTGAAGGTCGACGGCGTGCATGCCACCGTCCCACCGGCCAGGAACCTCCCGCTCAGCCAGCTGTACTTCTTCAGCTGACGGCCGGCGCAGGCAACAGAGGAGTTCGACGTGCTCGTGGAATCGGTGCTGGGCAATGCGAGCGACCCCGGATGGAAGATCCGGCTCGACGCGGCCCGGGTGGACGACCTCCTGCTCGACCAGTGGGAGGCGCAGAAGAACCGGCTGCGCAAGCGCACCGTGGACGGCGACGAGGTGGCGCTTTCCCTGGGGCGGGGGCACCGGCTCCGCGACGGCGACATCCTCCGCTGGGACGAGACGACGCGGACCGCGGTCGTGGCCCGGATCCAGCTCGGCGAGGTGATGGTCATCGACCTGAGCGGGCTGGGCAAGGAACCGGCAGAGCTGGGACTGCGCGCCGCGATCGAGCTCGGCCATGCCATCGGCAACCAGCACTGGCCGGCGGTGGTGAAGGACAACAGGATGTACGTCCCGCTCACCGTCGACCGGAAGGTGATGGACTCGGTGATGCGGACCCACGACCTCACCGGCGTCTCCCACGATTTCGTTCCCGGCACCGAGGTCATCGCCTACCTCGCCCCACACGAGTCCCGCCGGCTCTTCGGCGGCGCCGGCTCGACACCACACTCACACGCTCCCCAGCCCGTCGACTGATGGAGCCGCCCGCGTCGACGATCCCGGCGACCCTGAAGATCCTCCAGTTCGGGGACTCGATGTTCCCCGTTGGCGCCTTCTCCTTCTCCGGTGGGCTGGAGATGGCGGTGCAACAGGGCGTGGTCCGGGACCGCGCGGGGCTGGAGGAGTTCACCCGTACCCTGGTCCACCTCGCCGCCACCGGCGACGGCGTGGCGGTTCTCGCCGGGCACCGCGCCGCCGCCCTGGGCGACCTGGACCGGATCCGCCAGGCGGACGAGGCGGTACACGTCCGCAAGCTCTCCGAAGAGACCAGGACCATGACCGTACGGATGGGTCGCAAGCTGGCGGAGGCGGCGGCACACGTCATCGGGGACTCGATGCTGGACAAGCGACTCCGGGACGCGGCCGCCGATCCTGTTCCCGTGACCTACCCCGTCGCGCTCGGGGCGCTCTTCGCCGCCCTCGAACTCACCGAGGAGGACGCCTTCGCCACGCACCAGTACGGGGTCGCGGTGATGGTGCTCAGCGCCGCCGTACGGCTGATGCGGGTCGACCACCTCGACACCCAGGCGATCCTCTACCGGGTCAACGCGACCGCCGCCGACGAGTACCAGCGGGTGAGGGCGGCGGGCCTCGACGACATGTCCACCTTCGGGCCCGTGATCGACGTGCTGGCGGCGGCCCACGTCCACGCGCACGTCCGCATGTTCATGAACTGACAGCAGAGTTTCGGGAGTGGGTATGAAAACGGTCAGCCGGATTGGTGTCGGAGGCCCGGTCGGCAGCGGCAAGACGGCGATCATCGAGGCGGTCGTCCCCAGGTTCGTCGCCGACGGGCTACGGGTGCTCGTGGTGACCAACGACGTCGTCACCACCGAGGACGCCAAGCACGTACGGCGGGCACTCACCGGAGTGCTGGTGGCGGAGCGGATCATCGGTGTGGAAACAGGGGCGTGCCCGCACACCGCGGTCCGGGAAGACCCGAGCATGAACCTGGCCGCCGTGGAAGACATGGAGGAACGGTTCCCGGACAGCGACCTGCTGCTCATCGAGAGCGGGGGCGACAACCTGACCCTCACCTTCAGCCCCGCGCTGGTGGACTACTTCATCTACGTCATCGACGTCGCCGCGGGCGACAAGATCCCGCGCAAGAACGGTCCGGGCATTTCCCAGTCCGACATCCTCGTGGTCAACAAGATTGACCTCGCACCGTACGTCGACGCCGACCTCGACCTGATGGCCCGCGACGCGGCCGACATGCGCAACGGGAAGCCGGTCGTCTTCACCAACTGCAGGACCGGCGCGGGTATCGACGAACTGATCTCACTCATTCGACACAACGCCCTTTTCGATCTCGCGCAGCCGGTCGACCCGGACGCACCGCAGGCCCGTCAACCAGCCGCCGCGCTGGACGTACCCGCATGATCTCGGTTGACGACGCGCCCGAACTCGCGCCCTACCTCGACGAGCCGGCCCAGCTACCCAGCGGCGCACCGGGCAAGGTCGGCCTGCTGCGCCTGGCGTTCGAACACCGGGACCGGCGGACGGTGCTGGCCGACCTGTTCAGGCAGGCCCCCCTGCTCGCCCAACAGGCGTTGTACTGGGACACCGCGATGCCCGAGATGGCGTGCGTCTTCATCATCACCACCTCCGGCGGGATGCTCCAGGGCGACCGGCAGCGGATCGACGTGTCGCTCGGCGTCAACGCCCGCGCCCACCTCACCACCCAGGCGGCAAACAAGATCCAACAGATGGACGCGAACCACGCCGCCCAGATCCAGCAGATCACCCTCGCCGACAACGCCTACCTGGAATACCTCCCCGAGCCCGTCATCCCCTACCGGAACAGCCGGTTCATCACCCGTACGGGCGTCACGCTGCCGGAATCCGCCACCATGCTCTACACCGAGATTCTGTTGCCCGGCCGGAAGTACCACCGACAAGGTGAGATTTTCCGGTACGACCTCTTCTCCTCGACCGTCCGGGCCGCCCGACCCGGCGGCCCGGACCTGTTCGTCGAGAAGTTCGTCGTCGAGCCCGCCTCGTTCGGAGTGGCCCGGTCCGGCGTCCTCGACGACTTCCACGTCTTCGGCAACGTCGTCCTGCTGACCTCGCCCGAGCGCGCCGCCAGGGTGTACGAACGGACTCCTCCGATGTGGGACCACGGCACCCCGCTGGTCGCGGGAGTCAGCCGGCTACCGAACGGCGCCGGCCTGATCTACAAGGTGCTCGGACGGGAGACGGAACCGGTGCGGGCCCAGGTGCGTGAATTCTGCGGCACAGCACGCATGGAGACCGTCGGCCGGGCCCTTCCGCCGGCCTTCGGATGGCGCTGACAAAGCCGCACGTCACGGCACCCGAGCCGCCCCTTCGAGCGCCAGGAGCCCCGCCGCGCGGGCGGCCGGGTCCATGGCTACTCAGGGCGACAGGTCGGATGTCGGAGGGCGCCATGGTGCTACCGGATGCCGAAGGTGGCGACGGCACTGGCTGCCGTCAGGACCGACAGGCCCGTACTCAACCAGCCCAGCCACGCCCAGCGGCCCCGGTAGGTCCGGATCCACCTCCAGCGGAGGGCCGCGAGCATCAGTGCCGCTGCCGACAGGCCGGCGCCGACGGCCCACAGCAGCCACGGCACCACCTGCCAGGCGCCGACCGGGTACGCCAACACCGGTCCGGCCACGGCCCAGATCCCGGTCGCGACGAGCTTGAGCCGGTCGGGGTGTCGGAGCGTTGCCAGGAGAAGCACAAGGGCCCCGCCGAGGCTGAGGAGTACGGTCACCGCGATGGCCAGCCCACCTGGACCGGCGGGACCCCGATCCGGCAAGGCCCGCCCCACGAGCAGCCCTTTACCCAGTTCGGTTACCGATCGGTCGGTGTTGCCGAGGACGACAACTCCTCGCCCAGCTGCCCGATCGAATCCTACGAATGATCGGAACCCGCCGGTACCACCGTTGTGCCAGGTGATGTCCCGCGCCGGGTCCGAACTGGTGGTATCGGTGAACCAGCCGTAGCCGATCCGCCGGCCCGGCGCCAACGCTCCGGCGTCGAACCGAGGCGTACTCGCAGCAATGCCCGGCGCAGTCCCCTGCAATATGGCGTTGACCAGTTTCGCCAGGTCCGGCGCGGTAGACCAGGCACCCACACCGGCCGGCGCGTAGCCGGACCCTTGCCACGGCGCGGTCGCTCGACCGCTGACGGTGCTGCCATCGGCATGTGGTTCGGGGATCGGCTCGCCGTCGAGGTGGAACCGGGTCTCGGCCATCCCGAGCGGTTGCAGGATCCGCTGCCGGAGCAGTTCCGGGTATGACATCCCGGTCCGCGCCCCGAGCGCCGCGCCGAGCAACGCCATCCCGTAGTTGGAGTAGCGCACCGTTCCCGGGTCGGTGACCGGCGTGCCGCCCACCGACGAAAGTAGCCGACCAACATCCTGCCCCGCGTACGGGCCGGCAGCCGACACCTGTCCGGACGAGGTCATCCACACCGCAGGCAACCCGGCCCGGTGACTGGCCAGAGCGTCGAGCGTGATGTTGGCGATGGTCGGGGCGGCCAACGCCACGTCGGGCAGCAATTCCTTGAGCAGTTCATCGGTGCGCACGGTGCCGTCCGCGACGAGATCGGCGAGCAACATGCCGGTGAGAGCCTTGGTCACCGAACCGATCTCGAATGACGTGGCCGGCTCGACGCCACCGCCGAGACCTGCGAACCGCACCGTACCGTGCTCCACCAGTGCAATCGAGAGCGTGCGATATCCGTCGGGATCAGAGATAGTGGCCCGCACCGACGCTGCGAGTTCCACGTCCCCCACGGTGTCCGGGCCAAGACGAACCGGGCGCGGACCCACGAGCCAGCCGAGCAGCATCGCACCCAACCCCACGACGACGACTCCGATCAGCATGCGGCCACGGATCATTCAAAAATCCTTCCACAAACCGGCGCTGTCGGTTTCCGGGGCAGCGCCAGGTGCGCCGGCCGGCGAACCTGCCCCTTCGAACTCCAGCTGACAGGGCATCGGACGCGGTTGCACGAGTACCGCCAGTTCGGCTCGATACCACCGGACGAGGCGAGAAAGCATCTGCCCGGGCGCTGACTCGATGGGTCTGGGGGTCGCGAATGAGTGAGGGGCGCGGGCGCTCTGGCTGGTGTGGTCGTTCACCGCGCTGATCACCAGCCGACTGGACCCGGACCGGCCCGAGATCCAGTTCCTCGTCATCGCAAGCATGTTGGGCGCCATGGATGTCCGTCGCCGTTCTCGGGGCTTCAACGAGCACGCGGTCGTGTTCGCCGGGGCATACGTGGCGGTCCAACTTGGCCGGTCGGTGTTCCTCGCGGTGGTCCACCGGCCGGAGCGGATCGTCTCCCTGCGGGTGATCTTCTGGCTCGGTACGAGCGGAATGCTCTGGCTGCTCGGCGGCGTGACCGCGAGCCACGGCGTACGCGGCGTGCTGTGGACCCTGACGGTCGGGCTCGACTTCGCCGGTGCGGCGTTCGGCTGGCCGACCCCCAGGCTCGGCCGAGCCCGCGTCGCCGAGTGGTCGATCGCCGGGGAACACCTGGCCGAGCGGTACTTCGCTCGTGGCCGTAGTGAACGGAAAAGAGGCTCGGGTCAGCCTGGGGCAAGGAGGCAGAACTCGTTACCTTCCGGGTCGGCGAGGACCGTCCACGGGACGTCGTCTTGACCTAGGTCGATGGAGGTGGCGCCGAGATTCCGCAGCCTGGCCGCCTCGGCCTCCGGGTCGTCGCTCGGGTATGGACGGACGTCGAGATGGACGCGGTTCCACCCGGTCTTCGCGTCGGGTGTGCGAAGGAACTGCAGATATGGGCCGACGCCCTTGGCGGAGCGCAGTACCGCGTCGTGATCGGTCACCTCGTGCAGGATCCAGTCCATGGCACTGCCCCAGAAGCGGGCCATCGCCCGCGGATCCGCGCAGTCGACCACTACCGCGGCTATCGGCCCGGTGTCCCGGTAGAGCGGTCGGGGGTCCAGCACACAGAACTCGTTGCCCTCCGGGTCGGCCATGACCGTCCATGGGACGTCGCCCTGGCCTACGTCGGCGGGTGTCGCGCCGAGATCCTTCAGCCGCGTGACCATCTCCGCCTGCTGGGCTGCCGAGGTGGTGGCGAGGTCGACGTGCACGCGGTTCTTCACCGTCTTGGGTTCCGGGGAGACGACCAGGTCGAGGCAGACGGCGACGGCGTCGGGGTAGACGAAGCCCTCGGGTTCGAGGTTGGTCACGCCGGGTCCCTCGCTGGAGACCTCCCAACCGAGCGCCGCCGCCCAGAAAGCGCCCAACGCGGAGTCGTCCCGAGCCTTCATGTTGACCTGAACAAGCCGCGTTGCCATGCCGGCGATGCTACCGACTCGAAAGGTTGAAGTTCGGGTCGTCACGGTAGTTCGGGGTCGAGGGTCATGCCGGTGTCGGCGAGGAGGTCGGTCTGTTGCTGGCGGGCTCTGGATCAGGGAGACTACGCGGCTCGGCTCGGCTGCCGTGCGAGGCGCCGGCCGACCACGTCGACTGACAACGCTTGGCTGGGCGGGGCCACCGAGATCCCTCGATCCCGCCCGGAGCCCCACTTTCGCCCGTCGGCCGCCCGGTGCCGACGCGCGACGCGGTACGTGACGAACACGCACCAAGAAATGGCCAGGCACTACCAGCCCCAGGAGCTGTCTGGGTGGACACCGCAGCGTTCTGCCATCTCGGCCTGGCGTCGCGCGCGATCGGCGGCAGCAGCGGTCGGCCGATGGCCCTGTGCTCAGGAGCGGGGCGATCCCATGCGCCCGCCGCAGCCTGGCGCATGGGTCACCATCACCGTAACGGACCGCCACACAGCGGGCCACCGTCTTCTCATCGGCCCGGTCAACCACGCCGTCGAATGCGCGCAGCAGGTCAGATTCCAGACCGTGTCACGGCAGAAACGCCGGCAACTACAAGGCAGCCGTGGTCTTTCCCAGGATGCTGGCGAGCGCGCCGTAGTCGACGTCCTGCCCCTCTGTGATATCGACGGTTTTCCGTTCACCGTTGCCCATTGCCCGGAGGAATCCCTTGACCTCGGGGATGTCCGTTGCGTTGAACACCATGAACGAGACCTTGGACTTCGCTACCGCTATGACGGCCGCGTAGTGGCCGTTCTTGGTGTAGTGCGGCTTGCCGTACTGAAGCCGCTCCTCCACGCCTGGCACGGTTTGGTCGATCATCGCGCGTAATTTTTCACATACGTCGATCTGCCACGGCTGGGTCTTGTTGATGTACTGGGTGACGTCGTCGTTCACGGTCTTTCCTCCGTCACTGTTCATGGGAAAGCGGGTCTATGAGACGTGTCGTAGCCAAGGGTCGAGTGCCGCCCCGCTCCTACCCTTCACCACCCAGGGCGCCGGGCTCCTGCCCCCACCCGACGAGCTTGTCCTCCGGTGGGTGCGTAGGTCAGCACGACCACGCCCGAGTCGAACGGCTGCGCGCCGATCAGGCGGAGGACCGCCGGCTCGTCCGACTCCTCGAAGAGGCGCACGCCACCACCATCACAACGGAATAGGTGGCCAGGCGCAGTTCGTCGACGAGTTCGTTGTACAGCAGCCATCCCGACCAGTGCGACGCTACCGTAGATCAGGATGTCGCCGCTCACCCTCGGCCTTCAGGACTCCCCCTGTGGTCGCCTCGGCCTGGGCATCGTTCCAGACCGGCGCACGCGCTCACGGCAGCTTTGGTTTCGGGTCATGGCGCGGACTCCGGTAGGTAGCCAGCGGCCTGCAGGTCGAACAGTTCACGGTAGAGCCCGTCCTGGGCCATCAGGTCGTCGTGGTTGCCCTGTTGGACGAGTCTGCCCTCGCGCATGACGTAAATCTGGTCGGCGTGGCGGACGTTGGCGAGCCGGTGGGTGATCAGGACGATCAGACGGTCGGGGTGGCGGCGCAGGTGCTGGAACATCGCGTGTTCGGCGCGGGCGTCGAGGGCGGCGGAGGGTTCGTCGCAGACCAGCAGTCGGGCGTCGCGGTAGAGGCTGCGGGCGGCGACGAGGCGTTGCCACTGGCCACCGGACAGGTCATGGCCGTTCTTGAACTCGCGGTCGAGCAGGGTGTCGTAGCCGTAGGGCAGGTCGAGGATCATGTCGTGCGCGGCGGCGGCCCGAGCGGCGTCCTCCATACTCGGGCCCGGCCTGTTCACCGGCCCGTCATGCCGCCCGATGAGGATGTTCTGCCTCGCCGTGAAGGGAAACTTCCACCAGTCCTGGGTCATCACCGCGACGTGTGAGGCGAGGCTGTGGTGGTCGAGATCTGCGGTGTCGGTCCCGTCCCAGCGGATCACGCCGGAACTGGGGTGGTACAGACCGGCGATGAGCTTGGCCAGGGTGGTCTTGCCGGAGCCGTTCTCGCCGACCAGGGCGACCACCTGGCCGCGCCGGACGGTCAGGCTGACCTCGTCCACGGCCGGGGTGTCGGTGTCCGGATAGCTCAGGCTGACCCGGTCGAGTTCGATGGTGTCGAACCCGTCGACGGGCTGGCCGTCTGATGGCCGGGTGCGGCCGTGGGCGCGGGCGAGAAAATCGCGGTAGTCCTGGTAGTAGAGGGCGTCCTCGTACAGCGAGTTCGTCGCGAACACCGCGATGCCCAGACTGGAGTGGGCGGTCTGCAACGCCAGCAGCGCGGTCGCGGCGGCGGCGAGGGCGACCCAGCCGACGAGAAGCAGCCCACCGAGGACGCCGTACACCGCGAAGCTGGCCAGCCCCGCGACGGAGGCTCCGAAAAGGCGGGTGGTGGTCTGGGAACGGACCAGGTCGAGATCGGCGCGGGTTTCGGCGTTCATCATCCGTCGGTACTCGCCGAGAAGGAACTCCCGCATCTGGTACGAGCGAATCTCGGCGGCGGTGTGCCGGTTGGCCATCAGGGTGGCGAGCATCCACATCCGTCGGCGTCGGGTGATCCGGGCCAGCAGGTTCAGGTACTGGCGGCGGGCGATCCGTACCGCGGTGACCGCCTCTGGCACGGCCGCGAGCAGGAGGCAGGGCAGCAGAATCGGTTGGATGACGGCGACCGCGACGGCGGTCGCGAGCACACCGACGACACCGGTGATGAGGTTGACGGTGTTGTCGACGATCGAGGCGGCCTCACGCATGCCCCGGTCCCGTGCCCGGTCCATTTCCTCGGCGAAACCGGCATCGTCGAACGCGGCCAGGTCAACCGCCGTGGTCGCCTCGAACATCCGCAGCTCCACCCGGTAGTTGATCTGCGGCATCAGCCGGGCCTGAGCCCACCCGGCGGCGATCGTCAGACCACCCTTCGCCATCACCGCCGCCGCGGCGACCAGGAGCGCCGGAAGGGCGGCGCGTACCCGGTCGGGGGTGGGGCCGGCGGCGAACAGTTGGGTCAGCACGCTCGTCGTGGCCAGCAGCCCGAAGGTGGTCATCACCCCGGCGGCGATATTCAGCCCGATCGAGGCGATCGTGTCCCGACGGCTGGTCGCCCACGCCACCCCGATCGCCTCCCGGACCAGGTGGGGCAGGCGGCGGGCCACCGCCCAGAAGCTCGTATGGGCGACCTCACGGGCGTGATGCATCCAGTCGGGATCCTCCAGTTCCGGCAACACCAACTCGTCGGTATCGCTGGTCCTCCCGTCCTGGTCCGAGGACTGATGAGGGCGGATCACAGTCTCCACACGACCTCCTTGAGCAGCAGCGGAACTCGGGGGCAGCACGGGCGGCAACAACCTCGGACAGGGTGAATCACCCGGCACATCGCCGGAGGAAGCCGGCATTGGCGGAGGGGCGGCTCCGGCCTCAGCGAGGGGAACCATGCCCAGGAAGCCTACGTTCAGCAATCGGATCGAGTCACGCAGTTACCGGCGTGTCGAACGCGTGTGTCAACGGACGTCCAGCAGTGCCGCGTCCGGACGGCGACCGCTGGTCCGATATGACCCCGAGGCAGCTCGACGCGCGTACCACGCAGGCAGCCCGAGGCGTACGAGTCACCGCGTCGACACGAACATCACCCCCGTGGAGCGCCACCCCTTCCGGATCCCCTCCTCGACCTCGCCGCGACAGGACTCCAGCTCGTAACCGCGATCGACTGACGGACGGCGGGTGCCTGGCCCACCATTGACGGTTCGTCCAGTCAAAGATCTAACGTCCATTATGGACGGTTGGTAGCATCGCCCCTGACCATGATCAACTAGATGTACAGGGGGATCTGATGAAGTCTCGACGTCAGACAATCACCCTGGTCATCGGCGCAACGGTGGCCGCGATGGCCGCGCCGATCCTCACGCCGACGATCCAGGCGCAGGCCGGCCCGGCGAGCTACTGCAGCAGCCTGCCACAGTGGATCGGCAGCGTCTGGTACTACATCGACAACTCTGTCCAATTCGGCGAAAACATCTACCGGGCGAAGGTCTCGCACCTTTCGTCCGGCGGGCTCGCTCCGGCCCACGCGCCCGAGAAGTGGGCGCCCGCCGGTAGTTGCTCGTCCGGCCAACCCACGCCGAGCGGGAACCCGACCTTCTACCCGACCGACAACCCGTTCCCGTCGACCAGCCCGTCCAGGTCCTCGTCGCCCTCCGCCTCGCCGTCGCGTACGCCCACCCCACACCCACCGCCTCGGGTAAGACCCCGACCCCGAAGCCGTCGCAGAGCTGACCGGCGCCAGCGGGGCGTGACCTCGCCCCGCTGGATCAGCAGATCCCGGCGGCGTACTGCGCCCGGTGCCGCTCGCAAACCCGGTTCTGGCCACGCTGCCCGCGCATATTCGCTGATCATGCCCCGGCGGAGCTTTCCTCGGCGTACCCGGCTCGTGGTTTGGATCGGCCATCGGCGCCGGCGGCGTCTCGCGGTTGGGCGGGCGTTGCGACCGGCCCGGGTGGGGCCCGACGACGCTCTCCGGCCCCTGCGTCGGAGCAGGATTCTGGCGACGAAGCGAGGATTGGGCAAGGAGTCGCGAGGATTCCCCTAACACATCGGTTGGCTGTCGCGTTTTGCTATAAGCATGAACACAACGACAGCCAGTCAAGCAGTAACCGTGGTGACCGGCGCGAGCGCCGGCATCGGGCGCAGTGCCGCGATCGAGATCGCGGCACGCGGTATGGGAGTGGTCGTTACCTACAACTCCCGTCCCGATGGCGCAGCAGAAACGGTCTCCAGGATTCGAGACAACGGCGGCCGGGGAGTCGCGTTGCCTCTCGACATCGGACAAAGCGAAACCTTTCCCGCGTTCAGGAGCGAGCTCGCGCGTGTCCTCCGTGACGAATGGGGCACCGACAAGATCCACGCGCTCGTCAACAACGCCGGTTTCGGTGGCGGTCGCGCATTCGAGGACATGAGCGAGGAGGCATTCGACCAGTATTACCGCGTGCTCCTACGCGGGCCGTACTTCCTCACGCAGACGCTCCTGCCGCTGATCCACGACGGGGGCTCGATCATCAACACCTCAAGCAGCTCGGTACGTCCCGGTGACACCGAGGCCGGCTACTCGGGGTACGCGGCGATGAAGGGCGGTCTGGTGATCGCCACCCGATTCCTCGCAAAAGAGCTGAGCCCGCGAGGCATCCGCGTCAACTCGATCGCCCCCGGACCGACTCGCACCCGCATCGGCGACGACGCGTTCGAGAAGTACCCCGAGATCATCGAGGGCATGGCCGCCAGGACCGCACTCGGCCGCGTGGGCGAGCCCGAGGACATCGGCAGGGTCATCGCGTTCCTCGCCTCGGACGACTCCGCGTGGATCACCGGGCAGGACATCCAGGTCTCAGGGGGATACGCGCTGTGAAGACTACCGGGGAGCGGTTCGGCACGGTCGTGCTCACCGGCGCCACGAGCGGCATCGGCGAAGCGGCAGCCCACCGGCTGGCGCGAAGCTCCGAGACGCTCATCGTGCTCGGGCCCGAGCCGGAAGAACGGGTGCGACAGGTTCTCACGCAGATCCGCAGGTCCGGCCCTGCCGAGGTCCACTACGTCGAGGCCGACTTCGCCGACCTCTCCCAGGTCGTCGAGGCTGCCCGCTCGATCAGGTCGCTCGTGTCGACGATCGACCTGTTGATCAACGATGCCGGGGTCCCGGGCGCCCCGCAGCGCATCGTCACGACGGCTGGATACGAGCGGACGCTGCAGGTCAACGCACTCGCGCCCGCGCTGCTGACGCGGCTGCTCGTGCCTTCGCTGGCCGAGGGCGCACGAATCGTGAACGTGGGGTCGTCCGCGCACCGCGTCGAGCGGTTCCACTTCGACGACATCGACCTGGCGCACGGTTACTCGCCGGTGGCCGCGTACGCACGAGCGAAGCTCGCGATGGTGACGTGGTCGTCGCTGCTCGCGGAGGAACTCCGGTCGATGCCGGTCAGTGTCGTCGCCCTCTGCCCCGGACTCAACGACACGCCGCTCAGCGCCGCGATGATGGGCCGGATCGGCGGTCCCCCCACCCGGGGCGCGGCCCGGGTGCTCCACGCCGCAGTCGCCGACGTCCCCTCCGGCTCCTACCTCGAGGACGACCATGTCGTGTCGCCGAGCGGGGACGCCGCCGATCCTTCGAACCGGAAACGGCTCGCCGACCTCTACTGGGAGCGGCTCCTGCCGTTGGCGCTCGCGGGAAGCGAACGATGAGCGAGCGCAGCGCGACCACAGGCGAACGGTGCGGCCTCGCGCAGACCAGCGACGTTCGGGACGGACGCACCCTGGTCGTCATCCTTCCAGTGCGCGGCGAAGAAGTCCCGAGGGCACACCACGGCCGCCACGTCCAGGTCACCGATCACCGCCTCGCGAGCACCGGGCGGCTGACGAGCCGCACGGAGCACGGTCGCGCTGCGCATCAACGCCTCGGTCGGCATGACCAGTAGGAGCACTCACCACCGACCAGTTCCCGCTCGACTACGGCGGCGGTCGGACCACCGTGCACGACTCGATCGGCGACGTTCTCCCCGACCGTCCCGCGCCGATGACGATGGCGTCGTACGTGGTGTTTTCCATGTCAGTTCCCCCTCGCTGCGCGGCCGAGTCGGATGGCCGCGATGAGGAAGAAGATGGCTCCGGGGATGGCGTAGCCGATCGCGTTGGTCAACACCGGGTTGTCCGCGGAGGCAGCGGCCAAGAACGACCCACCGGCAAGCACGGAGATGCCACCACTGATGATCATCGGCCACTGGCCGCCCATCTTGCGGCGGGTGACGCCCACGATCAGCTGGACCAAACCGGCCACGACCGCCCAGGCGCCCCACACGCGCAGGACCGCCGGGATGCCGGAGGCACCTGCGATGGCCAGGCCGACCGCGGCGAGCAGGCTGACCGCAACGTTCACGTACAGCAGGGTGGGTGATCCGGTGGCCCGCGACACGCGGACGTCGACGATGGCGGCAGCCACGTCGAACAGGGGGTAGATCACGAGCAGCGTGACGGTGAGCGGATTGAGGTGTTTGGCGAGCGGGAGCGTCACGAGCGCCCAGACGATGGCGAACGCGAAGCGACCGAAGTACAGCCGCCGCAGGGCGGACGCCGTCGTCGAGATGCCGGAAGCGGCAAGGGTGGTCATGGTCAACCTTTCGGTGGTTGCTGAGGGACTGGGTCCAGCGGGTGCCGCGATCGGAACATCACTCAGGAAGAACGAACGTTCTGCCTGATCCCGACTATGACAACCCCGCTTCGAGATGTCAAGACGGAACGTTCTATCTACGGCGCACCTCACACGGAACGCGAAACTCCGGACGGTTCGGCCCCTGTACGGGGATGCTCGTTGGACCCTGTGGATCAGGAACGTGACGCAACAAACGGCAAGACCGAACGTTCTGTCGCTACACTCGTTCCCATGGCGCGTACCGAGACCGAAGCCCGGCCATCCGAGGCGCGACTCCGGCTCCTGACCACGGCGAGCAGGATTTTCTACGCGGAGGGGATCCACTCGGTCGGCGTCGACCGGGTCATCGCCGAGGCGAAGGTGACCCGGGCCACCTTCTATCGGCACTTCCCCGGCAAGGAAGACCTTGTCCTCGCCTACCTCCAGGCCGCCGACCACGGCATCCGTAGCCAGGTGGAAACGGCCATCGACGCAGGCACATCGGCGAGCGACACGGTCCGGGCCGTTGCGGCGTCGATCGCCGCAGGCATCCAGTCCCCCGGCTTCCGCGGATGCGCCTTCCTGAACGCCGTCGCCGAGTACCCCGACCCCGCCCATCCCGTGCATCAAGCCGTACTCGGCCATCGGCGATGGTTCCTCGAGACGATCAGCACCCTGATGGCGAGCATCGAGGAGACCGAGGCTGAGCGGGCCGCGCAGCACTTCGTCATGCTTCGGGACGGCGCCATGGCGGCCGGCTGCCTGTTCGACCCGGTCCTGATCTGCGAGACCTTCCTCCGCGGTGTCGACGGACTCGTCCAGATCCACGGCTCGCGACAGCCAACCTGACCGCCGCGACAGAGCCTCGGGCCGCCGACCGAGCAGCCCATCAGCTCAAACCGTCCTCATGGCCGGTGAGCTGGTTCAGGGCGATCGAGGATCACCTTGCTTATGGGAGGATGTCTCGCCATAGACGTTCAACGGGTCGGGGGAACAAGCCGTGGAAGATCGTCGGGCAGAGCAGGAACTGGACACCTCCGTGCCGCACTCGGCACGGTTGTGGAACTACTGGCTCGGCGGTAAGGACAATTTCGCCTCTGATCGAGCAGCCGGTGACGAGATCGCCAGGCGCCTACCGCAGATCATCGACCTGGCCGTCGAAGACCGCGCCTTCCTGCGCCGGATGGTTCATCACCTCGTCGCAGAGCAGGGAGTCCGCCAGATCCTGGACATCGGCACCGGCCTACCCACGGCGGACAACACCCACCAGGTCGCTCAGTCCATCGCCCCGGAATCCCGCATCGTCTACGTCGACAACGACCCACTCGTACTCGTGCACGCCCGTGCCCTGCTGACCGGCTCTGACGAGGGCGCCACCGACTACATCGAGGCCGACCTGCGCGACCCGGACACGATCCTGCGCGAAGCCCGTCGCACCCTGGACTTCGACCAGCCGGTAGCGATCACCCTGTTGGGGATCCTGCACTTCATCCTCGACGACGACGAGGCACGAGAGGTTGTGCAGCGGCTCGTCGACGCGCTGCCGTCGGGCAGCTACCTGGCCATCGCACACGGGTGTCACGACATCAACCGGGCCGAGGCCGACGACATCGTGGGGTTCTGGAACGAGCACGGCACACCGAAGATCGGCTACCGCAGCTCCACCCAGATCGCACGCTTCTTCGACGGCCTCGAGCTGCTCCCACCCGGCGTGGTGCCCTGCTCACGATGGCGTCCCGGACCAGACACCCCCGACATCGACGTGAACCAGTACTGCGGTGTGGCGCGCAAGCCGTAGAACGTCCACGGCGAGCTGGAGAGGCTTTCCGGCGTACCCGTAGCGCTTTATCACCTGCGCGAACATGCCGTCCGGGCAGCGACCTCTGACGGGCGTCCTCACCCTCCGGACACGGTGGCGCGGTTTCACGTCGAGCGCCACGGGACCGGAGATGTCCCGGCGCGGGTAGATGATCGGCGGGGGTGGCCGGAGTCGATGACGTGGCGGTCGCGGCGACGAGAAATACAGGCAGGGTGGGCCTTCGGCGAAGCTGCGGGCTATTCACCTTCGCTCGTACCGAAGCTCTTTTCGTATCGGACGACCGCCCACGGCCCGGCCGCATGACGTATTTTCAGCAAGTATCGACGGAGCACTTGGAGGTGCAGCGATGGACACGTCCACCTATTTGAATGCTGTTGTCGAACAGACGAGCACGTTCGCCGACTGGGTACACGGCAGGGACGCGGCGACCCCGGTACCGACATGCCCGAAGTGGACCCTGGCCGATCTGGTCGACCATGTCGGCGCGACACAGCACATGGTGACAATGCTCGTGGGTGAGCGATTGACCGAGCCGAGCAGGGCCTTCGCCGGCTACGTTCCAGCCCCGACCGATTCGGCCCAGTGGCGCGTCTGGCTGACCGACGCCGCGGCCGAAGCGAAGCAGGCGTTCGAATCGGTCGCCGACGACACACCGGTGTGGGATCCGTCAGGCGGCGACGCGGGCGTGCCGTTCTGGTCGCGTCGACTGCTCGGCGAGGCTTGCGTGCATCGCGCCGACGCGGCGGCGGCGCTCGGTTTGCGGTACGAGCTGGCGCCGGAGCCCGCCGTTGCGGCAATCGAGGACTGGCTGGACACGATGACGTCCCGCGGCTACTGGGAGAACAGGCCGGACTTCGCCGATGCGATGCGCGGCGCGGGCCAGACCCTGCATTTCCACGCCACCGACGCATCCGGGGAGTGGGTGGCACGCCGGGAACCGGACATGGTCGTCCTGGAGCGCACGCACACCAAGGCGGACGTCGCGGTACGCGGCTCAGCCGCCGAACTACTGCTCGTGCTCAGCAGGCGTCGCCCGCTGGATGCGGCTCCCACCCTGGAGGTGCACGGCGATCGGGCGCTACTCGACCACTGGATCGAACACATGAACTGGGTCACCGACTGACCGCGCATCGGTGAAGGCCCGCACGTGGGGCGGATATCCGAACAGACCGATCTGAGTACGTCTAACGCGCGGAGTTCAGTACGGCGGATTCGATGTACCGCGGGTCGAGCGGGGCGACGGAATCCTGCGCATCCTCGACATCGAGATCCTCGTCGAGAGCCTCGGCCAGTTCGGCGAACGCGTCCTCGACGGGCTCAGGCTCCGCGAGCAGATCGGCCAGCGGCCGCTTGCCGACGAAACGTACCCGGCTGTTGTTCACCGTCAGCAGTGCCAACGGTGAATCCTGATCGCGTCGGGGCAGCATGCCCGCAGCGTCCTCCCAGAACAGGACGTAGCCGTCCGGGCCGTCGTCCTTGACCGCACCGGCGCCGGCCAGCATCAGCAAGAGCCGCCGCGCGGCTGTCTCCCAGACTCCGGGGTAACCAACCGTCCACAGATACGCCTCCAGTGCGCCATCCCGGTACCGCAGCACGGTGAGCACCCCGTCGCCGTTCACAGCGCAACTGGCAGCAACCCGCCCGGCGAGGAGCTCGCGGGGAGTCAGGTCGGTCTCGGCGTCCGTCCAGTCAGCTTGCCCCTCACGGTCACCCCAGTACCAGCCGACGAACATGTCAGCCGGGTTTTCGATGACCGCCGCGGACGCTATCGGAACGTCAAGCCACGAGTCGAAGCCCGTCCGTGGCATTGGTATCCGCGCCGCGGTGACAAAGGTAAAGGACACCATGGACTCCTGACACACTCAGCGACCGTGGTTGACCCTAACAAGACGGCCCGAGCAGCGAAGCCGCCGCGGCGCCGACCGAATCGCACCTGGCTGCCGAGATAGACCGGTCCGGGGCCGATTTCCGCTGGTATCGGGAGCAGACGATCTTCGGATCCGGCCCGGACCAGGGTTGGGTGCGGTGTCCGCCCGTACAACGGGCAGACACCGACACCGATGTGGACCGTTCGGTCGGTCAACGGCGGAGCGTGCGGACCCTCAGCGCCGGGTCACTGGTGATCTCGGCCGGGGTGAACCGTTCGGTGACCCACCGCTTCGCCGAGTACCGGCGGGCCTGGTCGGTGCGGTACGGCGAGCCCACGTTGCTGGACTGGCCGTACGTGAGCAGCGTGCGGGTACGCGGCCCGGCCGCGGTGAGCTCGACGGCCATGATGAAGGACGACCCGTGCGCCACGTCCGGCAGCGACTCACCCGAAGCCGGCTCCCACTCGTCGGTCATGAGGTTGAAACTGTCGGTACGGGTCAGCGTCGGCAGCCGGCCCGGACCGAGGAGGCCGGGAGCCACCGCGTCCGCGTCGCTGCCCCAACCGCAGGAGGAGCGGCTGCCGTCGAGGACGATTTCGCCGTACTCGGTCCTGCTGCCGCAGCGGCCGATCAGCTCGTCGCTGACGTGCGGGACAACCTGCACCCCGCTGAAGTACGCGGCGCCGTCGGCGTCGGCGGCGATCGTGTTCGCCCACGGGATGCCGAGGTGCCGGGTCAACGACTCGTGTAGCCGGGTCACGTCGCGGGAACGGCCCATGTCCAGCGTCTGGTCGAGGACACGCAGGTTGCCGGCGTTCGCGTCGCGCATCGCGTACGCGTGCTCCTGCGACCAGGGCACCGACCCGCCGGCGACGATCGGGCCGTCCGGTGTTCGGTAGACCTTGTGGCTGACCTGACCGAGCTGGCCGTCGGCCCGCGGCACAGTGACCCGGACCGTGGCCTGTTCCATCCGACGCGGCCGGCCGTCCAACAGGTAGCTGGTCGGGTCACCGGGGACGAGCGTGAGCCGGGACATCGTCGTGGTCTGCGCGGTCGACGCGGTATGACTCCAGGCCAGCCGGTCGTTGTGGCCGATGTTCACCACCGGCAGGCCGTAGAACCCGGCACCGCTGACGTCGAGCTCGCCGGGAATGGTGAGGTGCGGTTGGTACAGGCGCAGGTCACCGTTCCATGGCAGGTGCGGGTTGGCCAAGAGCAGTCCGGTGCGGCCGGCCGACGCCGCCCGGCCGATCCCGATGGCGTTGCTGGCCAACCCTGCCGGGGTGCGGGGTGAGTGCGACGCACCCGTCGGTGTGCGGGGCGACGCGTCCGCGGCCGGCACGAGGGCAGGGTCGGCCGCGGTTCCGGGTGGCGCGGCGCTCGCGATCGCGTAGCTGGCGGCCTCGCCGCCGTTGAGCTCCGCGATCTGGTACGCCCGCCGCCACACGTCCAGCTCCGTGATCGGCCGTACCCACCCCGCCCCGCGGCAGGCCGCATCCGGCAGCCCCGCTACGGTCCGCTCGGCCAGGTACCGGTTGTAGCCTGCGGCGTACCCCCGGACCAGCTCCCGAGCCTGCGACGACGGCCCGATCGGCGGTGGGCCGGCCAGTAGCCGCTCCACCGTTCGGGACTGGTTGACCCAGGTGTGGTAGATGTCGCGGGCGAGGATGTGCGGGATGCCGTGCTCGGTCCGGCGTACCACCGCGCCGAGTCCCACCGGCCGCGAACGTCAGTTGGCCGACGTCGTGTTCAGCAGGGCGGTCAGCTGTCCCCTGGAGGTGATACCGAGTTTCGGAAAGATGCGGTACAGGTGGGAGCCGACCGTCCGTGGGGACAGGAACAGTTGTGTGCCGATCTCGCGGTTGCTGAGGCCGGTGGCGGCCAGAGTGGCGATCTGCAGTTCCTGCGCGTTCAGCACCTGCTGCGGCACCACGCCCGGTTGGGAGGTATGGGCGCCGGCGGCGCGCAACTGCTGCTGGGCCTGTTCCACCCAGGGCAGCGCACCCATCCGAGACAGCCCGGCGAGGGCCAACTGCAGGTACGGCACCGCATCGGCGTCCCTACGACGCCGGCGGAGCAACGTGCCGTACGCCAGCCGGAGCCGCGCCAGCACCCAGGGCCAATGAGCTGCCTCGCCCTCCAACGCGGCCAGGAAGGACGCTTCGCTGTCGGCGAGGACCGCGCTGGCGTAGGCGTCCACGACCCGGAAGTCGACCGGTGGGGTCGGGCCGAGCAGCCGGCGAACCCCGTCGATGAGCTCCAGCGCGGGCGAACCGCGGCCGGTGTGCACCGCGGCGTCGGCCAGGAACATGATCGCGGGGAAGGTGCTGCGGGGGTCGTACAACGGATCCTGCGGATCGAAGACGCGCCGGAGCACGTCGAACCCGTGCTCGTACCTGCCGCGGGCCACCAACGCCGTGCCGCGCACGACCTGCACGCGGGGCAGGAAACTGGTGGTGCCCTGGGCGAGCGCCTCGGCGTCGATCTCGGCCAAGGTTCGCGCGAGGTGTTCGAACGAGCCCGTCAGGGCGGCGAGGCGAGCCTCGTTCAGGCGGGCCGAGTTGCGCCAGGTTGGTTGGCTGGTCTCGGCGGCGAGGCGGCGGCCCTCGTCGAGGGCGGTCCGGGCGCGGTCCCAGTGGCCGATGGACCAGTCTGCCTGGATGCGGGTGAGCAGGACGTGCGGCAGGAGCCCGAGGCGGCCCTGGGCGCGCAGTAGGCGCTCGGCCTCGTCGCCGAACGTCCGGGCGACGAGCGCGTCGCCGACGACGACCGCGCTCATCGCGTACATCCGTAGGGCGTTGGCGTCCGGGACGTCCCGGGTCAGGGCGCGGCGGCATTCGGCGAGGATGCGGGCGGTGTGGCTGACCTGGTCGATGCCGGACAGGGCGAAGACCAGGCGGTACTCGGACCCGGCGACGGGCAGCGCCTGCGCGGTGGCGGCGAGCAGTTGCCGGGTCGGCTCGTCCGGTGGTGCCCAGTAGCAGCGGGAGGCGATGGACATGAGGACGTTCCAGGCAAGTTCGAGGTCGCCGGCGTCCCGGGCGAGCTGCACGTCGCGGTGCAGGGCAAGGATGTCGGTGCCGTGCCCGGTGAAGATCTCGGCGAGCCACGCGGCGCGGATCTGGTCGAGCGGGGTCAGGGGCTCGGCGCGGGCGCGGGTGACCAGCCGGTCGACGGTACGGCGGTCGCCGAGCTCGTACGCCCAGGTGGCGGCGATCAGTTGCCGGTGGCCGCGCAGACTCGGGTCGGTGGTGACGCCGGCGGCGCGTTCCATGAGCCAGATCGCGGTCGTCGTCTCGGCGCGGTGGCGGCCTTCCTCAGCGGCGGCGGCAAGGTCAGCGGCGAGGATGTCATCCGTGCCGTGGGCGGCCTGGGCCCGGTGGGTCAGGGCGCGGCGGTGATCCGAGCGTTCCAGGGCAACGGCAAGGGCGTGGTGTCCGGCCCGCACACGTTCGGCGTCCTCGGATTCGATGACGGCTGCCCGTACCAACGGGTGGCGGAAGACGACGTCGGTACGGGAGACCGTGATCAGGGCGGCCGACGCGGACGGGCTCAGGGCGCCGTGCGGGATCGGTCGGCCGGCGAAGAGTTCGGCCGCGTGGAGGATCTCCGTGGTGGCGGAGTGTTCGTCCAGGGCGGCGATCAGCAGGACGTCGCGGCTGATCGGTGGCAGGCGGCGGTAGCTGCCGGCGAAGCTGGACCGGATGTGGTCGCCGACGGGGATGGTCGCGGCGGGGGGTGCCGTGCTGGCCCAGGTGCGGGGCAGTTCGGTCAGTGCCAAGGGGTTGCCGCGGGCGGCGTGCAGGATCTGGCCGCGGACGAGCGGGTCCAGGCCGGCGGCGACCGAGTCGAGCAGTGCGGTCGCGGCGTCGGCAGGCAGCGGCGGCACGGTGAGGGTCGTGGTCGCGTCGAGGGCGGTGGCGGGGTCGTCGACGGGTCTGGTCGCCACGATCAGCAGCACCGGGTCGGCGGCGAGCCGGCGGCCGAGGAACGCGATCACGGCGCGGGAGTGTGCGTCCAGCCAATGGGCGTCGTCGACGATGAGCGTGATCGGCCGGTCCTCGGGGGCGTCGGTGAGGACGGTCAGGGCGGCCATGCCGACCAGGAACGGCTCGGGGACGGCGGCGGGGTCGTCCGTACGGGTCGCCGCGAGCAGTGCGGCGCGTTGGGCGGGCGGCAGGTCCGCGGCGTCGATCATCCGGGGTGGCAGGATCCGGCGGAAGCTGACGTAGGGGGCCGCGTCACCGTCGGCGCCGCCGGCGGTCAGCACCAGGTGTCCGTGGCGGTCGGCGATCGCGGTGGCCGCGCGCAGCAGTGCCGACTTGCCGACGCCGGCGTCACCGCGCAGCAGCAACGACCCGCCGCCCTGGCGCGCACCGGCGATCAGGCCGTCGAGCACACCAACCTCGTGCGCCCTGCCGAACAGGTCGGTCATGTCAGCTCGTACAGGCGGGCGGGGAGCTGGTGGCGGGAGCTGATCGACAGTTTCGGGAAGGCCCGAGCGAGGTGCGATTCGACGGTGCGTGCCGACAGGTCCAGCCGCGCACCGATCTCGCGGTTGGACAGACCGGTCGCGGCGAGCTTGACGACCGCGAGCTCCTGCGGTGTGAGCAGCCCTCGGCGCTGGTCGGTGCCGGCCGCGCGCAGCTCCTGCTCCGTGCGGTCGGACCAGTGCCGGGCGGACAGCGCGGCGAACCCGGCACGGGCGGCGTGCAGCTGCTCACGTGCCTCGCCGACGCGCCGGTCACGCCGCAGCCATGACCCGTAGGTGAGCTGGACCCGCGCCCGTAGCCACGGCAGCCGCCCGGTCCGCTCGAGCAGGTCGGTGAACGTCGCCTTGAGTGGTTGCAGCAGCGCCCGTGCGTACAGGCGGTGCGCCTCGCCGTCGGGTGACAGGTTGTCCGGCAACTGGCGCTCGGGTCGTGGCCGGCCGCGGCTGGCGGCCTCCGCGTGGAGGGTCGCGACGACGGCAAGGTCGATCGTGTACGCACGAACGCTCGGGCCGACCATCACGGGTTCCATTGCCACGCACGCCTCGGCGAAGCGTTCCTCGGTCATCAGCGCGATCCCCCGGGCGGCCGCCACCCGCAGCCGTACCGGCCACACCGGCCGGTCCCCCACCGCCAACTCGGCCGCGTCGGCGGCGCCGCGGGCGGTGTCGAGATCACCGCGCCAGGCGTGCAGCAGCGCTGCCGTCGCCTGCAGGTACGCCAGCCACACAACCTGGCCGGTGCGCTCCGCTGCATCGGTCGCGGCCCGCAGGTGCCGGTCGGCGTCGTTCCACCGGCCGAGGAACAGCTGTGCGTCGGCGAGGGCTGCCGCGGCCGGCACCAGCAGGCCCATGCGGCGCTGCCGGGTCAGCGTCGCGACGACGGGTTCCAGGTACGCGATGGCGGGCTCGAGGTGGCCCAGCCGCCGCAGCGCCAGCCCCGCCTGCCTGCTGGCGTCGACGCCGACGTGGCCTTGGTGGCCGGCGAGGGTCGCGGCGACCAGCAGCCGGCGTGGGTCGGCGCGGTGCCGGTCGAGGGCGCCGAGCGAAACGAGAAGCCGCTGGCGGTCCGGCTCGTCGAGGTCGGTCCAGGTGACGGTTTCGGCGAACCCGGCGAGGAGATCGAGGGCCAGGTCGGGGTTGCCGGCGCCGCGGCAGGTGTCGGCGACGGTGCACAGCATCTCCGCCGGCAGCCGGGGCCAGGTCCCGTCGCTGGCCCGGCGGAGTATCAGGTCGCGGCGGACGGCGTCGATCGGGTTGATCCGCTCCGGCATGTCGTCGAGCAGCGCCGCGGCCACCTCGAACCGGCCGAGGTCCGCGGCGGCACTCGCACCCTCGATGAGCGCTCCGGCGGCCTGCTCGTCGCGCTGCCCGGATCGCATCACGGCCACGGCGCGTTGGATGGGCCCGACGGGCTCCGGGTGGGTCGCGGGCGGGTCGGCGGGGTCCGCCGTCCGCGCCAGCGCGGCGGCCAGTAGCGGATCGGTGTGCCTGCCCCCGGCCTCCGGGACGTCCGGCAGGCCGAGAGCGCCCTCCGGGGGCGGCGCGGTGACCTGTTCCAGCAGCGACTGCGCGAGCCGTGTCGTCAGCGGCGAGTGTTGCTCCAGGAGGTCGGCGCCGGGTGTGTACCGGTCGCGCCAGGCGATCGGCAGTTCGACCAGTGCGAGCGGCCGGCCTGCGGCCTCGTCCACGATCCGGTCGGCGAGCCACCGGTCCAGTCCCGGCGCCCGGGCGAGCAGCAGCCGCCGGGCCGCGGCTTCCGGTAGACCGGGCAGCGTCCGGGTTCGCAGCGACGGCCACGCCCCCGCGCCCACCGGGTGCCCGCCCAACACGACGGCCAGGCCGGGCACGGGTGCACCAGCGAGCGCGGACGCCATGGTCGCGGACGTCTGCGCGTCGAGGCGGTGGGCGTTGTCGACGACGACCAGCGCGGGCGCGTCCACGGTGATCGCCGCGAGCAGCGATCTGACGGCCTTCACCACCGCCGGGTCGAGGCCGGCAGCCGGATCGAGGCCGGCGGCAGTCCCCCCGACGGCCGCCGTCAGCAGGTCGACCAGCGGACGAGCGGTGGGCAGGCGCCGGCACGCGTGCAGCATCTGGTGCAGTCCCGCGAACGCGACGTCACGCTCCGCACGAGACCCGCTGATCACGATGGGACGATGACCGCGACGCCGCGCCCGGGCCGCGACGCTGGACAGCACCGTCGACATGCCGACGCCGGCACTTCCCTGCAGGTACAAACCGGAATCGACGGACGAAGCCCCACGCAGGTAGGCGATAACCTCTCGCAACGCCGCTGCTCGCCCGGCACCGTGCGAATCGACGTCCGCCTGCCGTGCCGCTGCCATCGGTTCCGTTCTCGTCGTGCTCGCTCATGCCCCGGGCCGCCAGTATCGCCCGAGACCGCCGGACGCACCAGCCGCCGGTGGCGGTCGGGCACCGGCTCGCCCGACCGCCACCGCGCACCTACCGGAGGTGCTGTGACGCCCAGTTCAGGGCGTAGTCGGCGACCTGCTCCCAACCTGGTTCGGCGCACGTCCAGTGCGAGCGGCCCGGGAACTCGTGGTAGTCGGTGACGGTGCCGGCCGCCTGGTAGTGGTGGGCGTTGGACTTGTTCACCGACGGCGGCATGATGTGGTCGGCACCGCCGGCGATGAACAGCAGCGGGGCTCGCCGCTCGTTGCGGAAGTCGACCCAGGTCTCCTGACGCCCGGGCGTGAAGTTCGCGATGAGCCCGTAGGCCCATACCCAGCTGCCCGGGGCGGGGATCGCGTACCGCTCGTAGGCGGCGAGCGCCTCGTCCTCGGGCAGCGTGTTGGTGAACGCGTAGTGGAACTGCGCCGGGGTGAACCCGGCCGCCTGGTGCCGCTTCGCGGGATTGTTCAGGATCGGGAACAGGGAACGGATCTGCGACGGCGGGGTGACCCGGATACCCTCCGGCGGGGCCGAGTCGATGACCACGCCCGCGGCGCCGTACCCGCGGTCCATCAGTAGCTGCGTCAGCGTGCCGCCGAACGAGTGGCCGATGAGGATCGGCGGCTCGGGCAGCGCCGTGATGATCTTCTCCAGGTGCGTGAGGGTCTGCGGCACGGTGGCGGTGGCGATCGGGGTCGGGTCGGCGCGCAACGCTTCGACCTCTACCTCGAAGCCGGGGTAGGCGGGCGCAACGACGGTGTGACCCTGCGCCTCGTAGTACGGGATCCAGTGCTCCCAACTGCGCGGGGTGACCCACAGGCCGTGGATGAGGACGATCGTGCTCATGCGTCGTACTCCTTCAGGAACGCGAGCAGGTCGCTGCCGAGCTGCTGCTTGTGGGTGTCGGTGATACCGTGCGGTGCGCCGGCGTAGACGACGAGCCGGGCGTCCTTGATCAGCGCCGAGGAGGCCATGCCGCCGACCTCGAACGGCACGACCTGGTCGGCGTCACCGTGGATGACCAGGGTCGGCACGTCGATCGCGGCGAGGTCGGGCCGGAAGTCGGTGGCGGAGAACGCGGCGATGCACTCGAAGGCGTTGCGGTGGCCGGCGGCCATCGACTGCAGCCAGAACGCGTCCTGCACGCCCTGCGACGCGGCCCCACCGAAGAACGGCCCGGCCGCTAGATCCTTGTACGTCTGCGAACGGTCCGCGAGGGATCCGGCCCGGATCGCGTCGAACACCTGAACCGGGACCCCGCCGGGGTTGTCCGGTGTCTGCAGCATGAACGGCGGCACCGCCGAGACCAGCGCGGCCTGGGCGACCCGACCGGTGCCATGCCGACCGATGTACCGGGCAACCTCACCGCCACCGGTGGAGAAACCGACCAGGGTCGCCTCGCGCAGGTCCAGGGCGTCCAGGAGCGTGGCGAGGTCATCGGCGTAGGTGTCCATCTCGTTGCCGTGCCACGTCTGCGTCGACCGGCCGTGCCCGCGCCGGTCGTGGGCGATGACCCGGAACCCGTGCTCGGCGAGGAAGAGCGCCTGTGCCTCCCAGCTGTCGGCGTTCAACGGCCAGCCGTGCGACAGCACAACCGGGCGGCCGGCACCCCAGTCCTTGTAGAAGATCGATGCTCCGTCGGTGGTGGTGACGTACATGATGGTGGGTCCTCTCAGCGGGCGGCGTGCTTGATGACGTCGGCGGTGACCCTCGGCTGCGAGATCATCGCCACGTGCGAGGCGTTGACCTCGGTGATCCGGGCGCTGGCCCGCTGCGCCATGAACCGCTGCGCCGCGGCCGGGATGAGGTTGTCGTTGCGGGCCACGAGGTACCAGGTGGGGATCTCCTTCCAGGCCGGAGCGCCCGACGGCTCCAGGAGGGTGTGCACGTCGCCGGGCCGCTGCGTGGCGGCCATGACGTCGGTCGTGGCACGGGGCAGATCGGCGGCGAACACGTCGCGGAAGACGCTGGTCTTGACGTACCCGTCGACGCTGCCGGCGCCGTCGGCGGTCGGGTACGGTCGGAAGTCCAGCGCCGCCTCGCCGAGCTTGCTGCCCGGGAACTTGAGCTGGAGTCCCTGCAGGGTCTCACCCTGTTCGGGGGCGAACGCGGCGACGTAGACGAGGGCTTTGACGTTCGGGTTGCCGAGGGCCGCGTTGGTGATGACCATGCCGCCGTACGAGTGCGCGACCAGGACCAGCGGCCCGGGAACGGTGGCCAGGACGCTGGCCAGGTAGGCGGCGTCGGCGGAGACGCTGCGCAGCGGGTTCGCCGGCGCGAGGACCGGGTAGCCGTCGCGCTGCAGGATCCGGGCGGTGTCGGTCCAGCCGGACGCGTCGGCGAACGCGCCGTGCACCAGCACGACGGTCGGTTTCGGCGTGACCGGCCTGGTGTGTGCGGTCGCCGCCGGAGCCGCGATGAGGGCTCCGGTGGCGACCGCGGCGGAGCCGGCGATCAGGGTACGTCGGGTGGTCGGCATGTGATGGAACCCTTTCAGCGATGGCTGCATGTGCTGCGCCACTACGCTGCGGGATGCCGTTCCGGCGGTGCTTCAGTGAGTTGACGGTGGTTGCCCCGGCAGCCACCGCAATCGGTCGCCGAGCCTGTCCGGTGCGGCCGCGAACGCCCGCTCGACCGCCGCTCGGCCCTGGCTGAAATGGGACCAGCCCTCGTAGTGCACCGGGATGATGGTGCGTGGCCGGACGAGTCGGCAGAGTTCGACGGCCTCGCGTCCGGTGAGGCTGTAGTGCAGGCGGCCGGTCACCGGGAACCTGACGGCGCCCAGGTGCAGCAGTACGGTGTCGACGGTCAGCCGCCGTGGCACCTCCCGCAGGCCGCGGAACATGACGGTGTCACCGGTGACCCACAGCACACCGTGCTCCTGGCCGTCCCACCGCAACGCGAACCCGATGACCGGCCCCGCGATGGGGAGGCTGAGCGGCGGCCCGTGCCTGCACGGCGTCGCGGTGACCGTGATCGGTGGCCGCCCGGGAGCCTCGAGGACGGTCTCGTCCCACGGTCGCAGGCCACGCGACCGGCCGCCGAGGCGGCGCGCACCGGCGCGGGTGGTGACGATGACGGGAACGCCGGTGAGCAGTTCCCGGCCGCTCTCGTCGAGGTTGTCCGCGTGATGCTCATGGCTGAGCAGTACCGCGTCGACGGGTCCGACCTGCTCGGGTCGCAGCACGGGCCCGGCGACCTTCCGCGAGCTGGTCCCCCAGCCGAACGCGTACCGGCGACCCGGCGGGTCGAACGTCGGGTCCGTGAGGATCCGCCAGCCGGCCACCTCGATGAGGGCCGTCGGTCCCCCGATGTGTGTCACTCGTACGTCGTGCATCGGCGTTGTCCTCGTGTACGTCAGGCCCGCGGGTCCGCGGGGCGATGGCACCGACGATGCACGCACACGCGATCGCTCGCTTCCGTTGAACGACTGTGTCGTAGGTGCAGCCATCCCGGCGCGCGGGACGTCGGCGAAGCACCGGCGGTGGCGCGGCCCCGACCCCGCCGGGACAGAGTTTCCGGCCGTCGCTTTCGGTTTTCTTTCTCGGTACTTTCGGTAGGGTCGGAAGCATGATCGACCTCGAGGTGAGCGGCTCTGCGGCGGCAGAGCCGGTCCGCGGAGGGAGCACGACCGATCAGCCACGCAAACGACGGGAACGTACGCGGCGACACGTGTTCGTCGCGGCCGGAGTGCTCTGGGCCGTGGCGATCACCGTCGCGGTGCTGTGGCGTGGCGGTGTCGGTGTGTCACCGCCACCCGTCGCGGCACCCTCGGCCTCCCCGTCCATGTCGGACGCACCGCTGAGCAACGCCGACATCTACCAGACGCTGCTGCCGTCGGTCGTACGGATAGAAACCACCCGCCGACCGAGCGCGTCCAGTGGGTCACGCATGACGGAATCGGCCGTCGGCACCGGCGTGATCGCCAACTCGGACGGGACCATATTGACTGCGGCGCACGTCGTCGCCTCCGCCACCACCATCCAGATCAGCTACGCCGACGGCAGCCGGACGACCGCGACGGTGGCGGACGCGGACGAGGCGACCGACATTGCCACGCTCACGCCACGGGAGCTTCCCGAGACGTTGGTGCCCGCCGTGCTCGGTGGCGCAACGGCTGTCGGTGACGAGGTGGTTGCGATCGGCAACCCACTCGGGCTGTCCATGAGCACCAGCGCCGGTGTCGTCTCCGGCCTGAACCGGCAGGTGGCCGGCACACCGGGCCTCATCCAGTTCGACGCGGCGGTCAACCCGGGCAGTTCCGGCGGGCCGCTGATCAACAACCAGGGTCAGGTCGTCGGCATCGTCGTCTCCCTGGCGAACCCGACCGACGCCGGCACGTTCATCGGCATCGGCTTCGCCGTTCCGATCGGCACCGCAATCGCTGCCGGCCGAGAGGGCAACGGCCCTGCCGTCCCACCGTTGTAGAGAAGGATGCTCGTATGAACGGCAATGACGCCCTACCTGCTTCGGCCGGCCCGATCGAGAAGGTGCTGTACGAGGTCAAGAAGACCGTCGTGGGCCAGGACCCGCTGCTCGAGCGGATGATCGTGGCTCTGCTGGCGCGCGGGCACATCCTGGTCGAGGGCGTACCCGGCCTCGCCAAGACGCTCGCGGTGAAATCCCTCGCCGAGGCGATCGGCGGGCAGTTCCATCGGGTGCAGTTCACCCCCGACCTCGTGCCCGCGGACATCGTCGGTACCCGGATCTACCATCAGCCGACCGGTGAGTTCCAGGTCCAGATCGGACCGGTCTTCACCAACCTGCTGCTCGCGGACGAGATCAACCGGGCACCCGCCAAGGTACAGAGCGCCCTGCTGGAGGTGATGCAGGAACGCCAGGTCACCATCGGCCGTGAGACCCACCGGGTGCCCGACCCCTTCCTGGTCATGGCGACCCAGAACCCGATCGAGAACGAAGGCGTCTACCCACTGCCCGAGGCGCAGGTCGACCGGTTCATGATGAAGGTGCTGGTCGGCTACCCGACGCCGGGTGAGGAGTTCGTGGTCGTCGAGCGGGCACTCGCCCCGGGCGCGGCGCTCCAGCGGATCATCGACCCGGAGACGCTGTCCGGCCTTCAGCAGGCCGCGGACCGGGTGTACGTGGATCCGTCACTGATCGAGTTCGCGGTGAGCCTGGCCCACGCCACCCGTGATCCCGCCCGGGTCGGCCTGAGCGACCTGACGCGCTACATCACGTTCGGTGCCAGCCCGCGCGCGTCGATCAGCCTGGTGCTCGCCGCACGAGCGCTCGCGTACGTCCGCGGCCGGGAGTACGCCGTCCCGCAGGACCTGACCGACCTCGCCCTGGACGTGTTACGGCACCGGCTGGTGCTGTCCTACGAGGCGCTGTCCGACGACCTCACTCCGGACGACATCCTGGCGAAGATCCTGGCGAACACGCCGGTACCCGAGCCGGTCGGTCGAGGTCGCTGACCCATGGCCGGGGCACCCGAACGCCTGCTGCGGCGTCTGGAATGGCGGCTCAGCCGTCGTCTCGACGGGCGGCTACAGGGTAATTACCGTACGGTTTGGCACGGTGCCGGGATCGACTTCACCGACCTGCGGGTGTACACCCCGCAGGACGACGTCCGGCACATCGACTGGAACGTCACCGCGCGCCTCGACGAGCCCTTCGTCCGGCAGTACACCGAGGACCGGGAGATGACCGCCTGGCTGGTCGTCGACCGATCCGCCTCGATGCGTACCGGACGCGACACCGGAAAGGCCGGCACTGCCACCGAACTCGCGGTCAGTCTCGCCCGGCTGATCACCACGGGTGGCAACCGGATCGGCGCGATTCTGTTCGACAATCACGTGCACCGGGTCGTACCCGCGCGTACCGGGAGAAACCAGGTGCTGCGCATCGCGCGCGATCTGTTGGAGCCGCCGCCGCAGGCCGGCGGCGGGTCCACCACCGATCTGTCGGCGATGCTGCGGCTGGCCGCGGCCACCACCGCCAAGCGGCGCAGCCTGATTTTCGTGATTTCCGACTTTTTCGGAAATCCAGGGTGGGAACGCCCCCTGGGCATGCTCTCCCATCGGCATGAGGTCGTGGTCCTCCGCATCGCCGACCTCGCCGAGCTGGACCTGCCCGACCTGGGCCTGATACTGGTCGAGGACGCGGAGACCGGCGAGCAGCTCCTGGTCGACACCAGCGACCCACTGCTGCGCGGCCGCCTCAGCGAGCAGGTCGGTGCGCGCGAGACCGAGCTGGCCGAGCGGATGCGCCAGGCCGGCGTCGACGCCCACCGGATCACCACCGACCAGGACCTGCCCGCGACGCTGCTCGACCTGGTCCGTCGATCCGGAAGGAGGTCCCGGTGAGCTTCGGCCATCCCCTCGTGCTGATCCCGGCCGTTCTGTTCACCGCGGCGGCGGTCGCCGGCTACGTCCTGCTCCAGCGGCGGCGCACGGCCGCCCTCGCCGCGGTGGGTTTCGGCCGGCTCGCCGGCGGCGGCATCCGACGCCACCTCCCGTACGTTCTGCTGCTCGCCGCGCTGCCGATCCTGCTCACCGGCCTGGCCCGACCCTCGGCCGAGCTCTCCGTGCCGCATGTCTCCGGCACCGTCATTCTCGCCTTCGACGTGTCCAACAGCATGAAAGCCACCGACGTCACCCCCAGCCGGCTCGGCGCCGCGCAGACCGCCGCGAAGCAGTTCGTCGAGGGGCAGCCCGATTCGGTCGACATCGGCGTACTCCTCTTCGGCGATCAGGCGCTGCTCACCCAGGCTCCCACCGACGACCGACCCGCCACACAGGCCGCGATCGACCGGGCCACCACGAGCGGGGGCACCTCCCTCGGCCAGGCCATCCTGGTCGGACTGGGTGCCGTCACCGGCAAGCCGGTCAGCCTGCCCACCGGCGGCGACGCCGACCCGGACACCGCCGCGCCGGCCAACGAACTCGGCTACTGGCCGTCCGCCACCATCGTGATCTTCTCCGACGGGCAGGAGACCGGCGGCCCGGACGTGACGCAGGCCGCGGAACTCGCGGCGGGTGCCGGCGTACGCGTGCAGACCGTCGGCGTCGGCACCGCCAAGGGTGCGACCGTGGAGGTGGACGGCTATCAGCTCGGCACCGCCCTGGACGAATCGCTGCTGACCATGGTCGCGCAGACCACCGGCGGCACGTACCAGCAGGCCGGCAACACGCAGGCGCTGGTCGACACCACCAGGTCGATCGACCTGCGGCTGACCACCAGGACGGAACCGATCGAGCTGACCGCGCCGTTCGCCGCGGCCGCGCTGCTGCTACTGGCGATCGGCAGCCTCCTGAACACCCGCTGGCACGGAAGGATCGTCTGATGTCCCTCAGCTGGCCGTGGGCGCTGCTCGCGCTACTGACCGTGCCGTTGCTCCTCGCGGCGCGTTGGTGGCTCAACCGACGTCGTAAGCGCACCGCGGTCACCGTCTCCAGCATCGCGTTGATCCGCGCCGCCGTTCCGGGCCGCAGTGCATGGCGACGCAGGATTCCCGTCGCGCTCTTCCTCGCCGGCCTGCTCGTCCTCGCCGTGGGCCTGGCTCGCCCGCACGCGGAGATTGCCGTACCCCGCGCCGACTCCTCGATCCTGCTGGCCATCGACGTGTCCGGGTCGATGTGTGCCACCGACGTCGCACCCAACCGGCTGTCGGCCGCCAGCGACGCCGCCCGCGCGTTCATCGAGGACAGCGACGACGACACCCGGATCGGGCTGGTCGCGTTCTCCGGCATCGCCGCCCTGATCGTCGCGCCCACCACGGAGAAGCAGCGGCTGACCGACGCGATCGACGGCTTCCGTACCTCTCGTGGCACGGCCATCGGTCAGGCGATACTCACCTCGATCGACGCGATCGCCGAGGACAATCCGGACGTCGCGAAGACCGGCGTGGACCTGGGCCCCGGCGCCCCGGCCGACTTCCAACCGGACACCATCGTCGTGCTCACCGACGGTTCGAACACCACCGGCGTCGACCCGGTCACCGCCGCCCAGCAGGCCGCCGCCCGCCACCTGCGGGTCTTCACCATCGGCTTCGGCACGACCGAGCCGACACGCATGGTCTGCCGACCCGACCAGATCACCGGCGACCTGTACCGCGGCGGTCCGGAGCCGGGATTCTCCGGGCGCGGCGGTTTCCGCGACCCCTCCGGTTTCCGCCAGTTCCTGCAGATGGACGAGGAGGCGCTGACCGAGGTCGCGGATACCACCGGCGGCAGGTACTTCCGGGCCGAGGACGCCGACCAGCTCGCCGAGGTGCTCTCCGGCCTGCCCAGCGCGATCGGCCTGCACCGGCAGGAGACCGAGACCACGGTCTGGTTCGTGCTCGCCGGAACGCTGCTGGCGTTCGCCGGCGCCGGTCTGTCCCTGTGGTGGAACCGCGGGCGCCCGGCGAGGATCCGACGACCGGATGGGGCGTCCCGACCAGGAGATGGGCAAGCCGCGACCGCGCAGGCTCTGGGGCATCCGCCGCGATGACGGCGATCGTCCTGGTCCCGGCCCGGCGCCGGACCTCTCGCGCGGGGCGGCTCACAAAAAGGTAGTCCTCGCCGAACGGGGTACTGCCAGAACCTCTCAGCCGCCGGAAGGCATGCCTACCTTTGAATGGTGGACGGCCGGAGTGGGATCAGGAGTTCCGCACGTCTCTCCGCGTAAAACCCTTGAATCGGGAGAAATACGGTTTACACATGCGGTTACTGGTGGTGGAGGACGAGGAAGACCTGGCCGAGGGTCTACGGCTGGGACTGACCAGGACCGGGTACGCGGTCGACGTCGCCGGCGACGCCGCCCAGGCGTACGACCGGCTGACCGTCAACGAGTACGACCTGATGCTGCTCGACGTCAACCTGCCCGACGGTGACGGGTTCACCCTGTGCCGTTCGGTACGCCGGGGCGAGGTCAGCACTCCGGGTAGGGGTGATCTGCGGGTACTGATGCTGACGGCACGGGGCGGTCTCGACGATCGGGTACGCGGTCTCGACGAGGGCGCCGACGACTATCTGGTGAAGCCCTTCGCCCTGGCAGAGCTGCTCGCCCGGGTACGGGCGCTGCTGCGCCGGGACACGGCCGGCACGTCGGCGCGACTGGTCGTCGGGGACCTCGTCCTCGACTCGGCCCGGCATCTGGTGACGCGGGGCGACGAGCGGTTGGGATTGACGCGCAAGGAGTTCGGTGTCCTGGAGTATCTGATGATCCGTCCCGGCCACGTGGTGTCGAGCGAGGAGTTGCTCGAGCACGTGTGGGACGCCAACGCTGATCCGTTCACCCAGACCGTACGGGTCACCGTCGGCACGTTGCGCCGCAAGCTCGGGCAGGGCGCGATCGAGACGGTCGTCGGCCGTGGTTACCGGCTGCGCGAGGCGGTGCGGTGAAGGGCCCCGAGGTGTTCCGGTCGATCCGGTTCCGGTTGACCGTGGCGTATTCGACACTGCTCTTCGCGCTCGCCGGTGGTGCCCTGGTCATCACCTACGTGGCGGTGGCCCAGACCACCTCGCCGCAGCCGATCACCCAGCGGACGGCAAAGGTCTACAGCGACAGCCGCCAGTACGTCCGTACCACGACCGTCGCCGAGGTCAGTGAGATCGAGGCTGCGGTCAACTTCAACACCCTGCAGACGCTACGGAAATATTCGCTGATCGCCGTCGGCGGGCTCTTCGTCGCCAGCCTCGGAATCGGCTGGGTGCTGTCCGGGCGGGCACTGAGGCCGGTCGGGGCGATCGCGAGGACCGCGCGCGAGATCCAGGCGACCGACCTGTCCCGGCGAATCCAGTTGGCCGGGCCGCGTGACGAACTGCGCGACCTCGCGGACACCATCGACTCGATGCTGGATCGGGTCGACAACGCGTTTCAGGCGCAGCGGCAGTTGATCGACGACACCTCGCACGAGCTGCGCAGCCCGCTGGCCATCATCCGTACCCATATCGATGCCTCCCTGACCCTGCCCGGTGCCTCGGCCGAGGAACGCGAACGGGCCATCGCGGTCGTCGACCGGGCTACGACGCGGATGTCGCTGCTCGTCGAGGATCTGCTCGCCACCGCGCGCCGCGACACCGATGCGCTGGCCGACACAGACGTCGACCTGGCGATCCTCGCTCGCGAGGCCGCCGAGGAGTCCTTCGTCACCGATCGTCCGCTGCATCTGCGTCAGGTCGGTGACGAGGAACTGCATCTCATCGGTGATCCTGACGCCCTACGCAGGGCGGCGGGGAACCTCCTGTCCAACGCCGTACGGCTGGCACCTGCGTCCTCGACGGTGACCGTTGCGACCGGTCGCCGTGGGTCGTGGTTGTGGCTCGCGGTCGCCGATGAGGGGCCGGGTATCGCCCCGGAGGACCTGTCCCGCGTGTTCGACCGCTTCTGGCGGGGTGTACCCGGCAACAACGGCTCGGCCCTGCGGGAACGGCGTACCGGCCTTGGCCTGGCGATCGTCCGGCAGATCGTCGAGTCGCACGGCGGTCAGGTGGCGGCCTTCTCGCGTCTCGGGGTAGGCAGCACCTTCGTGCTGTGGTTACCGGCCGTCGACTGCAGCGGTGAGGATCCACCGCCACCGTTCAACCCCTGGCCCTGACGACGACCGCATCCTGCGGTTCCCGGCCCGCTGAACGCCCCACCACAACGGTGACCCGCAGCGCACCCGCCACCGCCGAGACACCTCGGCCCGAGCAGCAACAGGCGGGCGCCCGGCGGCCACGCCGACGCCGTCGGGCACCCGCCGGCAGATATCACCAAAACGGATCGAAAGTCCGCCGAAAGAAAAAGCCCTTAGGTGAGAGTGGACCGCGGGGCTTTGACATCAGGGGTACGAGCTCAGCTGTATGACGTCGATTTCTAAACCTGTCAAAGGGTCCCTGTCCTTACTCCTTTCAGCAGTGGCTCCCTGGCCGTGAGCGGTACGGGTTGCATGGATGGGAAGTCACGCCCATATCGCTGAGAACGAGAAGGTGCCGAATGTCTGACAACAACAGCCGCCGCAGGTTCTTGCTGGGTGCGGCCGGCATTGCCGCGACCCCTCTGGTCGCCGGGGTGGCAGGGTGCACCTCGGGCGAGCAGACGGCCGGGACCCGGTCGAGTGCCGCACCGGCGGCCGGGGGTGGAGACACCGCGACGACGGCGATCACGCTGGGAGCGCGCCGGAGGTTGGGTTCGCTGGAGGTTTCCGGCATCGGGCTGGGCTGCCAGACGATGCCGGGAAATCTGTACGGGCCGGTCAGCAGCCGCGAGAACATGGTCACCATCATCCGTACCGCCGTCGACCAGGGCGTGACCCTGTTCGACACCGCAGAGGTGTACGGGCCGTTGGAGTCGGAGCGGATCCTCGGCGAAGCCCTCCAACCGGTCCGCGACCAGGTGGTGATCGCGTCGAAGTTCGGGTTCGACGTCAACCAGGACACAGGCGAACGCGGTGGCCTCAACAGTCGGCCCGACCACGTCCGGCAGGCCGTCGACGGCATGCTGCAACGTCTGCGGACCGACCACATCGACCTGCTGTACCAGCACCGCGTCGATCCGCAGGTGCCGATCGAGGACGTCGCGGGCGCGGTCAGGGAGCTGATCACGGCCGGTAAGGTCCGACACTGGGGGCTGTCGGAGCCGGGTCTGCAGACGATCCGCCGCGCGCATGCGGTGCAGCCGCTGACGGCGATCCAGAACGAGTACAACCTGATGTGGCGTGGGCCCGAGGAGCAGGTTCTGCCGACGTGCGAGGAACTCGGCATCGGGTTCGTGTGCTGGGCACCGCTGGCGTACGGGTTCACCACCGGCACCATCAACCCGTACACCCGGTTCACCGAGGGTGATTTCCGGGCGATGGTGCCCCGTCATTCACGCGAGAACATGCCGGCCAACATGGCGGTGGTGCAGTTGCTGAACGACTGGGCGGTGCGTAAGGGGGCGACGCCGGCGCAGTTGTCGCTGGCGTGGTTGCAGGCCCAGAAGCCGTGGATCGTCCCGATCCCGACCGCCACCCGGACCTCGCACCTGCTGGAGAACATCGGCACCGAAGAAGTCACTTTCACCGGCGACGATCTGCGGGAGTTCACCACCGCCCTGAACGCGATCGAGATCCGGGGCGAACGACTACCGGCCCCGGTCCTCGCCGGGACCGGAGTCGAAGCACGGATGCCATGACACACCGGACGGGCGGGCTGGGTGGGCGGGGCCCGCTCTGCTGGCCGCCAACGCACTTGGCCGGGCCGTCCCGTGTTCGCACCGCTCCACGAGCAGTCCGGCGCACCCAACCACGCCCGGTTCGTGTTCCTCGACGCTCGTGCCGGGCAGTCCTGGACCGCGACGACGAACCTGCCGAGCCCTGACCATGGGCCGCATCCGTACCGGTGGCGGCAAATCCGAAAAAAGGTGGTGAGACGATGAAAACGCACTCGCGTCGCGCGATCCTTCGAAGCGCGCTACTCGGCGCCGCCGGGACCGCGGCCGGCACGCTGTCGAGCGCCTGCACCGACTCCCCTGTCGACTCGCCCGGAGCCACTCCGGCGACCGGCAGCGCATCGGGAGGCGCCCCCGTTCCGCCGTCTGCCGTGGGGGACGCGATGCTGTTGGTGTACTTCTCCCGGGCGGGAGAGAACTACTTCAACGGCGGTCGTCGGCGTCTGGAGGTCGGCAACACGGAGGTCGTGGCACGCATGATCGGCCGCCTGACCGGCTGCGACGTGCACCGCATCGAGGCTGCTGACCCGTATCCCGACGACTATGAACCGACGGTCGCGCGCAACGTACGGGAGCAGGAGTCGGATTCTCGGCCGGAGATCGCCAACCCGCTGACCTCGATCGAACGCTACGACACGGTGGTGCTGGGCAGCCCGATCTGGAACGTCCGAGCACCCATGATCATGACAACGTTCGTCGAGGGCCTCGATTTCACCGGCAAGACCGTCCACCCGCTCACCACGTACGCGATGAGCGGTCTCGGCACCACCGAACGCGACTACGCGGCGTCCTGCCCCGGCGCGACGCTCGGCGAGGGCCTGGCCGTACGCGGAGAGGAAGTCGCCGACGCCGAGCCCGCCGTCGCGGCCTGGCTGCGCCGCGCCGGCCTGCCCACCCGCTGAAACAGCACGTCACCGCGGGGCACGGGGCATGGCGTTCTCCTGGGTAGCCGCCCAGGTGGCGAGCAGTTCGAGGCCATCGCCCGACGGCGTCCCCGGCTCGGCGGAGTAGGTCACGATGGTCAGTGCCCCGTCGCCGGGGACTTCGAGCGCTTCGTAGGCCAGATCCAGCTCGCCGACCGCCGGATGACGGAAACGCTTCGTGCCGTTACGGTGCACGTAGACGTCCTGAGCAGCCCACCAGGCACGGAAGGGCTCGCTGCGCATGGACAGCTCGCCGATCAGGTTCATCAGGTGCCGGTCGTCCGGGTTCCGGGCGGCGGCGATGCGCAGCGCGGCAACGGCAAAGCGGGCCATCTGCGCCCACTCCGGATAGAACACCCGGGCGTGCGGATCCAGAAAGTTGAACCGCATCGAATTTGTCGGCAGCGTCGTGCTCGTCGCGAACATGGGTGCGTAGAGCGCCATGCCCAGCGGGTTCGCGGCGAGGATGTCGAAGCGGTGGTTGCGCAGGAACGCGGGCACGCCGGTCATCGAATCCAGCACCCGGCGGACCGCGGGCCGGATCTCGGGCGCCTTCTCACGGCGAGCGCGGGTACGTGCCGATGCCGGGCCGGCGGCGCGGGCCAGATGGTGCAGGTGCGCGGTCTCGGTGTCGTCGAGCTGCAGCGCGCGGGCGACGGCGTCCAGGACGCTCTCGGAGGCCCCCGCAAGGTTGCCGCGCTCCAGGCGGGTGTAGTACTCGACGCTCACCCCGGCGAGCGCGGCGACCTCGCCACGGCGCAACCCGGCGACCCTGCGGTTGCCGTACGGGGGGATGCCTGCCTGCTCCGGGCTGACCTTCGCCCGGCGTGAGCTGAGGAACGCTCGGACCTCACTTCGGTTGTCCATACCCCAGGCTAGGCGGCTCGCCCGGCGCAGAGGGGGTCCCTGTCCGTACCCCCTTGCACGACGCCGCCGATCAGATCCGGGACCGCCGACCTGTCACGGCGCCTGGGAATCGCCTCGGGGCTTGGCACGATCAGGTTCTGGATCCGGCGCCGGTGCGGGTGTGGCCGGCAGCGGTGCGGTCAGGTCGAGCAGCAGCAGGGCGTCGTGGTCGGGGGTGCCGGGTTCGGCGACGTACACACTGAGGCGCTGGCCCGGTGTGCCCTCCAACTGCATGGACTGGCCGGTGAGGGTGATCGTGCCGACGTGAGGGTGCTGGAAAGTCTTCTGCACGATCTTGCGGCCGGTCACGTCGTAGCGCTCCCAGAGCCTGGCGAAGTCGGGGCTCTTGAGGAGGAGTTCGCCGACGAGGTTGGTCAGGTCGGGGGCGTCGGGCGCGGTGCCGGCGACGGCGCGCAGCCGGGATACGCACGTTCGGACCTGGTTGTCCCAGTCGGGGAACAGTATGCGGGCGGCGGGGTGCAGGAAAAGGTAGCGCGCGAGGTTGCGCTGCCTGGCGGGCCAGTCGCCCAGACCCGCGTACAGCGCGAGGCCGCCGGGGTTCCACGCGACGATCTCCATACTGCGGCTGATGATGTAGGCCGGGTTGGGGCGTATCGAGTCCAGCAGCACCTTGAGGTGGGGGCGCACGGTTCGGCTGGGGGCGGGCGGCGGCTCGGGCGCGTAACGGGCGGCTCGGGCGGCCAGCTCCCGCAGGTGGTGGTGCTCCTGATCGTCCAGCTGCAGGGCGCGGGCGAGGGCGTCGAGGACGGAGGGACTGGGATGGGTCTCCTTGCCGCGTTCCAGGCGTACGTAGTAGTCGATGCTGATTCCGGACAGGGTCGCCAGTTCCTCCCGACGTAGCCCCGGGGTGCGGCGCAGTCCGGCACCGACGCTGAGGCCGACCTGCTCCGGGCTGGTCTGGGTGCGGCGGGCCCGCAGGAACCGGCCCAGCTCCATGCCGCTGCTCTCGCCGCTGCCGGAGGTGCGCTCAGCTGCCATGACTCCAGTGTCACATCGTGCTGACCGGCCGGGCAGCACCCTGGGGAGCCCTGTCATTACCCCGAACGGCGCGGCCTGCCACCTGCGCCGAGTTCGGACGAGGGTGGGATCACACCGACCTGCGGCCGTACGTCCCCCGGCTCACGGGTACCGGAGTACAACGAAAGTCGGTGTCGAGTGCAAGACCCCATCGTGTCCCGAGTTGAAATGGAGCAACACTGTGCAACACATAACGCTCGGTGACCTGAATGTTTCCCGCATTGGTCTGGGTGCAATGGGTATGTCCCACGGTTACACCGGCTCCGGGACCGACGAGGCCGAGTCGATCCGCACCATTCACCGGGCCCTGGACCTGGGTGTCACGTTCCTCGACACAGCCGAGGTCTACGGCCCCTACACCAACGAGGTACTGGTCGGTCAGGCTCTCAAGGGACGCCGCGAGGAGGTGGTCCTGGCGACGAAGTTCGGTTTCCTCTCCCACACCGGCCGTCCCTCCGGGCAGCTCGACAGCAGCCCGGCCAGCATCCGTACCGCCGTCGAAGGCTCTCTGAATCGGCTGAGCACCGACTACATCGACCTGTACTACCAGCACCGTGTCGACCCCCAGGTCCCGATCGAGGAGACCATCGGGGCACTGGCCGAGCTGATCACCGAGGGCAAGATCCGCCAGATCGGCCTCTCGGAGGCCGGTCCGGAGACGATTCGCCGGGCTCACGCCGTCCACCCGGTCGCCGCCGTCCAGACCGAGTACTCCCTGTGGACCAGGGACCCGGAGGCACGCGTTCTCCCTGTGCTGCGCGAGCTCAACATCGGTTTGGTGCCCTACTCGCCGCTGGGACACGGATTCCTCACCGGAAAGATCCGCTCCACCGCCGAGTTCGACGACACCGACTGGCGCAAGGACAACCCCCGGTTCACCGGCGAGAACTTCCAGCGCAACCTGCGTGTCGCCGACGAGGTCCAAACCGTCGCCGACCAGGCCGGTGCCACCCCCGCCCAGGTCGCCTTGGCCTGGCTGCTCGCCCAGGGCGACGATATCGCCCCGATCCCCGGCACCAAGCGCGTCGTCCGCGTCGAGGAGAACACCGCCGCCGACGCCGTGAAACTGACACGCGGCCAGATCGAGCAGTTGAACAACCTGACGCCCGCGTCGGGCAACACCCATGACGAGGCCGGCATGCGCCTCCTCGAACGCTGATCAGCCCCCAAACCCCCGCCATGTCGGGCTGCGAGGCCCGAAATTGGAGAGAAGGACGTGAATCGTGCAATACACCCGCCTCGGATCGTCGGGACTGAAGGTCAGCCGCATCGCCCTGGGCTGCATGAGCTTCGGCGACCCCGCCAAGCGCATGCCGTGGGTGCTGGATGATGAACAGGCCGAGCCGATCTTCGAGCAGGCTGTCGATCTGGGCATCACGTTCTGGGACACCGCGAACATCTACGGCCTGGGCACCTCGGAGGAGATCGTCGGACGCGCTCTGAAGAAGTACGTCCAGCGCGACGACATCGTGCTGGCCACCAAGCTGTTCCAGCCGATGCACCCGGGCCCCGGTGGATCGGGCCTGTCCCGCAAAGCGGTGATGGAACAGATCGACGCGTCCCTCAGGCGCCTGGACACCGACTACATCGACCTGTACCAGATCCACCGCTTCGACCCCGAGACACCGGTCGAGGAGACGATGGAGGCCCTGCACGACGTGGTCAAGGCCGGCAAGGCCCGCTACATCGGAGCCTCGTCGATGTGGGCATGGCAGTTCGCCACGATGCAGCACGCCGCAGACACGGGCGGGTGGACCCGGTTCGTGTCCATGCAGGACCAGTACAGCCTGATACACCGCGAGGAAGAGCGGGAGATGTTCGGCCTGCTCGCCGCGCAAGGCGTGGGAAGCATCCCCTGGAGCCCCCTGGCGGCAGGCTGGGTCGCCCGTCCCTGGGGAGAGCAGCCCTCCACCCGCCGCGGGAAGGACTACCCCGTCGTCGACCCCAAGGGCCGGCCACTGTTCCTCGACAGCGACCAAGCCATCGTCGACACCGTGCAACGGATCGCCGAGGCCCGCGACGTACCCATGGCGCAGGTCGCCATGGCCTGGGTGCTGAAGAACCCCGTCGTCTCGGCACCGATCGTGGGCGCCACCAAGCCCCACCACCTGGCCGACGCCGTGGCCTCGCTCGACATCCAGCTCAGCGAGGAGGAGATCCGCTCGCTGGAGGAGCCGTACGTGCCCCGCATGCCCACCTGGTTCTGAGCGCCGGCACCGTCGGGCCCGGCCCCCGGACGGTCCCCGATCTCGGTGCCCGGACCAACCCCCGCTACAGCGGGACCAGCGACGCACGGACCCACAGGAACCGCCCCAGGGAGTTGCCGGAAGGGTCCCGGGTCCGGGCAGGACTTCCCTGGCCGGACCGGCTATGCACCATCACCGCTGCTGTCGGTTCACTGACGTGCGGTCCTGAGGCGAATATCGATGACCTCGCTGACCAGTGCCTGCGCTGGTGCGCGATCGGGAGACACCGGTTGCGCGATCGACATGGCCGTGGCGGAGCCATGATCTGGTCACACCGAGTGGGCGTCGAGTATGTCGGCGACATAGCGAATGGTTACGAAAGCGCTTAGTGATGTTCGAAATCCTCAGACCAGGAGTTGCGGCCGGACCGGTGGACACAGCCACCGCCCGGTCGGATCCGCTCCATCCACATCACTTCGCTGGAGGACGCCATGACACCGATCCCGAACCGCACCCGCAGACCGATCGCCGCGCGCCTGCTGGTCGTCCTGATCACTGGGCTCTTCGCCATCACCGCCGGAGCATCGGCAGCGTCGGCGGCACCGCAGGCCGGCATGTCCAGTGCCGAGGTCAAGCTGCAATCGGACATCAGCGCCCACATCAAGGCCTACGGCGGCACGCAGATCTCAACGAACGAGATCGCCTGGCGGGGTGGGCGTGTGGTGCTGACCATCCCGCAGCCCGGTTCCAGGGCCGCCCTCGCTCCGGGCGAGAAGATCGCGCCGCTCGGCACCGCCAACTGCGCGAGGGGCTGGACCTGCCTGTACGAGCACTCCAACTTCGACGGTCGCCGGCTCACGTTCACCGATTGCATCAGCGAGTATCTGCCGAACTACGGGTTCCGGGACCAGGCCAGCTCCTGGCACAACAACCAGACCGGCGGGGCGGTCTCGGTCGTCTACAACTACGTGGGCAGCTCCCCGCAGTGGATCTGGTCGGAGCCGTCGCCGAGGCAGAGCACCTACGTGGGCGACGCCAACAACGACAAGGCCGACGCGATCCAGGTCTGCTGAGGCAGTCGGGGTCTTCGGAAGGCATATCGAGCACATGAACGGGGTCGGGCCCAGGGATCGCCACGAGTGGCGACCACCGGGCTCGATCGGGAGGGCCGCCGTGAATCCGATCGCCAAGCCACGACCGACCGGATTCACGGCGAGGGCCCAGTCAGCCGGAGGCCCTGGCCGACCTGCCGTCCCTGTTCGGTCACGCTGTGGTCCACAGCGATCGGACAACGGTGGGCGGGCCGGTCTCGACGCCCGCCGGCCAGGCCCCCGGTCGATGCTGTGGCACCCGATCCGGGTTCAGCCTGTCGACGGCATCGCCGAGACGTCCCCTCCGGGCAACACGTGGATTCTGCGCAGGTGGCCGGCGGTTGTCGCGCGTTCACGCCAGCGTCGGTCATGAGTCACGGTGAGCACAGCACCCGGATAGTCGAGCAGGGCGTGCTCCAATTGCTCGACGAGTTCCGGGTTCAGGTGATTCGTAGGCTCATCGAGCAACAGAATGTCACTTGGCGCCGTAACCGCGACGGCGACCTCGTACCGTCTGCGTTGCCCGATCGACATCTCGGTGAGCCTCCGGGCCAGGTCGTCGGGGTGGAACAGGCCCAGCCTGAGCAGTGACTGCGCGGCGTCGTCGTGGTACGCGTCGATCGCGTCTGCGAAGGCATCGAGGAGGGTCTTTCGGGAGCCGGTCGCGAGATCCTGACGCAACCACGCCGCGCGGATGTCGGGACTACGCCAGACCGTGCCCTGATGTGGGGTGAGTTCGCCTGCGAGCAGCCGGAGTAGCGTCGTCTTGCCCGCACCGTTCGGCCCCGAGATGAGCCATCGCTCCCCCGCCCGGACTTCCAGCGAGTCGAGTGTGAGCCGCGGCCCTCTTCCGTCGACGCCGAGACGCACTGCGTCCGCCGCGAGCAGCAGCGCCCCCGCGCCGGAGTCGTCGCCGGCCTCCGGCGGTCCATCACCGGTGAACGGTGCCAGGAAGCGGAGCGGGTCCGCTGGCCGCGGTGCCGGGTTGGCGCGAAGGCGCGCAACGCGCCCCTTCGCCATCCCGATCCGTCGCATCGCACCGTGGTCGCGGCTGCGCGCGCGGAACGCGGCGTGACCGAAGATGGCCCGCTCCCGCTTCTGTGGGGTCGAATCGAGGCGGAATGCGTTGGCGGCGATGAGTGCTTCGTTGCGTACCAACTCCTGCCGCCATTCCTCGTGCTCCTCCAGTAGCCGCCGTCGCTCGGCTTCACGTGCGGCGAGGTAGCCCGTATAGCTGTCGCCGTAACGCCGCAGGGCGCCGTCCTCGACGCGGATGAGGGCCGTGGCGAACCTGTCGAGGAAGACGCGGTCGTGTGTCACCACCACGAGGGCACCTCGGTGTCTCGAAAGGCGATCTTCGAGCCAGGCGATGCCTGCGTCATCAAGATCGTTCGTCGGCTCGTCGAGCAGCAGCAGCTCCGCCTCCGACGACATCGCCGCCGCGAGGGCGAGCCGCGCACGCTCGCCACCGGAGAGCGACCTGACAGGCCGAGCACGGTCGAGCCCGCCGAGTCCGAGCTGGTCGAGCGCCGCGTCCACCCTTTGGTCGAGGTGGTACCCGTCCCTCGCCTCGAAACGATCCATCGCCGCGCTCAGCCGATCGAGGAAGGCGGGTTGCTCGTCAACCTCCGCGTGGGCAACTCTTTCGGCGGTTTCCTGTATCTCGGACTCGATCCGGTGTACGTCAGCGAGCAGCTCGTCGAGCGCTCCGGCGACCGTCGCGTCGGGCGGGAAGTCGGGCCGTTGTTCGGCGAGCGCGAACCCACCGGGCAACTCGACCAGTCGTTCGCCAGCGGTCAGGCTGACGGTTCCCGCGATGACGCCGAGAAGTGTCGACTTGCCGGCGCCGTTGTCGCCGATCACCGCAATCCGCTCAGAAGCTCCCACGACAAGGTCCACACCGCTGAGTACGGTGCGTTCGGCGAACCGGACGGCGCCGCCACGGATCGCGCAGACGCGGTGCGGGCGGCTTGTGGTGGCACTCGTTGGTAGCCGGGCCGGGGATGGGGAACGAGAACTATGAGTCATCACAGGGCTCCTCTTCGCGATCTGCGGGCGATAACGCCAGCGGTCGCGGTACATGCGCTCCCTGAGGACGCGCACGAATGTACGGGGACCTCGCGCCTACAACGGCCTCTTCGCCGGGCGCGCGTAGGACCCGCCGCGGAGAAGACTCAACGCGGCGTCCCGTACTAGAGAACCAGCGTACCCATGACGGGGATTTTAGCAGGATCATCCGAGCCAGGCGCAGACCTGGGAGCACGCGCTCCTCAACGTCCACGCGCCACCACCAGGATCCTGGGCCCAGCGTTCATCGTGTGCTCGCTGGCTGGCGCCGTTGCTGATTCACCCGGTGCTCCCGGGCGGCAAGGCTCCTCGAACGGAAGGCCGAGGGGCCGTCGGCGTTCTGCCCCAGGGGACCGGCCGGCGGTGTCCCCCGAAGAGACTTCCGCCGGCCGTCACCAGGGCTGCCCGTACGTAGGCGTGCCATCTCGGGCAGCCTGCTGGCACCTTCGGATCACCAGTACGGCGTGAGCTTCTTCATGGCCACCTCCTCAGGGTCATCAGCGCTGAGGCATAGCCAACCATCGACGAGTTGACAGGCACTGAACCCGGAGCCCTCCGTAAAGGAAGAGGCGATTCAGTGCGCGGTGGCAGTGTCTGGGCGACATCGTGTCGAACCGGGACCCGGACCGGAAGGGACGCCGCGCCATGAGAACGCTGCTGCGCAATCGAGAGTTCCGCGCCATCGCCGTGACCGAGTTGCTGTCGGTGCTCGGAGACCAACTCGCCCGGGTTGCGTTGGCCCTGCTGGTCTTCGGACGTACCGGATCCGCCGGGCTCAGCGGGCTGACCTACGCGCTGACGTACCTGCCCACCGTCGTGGGCGGGATCCTGCTCTCGTCGGTGGCCGACCGTCGGCCCCGCCGTGAGGTTCTGGTGGTGATCGACGCGATCCGGGCGGTGGTCGTCCTTGCCATGGCGGTTCCCGGTGCCCCGCTGCCGCTGCTGTGCGCCCTGGTGGCGACGTCGGCCTTGCTGAGCGGCCCCTACCAGGCCGCTCGCCTCGCGCTGCTGCGCGACATCCTGCCGCAGGAGCAGTACGGCGCCGGAATGGCACTGCGGCAGTCGTTGAACCAGGGCGCGACGCTGGCGGGATTCGCCTCCGGTGGTTTCCTCGCCACCGCCTTCGCCCCCACCACCTGTCTGATCATCGACGGCATCACCTTCGCGGTGTCGGCGATCATCGTCCTACTGTTCGTCCGACACCGCCCGGCCGCCGCAGCGGCCGGCGAGCGGACGGCCGTCTCATCGACGTTCCGCCTGGTCTGGCACTCGCCGGCCCTGCGCGCGATCTTCCTGATGACCTTCTCAGCCCTGTTCCTCATCGCCCCGGAGGCGCTCGCCGTGGCGCTCGCCGCCGAGGTGGGCCTCAGCCCCCGGTGGGTCGGACTGTTCATGGCCTCGGCCGGACTGTTCGCCGTGGTGGTCCTGTGGCTCTTCGCCACATACGTCACCGCGGCCCAGTACCCGAAGGCGTTCCCGGTGGCGTGCATCGCACCCGGTCTGCCGCTGCTGGCCGTCGTGACGCTGGACAACCCGTACCTGATCATGCTGGTCTTCGGTCTCAGCGGCGCCGCGTGGGCGGTGCTCATCGTCATCTCGGTGTCCACGTTCGCGGAACTGCTCACCGCCGACCAAAGGGCCCGTGGAATGGGCATCGCGGCGTCCACGAACCTCACCGCGCACGGACTCGGCGCCGCCCTCGCCGGGCTGATCGCCGATGTGACCGGCGTCGCCGCGGCCATCAGCCTTCTCGGGCTCGCGAGCATTCTCTTCGCTGTGCTGCCCATTGTCCTCTGGAGTCGCGCACAGAGCGCCAGTGCCCGTTCCTGCTCGGGGCTCAGCGTCGCGTAGTGCCCGGCCAGAAATCCCGCACCGACCACGGCCAGGCGCCGGCCCGGCCCGGCCCGAGACGTTTGCGCAGCTCGACGGCGTCGTGCAGGGTCCGCAGCACGTGGCCGCCCCGACCGGGCAGCCGACGAGGACGAACCCCGGTGGCGACGATCAGGCCGTCGTACCCGACGTATCCGCCGTCGGCCAGGCGCATGAGGCTGTTCGGCCGTTTGTCCACGCCGGGCCCCCACGACGCGGTGGACGCCGGCAGCAGCTCCGCGGCCGGAGCCTCGTCGCCTCCGCTCCCCGTCACCCGAACAATTGACCACAGTCGAACATGAACCCGCACCGGCCTCGCAGCACTGGTTCGTGTCGGAGCGACCCATCAGGGGCCGCCCTGCCGCTACGTTGCGGCGGTCAAGGACCGATCATGGTGATGCCCCCCCGCCGACACGCCGACGGTCGTCATCGACCAGCAGCCAGAGCACCGCGTGCGCGGATGACGGTTGCCGTGCCCGATCAGGCAGATGCCGGCCCGCGGCGCAACTCTCGGATGACGCCGTGCCGCTTCAGCGCCCAAACCAGCCGGCGGGCGGGCCGGTGCCGGAGGAACAGCAACGTCGCCTCCCCGACCAGCGTCAGTCGACGGCCGCGGAACTCATCCTCCGCCACCTTCCACACCAGTGTCCGCAACCCCTGCGACTCGAGGGCGTCGCGGATCTCGGCGCGGACAGCGGGATCGTCCAGAGCCGCACGGATCGACGACGCAAGACCCGGGCGGTCGGTAAGGTTGTCCGAGATCGCGTCCGCGAGGCTGCGCCGGATGTCGTCGGTCTCTATCAGCAGCAGGACCGCACCACGGATCTCCGCTGTCTCCAGCGCCGACCGCAGCAGCTCCATCGCCCGATGCCGCACCTCGTCGTCGTGATCGTCGACGGCCAGCGCGGCAAGCAGAGACGTCACCTCGTCAAGGTCGATCAGGTGCCGCAGGCCAGCCCGGAAGTCGGGTCGTTCCCAAGCGGCGAGCACCACCTTGACCACGTTGCGATCCATGCCCTCACCTACCCGACCGACACCCGGGACGAAACGAGCACGAACATGTACCTGTTCCTCGCCGGGGACAACGGCAAGATCTACCGCGCCAGCATGCCCATCGGAAACTTCCCGGGCAGCTTCGGCTCCACCTCGACGGTGATCATGAGCGACACGACGAACAACCTGTTCGAAGCGGTTCAGGTCTACAAGATCCAGGGCCAGAACCAATACCTCATGCTCGTCGAGGCCATCGGCTCGCAGGGTCGCTACTTCCGCTCGTTCACCGCCACCAGTCTCGGCGGTTCGTGGACCCCGCAGGCCGCGACCGAGAACAATCCCTTCGCCGGCAAGGCCAACAGCGGCGCCACCTGGACCAACGACATCAGCCACGGCGAACTGATCCGCAGCAACGCCGATCAGACCATGACCGTCGATCCCTGCAACCTGCAGTTGCTCTACCAGGGACGATCCCCCAGCTCCGGCGGCGACTACGGACTCCTGCCCTACCGGCCAGGACTGCTCACACGGCAGCGCTAGGTCCGTCCCACGGCCGTGGATCTCGTTCGTGAAACCGTTCGGGACACAGGCGATGCGAGCAAATCACGGTGGGCTGTGCCGGCGCCGATGCTGCCGGCACAGCCCACCCGGGGCCTCGCCGGAGCCCGGCGACCGCCACGTTCTTGAGGCCGATTCCTATCCTGAAGGGAGACGACGACTGCGGGGAGAGCCATGCTCGGGGACATTGCGGAGTCGGTAAGCGCGGTTGCGGTAGTGGTCTCCCTGCTCCTGCTCGCGCGGCAGACCAGCAAGTTGCGGGAGCAGACGCAAATCACCAACCTGATGGGACGGTATGAGGCGCTGAACTCCGCGAGCGAGCGGTACGACCAGGCCCTAATGATGATCTTCGAGCATCCTGAACTCCGGTCGTACGTGCTGGAAGGCCGTCCCCTCGCCGACGACGACCCTAACCGTGATCGAGCGCTGCTGGTGGCCGACGTGATGGCCGGGGCGATTGACCATGCAAACCGGGTGGCCAAGCGGTTTCCGGACCCGCATCACGATCAAGGGTGGCAGCGAATCGCCGTCGCGGTCTCCCGCCGCCCGGTCTTCCAAGCGCTGTTCTCCAAGTCGCCACACGAGTTTCCCGACCTGATGGCAGCCCTGGCCGCCTCCGGACAACAGTTTGCGGTCGAACCGACCCCTGAAGCAGGTCGTGGCGAGAAGTAGCCGAATCCCCCGGAGTTCGCCCCGACGGGCGTTGGTCCGGAGCGGAGGCGGGCCGGCGACGGCGGTCGCCGGCCCGGCCCCACGGCTCAGCCGATGGTCAGGTCAAGCTGCTCGCGGCCGTTCGCGGGCACCCGCACCGGGTTGCCGTCGTGCCAGCCGGTCGACTTGGTCACCGGGTCGGCCAGGTACCACTCCAGGTTGACCGGGCCACCGCCGATCACCCGGAATTCGTAGGTGCCGCCCTGACCTGCCACGTCACCGACGGCGAGTAGGTCGCCGGTGTTCACGCCGCGTGCCTTCAGCCGGCCGCCGCTCCAGGCGGTGTCGCCGGGTGCGATGGTAACCGTTCCAGTGACCTTGGCACCCGCCGACAGCGTGGCGTCATAGGTACTGGTCGCGCCGCTGGTGACCGGCACCGTCTCGGCCTGGAACCGGTTGCCGGTCGCGCCGGACCACTGCCGCGGCAGATCGGCGATCGGTGTGAAGAGCAGGGGCCACGCGTACGGCCCGAGGTTCCCGACCGTGTATCCGCCCTCGTTGTCCGTGCCCTCGGGGAAGAGTTCCGACCGGGGGATCTCGAAGGCCGTGACCCCGACCTCGACGTGCTCCACCGGCTGGCCGTCCGGGTCGCGCACCACGCCGGTGACCGACCCTGCGGGGTCCAACTGGATCGTGCCGAGCCGAGTGGTCTTGCCCGCCTTGATATTGATCTTGGCAGCCTGCCTCTGGTCGCCGGTGCCGCCCTCCGGGGTGAACCACTGCGCCCCGTACGCGCTGCCGTCCGGCGGCTTGACGAACAGTTGGTAGGTGCCCGGCGCCAGAGTGCCGCTGGTGCCCATGCCCTGCTTGTTGGTGCAGGCGGATGCGCGCTCGCTGGTGCCACCCGCACCCGGCGGTACGGCGTAGAAGCACACGCTCTCACCCGCCGTCGTCCCCGTCGCACGGTCGACCACTCGCGCGTTGAACCGGCCGCCGATCTCGACCGGGATGGTCAGCGTGGCCCGCCCGGCGGCCGGGATGGTGACCGGCACGTCCTTCTTGCCGAGGTAGTCGCTGCCGTCCAGCATGTTCAGCGTGACCAAGGTCGGGCCTGCGGCGAGTCCCGCTACGGTCACCGTCGAGCCCTGGGTGCAGAAGTCGTCGAACTTCGCGACCACCGCGACGCAGTAGTTGCCGACCGGGGCACCCGTGGTGGCGTCCACCGCGCTGACGACGAGCGAGCCACCGGTGTGCCACGTCGAGTTCACCGACGCGGAACCGCCCGCTGCCACGGTTACCTCACCGCCGTCCTGGGAGAGCTCACGGGACGAGTTGGTGAGCGTGATCCGGTACGACTCCGGGAACACACCGGTCATCTGCCACTCGCCGTCCGTACCCGTCTGGACGGTGTGGCGCTGGTGCACGCCCTCAGCGATCACGTCGGCCTGCACGGAGAGCGCGGGCGCCGGCTCCCCGGTGGGCAGGGTCACCCGGCCCGAGAGCGTGGACCGAGCCGGGTGCGTCACCTCCAGCGTCCTGGTCCGTCCGGCCCGGACCTTGACCGGGACGGCGTCCTCGATCCGGAGCGTGCCGGGCGCGAAGTAATCGTCGTAGCTGAACAGGTAGTCGCCCGGCAGGAGGTCCTCGAAGGTACGGGAGCCAACGTTTGTGCCGTTCGCGAACGCGACCTTCGTGCCGCCATGCCAGAGGGCAAACGAGTACTGGTCGACCCTGGTGCTGCCGTCCCGCAACTCGACACGGAGCGCACCGGTCGGCCGGAGCGAGTCGTTCACCTCGACGGACTGCCCCACGGCGATCCGGAAGATCTTGCCCGCCGCCTCGTCGATCTTCCCGGGCACCCATTGGCGGGCGTTGAGCGAGACCCGCCAGCGCCCGGCGGGCACGGTAAGCGAGAACCGACCGTCCGCCCCGGTGCTGGTGTTGTAGTTGCCGTCGCCGTCGACCTCGTATGCCACGACGCTGGTCTGGGCCGGGTTGCCCTCCGCGTCGGTGATCAGCCCGGTCAGGGTGCCGGTCGGCAGGAGGCTTTCATCCACGGTCAGCGTCTGGTTGCCGCGCAGGGTGAACCTCTTGGCGGCGGCCTGGCCGTGCTCCTGGTGTGCCCACACGCGGAACGGAAACTTCACGAACTGCAGGGTGACCTCGCCGGCCGGCACGTGCGTGATGGAGTAGCGGCCGTCGGCGTCGGTCGTGGCGCCCGGCGCGAAATAGGAGTACGGCTCGGCGTCGAGATAGACCGACGCCTGCGCCACCGGGCTGCCGGCCTGGTCGGTGAGCCGGCCCTGGACCGTGCCGGTCGGTACCTGCCGCTCGTCGACCACCGTGGCCAGGCCCGGCACCACGGTGTAGCGCTGGGCGTCGTCCGCGTTCGGCTTGCCGGGGGCGTACTGCGAGATGGTGCCGTCCGAGAATCGGACCGTGACCGGGCCGGCCGGCACGTCATCCATCTCGTAGCGCCCCTGCGCGTCCGTGTAGGCCGAACGCTGCCAGTGGTTGTAGGTCAGGCTGCTGGTGGAAATCGACGCGTGGACGATCGGGTTGCCGGATCGGTCGGTGAAGACGCCCCGGACCGTGCCGGTCTGCGGCTCGAGCGGCCCGGAGATCTGCGCGGCCGACGCCGGTGTGGCCGGGACGACGAGGATCAGACCGACGGCGACGAGGCCGGCGGAAAAGAGTCTTTTGAGCATGCGTGTCAAACTCCGCTGGGTGTTGATCCACTAAGGACCTGAGCCTATGCGGAGATCAGACCTGCCGGGGGGGGTCTCTGGATGAACGGGAAACGATCGCGGGTACGGGTGCCGGTCACGATGCGACCGTTGACTTCCTTCCCGGCGTCGTAGCCACGGGTGTCGACGCCGGACCAGCTCGGCGACAGCTCTCGCCTCCCCGACGGCTTCACGGGGCCGGCCGACACACCTCCGAGATGACCGGATCTACCGAGTTAGGTGCGGTCAACGTGTTTGGGTCTCCCAGACCGGCTGATGGGGCTCGTCGTTGTGCACGACGATGTTGGCGTGATGGGTCGGGCGGACCGTGGCGAAGTAGAACTCTTGGGAGGGTATGTAACGTTCACGCCAGCGCCGTTCGACTTCGGCGCGAGATGACACCCTGCGCTCTCGGATCACGGCACGATCCACGGTCTTCTCGAGCGCGGTCGACACGAAGATGCGCAGATCCCATCGAACAATCAATTCCGGGCGCAGGAGGAAGACGCCGTCGAAGACCAGCACGGCGTCGGCGGTGGCAGTCGTGACCGGCGGGGACAGCGCAGTATCCGCGGTGCGGTCGTAGACCGCGTGTTGGAAACGTCGATCTCCGCCCGGGCCGAGCGGGTCGAGCAGAACCCGGTTCAACGCGTCGTAGTCGTGGGCATCGAAGTAGCAGCCTTCGGCCGAGAACTCTCCGCGCGGATAGCGCTGCGCCCGGGGGAAGAGAAAATCGTCGATCGTCGCGCGAATGACGTCGCGGCCCTGTTCGCGCAGGACGACGGCCAACTCGTCGGCGAGGGTGGTCTTGCCGGCAGCGGGCGGTCCATCGACGGCCACCCGCGTCGGGTGTGCGACCGTGACGGACCGGACTGCCTCGGCCAGGCGGCCGAGCATCTCGTCGCGGGTGCCCTGATCCATGTCCCGCCCCGTCCTAGTCTCGCGAAGGTCGCCAGGTCAAGCCGACCTCAGGTGCCAGCCTTTCGCAGGTCGTGGCGGCGATGAGCGCCGACCCAATGCTCTTCCCAGCCGGAATACAGGAGACTTGACCCAGGTTGTTCGGGCAGACAATGGCCGGCACCTTCCTACGCCGTGACCTCCGGACGGCGGTCAACGATCCGGGCGGGAACTGCGGCTGGTTGACCTTCCTGCGATCCGCCGGATGGAGCCGGCGTGATACCCAGGGCGTTGAGCAGTTTTTCCAGGGTGTCCTCCACGAACACGTTCTGTGCGTCGAACGCTGCGCCGATGGCACTCTCGGACGATGTGAGGTGCGCTTCGGCGGACCAGGAAAGCGCCCTCCGGACCACCTCGTCGAGCGGCTGTTCCATCGGCGGTGCACCATATTCGATCGCCGTCCGCTCGTGGAGGTAGGCATGCCACGAGACTCCGGCCGGCGTGAGCGCCTCTACATCCGCCAGGTCGCTGTCCATGACATAGGCCGACAGCGCAGGCGCCCCGGTCTCGGTCACCAATCCCCGAAGTGCACCCCGGGCATCGCCGTCCAGGGTGGCCGACCGCCAGCCGTTTGCGAAGACCCTCTCCTCCAGGGCGTCCACGCCCCGCACCGCTGCCAACTCCGACAGCGGCCGACCCGAACGCGCGACCACGATCCGCCCGGTGTACCCCATTCGGCTAACCCTTCAATTCCGCCGCGTTGCGACAAGAGATGGAACACTGGGGGTCCCCAGGGAAGCCAGGGTACGCATCTCCGGCCCGCATCTCCGGCGCCAACATCGGAAAGATCCGTCCCGCCCCCTCCTGGTCGAGGTCCCGGAGATCCTCAGTGGCAAGCAGCCCATAACCGCCCCTGGCAGACTTTGTCCACTCGACGAACGCCCCGGTGACACGCGGGCCATCCACACCACCGAGCCGGTCACCGGCCTCTTCCGGTCAAGTCGTCAACCAGGGATAGCCGCCCGCGACGTCCGCCGACTCTCCAAAACGGTTCTGATCGGCCGGCCGTCAACAACATTTTCGAACGGCGTCCGACCACTTCCCCGGTCGTGGGAACTCGCCGGACGCGGGACTACAGCCGTTGGCGACGTAAAAACAAGGGTCAACGTCGCCTTTCTGTACGCCGGATCGGCCCACGAGGGTCGAGAACAGGCTGCCAGAGCCGTCCTCGGCCCTCGTCAGCTTGAAGCCCACCTGCCGGACCTACCTCCGGCGGCAGGGTCGGCCCGACCAAATCCTTCCCGGGTCCGGTCCACCACGGGCGAAGCCACAGCTTCGACTCGTCGGTCGAGGACTGGCTGGCTGAGATCTTGAAGGTTGCCGAGGCTCCGCACTGGGTAGTGGTCCGCTGATTCACCACTGTCCATCACCAAGCCCGGAGGCCCGCCGTGACCCTCTCGCTATTCCTCTACATCCTCGGCACCATCGCCCTCGCGCTCGAAGCGATCGGTGTCCGGGCCCCCAGGGTCTCGCTCGGCTGGCTCGGCCTGACCCTCATCGCCTTCACCGCGCTGATCCTGCCCGAAATCGACTGACACTCAGTGCCCGTCGGAGCCGCAACTCTCTGGCATCTCTCTGGCATCGCTCTGGCCCGCCGAGCACGCCCTGCCGCGGGCTGGCGAGCCTCCGTGGGCTCCCGTAGGCGAGGTCGCCGGGCTGCCTTGGCCGCCCATCGATCAAGCCGCCTGACCTGTATCCCTCAGGTCAGGCGGCTTGTGATCCTCCTAACTTTCCGATCCGTGGTCGTCCCGCGCGGACAGACCCCCAGGCAGGGCTTACACCGCTCACGTGTATTGATTCCGTGACCACGGCTGGCCGTATGGCCCCACTGCCGCCGTACCCTCCCGAAGCCTGTATCGCTCGGAAGGTCAGTCGGAGCTACGCCACCTGGAGTATTCGTTGATCAGCCCGTTAAGGATTTTCCGGCGGTACACCCTTTCGGCGGCCAAGCCAGCGGCCGGTCGAGGCGACATGGCGGTGGCTCTGGCTGGCGTCGGCCTTGGTACGGCATGTGATCGTTGAGCCTTTTCCATCGTGACGGCGCAGGTCACGGCAGGCGGATCCCTGGCTCGCCAGTGCTGCGGCGCCCGCGGCGTCGGCTGCGAAAATCGCTGTCCGGTTGTCGGAGCACACTGGTAGAAAGCCGGAGTGCAAAAGACTTTGACGTTCTCTGAGCAGCTGCGGCTCATTGACGAACGGTCGACCGCCTTCCGCGCCGCGGTCGCCGCGGCACCCAGCCTCGACATGCAGGTGCCGACCCACCCCGAGCGGACGCTGTTCGATCTCGTGCGACACGTCGGTATGGGCCGCCGCAAAGCAGCCGCCGTCGTCGCCGCAGGGCCTGCAGACGGTCCCCCGGAGAAGTCTGTCTGGGAGGGCGGCGCGGGCGCGCCTCGGGAACGCGACGCTCTGCTGGCCTGGTGGACCGAGTCCATCGAGCAACTGGCGAGCGTGCTGCGCGAGGCCGGCCCGGAGCGCGATTGTTGGACGTGGTGGGGTGACTCGCAGTCACCGCAGACCTCTGGCTCCTGGGCCCGGCGCCAAATTCACGAGATCGCGGTGTACACGTACGACGCCCAGCTCACCGTGGGTGTTCCGCAGCCGCTACCGGAGGAGGTCGCCCTCGACGGTTTTGACGACTGCCAGTTCACCCTCTGCTCAACAACGGTCGCCTGGCCGCACGAACCCGCCGTCGTCGAATACCACGCCTCCGAGGGCCACTCCTGGCGCCTTCGGCTCTCCCAGGACGGCGCACGGGCCGCCCGCCTGCCCAGGCCCGATGCCGGCGAGGGCCCGGACGCCCCCGACGCCTCCGCCCAGGGCACGGCCAGTGACCTGGTCCTGGTCTTCTACAACCGCATACCGCTGGATTCCCTGAAGCTAAAAGGCGACCGCCGCATCTTCGACCAGCTCATCGCCTGGGACCCGTCCGTGTAACAACGTCTCTTCACAGGCCGGGCACAAGGGCCCTTGCACGCCGGCCGCTGGACCCTCGCCTGGGGCATGCCGCGCTGGGGGTGCCGCGGCGTTGCCGCCGTGTTCACGTCATCGACTCGGATCAGGGCCACCGGATCGCCGCGCCGCTCGCCGAGGGCGGTGCTCCGGAGGTGGTTGTACTCGCGCCCGCCGCAGATCCTCGATGGATCTCGGCAGTACGGCAGCCGCTCCTGCGGGCGTACGAGGGGCGCATCGTGCCGAGCGTCCGGATCTGCCGCAGACCGCGCGCTCGGGCAAGGCGTGCCGGTCGCGCTGCATCGGCCGGCCCCGGTGCGGTCCCCATCAGGGTACGGCGAGGGGCGGGCGTAGGTCGTACTCGCGTGAAGTAGCCTTCGCACTAGCCGCAGCCGGCACCGGCAGGCGCTGGAGGCGGTTCAGGTGACGCTCGATGAGGTGTTGCGCCATGTCGATACGCTCCACGGCGATCCATGGCCAGCGGTCGAGGAGTTGGCCGGAAGCGGCGACCACTCGTTAGTGCCGCCCGTGCAGGCCGCGTTGGAGCGCTATCTCGACGAGCACAACTGGTACGGCCGGAACTTGATGGCTTATATCCTGGCCGAGCTGCGCGGCACCGCGGCGTTCCCGCTGCTGCTACGCGCGTTCGCTCGTCCGCTGCCCGGCGATGACCGCGATGACCTCTGCGCCTGGCTGGCTAACATCATGAAAGCCGATCCGGCGGGCTGCCGGCCTACCGCACTGTCGTTCATCGCCGCCGAGCATCGTGACCTACGAGGCGCGGGGTTGTGGGCCCTTGGCTACCTCATCCAGCCCAGCGACATCGACGTGCTGCAACAGGCGCTGACTGACGCTGACCCTCAGATCCGGCGGACCGTGCTGGGTTCTCTGACAAGCCTCAAGGGCGACAGTCGCGCGTACGAGTTGGTGCTGTCCGCCTTACACGACCCGGACGATTGGACCCGGCGATCCGCAGTCTTGCATCTGCGCTGGTTCGCGGACCCGGACGCCGTCGATCATCTCCTACCCCTGACTCGCGATCCCGCCGCGCACGTCCGCTCCGCGCTGGGCGAGACCATCGGCTACCTGCCCATCGACCCAGACCATCGGCCAGCTGCGACCTCCGCCCTCCTGTTACTGCTCGGAGACGCCGAGCCCGAGGTACGCGCTGGCGCGGCCCGTGGGCTCGGGAGCCTGGGTGGACCAGTCGACGCTCTGCAAGACCGCGCCGGCGACCCCGACCAGCACGTGCGCGCCGCCATCGCCGTGGCCCTCGCCGAGAACGCCGACCCGAGCCTGACCTCAACACTGTGGATTCTGGCCTCGGACACCTCCGCCGCCGTACGCGCCGACCTGGCAACCGCGCTGGGAGGCTGCGCCTGGATCGGTGCACGACCACTGATCACCACCCTCACCCAGGACCCGGACCGCGCCGTACGAGCCCGCGCCAGCGTCGCCCTCACTCGAATCTCATAGCGCCCGGCACCCAGCCGTCGAGGAGTCCGGACACCGGTAGCGTCTGACCAAGGAACATCGCCAGCAGTTGATCTGCGCGGGAGCTGCGGGGGCCGTCGGGAAAGAGCGACCGGCGACCGGACTGCTAGCGTTCGCCGCCATGTGGACCGAGGAGATCGTGGCCGGGCGCCCGGCGTGGCGGCACGCCCCGTCGGGCGTGGTGTTCCGCAAGGTGCCGGGCGGCACGTTCCGGATGGGCTTTTGTCCGACACGGAGCTGGACGCGGTACGCGTCATCGAGCACAGCGGCGGGGTCGAGGACACCCTGGAGCCGTTCTTCGCCGGCGCCCAGGACGCACGGCCGGTGCGCGAGGTCCGGGTCGAGCCCTTCCTGATCGCCCGGCACCCGCTGACGGTGGCGCAGGTCCGGCATTGGCTGCCCGAGTACGAGGACTCCTACACCGAGTCGGACACCGCCACCGCCCGACTCGAAGACGACTTGGACGACCTGGTCGGCATCCCCGACATCAGCGGGGACCGGATCCCGGATCTCTGGGCCCGCAACGGTCCGGACGGGAGCATTCGCGTCTACCACCCGTCCGCCACCAACACCAACGCGTTCGTGAAGGTCATCATCGCCGAGAACTGGAGCACCTTCAAAGCCTTCGGCTGAACCCCCGCGACACCATGGCGGCGGGCCCGGACAGTCATCTGTCCGGGCCCGCCGCCGTCAGCACGATCGACCGCCGGGGACGAGGACGGCCGCCGAGAACCTGACCTGAGTCAGCTACCTCCGACCGATCATCCCGGTGAACCACATCGACCGGGCGCCCGCGGGGCAGGCGAAACTGCTACCGACTACCACCATTCGTCGTTCGACCCGGTCTCATAGTCGTACTCCTCGACATGGTCCCAGTCCTCGCCGGTGAGCACCTTGTACGCATTGGACGGAACATCGAGAATTGACTCGGCGTGGGCGGCTTCGGCACTGACGAACGGGTGGAATGCCGATTCGTCGGCAAGAACAGCCGCGAACGCCACGGAACCCGCCACGACCACCGCGCACCTGGCGTACAGGAAACCGTCGTCCGATAACCGCTCCGCCGACTCCTGGCTTTCCAGGAGATAGCGTCGATCAAGCTCGTACAGCTTGTACGCGAGCGTCTCCGCGAAATCCACGATCCGCTCGACAGGGCCGCGAGCCAGTTCTGTCGTGAGCTCCCTGTAGGGCCGATCATCCTGGAGCTCCGGGCGCCCACCGAGGGAGCCCACCAGTCCCCAGAACTCAACGTCATCCATCATCTACCCGAGCCCCTAGACTCCCGCACTCCGTCACGAGCATTGATTCAGTGCCAACTCTTGTTACCCGGTGTGCGCTTGCCGAAGATCATGAAGAATCCCCTGATCAGTCTTGTCTCGATCGCTTTGGCCCGCCGCTTGCCGGGAATTCCGTTCCGGAGAATCTTGCCCGTATATTTGTCGTTCGGGTTCTTCCGGTTCAGCTTCGCGACCTGCTTGGAAAGCCTGTCCCCTTGCTTTCCCCATACTTGTACGGCTTACCGTTCTTATCGATACGGTAGTGTAATGGATGCAGGTGCAAACCAAAGAGTTTCCATGCTTGCCGCAAGCACGGACATTATGGACGAGCACATCGGAGCCGTCAACCGACACCACGTAGGTGTGGACGTCGCCGACATTCAGGTTGTACACAATTTGATCAGGTACCCAGCCACGGTCGAAAACCGACGCCACCCGCACCGGCTGATCATCGGTCGCCCGTCTGACCCAGGCGCCTACCTGGACGAGCGATATCGGTAGGTAGGACCCGTCGGCCATCAGAACGGGAGTGTCCCCGTCGAAGGAATTGCGTTTCCGCGCGCACTTGGATCCGGCCCGAGCCAGTTTGCGTCCCGCGGACGCCTTACGTGCTTTGGCTGCGGCACGGGCTGCGGTCGCTGCATAGCGTGCGCCCTTGACGGCTGCTCCTGCGCCGACGACGGCCGCGGCGGCTCCGCCGATGGCCCAGGCGGCTTCTTTCCAGTTGCCGGTGGCGGCGTAGGAGACGGCGGAGACGACGCCGGCGATGGTGCCGATGGGGCCGGGGATCATGGAGGCGTAGGAGGCGACCTTGGCCACTTTGGAGAGGCCCTTCTTGATGCTGCCCCAGCCGAATTTGCCGTCGAGGTCGGTGCAGTTGACGGGGTCGCCGGCGCAGTAGTCGTAGGCGGTGGCGTTGCCGCCGTCGACGGGGTCGACCTGGAGGAACCTGCCGAGGGCGGGGCTGTAGAGGCGTACAGCCCATGAGGATGACGTCGCCCATGGCTTCGCCGGAGCGTTGTTTGCCGCCGAGCCAGCCGTAGCGTTGGTCGGCTTGCCCGGCCATGGGGATGCCGAACTCGTCGTAGTCGTAGAGCTCGGGTTCGGTGAGTGCGGGGTCGATGGTGGCGGCGACGGCGCCGTGGAGGTTGGTCAGTTGCAGGCGTACGTCTCCGGTGGCACTGGTGGTGGCGGCGAGGTCACCGTCGGGGCCGGAGACGTTGCGGGTGATGCTGCCGAGGGTGGTGTCCTCGATGATCCAGCGGGCCTCGTCGGAGTCGTCGCCGTAGTGGTTGAGCTTCGAGGAGGCGTTGACCCGGGCCGTGTTGACGGGCATCCGATGCATACCCGGTATGCATGCTGGCCATGTCCATCCAGGACCTGGCATCCACCGGATGTCGACGCGATCAACTGACCGGAGACCCTTGACCGAAGACGAAACCTCCACTTAACGTCTATCTCACAGAGGTCGATGAAACGTTTCAGTTTGGGGGCTGTTATGCCCGAGCGCGACCATGCGATCAAGCAGCCATTACTGGCCCTGAGCCAGGCGCGGAAATCCTTTGGTGCCATCGCCGCCCTACGCGACGTCTCGCTGGAGCTGTATCCGGGTGAGGTCCACGCGTTGGTTGGAGAGAATGGGGCTGGAAAATCGACTCTGGTCAAGATCCTGGCGGGAGTTCACGCACCGGACGCCGGCACCCTGACCCTCGACGGTCAGCCGCTGCAGATGAGCGGACCGGCGGATGCGCGGGCGGCCGGCATAGCGGTGATCTACCAGGAGCCGACGCTCTTTCCCGACCTGTCGGTGGCGGAGAACATCTTCATGGGGCGTCAGCCGCTGCGCGGGCTGCGTCGGATCGACGCCGCGTTGATGCGTCAGCAGGCGGCGGAGTTGTTCGCACGTCTGGGCGTACACCTGGATCCGGACCGCCCGGCGCGCGGCCTGTCCATCGCCGACCAACAACTCGTCGAGATCGCCAAGGCGCTCTCCTTCGACGCCCGCGTCCTGGTGATGGACGAACCGACGGCCGCACTCTCCGGCGTCGAGGTGGAGCGGCTGTTCGCCGTTGCCCGGTCGCTGCGCGACTCGGGGGCCGCGGTCCTGTTCATCTCGCACCGCTTCGACGAGGTCTTCGACCTCTGCCAGCGGATCACCGTCATGCGCGACGGCCGGTGGGTCTCCACCGACCAGGCCGGTGACCTCGACGTGCCGGAACTGGTCCGGCGGATGGTCGGCCGCGAGATCACCCAGCTCTTCCCGAAGACCGAGACGGAGCCGGGCGAGGTACTGCTCGAGGTCCGCAACCTGACCCGGTACGGCGTCTTCGAGGACGTCAGCTTCCGGGTCCGGGGCGGTGAGATCGTGGCGCTCGCCGGACTGGTCGGCGCCGGCCGCAGCGAGGTGATCAGGGCCGTCTTCGGCATCGACGGGTACGACTCCGGTGAGGTCGAGGTGGCTGGCAGACGACTGCCGCGCGGCAGACCGGCGGCGGCGATGGCCGCCGGCCTGGCCCTGGTGCCCGAGGACCGCCGCCAGCAGGGGCTGGTCATGGAACTATCGATCGAGCGCAACGCGACCCTGACCCGGCGCTGGCAGCTCGCGAGGCTCGGCCTGCTCGGTCGGGCAGCCGAACGACGGGCGGCCGACACCTGGCTGCAACGGCTCCAGGTCAAGGCCGGACGAACCACCGATCCGGTCTCCACCCTCTCCGGCGGCAACCAGCAGAAGGTGGTGCTGGCCAAATGGCTCTCCACCACCCCGAAGGTGCTCATCGTCGACGAGCCGACCCGGGGCATCGACATCGGCACGAAGTCGGAGGTGCACCGGCTGATGTCGCAACTCGCCGCCGACGGCGTCGCGGTGGTGATGGTCTCCAGCGAACTACCGGAGGTGCTGGGTATGGCCGACCGGGTGCTGGTCATGCACGAGGGACGCCTGGTGGAGGAGATCGACCGGGACCGGGCGGACGAGGAGTCGGTCATGTTGGCGGCCACCGGTCAGGCCGGGGCCGACGGAAAGGACACGCCGTCATGACCACCACGGCCCCGGCGGGTCAGACCGCGAGCGCGCCCCCGCCGGCCACCACACGGGCGGGCGTCCGCGCGGCGCACCGGTTGTTCGCCGTACGGGAGCTGGGCATCGCGCTCGCCCTGCTGCTCCTGATCGCCGTCACCACGGCGGTGAACCCGCGCTTCCTGTCCGGGCAGAGCCGGAAGGACCTGATGCTGGGCGCCACCATCCTGGTGGTGCTCGCGGTCGGTCAGGCGATCGTCATCATCACCCGCAACGTCGACCTCTCGGTCGGTTCGGTGCTCGGGCTGTCCGCGTTCGCCACCGGCAAGCTCTTCCTCGCCATGCCCGACGCACCGATCGTCCTGGCGGTTCTCGCCGGGATCGGGCTCGGCACGCTCTGCGGCATCGTCAACGGCGCGCTGATCGCGGTCGCCCGGGTGCCGGCCCTGGTGGTCACACTCGGCACGCTCTACATGTTCCGTGGCCTCGACTACTCGTGGGCGGCCGGGCAGCAGATCAACGCCGCCGACCTGCCCTCCGGTTTCAAGGCAATGGGTACGGCCACCGTCCTCGGCGTACCGGTGCTGGCGCTCTTCGCGATCGTGGTGCTGCTGGTCGCCGGCTACTACCTGCGGTCCTACCGCAGCGGACGGGAGCTGTACGCGATCGGGTCGGATCCGGCGGCGGCACGGCTGTCCGGTATCCCGGTGGGTCGGCGGGTGTTCGGCGCACTGGTGGTCAGCGGCGCGCTGGCCGGGCTCGCCGGGGTGCTCTACGCGGCCAGGTTCGGCACGCTCGACGCCTCTGCCGGCAGCGGCATGGAACTCAACGTGGTCGCCGCCGCCGTGGTCGGCGGGGTGGCGATCTTCGGTGGCAGTGGCTCGGTGTACGGGGCGGCCCTCGGTGCCCTCCTGCTGAGCACCATCGGCAGCGCGCTGCCGGTGCTGCGGATCGACCCGTTCTGGCAGCAGGCGGTCGTCGGTGCGCTCATTCTCACGGCGATCGGCCTGGACCGGGTGCTCGCGGCGCGGGTCGCCCACCGGCTACGAGGAAGGAAGGCCCGTGGCGCCTGACAAGACCGGCCGACCGGCCCGCTCGCTGGCCAAGCTCGGCACCTGGGACGTACTGGTGATCGTTGTCCTCGTCGGGGTCATCGTCGCCTCGTCGGTGCTGGTCGAAGGCTTCGCCAGCCCCCGTTTCTGGGGTTTCCTGCTGCTCGACGTCACCCCGATCGCGTTGATCGCGCTGCCGATGACCCTGGTGGTGATCACCGGGGAGATCGACCTGTCGGTGGCGAGCACCCTGGGGTTGGCCAGCGCGGTGATGGGGCAACTCTGGTTCCTCGGCCTGCCGCTGCCGGTGATCCTGCCGCTGGTGGTCCTGCTCGGTGCGCTGCTCGGCGCGGTCAACGGCCTGTTCGTCGCCGGATTCGGCCTGCCGTCGCTGGCCGTCACGATCGGTACGCTCGCGCTCTACCGGGGCCTGGCGTACGTGGTGCTCGGTGACCGGGCGATCGCCGACTTCCCGTTCTCCTGGACCGCCAACTCGATCGAGGCGCTGCCCGGCACCACCGTGCCCTGGGTGGCACTGGTCGTCGCCGCGCTGGCCGTGGTCTTCGGGGTGGTCCTGCACGCCACCCCGATCGGCCGGAGCCTGTACGCGATGGGCAACAACACCCAGGCCGCCACGTTCGCCGGCATCTCGGTGAACCGAACCAAGTTCTGGCTGTACGTCCTGACCGGTGCGATCGCCGCGCTGGCCGGGATCTTCTGGACCCTGCGCTACGCCAGCGCCCGGGCCGACAACGGCAGCGGCCTGGAGCTTTCCGTGGTGGCCGCGGTCCTGCTCGGCGGGGTCTCGATCTTCGGTGGGCGGGGCACCCTGGTCGGCGTACTGGCCGGCGTGCTGCTGCTGATGACCCTGCGCAACGCCCTGCAACTGGCCGACGTACCGGCCGACACCCTGACCGTGGTCACCGGCGCCCTGCTCATCATCTCCGTCGTCGGGCCCAACGTCGCCCAGATGCTCCGTGACCGGCTGCGCCGACGACGAGCCACCGCACAACCCGTGGCAGGCGCCTGAGCGTCGGACCACTCAACACCCCAACCACCATCACCCAACCACTGAGCTGGGTACCGCTATGTCCCCGGAAAGGAACTGGTCATGAGAGGTATTCGGACCAACCCCCTACACCTCGGCACGTCCGTCCTCGTACTTACGGCGCTGCTGATGAGCAGCGCGGCGTGTGCCAGTGACGAGGGCTCGACCCCGTCCGGTGATTCGAACGGCGACGGCACCATCAGGAGCGGCCTGAGCGTCGCGTTCCTACCCAAGACGGTGAACAACCCGTACTTCACGGTCTCGGACAACGGCGGTAAGGCGGCGGTCGACGAGTTCGAGGGTGAGTACAAGGAGGTCGGCCCGTCCGAGGCCAGCGCCTCGTCCCAGGTGAGTTACCTCAACACCCTGACCCAGCAGGGCAGCGACGTGATCGTGGTGTCGGCGAACGACCCGAACGCCATCTGCGGAGCGGTCAACCAGGCCCGGCAGGGCGGCGCGAAGGTGGTCACCTTCGACTCCGACACCAACAAGGACTGCCGGGACCTGTTCGTCAACCAGGTCACCGGGCAGGGCATCGCGGAGAACCAGGTGAAGCTCATCTCCGAGGCGATCGGCGGCGAGGGGAAGATCGCGATCCTGTCGGCGACGGCGAACGCCACCAACCAGAACGCCTGGATCGACCTGATGAAAACCGAACTGAAGAAGCCCGAGTACGCGAAGATCCAGCTCGTCACCACCGTCTACGGCAACGACGAGGACCAGAAGTCCTTCCAGGAGACCCAGGGCCTGCTGGCGTCGTACCCGGATCTCAAGGGCATCGTCTCGCCGACCACGGTGGGTGTGGCCGCGGCGGCGCGTTACCTGTCCGGCTCCCAGTACAAGGGCAAGGTCGCGCTTACCGGTCTGGGCACCCCGAACCAGATGCGGGAGTTCGTCAAGAACGGCACGGTGAAGAACTTCGCCCTCTGGAGCCCGGCCGACCTCGGTTACCTGGCCGCCTACGCCGGCGCCGCGCTCGCCTCCGGGGTCATCACCGGCAAGGAGGGTGACAAGTTCACCGCCGGGAAGCTCGGCGAGTACACCGTCGACGCGGACGGGGTGGTCGTGCTCGGCCCGCCGACCGTCTTCGACTCGGCCAACATCGACCAGTTCAACTTCTGAGCCACCCGTCTCCCGGCGCCGCCCACCTCCCGGGTCCGGCGCCGGGAGACACCATCGTTGGTTCGCCATGGCGCTGATGTCACGAACGATTCACCCGACCGCTGCTCCCGGAATGGGTCTCCGCGCGTCTCGGAAGTCCGATGCGTACGCGTTCGCGGGGAGGTGGGGCCGCAGCACGTCGAATACCCGCTCCGCCTCAGCCTGGCGATAGTCGGCGAACCTCTCGGTCGCCTGCAACCAGTAGCCCCCGCGTGGCAGCCGCTCCACGTTCCAGAAGGCCCCCGACCCGGCGAGCCTGTCACGGCCGCCCAGGGCGAGTCCCATCTCCTCGGGCACCACGGTCACCCAGGAGTAGCCACGCAGCACCTGCTCCGGATCGGGGAACGCGATCGACGGATCGGTGCGCAGGACGTATTCCATCGCGGTCAGCGGGCTGGTGTAGCTGTAGGAAATCTCGCCGAACACCGGCGAAGTGCTGGCCGCGACCGCCTTCAGGACGGCCGGCATGACCGCCTCCCGTTCCGGCGCGGTCAGCACCGAATCCGCCCGTAGGCGCAGGGTCAGAATGGAGTATCTCCCGCCGGGACCGAACGATGGCCGGAGCATGATCTCGAGATAGTGGGATGCCTCGTAGATCCGAGGCACCTCACCAGCCCTCCCGTCGGCCGTCAGGGTGCCGGCCACGAACAAGGCGCTGGGCAGCTTGGCCATGGCGGCCAGGAGTTCTGCCCAGCTCTCGTCGCTGAACCCCATGTCGCGGCTGATTTCCTGCCCCAGAAATCCGTACGAGAAGGCCATCCCCGCCTCCACCCCGAACGGGGACAGCGCACGCGCCACCCCGGTATCGCCCGAGGCTTGTGCGACGGCCGCCTCGCGCAGTTCTCCACCGAGCTGCCGCCATCCGAGATCGAACCACGAACGCGCCGCCTGCACGGCTCCCGCTCGATCAGAGAACGGATCGATGACCAACTGCAGCTGCACGACGTCCGGCAGGGACAGCCTCCCGTTGACGTACCGCACTCTTCACCTCCCGAAGCAGATGGAGCCAGGCTAGGCGACGAGATCGAACAGGGACCTGCTGGCCTCGGCCGAGCCAACGACAGCGCCACAGATGACACTCGCCAGACGCAGGCCGCCCCGACAGCACCGACCACTATGACCCCAACTCCCGTCAGGGGTCAGAACCGGGTTTCCGAGCGGTACAGGATCGACATGTCGACAATCCCTCACCGGTACGCTGCATCAGGTCGCGGCATGACCCGGTGTCCATATCCCAGGGGGAACCTCAGTGCGACCTTGACGCAGTTTAGGGGAAACAGTGGGTACGGCCGGCCGGATAATCACTGCCTCCCGCAATAGTGCGATCATCAGCGCCCGCACGCCCCAGCCCAACGAGCCCGGCTATACGCGCATCATCTCAACCAGAGCGGGACACGTCACATCGCTTACTCAGCTCTACGGTTAATCTGCCAGAAACAGAGCGAAAGCACCGGCAGCAGCGATACCCGACGGAATCAACTCCGTGCCCACCAGCGGACGCGGCTGCTGACCAGCGACGGACAGAAGCCGGCCCGGGTCACGACAGCGAAGCGCCCACAGCTTGCCTCGGACAGCGCAACCGAAGCCATCTATCCCCAGCTCAGAGCCGTTCTGGCCGACCCATGAGAAACCCGGGGACCCGATCTCCGCATTTCGCTGCTCCGTCCACCCGAGACACCAAGAAAGGATGATCCTTCTCTGCTGTCGCATTCCTGACGAGCGCCATCACCCGCGCCGAGATCCAACTCGCGACGAAACGGTCGCAATACTCCGCTCATCAGGCAATAAGCCCCAACTAATCGTTCGGGACGAGCCCGACAACCAGGCCGACGGAACCCGAGTAGGGTCGCGTCAACCAGCCAGACGGCAGTAGCACCTTCGGACCATCGCACCAAACCGTACGTGAGTCGGGAGTTTCGTCCGACAGCAGTCAAGCCATGACAGGACAGTTCAGAATTCGCTTGGCAATACACATCATAAATTCACTGTCAGCAATGCGTCGCTTTGATTGGCATCAATAACCGCCGTGCAATTCTGTCATCGGCCAGGTGTGCAGCCTGGCGGGATCCGATGAGGAGGGTTCATGACCACCAGGGCATTCCGGCTGCCGGCGCTCGTCACGGCGGCGGTCCTGATCGCCAGCGCGGTATTCACCGCGCCCGTTCAGGCGAACACGGTGACGGCGAAACCGGCGACCGCGTCGGCAACGGACGACAAGGCTGTTGCCTCGGCGATCGCCGCGTACCGCACGGCCTACCCCCAGATGTCCGAGGCCGCCGCCCGGGCGGCGTTCGACCAGCAACTGACCCGCAAGAACCTGCAGCTGCAGGTCTCCGCCAACGCCGCGTACGGTGGTTCCTGGTTCGACGCGCCGTCCGGCGTGATGCACCTGTCGCTGACCAGTCCGGCCGCCGCGTCCGAGGCGCTGAAGACGGCGCAGAAGCTCGGCATCCGCGCCGAGGCGCACGTGGTGAAGCGTTCCTGGGCGGACCTGGAGCGGCTGGCCACGTCCCTGCGGAACAACAGCGTGGCCAAGGCCAGCAACGGCGTGGTCGGCATCGACGTCAAGAGCAACACCGTGACGCTGGCCGTGTCGGGCCAGAATGTCAGCACGGTCAGGGCGCAGGGCGTGCCGGCCGGCGTCACCGTCGTCACCGGCTCGAACCTCGCGCGTGAGCTGGACGCCGGCTGCACCTCCCGGCTGGACTGCGACTGGACCATCCGGGCCGGCGCCATCCTGAAGTACAACGGCAGCCCGGTCTGCTCGGTCGGCTTCACCGCGCGTACCTCGGCCGGGCAGCGCTACTCCTACACCGCCGGCCACTGCAACAGCGGCGGCGGCACCTGGAGCACCGGTGCCCAGGCGATCGGCCCGATGACCGGCGCGATCGTGTCCGGCGGGCTCGACGCGGGCATCATCCGCAACGACAACCCCTGGTTCCAGTACGACGCCGGTGGCGAGATCTACATCGAGTCGGGCAGCCGCACCATGGCGCTGAACTACGTGGCTCCGACGATGGGTTACCTCCTGGTCGGCGAGACCGTCTGCCTCGCCGCGAACTACACCTCGCCGAACGGCCCGAACCGCTGCGGCATCATCGGCAGCACCAACGACGGCGGCATGGTCCGGGTCGACGGGCTCGACGCCTGCGGTGGCGACAGCGGCGGCGGCTGGTACTGGCTGGGCTCGGCCACCTACCGGGTGGCGTACGGCATCCACAGCCAGAGCCACTACGGCTGCAACGGGGACCAGGGCGGCAGCCAGTCCTGGTTCAGCCCGATCCCGCAGATCACCCCGCTGTGGGGTCTGGCCATCGAGACCCGCGCCTCCTGATTACCTGACACCGCCTGATCGACGTACGACAATGACAGGGTCCGTCGGCCTGGCCGGCGGACCCTGTCACCACGCCCGGTCGGTGGCTGGGCCGGCTCCGGCGACCGACAAATCCGTCGCCGCGGCGAAACCAGCGGACCAGAGGGGTTAGAGGCATCATGGGGATTACCGGCATCCGTCTCGTCACCGGCCTGCTCACCGTCAGCCTGCTGGCCGCAGCCTGCGTCTCCACCGAGCGGGCGGACCCGGGCAGCAGCCCCGTCGACCCGAGTGCCAGCCCGCCACTCCAGCCTCCGGAGCAGACCATGCCGCCGCCGAGCGTCAGCCGGCCGCCGTCGAACCCACCGGGCGATCCGAACGCGTACCCCCTGCCGCGCCCGACCCAACTGACCCCCGCCGCCGGCCTCCCCCCGCTGGCTGAGACGCAGATCGAATCCGCGGTCTCCGCCGCGTCGCAGGACGCCACGGTCGCCGCCGCCCTCGGTCAGGGTGAGGTGGCGCAGGTCCAGGTCCAGGCCACCACGATCGGGGTACCGGGTGAAAAGACCGTAATCACCGTCGCCTTCCTGTTCCGGCAACCGATCGAGTCGGAAGCGCCGATCTGGTCGAGGCTCTGCGACATCGCCGGACAGACCGCCCAGTGGCGCGGCGTCGCCGCCCGGGTCGACCCCGCTGCGCAGCTCCAGAGCAGCCCGATCTGGATGACCGGCGCCAACTGCGTCAGCGCCCAACCGAAACTCGGCTGACCCGCCCCGGAGGCACAACCCCGGCTACGCTCATCCCGGGCCACCCGGCCGCCGCCACCCGCCCTCTTTCCCGGGTACGCGCACCACCTGCACGCCGGCCACCCGCTGCTCCCCCTCCAGACTCGCCGTCACCATGCGCCCGAAGCCGCGACGAACCACGCCAGCAGTGGCGGTTGACGTCTCAGCACACGGCGACTTGACGTAACCCGGTCGGGTGCGGGCCCGACGCGAACCGGTAGCGCAACGGCATCACGCCCCTGCTGGTTCATGCCGGGCCCTGGGTGGTGCGGGCTTGGCTTACCGCTCCGAGGCCGCCGAGCTCACGGGTGGGGGCGTGGGCGGCGCCCGGTTCCGCCGTAGAGATGCACGCGATGGTCGGCATCGCGGTCCGGCTGGCCGCGTACGAAGCGGTCGTGGGTCACCTGGCCGTGGCTGACGTGCACCAGCCAATCCTCGTAGTACCAGCTCGGGTTGCAACTGCAGCCGGTGAAGCGGAAGTTGGCTCGGTAGCGGCCGACCTGCCCCGGAGTCAGCGCGAACAGGCGGGTTGACGCGTACGGGCGCGGATAGGCCGCCGAACCCGGTAACCGGTCGACGGTCACCGTCGCCTCGTCACGACTCAGCCAAAGACCGATGTCGCGGGCCTGCTCGGCGCCGCCGGCCAGCACCTCGTCATGACGTTCGTAGTCGACCGCATCGTCAACCAGGACCTCGTGGATCACCACCTCGGACTCCGGCAGTGACCGAGGCAGGGCCACTGCCCGGTCGAGGCCACGACGGGCATTCGCGGCCGGGGCACCGCGTGCCGCAGCCGTCCACCGCACACGCACCCGCTGGATGACAATCACACCCCAGCTTCACCCGGCCCGCGTCCAGTACGCCAGTCAGTAATCGCCTGCGACACGTCGACACCACCACCGAAAGATGGCACTGGTTGTGCAACATGACGTGGTTGACGGTCTGCAGCGTGACTCCAGGCGTACCCGACAACGCCGTTTGTTCGGCCGGGTCCGGCTCGGAGTTCGCTACGCTGACCGGAGTTCGGCGATGCTGCCGCCGCCGGATGTGTGGTCTGCTCGCTGTCCGACGAGCCACTCGTCGAAGGTTGTCGGCGCGATGCGAGCCCCCTCGCCGGGCAACAGCACGGTGCCGGCCATCGCCGGGCCGAAGACGGCCGACCACGTCGGCACGAGCCTCACCACATGGCCGCGCGTTTCGTTGGTGCGTCGTGCCATGTCGACGAGGTCCTGTGGCTCCGGGCCGGCGACGTCGGCGTAGCGGCCTTGCGGCCCGCCCGGGGCGATCTCGGCGAGGATATCGGCGACGTCCTGCGGCGCGATCGGCTGCACGAGCAGCGGCGCGATCGTCGCGACGCCGTCGCGCTCTGTCCAACTCGCGACCATCGCGGCGAAGTCGTGGAACTGCGTGGCCGGGACGATCGTCCAGGGCAGCGGACCGGCGGCCACGAGGCGCTCCTGCTCGCGCTTGCCAGCGTAGTGTGCGGTGCCCTCGACGCGATCGATCCCGACGATCGAGAGCAGAACGTGGTGTCGGACTCCGGCCCGCTCCCCCGCTGCGAGCAGGTTCCGGGTGGTGGTGCCGAAGTACGCCACCGCCTCCGCGTGGCCGGTCGCCGGCCCGCTGGTGACATCGATGACCGCATCGACGCCGGCGAGGGCGTGGTCGAGCCCGTCACCGGTTGACAGGTCCACCCCCAGCGAACGGCTGATGCGCACGACGTCCTGTCCGTCCCGTTCGAGGGCGGCGACGGTGAGGGCGCCGATGTTCCCGGTCGCCCCGGCGACTGCGATTCGCATGATGATCTTTCCTCTCGTTCACTTGCGGGCCGACGGTATCTCGGACTTCACAGATCCGCAATATCTGCGATAGGCTGAGGCGGTGAAGCTGCCCGTGAGCACCGAATGGCTGTTGCACTGCGCCGCGACGCTGGCGCAGCTCGATCCGGGAGCCACCGCGTCGGCGGCGCAGCTCGCGCAGTACTACGACCTCCCAGCGGCGTACCTGGCCAAGCAGCTACAGGGGCTCGTCAGGGCCGGCGTGCTGGTCGCGACGACAGGACCGCGCGGCGGGTTCCGGCTCGCGCAACCGGCGTCCGAGATCACGCTGCTGCGGATCGTGGAGGCGGTCGACGGCGCCTCCCCGCCGTATGAGTGCCGCGAGATCCGCCAACAAGGACTGGGAGCACTCCCTCCCGACGAGTGCCGGAACACCTGCGTCCTCGCCCAGAAGATGGCCGAGGCGCACGACGCGTGGCGGCGCAGCCTCGCCGACGTTTCACTCGCCGACATCATCGCCACGCTGCCCCCGACAGCACCGGCCCGCACCCGATCCCGCCTCGCGTCGACGGGTTCCACGCCGTCGCACCGATCGCCGGAATCCCGTGCCGCCGACCCGCCGCCTCGGCCAAGTCGATGAGCGTCCACACTTCCCACGGAGATCACCGGGCGCCTGCGCTACCGCATCCGTGACCGGAAACGGTGACGCGAGTTCCCCAACCTCCTGAAGACCCCTCGTCGCCGCCGGGCGGTGCTCCGCCCTCAACGGCATCGATCACCGCAGCCACGCCAAGCAGGAAACCGTGATCGGCGATTACGTCCGACAGCGCGACCGCCGGGCCCGACCCAAGTCCGGATTCGCTATCAACTCCGAGATCCGTCACCCGGATTATTCAGTCAACCTGTAGGACGAGCACTAGTCAGCGACGTGGATGACGATCTTGCCGTGGCGTTTGGCCGTCTCGAGCGCCTCGTAACCCAAGCGCGTCTCACTGAGGGGCAGCACGCGGTCCAGTACTGGCCTCAACCGGCCGTCATCGACGAACTCGGCGATGGAACGTAACGCATTCTGGTTGGGCTCGACGATGAAGTACGCCCCACGAACGCCGTACCGGGCTGCTTCCTGCTGGTCGGGTGGGGTGACGAGGGTGACCAGGACACCGCCCGGTCTCAGGACCGACCAGGAACGCGACTGCGCGGCCCCTCCGACAAGATCAACGACCACGTCCACGTCGCGAACGTGGTCCTCGAAGCGGTCGTGCGCGTAGTCGATGACCTGCTCGGCACCCAATCCCTTGACGAATCCCAGGTCGCCCGCCGCCGCCGTGGCGCTCACACGAGCACCGAGACCGGCCGCGAGCTGCACCACGAAGATCCCCACACCGCCGGCACCGCCCTGCACCAGCACGTGCTGCCCGGCCTGCAGGTCGGCGTGATCCACCAGGGCCTGCCACGCACTCGACGCAGCCAATGGGAGCGCTGCGGCGTGGTCGTGGTCAACGGTGGCGGGTTTGGGCGCCAGGACGGCTGCGGGTAGGACGACATACTCGGCCGCCGCGCCATCGCGGACGAAAGGGATCAAGCCATAGACCGCATCCCCCTCAACGGGGCTTTCCACCCCCGCCCCGGACTCCGCGACGACTCCGGAGAACTCGTGCGACGGAATGATCGGCGTGCGCTCCGGTCCTGTCCCGTCCGAGGTGTGCGTCCAGGTTGCCGGCCAGGTGAGCTCGTGGGGTGTCATAGAGGCGGCCTTCACGGCCACCAACACCTCACCGGGCCCCGGCTTCGGCCGCGGCGCCTCCTCGTACACAAGTTGCTCCGGCCCGCCCCTGGTGTGAGCTCTCACGGCGTGCATCGTGCTCATTCGACGACTGCTCCTCCCGACGCACCCGGTCGGCCCGCCCGCTGCCTCTGGGGATGAACCACAGGCCAACCCCTGCATTATCTGACGGTTCGGCGGCCGCCTGCCGGACTTCCGTAACCCTCGCGTCGCGTACGCCACGGGCTGTCGGGGAGGTCCTTCGGTCCGGACGATTCCGGCGGCCGAGGCGGTTCTGGTCCCGGCCGCCGGGGAGCACCCGTCGGTTCGTACCGACTCAGAGGCCCTTCATTACACGATCAAGTGCCGACCGGCCCAGGGGCCCCCAGTTCGGCTTGCCGCCGGGCAGGCCGCGGTCCCCGTTCTGACCCATCAGCATCAGGAACAGGCTCTTCATGGCGGCTAGCCCGCGGGCCCTTCGGACCATCGCCTCGTCCACCTGGGCGTAGCTGTCAAAAAACCGCGAGGCGCCTCCCTCGGGCAGCAGCAGCCAGGCGGCCCCGAGGTCCCACGCCGGATCGCCGGCGAAGAGCGCGCCGAAGTCGACGATGCCCGCCAGTGTGCCGTCGGCGATGACGACGTTCGCGGGATGCAGGTCACCGTGCACCCATACCCGTGGTCCCGGCCACTCGGGGGTCGCCACCGCGTCGTCCCACACGGCCCGGAGGTCGTCCTCGGCGAAGCCGAAGCCGACGAGGTCCACGGCCCCCAGGAAGTGCTCGAACCCGTCCCCGGAGTCCTTGGGGTGGGTGCCGAAGTCCGAGGCGCCCGGCGCATCGGCGGGCACCTCCACATGCAGCGCCTTGAGGAAGGCCGCCAACATGTCGGCCGCGTGGTCGCGGCGGGCGATCGTGCCGTGGTCCAGGGGCGTGCCCTCGACCCATGTCATGACCGTCCACATCTTGGGGAAGCGCTCGGACGGCGTACCGCTCCGCACCGGAGTCGGGATCGGGAGCGGCAGACGTGGGGCCAGCAGTGGCAGCCAGCGGCGCTCCTTGAGCTGCGGATCGGGGCTTGTGTCCATCCGTTGCATCCGGACAGCCAAGTCGTCCCCGAGGCGCCACATCTGGTTTCCCCAGCCGCCCGCCACCTCGTGGAGGGGCAACTCGGCCAGGTCCGGATGCTGCTCCCGCAGCAAGTGGCGGACCAGATCTTCGCTGACCTCAACGCCGCATTCAGTCACAGAAAGTCACGGTACTTGAGCTTCACGACCTGACCGGCGCGGCGGGCACCGGGGACAGGGACTGCACGGCACCTTCGGACACCGCACGCCGTCGCGCCGGGCCGCCGTCCCCCGCGTGAACTGAGCACCTCGCCCTGTTGCCCTTGGTCGGCACTGGTGGTCGAGGGCCGTGCCGCCGAAGGGGCAGCAAGGGCTTCTCCTGGCGACTGATCGGATTCGTGGGTGACGAATGGGTCCACCGCCGCTGGCATCGACGCGGGAGGTGCCTGCATCCGGTACGGCGTCCAGGCTGGGCCCGGTCCGTCAGCCGGCGATCGGCAGCAGCGGCGCCAATCTCCGATACTGCAATACCCGCCCCCGGTCACGCGGAGCAGCTTTACGCAGCTCAACCGTGTTGACGCCGTTCAACACCGTTGGGAGCGCACCAATGCTCCCCTACATCTAGGCCGGACAAGCCATCGGACGACCCGCGGCGGCTGCCAGACACCTCCGAGATGACGGATCTGTCAATGAGCGGATATGGCGGTTAGCGTCGTCGTACCCGCCCTGCATAGTAGGAGCGTGCCGAACCTGGACTTCTACGCTGTTGCTGACGACTGGCTCGCGGTCCTTGAAGCCGTCTTCGGTCTCGGGTTGTTCCGCGTACTCGAGTCCGACTCGGCACCTGACCGTGAACTGCGGGAGTTCCAAACCGCCGCCGAGGTCCTTGAGAGCCCTCGGGGACGAAGCCTGGCGTTGTTCGTCGTAGAGGCCGGGCCGGAGCCTATGGCCAAACGGATCGAGTTTCTACCAGGTGTGGCGGGAGACGCGACGTTCCGCTACACCTGCGAAGGCTGGGGCCTCGTACAGCTTTACTACTACGGACCCTTGGGGACGCGGCAGTTGCGGTGGAGCCATACCAACCACAACACCCAGAAGCGTGCTGCGGCATGGGCCAGAACCACGTCGAGGCTCGGTGATCCCGCCGCTTGGAACTGGCCGGCGGTCACGAGTGCGTCCAACAAGCTCAATCGCATCATCCGCCGGATGGCAGTGAGCAAGATCGGCTCGCACCCAGTGCTACCGCACGCCGCGGAGTTCATCGCCCAGGCCGGATTGCGTTACGAGTACGGCACGGGCATCCATGTGACTCCTTCCTACGGCATGGTCAACCGGTGAACCATGCCCGGATCTGTCGCGAGGCGCGGCGCCGGTCCGAGCCAACACTCCTCGTGGGTACGCCCAGGTGGCCCCAGCCCGAATCCTCGCAGCGAACACCGGCGCTTGCTATCTCCCCACTGCGAACGAGTTCTCGGATAGCTGCGGTCATGGCCAGCACGCCCGGTTCCGGCACGATCAGCTGGTCAACGGCCCAGAAGTAACTGCCGTCCGCGACTTCACCGGTCTCCTTCCATCTCGCGAGCAGGCGGCGGACCTCATCGACGGTGAAGATCGTCAGCGCCCAACTCGACCCGTCAGGAAGGTCGACGAAGGCATCCACGTTGGCCACGGACTCCTCGGTCGTGTCGGGACCGAGAAGGAACCGTGCCACGAATGTTGGTTCCGTGATGGTCACGTACGGATCGGTGGCGCCCATAAACGCTCATCATGCCGTGCGGCCAAGAGCAGATCGGGTTTTGCCGCCCGAGCGTGTCAACCGTCGGGTATCGCGTTCGAGCCGGTCAACTCACCCAGGGCCGTCGAGATAGCCGACGTCCGCGGAGCCCGACGCGACGCGGACGCGATACCCCCAGTGCCGTAGCACCTGAGCGATCTTCGCCGCGCCGGCCGGGTTCGCGGAGTGGACGTTGATGACCCCAACGTCAAAGGGACGCCTGTCGAAGGCAGCCCGCTCCAGGACCTCCACGACCGGCCAGATCGTGTCAGCCCCGCCCAGGTCGTGGTCCAGCCACAGTTCGTCCATGCGCCGGTCGCGGTACCGATCGAGGAGTTCTACCCCGGCGGCGCTGGTGCGGGCCACCTCGGCGCTACGGCCATCCACGAACGAGCGGAGGTCATCGACCAGGACGATCGTTCGACGGGTATCCACGCAATGATGATGCGTGGCACCGCAATCATCCGACACCCGGATTCTGCCGCCGACCGTACAGGTCGACGCCCGAGCACCATCACCCTCCGTGACCCATCAGCGCGCCCGGCCGCGGCGTGGCTCAACAGAGCCGTGCTCACTGATTCTTCAAGTCAGGCTGCCCGCCCTTGAGTCTCTCCGTGCCGGACGGTGAACGGCAGGACGCATGCCAGATGAGAGCCACACCAACTCGCGGTGGGCAGCCGATGAGAGTGTGTCTCGCGGTCGCTATTGCAGCGGCTGGCCGCAGACGAACTGCCCTGACACGACGGGTTTCTCGATCTGGACGGCCAGTGGGAGCCAGATCGTGGCCGGCAGGCTGTTCAACGTAGGTGGTCGCCACCCGTCACAGCGCTCCGGGCGGGCGATGAAGCCGGCCACGCGACGTCGTCAATGGCGAGCCACGGCGCGTCGGCCACGGCCGCGGGCGTAAGCCCGGCGAATGCCTTGACCTCGCGGTGGAGGTGGGATTGGTCGACGTAGCCGCTCTCGGTGGCGACGCTGGCGGCGGGGTGACCCGCCGCGAGAAGGTGGGCGGCGTGGTCGAACCGCACCAGTCGGGCGGCGCGTTTGGGCGTGATGCCGAGTTGGGACCGGAAGCGGGACCACAGGCGCTTGCGGCTCCAGCCGACCTCGGCCGACAGGCTGTCGACCCGCACCTGCCCCCGACTGGTGAGCGTCCGCCGCCAGGTGTAGGCGACCTCGGAATCGACCGGCGGGTGGGCGCCCAGCCGTCGGCCGAGGATTTCCTCCGCGATCGTGAACCGTTCGTCCCACGACGCGGCGGCACGCAACCTGTCCTCGGCTCGCCCGGCGTCGCGGCCCCAGACATCATTGAGGGGTATCACCGTCCCGCTGAGTTCGGTTGATGCGCCGAGCACCGCAGCGGCCGCGACCGGCTCCAGCCGGATCTGAAGGCACTCTCCGACCCCCCGGCCAGTTGCCCGAAGATCGCCGGGGAGGAGCCCGATGGCGACACTGCCGCGCTCGTGCCGGCCATGGGTGTCGTAGAAGAGGCCTTCTCCCTCGCTCAGGTCGACGAGCAGGGTGACGAACGGGTGCGCGACCATGGCGATGTCCACGAGTGCGGGGACACGTTGGCGGAACCCGGCCATGCTGATCCCCGGCAGCCGACCTGGCGGGCGCGGGACTGCGACGTCCACCCGCGCCCAGTCGGGCGGTGCCCCGGTCGACAGCACATGATGAGTCTAGGCCTCGGGGAGCACCGGCGGGGTCTCAGCGACTGTTGCCGTGAAGCCCAGCAGCAGTTCGCTGGTCCTCTCGGGGGCTTCGAACATGGGTATGTGCCCGACGCCGGGCAGCAACTCGACCCGCGCGTTCGGCACCGCGTCGTACTGGTGCACCGACGACGGCTCCCAGCGGCGGTCGGCGGTACCGAAGATCACCAGCATTGGGACTTCGATGGCGGCGAGACGTTCGGGCACGCTCCGTTGGGCGATGTACGCGGTGTTGCGGCGCAGCACCGTCCTGAACGTGCGGTACGTGGTGCCCCGTACATCGGCGACCAGGTCGTCCGGGATATCCACGGCGCGAGCGCACGTCGCGCTTATCCCCCTGCGGATCATCGCTTCCGAACGCCTCGACCACAGGAGCGGGCCGAGAGGCGGGGCCAACAGGAACCGAAGAAGCAACGGCTGCGGGAGGAGCGCCTCCGGACTCGGGCCGCTGCTGATCAGCGCGAGCGAACTCACCAGGTTCGGGCGCTGTTCGGCAAGCGCGGTGGCGATGTAACCGCCGCTGGAGTGCCCGACCGTGGTGACCCGACGAAGGCCGAGGTCGTCGAGCATCGCTGCCACCCGGCCCGCCTGAATGGGCACCTCGTATGACAGCGCGGGCGGGGACTGGCCGCAGCCCGGGAGGTCGACCCGGATGACGTGATGGCGGCCGGCCAGTGCCGGGACCACCGGGCTCCAGGAAGCGCCCGAGAACCCCGATCCGTGGATGAGCAGCAGCGCCGGTGCCTGCCTCGGGCCGTCGTGGACCACACGCATCCCATGCAGATGCTCCGCATCGTAGTCACTCATGCAGGGGATGATGCATCGGCTGCCGGCTATCAGTCTTGGACAAATGTCGGTGTCACGGACAGCAGGGCATCCAGGCCGGCAGCCACCGTCCGGGACGTCGCCGTGTCAGGTTGAGCGGCCGGTTCGGGGCGCGATCGAGTCGATGGGCTGGCAAGGGACATTCTCGGCCTCGAGGCCAGTCGGTGGGGTCGAACCTGCTGCCACACATGCTGCGGTGGCCCCGTCGAACAGGTATGTGAGGTCGTCCGCGAGAGACGTGTCGCCGCTGGCGGTGGCGACGCCGTGTATCCATGGACCGATGCCCGTCAAATCGTCGGGCGGGTGTGCGAGCCGGTCGAGCAGCACACCGACGCGGACACCCGAGTCGCTCCGCACACCCCACACTGGGCGCCAATCGATCACCGCAGGATTGGCTTGACGTGGTCAGGGCAGTTGCGATGTCCGAATCAGGCTGAGCCCGGCCGCGGTGAGGGCAAACCGGAGTTTGGTCCCGGACGACCATGCCCGGACTTCGCGGCCAACGGTGCGCTGTCCGATCGTGGCGCGGCAGGTGCGTCTCGTCTCGCCAGTTCTCGGCGTGAGGTGATGCCGAGTTTGCGAAAAATCTTGCGTAGGTGATAGTCCACCGTGCTCGGGCTGATAAACAGTTGTGCGGCCACCTCGCGGTTGGACGCGCCGTTCGAGACCCGGCGGGCGATGTCGCGCTCCTGGCTGGTCAGGCAGCAGCTCTGGGCGAAGCGGTTGGTCGTGTCGGGGTGGGGCAGGGTGGTGCGCAGTTCGCGGCGGGATGCGACGCCCAGCTTGTGGAACACCCCGCGTAGGTGATGTTTGACGGTATGGGTGCTGATGACCAGGTGCGTCGCGACCTCGACGTTGGTGGAGCCTGCCGCCACCAGCAGGGCGATCTGTTCCTGTCGTGGGGTCAGGACCGCACGGGGAAGGACTCGGGCAGGCTCGGATACGGCGCAGTGCATGGTGCTCCTCGGGCGAGGGTTCGGGGTCTCGACGACCATCCGATCGCACCGCGGTGCACGACGAGTGCAGACTGAGTGCTTGCCCTACCCGCTTACGACGCGCCGCTCATCAAGCTCAGCCGGGCCCGGACATACGCGACCATGTCGCGGTATCCCTCGGCCTCCCCGATGCCGGAGACCTCGATGAGTTCCCGGAAGCCGTTGTCGGCGATCAGGTTCTCGAACTGCTGGCAGCCCCGTTCCGCGCGAACCTGGTCGCCCAGGTCGAATGCGGCCCGCGCGAGGATCGCCGCGATGGCACACCGGGGACCGTTCGACTCACAGACGCCTTCCGCCAATCCCCATTCCGACACCTTCACCGCTCGTTCGAGCCGGCCGAGTTTCCAGGAGGACTCCGCGATGAGCTGTGCGTAGTAGATCTTCAGGTGATCGAGGTGCTTCGCCACCGCAATGGCCAGTCCTTCGTCCGCGACCCGTGTGCCGGCCTCCAACCGATCGGACCCCAGGCGCGCGCTCGTGAGTGTCAGCAGCGAGACGGCGAGCAGTTCCTGGCTTCCCGTCTGCCGGGCAAGACTCGCCGAGCGTTCGCCATACGCGTTGGCGGCGTCGTGGTCGCCACGCGACAGCGCGAGCACGGCGAGGTTTCGCAGGACGTCGGCTTGTCCGGCGAGTTCTCCGGCGCCTTCGAAGATGGACAAGGCTCGACGTAGATATTCGTCGGCCTGTGGCAGCGGGGCGAAGGCCTCACCGACGGTGCGAAGAAGTTCGGCCTCCATCAGCGGCTCGCCGAGCGCGCTGACCAAATCGAGGATCGCGAGTACGGTCTGTGTCCGGCCCGCCGGTATGGAGTTGCTGCCCGGTGCTGATGCGGCGAGGACCATAGCCGCCGCGTATCGCCCCAGGCCATGTGCGAGGGCCAGATCGATCGTCGCCCACAGCGCGGGCCGTTCCCGTGCGTACCACGCGGCAGCCTGTGGCACGCTGTCGAACGATTCAGGAGTCACATCCGACGGCGGTTCGTTGACGGTGCCGACCGGCATCCGGTGGTGCCTCGCGTACGCGGCGCGGGCAGAGTGCAGGTAATGCATGATGAGACGCCGCTCACACTCCGGCCGTTCTTTATCCTCGTCGAGAAGCTCACCCGCGTAGGCCCGCAGCAGGTCGTGCAGAACGTACCGCCCGGACTGCGACTCGTTGAGCAGATTCGCGGTCATCAACTCCGTGAGTAGTTCGCGCGCCCGTACGCGGCCGACTCCGGCGACGCTGGCCACCGACTCCAGCGAGATCCCTGGACCCGGATGGGCGGCGAGGGCACGAAACACCTGCGCCGTTGATGGATCGAGGGCACGGTACGACCACGAAAACACCGACCGGACATCGTCGGACGAGTCCGCGCTGGACAACGCGTCGAGTCTGGCGGATGGCGCCGAGACGTCGGTGACGACCGCGCTCAGTGGCAGGGCCGGATTGAGGGCCACGCGGGCCGCGACGATCGCCAGCGCGAGCGGCAGCCCGGCACAGAGCGTGATGACCCTGTCCAACGCGTCCGGGTCGATGGTGGCGCGGCGGGTGCCGAGGCGGTTGATCAGAAGCTGTCTGGACTCGGCCCCGGTCAGCCGATCGACCTGCAGGTAACGTGCGCCCTCTCGGGTGACCAGGCTCGTCATCCGGTTGCGGCTTGTCACGATGACCAGACAGCCTCGGGAGGCTGGCAGCAGCGGGCGGACCTGGTCGGAGTCGCGTGCGTTGTCCAGGAGAATCAGGACGCGACGACCGGAAAGGCGACTGCGGTAACGAGCCGCCTGCGCGTCGACGTTCTCCTGCGGTGACGAGACCGCCGGCTCACCCAGTGACGCGAGCAATGTGGCGAGGGCGTCCTCCGATGACACGACGCGTCCGTCCGGATCCAGGCCCCTCAGGTTCAGGTACAACTGGCCATCGGGAAACTTGTCGGCGATCTGGTGGGACCAGTGCACGGCGAGAGCGGTCTTGCCGATGCCACCCATGCCGCCGAGCGCGGTGATCACGATGGTCGCATCGCCGAATGCGTCGGACAGTTGGTCGTCGAGTACGGCGGCCACGTCGTTTCGTCGGACGAAGCCCGCGACCGGCGGCGGTAGCTGCGCGGGCCGGGGAGCGTCCGGCGGGCGCGGCTCGTCCTGCGGGCTCCAGCCGCTGGCGAGCAGTTCCCGATACGCCTCCCGTAGTTCCGGACCGGGGTCCACCCCCAGTTCCTCGGCGAGACGTTGACGGGTCCGCTCGAAGACCCGCACCCCTTCCGCCCGGTGACCGGTGGCCACGTACGCGCGCATCAGGCACGCCTGTAGCGCCTCGTCCAGCGGCGCCGCGGCGGCCACGCTCAGGAGTGGGGTCAACACGGTGCCGGCCATGTCGTGGGCGATCGCGGCTTCGCTGGCCGCGACCGCCACCGCGGCGCGCTCCCGTTCGATGGCGACGAACTCCGGCGCGCTCAACGCACTGGTCGGAAGGTCGGTGAACGCCGGGCTGCGGCCGAGCTCCAGAGCGGTCAGGTACGCCCGTACGCCGGCCACGACGTCCCCGCCGGCGAGCGCCTCGCGGGCGCGCCGGACCAACTCGCGGTACATGGCAAGGTCGGAGTCCTCGGTCGCGAGGGCCAGCCGGTAGCCCGTACCGGCCGGTAGGAGGTACCGACCGGTTTCGCGGACGTCCAGGTCCGGCTCGAAAATCCGCCGGAGGTGCCCGACGTGCCGGTGGATCTGGTTGGCGGCGCTGGGCGGCGGTTGTTCGTCCCACACGCCGTCGATGATGTTGTCGAGGCTGACCGCGTCACCCCCGGCGGCGAGGAGCTTGGCCAGGATGATCCGCTGGCGAACCGGACCAAGATCGACCTCCGAGCCGTCCCGCCGGGCGCCAAGACCGCCGAAGACCTTGAACTCGCAGTGGGACCGCGGCGTGTCCGGGAGCCTGCGGTCGGGCGTACTCACGATTGACATCCTAGTGATGGAAGGGGACCGGCTTCGCTATTCGGCCCAGCCTGCAGCTTGCCCCGACTCCCCCGCATCCCCCATCTCTCGTTGTCCGTCGAGTCGGTCGACAAACACGGGGACTACGCGATTCGGGTGATTCGCGAAACGGCGCAATATCCGTACCTTCGGCAAGGTTCCCAGAGCGGAACGCAAGCCCAAGGAGTCTGCATGCCCCGTGTCACCGTTGGCTCAGAGGGAGCCAACCCGATCGAAATCTATTACGAAGATCACGGCACCGGTACGCCGGTGGTACTCAGTCACGGATACCCACTCAGCGGGCGGGCCTGGGAGAAGCAGGTCGCCGCGCTGCTCGCAGCCGGTTACCGTGTCATCACGTACGACCGGCGGGGTTGGGGAAATTCCAGCCAGCCCGCCAGTGGATACGACTACGACACGTTCGCCAGCGATGTGAACGTGCTGCTCGAGAAACTGGACGTGCGCGACGCCATCCTCGTGGGTCACTCGATGGGGACCGGCGACGTTGCCCGGTACCTGGGTCGCTACGGCACCGGGCGGGTCGCGAAGGCCGTACTGTTGTCGCCGATCCCCCCGTTCCTCCTGCGAACGGACGACAATCCCGAAGGCGCACCGCAGTCCTTGTTCGATGGGTTCATCCAGGCCGCGCGGGCGGACCGGTACGTGTGGCTCAAGCAGTTCCTGGAGAACTTCTACAACCTCGACGTCTACGGCGGCTCGCTGGTCAGCGACGAGGCGTTCCGGGCCAGTTGGAACGTGGCCGTGTCCGGATCTCCCCTCGCCGCGGTGGCCTGTATCCCGACCTGGCTCACCGACTTCCGTGAAGACCTGTCCAAGATTGACGTGCCGGTACTCGTTATCCAGGGCGACCAGGACCGGGTCCTACCCATCGGAGTGACCGGCCAGCGGCTGTCCGCCTTCATCGGGGATATGCGACTGCTCGTCATCGAGGGCGGGCCGCACGCCATCGCCTGGACCCACACCGATCAGGTCAACGCCGCCCTGCTCGACTTTTTCCAGCAGTGAAAGGAAACACCGTGAAGTTGTCCTTCCGGCGCCGCCTCATCTACGTAGGCGTGGCCATCGGTGCCCTCACCCTTGGTGGTGCCGGCATCGGCACCGCGCAGGCCTCGACGAGTCACGTCGCGCACTCCCACCATCCGCGTCCCGCATCGGCCAAACCGACCGTCGTGCTCGTGCACGGTGCGTGGGCTGACGGGTCCAGTTGGTCGGGCGAGGTGAGCCGGCTACAGCACGACGGTTACCCGGTGGTCGTCGCGCCGAACCCGTTGCGCGGCCTGTCCAGCGACGCCGATTATCTGCGCGAGTTCCTCGGCGGGATCACCGGCCCGGTCGTCCTTGTCGGACATTCGTACGGCGGCGCGGTCATCACCAACGCGGCCACCGGCAACGCCAACGTCAAAGCGCTGGTCTATGTGGATGCCTACATCCCCGACGCGAACCAGAGCGTGGCCGAGCTCACCAGCCCCGATTCCGTGCTCGCGCCCGCCGGGACCAACCCGACGTCGGTGTTCAAACTCCTTCCGTACCCGGGTGCTCCGGCCGGCATCTACGACACCTACCTGCTGCCGAAGGTGTTCGAAGCGGCGTTGGGTGCCGGGCTGTCGAAGTCGCAGATCGCGGTGCTCGCGGCATCGCAGAGCCCGACCTCGCTGGTCGCACTGGGCGAGCATTCCGGTGCACCGGCGTGGGCGTCGATCCCGTCCTGGGCCCTCGTCGGCACCCAGGACAAGCTCATCCCCCCGGCTGCGCAGCTTGCGATGGCCGGACACGCGAAAGCACACGTGGTGAAGGTGAACGCCGGCCACCTGTCCCTCATCACGGCGCCGGACGCGGTCACCAAGCTCATCGACACCGCCGCCCGCACGACCGCCTGACCTACCCCCCACCGGTCTTGGCTTCCTGACCACCGTTCAGGAAGCCAAGACCCGTACTCCCACGCGCCCGCGGCGATGTGAGCGTTCTTAGCACGGGGTGTTGTTGCTCCAACCGCCGTACGTTTTCGCCGCGTCCGATCCTGACGCCGCTTCCACCACGTTGTCGCAGGAGTCGTAGCCGCTTCCGCTGCCGCGTTCCGGGCCCGACCCGGAGGGGTCGCTCATGGTGACGGGGCTGTTGTCGGCGTACGCGTAGCCGTTCCACTGCTGCGGTTCGGTCAGGTCCTGGACCGGGTCGACGCTGACGAACCGGCCGGTGACAGCGTCGTACTCGCGGGCGCCGACGTGGACGAGTCCGACGTCGAGGTTGACCGGCTTGTTCAGGAAGCCGCGGTTGTCCGGGTATGCGCCGGTCGCACCTCGTGGTGCGCCGTAGGGGGTGTGTTGCCGCCACGTGGGGATCTGGGCGGTCGAGTCGAGGTAGAGACCCGGGGTGCCCTGGTTGTCGGCGACGGCGAACGAGAAGTTGGTACCGGTGCCGGTACGGATGGCGCTGCCGCCGCCCGGTAGTGGGTAGTAGCGGGTGCCGGTGACCGCGGTGGCGCCGTTGCGGAGTTCGAGTTGCTCGCCCGGCAGGTACAGCACGGTGCCCGACGGGTTCTTCTCCAGCAGTAGGTTGCCGTCGGCGTCGTACACCAGCTCGCTGTTGCCGGCGGTGCCGCCGGTGACGGCGGTGAGCTTGCCTGCCTCGTTCCAGGTGAGTGTCTGGTTGCCCTGGCCGGCGTTGCGGCTGGTCATGTTGCCGGCGGTGTCGTACCCGTAGGTCGTGGTCCCGGCCGGGTCACCCGTGGTCGAGGTCAGGGCGTGGGGCGCAGTGGTGCTGTACTGGTAGTTCGTGGTGGTGTCGACACCGCCGGTCAGGTTGTGCTCGACCTGTTGGGTGCGGTTGCCGATCGGGTTGAGCTGCCAGCTCGTCCAGTAGGCACTGCCCGCGCCGATGCTGTTTCCGACCATGGTGTGGTTCGTCGTGGTCGGGGCGGCTGCGCAGCTGTCGGTGGCGGTCCACCCGGAGGTGAGCCGGGCGAGGCCGTCGTAGGCGTAGCACTGGGTTTCGGACGGGGTGGCGGCCGAGAGCCGCGTGCTTGTCTCGCGGAGGATGTTGCCGGCCGGGTCGTAGGAGTAGCTCTGTTTGTCGATGTCCTTGGGTGTGGCGGTGCCGCGACTGACGAGTTGGTCGGTGAGCCGGCCGTTGTGCGGGTCGTAGGTGTAGGTGACCGATGCCTGGTTGGTCGAGTTGCCGAGGACCTGCTGGGCGACCCGGCCATAGGCGTCGTAGAGCACGTTGAGGGCGTAGCTGTTCTGCCCAGCCACGGCGGTGACCAGGTCGAACACGCCGGTGGTGGCGTAGTTGATGGTCTCGTTCGGCAGCCCGCCGTGGGACGTCAGGACGTCCTTGGTGTGTAGGCCTGTCGTGGTGGCGTATTTGTGGGCGTAGGTGTACGTACCGGCAAGGAGTGGCCCGGTGAGGGTCGCGGGGATCGTGACCGTCTCGCTGAGCGACTTGCCGAAGATGTTGAAGTCTTTGTACTGGACCGTGTAGGCGGCGCCGTTGACGTACGAGGTGCTGGTGGTCAGGTGCCCGACCGGGTATTTCATCGTGGGCACGGCGTTGTCGGAGTTGTCGTACACCCAGGAGGCGACCCGGTTGGTGGTCGACTGCGCCTCGACGGTGGCGGCGTAGCTGCCCGTCTTCCGGTTGAGGGCGTCGTAGGTGTACGACAGCGTCTTGTTCCGACCGTCGGTGGCCTGGATCAGGTTGCCGTTGGCGTCGTACCGCATGGTACTGGTGCCGGCGTCCGGGTCCGACTTGGCGACGACCTGGCCGAGCAGGTCGTAGGTCGACGTCCAGGTGTTCGAGGCAGTGTCCGTGACGGTCGTCTGGTTGCCCCTGGCGTCATAGCCGTAGCTGGTGTCGACCGTGTCGCCGCCGGTGATGGTGAAGACGCCGGTGAACGTGTTCGACGGGTTGTCGACCGTCGGTCGGGTCGTGTATTCGAGCAGGTGACTGGTGCGTCCGAGTGGGTCGAGAACGCTGGTCCTGGTGACACCGCCGGCCGGTGGGACCACGGTGGTCCGGTCACCGTTGTAGACGGTGGTTGTCGTGGAGACGGCGACGCCGTCCTTCGCGGCGGTGACGATCACCGCCCGACCGAGGCCGTCGTAGGTGGTCCAGGTCTGGTTCGCGACCTGCTTGTGTAGGTCGGCGGCGCTGGCCGGGGTCGACACCGTGGGCAGGGTGGTGTCGTCCCACCAGCCGTTGTAGGTACGGGTGACCCAGCCCCGGCTGTCGTAGAACGAGTCGGTGACCATCCGGCCGCCGTTCGGCGTCATCGACTGGACCTGCCGGGTACGCAGCAGCGCGTCGTAGATGGTGACCGAGGTCTGGTAGAGCGACAGCTCGCTCATCTTCCTCGTGGTGGTGGCGGTGACACCGGTCTTCGACACCTGGTAGTCGAAGGTGTAGTTCGCCGGCAGGCTGGTCGCCCGCGAGTCGGTCCATACCGCCTTGATGCGACCGAGTGGGTCGTGTTGCTGTGTGGTGACGACACCGTTCGGGTCGGTCGAGGTGAGCGTCAGACCCCGTGCGGTGTCCAGGGTGGTGGACGAGGTCTGGTTCAGCGGGTTCGTGACACTGACGCCGGTGGTGAGTCCGACCGCGTTCACCGCGTACGACGAGCTCGTCTTGTTGCCGTTGGCGTCGTAGGCGACAGTCGGACGGCCGTAGAGGTCGTACGGGTTACCTCGGCTGGTGGTCTGCCACACGTACGCGCCCGCGGTGTGGTCGGAGGCGGTACGGGTCATTGTCACGTCGCCGGTGCTCGGTGCTGTCGGCTGCGGCCAGGTGGTGGACCAGTCCTGGTCGTCGTAGTAGGTCCGGACGGCCCTGACGACCTGGGCCGGGCGGGACACCGTACCCGGGGCGGTCAGGGTGTTGACGCTTCCCGGTACCGAGGCCGGGGAGCCCTGGGTGAAGCCGCCGCAGGCCACCGCGACGGTTTCGGTTTCAGCGGGCAGTCCGACGAGGTTCTTCGCCACGTTCGCCGGGGCGTACGTGTTGGTGGTGCACTGGTCGTAGGCCGGGTCCGCCGGCACCGTGTGGACGTAGGTGCGTTGCAGCAGACCGAAGGAAGTGCTGGTGGTGGCGGTGTCGTAGCTGCTGTCGGTCTGGGTGACCCGCCAGGTCGTCGCTCCGGTTCCGGTGATCGCCTGCCGGTTGTACGTCTGCACCGGAGCGACCACGTTCGCGGTCAGGGCGGGTAGGCCGGTGCGACTGCGGCTCGCGCTGGCCTCCGATACCCAGTACGACGTGATGGTGGAACTGTCGACCGGGCTGTTGTCGCCGCGATAGGACGTCGACTCCAGCACCATGCCAGCCAGTTCGTCGGCGTCGTCGTGCTTGCCGCCCTGGGAGTCGGTGATACTCACCGCCGCGCCGCCGTTGTTCCGCGACATGCCTCGGTAGTAGGTGGTTTCGGACAACGTCTGCGGGTCGTCGACGCCGTCACCGTTTCTGGTCTGCACCTTGGCGTAGCCCCGGAACTGCCCGTAGGTCCGGTTCTTCGCCTTGACGAGTTCGTTGTCGTCGAAGTGCCAGGCGGCGCCGCCGGTGTAGCTGTAGCTGGTCGCGGTCTGCGCCGCTCCCCCGGTTGGGTCGGTCGAGGTCACCTTGGTGACCGCCCACTTGTTGAACCAGTCCCGGATGGGATCGGCAGAGCCGTGGGGGGTCCAGAAGACCGGGTAACAGGAGGAGGTGTTGGTGGCGGGGTCGATGGTCACCGGGGTGGCGCACGGTTTCGGCAGTTCGTAGGTTGCGGTGATCACCGAACCGGTCTCGGTGGTGACGGTGCCGATCCGGCGACGCATGAGGGCCGGCAGGCCGTCCGGGTCGGTCCGGTTCTGCAGCTCGACGTCACCGAACGAGACCGGGGGAAGCGCGATCGACTCGGTCGACCCGTCGGTCTTGGTGGTCGACCCGGTGTGGGTGATCGAGTCCAGCCAGAGCGTGGGGGACGTTCCGTCACCCGTTGCCGGGAAGCGGTGCTCAAGGAGGTACGTGTCCACCGGCTCGTACCTCGACAACGCGGTCGACCATTGCCGGGTGCTGATCGACTTCAGCCGGACGGTGGAGAAGTGCGACGGGCTCCACGGCATGCAGGTCGTGCCCGCCGCGCAGACCAGGTCGTACGGCACGTCGGGCCAGTTCGCCTTCGTGCTCTCGCCCAGCGGTGCGCAGGTGCCCGACAGACAACGGTTGTCCGTGTTGAACGAGACCTGGTTCGGCACGGTGCCGTACGCGCCGCCGTCACGGAAGCCGTAGTCGATTCGCGCGAGGTAGCTGTCGCGGGTGTACGAGACGTTGCTCGTGCCCTTGTTACGGCCGTAGTAGTTGACGTCCTGCTTGTAGTAGTACGCCATCGCGTTGCCACGAATGTCCTTGACGTAGTCCAGATTCCAGCGGTACGCCATGGTGCAGACCGACGAGGAGAACCCGGCCGCGTTGTAGCACGGGTCGCCCGGGTGCGGCGAGTAGACCGGCTGGACGTCGACCGAGTTCGTGGTCGGCTTCCCCGAAGACCAGCCCGGCACCTGGTTGCGGCCGAACTCGTAGCTGGTGCCGTCGCGCAGTGTCACCCGCCAGTAGTCGGTGTTGTACGTGTCGGTGCCGTTGTTGGTGTCGGTGACGTGGGTGATCACCTCGCCCTTGTCGCTCTTCGGCTTCCACACCTTCTTGCCCGCGTCCCAGACCAGGGAGGACGACGAGCCGTTCAGCGACAGGGTCAGGATCGGCCCGTCGTAGCACCTGTCCGAGGTGGACACCCGCGAAGCGCTGCCACCCGGGTTGTCCGAACACGACACGAACGACTGCTCGATGAACGACTTCGGGGTCGACCAGCCCTCGCCGACCCAGGACGCCTGGGCCTGGGTCGCGGCGGTCTGTCCGTCCACGACGCTCGAGTCGTAGTTGAGTGACAACGACGGGACCAGGGGCGACGAGGACGTCGGCACCGCCATCGGGTACGAGTAGGTGAACGATCCGGTGTTGGTCCCGGCTGGCCAGGAGCCCGATGGCATCAGGTCGGTGGTCGCGTACGTGCCTGCCTTGCCACCATCGGCAGCGGCGGCGACAGCCGCGAGCACCACGGGAGCCGTGCCGGTGAGCTTCAGCCGCACCGACACGCTCTGGCTGCCGGCGTCGTTCGTCGACGGGAGCGGCGTCGCCTTCCGGCAGGCAGGCTGCGCCGGGGTGCTGATGGCGCAGTCCGGTAGGGCTACCAGGCCCAGCCGGAGGCCGTAGTTGCCACCGTACGCCTGCGCGAAAGAGGAGTAGTCGACCCCGACGGTGACCTCGCCCTGGACCTCGGCACCGGTGGTTCTCGCGGTGGCGGTACCGGTGCCCGCCACGGACAGGAGCACTCCGGCGACACCCGCTGCCTGTGCTGCCGCACGGTCGTGCACCCGGACGTCGAGCGCGGGCGGGCCGGAGTAACGGCCTTCGCCGTCGGCCGCCGCCTGTGCCCAGATCGGCGAGCGGTCGTCGCGTACCTTCGCCGTCCGGGCGCCGCTGACCGCGGCGGACGGGGTGCCCAGGGTGAGGGTGCTCGTGCCGGCCGCCGGCCAGCTGGTCCGGACCGGGGCGAAGGGCTTGGACGGCTTTGCCGGCGACGCGAAGTGCGTCGGAAGGGGCTTGACTCCGCGCACTGCCCGGACCTCGGGAGTGGCCAGCGGTGGCGTGAGTTTGGCGGCCACCGCCGCCGGGGCGGAGGTGACCGCCACCGCGCTGCCCAGCAGCGTCGTGGCCACGGCTGCGGCGAGTACGCCCCGGATCCGCGCCCCACGCGACAGCACCGCGTGTCGTCTCATCGCACCCTCACCCCGTTAGATCAAGGAACCAACCAGCCTGCGGGTGTCGACCGCGTAAGGCCGGGCGCCACTGTCCCATGATCAAAACGCCGGACACGATCACGAACGGGTAACGGTCCAAGATCCAAAAGTGGCCGAAGTGGACGCTCCTCCCTCAATTGGGCAGTGACTCACATCTCACGCATGGTGGTCATCGTGATGATCTTGGTTAGCTGTCGGAGCCGTCGGGCACCCCAACTGTCACAGCGCGCGAAAGTAGCCCTTCATACGCGTATCCACACGTCGGCGAAGACCAGCAGGCATCGCTGTGGCGCGCTCTTTTGCCGCCGTCCATGCAAGCAGGCAGCCGTAGCATGATTACGACGTGCGTTCAGATCCGCTGTCTCCGGGCCATCGCTGGGCCGGTTTGCAACTGGATGTCTCACGCCCAGGCCTGCCCGAGCTGCGGGTGGAGGCCACGGGCGGGCGAAGGCTGTTGATCCGCCAAGCTGACCGCGTCGTTCTCCTGGGTCGCCAGCGAGCCCAGCATCGCGGCGTGTACTACTGCCGTACCGGACTGTATGAGTCTCCGCTGCCTCCCATCCCTGTCCGTCACGCTCGCCGCGCCCGGGAGACAAGCGATGATGACGACGCGTGGGCGGCGCGCTGGACGCACCAGTTCGCGGCGTGGTTACAGGCTCGACCCGAGGGCCCCTTGCACGTCGGTCGCTGGACCCTCGCCTGGGGCATGCCACGCTGGGCGGTGCCGGGGCATTGGCGGCGTGTTCACGTCATCGACCCCGACCAGGGCCACATCACCTGGTTCGGCTATGGCGACCCCGACGAAGACGTCCGCGACGTCCTTCCACTGCGACGCCTGTCCCCGCACACCGCGGCCCGTGTCAAGTCGTACCGGCGGCAACACCGAGAGGGCATTTTGCCTCCTGCCCTGCTGTGGTGGGTGAGCGGGCTGAACGTATTGCTCGTCGTCGACGGCCACGACCGGATCGCCGCAGCGCTCGCCGAGGGCGGTGCACCGGAGGTGGTCGTACTCGCGCCCACCGCAGATCCTCGATGGATCTCAGCAGTTCAGCAGCCGCCCCTGCGAGCGTACGAGGGACGCATTGTCGATCTCCAGAGCCGGCCCGCAGGACCACTTGATGGGTCCCGCATCGCTCATCTGGGCAACCACCTGGCTACGGAGCTGCGCGGAATCGCCCGTACCGAGGGACCTACCCGGGCTTGGCCGGTACCGGGCGGCTACAAAGCGTGGGACAACCTGGCGGCCGAGCTGGCACCAGCCGCGTCACTTGGTTCCACCGGGGTAGGAAGAGCACGCGGCGAGAGGAACGGACGCGGATAAGCATCAGCTCGTCAACGAGCATGCGGGCCTCGCCTCACGGGTGCCAAGCGTCCGAATCTGCCGCCGACCCTGCGCGCAGGCAGACAAAGATTCGTCACGTTCAGTCTCCGGTGGCCGGGGGTTTCCGGCATCCTGAACTGACGTATCGAGTGCGGCCAGTGTGTTCGGGTCGCCCAGATCGGCTCCCGGGCCTGTCGTACTAGTCTTCGCCGCATGGCCTTGCGACCGGACGAGTTCTATGACCACGCAGTCGCCGCCGCGGACGGCGGGGCCCGGCTTCCGTTGGCACGCATGACGGGATGGGAGATCAGTCCGTTCGAGCCGGACGGCCTGCGCGTGGCGCCGTTGCGCCCGCCGGTGCTCCCAGAGCCCGCGCGGCACGGCAAGGATCCGTCGGACTGCAACGCGTGCCGCGACCGGGACGAAGGGATCTGGTTCAACGATCACTGGCGGCTGGTCCGGATTCCGGGAGTGGGGGTCCCGCTGGTGCTCATGCTGTATCCGCGCGATCACTACGACATGGCGGATCTACCTGACGAACTGGCAGCCGAACTGGGGCTGTTGAGCACTCGCATCGTCCGCCACGTACAGGCGCTGCCGCACATCTCGCGCGCCCACGTCTACCGCATCGGAGATGGTGGCGCCCACCTGCACGTCTGGTTCTTCGCCCGGCCCGAGGGACAGGCCCAACTGTACGGATCGTGGCTGGTCGTCTGGGACGACCTGCTACCGGAGTACCCAGCGGACGTCGCAGAAGCTGATGCCGAACTCGTGGCAGAGGCATTGATCGCGTCCCACGGAGGCCACCGGCCGCCCCTCAGCAAACCGGCCGCCTGACCGGCCTGATGCACGAACCGGATGTCACCTGGGCTCGTGCAATCAGGGCTCGCGCGTCCTCTTCCCGCCCACCCGGACGTGCCGCCTGCCCGATCTGCTCAACGGACAGTGTCGCGACGGCGTAGGTGAGCCGGTGGATCGGGTGCAGGCTGTCCGTTGGTTCCTTCGGATGGTGAATCGAGGAGACACGCCAGGGCGAACATGGCCGGGCCCGAACCCGCCTCGGCACCACGCAGATTCCACGCCCAGGCCCACCTCGAAGGGAATCTGAAGGAAATCGTAAGCGGTCCTCGGCAGAGTTCTCCCTGTCAGCAGCGACACCGCAACCACCTTGGAGAACATCCCATGCGCAAGCTCATCAACTCCACCTACCTCACCCTCGACGGCGTCGTCGAGAACCCCATGTGGACGTCGCCCTACTTCGCCGAGGAGGCAGCCGAGCTGGCCGCCGAACTCACCACCGGCGCGGACGCGCTGATCATGGGCCGGGCCACCTACGACGGTTTTTCACAGGCCTGGCCGGCCATGGACGAGAGCGACCCCGCCACCGGTGCCGCCTTCTTCAACAACGTGAAGAAGTACGTGGCGTCGACGACGCTGAAGGACCCCTCCTGGAAGAACACCGAGGTGCTGGAAGGGGATCTGGTCGAGGCGGTCGCGAAGCTCAAGGCCCAGGACGGCAAGGACATCGTGCAGTACGGGTACGGCGGGGTCGCCGCGCAGCTCGTCAAGGCCGGCCTGGTCGACGAGGTGAAGTTCTGGATCCACCCGGTCATCGAGGGTGTTCCCAGCTTCACCAGTGTGCTGAGCAACGTAAAGGCCACGTTCGAACTGATCGACACCCGGGTCTTCAAGAACGGCGTCATCGTCGCCACCTACCGGCCCAAGGCCACCGCCTGATCGAGGGAGAGCTTCGCGCCCTCGGCCACCAGGTCGTCGAAGCGTTCCTGGCCGATCGAAGCAACCGCCCGTCGCGCCGTCCGGTCGAGCTCGTCCTGCTCGGCCGGGGCGGCCGGGGCGGCATTGTGATCGCGGGCGGTGGCTGCGGCGCCCAGCAGCCGGGCCGCCACGGAGGGCTCGGCCAACGCGGCCATGCCCTCAACCGCGCCGATGCCGTCACGGGTGGAGCCGATGGCGGCGTCGTACGCCTCCAGATGCAGTGCCCGGGCGGCCGACGGGTCGCCTTGGAGTTCGCGCGCGTAGCCCAGCTCGACCAGGATCATCGGCAGGTACGGCGGTGGCTGCGGCTCGATCCGGCCCTGGTCGGCGATCCGGGTCAGGTGGGTGACGGCCTGGTCGAGGCGGCCCGAGCGGCGGGCGGCGATGCCGAGGCCCATCTCGGCGAACACTACCGCGGCGGGCGCCCCCTGTTCGACGGCCAGCCGGTAGGCGCGTTCTGCCAGCTCCCGCGCGACCTCGTACTCCCGGCCCTGCACAGCTAGCCAGGCCAGCCAGGACAGCTTGCCACCGACCTCGGGCCACAGCGAAAGCTCGGTCGCCCAGCGCAGCCCCTCCCGGTGCACGGCGGCGGCCCGCTCGTTCTGGCCACGGAACTCCGCCAGCCCGCCGAGCCAGTCGCTGGCCCGCAGCCGCCCCCACCGGTCGCCGAGCTCGGCGAAGAGCGCGTCGCTGCGGGTGGCAGCCGCCTCCAGCGCGGGCGGATCACCGGCCGCGTGCGCGAGCATCGCCCGCGACGTCAGCACCGCCGCCTCGGTCCACGAGTCGTCGAACTCCTCCGGCAGCAGTTGCGCGGCGAGCGCCAGGTAACCCCGTTCCAGCACGGCGTTCGCCACGAACCAGACCGCCCGCCCGGCCGTGTCAGGAGCAAGCACATCCTGTACGTCCGAAGGCACCCGCTCGCCTTGCAGCAGAGCGAGACCGAGTCGCCAGGGAGCGGCGAGGCGCTCTTCCTCGGCCGTGCCGACCAGCGCCAGGGCAGCGCGGGCCTCGCTGAGCCGGCCCCGCAGCACCCAGTACCAGGTGAGTGCGAGTGCCAGCCGCAGTCCACCGCCGTGAGTGAGCGCCGCCTGCAGGTTGGCTCGCTCGGCGTCCAGGGTCGCGAGCCACTCCCGCTGCTCGGCGCCGCGCAACAGAGGATCGGCGCGCTCGGCGAGCGACCGGAAGTACGCGGCGTGCCGGCTCCGGATCGCGGCGGCGTCGGTGAGCTGCGCGGCGCCGAACTCCGCGACCGACTCCAGCAGCCGATAACGCGGCCCCGGCTCGGCCACCACGAGCGACCGCTCCACGAGCCGGTCCACGGCGTCCAGGCCGGCGTCGCACACCTGCTCGGCGGCCTCGGGTGTGCAGCCGTCGCGGAACACCGAGAGCCGCGCGAGCACCGCTCGATCCTCCGGGTCCAGCAGATCCCAGCTCCACGCGATCACCGCGGTCAGGGTGCGCTGCCGTTCCGGCACATCCCGCTGCCGCGTGGTGAGCAGCCGGAAGCGGTCGTCAAGGCGATCCACCACGCCCTGTACGCCGAGAGCGCGCACCCGGGTCGCGGCCAGTTCCAGCGCCAGGGGGAGGCCGTCCAGCCGGCGGCAGAGCTGCGCCACGGCCGGCGCGGTCTGCTCGTCGAGCCGGAACCCCCGGTGCTGAGCGGCGGCGCGCGCCACGAAGAGCCGGGCTGCGGCCGACCGCCGTACCGCGTCGACGTCGGTCGGGTCGGACGGCAGCGCGAGCGGACCCACCTCCCAGATCCGTTCGCCCGCGAGCAGCAGCGGCTCGCGGCTGGTGGCCAGCACGCGCACCCCGGGCGCATCGCGGAGCAGCCGCCCGACCAGTGCGGCGACCGCCCCGATCACATGCTCGCAGTTGTCCAGTACGAGCAGCATCTCGCGGTGCCGCAACGCCGCCACCAGACGGTCGGCCGCAGACCCGGTCGTGCCCGGTGCCTCGTGCAGACCGAGAACCCCGAGCGCCTGCTCCGCCACCCGCGTGTCTGCTGCCGGAAGCGGCGCCAGCTCCACCAGATGTACGCCGTCCGGCTGCACCTGTTCGGCTGCGGCCGCCGCGGCGAGCCGGGTCTTGCCCACCCCGCCCGGCCCGACCAGGGTGAGCAGCCGGCCGGCTGGGATCAGGGTGCGCAGCTCCGTCAGGGCCTCGGCCCGGCCGATCAGCTCGTCCAGCTGGGCGGGCAGGCTGTTCCGGACGATCGCGGACTTGGGCGGGGCGCTGAGGCCCGGGTCCTGGTCGAGGATCTGCCGGTACAGGGCGGCCAGTTCGGGGCCCGGGTCGAGGCCCAGCTCGTCGGCGAGTCGTTCGCGCAGCCCGGCGTAGCTCTCCAGGGCCTCGGCCTGCCGCCCGGCGGCGTACAGGGCTCGGATGTGCAGACCGCGCAGGCCCTCCCGCAGCGGATGGCGCTCGACCAGCTCGGCCAGCTCCGCAGCCACCATGTCGTGCTCGCCGCAGGCCAGCCGGGCCTCGGCGAGCCGCTCGTACACGAGGAGGCGCTGCTCGGTGAGCCGGGTCGCCTCGGCGCGGGCGAACTCCTGGTCGGCCACGTCGGCGTACGCCTGGCCGCGCCAGAGCGCGAGCGCCGCGCCGAGCCGGACCACGTCGGCCGCGTCGGCGAGCGCGGCGAACCGGTCGGCGTCCACATCGTCGGCCCGCAGCCGGTAGCCCGGGGGCCGCGACTCGATCAGGTCACGGGCGCCCGGTTCGGCGTCGTTGAGCGCCTTGCGCAGCTGCGACACGCGCACCTGCAGCGCGGCGGCCGGGTTCGCGGGTGCGTCGTCGCCCCACAGATCCTCGATGAGCCGGTCTGCGGAGACCACCTTGTTGCGGTGCGCCAGCAGGTCGGCGAGCAGCATCCGCACCTTGGCGCCGGGCACCACCACGGGCTCGCCGTCGTCGGTGGTGACGGCGAGCGGACCGAGAATCCCGAAACGCACAGCGGGACATGCTACGGCGGTAAGTCGACCGTAAGCGGAGCCACGCACGCTGGACCCATGGAGATCTATTTCGAGGACCACGGCACCGGCCCGGGACGGCCGCTGATCCTCGTGCCGGCCGCACTGTCCGGCATCCGTACGTCGTACGGCGTGCTGATGCCGTTGCTGGCGAAAAGGCGGCGCGTGGTCGCGATCGAGCTGCCGGGGCACGGCCGGACTCCCGACTGCGACGGCCCGTACACCGTCGAGGGTTTTGCGGCGGAGGTGGTGCACCTGCTGGACCGTCTCGGCCTGCCGCAGGCGGACGTGCTCGGCTGGGGTCTGGGCGCCGCGGTCGCACTGCGGGTCGGCACCCACCACCCGGCGCGGGCAGGCCGCCTCGTGCTCGCCTCGTCGACCTTCGACCGCGGTGGCCTGCACCCCGGGCTGCTCGACGGCGCCCAGCGCCTGCGGCCCGAGCACCTGTACGGCTCGGAGCTGCACGAGGAATACCTGCGGACCGCGCCCGACCGGGCCGGCTGGGACCGCCTCGTCACCAAGATGGCGGTGCTGGACGCGCATCCGCCCGAGTGGACGCCCGCGCAGATCCGGGCGTTACGGGTCCCCGCGCTGGTCGTGGTGGGTGACGCGGACATCGTACGGCCGGAACATGCCGTACGGATGTTCCGGCTGCTCGGCGGCGGCGTGCCCGGCGACGTCTGTGGGCTGCCGCGCTGCCGCCTCGCGATCCTGCCCGGCACCACACACGCCTCGCTGCCGCAGCGGGCCGCGCTGCTGGCCCCGCTGGTGGAGGAGTTCCTCGACGAGGGCCTCCATCCCCCGGAGGCGACAGGAAGGCAGCGACCCACTCCGGGGTCAGCCCCTCGGACGGGATGACGGCGGCATCCACGCGGTCGAACATGATCCTGGTGCGGTCGCCGAGGTCGGGGTGGGGGACCAGCGGATTGTCATTTCGAGCGTGCCACGGTCGCCGGGAACCGGATCTCCGTTCTCGTCGTCTGACCGGCATGACGACACGGACACCCCTCCTGGGTCTGGCGGCGGCCGTACCTGCGTTACTTCTCCTGACCGCATGCGGCCCCCAGCCTGGCGTCGGAAGCCCGCCTCCGGCACCTGTCGGGTCCCTGGACGGCGACGCCGTCGTGCTGCGGATCGATCACACCGGCGGCTTCGTGCCCGTCGAAACGATCCCGAGCCGTCTGCCCCTGGTGTCGATCTACGGCGACGGTCGGGTGATCACCCTGGGGCCGACGACTCTTGCCTACCCCGGCCCGGCGCTACCTCACCTGCTACAGACGGTGATCTCCGCCGACAACGTGGAGACACTGCTCGAGAAAGCGCAGGAGGCGGGCGTGGGCACCGCCACCGACCTCGGCCAGCCGCCGGTCGCCGACGTGCAGAACACCCGGTTCACGCTGGCCACCCCGAGGGCAGCAGGACGCTGGAGGTCGTCGCGCTCGGTATGAAGGAGGCCGGCGGCCTGAGCGACGCGCAGAAGGCGGCCCGCGAGAAGCTCTCCGAACTGGTCAACGAATTGAGCGACGTGCGCGCCACGCTCGGTGCCGGCACAGTCAAGGAGCCGGAACCCTATCCGGCGGTGGCGATCGCGGCGATCGCGACGCCGCACGTGACGCAGCCCGATCCGGCGCTGCCGGCCCAGCCCGCCGTAGCCTGGCCGGGACCGGCCTTGCCTGGCGACAGGCTCAACGCCACCCTCGACGTCGGCTGCGTGGTGGCCGCCGACGACGAGGCGGGCAAGGTGGTCGACGCGGCCCGGAAGGCCAACGCCGACACACCATGGGAATCGGACGGCAAACAGTGGAAGATCGTATTCCGGCCGCTGCTTCCCGAGGAGACCGGCTGCGCCGACCTGGCCGGGCAGAGCTAGACCGCCGCCGCCCTGGCCGGGCAGAGCTAGACCGCCGTCGCCCTGGCCGGAGCACGACGGCAGATCTGCGAACGCTACATCGTGTCGGTTGACACACGGTTGAGCTGCCATGCCGCGAGGACCAGTCCGATGTGCGAGAAAGCCTGCGGAAAGTTACCCAGCTGGGCCCCGCTGTACGGGTCAATCTGCTCGGCGAAGAGCCCCAGATCGTTGGCGCTGTCGGCCAGATTCTCGAACAGCGCGGATGCCCGGTCGTGCTCGCCGGCGAGCACGAGGCAGGTGACCATCCAGAACGAGCAGAGGAAGAAGGCCGCCGGGTCACCGTCCCATCGGCGGATCAGGCCGCCGTGCGAGAGCTGATCCTCGATCATCCCCATCGTGGCCCGCATCCGGGGGTCGGTCGCCGGCAGAAACCCGACGATCGGCATGACGAGCACGCTGGCGTCGAGCTTGTCGGAGCCGAAGGCCCCGGTGTACGCACCCACGTCGTCGTTCCAGCCCTCGCGCAGGATCGTGTCCCGCGCCTCGTCCCGCGCCCTCGTCCAGCGGGCCAGGTCGTCGGCGTCGCCGATCCGCTCACCGAAGCGAACCGCCCGATCCAGCGCCACCCAGCAGAACACCTTGGACGACAGGTAGTGCCGGCGCATGTCGCGGGCCTCCCACATTCCGGCGTCCGGCTCCCGCCACGCGCCGGCCGCCCGGTCGGCGAGGCTGCGCAGCAGGTCGCGAACCTCCTCGGGCATGGGGTCGAGGTAGTCGCGCAACAGCCAGGCCGCGTCCAACACCTCACCGAGTACGTCGAGCTGGCGCTGCCGCCATGCCTCGTTGCCGATCCAGACCGGCGTGCTGCCCGAATATCCGCGCAGTGTGTCGGCCTGACGTTCCGAGATGTCCCGCTCGCCCTCGACGTCGGACATGATCGGCACCGGGCGGTCACCAACTTGGCCGACGGTCGAGGCGACCCAACTGAACAGCCGGTTCGCCTCGTCGGGACAGGCAGCGACCCAGAGCGCGTGCAACGTCATGCTGAAGTCCCGCAGCCAGGCGTAGCGGTAGTCGTAGTTGCGGTCGGCGCCGATCTGCTCGGGCAGGGATGTCGTCGCGGCGGCGACGATCGACCCGCTCGGCTGATACGTGAGCCCTTGCAGCACCAGGGCGTGCTGCCGGACCAGCTCGGCATAACGCCCCTGGTACTCGTGCAACCGTGCCCAGGACCGCCAGGACTCGACCGTCTCGTCGACCGCCTGCTGAGCGTCGATCGCCAGCCTCCCCGGTTCGCCGTACGTCGGGGCGTAGGCGAGGACGAATGTTTCCCGTTGGCCCGTCCCTACCCGGAAGTGTGCCGAGGCGTCGTCGCTGTTGTTGTTCAGCGGCACGCTGGCGGTCATTCTCAACGTCGTCGCGCCGGCGGTGGCCACCAGTGCCTCGTCCCGTCGCACCAGATACCCGTGCACCCGACCGTACTGAAATCGGGGTGAATATGACATTTCCAGCGGCACCACACCTGAGAGCCCCTCCACCACCCGGATCAGGACACCGGGGGAACGACGCCCAATCTGGTGCCCCCGCACCCCGGGCTCCAGGGCGAGCATGTCGGTCACCGCCACTGAGCCCTGGGCGGTGGTGAAGACCGTACGCAGGACCAGGCTGCCTTTCACATAGGCACGCTCCACCTCGAACCCGTCCCGAGGGCGAATCGACCAGTGCCCGCCGTCCTCGTCCAACAGCCGGCAGAACACCGACGGCCCGTCAAAACGGGACGGACACCACCAGTTCACCGAACCGGTCCGGTCGACCAACGCGGCGGTACGCCCGTCAGCCAGCAACCCATAATCCTTGATCTCACTCTTGCCCACCCCACCGGCTACCCGCCGACTCCGAATCCAATCGGAAACGGCCGTATCCGAGGTGGTCCCGCGAAGGCGCCCCGTCGCATCCGGATGACCTCGACCGGGCACGGCCGCAGACCATCACCGGCTGCACGCCCTGCTTGCGACGGCCCTCGCGACCAAGGAACCGACCAGTAGGCCGCCGCCGGACGTACTCCCCCAGCGGTGGCACGAGCACGGGGCAGCCGAAGACCGCAGGCGCGATCCGGCGCACCGCCTCCGAGCGGGCGCCACCGCCGACCAGGATGACCCGGTTGACCGACGTGCCCTGCCCGATCATCGCGTCCAGCCCGTCGGCGAGCACGCACAGCATGCCCTCCACCGCCGCGCGGGCCAGCTGCGCGGGGGTCGAGGTCCGCAGGTCAGGCCGTGCACGGCTCTCGGAAACACCCTCGGATCCACAGACCCGAGACACAACCTAGCCCGCGGTGAGGCGGCTGAGGAACTCGGATGTGTTCAATGGTTGCTCCGGCAGCGCAGTCGGCGCGTCCGCACGTAGGCCATCAAGAAGAATCGGAAGAAGGCGACGCCAGAGCCGTGGGTTCGCCTCGCCGAAGGTCTCGATGAGGTAAGCCATCAGGGACATCAGGACGCCGATGTCGGTGGCTGCGACGTCGGCCCGGATCACCCGCTGCTCCCGACCACGCTGCAACAGGTGGTCGATGCAGCGCTCCACGCGCGCCCGGATGTCGCCGGCTCCAGGGCCTTCGCCCGGCGCGCCTCTCAGAAGCTTTCCCAGGGCGCGCTTGTTCGCCTGCGGTTCGAGCACCGCCTCGAAGAAGGCCACGAGCCCGTCGGCCGCGTCCTCCATCGATGCCGCGCGCTCTGCGGCTTCGAGCATCGTGTCGACCGTCTCGGCGAACACTGCTTGCGCGAGCGCGTACTTGTTGGGGAAGTGACGATAGGCGGTGCCAACGCCGACTCCGGCTCGTCGTGCGACATCGTCAAGCGTCGGCAGCAGCCCTGCCGCGTCGAACAGCTCGCTCCCGGCGGCGATGAGCGCAGAGCGGTTCCGCTCCGCATCCTTGCGCAGTGCCCGTCCGTCGGGCGGCTGGGCTGGGCGTGTGCTCTCGTCCATACGTCCTCCCCGTCACGCATCCGAGGAATCGGAGACGCATCTCCGCTATGGTACCGTGGCTGTAACGGAGATGTCTCTCCGTTTCCGTGGACATGTCGGCCCAGTTGGATGAGGGGGACTCCGTGCCCGTCGAGCGGATCATCTTCGGCACCATGACACTCGGCTACCACGGCAGAGGAGTACGCGTCCGCGACACCTCCACGGCGAGGCGGATGCTCGACCACTTCCATAGCCGTGGCTACCGCGAGATCGACACCTGCTACGTCTACGGCGACGGCTCGTGTGAACAGATGCTCGGCGATCTGCGCACCCTCGACCACTTCAAGATCGCCCTGCGCTACGACCCGGTCGCTACGGCCAGGGGCCACGAGCCGGAGGTGCTTCGCGCCTCACTGGATGCCAGCCTCAAGCGGCTTGGTGCGGCACGGGCCGAACTGCTCTATCTGAACGTGCGTGGCCGGGACACCCGCTGGGAAGACACGTTGCGTACCGTCCATGAGCTGTATGAGGAAGGCCTCATCACGGAGTTCGGACTGAGCAATATCGCTCCGGAGGATGTCGAGGAGACGCTCGCCATCGTGGCGCGCGAAGGCTGGGTCCGCCCGACCGTTTACCAGGGCCTGTACAACGCCGCGTCCCGCTCGCCGGAGGCCGAACTCTTGCCGTTGCTTCACGAGCAGGGCATCCGTTTCTACGCATACAACCCACTCGCTGGCGGCGCCTTCGCGTCAGGCTTCGGAAACGACGAGTCAGTGAGCACCGGCTCTCGATTCGACCAGGGGCACCCTCAGGGCATCGAGTACCGCCGCCGATATTGGAACGAGCCGTACCTGCAGGCAATGCGTGAGTTCAGGGCTGGTTGCGAAGCGTGGGGTGTCCTACCCACCGACGCTGCCCTGCGCTGGCTCGTGCACCACTCTCACCTTGGTGCCGCGCATGGCGACGGCATCATCCTCGGCGCGTCCAGACCCGAACATCTCGTCCAGAACCTTGACGGGGTGCAGGGCGCGCCGCTTCCTCCCGAGTTGCTCGTCGCGATGGACCTGGCGAGCGAGACCACTCGCCCGGCTTGGCCGTCGATGCGCCGAGCCTGACATCCACTGATAGTGAAGGCTAGAAGGAGTTACTAGCATGACGACAAATACCCCTAAGACCTGGTTTATTACAGGAGCGTCGCGAGGCCTGGGTGTCCGGTGGGCGGAAGCCGCGCTCTCCCGCGGCGACCGTGTCGCTGCGACCGCACGATCTGCCGACGCGTTGCGCCCCCTCGTCGAGAGCTACGGCGACCTGGTTCTCCCGCTCGAACTCGATGTCACGAACGAGGTGGCGGTGCATAAGGCGATCGAGACTGCCGAGGAACGGTTCAGCGGAATAGACATCCTGGTCAACAACGCAGGGCAGGCGGTGATGGGTGCCATTGAGGAAGTCAGTGCCGCGCAGGCAAAAGTGCAGATGGAGGTCAACTACTTCGGCGCTCTGTATGCCACACAGGCAGTTCTGCCGCACATGAGGGAGCGTCGCCGCGGCCGTATCATCCAGATCTCGTCCATGGGTGGAGTCATCGCCACCCCCATCATGGGGACTTATCACGCAACAAAGTGGGCGCTGGAGGCGTTGAGCCAGGCTCTGGCGGCAGAAGTCTCGGATCACGGAATTTACGTGACGATTATCGAGCCACTCACGTTTCCGAGCGAGCTCGGTACTCCCGCTCCGCAAATGCCCGAGTACGACCATGCACGTACAGCGCTGATGGCCGGCTTCGAGGGCACCGGAATCGCTCCGGGTGATTCGGCTGCGGCCGCTCAGGCGATGCTGGCTGTCGCTGATCACCCCAATCCTCCGCTGCGCGTGCTGTTCGGCGCGAATGGCCTGGAGTTGCTTCGCCCGGAGTACGCGCGCCGAATTGCTCTGTGGGAGGAGTGGGATCACCTCTCCCTGCTCGCACAGGGCGCCTCACCAGCCTGAGGTTGGCATCCTGCCCTGGATTCGTCCAGACGACGGTGCCGGGCACCCATCGGGAGGCGCCCGACACCATCGTCGGACGGTCGCCACGGCAGGCGAGAGCCAGCCACGCCTGGATTTGATCGGCCCGCCCGTCGACCTCTGGCGAAACGACCAGAGAGTGCCACGGCGGGACCTCTGAGTGGCGTGGCCTTGGCAAGGGCGGCAGCGGACAGGGGTCCCTCTCGCCGGGTCGAAGCCGACCCGCCCGCGTCAGATCGCCCCGCCCGCGAGTTAGGACGGGACGAGGAGCCGGGCAACCTTGTCGGAATGCCGAGCGCCGGGCCGAGCAACCACAGCTCCAGCTCGGCCAGGAACAGGCCCGGACCCGGGCCGGCGCCGGAATCGCGTACGCGGCTGACAGCGGTGGGCGCCGTTTGATGGTGGTCCTGGCCGCGACGACCCATCACCGCCGGTAGCTGAGCCTTACCCGTTCTCACACGATGGTGCGTCCGCCGTTCACGTCGAACACGGTACCCGTGACAAACCGTGCCTCATCGCTGACGAGGAACGCGATGGCCGCGGCGATGTCTTCCGGATTGGCGACGAAACCCAGCGGGGCCTGCGCTGCGAGCTGTTGCAGATACTCCCCCAGGGATTCCGATCCCGGAGTACGGGTCGGGCCGGGGCTGACGGAGTTTACCCGTACGCCGGCGGGGCCGAACTCAGCTGCCCAGCTCTTGGTCAACAGGTCCAGGGCGGCCTTGCTCGCCCCGTAGACAGACAGACCGGGGAGCGCGACCTCGGCGGCGAGTGTGGACACGTTGACGATCGCTCCACGGCCGCGTGCGGCCATTACGGGTGCGATGTTCGCGACCAGGTAGAACGGGGCCTTCAGGTTGGTGGCCAGCACCGCGTCGAAGGTCGACTCCTCGGTGCCCGCGGTCGGGCCACCGGCCCCGATCGCCGCGTTGTTCACCAGGATGTCGAGGGCTTCGCCGGCGACCTCGGTGGCCTTGGCCGCGAGTTCGACGGCGGACTGTGCATCACGTAGGTCCGCGCGGACGAAGTAAGCCGCGTTGCCTTCGGAACGGATCTGTTCCACTACCCCCTGCCCTCGTTGAGTATCGCGGCCGGACACGACGACACGGATACCGTCGCGGGCGAGCCTGAGTGCGGTGGCGCGACCGATTCCGCTCGTCGAGCCGGTGATGAGGGCGGTCTTGGTGCTCATGGGATCTCCTTGCTGATGGTTTGTGACGACCTGGGATGTGACCGGATGGCGCGGGCCGGAAGCGGTCGGTGCTACAGGCCCTGGAGGAAGGCGACACGGTCTGCGAACGCGCTCTGTGCGACGCGGGAGTTGGGCGCGAGTTGGTCGAAACCGTGGAATGCGCCGGGACGCACCGACAGGTGCACGGGCACACCGTGTTCCATGAGCCGCTTGGCGTAGGCGACCGTCTCGGCGCAAAAGAGATCCAATTGGCCGACCTCGAGGTAGGCCGTTGGCAGATCGTGGAGTGAACCGGCACGGGCGACGGAAGCGGCGGCGGGCACGTCGTCGGTGCCGTACTTGTCGCCGAGGTAGGCCTGCCAGCCGGTGATGTTGTCGGCGACCGACCAGGCGAGAAACGGCTCGACCGCCGGGTCGGCGACTGCGGTGCGGTCATCGAGCATCGGGTAGATCAGGATCTGTGCGGCCAGAGGCCCGATCCGACGGTCGCGACACACCAGCGCGGTCGCTGCCGCGAGACCGCCTCCGGCGGAGTCGCCCATGAGCGCTACGCGGGCTCCGGGTACCCGCTCCGCGGCGTGCTCGATTGCCCACCGGACTGCCGTGACGCAGTCTTCGATCGCTGATGGGAACGGTGATTCGGGTGCCAGGCGGTAGTCGACCGCGATCATTGCGACCCCGGCCTGCGAGGCGTAGCGGCGGCAAACGTGGTCGTAGCCGTTGAGGCCACCGGCGATGAGACCGCCTCCATGGACATGGACAACAAGTGCGTTCGGCAGGTTTTCTGGCTTGTAGAGTCGTAGCGGAACGGCGTGCCCATCCGGTGACGGCACGGTGAAGTCCACCATCTCGATACTGTCGTCGGGTGTGGCGACGGCAGCCAGTCCGTTGTAGAGGGCGTCGATGTTTGCCCGCCGCGTCTTCCAGTCCCCTTCGACTGGCGGTGTGGGTGGGGTGACGGCTGCGATAGCGCTGGCGGCCTCGAAAAGTTCGTTGTCGATGCTGAGCATCTAATCCTCTAATTTCGTAGTGGAAACTGCCCCGGCCCGCTGCGCTCTTGCACGAGCCAGCAGGGATCCGTCTTCTTCTCGCGCGGAGCGGCACTTTCGTACGCGCCCCCAATAGGACACGTACAACGTACGTAAGCCTGGCTCACGTACGTTGTACGTGTCAAGTGATCTGGGACACCTCGGCTGAGGAAATGCCCGGACATACGCAACTGGGCTCAATGACGCCGGGAGCCGCTCAGAGTCGGCTCGCCAGAGTGACGACGCCGTCGCCCGCCAGGTCGGCGATGGCGTGACGTCGGCCGGCGAGGACGGAGATGATGCTCTCGCCAGGTCCCACGACTTCGAGGCGGCGGTCTGATGAGCGGGACCACAGCGTGTCTGTGCTGCGGATCGTGAGACCACGGGCCCGGGTGGCAGCGGGAATGAACGGGTTCGGCACGCGCGTCGCGACGGCGAGGACCGCGTTGGTCACCCGCGGTGACAGGACGCCGGACCTGCCGAGGGCGAACGCGATGTCGAGGTGATGGATGGCATGGTCACCGAGCATCAGTGGCGCCGGCAGCAAGCGCCCGATGCCCCCGGGGTGCGCACGAGCGCGGTCGAACTCGTCGATCAGTTCCCGGGCGGTGTTCCGGCTGGCGTGGTCGCGGCTGAGAAGGTCATTGGCGGCGTCGAACGTCCGACGCTGCCGCGCCATCGTCAGCATCAACCGTGGCAGTGGAAGATGCAGGCCGAGCACGAGATGGGCGAGCACGTCCTTGTTGGTCCAGCCCGCACAGAGGCTGGGCCGCTCCCACTCCTCATCGGTCAGGTTTCGAGCGAAGGCGACGAACGCGTCACCCTGGCGCCGAACAAGATCACCGAAGCCGGGTCCACCCTTGCGGCCGACACGGGAGCCCGGGCCCCTCGTATACGTGATGATCACAAAACTCCTCCTCAACATACGTACGCTGTACGTATAGTACCGTCAGATACGTACGTCGTACCTAAGTCGGGAGCAGTCAGCATGAGAGCCCGTTTCACCCTCGCGGACATCCAGCAACACGCGCTGGCGATCGTCGACCAGGACGGCCTGGCCGGGCTCACCATGCGCTCACTCGCGGCGTCCCTACACACGGGCCCCATGACGCTCTACAACTACGTCGACAGCCGTGAGGCCCTTGAGGAACTCGTGGTCGACGCCGTCTCCGCCCGCGTCGAGATGCCAGAACCAACCGACGACTGGCTGGCCGACACACGCGCCGTGGCCACCGCCCTGTGGCGAACCTTCCGCGCACATCCGGCAGCCATCCCGCTCGTACTCACCCGCCGCACCTCCTCCCAAGCCAGCCTCGCCCCAGCCGAGGCACTCGCGGCAGCACTGGCGCGCGGCGGCCTCGACGGCGTCGACCTGTTCGTCGCATTCCGCACCGTCTCAGCCTTTGTCATGGGTATCGCACAAGCCGAACTGGCTGGCCGGCTATCGCGCGAGGACGATGCCGGCTCGGCCGCCCAACGCGTCGCAGCGCTCGCACCCGACGCACTCCCGACCCTCTCGAAACTGGCCCCGGTCGGCGCCGCGTTCACCGGCCAGGAATTCGAGCGAGGACTGACGGTCGTGCTCAACGGCCTCGTCCACACACCCCGTCCGTTCGATCCCGGCAACCAAGCATCCGGTCTCCCGTAATGGAGACCCGGAGCCTGCTCTGATCACGTCTGACCGCACTCGACCAGGGCCGGCGCCAGTGCGGAAAGATCTGGAGCCCGCTGGCCGCCTGGCACAACGACAAGCACGGTGATGCTTCCTTTCCGCGCGCTGCACCCGAGCGACCGTCAGGCAGACACCGCGACAAACCGTCTCCTGAGATGGCGACGACCGGCGTGCCCGAGTTGACCTGTCCGCCCGAGCGTTGGAGTAGCCGGCCACCGCCGATATCTCGTCATCGGTCAGCTGGACGTCAAGCGACGCGACGGCGGCGTCGATCTGGGCAGTCGTGGTAGCGCCGGCCAGCGGCGCGTCGCTCAGCGCTCCAACGTCTGATTGATCTCAGTTGCTGCGTCCAGGCAGATCTGCGCCTTTTCGCGCTGGCCGGCCCGCTTCAGTGTCTGACCGAGCAGAGTGAGGGTCCACGCCTGGAATCGACCGTTTCGTAGCTCCTCGAACTGTGCCACCGCCTGTTCCAGGTAGCTGATGGCCTCCTCGTGCCTGCCATCCGACGCGTACGCCTCACCGATGTTGCCCAGCGCGACGGCCTCGCCTGCCCGGTTCCCGGTCTCGCGGTTGATGGCGAGTGCCTGGCGGTACCGGTCGGCGGCCTCGACGTACGTTCCCGGTCGTTGCCAAGTAGCGCACCGTGTAGGCGCCGGCTGGCCGGACCGCCGATTCCGGTCACCAACCAGCCGAGCACCGCGTTGAAGAAGTTCAAGGCCACGTGGATCCCTGACGGACCGCAGTATCGGATCCCTCCACAGTAGGCGGTCGGATGGTTCAGGCGGCCAGCTACTAGTGGGCGGCGCGGCTGGTGCCCTTCCGGGTCAGACCCATGTCACCACCGACATCGACCCACAAGCAGGGGCCCGCTCCCACAGGTCAACCTCGTCCCAGAGCCGGATGGATCCGGCGTTGACGTACCCGATCGCGACGTCGCGCCGTCGGTCTGGTGGCTGCCTGGCCCGTACCCCGGTGGGCCGTCCGGATTCCGACGGCCCACCGGGTAAACGGGTCAGAGGCGGCCGGCCGGTTCCGGGCGCGCGTCTGGCTTGATCAGCGCCGGGAGCTTGCGCTCGAATCGGTTGAAGAGATTCATCGACGGCAGGATGGGCTGGGTGCCCGTGGCCTGCTGGGCGATCTGGGCGCCCCAGACCGAGGCCCGCAGGCGCTGGTTCGGGGTGCCGTGGTGGCCGGGGTTGTCGAAGGAGCAGTCACCGACCTCGTAGAAGGCTTGTTGCGCCTGGTGGATCTGGACGCCGTTGAAGTTGAGCCCGCGCGGGTGGGTGACGAAGTAGGTGCCGAACCCGTCGGCCATCAGTTCGGTGCGGCGGGTCGCCTCGGCGCCGGTCAGCGGGCTGTCGAACAGGCCCTGTTCGAATTGGACGTGATGGGCCATCTCGTGGGCGAGGACCGCGCGCGAGCCGGCTGTTCCCAGGCCGAGTGCGTCGAGCGCGGTAATCATGCCCTCGCCGAAAACGACCTTGTCCGGGACGTCACGCAGCAGCGGGTCGGTCTCACCCTCGGCGGTGAAGGCGAAGGCGTTCAGGGTGAAGATCGGGTTGCGTCCCGCGTCGAGTGCGGGCACGGAGTTGATGATGGCCATGATCTCGGCTGCGGCGGCTGCCGCCTGATCCTCGTCCATGCCCCAGATGAAGGAGACCATGCGAGCCACTCGCGCCGGGTCCTGCAGCATGTCGTTCTGCATGGCCATGAACTTGACGTCGAACAGGTCGACGTCCCAGAACTGCTGTGCGTCCTTGAAGGTCCGCTTCAACATGCTCTTCTGGCTGGCCGGCAGGCCGTAGTCCGCCTCGTTGTTGGACTGGCCGTAGATGAGCGCGTCGTAGGCCGCGTAGTCCAGGACGCCAAAGATAACCAGGACCAGCAGGGTGTCGAGGTCGACGCCTTCGATCAGGCCCTGGGTGTACGTGCTGAACTGGGTGTCCTGGCACTGGTAGAGCGACGGGTCGATCGCCTCCGCGACCAACTCCTGCGCGAGGGACGGCTTCAGGCCCATCCTCTCCCGCTTGTCGGCGAGCATGGCCTGCCAGTTTTCCGGTAGCAGCGCCGCGATCGCGGCGATGCGTGCCTGGGTCTCCGGGTTCGCGGCGGCGCGGGCGGTCGCGAAATCGAACTGCGGCGGGGCGACAATGCCCCCACCTCCGCTGACGCTCGCGGGGGGCGCCGCGTGGACGGGCCCTGGGGTCAGTCCCAGGCCGAGGACGGTTGCCGCCAGCAGTGCGGGGATCCGTCGTCTCATGCACGCTCCTCGTTGTCCTGCGAGCCTCAGATATTGAGGCCTCGATCAACTATTCGGTAGCGGCATTGAAACACATAGGTGCGCGGCTGCGCACCCTCCGAGATCAACTCGTCCTTCCTCGTCCACGCGCCACTGGGTGCCCTGCCGGCAGGGTCACGCGGACAGAAGGCAGTGCACTGAGCGTTGCGGGCGGCGGCGAAGAACTCGACCAACGCCCCCGTAACGCTCGACAAGCGGTTCAGAGATGCCTTCCAGCCGCGCAGGGATAATCGGGCCGAGACGGAAAGGTAGCCAACTGGCCGAGCTGGGTCCTCTTGGCCGTCACCCCTGGGTTTCGTCCCTTGCGGAAGGGGCCATCGCTCTGGTCATGAGGGTGTGCAGGCGGCGCTGTTCGGCGGAGGTGAGCCGCGCAAGGGGTGTACGGGTGGTGGCTGCGTCCACCAGTCGCCTGCGTGCCTCGCGGCCCTGGTCGGTGAGCTCGAGCACCTTGGTGCGTCGATCACCGGGAGCCGCGGTACGCGTCACATACGACAGCTGTTGCAGCCGGTCGGCCAGGAACGTCACGGTCGACGGGTCACAGCGCAACCGGACGGCCATCTGACGCATCGTTGGGGCTGGGGCGGCGGGATCCAGCTGCCACAGCGCGTCGGCCAGCGGGTGAGTCAGTTTGAGTTCGGTGAGCACGTCCTGGATGGCGACGTTGGTCGCGCCGTCCATGGCATGCACCAACCGCAAGAGCTGATAGGTCAACGACTCACCGTCCATCTCGCCATCATACTTGGAGACTCCTACGCTTGACGACTCCAAGCTTTTGTTCCAGACTGTCGATGCTTTGACACTCCAAGCAACTGGAACGGAGAAGGCGGCATGGAGACCGTGCAACGCCCCCAGACGATGCGCGACCGGGTGCGCAGGCGGGTACTGACGACGATGCTGGGGCGGTTCGACAATCGGGAGAGCATCCGCCGTGCAACCATCATCGACGCGCACGAGACCACGGCGAACCAAGGGAACGGGCCGTATCACGTGCCTGGGTCTCCGCTACGACATGACATCCGCGAAGGCCGTATCGGAGTTCCTCTTCTGCTCCGCATCCGCGCCGTCGAGGTCGGCACGCTGGCTGCGGTGACAGATGCATCCGTCGAGGTCTGGCACTGCGACGCCGACGGCATCTACTCCGGGTACCAGCGCTACGGCGCGGACAGGTTCCCGGCCCTGGTGTCATTGAGCCTGCGGCGGTTCCGGCCCACGGACACCGCGATGTTCCTACGTGGACAGCAGGTCACCGACCCTGACGGGTACGTCGAGTTCCAGACCATCGTGCCGGGCTGGTACACCCCGCGCACCATCCACATCCACGTCCGGGTCAGCATCGGCGGAACGGCCCTGCTCGGCACGGAACTGTACTTTCCCGACGACTTCGCCACGCACATTCAATCGATGCCACCGTACGCCAAACGCGGGCGAAGCCCGTTCGTCAACGCCCACGACATCGAGATCCGCATGGCCAAGGGGTCCCCGGGCAGCTGGCCAACCATCCGACCGACCGCGGACGGCCACCGAGCCGACGTCACCCTCCAGATCCGGCGTTGACGGGAGTACCAGCGTGATCACCCGAACTGCAGTCATCACCGGCGCGGCCGGCGGCCTCGGCCAGGCCACCGCTCGGCGTCTACTGGCCGGCGGGTTCGACATCGTCGCGGTGACACGTGACGCGCCCAGCGCTGTGGCCACCCGGCAAACGCTCGCCGCAGAGGCGCGGGGCCGTACGGTGCACGCTCTGCATGCCGACCTCGTCGATCGCGACGCCGTCCAAGCCCTCGTGGCGCAGCTGCGCGCTACCGTCGGGCATGTCGATGTGCTCGTCAACAACGCCGGAGCAGCCTTCGCAGGCTATGTCGAAACCGCCGACGGGATCGAACGAACCCACGCCCTGAATCACATGGCGCCGTTTCACCTCACCCATCTGTTGCTCGACGACGGTCTGTTCGCTGCGGACGCGCGCATCATCAACATATCGAGCGACCTGGTGACCCGAGGACGGCTCGACCCCAGCGAACCTGACGTCGCCGGCATCTCCTGGCGAAATCGTTTCTCGCAGCTCACCGTGTACGGCACCGCCAAACTCGCCAACCTGCTGGCCACCACTGCGCTCGCCGACCGGCTTCCCGCCGGTATGAATGCCTACAGCGCCAATCCGGGCGTCATCAGAACTGCTTTCAACACCAAGGCTGGTGGTCTGTTGAAGTTTGTTTCCTCGGTCAGCGGCATCATGGCCCAGGCTCCCGACAAGGCTGCACGCACCCCGGTCTCCCTCGCCACAGCTGGGACGCCACCAACGCCGAACGGCGGCTACTTCACCAAAGGTGCGGCCGCCATACCACCGACGACCACCCATGACGCAGACCTGGCAACCACCGTCTACGAACGGACGGCGCGCGCGCTCGGCCTCAACGCTCGCCCGACGGCCGCCTCGCGCCATTCACCCCCGTACGACCAGTGAGCGCCTGTAGGAACGTGGATCTGGTGATGAGTTCGACCTGGGTCGTGCTGGCGATGAAGCCGACGCAACAGGGCGGGCACACCGCATAGCGCTATGCCCGTGCCTGCCACCAGGCTGGAGTGCTAGACCCAATCCCTCGCCGCCTCGACAAGTTTGCAGCGGAGCGCGTCGCGGATCAGCGAAGCGTCCTCGCCGAACGGGCTACTGAGATGCCAGTACTCGTGGCCGAGCGAGTCATCCGGTTCAAGGCGGCCGATCAGGTCGGCGATATCGTCGAGCTCGAAGTAGGTGGCCGCCGCGGCGAACGCGGCGATCTGCTCGACGGTGCAGACGTCCAGCGGCCAGGCGGCGCCGTTGGCCATCGCGCCGTTGTGGAACCACATCAGGTAGGACAGATGGACCAGGCCGACCGGACCCTCCGGCGCGGCCCACGGTTCCATGTCGAGGGCCCGGTCGACGATCGCTTCGACACGGTGTCGATCAAGGTATTCACCGGGCCCCCAGCGCCAGTCCAGGGAATGCACCCAACGGTGGTCCGCGTCGGGCGTCCGCAGGATCTCCAGACCACGGGTACGGGGCAGGACGTTCGTGCCCGACTCGACCAGGTGAAGATCCCGGCCGCGGATGCGCCGCTCGACCCGGCAGTGGTCGGAATCGCTGACCCACACCATCACGCCGTCGTGCTCGAAGACCGGTTTGGTCTCCGAATCGACGGCCCAGTAGGCCGCCTCGAGATCGGCGGAACCGATCACACGCTGACGTTCGCGAGCCTTGTACAACCGCAGCCTGATCACGCCCCTAGTGTGCAGACATCGTCCGGCACGGTGATGGGTCCGGAACCCGCGCACCTCGACGAGCCGCACGCTGACCTCCGCGGTCGCCGAGCCAGTCGCGAACCAAACCGTTACCACTGACCTCGGTCGGAACAAGCAACAACGCATCCTTCAAACATGTGCCACTGCCGTACTAACCCCAAAAAACTCGCCACCCAACAACACAGCCATCCCCTGCTACCGCAGCGAGAGGGTGACGCGGGCCGCCAACCGTGTATCTGGGCGCGCGTGAACACTTCCGACTTCGGGAAGAGGCCATGCCCCCTGCTCCCAAATCTGCTCCCAAGGAAACGTTCAGCAGGACCGGCACCCGTTACCGCACTCTCCCCCGTACCTGCCCCTGTCAGGCAAGATAGAGAACCATCGACGTCCACTCAGTGCCGTTGCGCTCTTCGTATCAAGGAGCAAACCGCGATGCCCTGACCAGGAACAACCCGAACGCCCCAGGTCAGGCGCAGCTGATTCGCGCGGCGCAACGACGTCGAGCGCCGTTCAGCACCATTGGGAGCGCCCCGCTGCTCCCAATCCGCTCCCCCACATCTACGCCGAACGAGCCATCGGACCACCAGTGACGGCTCGCCCATCACGCCCTCTAGAGGACCGGATCTGTCGATGAGAGTGCGCCGAACCCTACGCGCGTGAGGTGAGAGTGCTTGCCTCGACGTTGAAGACCGTCCGGCCGTTTCGGTCCTCGACATTGGAGTGCAAACGGATAATCGCCGACCGCCTGCCGGCCTGGTCCACGGACCAGTCGAGCACATCGCACGGGATCTCAAGCTCTGCTGGAAGGTCGATCCCGGGCGCCAGCCGACCGTCGCAGTCGAGAACCGGAACCTTATCGATGAGCGACACGACGGTGCCGTCCACCTCGTCTAGGCGCACCTCCACCCATCCCGGCCAATCTTCATCGACCCAACGGACTACTTCGGCGCGGACGCAATGCATGGCCAGATTATGGTCTCTCCCGGGCAAGGGTCGGCAAGACTCGAACTGTCGGACATCACACCCAATGCGCATCCGGATCTGTCGCGATTCGCGCGGGTCCGGGAGCTGTGACGCCTCGACCCGACCACCACCTTCCGTACGGCGCCCGTTGAAGGCGGGATGCTCGTTCGTGCCGATGAGCGATTGGCAGAGCGCAGGTGGGGTGGCGAATCAGGCAGGTCGGAGTTCGAGCAGTTCGGGCGATGGAAGTTCATCTGGATCCGTCTCCTCGACGCCTACCCACTCGATGCCGCCTAGGGCGCGTTTCATAAAGCACGGTGGGCAGGTTGAGGTCACGGCGTGGCGGTGATCGATAGACAACGAGGTCTCCGGTACTTGGTACAACGACCAAGAAGCACCATGCACCGGAGACCTCGTGGCCACCCTAGCGGTGACGAGGCGGCACGACCTGACCGACGCGCAATGGGCGGCGCTTGCCCCGTTGCTACCCGCTGCGCCGGTTCGGGGTCGTCCGCCGAAGTGGACAAGAAGGCAGCTGATCGACGGGATTCGGTGGCGGATCCGGATCGGTTCACCCTGGCGTGACGTCCCGGCCGAGTACGCGCCCTGGCCCACCATCTACGGCCTGTTCCGCCGCTGGCAGCGCGACGGCACCTGGGAGAAGATCCTCGCCGGGCTACAGGCCAGCGCTGACGCGGCCGGCCGGATCGAGTGGGACGTCAGCATCGACTCGATGACCAGCCGCGCCCACCAACACGCTGCCGGTGCCCGCCGGGACGGGCATCTGCAGAGAGAACCACCCGGCGGCATCCACGACGAGCCCGTCGATCACGCGCTCGGGCGGTCGCGAGGCGGGCTGACCACCAAGACGCATCTGGCCTGTGAACAAGGTCAGAAACCCCTCGCCCTGATCCTCACGGCCGGTCAACGCGGCGACAGCCCGCAGTTCATCCCCGTCCTACGCAAGATCCGGGTGGGCCGGCCCGGCGGTGGGCATCCCCGGACCCGTCCGGACCTCGTCCTGGCCGACAAGGCCTACACCTCGAAAAGCAACCGAGCCCACCTGCGTTCCCGCGGGATCAAGGCCTGCATCCCGAGCAAAGCCGACCAGGACGCCCACCGCAAAGCCAAGGGATCGAAGGGCGGTCGCCCACCCCGCTTCGACCCGGTCGTCTACCGGCAACGCCACGCCGTCGAGTGCGGCATCAACCGCCTCAAACGCCACCGCGGCGTCGCGACCCGATACGACAAACTCGCCGTCCGCTACCAGGCCGTCCTGACCATCACCGCCATCGGAGAGTGGCTCCGACCGGACTTATAAAACGCGCCCTAGGACCTCTCGCCGCTGAGGGTCCTCGACTGTGTAAAGAAACAGACCGTCATGGGAGCCTCGAACACCCGCATTGACCCGTACGACAATCCCGAGGCCTCGGCCAAGCTGGAAGTCGATTGATGGACATCCGCAGGCGCACCTGCCGACGACGACCACCTCCGCTGCCTGGCGCCGTAGGGCTTCGGCGCCCTGAAAATCAACGGTCAGCAGCGCCCCAAGCACTCCTCGCTCCCGCTGCGTCAACTGCCTGCCGTCCATACCGATGATCCTCCCATCGCCAGAGACCAGCATCCGCTACCGCCGCCGATCGTGCGCGCCCACGCCGGAGCGTCTGCCACCCCTCGGTAGCCCTCGATGCTGATGCGTCCAGGTGGGAGAACCTCCGGACCTGTCGATGAGTGGACGTTCAGTGTCGGGCGCGGCAAGCCGGCATCCTCAAGATGCGCTGCACCGGCGCGGGCCGGCCGTTCGGGTTCATCGCGGGACAGCACAAGGAGAACGAGCTTTCGGCTAATCAGGTATACGCCCGTCGATCACGGAGAGCCGCAGCTTCGGCCAGGCTTTCGAGCGGCCTGACTGGGCGGCGGAGACGACAACCATCATGTTGGTGGCGCGGAAAGGGTCGGACGTGACGAAACCCTGTGGCTACAGGTCGATGGGGACCGACGGCGTTGGTACCGGTACGAAATCGATGCCTAGACATACGCCCGACGCCGGAGCTGCGTACGGCGGATCCGACCGCGTCGGTGGCCTCGCTACCCGTGGGGGCGGAGGCGCCTGGAGCGGGTGCATCCTGCGCTACGAGCGGACGTTCATGCGTCCGATGCTTCCCCAGCGCTGAACGCAGGCCCACCACCGCGTCCGGCGGGCTACGGCAAGGCACCGCGACCATGGCGCGCCGCGCTCACCCCGGCCTGGCGCCGCTGCTGGCCGTGGCGAACGCCGCGAGGAGTCACGGACTTCCCACGATGCTGGCCTTCGGGTGGATCGGTCGACCGTCGGAGTGATCAAAATGGCTCAACGGGAGCGGTGGGTCAGTTGTTCGGTTTTGCCTGGATGGGCAACGGCTGTCAGGCGGATCAGGGTGCTGCCGTAGGCGACGATCCACACGACCCAGATGAGCCAGCCGACGAGGCCGAGGAGACCGACCGGACCGGGGTCGTCGATGACCAGGGGACTCAGCACGGCTGAGCCGAGCTGGAGCGCGGCGGCCAGCAGGCCGATCCCGCTGTGCCAGCGGCGGATCAGGCCGGCGCGCCGGCCACTGATGGACAGGCCGATCATGGCGAGTGCCAGGAAGGTGCCGTTGAAGGTGAACAGCGCGTTGTGCAGTGCCCAGAGTCCGGCGATCGCGGTGCTGTCCTGCGCGGTCGTTGACGCGAGCGCGAGCCGGATGGCCAGCACGCCGGTGAACGTGATGTTCTGCATGATCACTCCGGCGAATCCGACCAGGGACCAGGCTGTGCCTTGCTCGCGGTCGGACCGCCACAGTACGGAGACCGCGCCGGCGCCGAACAGGGTGGCCAGCACCCAGGCGACCGGTGCGAGTGCTGACGCGAGGCCGACGGTGTTCTGTCGAGTGGTAAAGAACTGGACAACGTCGTTGGTCGCCGCACCGGTGTGGGGCAGGCCGGCTGGTACCAGGATGGCGTTGGTGGAGGCGATCAGGATGGCGAATCCGAGCCCGGCGAGTCCGGCGATCCGCGGGAATGTCCAGGTGCTTCCGACACCAAGGATACGGTCCATATATTCAATATATGGACCGGAAACCGAAAGAGGCAAGCCATGACCGCCGAAACAGGCAGGCGCAGGTACGAGTCACTACGCCGGGCGACGCAAGCGGCAGAGACCAGGGGTGAGATCGCCACCGCCGCTCGTCGGCTGTTCCTCTCCCGGGGTTGGGCGGCGACCACGGTACGTGACGTCGCACGGGAAGCCGGGGTCTCGGTGCCGACCGTCTACGCGGTGTACGGGAACAAGACCGGGCTGATCCAGGCCCTGGCCGACGCGGCGGACATCGCCGCAGATCCGACACAGGCGCTCGCCGAACTGGAAAGGGCCGGCAACGATCCAGTGCGGCAGCTTGCGGCGATGGCCGGCTACGACCGGCGCCTCTTCGAGCGCGCCGGCGACATCATCGCGCTCGTGCGCGAGGCGGGCCGCACCGAGCCCACGCTGGCGACCGCCTACCGCGACGCCCGCCAGCAGGGGGACGAGACCAGGATCCAGGTGTTCTCGTCGTGGCCGGGCGGCGTTCTCCGCGACGGATTGGACATATGGTCGGCCGTCGACATCTACGCGGCGATCTGCAACATCGACGTCTACACCACACTGACCGACGAACGCGGCTGGCAACCCGAACAGGTAGAACGCTGGTGGACCGAGGCCCTGGCCCGCGAACTCCTGACCTGACATGTCATGAGGCGCCTCACGTCGGGCCGTCCCGGTACGGAGGACTTCTCAAGGGTGCTGTTGGCTTCGCTGTCGAGATCAATCGAGTCTTGCGGGAATGGGACGGTGCCGGGCGGACCTGGAAGCCGGCGGCAGCTGCCTGCGTGGCCTGTGGGTCCTCCCGTCAACAACGCAGGTCCACCGGCTGTGGGTGTAGCCATTGCCGACGTCACCTCTCCGACATCTGGATTGGGCCGGTGGTCATCTGTCGATGTGAGTGCGTTGGCTGGCGAAGGCAGACGAAGAGATTCTTGTTCATCCTTCGTTGAAAAAGCGGCGTAAAACCGGGCACGCTCGCCGTGCAAGTCCGCCTGAGCGCCGTTTCTAACGGTCGCTTCAGGTTCGCTCGGTATGAACTGGGCATCGCCGGGCGACGCGGGTCTCGACCCTGAAGGGCAGCCATTCGTGATTTCTGTGCTCGTGGTGGACGCCCAGCCGCTGCAGCGCCTCGGGTTTCGGGTGCTGCTGGAGTGCACCCCCGACACCGAGATCGTCGGCGAGGCCGGCAACGGCGCCGAGGCCGTTCGGCAGATCACCGCGCTGCGCCCCGACGTGGTGCTGATGGACATCCGTATGCCGGGCGTCGACGGGATCGAGGCGACCCGGCGCATCGTCGCAGCCGGTGGGCGTTCGCGGATCCTGGTGCTGACGACGTTCGACCTGGAACGGTACGCGTTCGCCGCGCTGCGGGCCGGGGCGAGTGGTTTCCTGCTCAAGGACATCGGCCCGGAGGAGTTGCTCGCCGGCATCCGGGCCGTCGCCGCTGGGGGCGCCGCGCTCGCGCCGGCGCTGACTCGGCGGCTGCTCGACGCGTTCGCCGACCGGCTCGACGATGACCTCTGCGGACCCGTGCGGAAGGATCCCCGGCTGAGCTTCCTGACCCACCGCGAGCGCGAGGTCCTCGTCGCCATCGGCCAGGGCCTCACCAACGGCGAGATCGCGCAACGGTTCACGCTGTCGGAGTCGACGGTGAAGACCCACGTCGGGCGGGTCCTCGCCAAGATCGGCGCACGGGACCGGATCCAGGCGGTCATCCTCGCCTACAACCTGAGACTCACCCGGCCGGTCTAGTATTCAGCTCGCGCGTCAGTCGAGGGCGCGACCGTGGTTCCCAGCCGCTCCGCTGCCGGGTCCGCCTGCAGCCCTCCACGTCACCGCCCGTTCAGTGCGGAAGTGTGAGCTCAGAGCCGTTTCTCGGCTCGTCGACCTCGGTGAGCTCACACACGTTCGACGCTTCCTCAGGACTTGCGGGGGGAGACCGTCATGATGCCCGTGCACATCTCGTCGCTGGTGCCGTCGCCCCACACCACGTAGCGGGGCGGCAGCTTCTTCAGCTGCGGCAGCTGTCTGCGCAGCCTCGCGTCGTGCGTACACGTCACCCGCAGCGTGTCCCCCGGACCGATCTCCACCGGCGACGGCAACTTCATCAGCCGCTGGTTGTCGAAGTCGAACTGCGGCACGTCGAGCACGACCTTGGTGTTCGGCGTGCCCGGGTTGAGTTCGACCTTGATGGCCCGCCCGAGCAGGTGCATGTGGCCGAAACCGGCGAACAGCGTCATCGGCGCCGGCACCTTCTGGTCGCAGGTCTGGGTGTTACCGGGCTTCGGCACGCCGCCCGGGTTGCATTCCTCCACCTGACGGTCCGCCGACTCGCCGACATCCGGTCCGAACCGCTTCGTCACGTCCGCGATCGAGGCCGTCCGGTCACAGAGCGGACCCGACTCGTCGGCGGCGCAGGGCAGGTCGGTCGGCGCGTCGAGCGACCACGTTTCGAGTTCCCGGGTTTGGGGCGTGCCGTCCGTCAGCCGCAGCCGCACCGCCGAGCGGTCCGACCCGGCCGGTTTGCCGTCGGTCGCGAGCAGGTTGTAGTGGATCTGGAGGATGATTAGGCTGCCCGGCCCCAGCTTGAAGCCGAGGTCCTGGTCGAGCAGCGTCTCCGTGGCGCCCGGCGCCCAGGTGTCCACCCACGTCGCGCCCTGGTCGTCGCCCTCCACGTCGGCGCCGGGCACGCCGGTCCCGCCGAAACACTGCCAGCCGAGGCCGGGCGTCTTCGCGTCCTGCTTGCGCACCAGGGCAGCGCGGTCCGGCGGCACCGCGTACACGATGGCGTGGTGCGCGATGGCGACGTTCTCCGGTGCGAATTGGGTCCCGGTCACGAACGCCGTCTTGGTCAGGCCCGGATCGATCACCTGGCACCGGTACTCGTCCGTGCCGCCGCCCTCCGGCGCCGTAGGCGTGTAGGCCTCGGCCATCTTCAGGTCCAGGAACCGCTCGCCGGCGCGCAGCGACTGCGCTGGAGCCGACGACGCGCCCGCGTGCATGCTGTGCGGGCCGGCAGCTGGGCGTGCCGCACTGTTGTCGGCGTCCGACCCGCAAGCGGCGACAGCAGCGAACGCTGTCACCAGCGTCATGGCGCCCGCCGCGAATTTCCACCGTGGACTGTCAGATTTCCTCATAGCCCGGACGCTAGGACAGATTCCGTCTTGTTTCGTCGTACGGCGGTCGTCATCGTCGGGAGGGAGGTGGTACCGCGGTACCACTCCCGGAGCGCCGTTCGACACCCGCACGAGAGCCGTGCCGCGTTGCTCATCCGGTCCGACGGCTGTGTGCCTGGGCCTTGCCAACCGGTCTGATCACCGGATTAACGGTCGTCTCAGATTCGCTCGGTACGAAGTTGGCCTCGGACAAGCGATGCAACCCGTCAGGAGGCTATTGATGTCAGTCAACGCAGCGCCGCCCAGGGAAGTGCCGCCCGGTCGGTTGGCAGGCCGGTGGGTGCCGTGGCTGGTGATCGGCCTGTGGCTGGCGCTGGCGGCGGTCATGGTGCCGCTGAGCGGAAAGTTGAGCTCGGTCACCACCGACAAAGCCGCGGACACCCTGCCAGCCAGCGCCGAGTCCACCAAGGTGGCGGTGCTGGAGGACAGTCTCCCCGGCGGCGAGGACAACACGTTCGTCTTCGTGTACCACCGCGTCGGCGGCATGACCGACGCCGACCGCGCGACGGTCGAGCGCCACCACAGCACCCTTGCCAAGCGGTACCCGCCGAAGGTGGCGGCGGCTGGCGAGGACGACGAGGGCCCACTGACGAGACTCTCCACCGACGGCAGGGCGATGATGTTCACCCTCGAGGTGAGCACGACCTACGGCGCACCGGAGGCCATCGTCGGCCCGTTGCGTGACGCCGCGAAGGACCGCCCCGGCGGCCTGGAACTCGACGTGACCGGCCCGGCCGCGATCGACGGCGACGTGGACGCCGTCTTCGACGGCATCGACATGCAGGTCCTCCTCACCACCGTCGTCGTCGTCACGCTCCTGCTGATCCTCACCTACCGCAGCCCAGTGTTGTGGTTCATCCCGCTCGTGGCCGTGGGCGCGGCCGCACTGACCGCGATGGCGACCGTCTACCTCCTCGTCAAGGGCTTCGGCATCGTGGTCAACGACCAGAACTCGGCGCTGCTGACGATCCTGGTATTCGGCGTCGGCACGGACTACGCGCTGTTGCTCATCGCTCGATATCGGGAGGCACTGCACCACCACGAGAACGTCCGGGTTGCGATGGTTCACGCGCTACGCGGCGCGGCGCCGGCCATCGTCGCGTCCGCGGCCACCGTGATCGCCGGCCTGCTCTGCCTGCTCGTCGCGGACCTGAACAGCACCAGCGGGTTGGGCCCGATCGGCGCGGCCGGCATCCTGTGCGCGCTGGTGGCCATGCTGACGCTCTTCCCGGCGGTGCTCGTGGTGCTCGGCAGGCGGATCTTCTGGCCGGCCATCCCACGGTTCAGCACGGTCGTGGAAGAGAAGCCGGGGCTGTGGGGACGGCTCGGCACCGCCATCAGCCGCCGCCGGTGGGTGGCGACGCTCAGCTCGCTCGGAGTCCTCGGCGTGCTCGCCATCGGCCTGGCGGGCAACACCGGCGTCCTGCGGGAGCAGGACCAGTTCCTGTCCGCGCCGGAGTCGGTCACTGGCTTCACCGTCCTCCGCCAGCACTTCCCCGAGCTCGGCGGCCAGCCGATGACGATCTTCACGCGGCCGGCGCACCAGGAGCGGGTGCTCGACATCGTCAAGCGCACTCCCGGCGTGACTCTGGCGATCCCGGGTGAGACCAGCGGTGGCTGGGCCGACATCTCCGTGTTCCCGGCTGACGCGCCGGACACCGTCGCGGAGTACGACACGATCAAGCGGGTGCGCACCGCCGTGCACGCGGTGAGCGGGGCGGAGGCGATCGTCGGCGGGCCGAGCGCGGAGAACCTCGACACCGCGGTGACCACCAGCCGCGACGAGAAGCTGGTGATCCCGCTGGTGCTCGCCGTCGTCCTGATCGTCCTCGGGCTGCTGTTGCGCGCGTTCGTGGCCCCGCTGGTCCTGATGGCCACCGTGATCATCTCATTCGCCGCAGCCTTCGGCGGCAGTGTGTTCGTCTTCGACACGATCCTCGGGTTCAAGGGCGTCGACTATTCGGTGCCGCTGCTGGCATTCCTGTTCCTGGTGGCGCTCGGCGTCGACTACAACATCTTCCTGGTCAGCCGGGCACGGGAGGAAACCGTGCGGCTCGGCACCAGAGAGGGCATGCTCAAAGCCCTCTCCGCCACCGGTGGCGTCATCACCTCGGCAGGCCTGGTCCTGGCGGCCACGTTCGCGGTCCTCGCCACACTTCCGCTGGTGATGCTGGTCGAGGTCGGATTCCTGGTCGCCTTCGGCGTGCTGCTCGACGCCCTGCTGGTGCGGTCGGTCCTGGTGCCCGCCCTCACCCTGCTGATCGGCCGGCGGATCTGGTGGCCGAGCCGGCTGTCCCGACCGGTGGAGCTGCCGGACGGTCAAGAGTCGCTCGCCGCCGACGAGGAGCCCGTGCTGCAACGGTGAGCGAGGCGGCACGGACGAGATCCGGGACGGGGCCCAGCCCGTCCCGGATCGTTTCATGGGCCCGACGGTCGCCGCCCTTTGGTCCTGCGCCGCGCCGCCGGGGCGGGTCAGCGCACCGCGGTGTCCTCCCCGGGGGTGAGCCGCGCGATCGGGGCGGGCGGGGCCGCGGCCGGAAGGTCGACCCGAAGCAGCGCGCCACCGCGTGCGGAGCGGGCGACGGTGACCCGGCCGCCGTGGTCGTCGACGACCCGCTGCACGATCGACAGCCCCAGACCGGATCCTGGCAACGCCCGGGCGCTCTCGGCACGGTAGAACCGGTCGAACACCCGCGGTACATCGACGGCGTCGATGCCCGGCCCGGCGTCGTCGACCTCGAGCACCGCCGACGCGCCCTCGGCACGGAGCCGGACCTGGACCGGCTGGGCCGCGGGGGACCACTTGCCGGCGTTGTCGATGAGGTTGAGCACCGCCCGCTGGAGCGCAGCGGGACGCCCGCTCACCCACACGGGGGTCACGTCGAGCGCGACCTCGATGTCGGGCACGCGGGAACGCGTCCGGGTCGCGGCGGCCACCACCACGTCGGCGAGGTCGAGCAGCTCGGTGTTCTCGTCGCTGACGTCACCGCGCGCCACCTCGGTCAGCTCGGCGGCAAGGGTGCTCAACTCGGCCACCTGGGCGCCGAGATCGTTGAGCAGCCGGGTCCGGCTCTCCGCCGGCAGTGCGCTGTCCAGGGTGCCGCGCCGATTGAGCCGGACCAGCAGCTCGACGTTGAGGCGCAGGCTGGTGAGCGGGGTCTTGAGCTCGTGGGCGGCGTCCTCGGCGAGCAGCCGCTGGGCCCGCCGGGAGTCCCGGAGCGCGGCGAGCATGTCGTTGATCGACTGGGTCAGCCGCCGGATCTCCCCACCGCCCTCATCCGGGATGTCGGCGTCGAGATCCCGGGTGTGCGCGACACGTACCGCGGCGGCGGTCAGCCGGTCGATCGGTGCCAGCCCGGCCCGCGCCACAGTCCGCCCGACAAGGGCGCCCCCGGCCACGCAGAACAGCCCGATCAGCAACATGCCGAACCCGAACCGGTTGATCGGGCTGTCGTCGACGACGCGGGCCACCTGGACCGCGCCGTCGCCCGCCCGCAGCGTGTAGATGACGTAGCCGTCCTCGTCGCTGTCGTTCGACTCCATCAGGTCGGCCAGCCCGCCCTGCGCCACGCGCCCGGCGGGCCCACTGACCGGAGGCAGCGCGGGTTGACCGGCCGGCGTCCGGGTCGACCCGTCGGGCAGGATGACCCGCACCAGCCGACCGGATCCGGGATACGGCGATAGCTCGACCTGCGCCAGACCGGCGCGCTCTGCGCTCGTCGCCAGGACGAGGGAGTCGGCGCGTAGCTGATTCTGGGCGGTGTCCTGCAGCTCCCAGTCCAGGAGCTCGCTGGCCACCTGGAAGGCTACGAACACGCTGACCGCAATGGCCGTCGCAGCGATCACCGTCAGCCTGGTCCGCAGGGACCGCCGCCGCCACCAACGGGTCAGCCGGCGCGGTTCCCGGCCGGCGGGCCTGCTCACGGAGGAGTCTCCCGCAACGTGTATCCCAGGCCGCGCAGCGTGTAGATCAATCGCGGCTCACCCTCGGCCTCCATCTTGCGACGCAGGTAGCTCACGTATACCTGGAGGTTGTTGGCGGTGGCGCTCATGTCGAAGCCCCAGATCGCCTCGAACAGCACGTCGCGGGTCAAGACCCGGGTCGCGTTGCGCATGAGGACCTGCAGGAGGGAGAACTCGGTCCGGGTCAGGCGCAGCGGCCGCCGGCCCCGCCACGCCTCGAACCCGTCGGGATCGAGCCGGACGTCGGCGAACGACAGGATCTGCGACTCCCCGTCGGTCGGCGTGCGCCGGCGCAGCAGGGCCCGCACCCGGGCCAGCAACTCCTCGGTGGCGAACGGCTTGGGCAGGTAGTCGTCGGCGCCCGCGTCCAGCCCCGCGACCCGGTCGGAGACCTGATCCCGGGCGGTCAGCATCAGCACCGGTAGATCCCGACCCGCCGCCCGCAACCGCCGGCAGGTCTCCAACCCGCCGAGGCGGGGCATCATCACGTCGAGGATCAGCAGATCCAGGGTGTCACCGCCGACCCCACCGACCCCGTCGAGCACGGCGAGACCGTTGGCGACGGTGCTGGTGTCGTAACCCTCGACCTGGAGCACCCGCTCCAGCGACTCACGGATGGCCCCGTCATCATCCGCGATCAGGATCCGCACGCCGGCCCGCCCCCTTCCAGTCGATGCTTTGCCGCCCATCCTCCCCGATCAACCTGAAGCCAGGATTAGAACCATCACCTCTGTGGTGCCCGCGGGCCGTGCTCTTACGGATGCCTGAGCTCAGACTTGACCACTGACGGGACGGCAACGAACGGTGGGACCGCCGGAACGGATATTGCGAGAACGGAGTGCCGGCGCGCCAGGCGCACTACCAGGCCCGCAGGCCGGCGGCGAACTCCGCGCACTGTCATGCCGCGATCCGCTCGTTACGCGATTTCGTACCTGCGGATGGTGGGGCCGCCGCTTCGGTCGTGTCGATGACCTGGACGAAGGCCGTCGCCGGACGGTGAGCACGGTGCGTGCGACACTCGTCGATCGATGGACACCGATGACTATCGAGGCGGGGGAAACTCATACATGCGCTCCCCCGTTTCTCGGGGCCCGGCAGGTGTCCTGTCCGCCCCTGTCGGAGTGGTCATGCCTCCCCTCGCGGACGGGGTGGGCGACGTGGTGTTGTCGCACCACCCCGCCGACGACGTCGCACCGCAAGCGTGCCGGGAATACCGTCTGCCCAATCCTCGACCACATCGTCACACGCGTCGAGGTCGGTTCCGGGTACGGGTACGGGTTGGAGCGGGCGGTTGGACGACCACCTCAAGCAATGCTCAAGATCCGGCTCACGCAGCTCGTCGCAGCGAAGAATTCGCATACACTCACCGCTCCCAGCTCGCTCACGACCCGCACCCATCCTGTCGCGACGGTGCCCGCCGTCGTACCCAGGCCCGCCGTGGGTGAGCTCAGCACGGCCATCCGAACTGGATCGGTCCGGCCCGCCCGTGGGCCGGCCACGGCATCATCCACAGGCCGCAAACGGAAGGAGGGGAGCATGCATCGCACACGACTGCGCATCGCGCTTCTCGCACTGCCCGCCCTGGTGGCGAGCATCCTCATCGTGCCCGCACCCGTAGGCGCGGTTCCCACGCAGTCCACAGCCACAGCGAACTCGGGGCGATCCCCCCTTGAGGACCGGGAGTCGGTAAGCCACGTACGCATCCAGCTGACCGGTGCCGACATGCTGGACAAGGTGGTCGCCGCCGGCTTCGACCTCGAGCACGGCCTCAGGCGCGTGCCCAGCGGCATCGAAGGAGAGGCGGTGGTGAACGCCGAGCAGATCGCCGAACTCGAGGCGATGGGCGTCGAGATCCTCGGCGACGACGAAGGCTTCGCCTGGAGCGACGAGGCCGACGGCGGCCTCCAGGCCCTCCGTACGCAGACAGCCCAGGTGTTCAGCCACGAGAAGACGGTGCGGGTCGTCCGCGCCGACTGGTTCACCACGAAGGGCCAGGGTTTCCTCTACGTCGAGGCGCGGACCACCGAGGGGCAGCAGGCGGACCCGATCGTCACGATGCAGCTCGAGAACGACTCGGGCCGGCGCACCCCGTTCGGCTTCGCCCGGACCATGAGCCGGTTCGTCGACTCCGGGCAGTACATGTTCCACCGGAACCTGTTCAAGCTCGACGCGCGCCCGAACCAGATCCGGGTGACCAGCTCGACCGGCGGCGTCGCCACCGGCGACGTCTCCGACTGGCTCGAGGACGCTCCGCCACCGCTGACGGAGAACCGGGGCTACAAGTCGGACTTCGTCGACGGCTACCGGAACCCGCAGCAGCTCTACAGCCGCGCCAAGGAAATCGCCCGGCAGTACCCGGACATCGCCGAGATCGTCCACCTGCCGAACCAGACCAATGGCTACCAGCGCAAGGCGCAGGCCACGATCGGCGGTACCGGGCAGTCTGCGGTCGTCGTCAGCTCGGCGGCGTGGGGTCACGAGGATGGCAACGACATCACCGTCGAGTTCGTGGACCGGCCGGGGGCGAACCTCCCGCTCGGCGTCGAGGTGACGGGCAAGGCGATCCGCGTCCTCCTCGCGAAGGATGCCTCCGCCGGGGCCGCGAGTACGGCTACCGAGGTGGCGGCGGCGCTGGAGACCCAGTCCCAGGGACTTGTCGACCGGGCGCACCCGTACCGGACCAACGCGGGCACCGGCATCGTCGCGCCGACGTCCGGCCCGGTCGCGCTGACCGACTTCCTCGACCAGAAGCGCGTCGGCGCACCGGAGGGCGAGGTGCCGCGCGGCCCGGCCACGATCCCCGTCCTGCGGATCGGCAAGCATCGCGACGGCAGGAACCCCGGCGTACTGATCCAGGCGCAGGACCACGCCCGCGAGTGGGTGCCGGCGACTACCTCGCTGGAGTCGGCCGAGCGTCTGGTGCACAACTACAGGTCCGACAGGGAGACGAAGAAGATCGTCGAGAACACCGACATCTTCTTCATCCTGTCCAACAACCCCGACGGGGCGAACTACAGCTTCTACAATTTCGCCTCGCAGCGTCGGAACATGACGAACCACTGCCCGGACGAGAACGCCGATCCGGCCCGGCGTAACTCCTGGGGCGTCGACCTGAACCGGAACTACCGGGTCGGGTCGGGTCACGACGGCTACTCGGGTGCGTCGACCAGCTGCGTCAGCGACACCTACCAGGGACCGGAGAAGCTCTCCGAACCCGAGGCGGAAAACATCATCTGGCTGGTCGAGAGGTATTCGAACATCAAGTTCATGATGTCGGTGCACTCCAACGGCGGCCAGCTGTTCTGGCAGCCCGGTGCCTACATCGCGGACGGGCGGATCACCACGCCGCGCCCGCCGCTGGGTGACGAGGCGTTCTACTGGCAGTCGGCCGGCAGGATCCTGTCGCAGGTCAAGGCGCACCGGGAGACCGTCGTCACGCCGGAGAACGTCGGCGGGTCGTCGGATGTCCTCTACTCCTCCGCGGGCAACGTGCGCGAGGACCTGTACCACACCTACGGGATCTACGCCTTCGGGTGGGAGGTCGGCGGATCGGTCTACAACCCGGCCACCGGCACCTGGCAGGGCGGCTCGTTCCAACCGGTGTGGGAGGGCGATCCGAACCTTGTCAGCGGTCACGCCGAGACGATGGAGTACGCCAACGGCATCATGGAGATGTTCCGGGTCGCGGCGGACTGGGGCAAGGACAAGAAGGACCCGACGTCCAAGCTCGTTCCCGGCGGCGGGAAATACTCCGCGCCCGTCGACGTGCGCTTCGAGACGAACGAGCCGGCCACCATCTACTACACGACGGACGGCAGCCGGCCCACCCTCCAGTCGCCGCGTTACGAGGCGACTGAATTCCGAGAGCCGGGCGAGGTGTTCCACGTGACCGAGACGACGACGTTCCACTGGTTCTCGGTCGACGCGGCGGGCAACATCGAGCAGAACTACGACCCGACGAAGACCGACAAGCGCAACAACTACCGCAAGGCGACGATCACGATCCGCAAGAAGTAGGGGCCCATCCGGTCCGGGCGGGATCGCAGTCATGTGAACCCGGTTGGACCGGATCGATCCGCCGGTACGGGTGCTCCTCGGGGAACCCGTACCGGCGGGGCCTCACCTCGGTGGCCGGCATCGCCTCCGCGAAACAGGGGTCACGGGACGTGATCACTGCCCCCAGCATGGCCGGCATCATCGGCATGATCGAGCGCCACGTGGCGGAGATTACCCGCCACGTGGCGGGCCACCGTTGCGGGTGATCGACGGCGCGCTGGCCTCCCCGGTCAGCCCTTCACCGCGCCCGCGGTGAGCCCCTCGGTCAGGAAACGCTGCCCGAAGGCGTACATGACCACCACGGGGATGCTGACGAGCAGCGATGCGGCGGCGAGCTGTCCCTGCGGTACGACATCCCCGGCGATCATCGACTGCATCCCGACGGGGAGCGTCTTGTACTCGTCCTTCGTGATGAACACGAAGGCGAAGAGGAACTCGTTCCAGGCATTGGTCAGGGTGAACAGCGCGACCGCCAGCAGTCCCGGCTTGGCGAGGGGCAGCACCACCCGGCCGAACGCCTGGATGCGGGTGCAGCCGTCGACCAGCGCGGCCTCCTCCAGTTCGACAGGGATCGATGCGAAGTACCCCGCCAGCAGCCAGGTGGCGAACGGAAGCGTGAAGGTGGGGTACGTCAGCACCAGCGACCACAGCGAGTCGGTGAGCCGCACTCCGATGAGCAACTGGTACAGCGGGATGAACAGCAGCGCACCCGGCATCACGTAGGTGAGCAGCACCGTGACGGTGAAGCCCTGCGCCCCGCGGAACCGCAGCCGGGCCAGCGCGTAGCCCGCCAGGACGGCGCAGACCAGTGCCACCGCGGTGGACGCCACGGACACCAGTACGGTGTTGAGATACCAGCGGCCGAACGGCTGGTTCGTGAACAGGGCACCGAACTGCTCCAACGTCCACGGCGTCGGCCACAGGTCGTTGACGCGCATGACAACCTGGCCCTCGGACTTGAAGGCCGTGACGGCGATCCAGTACAGCGGGCCGAGCACGAAGGCGAGCAACCCGACCATCGCGACACCGGATCCCAGGCTCGACACGAGGGACGACGCACGGCGACCTCCCTGGGACTGGAGCGCCGAGACCACCCGACCGACCGTCGCCGCGATCAGCAGGATCACACCGAGGACCACCGCCGCCTTCCAGAAGATCTGTGGCGACGCCCAGACCAGCAGACCGACGAGCGCCGCGGTGACGACCCACGGCAGCGCCTTGCGCGCCGGCGCCGCCCACCGCGCCGTCCGGGCGCTCCCGGGTCGCTTGGTGCCGGCGTCCTGGCGCAACAGCCGGACCAGGACGAACACCAGCCCGCCGATGACCGGCAGCATGACGAGCGTGACCGCCGCTCCCGCGCCGTACTGCAACTGCAGGATCGCCTTCGAGTACGCGACGAGCACGTACGGCGCGGTCACGTTGCCCGGGCCGCCCTGTGTCAGCAACCAGATGAGGTCGAAGTTGTTGAACGTCCAGATCGACGACAGGGTCACTGTCACGGTGATCACGTGGCGCAGTCCGGGTAGCGTCACGTGGACGAATCTCCGCCACGACGAGGCGCCGTCGATGGCCGCCGCCTCGTACAGGTCCGCCGGGATGGCCTTCAGCCCTGCGAGGAAACAGACGGTGAAGAACGGCACCCCCTTCCACACGTTGACGAGGATCACGGACGGCATGGCCAGCGACGTGTCGGACAGCCAGCCCGCAGGCCAGCTGTCGACCAACTGCACCGTGGCCAGCAGCGGCCCGATCCCCGAGGCGGTGAGCAGGGTGTTGACGCTGCCGAAGATCGGGTCGAGCAGGGAGCGCCAGCTGAACGCCGTCACCACCGTCGGCACCACCCACGGCACCAGGAGGAGCCCGGTCAGCAGGGCCCGACCACGACGCCGATGGTGCAGCAGCAGGGCCGCGGCAAGCCCCAGTACCACCTTGAACACCTCGGCGTACGCGGTGTAGACGAACGAGTTCACCACGCCCGTGCGGAACTGCTCGTCGGCGAAGAGGGCGATGTAGTTGCCCAGGCCGACGAAGACGTTGTCCTGCCCGTGCCGCTCCGTGGTGCTGGTGACGATCGACCGGGCGATCGGCACGAGCACGAGCCCGCCGACCAGCGCGGCCGTGGGCGCCAGAAACAGTGCCGCCAGCCGCCAGTCACGGCCCAGCCGCCGCTGGGTCTTCGTCAGAGAGCCGCGCCCCGGCGGCGGGGGTGCCCCCGTCGCCGGGGCCGGTGCTGAACGGACCGACCTCACTGCGGCAGCCCCTGCTGGGCGAAGATCTGCACCATCTTCGCGTGCGCGGCCGTCACGGCCTGCGCGGGCGCCGTTCCCTGTACGACCTGCTGCATCATGTCGGTGAGGACGTAGGCCGCGACGGCGGCCTGCTGGCCGGCGCTGGCCTTCTGTGGGAAGGCCAGGCCGTTCTTGGTGGACAGCGGCAACGGCTGCTGGGACACCTTGCGCACCATGGGAAACGCCGGGTCGCCGCTGGTGAAGAACGGGTCGGCGTCCCAGACCTTCTCCCAGGCGGGCATCGCCAGACCGGGCGCCTCCTTCGCCACCCCGACCAGCGCGGGCGCACTGACCAGGTACTGCGCCAGGAGCTTGGCGAGTGCGGGGTTCTTGGCACCCTTGAAGACGACGAAGCCCTGGGACTGCCCGAGCAGCAGGGAGTTGTCGGTCGCCGGCCCGATGCAGTCGGAGAAGACGTGGGTGTTGCCGTAGACGGGGTTCCGCTTGGTCTTGGAGTCCGCGTAGACGCTGAAGCTGTTGCGGGTGTAACCCAGGATCCCGGCGAGCCAGTTCTCGTTGTTGCTGGTGTCGGTCCAGCTGGCCACCCCCGGCGGCAGCATCGGCCGGTACTTGGGATTGGTGTAGAGGTCACCCAGGAAGGTCACCGCTTGCACCGTTTCGGGAGAGTCGAACGTGACCTTCCTGCCGTCGTTGGAGGTGATCGCCCCGCCGTACGAGTTGATCAGTGCCTCGATCATGCCGTTGCCGTCACCGGACCGGTTCACCGTCATACCCCAGCCGAACCGGCGCTTGGTCGGATCGGAGATCGCCAGGCACAGATCCCGCAACTCCTCCCAGGTGTAGACGTCCTTGGGGGTGATGCCCTTGTCCTGCATCCAGTCCTTGCGCAGGAACGACCCGATCCCGATGAAGTGGTACGGGATCGCGTACCACTTGCCGTCGAAGACGCAGAAGTTCTTGGCCTCCGCGCAGGGCTCGCCGTACTTGGCCGTCAGCGCCTCGACGACGTCCGTCACGTCCTCCAGGTCGCCCAGCGCGTGAAACTGCGCGACGAACCGCGAGTCGGTCATGAACGCCAGGTCACGCGCCACGCCGCCCTTGACCTCGGCATCGATCTTGGCCACCACGTCACCGGCGTCGGCCTGGACCAGACTGTTCTCGATCTTCGTCCCGGTGACGTCGGCGAACTTACCGATCGAGCTGTCGAGCGCTTCGTTCGCCTTTGTCGAGTAGAGCTTCTGCGACAGCACCCCCATCGAGGAGCCCTTCAACGACGCCGCGGCGTCCACCAGCTCCTTCGGAACCTCCGGCTGCACCCTGGTGGGCGAGTCGGAGGTGCCCCCGCACGCGGCCAGACCGGCCGCCCCGAGCACCCCCACCCCCATCCCCAGAAAGCCGCGCCGGGACCATAACGGGTTGTCCTCCATAGACCTTGGCCTCCCTTGTTTTCCCTGATCGCCGCACGCCGAAGGCGCACTTGGCGAACGCCGCGTTCCTAGTGCTTCAGCTGTGTTTCGATGTCGGCGACTGCGGGCACGCGGCCCGCATCGGTCAACGCGTGCGCGTACTCGTCGTCGGCCAGCTACCGCCCTGAGGGCTCGATGGCGCAGAAGTTGGTGGGGTTGTCCCAGCGGCGTCGGGCCCACCCATGGCGCCGTCCACCCCCGCAGTCCACGGCGACCGGGCCGAGAGAGCGGTGCTGACGTTCCAGTTCGGTCGGTCCACGGGACACCACCGTTCGAAATTTCGAACTATGTTCGAGATATCGTGTCGAGTGGACGCGACGCTAGAGGAACACAGGGAGGCATGTCAATGTTTCGATGCGATTTCCGGTCGGAACCAGCAAGCCGACTATCGAGCCGGGGCCAGGTAGCCCATCCGGGCGGACAGCGTGGCCGCGCCCTCGCGTACCAGCGCGGTCCACTCGACGTGCGCCTGCGGGGTCCAGCGAATGGTCGGCGCGGACACGCTCATCGCGGCGATGGTTGCGCCGGAATGGTCCCGGACCGCCGCGGCGACGCAGCGCATGGCGCTGTCGGACTCACCGATGTCGAACGCGACGCTCTCGGCCCGGACATGTTCGAGATGCGCCCGCAGGCGGTCCGGATCGGTGATGCTGTCCGGCGTCATGCCCGACAGGACACCCTTCGGCAGGACGACGTCCAGGCCCGCCTGATCGAGGCCCGACAGCAGTATCTTGCCGACCGCCGTGCAGTGCGCCGGCAGCCGCCGCCCGACCGCAGAGACCATCCGGATCGGGTGGGTGCTGTCGACCTTGACAAGGTAGATGACATCGGCACCGTCGAGCACGGCCACGTGAACCGCCTCGTCGCACGCGGCGGCCACGTCCCGCGCGACGCTCTGCGCCTCACGGACCAGGTCGAGCCGGCCGGCGAACGCCGCACCGAGCTGGAACAGGGGCATGCCGAGCCGATACTGCACCGGCTGGCCCGGAACGGAGATCAGGTACGAGCGCGCCTCGAGCGTGACGAGCAACTCGTGGACGGTGGTGCGGGGTAGGTCGAGCCGCTCCATCACCTCACGGGCCGACAGCTGAGGACGGTCCAGAAACAGTTCGAGGATGTCGAGTGCGCGAATGACCGCCGGTACCACACGGGGCATGTCGATAGTCCCTTCGGAATGCCGGACTCGTGTCAACGATCTCCACACGGACCGGCACCTGAAGAGGGTAACCGCGTCGTCCCCCGCGCCAGGTTCCGGGCTCGTCGCCCGCAGAAGCGGTCCCGACGCAACCAGAAACAGCCACGTTCGCTGCTTTTCCCCACACCTAGGATGGTCAAATGTCGATCTCCATTCACCACCTGAGCGCCGGCAACGCCTCACGCTGGGCCGTACGCCAGGACGGCGAGTGGGGCGAGCTCGACGCCAGCCTCGCCGACCTGCTCGCCCTACCGCTCGACCAGGCCCGCGCTGTGGTCGAGGCCGCCGCCCGCGAAGCCCGCGGCGACATGCCCGGAGACAGGGCACTTCCACCCGTGGACCGGCAGGAGGTGTGGGCAGCCGGGGTGACGTACCTGCGCAGCCGCGACGGACGACAGGAGGAGTCCGGACACGGTTCCCTCTACGACCACGTCTACGTCAGTGACCGTCCCGAGATCTTCTTCAAGTCCAGTCCGTGGCGGGTTGTCGGCGACCGCGACGCCGTCGGGATCCGTGTCGACTCCGGCTGGGACGTACCTGAGCCCGAGGTTGGCCTGGTGCTCAACGCGGCCGGGGACGTGTTCGGTTACACGCTGGGCAACGACATGAGCAGCCGAGCGATCGAGGGTGAGAACCCGCTCTACCTTCCGCAGGCGAAAATCTACGACCGCTCCTGTGCGCTCGGCCCGGCGATCGTACCGAGCTGGGCGATCGACCCGGACACGATCCAGATCGGGATGCGGGTGCTGCGTGAGGGCCGCGAGGCGTACGCCGGAGCGACCTCGACGTCGGCGATGGCCCGCGGTTTCACCGACCTTGCCGGCTGGTTGTTCCGAGCGCTCAGCTTTCCGGCCGGCGTGGTGCTGCTGACCGGCACCGGCATTGTGCCGGAGGCCGAGTTCACCACACGACCCGGTGACACGATCGAGATCACGTCCGCGGCACTCGGAACGCTGACCAATCCCGTCGTTGCGGTCGGCGATGCGACCGGTGGGCAGAGACGACCGTGACGCGGGCAAACACGACGGCACGATTCGCGCCGATGCCGAACCCGGAGACTTCCTCCAGCTGACCGGCGCCCACCACCAGAGGTGACAGCCCACTGGGCCGTCACTCGCCCGCGCGGAGCACCTCGCTCAGCCGGTCGCGCCGCCGTAGCGCCGACTCGACGGGGACAACCGTGGCGGCCGCCGCCAGCAACGCCATGCCCACCAGGCCGAGCATCCACCAGGGCAGGACGACCGCCGGGTCGGTGGCTTGGCCGGTGAGCAGCCGCAAGTCGAGCGGGCCGAGTGTCAGGCGTGCGAGCAGGGCCCCGAGCAACGGGCCGTACACCGCAGCGACCACGACCGGCGGCAGCAGCTCTCCGGCGGCGACCCAGCGGGCGTCGCGTGGCCGCAGGCCGAGGGTCCGCAGCCGGGTCAGGGTCTGCCACCGCTCCGGCGCACCCGCGGCCGCGGCGAGCATGAGGCCGAGCAGCCCCAGCGCCAGCAGCGCCGCAGCGGCCGTCCACGTCAGGCGCAGTAGCCCCGCGGTCAGCGGGGCCGCCCGCTGCGCCCGCAGGACATCCGTGCGCAGCACGACGTCGGCGGCGACGCCGGTGCTCGACACGGCCCGTGCCGCGCCGGGGCCGGTCACCCAGACGGTGTTGGGGACGGCGGGCAGCCCGGCGGCGGCGAGAGCCGCGGCGTCCACGATGACGATGTCGGTGGCGGCGCCGACGGAGGGAGCGGTACCGACCGCAGCGAGACGGATCGCGGGGGCGCCATCGCGGGGAAGCTGCAGCCTGGTACCGGTCCGCAGGCCGCCGTCGCTCGATCGGACCAGCGCCGGCACGTCCCCGGGGCCAGGACCGGGTGCCGAGAGCCGGGCCAGCGCCGGCGCGTCCGGCAGCGGAGTGGCCGCGAGCAGGCGTTGGAACGCGGCGGCGTCCACGATGACCAGACGTGGGGCGAGTGCGGTCGAGTCGGCGACGACGCGC